>NZ_SRHY01000023.1 GCF_004565465.1 Lentibacillus salicampi
AATGATAGAAAAGTGGGTTTGCGACTATTGTTCAATAGGAAAAATTGCAATTGAACCTAAAAAACAGAACTGAAAAGATGTTCTGTTTTTTTCTGGCTCAACTGCAATTCTTTCCTTAATTATTATAGATATTGTATTGTTCCTCCTGCAAATCGTAAAGTACAAAGCTACCTTCATATCCACTGAAAAATGCGCTTAAATCCTCATACATTGTATGATTACTGTCGAAATCAATCCTGTCATCACCATAAGGCATTGCAGAAACAATTGGTATCTGACTCACGACAACCCCGACAAGAAATATAAAAATCAGGATGCTTTTCAGTTTTAGCAGCTTTGTTTCAGATCTAAAGGCTGCAATACGTTCAATCCGTTTTTTTAATTGTTTTTTTGAACTAGCGATTTGGTTAACCATTGAGAAATGCCTTGGAAGATAGGATTTATCCGCAAACATAATAATCGTGTTTCCGTATGCTGCATGCTGGTATTGATCCAATGTATTTAGGACAGCACTGTCACACGCGATTTCTCGGTCCAACCGCATTTCCCTGAACGCCATCCAGATCAATGGATTAAACCAGTATAAAATCTGGAATAAGACGATCAGATAATTTGTGGCAATGTCTTTATATTTATAGTGATGTAATTCATGCAGCAAAATGTATTTTATTTCATCCATGGACAGCCACGTTTCAGCATGACTCGGCAAGACTATATAGGTTTTAAATATCCCGAACGTCAATGGTGATTTGATCAGTGGCGATTCTCCCAACACCAGTGGTCGTGATACATTCAGCAGTTGTTTGCACTGTTCGAATAATGATAGAACCTCGCTATTCGTGAGCAGGATTATGGACTTTTTGATTTGTCGCAGTTTTATCCATGCGTGAATGGAGAGAGCAATCATCACGAGCATGCCTGCAATCCATATGATGGTTAAAACGTGATTCAAAAATGTCAAATCAATTCGGTTAACGGATGTTGAAAAATCGTGCATCCAATTTCCATTTTCCCATGATCTAGGGTTTTCGGTTGTGGTAACGGATGGTAACGGATTACTGTTTTGGTTCCCGTTCCACGTGAACTTATCTCCGAAGTTCAATAATTGGGTTGGAATATAAGGTAATAGTAAAGCGATTAGTAACAGGAACCAGAGATTATATTTCCATTTGGATGACAATTGGTTCTTAAAAATCTTTCGGATCAGCATGATAACGATGATCATGATAGAAGATATGAATATACTAACAGCCAGATGGAGGACAGACATTTCTTTATCTCCTTAATCGCGAAGCTATTTCTCAAAGTACCTTTATTTTACCACTCGCGTCCATTTTGTCGCCATGGAAAGAAATGCAAAAAAAGAAGGGTCACACATGCCGTCCCTGACTGACATGTGTGATCCGGATTTTCTTATTTAAAAGCGTTCAGTGTGATTTCGGCAGCCTTTGCAATCAGTGAATCATCATATTCGGCATCCTCTGTATCGTGCCGGGACATAATTGCAATGACGATTGGTTCTTTTTTCGGGGGCCATACAATGGCAATGTCATTTCTTGTTCCGTAGGTTCCGGCTCCGCTTTTATCAACAACTGTCCACTTTTCAGGTGCGCCTGCACGTATTAATGGATCTCCTGATTCATTGCCTGTCATCCAGTCGATAAGCAATTCACGCTTATCATCTGGCAGAAAGTCACTAAGGGCGATCTTCTTCAGATTGGTGGCCATAGCTCTCGGTGTGCTTGTATCACGATTATTCCCCGGTGTGAATTCATTCAATTCGGTTTCGTATCGTTCAGGATGGGTAACGTCATCGCCAATGTCACGTAAGGCTTGCTCAAATTTATCAGGACCTCCAATCGCCTCAAGTAGAAGATTCCCCGCAGTGTTGTCACTTTTCCGGATGGCTGCTTCACTTATTTCCAACAGCGTCAATCCGGTATCCACATGTTTTTCAGTAACCGGAGAATAAGTAACCAAATCATTATTGGTGTACGTAACGACTTTTTCAAGATCTTCTATGTTGTTTTGCTTAAGCAAGATTGATGCAGCCAAAGGTTTGAAGGTGGATGAATAGGCAAAACGTTCATTCGGTCGGTATTCGATGGTTTGACTCGTCCCTGTATCCATTGCATAGACACCGAGTTGGGCATCAAACTCATTTTCAAGCTGTAGAAACTTTTCATCCTTATTGATCGTTTGCTTTGATTCATTCTCCTTGTCGGATGATGTATCTGTCTTATTATCTGCATTTCCGCATGCGGTAAGTATTGTTAGTAACAGCAGCGTTATGGACAGTGTAAACAGGTGCATACCGATTTTGTATGGGCTTGTTTTTCTCATATTGGTACCTTCTCTCTATTAGATTGAATTGCTCATATTTGTTACTCCATTTACCAACCGTTATTTGAAAGCATTTTAAACCTCCTTATTAACTCCACGACTACAACTGTAGTCCAATACTACAGTTGTAGTCTATAAATGTCAAGCCAAAATTTAAAAGTAGTTTGACACAATCTTGAAGTGTTTTTCTGTGAAAGTGGAGAATGATGTGTGTAAGTATGTCATAATGGAATAGGAAAAGGTATCGATTACAAAGATGAGGGCGGGTGGGGATTATGGAAACATACTTCCAAAAAATAACAGAGGGTTTGTACGGGTTTTTACCTTGGGATGAGTCCCTGCCCATCTGATGGTAGCCAAGTTACTGTTAAAGAAGTCTTGAGAGTTAAGCAAACGGGCGCGATTGTGGAGGAGGAAAAATAAATTATAACATTTATAACGATTTAAAAACGCTCAGATATATTCTGAGCGTTTTTGTTTGCTATTTATATTGTTAATTTACAAGTGAAAAGAATACCAGTTAATGTGGTTTCACTTTGGTATTAGCTTTATTCTCTCTTGGAACTGAACCCGTTACGTCTTCAGTGGAGGCTTTTTCATTAATTATTTTCGTCCTCTTCTTCAGACTTTCCATACTGGTAATCACCCGGGTCAACTGGCTCCCAGTCCTCATTAGGTTCATAGAAACGCAGCAGGTCACCATTCAGCACTTCATCATTCAGACTAAGTTCGTAATGGACCTGTTCCTTCCGTTCCTTCATTTTGTCCGTCGGTTCTTCCATGACTTCCCCTGTATCATTATCATAAAATTTCCCTTTGACATAACTGTAGTCCTCCGTCATGAAGCCACCGTCACGGAAAGCCACATGATTCTGATTTATATCTATTCGTGTCAGCTGTTCATATTCCCTTAAATCCGGCAATTTTGGCCCAATAGTATGCAGGGAATTTATAATCAAAGTTTATTCTACACCTGAAACGCCATTTTGTTAAGATCTAATTTTATGGGAATTTAAACTAAGGTCTTTTATACTGGATTACACATTCCTTTTTACAAAAATTTAACTATAAAGCAGGTAAAAAAATCCTGTAAAAGAAAAAATGCGGGGTGGAAAAAATTAAATAAATAAACATATTGTATTTTTCGATGCTGGAATGACCATTATGCCATACAGTGAAGGCGGTACTGAAAAGACTGGAATGACGCCATTCTTTGGTACCCTGTCCATGAAGTAAGTGATTCAATTAAAGAGCAGGTTAACCCCTATAAAAATATGTATGAAAAATGCCTGTCACACGACACCATTTTCTAAAATTGAAAACGTTTTTCTGCTGCAATTAATCTCTGCCATCACGCCATATGGCAATACTATTTTTGGCTTCGTATGACCGAAATTCAAGTTGTAAAGAACCGGTAAGTCTTCCAAATGGTTTTCTTTCATCACCTGCTGAATGACTTCTTTATACGCTTCATAATACGCCTCGTTCTCCGGTTTGCCAAAAATCATACCATTTGCTTTTTGCAGAATACCCTGGACAGCATAGTTGCGCAGCCAGGATTGAATGAGCTCAGGATCCAGATCATCCCCCGCTATTTCAAAGAATAGAATGCTGTCTTCCCAGTATCCAGGTTCAGGCCAAATATTTGTACCTTTTGCGGTCTCCAGCACATTGAGACACCCACCCATCAATCTGCCCTGCACAACGTCCGAACCTTGAAGTAATTCATAGCCGGCATTCGGCTGCATCCTGTATCGCTCGTTCTTATCCCGCTCATCCCATTCCAGAATATCACCTGCCCATTCGTTGGACGGACGAATCTCACCAATCGTTTCATTCAAAAAGAGCGCACGCTTCACCATATCAATCGTATAAGCATCCATCTCAACGTTTTCGGCAAAATCCGTCAAAATGTTCGGCCCATAATAAGAGGAAATCCCCGTCCTATGACAAATCAAATGAAGGATCGTTATGTCGGAATAACCCATGAATATTTTCGGGTTTTCACGTATAACCTTGAAATCGATGTATCGCAGTAATTGAATAGCATCTTTGCCGCCAACATTTGCAATAATCCCTTTAATACTTGGATCCTTAAATGCTGTCATCAAATCCTCTGCACGTGCTTGTGGATTTTTATAAAGATAATCGGTTCCCTGCAAGCTATTCGGCATCGGAACGGCCTCAAGACCAAAAACCGATCTCAATCGCTCGATACCTTGTTCATAGCGCCACCTCGCAAGCGAATCTCCAGCCTCTCCCGAAGAAGGACTTACGGTTGCAACTTTATCACCTGGCTGTATTTATTTGGTTTTGTTAACAATTGCATCCACCTTTCCGTACATATCTGAAATTCACCTGCAACCTTATATTATCATAACTCCCAGGATGCTGGCTCTTTATGCATCCAGCGTTCCCGGAATGTATAACGAGAAAACACCGTAGAGTATGAGGAGGATTTCCACCCTCCGGCCTCTCCTCAAACCGGACGTGCAGCTTTCCAGCATCCGGCTTTCACTTTGTCCTTGAATTTTCAGACCCTTTCGTTTGGAAGTACCATATATTCCTTCCAAAAGTCAAAGCCCAGGGCGGGTCACCCAACACCGCCGCCAGCTCCGGTTCACATATTGTTCCGTGCTGGACTTTGCCTGCAGACCTTTAAAATTCCCCTTCACAAAGGAACCTCCGTCAATCCTGCCCCTCAGCGCGAGAACCTTGCTTCGGTTGCGACACTTAAAAGGAAAAAATGATCGTGTGGATTTGAACCACCTGGATGTACCACAGTGGAGCACACAGAAAACCTCCACGTGGAGTGGAGGTTATGATTCATGATCCTTATTCTCATTATCTTCATCTTCATTGGTTTTTCCATACTGATAGTCGCTGGGATCAATAGGTTCCCAGTTCTTATTAGGCTCATGGAACCGAAGCAAGTCGCCATGAAGCACTTGATCATTTAGACTCAATTCATAATGAACCTGTTCCTTGCGTTCCTTCATCTTTGCCGTCGGTTCTTCAATGACTTCGCCTGTCTCATTATCATAGAAGTTACCTTCAACATAGCTGTAATCCTTTGTCATAAAGCTGCCGTTCCGGAACGGCACAAAGCCCTTATGCCCCTCGGAAAACATATCAGTACCAAATTGAATATAATCTTTGGCGTTGATTCCCAACAAATGTAGCAGCGTTGGCATGACATCAGCCTGACCGGAAAATTCATGATTGATACCTTGGCCTTCCATACCTGGCACGCGAATCATATACGGAACGCGCTGTAAATTGGCATCTTCCAGTGGTGTGATTTCCTCACCCATGATGTCACCCATGGCTTTATTATGGTTTTCCGAAATGCCATAGTGGTCACCGTAAATCATGATGACCGAATCCTCATACAAGCCCTTTTCCTTCAGGTCATCGAAAAATTGCTTCAGCGCCTCATCCAGATAGCGGGCAGTCTGGAAATAGCGGTCTACAGTGCCATCGCCGGTATTGGCAGGTTCAATTGATTCTTCTCCTTCATCCAATACAAACGGATAATGGTGCGTCAATGTCATCATATGCGCATAGAACGGTCCATCATTTTTGTCCAAATCCTCAAGCAATGGCATCGACTGCTCAAGGAATGGCTTATCCTTCAAACCATAGTTGATGACTTTATCCTCGCTCATGTCGTAATACTCGTCATCATAAAACTTATCTATACCTAATTGCTTATAAATATTATCCCGATTCCAGAATGAGCCCTCATCGCCATGGAACACGGCACTTGTATAGTCCTGTCTCTGACCGATAATGCCCGGTAGTGCCTGATACGTATTCGCTCCTTTCGTGACGAATGCTGCCCCTTGAGGCGTGCCGTACAATGAATTATCCATCAGCAATTCTCCATCGGCGGTTTTTCCTTGCCCTGTCTGATGGAAGAAGTTATCAAAGTACGTAAAATCCTGGCTCTCATCATGAACAAGTGAATTCAAGAATGGCGTTACTTCTTTTCCGTGCAATTTATAATCAATCAAAAATGACTGGAAAGACTCCAAATGAATTTTGATAATGTTTTTGCCTTCTGCCTTGCCAAAATACTCAGGGTTCGGCTCAGCATATTTTTTGTCGGTATAGCTTTCCACTTCCATTATATCTTCACTTGAAGCCATCGAACGCTTGGCGCTCACTTCAACGGCCTGCACGGTATTCAGCGCGGCAAAATTGGGCAAACCAAGATATTTGACAATATAATTGTTGTCAAAAACGCGCTCCAGCAGCTGCGGACGGTCAATCTGGGCCAACCCTAGATTAACACCAAACACGAGTATACCGGCTACCATTACAGATGCAGGTTTTTTAAATTTAAAGCATGCCGGGGACCAGCTGGCCTTCCGTTTGAAGTACAGAACAGTCAGGATAACAAGGTCCAGGGCATACAAGAAATCATGCCCTTCAGCTAATCCAAAAAAGCTTTTTCCGATACTGCCGGCATTGTCAGTTTGCATCAGTGTCTGAACGGTAATGAAGCTATTAAACTCCCGGTAAAAAATAACGTTAGCGTACATAAACAACGTCAATAAAGAATCAATAATCAGTAGCGTAATGCCGAAACGCTTCCCTTTGAAAAATAATGCCAAACCAAGCAAAATCAATCCCGAACTCAAAGGATTGATGAACAGCAAAAAGTGCTGCATCAGATTACTGACTCCTAAATCAAATTCTGATATATATATAATATACGTTTTCATCCAAAAAAGGATTAATGCTAACAGGAAAAATCCCATTTTAGCAGATTTTAAGTTTTTTAGTTTTTCCATTTTTATCACTCCATGTTTCTTCCATTGGTGATGATTTTTTTACTCGCATCCGTTGTTCGTATTTCTTTTAATTCAGAGAGGATAAGTTTAACCCTGTCATGAACAGGGAATTATTAATCGACGTCTATTCTACACCTGTTATGCCATTTTGTTAAGACCCAATTTAATGGTAAATTTAAACTAAGTTCATTTATACGTGTTTTACATACCCTTTATGCAGAATTTTAAACCATAAAGCGGTTTAAAATAGATAAAAAGATCGTTTATAGTAAGGAGAAAGAACACATGAATAAACATATTGTATTTTTCGATGCCGAATGCCCTTTATGCCGCACAGTAAAGCTGGTACTGAAGAAACTGGACTGGAGGAATGCTATTTTATGGTATCCTGTCCAGGAGGTCAATGAATCGATAAAAGAGAGAGTTAATGGCTATAAAAATATGTACGATGAGATCTATATGTATACAAACGAGAAACAGATGCTGACAGGATTTTATACAGTGCGCAGAATCCTTGCTTCACTTCCTGTCACCACCCCGCTTGCACTATTACTTTATCTTCCATTTGCCGAAAACATTGGAGAACCGGCGTATCGATTTATTTCAATACGCCGGTATAAGTGGTTTGGAAGAGTGCCGTATAATAAATCATGAAACGACACCTGGAGGCAATTTTTTGTGACCGGACAAGCTGGACTCCTATCATTTCAAGCTGATGGTCCCACGCAAAAGCCTCTGAAATTACTGTTCATGGCTTCCACACTTCAACGATTACAATAAGATAGTTTGGTGGTTGGTAAATGAATATGACACATGTGTTAATATGGAAAAAAGGCATATACTACTTTTGAGGTGATAACATATGAACCAGGAAGAAGCCACATCATTTTTACAAGACATCATTCAAATCAAAAGTGTCAATCCTCCAGGAAACGAAACAGAAGTTGCTCAAAAGCTAAAAACCCTCTTTGATAAACATGGTATCGAGACTGAATTGGTTGAATACGACGAAAACCGGACCAATTTAATTGCGCATTTAAAAGGTAAAGAAGACGGCCCTGTCCTCGGACTCACCGGACATATGGACGTTGTTCCGACGGGAGAAATTGAATGGCAACATGATCCTTTTGGAGCCGAAGAAGAGGACGGTAAAATCTATGGGCGCGGAGCCTGTGACATGAAAAGCGGCCTCGTTGCCTGTGCGCTGGCGATGGTATCGCTAAAAGAAGAAGGCCTTCCCGAAAAAGGTGAGATCACCCTGTTAGCGACAGTTGGTGAAGAAGCTGGGGCTGTTGGTTCGAAACAGCTGACAGAAAAAGGCTATGCAGATGCGTTGGATGCTCTGATTATCGCAGAACCTACAAGAAATGAAATTAAGATCGCCCATAAAGGAGCACTTTGGCCACAAATCATTGCTTACGGCAAAACGGCTCATGGATCAATGCCCGAGGTGGGTGTAAACGCCATTGTTCATATGAATGAAATTACCCATGCAATTTTAGGCGAAAAATTTGAATTACAATACGAAGAAGATGAGCTATTAGGAGCACCGACCTACAGCATCGATGTTATTAAAGGCGGCTCCAACACAAATGTCGTCCCTGACCAATGTTTTATCAATATGGACATGCGGACCGTCCCTTCTCAGGATCACAGCCAAATTATCCAGCAACTGGAACAGGTGATCGAAACCGTTAAGACGACATACCCGGATCTTCATGCTGAAATCCGCATCCTGAACGATCAGTCACCTGTCAAAACGTCTGCTGAAGATTCCTTTGTTAAACTTGTACAACGTGTCGTGAATGTAGATGGATCGGCAGAACTTGGAGGAATAACGGCCTACTCGGACGGTTCTCAATTTATACATGCTAAGAACGAATTCCCCATAGTTGTATTAGGACCCGGGGAAACATCAACCGCCCATCAGCCTGATGAGTACGTTGAAATCGATAAATACCTGGACAGTATTAACCTTTATAAGGCAATTGCCACGAAATTTTTGGCATGATCTTTTATAGTTACAGTTAGCTGCCTGCTAGTGGTTTATTTAGATAAAGATATTGGGACAAAAGTATAGCATCTAAGAAAAGCGCGGGGCGCCCGTTTAGCAACGTACAAACTGGAGCACTTCGCAATGAGATAAAGGAAACATGCCCCTGCATCAGGGGTATGCCGACGTTGGCCGGCAAGGCCGTTCTTAGTCGGCCTTCCTTTATCAAGAAGAACCGATGTTGACTTATCGTAGTGGAGGAGTGTGAAGTTTGGGGCTGCGCTAAAGCTCGCCCCACCAAAAGATCTGCTATTGCTGGGCGCTGGCCGGCTAAGTTCGGCACGTCCTGTGCCAACGCCGGCACTAGTACGTCCTGTACGTCGAAGCTGGACATGGCTATTGCTGACAAAGAGCTTCATATAGCCGGAAATTTATACTTTCTTATCTTTTAAAATAAAAATCTGAACAGATTCTAAAATTTCTCTAAGGAATTTTACATCATTATCCGGATTGTTGCTTGATAAAAACACTTTTGTCCCGGCCCGATTTCGTTTTGTCATGATGATACGGAATGCCGGGGTAATCGCCATTTGAAACGGACCGAGCACATTCTTAATGTAACAATCATGACAAACAGCACACCTGCTGCCCACGGTCCCTGGACGAAACCGAGACCAATCATTAAACCGCCAAGTGTCGCCCAAAGCGCATAAATCTCTTTTCGGAATATCATTGGCTTACGTCCTGCAAACACATCCCGGATCATCCCCCCGCCACAGCCCGTCAAGGTCGCTGCAACAAGAACAGCACTTAACGGTGCATCAATTCCAACAGCACTCATTGCCCCTTGTATGGCAAATGAAGCTAACCCGATCGCATCAAAAAAGATGCCCCATTTATTCCAATATCGAATCCACCACCGGTCGGGAATTAAAAAGACAACAATAATCGTGATAAAGACAGCAACAACTAAATCCCCCTGTGTCCAGATCGGACCGGATTCAATCGGAATACCAATTAATAAATTGCGGATGGTGCTGCCTCCATAAGCTGTTGTAAACCCCAGAACCAGAACGCCAACGATATCAAAATCCTCTTCCATGGCAATAAGAGCACCACTAATCGCAAAAGCAATAGTCCCGATAATATTAAGAATTTCCCATGTCATCGCGCTTCTCTTCCTTTTTTTGTTTATTATAATTCTACGGCTGTCATTTATACAAATCTTGAAGGTTATACCACCTAATTTTTTGTTAACATGAAAAATAAAGGATAAACTAATGTGAGAGGTGATTACATGAACCAGGAACAAGCCACATCATTTTTACAAGACATCATTAAGATTAAAAGCGTCAATCCTCCAGGAAACGAAACAGAAGTTGCTCAAAAGCTAAAAACCCTCTTCGATGAACATGGTATCGAGACTGAATTGGTTGAATACGATGAAAACCGGGCCAATTTAATTGCGCATTTAAAAGGTAAAGAAGACGGCCCTGTCCTCGGACTCACCGGACATATGGACGTTGTTCCGACGGGAGAAATTGAATGGCAACATGATCCTTTTGGAGCCGAAGAAGAGGACGGTAAAATCTATGGGCGCGGAGCCTGTGACATGAAAAGCGGCCTTGTTGCCTGTGCGCTGGCAATGATTTCGCTGAAAGAAAAAGGCCTTCCGGAAAAAGGCGAGGTTACCTTGTTAGCGACAGTTGGTGAAGAGGCGGGAGCTGTTGGTGCCCATCAGCTGACGAAAAAAGGTTATGCTGAACAGCTGGATGCCCTGATCGTCGCGGAACCAACGCAAAATCACATCAAGATCGCCCACAAAGGAGCGTTATGGCCGCAAATTACGACATATGGTAAAACGGCTCATGGTTCAATGCCGGATATGGGAACGAATGCCGTGACGCATATGAATGAGATTATCCATAGGTTATCAGGAGACACATTTGAATTAAAATACAAGGAAGATGAAATGCTCGGTGGACCAACCTATAGCATTAACGTCATTGAAGGGGGCTCCAACACGAACGTTGTCCCGGACCAATGTTTCGTAAACATGGACATTCGGACGGTCCCTTCCCAGGATCACAAACAAATTATCAAACAAATCGAACAAGTGATACAGTCTGTAAAAGAAAAATACCCTGATCTTAAAACGGACATTCGGATACTGAACGACCAAACTTCTGTGAAGACTTCAAGTGAAGACCCTTTTGTTAAGTTGGTGCAAAACACCGTTGAATTCTTAGGCGGGACAACAACACTTGGCGGAATGACTGGCTATACAGATAGCTCACAATTCGCACACGCGGCCAAAACGTTCCCCATTATTGTATTGGGCCCCGGAGACACATCGGTTGCCCATCAGCCGGACGAATATGTTGAAGTCGCTGAATACTTCAATAGCATTCAGCTCTATGAGGAAATCGCAAAGAACTTTTTAACATAATTTCTTAACAGATAAAAGCTTGCTGATTGATTTCAATGTCCTGATTGTTCCCAAATTTCCCTGGTATAGCATCAGCATATATTGATACGCACCATCCGTTTTTTCAGTTCACGCAGGATAAAGCATACTCCTGTCTCTGTCACCATCTTATTCTAATCGAGTAAAATTTTCTCACCGGTTTTTACACACGCTCATTCGCCTGCTTCTTCTGGAGGATGGGCTTTCTTTATAAAAAAGGCCAAAATGACGCCGACAACGGAAAGCACGGTGATGACGATAAAGGCAACATTCACGCCATGTATCATTGGATTTAAAATGGTTGAATCCTGCTTCGCCCCTTCTCCCGTCATGGTCATGATCGTCACCAGAATTGCAGTCCCAATCGAAGCAGAGACCTGGCGCAACGTGTTATTCATCGCTGTCCCATGCGCGATTAACTTTCGAGGTAATTGATTCAATCCAGCCGTGGTCACGGGCATCATGACCATGGACAATCCAAACATCCGGATCGCGTAATAGATAATGAGATAAGCAAATGAAGTAGAATCTGTCAGGGTTGCAAATGGCACTGTCGTGAGCGCCATGATGCTTAACCCCGTAACCGCCAACCATTTGGCGCCAATCTTATCAAAAATACGTCCAGTAACCGGAGACATCAACCCCATGACCAGCGCCCCGGGTAAAATGGCCAACCCGGACTCCATCGCCGTAAATTCCCGCATATTTTGCATATAAAGCGGGAGCAACGTTTCGATTCCGATCAGCCCCATAAATGCAAGCATTCCAATGCCTGTCGTCAGTGTGAAAATAGAATATTTAAATACCCTGAATTCCAGCATCGGATGGGAAAGTCGGAGTTGTCTTATAATAAACACAATCAAAGCAAACACACCTATGGTTAAGGTAAGAATAGTTATAATATTTCCCCAACCAAAGTTTCCTGCACTGGTAAAGCCATAAAGCAATCCTCCAAAACCAAACGAAGATAGAATAATAGATGGAATATCGACTTTCGGACGGGTCAGCTCTGTAACATTTTGCATGGCGCGTGTTGCAATGCCAATAAGCAAAAGGGCAATAGGTAAAATGACAAAGAACATGACACGCCAGGAATACGCATTGATCAGCCAACCGGAGACTGTAGGACCGATAGCCGGAGCAAATTGAATAACCAGGCCCACCAGCCCCATCGCCGCACCACGCTTATGAACCGGATATATTAATAAAAAGACCGTTTGCATCAACGGCATCATCATCCCGGCACCGCCTGACTGAATAATCCGGCCAAATAAAAGAACGCTAAAGTTCGGTGCAATCCCGGCAATCAATGTTCCTAAAGCAAAAATACTCATAGCCGAAATAAAGAGCTGACGCGTTGTAAAGCGTTCAATTAAAAAGGCTGTGACGGGAATCATCACGCCATTGACAAGCATAAACACAGTTGTTAACCACTGGGCTGTATTGGCACTAACATGCATTTCGTTCATAATCGGCGGGATTGCTGTAATCATCGTCGTCTGATTTAAAATCGAAATAAATGCCCCGGCCAATAACAAGGCAACAATTGTATTTCTATTATAAACTTGGGATGTCATTCATACCCACCTCATTCTATCTTTAAAAAGAGACTTTTATTATGATGAGTACTAATCATAACCTGTTTCCTATCTATTTGAAAAGCATGAAGCACCATTTCCAATTTTTTATAAGTAAAGTGCTTCATGCCCTGATCACTACATACCCTGAACAATGCCTATTAGGCAAGTCCAAGGTTCTTTCTTATTGCTATATAAAATTTAATGCTACGCGTAAATGTTCGGCCGCATAAAAATCCTTCTAGTCTTTGTATATATCTCCAAGTCTATCTCCTTCCCTAATAAATTGCTGAATGTGAACAACAGCACACAACGCTCGCCATCGAGGATCACGGCAGAGGAATTGATGCCAAAGACTTGCCGCGTATTTTTAACCGCGGTTTCACCTCTACAACTGCCCACCAGGACACCGCCTCTTCTGGTATGGGGCTCTATTTGGTTAAAAATGCGATGAATCCATTACACATTGAGATCAGCGTCTAATCCAACGTCGGAGAAGGCACGACATTTACATTAACATTTCCCAACAAAAATCAATTTGTTGCGATTACTGACATGTGACAAGATTGTCACATGTCAGTATCATTTGTTCGGTAAATTGAAGGAAAAATGGATGGAATACGTTTATGATGGTGATAGTTCAAAGGAGTGAGGACATGATGTTACAAGCAATGAAAATTCATAAAAGCTTTGGAAACGTCGGCAGCGCGTGCGTTCATCCACGAATCGAGTATCATTTTTGCGGATGAGCCGACTGGGGCCCTTGACTCGAAATCCGCGTCTGATCTATTAAATAAATTGAACACGTTAAACAAAACACGGGAGGAAACAATTATGATGGTCACCCACGATCCGGTTGCTGCCAGTTATTCCGGGCGCGTGATTTTTATCAAGGACGGTCAAATGTATACACAACTTAACAAGGGTGACGAAACGCGGCAAACCTTTTTAAAAGACATCATGAAAACACAATATGTCCCTTATATGCGATGTTGGAGCTAATCCTTATTAGGGAAAAGTTAGCAATAGGTAAGCCTTTGAGATTATCTCCAGGTTTTCCCCGCACTCTACACTCAATCTAACGATATGTACTAGATGATAAGTTCCTCGTTAACTTCAGACAAGAGGAAAACTATCGCCCAAACAGAAAACGCTTGCCTGAAGCTCGCACTGTGTAAATCACACATTCCTACCCGATCGGCGCCATAAACGCTTGGAAAACCATTGTTCCATTCGCTGGACTTGGGGCTTTTCCTCCACTTCCATTACAGAAGATTCACAGGTCGTACCCCTACCTTCACAAGGATAAATACCTTTCAGCATATGCCTTATAGTACCGTTTCGGATGACAGTCCTTGTTTCAACGTCCCTTGCTTCCCAAATCCCTTACAACATAGCTATCCATACTGGACGTAGGTGCTTCCTTTAAGCCTGTGAGCTGGATACCGCCTTTGTTGTTCGGTATAGCGTGTTTCAGATGGCGCATTTTTACTCTACACCACTCACGCCATCGTTGGATGACCCATAAGGTTTCCTTATGGCCAAACTTTAGACCCGTACATTCGGAAGTTCGTCAGTTCCCTTTCGCGAAAACATTCTCACCTTATCCAGTTTTTCAGCCGTGCGGCATATCCGTTGGCATACCTTCTCTTGTGGAGTGACTTCAGCCTTCGTTCTGCCGAATCCACCTGTTCTTCAGACCCCATAACCTGTCAATCATGACGCATGCAGGAGTATTGACGGGAAGGTTCCGGGAAACATGGTTCCGTCATTCCCATCCTCCGTTGTAACGTTAGAATTTATTAAAATTCCCCGCATGTTCACGCTTCAAAGCGTTTATAGCGGAACTTGTCGCGCGCGCCCGTTTCCGGAAGATCCATTCGTCACTCATTTCTTATAATTTCTTTTCAAGAGACCCATGTAATTTGGCACTTTCTTTATTGTAAAGGTGGCTTTTAACGGAAAATAAATTAACTTGAAAACACCATATCCAAGTAGCCCCCCAAAGGTGTTTAGTACAAGATCATCCACATCAAAACTTCCGATAGAAAAAACGACTTGTAAACATTCCAAACATAAACTTAAACACAAGGATTGGGCTGACACGCCTATGAATGAAATTTCTTTGGCCTTAGATAATAAAGATATGAAAAATCCAAATGGAATAAATATTACAATATTACCAACTAAATTGATTATATGATGGATAGATGGAGTCAGAAAATAATTGGATATGGTTTTAAATAGAATAAAATTCCCTGATTGCAACTGACCCAAGATATAATTGGGATCTCCCAGATTTCTCTGAAGTCTTGACATGAGAAAAGTAATATCAATCGAATCGAATTTGAACAGAATGGTTATGAATAAAGCATACACATACAAGGCAAATAATGCGTGTACCATAATGCTGTTCATTAATTTCGTTCGTTTCATTCCACATCCCCACCATCTGCGACATAATTTTACCCGACCACATCAATGGACTTTCCCTTTCTATTCCGCCAACTGATCGAATCCATAATCAAACAATTCTTTAGTCTCTTCAAATCTTGCTAGTTTAGACTGCGTTCCCATCACAACTGAAATCAAGCGTTCGTTTGACTGTTTCGCAGTACCCGTAAAGACGTAACCTGCTTTTCCTGTGTATCCCGTCTTCAAACCGTCTACCCCTGGATATTCAAGTTCAGGGAAGCCCCTGTTCGGTAACATCAAGTTGGTACTATAATAACGATTTGGTTTCTTCCCATCCTGATTAAAAACCGCTACCGCCTTGTCGGAAACGTCAAGTACTTCCGGGTAGTTTCGGATTAGCTTTTGGGCGAGATGAGCCACATCCTTGGCTGACATCCGATTGCCCTCCGACGGGGATCCTGTTGGATAGAAATCACCCAGATCACTATTATTCAACCCTGTACTGTTCACAAAGCGGGTATGATCCAGTCCCATCGATTTGGCCGTTTCATTCATTTTTTCAACAAATTTCTTTTCTGTTCCGCCTATTTTTTCTGCCAGGGCAATCGTGGCCCCGTTGGCTGAATGAATCGCCATCGCTTGATAAAGCTCCTTTACCGTATACGATGTACCTTTTTGTAAAGGGACATTGGAAAAGTTGGGATTGTTTGAGATGGTATAAACTTCATCACTAATTGGAACTTTACTTTGCCAGGATAATTGGTTTTGATCAATCGACTGAAGAACCAAATATTCCACCATGATTTTCGTCATGCTGGCTACCGGAAGTTGCTGGTCGACATTTTTTTCATATAAAATCTCCCCGTTGTCAAAATCCATCAAAATCGCTGCAGTGGGCTCGGGAGGAAAAAGTTGATTCAGCTTATCTTTCAATAGTGTAGACTGACTTGCCCAAAGCGTTACAAATAAAATGGCAATCATCAACAGAATGGTCTTTACTTTCATATAACGTATTCTCCTTATCTATAATAACTGTCTATGTTTTATGATAAGGTTTGTTTTTCAAGTATCTTGAAAGAATTTCTTAAGAAAACCTAAAGAATGATTAAAACACCTTTTAAGAAACCAGTTTTATTTTAATGGAAGCGCCACACGAAAAATGGTCTTCATGTCCGCACTAGCTGCTTCAATACTCCCATTATGGCGTTCCACAATTCCTTTTGAAATAGCAAGTCCAAGTCCCGAACCTCCCGTGAAGGTGGATCGAGATTTTTCCACCCGATAGAAGCGATCAAAAAGGTGGGGCAAATCAGCCTGTGGGATAGGTATGCCATAGTTGATCACCTCGACAACGGCATTTGTTCCCTCCTTATAGGCTTTCAGATCAATACTTTTTCCTTCTTTTCCATATTTGATTCCGTTTGCGATTAGGTTTTCAAAAACCCGTGCCAGTTTATCCCCGTCCGCCAAAACTTTCAGGCCGCCCTCAGGAAATTGGGAATCGATCTCGACATCCATCTCTCTCAGTAAAGGAATAAATTGGGTTGTGCATTGTGTGAGAAGTTCGATCAAATCAATTTCGGAATAGTCCAGTCGGATCTCGCCAAAATTAACTCGCGTGTATTCGAACAAATCATTGACCATTCGCTCAAGCCTTTTGGATTTATCAAAGGCAACCGCGGTGTAATGGCGAAGCTCCACTTCGTCCTTGTAACGATCCTCATCAATTAATCTGAGATACCCAATAATCGAAGTCAATGGTGTTCGGAGGTCATGTGAGACATTCGTAATCAATTCGTTTTTGGCTTGAATTGCGTTCCGCTCCTCACTCAATGCCCGTTCCAACTGTTCGGATATCTGATTCATATACGCAGCCAGCTTCCCAAGTTCATCTTTTGAATAGACAGGGATCTTATAATCAAAATTTCCCTTTGCCATTTCTTTTGTACCTTGCGAAATTCGATCAAAGTTACGGAACCATCGTTTGCTTAATAGCAGATGATAGAGCATGAAAACCAGAAGAAATAAAATAGTTACAGTAAACAATACGGGAATCAAGTCCGGTCGGAAATTAATACGAAATAAAAGGATTTGCTTGTTTACCCATAGGGGGAGCAGGCCAAGATGATGCAAGACATAAAGGACACCAACAAAAAGGATGAGGGTGATAATCGACAGGATGCAGATGGATACAGTGTGCAACAATAATTTCTTTTGACTGTTATTCTTCAATTTTGTATCCAACCCCCCACACTGTTTTAATGATATTATAACCTAGCGTGCCCTCAAGTTTTTCCCGTAAATTGCTGATGTGTGCCATGACCGTATTGTTTGAAGCAAAATAGTTTTCCTTCCAGACCAACTTGAAAATCTCTTCCGCGGCGAAAACCCGCCCCCGGTGACTGGCAAGCAGATATAAAATATCAAATTCCTTTACCGTAAGAGAAATGGGGAAGCCTTTATGTGTTACATGGTGGGCTGTCTTATTGATTTGCAAGCCATCCAAATTCAAAACATCCTTTTCTGACGACTCCGCCGGGGCTTTGAAACGATAGGAGCGGCGAATCAACGATTTGATCCGGGCTACTAATTCCAACGGGTTAAAAGGTTTAATCATGTAGTCATCAGCCCCCGTCATCAGTCCCTTGATTTTGTCTATATCCTCTGTTTTAGCACTCAACATAATGACTGGGAGGGTATAGTCTTCCCTCAAATTTCGTAGAACTTCCATTCCGTCAATTCCGGGCATCATAATATCCAATACCACAAGATCAATTTCTTTTTGAAAGATTGTATCAATTGCTCCCTTCCCATTTTGGGCAGATGTGACCTGGAAACCTTCATTTTGTAAATAAATTGAGATTAACCGTACGATTTCCAAATCATCGTCCACGACTAATATATTTTGCAATCAATCTCACCTCTTTTGATGGTTAAAACTCGTTCAGTCAAGGATTATCTGATTGACATTTTACAGAAAAGGGCATTCGGAGCAAAGTTTTTTGTCCCAAAGTAAAATCCCGATAATTCCTTAACGTAAGGGATTGTCGGGATCTTATGGAAAAGCTGTCTTAGCATAACTATTACGTCAAAATGTTTGGGAGACCCATTATTCAATTAAGTGGCCCTTTTTTTCGAACAACCACCGTTCATAAATAAAGGTTTGTATATTTTGGATAACAGGCTTACTTATCCACGATCGTGCCAATTAGTTTAAGAACAGCTGCTATTGAATTTTTTAAAATCATTTTGTGTAAATATTTAATTATCTTTTCCAAATAACACTTTCTGAATCATATTTGCGTCTTTGAAGCAATTGGCACTCTCATAATTCCATGCCTTTCAACACAATATGGACAAAAACGAAAATAAGGATTTATCTTCTTCTGAAATTTTGACTTTCTTGACACTATCTTCGTAATAAATATCATCAGCGTAGAACTCCCTAACCACAGTTAACCACGGTTTGTAATGGGCTAACTCACCGCTTCCACGTCCTTCTTTGTAGTAACGTGCAATCTTATCCTCAGTCCATGGATTTTTTCGCTTGGCCATCTTACACCTCCGAAAAATGACATAAAAAAATGTGCCAAAAGTTACCTTTAGTATAACTCATGGCACGAATTTTTAAAACGACTTTATTGTAACTGAAACAACTTTATTGTCATGGAACAAACTGACTCTATACTAAATACATTCTTATTCCACCGTCACACTTTTGGCCAGATTCCGCGGCTTATCAACATCGCAGTCACGATGAAGTGCGGCGTAATAAGCTAAGAGTTGCATTGGCACAACACTGACGAGCGGTGTCAGCAGTTCATGCACATGCGGGACGACGAATGCATCAGTATCTTGCTCAAGGCCTTTCATGCTAAGGATCATGTCATTGGCACCGCGCGCAGCAACCTCCTGGACATTGCTGCGAATGGAGTAATTAACATTTTCCTGTGTCGCGAGTGCAATGACTGGGGTGCCTTCTTCAATCAGCGCAATTGTACCATGCTTCAATTCGCCGCCGGCAAAACCTTCTGCCTGAATGTAGGAGATTTCCTTCAGCTTAAGTGCTCCTTCAAGACAGACGAAATAATCACTGCTTCTACCAATGAAGAAGGCATTCCGTGTTGTTCCGAGATTGTCACGCACAAGCTCTTCTATCGTTTCTTTCTGATCCGTCAAGACTTCCATGGCATTCGCCACAATCGCAAGTTCCTGTAATGGATCAAAGTCCAACTTCATGCCTTTTGCCCGTGCAGTGTCAACTGCCAAAATAGCCAGGACGGCGATTTGTGCGGTATAGGCCTTCGTGGACGCAACAGCAATTTCCGGTCCTGCATGAAGGTGTAGTGTGAAATCTGCTTCACGAGAAAGGGTGGACCCGGGCACATTCGTAATGGTCAGTGCCTGGTGTCCCATTTCTTTGATTTTAACTAATACTGAACGACTGTCGGCTGTTTCGCCGCTTTGTGAAATAAACACAAATAACGGATTTTCCGACAATAGCGGCATGTTGTAGGAAAATTCACTGGCCACATGAACTTCCGCCGGTATACCAGCCATTTTTTCCAGGAACTGCTTGCCGACCAGACCAGCGTGATAGCTGGTACCCGCAGCAATGATATAAATACGGTCACAGGCTTTCATCGCATTGCGCACATCCTGATCCAGCTTGAGCCGATCGCGTTCATCCTGATACTCCTGGATAATCCGGCGCATCACAAATGGTTGTTCATCGATTTCTTTCAGCATAAAATGCGGATAAGTTCCTTTTTCCGTATCACTGACATCAATTTGTGCCGTAAATGGCTGGCGGTTCACGACAGTACCGCTCAATTTTTGTACCTCTACAAAATGACGGCTGACCAGAACGATTTCCTGATCAAAAATTTCCAGGTATTGATCTGTTTCTTTCAGTGTTGCCATAGCATCACTCGTGACGACATTGAAACCGTCACCCAAGCCGACGAGCAATGGGCTTTTATTTTTCGCAACATAGATCGTCTCATGGTCTTCTCTATCGATTAAGCCGATCGCATAGGAACCTCTTAATAGGCTTATCGTCTGACGGAATGCTTCAGCTGTGTCCTGATAACGTTCATAATTTGTTTCAACAAGCTGAACGATGACTTCCGTATCCGTTTCACTGCCAAAAGCGACGCCATCAAGATAATCCTCTTTAAGTTCCTGATAGTTTTCAATGACCCCATTATGAACAAGCGTAAATCGTCCGGATGCACTCTGATGCGGATGTGCATTATCCGCACTTGGAGCGCCGTGCGTCGCCCACCGTGTATGGCCGATCCCCATGGTCGCCAAACCAGTATCTTCCGTACGTTTTCGCAGTGCAGCAATCCGGCCTTTAACCTTAAATAGATTAATCGTTTCCTCATCCAATACCGCCATGCCTGCCGAGTCATAACCGCGGTATTCCAGTTTTGCCAACCCGTTCAGTAAAATATCTTTCGTATCTTTATATCCGATATACCCTACAATTCCGCACATCGCTGTTTCCTCCTTGAAATCAAGGGGCAACAAGCGGCCTAACGGAAAGACGAAGGGGTTCCTTCGACTTTCCGGAGATCAGATGCCAGGGTCTGATCAGCGTAAATTAACGAACCACGATTTACACCTGAATTCAGGCTCTGACCACCAACCTCTATAAAGGGGCGTCCTGCTGCCCCTTTCTCGTGATTGTTATTCGCATCATTACTATTTCCTTTGTACAGCAAGTCGCCTCACTGTTTTTAAGAAAAAGTATCACGACTGAGATGTGCAGCCGGGAGGTACCCGCCGAATAACTCGATAACCCCCACCTCGTCAACTATTTTCATTCACCGTTCGAAAAATAGTTCAGGCGCTTTGCTTACTCTATTTCTCTGCGCTCCTTCCCTTATTTGAATCCACCCCGTTAAATAACTGAGACTTTTTATATTCTACATGAGACAAGACGTATCGGTCAATCACTTTTTTGGAGGGTGGTGTTCATATGTTTATGCGAACACTTCATTTTTGTTCATGTCATCAGTAATCTCCTTAAAGTACAATGGACTCAGCTTTCGAATGGACCCCAAAGAAGCTGAAGATTTTGTTGTCGATACTGTCATTCATAAGTATGATTTTGATGCTATTGTTTATATCATTCGGGAACACACAACAGATTAACGTTTTGTGGTATACTTAGGGCAAAAAGCAGGGAGTTCTTTTCATGAACATTTCAGATATTCCGCATGACATGACCTTTAAATTTGGCCCGAAATTAAGGGAAATTCCTTTAAATAAAATGGACATGCTTTATGGTATGATGTATCTGCAAGAGCAGCTTCATAATAAGACGCTGAATCAGGATGAAAAAGGAAAATTACATGGCCTACTCGGGACCTATTTGCGTATTGTCGGCGAACTGGACGAAAGCAAGCGGCATCTTAACCAGGCCATCACCATTTTCCGTGAACTGGAGAGAAAGCAGAGCGTATTTATCAATCAACTGCGTCTTGCCAATACCTATCAATGGCATAATGATTTTGTCACATCAAATCAGATGTTTGATGAGCTGACAGAGCTTGCTGAAAACCATTCCGATTACATAGAATACCGCGACTTTGCTTATCAGCATCAAGGCAAAAATCTGTTTGATCAGAAAAAATACCGTGAAGCACTTGATTACTTTCAAAAAGCTCTGGAACTCCGAAAAGGCCATCGCAATCGTGAACTGATAGACTCCACTGAAGCAGCGATCGAGACATGCGAGAAAAAGCTGAAAAAATAACACTCCTCTACTACTACAATCGAAAGAAACATCAAAAAAGGGGCGTTTTGAAAAACTTTTTCGGATGCCCCTTTTTTGGGTCTAATTTCGATTATAGGGGTGAAGGAGTGGCAAATCCCTCTTGATAGACAAGCAATTACAGAAGAGGGAAGCGCTCATTTATGGCTGAACAATCAGGACCAAAGCCCATTAGCTAAATGTATCATAAGGGGTTTGCTTAGAACTTTCAGCTAGTTTGTTATAACCAATACTCATAATATTAAAATCGTTCGATCTTCTCATGCTATTAACTTTCTATTACGGATTCTGGCTCTAACGAGTATAATGACAGGTGAAGCCGTAATGATCTTACTTCCCTCTAACCTTGATGTTTTTCCAAAAAGTCCAGCATCCGTTTGTAAACGCTGATTTCATTTTCCTTTTTCGAAAAACCGTGACCTTCATCTTCCAGCACCAGATAGTCAATATCGCGACCTGCTTCCTGAAGTTTGGCAACGATATTATCCGATTCTTCTTTGACGACACGCGGGTCCTTAGCCCCCTGTATGACGAGCATCGGTTTTGTCATACCATCCAGATAAGTGACCGGGGAGTCTTTGGTAAAGCGTTCTTTATCACGTTCAGGATCACCAAGCCATCGATCCATTATTGGCTTCCAGTGCGGCGGAACTGAATTCACGAACGTAAACAAATCCGATGGACCGAAAAGATCGACACAGGCTTTGAAATATTCCGGATGGCGCCCATGCAAGAGCAGTGTCATATAGCCGCCATAGCTGCCCCCGACGAGAAACAGCTTGTCACGGTCTGTTATACCCTGCTCAAACAGCCATTCAATCCCGGCAACACAATCAAGGCGCGGCCCCTCTCCCCAATCCTGTTCGACCATTTTGACAAATGATGAGCCATAGCCTGTGCTGCCCCGGAAGTTGGGTGCAAAAATGGTATAACCACGGTTCAGCAAGCATTGGAACATTGACCGGAAGAATTTCCGCTCGGCAGCCTGTGGTCCGCCATGCGGCCAGAAGATCGTATAGCCGTTATCATGTTCCGGTTTCGCTCTGAACAGCAATGATTCCATCTCCATACCATCGAACGATTGATAGGAAACAACGTCCGGCTCCACCATCTCATCACTGCTTACGCCAAGAACACGGTTATTAGTCAATTGTATCCAGTTCTCGCCAAATTTCGATTGAAAGATATTGTGCGGAATTGTTGCGCTTCGTCCCAAAATATAAAGATTGCCTGCTTTCGTGACTTTGATTTGTTCGATCACATCCACCGGTGCCGACAATTTTACCAGCTTTTCCGTTTCCATCTCATACCGGTAAAGAATATCGGTCACGCCCTTTTCGGTCACGAGAAATAACGCATTTTTTTCTTTGTTGAATTTCAACTGCTCAATACTTTCATGTTCAATCGTCAACACCCGGGAAAAATTCAGGGTGTTCAGATCAAATTTTGCAACGTAATTATATTCACTTTCAAAATCCGTGATGAAATAAATCGTATTCGGACCGACAAAAACAGGATCAAACGTCACATGGACCTTGTTCGGTTCAGGCGTCAGATTGTATGTCTCGTCCCCCTTTTTGACAAAGCCGGTGACAAATGTATTGGCAAATGCCCGCAGGTACACAAATGCCTCTTCATTATCTGAAACAGCTGCCAGTTCGGTCGGCGATACTTCTCCGATATTGAGCAGGGTATCGGTATCATTCTCCAAATGGCGAACACGGGCGTTCATGAATGAGGGATTTTCCTCTGATGTCATGTAATAAATTCGTTCCCCATCATCACTCAAATCGGTAAAAAAATACTTATCCTCTGCATCGCCCGTCACAAGCGGCTTTGCCAGTCCACCATCATACGGAATCGCATAAATGTGATGGTTCTCATCACCATCCTGGTCAAACCCGGCCAATACATAACGGCCTTCCGGATCACATTTGATAAAGCTGCACGACTCATCCTGGTGGGCAAACAGGTATGGGTAGGTGTCCGGCAAATCCATTGCCCATAAGTTCATGTTACCGTCCAAGTTGGAACTAAAAATCAGCCGCCCTTCATCGGCACTGACATCAAAACCTGTCATGACATATGTACGGAAAAATTGCTCGACAGTTGGTTTCGGAAATGTAATCATTGGGCTCCCCCTCAAAAAATGTTTGAATTATTTTAGTTTAAATAATTATAACGCATTTGGAGGGGAAGTGACAGTTTTTTTAAGAACGAATTGTTTCTGTTTCCATCAACTGACCATCTTTTATCATGAATACTCGGTCACACAAATCAAGCACTCGCTCATCATGGGTGACCATGATACCGGCTTTTCCGCGTTCATGTATTTCTGATGCTATCAACTCGACAACTTCTCGGCCGCGTTTTGAATCGAGACTTGCTGTCGGTTCATCTGCCAAAATCAGGTCAGGCTCATTGACTAAGGCACGTGCAATAGCCACCCGTTGGCGCTCACCGCCGGACAGTTCATTCGGAAAGTGCCTTGTTCGATGTTCCAGTCCAAAGTGATTCAGCAAATTCGTTTCATAACCTGTACGTTTCTTGTTTTTCGCCATGACATTGATAATACGCAGCTGATCGGTTACATTCAAATAAGGAATGAGATTGGCTGTCTGGAATACAAATCCGATTTTATCCAGACGCAGCCTTGTTTTTGCTTTGTCACGAAGGCCTGCTATAGGGGTCCCGTCTATTTCAACGGATCCGCTGGTCGGCGACAACAGGGCACCCGCCGTTGACAAAAATGTGCTTTTCCCTGAACCAGATGGGCCAATGACTGCAACAAATTCACCACGGTTTACGTTAAGTGACGCATCATTAAGCGCTTTGAACGCATTTGGGCCATCTTTAAAGGTTTTTGATACATGTTTCATCCTCAAGGTCATCTTACGCGCCCCCCTCAATTGCTTCAACTGGATCGACTTTGACAACCTGGAACAGTGATATCAGCGATCCAATCAATGACACCGCGAGCAATAATACGGATGTCTGCACTGTATTCCCGGCAGTCATGACAAATGGCATGTCGTCAGGAAGCAGCATTTTGATGCCATACGTCATGCCAATGGCGATGGCAATACATACAATTGATATGATCACCACTTGAAACAGAAGATTGTTGATAATATAAGATGTTTGTGAACCCAATGCTCTCAATACGCCAAATTGCGCTTTCTTTTGCATGGTGATGACATAGAAAAAGATGGCCAGAACAAAGGCAGCGATCACAAACAGGAAGATGATCATCATGTTAAGTGATGCCTGCTCCTGTGAATAACTGGGTATCCCCTGCAAGACCTCCTTTTTCGAAAGAATGTCATACGTTGGCTCAAGGCCGCCATTTCGTTCACCTTCTGCTGTCTGGATGGCGACTGCGTTTATTTTTTCTCCCGCCATGCTCATATAAATGACAGGCGTATGGCTGTATCGCTGATTTTCAGCAAACCCTGTCACGGTGTACTCGCCATCATGGCCACGGAAAGCGATCGTATCCCCAATCGCGATACCTTCTTTTTGCAGGGATACATCAGCGATGACCTCATTCGAATCAACAGGTTTTGTCCCTTCTATAACGTCTGGTGTCAACATCCCCTGTAAATCCGTACCAAAGATGGCCACGTCATGTTGTTGCTCAGACCCTGTCACTGAAGCGGATGACATTCGAATGACTAACGGAACAGCTTCGTTAACACTTTCTGCTTGTGCTGTTTCACGGACGGCCGATTCAGGTAAAAATGATTTGGTCAGCTCTTGCTCCACGCCTGATTCAATGACTAGATTGTCAGCATTCAAGTTTTGTATGGATGAGGCATTATCAGCCGACAATCCTTTTGCAAGACCTGATATCATCAATATCAACACGGTGATCAAAACCATGATGAAGCCAATTAAAATATAGCGGAATTTGGCATGAAGCAATTCTCTTATTGCCAGAAACATAAAAATCGCCCACTCCTTTCATATCCAATGCCTAATTTAACGCTTGAATATGAACAGAGAATGAACGATTGGTTACATCTTCGGGATCCTGACATGAAATTTGGAACCTTCGCCAGGTTCACTTTCCACCGTAATGGTGCCATCATGCAATTCGATGATCTTTTTTACAATTGATAACCCGAGCCCCGTACTCTTTTTTGTCCTGGTGCGTGCTTTGTCCGCTTTATAAAACCGCTCGAACAAATGCTGTAGATCATTTTCTTTGATTCCCACTCCGTTATCTTCCACCGTGACCATGACGGCGTCTTTCTCCGTTATGCCATAAATCTTAACCGTCCCGCCGGGGTTTGAATACTTGATCGCGTTCGCCAACAAATTCATCCAGACCTGATGCAGCAGTCTAGGGTATCCATAGACTTTTTCAGGCACTGTTTCCAGTTCCACGGCGATTTCCTTGTCACGCCAAAACCATTCGAGAGTGGCCATGACATCCTTGAGTTGTTCCGGCAGATCGATACGGGTCGTTTCCTCCACTTTTACGTCATCATCAAGAAAAGAAAGCGTCAAAAGCTGTCGGCTTAACTGTGACAGTCGTCTGCTTTCATTTTCAATAATCGACAAATACCGTCTCCGCTCTTCTTCCGTCATGTCTTCCTCACGCAATGCCTGGGAGAACCCCTGTATCGATGACAGCGGTGATTGAATTTCATGTGATACATTTGAAACAAATTCCTGCCTTTTTTCTTCCATTTGCTCCAAATTATCACTCATCTGCTGAAAATCGCGGGCAAGCCTGCCAATTTCATCACGGCGACTGACATTCAATTTGATATGATAATTACCGGCAGATATTTTCCTGGTTGCGGCAGTCAGTTTGTCAATCGGCTTAACAATAAAGCGTGTGCTGATAAGTACCAACAAAAAGCTTAATACAATTAAAAGACCCAGCATGACAGCTAAAAACAGGCGCATCTCACCAAATTGCTGTACCGTATTTTGTCGGAGGAACAAAGCATATTGTTCACCATCTGCATTGACCGGAACACCAATCGTGTTCTCCAGTTTATTGTCAAAGAAGCCTGTAACGAAAGGACGCCATGGATATTCTGCAATCCCATGATAAGTGCCGCCATTCAAAACGTTATGGACTGTTTCAGCTTGTAAGTCTATTGAATCGAATGATTTGCCAAACAACTCCGCACCACCGGAACTGTCAACCAAATAAAACGTATAGCCTAACTCTGTCATGTCGTTCAAATAAGCTTCGATCGCCTGCGAGTCATTGTTTTCGTAAATGGCCACAATATCATTTGCAATGCTTGTCACTTTTTCATCATTTTTTGGTTTCAAGTAATACTGATAATAAACGTTCGTCCCCAAAAAAGCGATGATGGCACTTGAAATCATGATCACCATGGTGATGACAATTATCCGCATATAAAGCGTCCGCATTAGCCAGTTCCTCCATGCCGCTGTGTTGGGATTTCCAGTTTGTACCCTCTACCCCGGACCGTTTTTATCAAAAAATCACTATTATTTTCAGAAAAGCGCTCACGAAGCCGTTTGACATGGACATCTACCGTGCGGTCATAACCAACAAAGTCTTGGCCCCATACCAGCACGATCAGCTCGTTACGGGTGAAAATCCTGTCTGGAAAACTTGCCAGTTGAGCCAGCAGTTCAAACTCCTTTAACGGAAGGATGATTGTTTTACCGTTCGTCCTGACTTCATAACTTTTTCGATTAATCACTGTATCGCCAAGCTGTATGATGTCTTTACTTGCCTTGTTAAACCGACGTAAAAGTGCCTTGATTCGGTACAAAACCTCTTTCGGTTCAAAGGGTTTGACCATGTAGTCATCCGTTCCAGCACTAAAGCCTTTCTCTTTATCCGTGATGTCCCCTTTTGCTGTCACCATAATAACCGGAATGTCATAATCGTTCCGGATTGCTGTACAAAGCTGATAGCCATCCACATGCGGCATCATGATATCGACAATCGCCAGTTGTATGTGGTCTGTTTCAAGCTGTGCGGCAGCCTCTTCGCCATCAGCTGCCTCAAGCGTTCTGTAGCCTTCTTTCTGCAGATAAAACCTCAAAAGCTCACGAATATGCGGGTCATCATCAGCAATCATAATGGTAACCAATCCATAACACCTCTTTGTGATGCCGGGGTTCGCCTCCTGAACGAGTCTGCCAGCCTGTCTACTTTCGCTCGAATTGCTAAAACTGCTCCCCCTTCCCGGCGAGCAGTTTCGGTTAAATTAGTCTTTCATGCCAAGCAAATCATCAATCACCTTTACAACCTGATCGGCATACTTTTCACAATCCTCTTTGGTTGGCGCCTCCACCATGACCCGGACGAGCGGTTCAGTTCCAGACGGGCGTACAAGCACACGGCCCTCGCCGTTCATTTCATTTTCCACACGGTCGATGGCCTCACCAATTTTCGGATTTGTCATCGCATTATGTTTATCTATGACTTTGACATTTTTCAGGACTTGCGGATAAATGTCCATTTCACCGGCCAATTCAGACAGCGGCTTACCGGTTTCTTTCAAAACATTCACCAGCTGCAGTGCCGTCAGCATACCGTCGCCTGTTGTATTATAATCAAGGAAAATAACGTGGCCGGATTGTTCACCGCCTAAATTATAGCCGCCTTTACGCATTTCTTCCATAACATATCGATCGCCTACTGCCGTCTTGTCACTGCGCATCCCGTTTTCTTCCAGTGCCTTGTAAAATCCGAGGTTACTCATGACAGTGGAAACAACCGTATTATGGCGCAGGACACCCTTTTGGTTCATATATTTTCCGCAAATGTACATGATTTGGTCCCCGTCAACAATGCTCCCGTTCTCGTCGACTGCGATCAGGCGATCACCATCACCGTCAAAAGCAAGACCCAGGTCAGCCTCTTTTTCCTTCACAAATTCTTGTAAGGCTTCCGGTTGTGTTGACCCGACGCCATCGTTAATGTTTAACCCATCCGGTGAGGAACCAGTCGACACAATGTCCGCTTCCAAATCGGCAAACAGATGTGTTGCCAGACTAGAGGTTGAACCATGTGCACAATCCAGTGCAATCCGCAAATCCTCAAAGTCATTGTCAATGGTATCTTTTAGGAAGGAAAGATACTTTTGGCCGCCTTCAAAATAATCGTTCATCACGCCTATATCTGCACCAACCGGACGTGGCAGGTCGTCTTCACCATCCATTAGTCTTTCAATTTCTTCTTCCTCGGCATCCGATAATTTAAAACCATCCGAGCCGAAAAACTTGATACCATTATCCTCGACAGGGTTATGCGATGCGGAAATCATGACACCTGCTTCTGCTTTTATAGTCCGTGTCAAATAGGCAACACCCGGCGTTGAAATAACGCCCAGCCGCATGACTTCGGCACCGATTGAAAGCAGTCCGGCTACAAGCGCTCCTTCCAGCATATGACCGGAGACTCGTGTGTCCCGTCCAATCAGTATTTTGGGCTTGTCAGTGCCTTTCGTTAATGCATAACCGCCGAACCGGCCCAACTTGTATGCTAACGTCGCTGTCAATTCCGTGTTTGCAACGCCTCTGACACCATCTGTTCCAAAATATTTTCCCATCCTGATAAACTCTCCTTTATATCCGTGTAACAACTCATAGGGGTTGGTCAAAAAGCCGTTCCCAATCTACACTTTTAACCCCAAATTATCAATTGTCATCACGAAATTTCAACGGTAATTTGTTCAAACTCGCCATTCACTTCGATGCCGTCCGGGCCCTCAATTGTAACTGGAATCTCATGTTCACCTTCTTCCAGTCCCTCTCCATCCGCCACAACCGTGAAATCATCAGCCGTCAACTCACTTATATCGGCCTGGTCCCCTGTCACGGTTATAGCCATCTCCTCATTTTCAGGTTCGGTGAACGATAGGTCCTGACCATCACCAAGGTTTTCAACATCGATCGGCACTGTCTCAAATGTTCTGGTCTGTTCGAGTTCCACAGCAACCTCAACTGTTTCAATCGCAGGGACACTCGCGCCATCCGGCAATGCAAGTCCAACATCAATCGGCCCTGACTCCGTTATATCCGCCAAATCAATCGTCTCCGTTGAAACGCCATCAATGTCCTGTAACACCTCATTCGTTGCAAAAACTTCAACTTCATCCGTATTAGCTGATATGGAAGAAAGTGAATAGCCATCCGGAAGTTCTCCTGATGTTTCGACATCCACCGGTACATCCTTACTCGGGTTATTAATATCAACCGAAGCATTCACATTTTCCGGTTCTACCCGCACATTCAATTCGTTTCCCCTAGCATCGTAAACATTAACCGAAACTTCCCTGCTATCAATGGGTTCTGTCGCTTCTGACACATCGACAAACACTTTCACAATCGCAATTTGTTCAATCACTTCTTTTGAGCTAGTAATCGTAACTTGTCCAGGTTCTGTCTGTGATTCACCAATCTCATAGCCCTCCGGAAGTTGGCCGATAAAGTCAAGGGCCACATCAAATTGTTCTGACGCTCGCTCTTCAATGGTCACCTCAATTGTTTTTGGCTCAATATAGGCATTTAACTCATCAGGAATTCCAGTATGCTGCAGGTCAACCGTATGAGTGCCTGCATCCAGATTTTCCAGGTCAACAAATATATCAAAATTCTGTTTGCGAGCTGTTGCCGTCAGCGCCCCTGTTTTTCCTTCAAGTGTGACCGTCACCGCTTCAGGTACGCCACTGACGACATAATTTTCATCATCGATGCGGATATTGACCGGTACATCCTCAACGGTCTGCGCATCAGAACTATTGTTCGTCTCTAGCCGGGAATCATTCTGATATTGGTCGATCTCAACTTGGACAAACACATATAGTCCAATGGCAAAAGCTAACGAAATAGCACGGACAAACCATGGACTTTTAAACCAGCTATCCATTGTTTTTCCCCCTCTGATTTCGTGACTTGGCTTCAGAGGCTCTCATAGATGAGGATAAGTTTTCACGCAGATAACTTCGCAGACTATCCTGATCGAGATCCCGTTTTAATTCACCATTTTTCGTTGCGGATATACCCCCGGTTTCTTCGGATACGATAATTGTAATCGCGTCCGTCACCTCGCTGATCCCCATTGCCGCACGGTGTCGTGTGCCCAGTTCCTTGGAAATGAACGGACTTTCGGATAACGGGAGATAGCAGGCGGCTGCAAAAATTTCCTCATCCTTGATAATGACGGCACCATCATGGAGCGGAGTGTTCGGTGTAAAAATATTCGTCAGCAATTGATGCGTCAGATTGCCATGAATCGGAATCCCCGTCTCGGCATAATCACCCATCCCTGTTTCACGCTCAATAGAAATCAAGGCACCAATGCGGCGCTTAGCCATGTACTGACAGGATTGCGTAATGGATGCAATTTTCTGTTCCAGTATTTCTTCCTCGGATCGTGACCCTCTTGCGAAAAGATTTCCCCGGCCGATCTGCTCAAGTGCCCTTCTCAATTCAGGCTGGAACAAGATGATAATGACCACAAAACCCCATTTGATGACCTGGTTTGTCAGGTATTGCGTGGTATGTAGTTCCAACACAATGCTAACACCCCAGACGAGTAGTACGACCACAATACCTTTTAAGAGCTGAATGGCTTTTGTACCCCTGATCAGCATAATAATTTTATATAAAACATACCAGACGAGAGCTATATCAACAACGATTCTTAACACTTCCAAAAGGTCCAATCCCCCATCAAGCATGTTCACACTTCCTTTTCACATATGTACTCGTTCTATTTTACATCATAACCGATTTTATTATATCATATTTCCTCCCGCATCTTTAATGATAGTGCTGGAAATTCGGGATGACATGTGGAAAAAATAAAAAAAACCCGGCTTTCGCTTCGTCTATAGCGCGTACCGAAGTTTTTCCTTGGAGGTTATCCATAAGCCACGCAGGCAGCTCTATGTTTGTTGCAGCCGCCCTTCCAACATAAAGTGATACAATTTTAAATGCACCGTTGATGTTGGGTTCGATACCATCGATGTTGGGCCCGGTACTGTTGATGTTGGACCCGATACCATTGATATTTGCTTCAATACCATTGATGTCGGACCTGATACCATCGATGTTGAACCCGATACCGTTGATGTTGGACCCGATATCATTGATGTTTGCTTCAATACCATTGATGTCGGACCTGATACCATCGATGTTTGCTTCAATACCATTGATGTCGGACCTGATACCATCGATGTTTGCTTCAATACCATTGATGTCGGATCTGATACCATCGATGTTGGGCCCGGTACTGTTGATGTTGAACCCGATATCATTGATGTTTGCTGGATACGCACATGTGAACGATTACAATTCTTTCTGTGGCTTTTCAATCACTGTTAAATGAAACGAAGATACCTTCATCCTCGTCAGGTATCTATCATTTTTTACAGGCTTTTATATAAAATAAGTATAATACGTTGCGAATGTTATCAATAAGCTGCCCAGGATAAACAGCAATAAACCAGCATCGACCGACGAAACAGAATACTCAAATGGCTTAATACGACCCGCTTCTTGTCCGGTGTGGCCTTTTATGTGTGCGATGTATTCGTTGTTTTCCTGTTGAAGATACAGGGAAAATAACCATTTTGCTCCAAATATAAGGATGCCCCCCAAAAAGATGATATCGACAAAGTTCCAGTCGAGTATACGTGAGACAGCCCAGAGGATAAGCGCTTCAACCCCTATAGTCATGACCATAATATAAACTTTTCTCATAAACAGTATCACACCCACCCTTAATTAACAATTTCCGAAATACCTCCTATTTGATATAAAAAGACCAAGTATTGGCATTTTGTTCCCGCTATACATGTAATGTGCCTAAGCCTGGGCTATTAAGGAGACAAGGAACTGGTGATTGCTTATAAGAATATTTCTGAAATCAAAAGTCCGGGTACCACCCGGATTCAGCTGTATTTTAAGTTCCTGTCAGTTGGATGTGCCCCAGTGAAAAGATGCTTTTTATCAAATCCTTCATATGGAACCAGAGCCATTCAAATACCTGGTCCACCTGCTGCAGATCACCATTCACTTCGCCGGCTGATGCCATGAGTCCCGATCCTTCTATCGTATCGTCCTTAATTAGGTCACCGTTTACCAATCGAACATCACCATCAACGGTCCCATCGATTCGTAAATCACCATTTTTAACAAGTAAATCACCTTCAACCGTGACGCCTTCAGGTACAATGACCGTATCACCCTGTATTTCCAGATTTTCTTGTTTGGAAACAACCAGCTCACCACTTTGATTCCAGCTCGAAAACATGCCGCTGAACATGAAAATAACGAAAATAACCGCCGATGTCAGGACAGGATGCGCCTTAAACCAGCGTAAATATTTAACATTTTTCTTTTCAGCCGGCAGTTTCTGCATAACGCTCTTTTTGAAATCAGCAGGAGCCGTGATTTGCTCTGTATTTTGAACAAGCTTGATGGTTCGTTCAAGCTCATGGAAATGCTTTTGGCATGCTTCACAATCCTCCAAGTGGACGCGCAGCCTGCCTTCTTCCTCTTTTGTTAAATCATGATCTAAATATTTATGCATCAGTTCCACTGCTTCATGGCTGCAATTCATTCGGGTTACACTCCTTTACACATGACGAAGCTTTTTGCGTAAGGCTTCGCGCCCGCGATGGATTCTGGTTTTCACCGTCCCAAGCGGGATATCCAATATGTCACTGATCTCCTGCAGCGAAAACTCTTCTAAATATCTAAGAATGATAACACTCCGATACTTTGGCGGAAGTCCGGAAATCTGTTGATTAATATAATCCTGCAGTTCCATCCCCTGCACTTCTTCCTCAGGCAGCCTATGATCGGTTGCCAGCTGTGAGTACATATCAAGGCCATCGGTTCCTCTAATTTCAGCATCAAGATAGTAATCAGGTTTCCGTTTTCGGATCCGATCAATCGTTAAATTAGTTGCTATCCGGTATAGCCATGTTGAGAATTTGCGCTTATCATCAAATGAATGAATGTTAACGTACGCTCGAATGAATGTTTCCTGGCCAATATCCTCCGCTTCGTGCCTGTTGCCAAGCATCCGGTAGCAATGCTGGTAAATTTTATTTTGATAAAAGGAAACAATGTCTTCAAAAGCGGATTGATCCCCTCGTTTGACCTGTTTTATTTTCTCTCTGGTTATCAAATCCATCTACTGTACCTCCGCTTACCATGCGGTATTATCCATACGGACGAACACCGTGAAAGGTTTCAAAAAATATATAAAATGGTTTACCGTTCGTGTGATTGGATCTCTCTAAGACAATTATACTAGAACTGGAGACACTTTTGTGGGGATTTTTTTATTTTTGGAAAATATTGAAGAAAAACCTGACAGGGAGTACTTTCACTTCCACCAGGTTTGTCGCTCGAGTTGTGGGCGTTGTCGCTCGAGTTGTGGGCGTTGTCGCTCGAGTTGTGGGCGTTGTCGCTCGAGTTGTGGGCGTTGTCGCGGGGGTCGTGACCTCCGCGACCCAGCCCCTTACTTATTTCAGCTTTTCACCAAATAGTGAACCGAGCAACCCTACTGTGAGTGTGGCTGTTTTATTTTGGTCGTCAAGGATTGGATTCACCTCAACAAATTCTGCTGATGTTAAAAGATCCGCTTCTGACAGCATTTCCATTGCCAAGTGGCTTTCACGATAGGATAAGCCGCCCATGACGGGGGTGCCGACCCCGGGTGCCTCTTCAGGATCCAATCCATCCAGGTCGAGGCTCAGATGAACGCCGTCTGTTCGTTTTTTTAAGTAGTCGATCGCTTCTGCCATAACCTGTGACATTCCTATCCGATCGACTTCATGCATGGAGTAAACCGTGACACCTTTTTCCTTAATCAATTCCTTTTCTCCAGGGTCAAGTGAGCGTGCCCCGATGATGACAATATTTTCCGTATTGACTTTAGGAGCATAATCCAAAATATGCGTCAGCTTTTCATGACCAATACCGAGACTTACCGCCAGTGGCATACCGTGTATATTCCCCGATGGTGAGGTCTCGCCGGAATTCAGGTCCCCATGTGCGTCATACCAGATGACACCCAGGTTTTCGTAATGTTTGGCGGTCCCTGCCAATGTACCGATGGCAATACTATGGTCGCCGCCTAACACTAAAGGAAAGCGATTTTTTCTTATTTCTTCATCAACCATTTCCGCAAGTAACCGGTTACTTTCCGATACTTGCTTTAAGTTGCGCAGATTGCCTTCCTGCACATGGTCCTTGCTGTCCGGACGGGAAACCGGTACATCGCCTAAATCAGTAATATGATACATCAAGTTTTCCAGCCGTTCCGTAACACCGGCGTAACGAATGGCACTTGGACCCATGTCGACACCACGCCGACTTTGCCCCAGATCCATCGGCACCCCAATAATAGACAAGTTTTTTTGCATAGCTTAGCCCCCTCTTACTTCCATTTTAGTTGAAAGGCAGCCAATGACTCAACTGGACATTAAGATGTATATATATACATTCTCTTTATTGGTACTTTCAATTAAAAGCTCGTGAACAATCGTAATGAAACGTCTTCATCGATTATATATGTCAACATAACTTTTCTCCTTCCACAGGACGGGGCACCATAGAGCCTCTTCAATATTCAAGATACGTTTTCCTGAATCCGTAAAAGGCCCGGTACCCATGTTCTTGATAAAACGAACGGGATGAGCTGCTTGCAAGCATTTCAATTCTAGTCGTTAGATATAAGTCGTGAACATATCGCAGGAGAACCGTTCCTAAACCTAATCCGCGAAACGCCTTATCAATCAACAATTCACATATAAATAAACTGATACCTGTGTCGGTCATACCCCTAATATACCCGATAACTTGCTGTTCTTCTGTTTCCGCAACGAAAGCTACATTTGAGTTTTCCCATGCCCGCTTTGTACTTTCATTTTTTTCTGCTAAATTATGCCATCCTTCTTCAGCATTTAAAGCCTGAATACTATTAAAATCCGTCGTTACATATGGGCGTACGAATACATTTCTGTTATCGTTCAATTCCAGTTTCATCATCATCACTCCTTACCTGAAAAGATCTATACGTGAATTCCTCAACTAAAAGAATTACTGCTCACTTCCTTATTGTATAATGCATCATTAAGTCGATATATAGAAAAAATGATTAGGAAACGAACATGGTATAAAGTAAAAAAATCACTGACCACCATAATATGAATGATCAGTGATTTTTCTACTTTTTGTAAACAATCTTTTTTATTGTATCAATTGACAGGCAGTGCTCCAAGGCCAGATTGTCAATTGTCTTACCGCTGTCAAAAGAAGTTTTAATAGCAGCATTCCGTTCATCAATCATGTCTCTGGCGCCCGAGCACGAGCCCCATTTTCGGTAATGATCTCTTTTCCGGGGAATGTATACTGTTTCACCTTGAATATATTGCTGCAATTCAACAATCAGTTTCTCAGGTTAAACATGTTTTGCCTATATATATTTCATTTCCGGCAGCCCCTTATTTTTAGAATGATCAATAAATACGGTGCAAAGCCAATTATTAGAAATGATTTTAGTGGACGATATTAATTCCGTGCCTCATGCTAAGCACCGTCATCTAATATTGACTTTGCATGAGGCAAGACGAGCATAATCGGTGTCATAACCTTTATCATGATTCACACCCCCACTAAGTACATTTTTGATTTCTGTTAATTTTATATGATTTCTGCACCAGCCCGAGAGACCACAATCTCCAATGGTTGAACCCCCGCTTCTTCCCATGCACTCATTAGCTCTTCAGCTTTTTCACGGGATGGCATAAAAGCAATCCCGCAGTCGCCCCCGCCGGCACCAGATGGCTTCCCGGCACCACCAAAACTTTCTGCAAGATCGCATAGTGTTTTTAACTGTGGCGTTTCTATTTCCACGCCAGCTTGCCTGCCCACCGTGGCTAACGCCTTCCGGTTTCTTTTTGTTCCCTCGATCACCAATCCAGGGGCCCCCTGATACATACCGTTCAAAAAGGTCTCGACTGCCTGGGCGCTATTCGTCAAAAATTGCTTATATAATGACGGATGATCCAAGTTGAGCTTTTTAATCCCCTGGACCAGATTGTGAGTCGATGCAGGAGATCCAGTCCATCCAATGCACATATACAGTTGGTTTGGCAGTTTGATCGGCTGAACAGAAAAGTAGGGCCAATCAGCAGCGACCAATTCTGTTATAGTCGTACTTTGCCAATAAGCATCCTTTAGCCAATCCGCCTGAGGTGATGCGTATTCCAGCCACCCGCCATATGAAGAAGCAGCGACATCAGCCCCGGAGCCGCTTCCTTGTGTTTTTACATGCGAAATGGCAGCCAGCTTGAAAATCAGTTTTTCAGATGGCGCTTGGGGGAGAAACTGATGCAACATCGCCGCAACCACTGACGTCACAACCGCAGCACTTGATCCCAGGCCATATTTTCTTCCCGACACATCATCCAGTTCGCTACGGATGGAAAGATGAAATGGAGCGGGTGCTATATTGTTTTCGCTTAAATATGTATAGACGATGGTCATCGCTTCTTCTACAAATTGCACACGCGTGTCTTCTGTTTTAATGTGGACAGCGTTTGATTCAAAGTCCCATGCCATATCATTCAGGTCAAACGTCTCCAGCGTCAGACGATTGTCACTATGTTCCTTCAGCGTTGCATAAACAAAGCGATCGACTGCCATCACGACTAATTTTTGATATTGTTCAAGGACGGCAAATTCGCCTGCAATCATTAATTTGCCAGGGACTTTAACGGTTAAAGGTGTATCAGGCAACATATTCAACTCCTAAATGTAGGATACCCCCGATCCGGGACCCGTGACTGTAACATCATGGACGCCGGATATATGACGAAGCGTATTCCGGACTGTCTCTTCATATTCAGGCGTATAAAGAACCTTCACATTTGGACCAGCATCAATCGTAAAAAATGCGGGTACCCCGCCTGCTCGCAAGTCCTGAACAGCTTGCATGATGGAGATCGTCGTACTCTGCCAGTAGCTGAAAGGGGGACGTGCAGCCAGTGTTGTCGCATGCATTCTGAGACAATTGGCTTCAGCTATTGCACCCACTTTTTCAAAATCCTTCGCCATGATCCCGTCTTTTATGGCCGCCAGATCGTCAGGGATACTCGCGACCCAAGCTGGATAATAAACAGATGTATCGACCGTCCGTTTCATACCTTCTCTGCTCAATACTTTCTTTTCATCAGAAGACAAGATGACGGCAGCCACCTTGATATTCCAGTGGTCTGCAGGTGCGACTGGAACAGCATACGAGTCGGACCCATCAGCTTCTGTTCCCTTTTCCCATTCGACAAATCCGCCATAAATCGACCTGCACGCTGATCCAGAACCTTGTCTTGTCAGCATGGAAAGTTCCTGTTCGTTGGGGGCTAACCCTATTGCTTTAGTCGCCGCTGCAGCTAAGGCGGCAAACCCGGATGCCGACGACGCGAATCCGGCGGCGGTCGGCACATGATTAGTGGAATGAATCTCGGCAAAACGATCCGGCTGACCTGCCACGTCCCGGATACGGTCAAGGAATGCCGTGACCCGGCTATATGCTGTACCTTCTGTCAACCGGCCATTCAAATAAAAACGGTCAGCTGATAGGCTGTTTTGAAATTCGACAGCTGTTGTCGTATAAAAGCCATCCAATGTCAGCGATAAACTGTTGTTCATTGGAAGAATTAAGGCGTCATCCCGCTTTCCCCAATATTTAATAAGGGCAATGTTCGTATGGGCTTTCGCTGCAGCTTTCATGTGACGTCCCTCCCATGCCTCGCGAACATAATTCGAAAATCAGGCAAAATGACCTTCCCAACCGGAGCGGACATTTTGCCATTCATTTGAAATACTTATTCCTGATTTGGCTTCTTTTTAAGTGAAAATGACCAGACAGCATGTGCGCCAATTTTTTTCAGCTTTTCGCACAGCTGTTTGGAATGCATCTCATTTTGAGCAAGCGCGATGACACAACCACCGTTACCGCCACCTGTCAGTTTAGCACCCAGCGCACCTTCCTGGCGGGCAAAGTAAATCAGACGGTTCAATCCGGCATCACTGACACCGAGTGCTTCCAGTTCTTTCTGCGCTTCATTGAGCAATTGCCCCAGAAGATGTTTGCTTGCTGTTTCCAGTGCATTTCTGGCTCGGTGTGTCAGTTCGCCAATACGTTCAAGCTTGGACTGAATCCGCTTAGGCGCCGATTTGATCAATTTGCTTACAGACTCTACAGCCATGCGGGTGTCTCCCATTCTGCCGGAATCTGCCACAATAAAATGAAAGTCACCATGAGGCTCAATCAGATCAAACGGTTCTTCCTTTTTATACCAAATCGGGCATTCTGACGAAATGGTCAGCGTATCAATACCGCTTGGCTCTCCATGTGCGTGCCTTTCCGAAATAGCTGCAAGTTCCAGTATTTGTTCCATTGTATAATCCTCTTCAGCGTAGGTAAACAAGGACCGGATAACTGCGATTGCCACAGATGCACTGGATCCCAATCCTTTTCCTGGCGGTATGGATGATTTAATCCGGATCAGCAAATCTTCACATGGCATATCCAGCTTCTCCAGTGTTGCTTTAATACAAGAGGTAAGCCCGTTTAATGCATCAGGAGCAGAGTCAATCGGCCCGTGATAAAATGTACTGTCAATCTTCACCGAACCGGGAACGTAATCAATGATGGCTTCTACCCCAACCAGCGGAAATGGAAGCGATATAGCGGGCTGCCCATGAACAACCGCATGTTCCCCGATTAAAATCAATTTACTATGAGCTACACCGATAGCTGTTTGTACTGAAGTTGTCGCTTTTTCTACACTCATTTTTTATATTCTTCCACCAATTCTTTAGCTTTTCCAACACGAATTTCCTTCTCCTCGATTAACCGCTCTGAAATCATGTCAATCATCTCCCCAGTAGCTCCTGCTGCGATTGCAACAGATCGAGAATGTAACGCCATGTGGCCTTTCTGAATTCCGTCAGTTGCCAGCGCCTTCAATGCACCAAGATTTTGCGCAAGCCCGACAGCCACAATCACTTGGGCAAGTTCCTGTGCTGATTCAACATTTAACATGTTGTGGGCCATTTTGGCAATCGGATGAACCCTGATGGAGCCCCCTACCGTTCCGACTGACATCGGCAGTTCCAGTTCACCAACCAGGTTTCCATGCTCATCCTTGGACCAGACTGTCATGGATGTATACATCCCATCACGTGCAGCATGTGCATGTGCTCCGGCCTCAACCGCGCGCCAATCATTTCCGGTTGCAATCACGACCGGATCAATCCCATTCATAATGCCCTTATTATGCGTCACGGCACGATACGGATCAGAAGCAGCAAATTCATAGGCGTGAATAACCCCGTCACGTACTTCCTCACCCGAAAAATCACCCACCCGCAACAAACTTGGTGGTATAACACAGCGTGCACGCGCGAGACACCGTTCGGGGTAATTAGACAGAATTCGCAAATACACCTTCCCGCCCGTCAAGTGCTCAATGACGGGAGCCAATGATTCAGCCATGGTATTCATAATGTTGGCCCCCATGGCGTCACTCGTATTGGTGTAAAGATGGACAATGAGCATTTGCCCATATTTTGACCCTGATTCTTCATTTAATATTCTAACTTCCAGATCTTCAGCACCGCCACCCCTGTTCATTAAACTTGGATAGGCGTTATTGGCAGCTTCAATCAATCCATCTTTTTCATTTAAGATAGCCTCTTTTGCCTTATGAAAATCCTCACAGCCAACCACCTGGATTTGTCCAGTCATGACACGGTCGGTTGCATCGGTTGTAAACCCGCCAGCATCCCTGACTATTTTAGCAATATGACTGGCAGAAGCCACGACAGATGGCTCTTCAATCGCCATCGGAATACAATAGTCTTTCCCGTTTATGAAGAAATTCAATCCCAGCCCTAACGGCAATGGGAAGGTACTAACGACGTTTTCTATCATATTATCAGCTGTCTCAATAGGCAACGCTTCTTTTGAAAACAAATAGTCAGTCTCTTCATCCGTCAATATGTCCATTGACCTTAGCAAATGCCTGCGTTCTTCAACTGTCATGTTATAAAAGCCAGGAATTCTGGAAGTCTGCATACCGTCTCATCCTTTTATAATCTTTCATATGTGAATAGCATTGTCATTAATTATGAATTTACTGTTTCTATTATGTAAAAAAACAGGATAAAATGCAAATAAACAAGGCTGTTTAAACCTTAACAACCTTGTTTTTCCATGTGACTCCCCATTTGCAGGCTGCGGTTGCATTCTAAAACCAGCGGGGAGGGTTAGACGCTGCAGGAGAATTATGTTCAGCCATTTGATAGGCACATATTATGGTTCACTCCCAAAAAGGTCATTCGGCCATTTTCGATACCACATACAGTGTTAGTAGCATCAAATGAACCACAATACTTTGTGCTTTTTAAGATGTTATTTTTAAATAAACACCTTTTTGGGGACTAACCATATTATGAGTTTCCATTGTTATAATGAGCCATGGAGGATTCGAACCTCCGACCCTCTGATTAAAAGTCAGATGCTCTGCCAGCTGAGCTAATGGCTCGTGTTTTATGATTCTTATTAATCCGTTACCTTATTACCAGCACAGATTTCAGGTCAAAATAAAAAAAGGCTGGGCTAGCTGGATTCGAACCAGCGAATCACGGGATCAAAACCCGATGCCTTACCGCTTGGCTATAGCCCAACAATAAAAATATGGTGGAGGGGGAGAGATTCGAACTCCCGAACCCTGAGGGAGCGGATTTACAGTCCGCCGCGTTTAGCCACTTCGCTACCCCTCCGTACGTATTGTAACTAACATCCTTTTGTTTTATACATGAAAAATAAATGGTGCCGGCCAGAGGAATTGAACCCCCAACCTACTGATTACAAGTCAGTTGCTCTGCCAATTGAGCTAGACCGGCATAATGGAGTGATGGAGGATGCAGGGCTCGAACCTGCGACCCCCTGCTTGTAAGGCAGGTGCTCTCCCAGCTGAGCTAATCCTCCACTGATGACCCGTACGGGATTCGAACCCATGTTACCGCCGTGAAAGGGCGGTGTCTTAACCACTTGACCAACGGGCCGTAAAGGGGCGTGAACCACACTTCGAATGACATGTCGTAAACCAACGAATTTTATTATATAAAGATTATTGCCTTTTGTAAAGAGGAAAGATTGAACTTTTCATTTTCAAAATAAACTTTTCCGCTTATAATTAGATAAAACCCTTGTCAACGGGGTTTCTCAGCTCAATTCAACACGCTGGTCACGAGGGGGAAAATGATGGCGGAGATCTTTTTGGAAAAGAATGGTGAACCTTTTGCGGCATTTGGAATAAGCCATGGAACGGTATTGTTCTTTTATTTTTTAGGGGCTGTTAGCTTATTGTTGTTTTCCAAAAAAATACTAAACAAGGCCTCCGCTTACAACATCATTCGCTGGAGTCTGTTCAGCCTGCTGGTTTTATCCGAGATAAGTTACCAGACGTATACAGCTTTAAACGGTATTTGGAGCATGGGTGAGCATATGTTTTTTCACCTTTGTGGTGTAGCAGGCGTCACCGGGGCTATTGCCTTGGTTAATCACCATAAACAACTCATTCAGATCACATTTTTCATAGGACTGATCCCATCATTGTTGGCTTTGGTGACGCCCGAACTGCCGTATGATTTTCCGCATTACCGCTATTTGAAATTCTTTATTCACCATATGACGATTTCCTGGACCAGTATTTTTCTGGTGGTCTCTCACCCTGTAACGATTTCATTTCATGCGGTTTTAAAAACTTACATGTATCTATTAATCTATGCCGCTATCATCGGATTTCTTGTTAATCCACTTTTGGGTTCCAACTATTTGTATCTGTCTCAAACCCCGACAGCGAACACCCCTCTCGACTTACTGGGTAGCGGTGTCTGGTATTATGTGAATCTATGCGTTTTAGCATTTGTTGTATTCCTGGTCCAATACTTGGTTTACAGGATGGTGAGACATTTTAAGAATACATAAATGCGACAACCCAAACAATCACAACGACAGGCAGTGATGTATATAGGGACTGCCACATTTTCATATCATGCTTTTTAATCAGGTATACCGCCACAAAAACTTCCATAATCGTAACAGCAACTGCAAGAACGATCAGAACCGGGAAAGCTTCCAACATGACGCCTCCTTCTCTGGTGACCTATTCTATATTGAGGATAACATGTTTGTCCATATAGCGGTATGAAACAGGGAGAACTATATAAAATTGACAGATGAAAAGCTGATCCGCTCCCTCAGCAAACAAAGAAAGCACTCTGAAATCCCCCATCCTGCCAATAAGATGGGGGTTATAAGAGGCTTACATGGAATCAATTCTGAACCTGAAACTGAAATGGGTTCTCCCGTTCCCACGCATGGCCAACCTGAAGTAATTGTTTTTCTGAGAGATGCTTGCCAATAAATTGCATACCGGCAGGAAGTCCTCTTGAGTCTAACCCCATGGGCACCGACAAACCTGGTGTCCCTGTTACATTGACAGGGACGGTGAAGGGCAGACACCGTCTAATAACATCTAAATTTTGATCGATCCACTTCTCGGCGAATGCTGGGGTTGATGCCATGAAGCGGTCCTTGATAGTGGCCGTGCATGATACTGTGTTCGGCTTCTCGTGCTTGTTGAAGAGCCAGTTCGGGGAGAGGGGTAATATACGAATGGATGGTTGGTTCGATTGTATGTACGCGATTTAGCATATGTGTTGTCAATTCGACTGGAGATAGTTGCTTTGTCGCGATTAAAGGGGCAAGTTCGGCAGCCGTCAGGAAGGCTAATTCTGCCATAGCATCAACCGCTTATCAGTCACTGTAATCGGTACTTCCTGGTTTAGATCAGGAAACGCATTAAGGGACTTCTGAGCCTGTTCAATTGTAAAAAGTATATTTTGAATATAAGAAATATCAGCCTCATACACAGATAATCCCTGTAAGTATAAGCCTTGTTTTATAAATTTAGCATCATTCATCTAACTGACATACCTCCCCGTGTAACAAAAAGACGGGGAAACAAGTACTTTTATCGTGTCCTTATTTCCCTGGATCCTTTTTGTTATCTTCTTATACATCCTATGTTCGATCCCAAAAACGCTGCTGTGCGATTGCCTCAACGAATTTTCCCCTGAAGTCAGGGTTATTCGCAGCAAACACGACTCCAGCTAGATTATTCGTCTTGGACGTTGGAATACAGGACTCGCCGCTTGATGCCACACCGATTGGTTTGTAGTGTTTATAGGCCGTATTGACGTACTCCATAAGGTCTTGCGTAAATTTAGCTTCATTGCGAGCTTTGCCGCCTACAACATAAAGGGAATCAACCAGGTAAGGACTTGTTGTCATAAATGTCGCATCAACTTTGAGCTTTGTACCGTTAGCACCTGTGACCGTACCGAGTGTTTCAGCGACAATCTTTATAAACACTCCGCATTGCTTGAGATAGTTAAGCACACCGGTTACCTCTTGATCATTAAATCCATTACCGATTAAAACCCCAACTTTTTGTGTATAGGCGTATTTTGGTGTAGTGGCCTGACTTAGAGAAGGGTAACTTTTAGTAACAGGTACTTGAGTTCCGCTCGGGCGCTCAACACCAATATTATCGGCAATGATGCAAGCCAGTTCCTGATCGACATTGGCCAGCTGATTGACATTTTGCTGGCGGACAGATTCACTTTCGACTTTTCCAAGCTGGTAGCTGAACCCTTCAATCGTATGCTCTTTTTCAACAGGTGTCAGACTATTCCAGAATATTCTCGGCTGTGAAAAGTAATCCTTGAATGATTCACTACGGGCCCTGATTTTGTAGCCTTCCACTTTCTCCGGATAATGTTCATAGCCGCCTTCTTCCGGGGGTACTGTGTATGGTGTGTTGTTCGCGAGTGAATTTTTATGATAGTTTACCTGATCAACATCGATTCGGTCCCTCATATAGCCCCGTCGCATATTGTGGTGAGCCGGGCAGAGAGGCTGATTGATTGGCAAGTTAGTGTAATTGGAGCTGCCAAGTCGATGCTGTTGTGTATCCCGATAGGCCATTAGCCTTCCCTGCAGGACAGGATCATTGGAAAAATCAATACCCGGAACGACATTGGCAGGGTTAAATGCGACTTGTTCAGACTCCGTATGGTAATTAGCAATATTCCGATTTAAGGTCATTTTACCGATAGGCTGAACAGGGATGAGCTCTTCCGGCCAGAATTTTGCAGGATCAAGAACATCAAAGTCGTATTTGAATTCATCCTCCATCGGAATCAATTGGACGCCTAATTCATATTCAGGATAAGCCCCATGATCGATTGCCTGTCTGAGATCCCGTCGGTGGAAGTCCGGATCAAGTCCGCCGATTTTCAGCGCCTCATCCTGGAGCAGGGAATGGACACCAAGGACAGGCTTCCAAACATACCTCACAAAGGTTGCCTTTCCTTGTTCGTTAACGAATAAGTACGTATTAATGGACCACGATTCCATCATGCGGTAACTTCTCAGAATACCCCGGTCAGACATGATCCATTCCACCATATGAAGCGCTTCCGGGTTATTGGCGACATAGTCCCAGAAAAGGTCGTGTGCACCGCTTGCGGTTGGTATGTCATCGTCCTGTTTGGATTGGTACGCATGCATTGCATCCGGAAACTTCATTGCATCCTGGTTAATTAATACAGGCATAGCAATCGTTGTCAGGTCCAAATTGCCTTCTTCTGTATACAATTTCACCCCCTGACAACGTAGATCCCTTGCCGTATCATAGGACCCTCTGGACCCCTGAACAGTGGAAAACCGGATCGTTAACGGCGTCTTTTTTCCCGGTTCCTGTAAAAATCCCGCTTTTGTCACATGTTTCATCGACTGATAGCATTCAAACTCGCCATGTGCACTGTAACCTCTTGCATGAACGACTCTTTCCGGTATCTCTTCATGGCCAAAGTGTGACATTTTTTCAAAGAACTCATAGTCTTCCCGTAATGCTGGACCGCGCACACCAGCTTTTAATTGATCCTGGTCCTGTGATCTTTTTTTCCCTTCCTGTGTCGTCATTGGCTTCCCTGCATTTTGTACACGATACTGATCCAATTGCTCCTGTTTGATGTTTTCGCTGTATCCGCCAACACCTCTTTTGTTTTCTGAAGATGAATGATCCATTTCATCACCTATCCTTAACTGATTTTAAATTCCACTTTATGATATGTATGTCAGAGGACCTGTATACATTCACATGTGCAGGAATTATTCCTGCTAACGGCAACGTGATGCAACCATTTCGTATCGCTTCGCAAAAGCCACACATATTATTCCATAAAATGAATAGATATGGAATTGGAGTTCAAGAAAATGATTTAACGAAAAGGATAGGTGGTACCATGGACGAACATGAAAGCGATAATAAGTCAAGAGGTCATGGTTATAAAAAGGGTCACGAGGACAGCAAAGAAGAACTGCTTGAACAATACTATGCCCAAAATACTGGGCCGGGTAAGAAATTAACGGACGATGCCGGCTTTAAAATTTCCAATGATCGGTGGTCCCTAAGAGCAGGAAAACGGGGGCCAACCCTGTTTCAGGACTTTCACTTTTATAGGAAACAGTCACATTTCAGCCGGGAACGCATTCCGGAAAAAGTCGTTCATGCAAGAGGTGATGGGGCTTATGGAGAATTTGAATTATATAAATCGATGAAACATGTCACCAAAGCTCATTTCCTGCAGGAGCCCGGGAGCAAAACACCTGTATTTGTCCGATTTTCCAATTTTATAGGAAGTAAAGGTTCCAAGGACACGGCCATCGATATACGTGGGTTTGCAACCAAGTTTTACACACAAGAGGGAAATTATGATAATTTGGCACTCTCATTCGCTATCTTTGCTATTATGGATGCCATGAAATTTGCCGATTTTACACACGCGGTTAAACCGAACCCAAGAACTGGAGTTCCGCAAGCGACTATTGCCCACGACAATACCTGGGATTATGTCGCTAATAATCAGGAGATTGCGCATTTTATTATGTGGCTGATGTCCGCTCGGGGCCGCCCAAGGAGTTGGCGGATGATGGGAGGATGGCCAGTCAATACGTTCCGGTTTATTAACGAACAGGGGAAATCGACCTTTGTCAGATTTAAATGGGAGCCTGTGCTTGGTGTCCATTCATTGCTGCTGGATGAAGCGAATATTATCGGTGGCGTTGATCCGGACTTCCACCGGCGGGATTTACATGAGGCTATTGAGTGCGGTGCCTATCCAGAATATGAATTAGGTGTGCAACTGATTGATGAAGAGGATCAGTATAATTATGATTTTGACATCCTGGATGATACAAAACTCTGGCCGGAAGAAGTTATCCCCGTTGACTACATCGGTAAAATGACGTTAAATCGGCTAGTGGATAATCATTTTGCGGAAGAAGAACAGTCTTCCTTTGACCCGGCAACGGTTGTACCAGGAATTGACTTCACCGATGACCCCGTCCTTCAAGGCAGATCGTTTGCCTACAGGGATACGGATTACCACCGGCTGGGTACGGCAAATATCAATAATATACCGGTCAACCAGCCGATTGTTGAAAAGAATACGAACCAGCGGCAAGGCGTTGCGCGCCATCGAATCGATGTTGATTCAGTAAATTATCATGAAAACTCGTTAGCTGGCAATACACCGGCAGAGACCCCTCCTGATGAAGGCGGGTATGCGCATTATCCAGAAAAGGTTGACGGACACAAGACAAGAGAACGTCCAGGTGAATCGTTCTATGATTTCTTTTCACAGCCAAGACTTTATTGGAACAGCCTATCACCTGTTGAGAAACAGCACACGGTGGAAACATTCAACTTTCACCTTAGCTATGTCCAAAGTAAATCGGTCAGGCAACAAGTTGTTGATATGTTCGCCAATGTCGATAAAGGGATGGCAACAGCTATAGCAGAACATATTAATGTTAACCCACCAAAAGGATCTAACGTGCCTGTTTCGGCAAGTTCTCCAGCCCTTAGCGAGGCCAATACCCCGCATTATGCGTACACACAAAAAGTAGGCGTATTAATTGCCAATGGATTTCATGGTGAAGAAGTAAGAAGCACGCTGGATTTCCTTCAGCATTGTGGTGTATTTATGGATATCATCAGCGAAAGGTTTGGAATGGTAACCGGTTCGGATGGTACAACGATTGAAGTGACTGACACATTTACCGCAACCTATCCGGTGCTGTATGACTCGCTCTATGTTGTAGGTGGAAAGGCTGACAATGAAGCTAAATTTATGCAAGATGTTATGGAGTTTGTCAATATGGCCTATAAACACTACAAACCAATCGGTGTGGCGACAACTGGCCAGTCCTGTATTCCAATGTCCAAGAAGAATAACTTAGCTGGTGTCGTGTTTGCTGCAAACAACACTGACTTCGGGGAGGATTTTGTCGCCGCCATCGCGCAGCAGCGCTTTTGGAATCGAACATAAGAAAGTCATTTGCAGGGGGAAAAGCAGGCTTATTTAAATTAAACGTTAAATGCTACCTATTGATTGAATAGTGACTGGTGGCTTTTAAAATGGATGGCCTACTTAGCCGCCTGTAGAAGATAACGGTAATTGCTCTCGTTGCCTAAAATATAACACAGCAAGGGTAGCCAGAGAGTCCACTTCAAAATTTTAAAGTGGGCGCTTACGACGCATAGGACGTGCTAGTAGCGACAGCACAACCAAACATCCGAGTTATTGTCACCGCCCGCCGGTTAAGACAAAATAAAAGTTGGCCATTAAAATGCCGCCGCCTTCTCTTTTATATATAAAATTACAAATTTGGGCGTGACCCCTTAAGAGGTTGATGGCTTTACCATCATATACATCCATTAATTAGTTAGTGACGTTGATATCTTTTGTATTTTGAATTTGGTCAACCATTAGGTCAAAACAAAAAAACGCCTGTCCCTTAGGGATTGGGCGTTTATCGAGAGCTTCCGGCCGGACTCGAACCGGCGACCCCCACCTTACCATGGTGGTGCTCTACCAACTGAGCTACGGAAGCATAAAATGGCTCCACAGGCAGGATTCGAACCTGCGACCGATCGGTTAACAGCCGATTGCTCTACCACTGAGCTACTGTGGAATAATGTAAAAGGCTTCCGAAGTATTAAAATAAAAATAAAAAAGTACAGGAAAATGCCTGGCGGCGTCCTACTCTTGCAGGGGTAAAACCCCAACTACCATCGGCGCTGGAGAGCTTAACTGCTGTGTTCGGCATGGGAACAGGTGTGTCCTCTCCGCTATTGCTACCAGACCTGTGTTGTTCTGCGTTATCTACAGAACATATTTTTTTTATGGACAAGCATTATTATAGGCATTTTTGATGAAAAATGCAAGGGATTTTTCATCATTTGTACCCTAAAAACTAAATAAGAGAGCCATTCAACGGCTAAGGGTTAGTTAAGTCCTCGATCGATTAGTATCCGTCAGCTTCACGTGTCACCACGCTTCCACCTCGGACCTATCCACCTCATCGTCTCTGAGGGATCTTACTCACTTTAAGTGATGGGAAGTTTCATCTTAAGGGGGGCTTCATGCTTAGATGCTTTCAGCACTTATCCTGACCACACGTAGCTACCCAGCCGTGCTCCTGGCGGAACAACTGGTACACCAGCGGTGTGTCCATCCCGGTCCTCTCGTACTAAGGACA
>NZ_SRHY01000024.1 GCF_004565465.1 Lentibacillus salicampi
TAGTTTCCATGAGAAGGCCTCTTTCGAAATGTATTTGCCCGTCAAAGCATACATTTATGATAGAGTGCCTTCTCTTTTTTGACTAGAAAATTGCCTCAGGTGGCCCCGAGAATTATTTTACACATATTATAGTTTTTTAAGATGAAGTTTAGTGCAGATCAGTGTTCATGAACAAGGTTCTTGATAATTACACCTTCTCGAGCGGATGTTTAGCTCTACCGTTGATATTTGAGGGTTTACCGTTGATGTCTGCGCCCCTACCGTTGATGTTCATGCCTTTACCGTTGATAATCGCCCTACTGCCGTTGATGTTCACGCTCCTACCGTTGATATCCACCTCTCTACCGTTGATGTTCACCTTTTTACCGTTGATAGTCGTGCCCACCGTTGATGTTCACGCTCCCACCGTTGATAGTCGTGCCCCTTCCCTCGATGTTCACGCTCCTACCATTGATATCTGCGCCTCCACCGTTGATACCCGCCCCTTTACCCTCGATAGCCGTATCCCTACCACTGATATCGGCCCCTCCACCATCGATAGTCGCGCCCCTTCCCTCGATGTTCACGCTCCTACCATTGATATCTGCGCCTCTACCGTTGATATCCGCCCTTCTCCCGCTGATGTTTCGGATCGCTGATGGGTCCCCCCTCGTGTGCAAACCACTTTTTAATATAATTTTATTGATAATCAATAAAAAAACATTGAATAATATAAATTAAATATGGTAATATAATAATTGCTCCACATAATTCTATGTGAATTGTATATTTCAGCTGACAAGGAGTGTACCAATGAGTCTCAACATTCTATTTAAGATCTCATCCCTTCTTAGTTTACTATTGTTTTATTTTGTGCTTTTAACAGGCTTATTCACCATCGTAGCAAATGTTTCCTATATCTGGTGGCCGGACAGTTCCTTCACGCAATCGTTGGGAGAATTCAACCCGATATATGGTTATATGACGCTTGACTTTTATCAGCAACCTGATCTTTATACAGATAAATCCTTTATGGTGCTGTATTTCATTTCCAATATCACCTTGTTTCTGTTTGCGCTTGCGTTCCTATGGCTCATGTACAAATTCCTGAAAAATATTTATAAAGAAGGGCTGTTTATGCATGAAAACGTCTCACTTCTTTTCGGTATAGGACTGACATGTCTTGTTCTGGGATCAGCCACTACATATACAGATGGCCTGCTACTCTCAAAAGCTGTGACGGCGCTTGATATTTCCAATGCATCGATTGCTTTTTCAAATATCGCTTATGCTGATTTCATCATCACTGGATTTGTGCTTATGTTTATCGCGTCAGCTCTTAAGACAGCTGTCAGTGCGGTTGAAGAAAACAAGCAAACAATATGATGAAACAGGAGGGCTGCAATGATCCGAATAAATCTTGATGTTATGATGGCCAAGCGTAAAATGTCACTAAATAAACTCTCTGAATTAGTCGATATTACACCTGCCAATCTGTCCATCCTTAAAAATGAAAAAGGCAAGGCTATCCGCTTCACAACACTAGATGCATTGTGTCAGGCTTTGGATTGCCAGCCCGGTGACTTAATGGAATATATCGACGGAGAAAGCCAGCATTCGACATAATGGACCTGAACGGCTGAAACTTTTCTGTGGTTTTTACGTATTACAAAATAGTTAATGAAATGGAGGATTTATCATGTCAGATACAGCAATGGAACTAATCGATGTCAAAAAAGTCATCGGAAACAAAGACATTATTAAAGGCCTGACTTTCAATATTCATAAAGGGGAAGTGTTTGGGTTCATCGGTCCCAATGGTGCCGGCAAGACGACGACTATACGTATGATGGTCGGATTGATGGGACTGTCAGGTGGTGATGTACGGATACTTGGCAACAGTATCAAATCAGACTTTAAAGATGCCATCCGGGAAGTTGGCGCGATTGTCGAGAATCCGGAGATGTACCCGTTCATGACCGGGAAGCAGAATTTAACTCACTATGCCCGCATGATGCCAAAGGTCACGAAAGAGCGTATCCAAGAGGTCGTTAAACTTGTCGGACTGGAAAAGGCGATTAACGAAAAAGCCGGAAAATATTCTTTAGGGATGCGCCAGCGGTTAGGCATTGCTCAAGCCATACTGCATCAGCCATCTGTTCTTATTTTAGATGAGCCGACCAATGGATTGGATCCGGCTGGAATTCGTGAAATCCGTCAGTACATACGAAAGCTGGCAGAAGAGGAAAATGTTGCTGTGATCATTTCCAGTCATTTGCTTTCTGAAATCGAATTAATGTGTGACCGAATCGGCCTGATCAAAAATGGGGAAATGGTCGCCATACAGGATGTGAATGCGGCGACGGAGCAGACGACTGTTGTTGAAGTACAACTGGAGGTGACACCCATACAAGAAGCGGTTAACATCTTAACGGAGGATTTTGGCATTAAAGCATCCGGTCGTGATACGTTGCTTATCCAAGCCGAGCGGGATAGAATACCAGACATTATTGAAACGTTTGTGAAGCAAAATATCCGGATTTACCAGGTGACGGTCACGACATCAACACTGGAGGATAAATTCTTTGATTTGATTGGGGAGAATACGATTGAGTAACTTTTTTCAGCTATTAATGAATGAACAATTTAAATTATACATCCGTAAGTCGACGTGGATCATGTATATTCTGATGGCCGTACTGATCGTGGGAGTGGCTTTTCTGTCCAACTTCGGTGTGGAAAATACACCGACATATCAGGCAGCACATGATGACGACTGGCGGCAGACACTGCAAGACGACAATGCCAGTATGCAGAAAAAGATGGAACAAGACGAGATGATGCAAGGCGCCTATACAGGCCAAATTGAAAAGAATAATTATTATCTTGACAATGACATCCAGCCTGCACCATACGATACATGGCAGTTTGTCATGGAAAACAAATTCCTGCTTTCACTGGTAAGCCTCTTGACGATCATCGTCGCGGCAGGGATTGTCGCCAATGAATTCAAATGGGGCACCATTAAACTATTGCTGATCCGCCCAATTACCCGGACAAAAATTCTGGCATCCAAGTATGTCTCGGTATTATTATTTGCGTTGTTCACGCTTCTTTTTGTCCTGATTTTTTCATGGATCATCGGCGCAATATTTTTTGGTATCAATGGAATGGATCCGCATATCGTGGTCAACCAGAGTGACGGCTATGCCTATGTTTCCGTTATCGGACAAATTGTTCAAGGCTATGGATTGCAGCTTGTGACACTTGTGATGATGGCCACGTTCGCCTTTATGATTTCGGCCATTTTCCGGCAGAGTTCGCTTGCGATCGGAATTGCCATTTTCCTGATGCTGTCCGGAAATGCGATTGTCGGCTTCTTCTCTGATTACAACTGGGCAAAATATATTCTGTTTGCCAATACCAACATGAATCAATATATCAATGGATCACCGATGTTTGATGGCATGAGCCTCGGATTTTCCATCACGGTATTAGCGGTTTATTACGTCATTTTTCTGACCGTTTCATGGGTATTTTTCACCAAACGGGATGTTGCCGGACACTAAACTGCTTTACCAGCATATGATTGAAACATGTATTATAATTGAAGTAAGAGCGTATACCCGAATATCCGAGGTGTAGAAATCATGAAACGTCATTTAACTGCCATATTTATCCTCATAACTGGCATCGTTTTGATTATTGGCATGGGTGTGGATCTTTATTGGAGCGGGATTGCTTCATGGGGTATAGCAGTGGTTTGTTTAATGTTTGCCGTATACTTTACGAAATATATACCAAATGATAAAAATGATAAACAGCAGTAAACAGGACCGGGGTGTTAAGGCATCCCGGTCCTGTCAGCATTTACTGGAAATGATGTTTTTCCTTCAATGATTCCGGTGCCACTTTCACCATCCGCTGCAAAAGAAAGGCTGCGACTGTAATATCATCAAAGAACCCGAATAAATAGAAAAAATCCGGGATCAGGTCAAACGGAATGAGGATATAGCCGATTACCAGGACGACATATAAAAGTTTTGTCGTTCCTTTCACTTGTGATGAACGGAAAAAGTCTATCACAAAAGGAATCGATTTATGAAATTTGAGTAGAAAAATTAATCGTTTGAACAACCTTCTCAATTGCTGGCACCTGCCTTGGCCTTATTTTAAAACTTCCTTTAACTAAAAGAAGCATAACATATAAGGAAGAATAGTTTGTTCGCCAAAGGGGTTTCTTCTGATATTTTCCCACTTCTATTGATATTCCATCTTTTTGTAAATTCCAATCATCTCCCGCAAATCATTCACCGTAACATCACATCTTATTAAAAAAACCGGTAACAGCTCTTGCGGCCATTACCGGTTCAATCATTAACCCATTTTCGTTTTTTTGGATGCTTTTTCACGTTCATTTTTATTCAATATCTTTTTGCGAAGGCGGATCGTTTCCGGTGTCACTTCACAATACTCATCGTCATCGATATATTCGATCGCTTCTTCAAGGGATAAGTCACGCGTTTTTCGGATGACGGCTGTCTGGTCTTTCGTAGCGGAGCGAACATTGGTTAAATGTTTCTCCTTTGTGATGTTCACGGTCAGGTCGTTATCACGATTATGTTCCCCGACGATCATACCAGCATAAATCTCAGTCCCTGGTTCAACAAAAATCATACCGCGGTCCTCGAGCTGCATAATTCCATATGTCGAAGCCTTCCCATCTTCCAGTGAAACGAGAACCCCTTCACGACGTTCGCCAACAGGGCCTTTTGCGACTGGTTCATAGGCATCAAACGTATGGTTCAGGATACCATAACCACGCGTCAGAGACATGAATTCTGTTGCATAGCCGATCATGCCGCGAGATGGCACTTTAAATTCAATGCGCACTTGACCATTGTTCTGGTTCGCCATGTCAAGCATTTCTCCTTTGCGCGAACCGAGCGATTCCATAACCGGACCGGTATAATCTTCCGGAACGTCAATTTGGACACGCTCCACCGGCTCACATTGAACGCCATCGATTTCTTTAATGATGACTTGAGGCTTCGACAATTGCAATTCGAATCCTTCACGCCGCATGTTTTCAATTAAAATGGAAAGATGCAATTCCCCACGTCCTGAGACGGTCCAGGCATCCGGAGAATTGGTTGGTTCTACACGCAGGCTGACGTCGGTTTCGAGCTGTTTCAACAGGCGTTCTTCAATTTGTCTGGATGTGATATAGCTGCCTTCACGGCCGGCAAACGGGCTGTTATTGGTCAAAAATGTCATTTGCAGCGTCGGCTCGTCAATACGGAGCCATGGCAGTCCTTCAGGGTGATCCCTCGGGCAGATCGTTTCACCGACATTGATATCATCCATACCAGCAATCGCCACAATGTCACCGGCTTTTGCTTCCTGAATTTCGACCCGCTTCAGTCCGATGAACCCGAATAATTTACTAATGCGGAACGTTTTTTGCGATCCGTCTTTTTTCAGGACTACCACCTGCTGCCCGACACTGATTTCTCCGCGGACAACACGTCCGATTCCAATCCGGCCTAGATAATCGTTGTAATCCAGCAGTGTAATCTGGAATTGCAGCGGTTCACCTGATGTATCTTTCGGTGCAGGAATGTGATCCAATATCGTTGTAAATACCGGGTCCATTGTTTCTGTCTGTTCATCGGGCTCCTCACCTGAAGTACCATTTATTGCGGATGCATAAATGACCGGGAATTCCAGTTGTTCATCATCTGCACCCAGTTCGATAAATAAGTCCAGCACCTCGTCGATGACTTCATTCGGCCGGGCGTTCGGACGATCGATTTTGTTAAGCACAACAATCGGTGTTAGCTTTTGCTCAAGTGCTTTTTTCAGGACAAATCGTGTCTGCGGCATACAGCCTTCATAAGCATCGACTACCAGCAGAACACCATCAACCATTTTCATAATCCGTTCCACTTCACCGCCAAAATCGGCGTGACCTGGGGTATCAAGGATATTAATCGCTGTGTCCTCATATTTGATTGCCGTATTTTTCGACAAAATGGTAATTCCGCGTTCACGTTCAATATCGTTCGTGTCCATGGCGCGCTCATCCACTTGTTCATGTTCGCGGAAAGTCCCCGAATATTTCAGCATCTGATCAACAAGTGTTGTCTTGCCATGGTCAACGTGGGCGATAATGGCTATGTTGCGGATATCTTCTCTTAATTGCATAAACGTACGCTCCTCATTTGTTTCAGGATGGCTCAAACTATACTAGTATAACACAAATGTTTACTCAGGAAAAATAATTACAAATTTTGCCCCGCCAAGTTCGGACTTCTCCACCATGATCTTCCCGCCGGACTGCTCGATAATGGCTCGAGCGATTGCTAGCCCAAGTCCTGTTTCGCCAGTCTTACCTTTTACAAATCGGTGGAATATATGTGGAATGAGGTCCTCTGAAACACCTTCTCCATCATCTTCAACCATGATTGTTTTATGTTTCACGGTAATCTCTACACGCGAATGAGCATGGCGAATGGCGTTAAAAGTGAGATTCAGTAGAGCGCGCAGCAACTTTTCCTGATCAGCGAAAAAGACACTTTGTTCATCCACGACGTGTTCCAGACTAATATCATTTTCACTGACCAGCGGAAACGCCCGACCCAAAACCTGATCAATCAATTCGGAACCCTTAATCCGCGCTGGCTGATATTCCGTCTGCTCACTGTCCAGTTTCGCGAGCAGGATCATTTCATTAATGATTTTTTTCAGACGGTTCACCTCGGTTACCATCATCTCAAGACCTTTTTCCTTATCGTCGTCATCAAAAACGTTATCACGGATGCCTTCCGCATACCCTTGTATCGTCATGAGCGGCGTTTTCAGTTCATGACTGGCATTTTGGAAAAACGCCTGCTGTGATTTCATGTACCGGTTCAGTTCAGTCGCCATATCGTAGACACCTTGCTCGACCTCTTTTATTTCGCCTGTTGCCTTCACGCGTTCGATTTTATCGAACTGACGGTTTTCAATCTTCTTCAGCTGCTTTTTCAATTTTGTGAGCGGCGTCACTAACTTATTGGTCAGCAAATAACTAAGAAAAACAGCAGCTATGGTACCGATGAGAAACACAAGAATCAACCGTCTGAAAAAATCCTGCTGTATGACTTGTAAATCCGTTAACGGGGTCAGTAAAATCAGCTCAAGACTAGTTTGCTCTGGGTAAATTAAAATACGTGATGTGACAAATTTACTGTTTCCCGCTTCCCATAAATCCTCACGGGTTTCTGCAAAATAATCATTGGCTGAAAATCCTTTCACATACTGCTCCGGCATCGTTGACATGAGGACCTGATTTTGTCTGCGGTCGTATAGAAACAGCTGCAGGTCCTGATCTTCCAAAAAACCGCCGAAGTCCTGTACATTCCCCTGTGGCCGGTATTGTTCGTTCAGTACATCAACAAGCAATTCACCTTTTTGCTGCAATTCCGTTTTTTCATTGTCGATCAGCATCTCAAGTATCATGGAGTAAATGACATAGCCTGTAACAGCAAGAATGACCAGTAAGAGCGCCGTGAACGCTACATTTAACTGTGACTGCAGTTTCATCGTTATTCCTCTTCACCGCGCAGCCGATAACCATATCCCCATACGGTTTCCAATGGAATATCGACCAATTTTTTGCGAAGCCGTTTAACCAGATCGTCGACAGCACGATCACTGCCGAAGTAGTCTTCTCCCCAGATTTTGATGAGTAATTCCTCGCGAGAAAAGGCCCTGTTGATGTTTCTGGCAAGCAACAGAAGCATATCAAATTCCTTGGTAGTCATATCCTGTTCCTCACCATTCCAAAAAATCCGGCGATCATTCTCGTGAATTAGCAGATTGCCCGCCTTAATCCGGTCATGTGGTGTATCCTGTACGGAATGGCTGGTACGCTTGAGCACACGCTTGACACGCGCCACAAGTTCGCGGGGGCTGAACGGTTTAGTTAAATAATCATCACCGCCCAATTCAAGCCCAAGGATTTTATCAATTTCATCATCTTTTGCTGAAATGATAATAATCGGGACATCGCTTTCCTGCCGAATTTTTTTACAAAATTCATAGCCGTCCATCCCAGGAAGCATAATATCAAGCAGCCACATGTCCGGTTGCCGGGTTTCCCACAATTCCCAGGCTTTCTCAGCCGAATCCATCACCGTGACATAAAAGCCTTCTTTTTTCAAATAGGCTGAAACAATGTTTTGGATATTCGCATCATCTTCCACGACACCAATATGGTTCGTCATAAGCGATTCCTCCATTATTTGATCTTTATGATTGTTCGTACGCGAAAACGGGAATACCCTGAATAGAATTACACACTTTTGCCATATCCGTACCAAAATACTACCAAACGTTATGGCTATAATGAAACTTGTAATCATCATAACGCAGAAGAGGTGAGATATTCATGGATGACAATCAGAATCATCAAAATGACAATATGAATCATGATAACGAGGAACAAAAGGAAAACGCGTCCATCCAGAATACAGAACCGGAAACGAATGGCGGCATTGCCCAAACGGCAAGACAACATACAAAAGCGAAACAAACTGAAAAACCACCAAAACAGAAAAAATCCGGTAACCTGCTGAGCGGGCTGGCTGGCGGTCTTATTTCAGCCATTGTCGTTGTCCTATTGTTTACATCGAACATTATACCAGATAATAACAACAGCTCCACTTCCGACGATGCTTCAAGCGAAAATAACCAAGCATCAGAATCACCGGAAGTTACGGAAACCATTGCATCAGACAATGCTGAAGCCGCATCAAATATGGATGAAGCAGCAGATGCCGTTGTTGGGGTCACCAGGATGCAGCAAACAAATATTTGGGAACCCAGCCAGAAATCCGGAACAGGCTCAGGGATTCTTTATAAAAAAGAGGATGGCAATGCCTATGTCGTTACCAACCATCACGTTGTCGCCGACGCTCAGGAAGTGGAAGTGGCGCTCAACAATGATGAACGCATTAAGGCAGAAGTTCTCGGTTCAGATGAACTGAGTGATTTGGCTGTCCTGAAAGTTGACGGCTCCAAAATCGATACCGTTGCTAATCTTGGGGCCTCAGAGGATGTGAAAGCAGGCGAAACCGTCGTCGCCATTGGCAACCCGCTTGGGATGGAGTTTGCCAACACCCTGACAAGAGGAATCGTCAGCGGCATGGACCGTTCCGTCAGTACGGATACGAACGGTGATGGCCAGCCTGACTGGGTAACAGAAGTCATACAGACAGATGCTGCCATTAACCCGGGGAACAGCGGCGGTGCACTTGTCAATTCAGATGGCAAGGTAATTGGAATCAACTCGATGAAGATTGCCCAGACGGCCGTTGAAGGCATCGGATTTGCCATACCAATCGACTCAGCCATGCCAATCATCGAGCAGCTTGAATCGGATGGCAGTGTTGCCCGGCCATACATTGGCATCAGCACAGCATCCATTCAACAGGTTCCACCGCAATACCGTGACCAGATTCAGCTTCCGAAAGATATGGAAGGTGGTATGGTTATAGCCCAGGTCGAAACAGGCTCACCTGCTGAGCAAGCGAACCTGCAGCAATTTGATGTGATCACGAAAATTAACGGAAATGAGATTAACTCGTTGGTGGATTTGCGTAAGTTCCTCTATAATGAAACAAAAATCGGTGAAACTGTCGAGCTTGAAATTTACCGAAACGGCGAAGCACAAACCGTCTCACTCGATTTGGTTGAACGCGAACAGGGACAATAGAAAGCCCCCTTGCAAAAAACCTGCACTCAGTTGCAGGTTTTTTGTTATGATAGAGAATGGACACTTTTCGAAATGCAAAATATACCAAAAACGATTATACTTTAAATAAGCGTTCAAAAAGAAGGATGAAAAGGACCGAGAAATTCGAGGCGAGGCAGCTTTGAGAACGAAGCGTGACTTTTGCGGTTGGCGATTGACGTGGGCATTCGCAGCAGAAGATCATTTATCGATGCGTTGTTTTCACCAGTTTTTTTGAACAACCCTTTAAAGTAAGTATCAAGAAAGGAAGTGATGGTATGCAATGTCCATCGTGTGGTCAGTATTCAGAAGAAGGAAAATTCTGCACCAGCTGCGGGGCGCAACTCGTCCCGGAGCATGAACAGGTAAAGGAAGAATATTCGGGAGACAACGAAGTCTCTGCAGCAAGCGTCAACCCCGGGCAGGACAAGGAAACCGGGGAATCATCCAATGAATTCGTGGAAGTTCTAAAAAATAAGGCAATCGACTTCGGGCACTTTTTTATTACACTTGTTAAAAATCCGGATGAAGCCAAAAAGGCCAATCACTCAGACATGATTTCAAGCCTTATAGCCATCATTTTATTTGCCCTATTATTGTCGGTGAGCTACCATTTTATACTCACTGCCATCCCGGCAGGATTTTTTAGTAATGTTTCCATTTTGGACAGTTTCATTCTGCCGTTGATTACCTTTGTGTTACTGGAATTCCTGATTGCTGGATTGACGTTTGCCGGTGCAAAATTGTCTGCTCAGGCCGTCACATTCCCGGATGTCATCGCCAAATATGGTGCTTATTTAATCCCGTTTCTGCTTTTATATGCAGTAGGCCTGATATTTTCTTTAATCGGAATATCGGCACTCGCTGGCATCCTTATTCTGATAAGCATCCTTGGCTTATTATTGTTGACCCCCACTTTCATCTTATTGGAACAGCCGGCGGAAGGGTTTGATCGCATTTATGTACTTCTGGGGCTGTACATTATCGTCATTCTGGCTTTTGCCTTTTTCTCGCAGTCATTCCTGAGTTCAATTGTCGGGAACATGATGGATACGATGCTTCGCGGATATTAGAAGAAAGGAATGGAAAAGTCCGATAAAAACGGCTGAGAACGCAGCTAAATCCTCCATCAAGTAAAAAGACTGTCGTCCACCTAAACGACAGTCTTTTTATGCTTATTTCCTATCTATCTGACAGGCAAACCGGGCTTACATCACATAACTGAATAAAACAGGTTTTTGATCGTCTTCAAATCTTCATTCCATCGATGAAGACCTAGTCGAACGATTTATGATTTCCTTCAGGTCTTCATTTCTCCGATTAGTGAACGACACCGTGGTTGGGCTAAAATGGTATACGATCTTACCTCACAGCAATGGGCACCAACCACGCATGGATTGGTGCCCATTTTTCCTATGTGATTTGATTATTTTTCGTTAATCTGAATGCTGGATTAGCTGCAAACATCTGGATTTTCGCGCGTCTTTAGCCAGTACCGCTCTTCCACTCCCAGATCGGACTTACCCAAAAAAGAAATCAAATATGTTACTGCCTGATGAGCTTTTCTTATTGTAGAATTCCGAATATCCGCAGTTCTTGCACCAGACCACAATGAACTGGTTACTTTGCACATCAAACATTTTCGATAGGCCTGTCCCGGTCATGGCGACTTCCTTCTGCTCGGCATCTGTACTGCCGCATTTGATACACCCGTGTTTATCTTCCAATTTCATCATCTCCTTATGATGCCATACGGATACACGGCGCTTATGGTTTCACACCTCAAGCGAATCCTTCATCAGCAAATACCATTTATTCCTCATATTCTTTGTGATTCGGCGTCACACCAGTGAAATTCCCTTCACGGTCAGCCGCCAGAAAGCTTTCCTCATCGGTAACACTTCCGACGTTCTCATCACTGTTCGGATACATATCATCGTAGTTGTCACGATCGCCATAAAAATCTGATGCCGTCTCCGATGTCCCGTAGCGGCTCACTTCCTGCCAGGCATCTTCCGCATCGTAACCCGTTTGTTCTTCATCGGTTATCTCATCCGGATTGATATTCGGGCTGAAGACACCTTCTTCCACCGGCCGATCAGCCTTAGCAAGATTATCCAAATCCTCCGCATGTTCAAAACAGCGGTCTGCTGTTGGGATAGCTTCCAGCCGCTCGAACGGTATATCGCGCCCGCATTCGCTGCAGATGCCATACGTTCCATCCGCAATCGCGTGAAGAGCGGCATTAATATCTTTCAGTTCCTTTTCAGCGTGTTCATTCAGCGCAATATCCTTCTCGCGCTCAAACATCTCTGTACCCATATCACCAGGGTGGTTATCATAATTGGATAGTTCATCCATTGACTGTTTTGTCATTTCAAGTGAGGTTCCGAAATGACCCTGCACCTGAGGGATTAACGCATTCTGCCTCTCCAGCAGTTCGTTTTTACATTGATTAAGCTGATCATTTGTCATCATAGCCGTCAGCCTCCATTGTCTAAAAATGAATCGCTAACCATACTATGTGCCGATACAAATGAATGATACTTTATTTTTACTTCCATATCATGTTAATGTGTACGATCCCGTCGTCAAGATATGGTTCAGACACTTGCCGGAACCCCAACTCCGAATAAAAACCTTTTAAATATTCCTGAGCTTCAATCTTAATTTCCGACGAATGCCATTGATTGGAAATGTAGTCGATTGCTTTTTGCATAATCTCGCGTCCATAACCACGGCCCCGGAACTTTTCAGCAACCGCGACCCTGCCTATGGACGGTTCTTCAAATATGGTGTTCCCCGGCAAAATTCGGACATTGGCTGCAATGTCATGATCATCTTTCAAAAAATAATGGACGGCCTGCTGATCATAACCATCCAGTTCAGGGTATGCGCATTCCTGCTCCACGACGAAAACTTCCACCCGAAGTTTCATCAGCGCATATAAGTCATCATTCGTCAGGTTCTGAAATGGCTTTATGTACCAGTCCATCAGCTGTCCGCTCCCTTACATCTGCAAATTTTTGTTCGATTATCATGTCCGTTGACCCATCAATCAGCGGTATTTTTACTTTTATCAGAGCTTTTCTCGGCTTTGTCAACGATTTGCTCCTGCACAACGAACGCCAGGTCTTCATTGCCAAACAACTGTAAAACATTAAGCACTGTTTGATCTGGAATGGCCTCGGATTCCTGTTTTGAAACCGTTAATTCCAGTGCTTCCCTTAAAGATCCGTTGTTCATTTGGTTTGGATATGCATGACTGTATAGTGCTTCCGGATCCAGATCGTTGTTGATGCACCACTGAGCATACACAAGGATCATCATTTTTTCATCCTGCTGATAGCCTTCAATCACTTTTTGTTCGATATCATCTTTCTCCATTTTTGTTCCCCCACCTTTCGCAGCATGAACTCATCTACCGATATTATCATTCTAAACAAAAAAGGTTTACCTCACAAACGAGGTAAACCTTTTTCTAATCACAGTCAATTATACGGCTGTAACGTTAGCAGCCTGTGGTCCGCGGTTGCCTTCAACGATTTCGAATTCAACGTTTTGACCATCTTCAAGTGTTTTGAAGCCTTCAGCATTGATTGCTGAGAAGTGAACGAACACATCGTCTCCATCTTCGCGCTCAATGAAACCGAAGCCTTTTTCAGCGTTGAACCATTTTACTGTACCAGTCATCATATAAAACGACCTCCTTATGCAAATATGTGCAAAGTAATTGAACCATAAATACTTTTACACCACTTGTTAAAGAGATCGTAAAGTATTACTAATTTCAATTTCATTTGCTAAACCCTACTTTACTCCTTTACGGAACAAAATGCAAGCAGTTTGGGAAATTATTTTGAGAATCGATTGAAGAACGACTTATATGGCACTTTACATTTGCTAAAAAGGCCATAAAAACTTATGAATCCTTTTAGACAGGTTTCAACAATTTGAACTGGTGCTTGGTCTTTCATTTGAAGGCTTCGTGCTTTCCAATCAAGGTTTTTAACTTGATCTGTTAAAATAACCCATCAGAAAGTGCTGCTTCTGGTAAAACAGGCCAAAACATGATAAAATACTCTTCTGCAAGATGAAAATCCACTGCTTGTATCTTGCAAATACAAAGTGTAGGTGGTATAGAAATGGAAAATAAACAGATGTACCAAGTGCTGCTTTATTATAAATTTGTGCCTGTGGACGATCCGGAGACATTTGCCGAAGAACATTTGGCATTCTGTCAGGATCTTGGACTGAAAGGGCGCATCATGGTGGCACATGAAGGACTGAACGGAACCGTTTCCGGCACAGTCGAACAAACAGAACAATATATGGAAGCCATGCATCAGGATCCGCGATTTGCGGACATGGCGTTCAAAATCGATGAACACGATGGACACGCTTTTAAAAAAATGCATGTGCGGCATCGTCCGGAAATTGTCAGCCTGAAGCTGAACGAGGACGAAAATGTGAGCCCAATGGAAAAAACGGCGGCGTTCCTCTCGCCGGAGGAATTTTATCAGGCGATGCAGGACGAAGAAACGGTCATTCTGGATGCACGCAACGATTACGAATATGACCTTGGACACTTTCGCGGTGCAATTCGGCCGGACATTGAAACATTTCGTGAACTGCCCGGATGGATCCGTGAAAATAAAGATCAGCTGAAAGATAAAAAAGTGTTAACCTATTGCACCGGGGGCATCCGTTGTGAAAAATTCTCCGGCTGGCTGATGAATGAAGGCATTGAAGATGTCGGTCAGCTCGATGGCGGAATTGTTACCTATGGCAAGGATTCCGAAGTACAGGGCGAACTATGGGACGGCAGATGTTACGTCTTTGATCAAAGAATTTCCGTTCCGATCAATCAGAACGAACATGTTGTCGTCGGAAAAGATTATTTTGACGGCCAGCCATGTGAACGCTATGTCAACTGTGCCAATCCGCCATGCAACAAACAGATCATCTGCACAGAGGAAAACGAACACAAATTTATGCGCGGGTGTACCCATGAATGCCGGGTGAGCCGGGACAACCTGTATGTTCGGGAGCATAACTTATCCCAGGACGAAATTGACCGCAGACTGGCAGTCATTGAAGAAGAAAGCAAAGCGAAACAGGAAGTATTATAGGTAAACTGTAAGAGGCCATCCCTTTGTAAGTTGCATTGGATGGTCTTTTTTTATCGTTTATTAAGCGAATTTCCTATGTGAAAGGGAGTTGGTTCGGCTCAATCATCGTGAGAAGCCCCGTCCCGATGAAAAGGACACCGATTTTGGTTATAAATCATCGTGAGAAGCTCCGTCTTGATGAAAAGGACACCGATTTTGGCTATAAATCATCGTGAGAAGCTCCGTCTCGATGAAAAGGACACCGATTTTGGCTATAAATCATCGTGAGAAGCTCTGTCCCCGGGAAAAGAATGGAAAAGGAAGTATATTCCATATGCGTAGCATGAAAGCCTCACTAAATGAAACCTCTCAAACTTATGCCGCAGTTCACAGTTTGTGCTTATTGATTCGAAAGTTGAGTGGGTATCATAACCCCAAAAACTCATGATTCAATTTTTTGACAATATTTGGGGGAATTGTTACGGTTTAGTCAAAAGGGGGGCACTCATCATTAATATTTATCAATTTTCAGCCCATACAATAGATGGAGAGGCAAAGTCGCTTGCTGATTTTGGAGGAAATGTCCTCCTGATTGTCAATACCGCCAGTGAATGCGGCTTTACACCACAATTTGACGGACTGCAGAAACTATATGATGCGTATAAGGATGAAGGGTTCGCTATACTGGGGTTCCCGTGCAACCAGTTTAACCAGCAGGACCCTGGATCCGATGACGAAATTGCCGGTTTTTGCCGGAGGAATTACGGTGTTACATTTCCGATGTTCAGTAAGGTTGACGTCAAAGGAGAACGTGCACACCCGTTGTTCACCTATTTGACTAGCCAGGCCAAAGGGGTTGTCACCAGGCAAATCAAGTGGAACTTCACTAAATTCCTCATCGACCGAAATGGGAATGTGCTTAAACGCTACGCACCACAGACAAAACCCGAAAACATTGCACAGGATATTGAAGAATTACTGCATGCATAGGATGGCTGACCTACTATTACCGGGACAGCCTTTTTGTTAGTAGAGGCTTTTGAGGCTTATGATGGACTTTGTCGGATGAATAACTGAATTTCCCCATAAGTTACGTAAGATTAATCGAGAGGTTCACTCCCAAAAAGGTCACTCGGGCATTTTTGATACCATATACAGCGTTAGTTGTATCCAATTAACCACGATATCTTATGCTTTTTAAGGTATATTTTTTAAAAACACACCTTTTTGGGGACTAACCATCCAGAGACAAAATGGCAGAGGTGATGTCACTTGAAAAGTCACTACCTATCATTTTATTTTCAAATGATTGAACACCGGCGGGATGCTTTTTATCGGTATGTCACGGAAAATGTGAACGACACATGGGAGCGGCCAATGCCGGATAAATGGTCGGTTGGCGAAACAATTTATCATCTCGTGCTGATGGTACGGTTAGTGAGAAAATTTTCCACTTTCTATCTCCCGGTCATGACGCTTTACGCAAATCTGCGCAAGGCGCGTCCATACAAAACGGAGACTTATAATATCTATGCGGAATACAGTCAAATGAAGAAAAGGCCGATGAAAGCGCCTTTTGTATTAATGCCGCCCAAAAACGTAAGTCAGAAATATCACTTCACGGATATTCAGCAGCTGCTTGACAGCGAAACGGCCAGATTGAAGAACAAACTATCCCGTATGGACGAACGTGTTGCCGGACAAATTTACTATCCGGATCCGATCGCACACTACCCAAACGTTATTCAAAGCATTCACTTATTAGCCATCCATGAACAACACCATTTCGATTTGACCAGGAAGTATCTTCAGCAGCAAATAGTTCAGTAAGCGGAAATGATTATGTTATAGGATAGCCGTTCAACCCTATTCCGACCATATTTCAATTTGACCCTTTATAGTCCAGTGTTATTGGCTGATTGTTCTTCATAGTTGCTTTGTATAAACGAATATTTCCGACAGTCTGCTCAGAAGAATCGGAATGTACCTCGAAGTTTTCATTTAACGATAGGGTCCAAGCGGCTTCGTCATTTTTATGTAAAACGACCGCAAGTGTGCCAAACTGCTCCATATTGTCCCATCCAAATGTTTCTGTTTCACCATCCACCGTAACCGAAATTCCTTCTGTGCCGCTTACCACCTCTGTATTATCAGCCTGCCACTGTCCGTGAATTTCTGCTCCCACATAGTAGTAAGACCGGCCACTGCCGCGATCACCATATGTCGCGATGAATTGCTGAATCGATTCATCCGCCGCTTCATAAGTAACAGCCGCAATATCATGCGCCAACCATTCGACGTTAAACGCACCCTCTGCTGCATCGGGCAATTGTTCTTTGGGGCGGGCCAGAATACCGTAATAAGGCCGGTAATAAGTGGCCTCCCCACTCCCCGCATCTTCTTTAATCGATAAAACATGCTTCCAGTCAGGGGACACACTGAGGATATGGTTCATGTCCCGACTGTTGCCTATAAGCAATACACCATTAACTATGACAAACAGAATGGCAACACCGTAAACGATGAATTTGTATTTTTTCGTGAGTGTAAGTAACAGTAGAATCGCTATGGCCAAACAAATAATACAAAGCATATTGATGATGAAAAAGAGCCGATCGTCAATATACGTTACCTGATATTTTTCATGCACAACTAAATAGCCCATTTGCAGACAGAAAAACCCGACGGCGAAAAGTAACAGTGCCCAGCCAACGATTTTAATCAGTTTACTGCTGTTTTGTTTCATCAGGCTGTACCTCCGTTGAAAAATTCCATGTTAAACCGTTATCCTCTGACACAAACTTTCCTTTCACCTTTCCACCCTTATAATCCCCATTTGGACCCTGGTTGACCAAAACGGATAAATGATTGTCCACTTTTTTGGGAACATCGGCCTGAACAAAGACTTGATGATACTTTTCCGGAATGTGAAAGACTGCTTTCTCCCAACTCTCTCCACCATCCTGTGTCACATAAACATCCGGTTCCATGGGGTTAATCGTTCCATAGGACAAAAATCCAGTCGTTGCATCCAGGAAGCCGCCGTCTGCAATCAATCGTGTTGTCGGCGGATCTGCTGTTGCTCCCCAGGTGTCACCGCCATCTTGTGTTAAGAAAGCAGTTGAATACTCCTGTGACATCGTTCGGCCGCCGGAGGCAATCACATAACCAAATTGGTCCGTTAAGAAGTCAGTTTTCCTGAACCGCATTTCCGGGAAAGACTCCGAAACAACGCTATCCTGCCATGTCTTCCCCTTGTCAGTGAAATATGTTAATGCGACCGAACTCTGCTGATATAAGAACGCTGCACGATTTTCCGTCAAAATATAGCTGCCATCAATCAGTTCCTGTTCGTCACCTCTGTATTCCCCGTTAAATAATAATTCTTTCTCAATCGGGACCTTTATCCAATCGTCCCCGCCGTTATACGTGATGTTCAGCTCGTCGTTTTGCAAGGTATAACTGATGGTATCACGATTAACCGGCCGCAATGGTTCCTGCTCAGGTTGCGCAGTCTGATTTGGCCCTGTTGCATTCTCCTGCACATCATTCGGCTGATTCAATTGTGGTGCCGTCGGCTGATCCAGGCCCTGGTTAACGTACATCCCGATGCTCAGGCAAATCACCATCACAATAGACAGCCCCAAGATTAAGTGTTTCATCAACAATACTCCTTATGTCTATCATTCATTTGCCCTTCATGCGATACCGAAAACGCCAGTGATATGACAGGATCATTATTCCGAACACACCCATTCGCAGACATAACGTTTTGCATTGGCGTGTTGTCAACCTTGGTTACACCATAATAGGATGTGGCACCAAATTCATGCTGCAGTCTGTATAATCCAATGAGATGCAGCAGCCTGCCGTAGCCTTTCCCACGAAATACTGGATGAACACCTATCCAGAACATACGCCCTTCCTTGTCTGTATCCGGTTCGATATGCGGCAGCACCACACCAATTGGCTCGCCATCAACCATATAAACCGTATACATATTATCCGCCTGTGACGGCAATTCGGTCTTCATGCCCTTTAGGAACTTCTCTGCGTCACGGAAGCTCCTGCCCATTACTTCGGATAAAAGCGATATGGCATTCGGTCTGGTAATGGGACAGACCTCGTGATACGGCACCGTGCTTTTTTCAATCGGATTTGTGAGCGGTTTTGTATAGACTACACGTTTTCCGGTCATTCGCATTTGCTTTTTCACTTCATGCAAATTATTCAACATGGCTTCGGAACATTCAAACAATACCTTCTCAAACCGGCTATTTCCTAATCCGGTCAAAAGGTCACTTATAAGTGAATCTATCTTGGCGGCACGGTGGTGTCCGGCATCAGATAGTTCCAGCATGATGTCAAAATCATTTTTAATGCTGCGTACACCAGCACGCTTTAGCTGTTTCAATAGGGTATCCATGGAAAGCTCCCCCTTTTCTAAAATCATTTTACTACAAATTGCCTGTTCCGTCTGTGAATTTTTCGGATAAAAGATCGTGATGGGCGGGATCCTTGGGTTTGTAGCCAAGCATTAATTCATAATGCCCGGCTAAACAAATGACTTCACCATTGTATAAAAACTGCTGCCAGGCGGATAACCCTTAATCTCACCGACGACTTCATCCCCATTTGTTTCATAAAAAGAACGGACCTAAAATTCAAATGTGGTTAATAACGCTTTTCTTGCACCCTTCTCTTTGGCAATCGTCTCCATTTTGTTTAGAATCAGACCGCCTGACCCTTGACCCCTAAAATCTTTCCTGAACCAAAAGTCATTAATTTCCACCCAAAGCCAATAAATTTCAGCGCTTATGCCACCGATCCATTGACCATTCTCATATGGAATACCTTGCAGCCCTCAATTTAGGATACTGGTAAATATTTACTTGAAAATTGGGAATATTATTGTTACATTAATAAATAGGAAAAATGTCCTAGGGAAGGGGAGACGAGGTTGAATTTTCAACAGGCGCCACACGGGGGACTATTTAAACTCGTATACACCAAGGAATATGCTGGAGATATCAGGCTTTATGTTATGGTTGAAACTGATGATGGCATGCAGAAAAGGGCATACAGCTGGAGTAAGGTTTCGGACATGCATCATGAAGGGCTTAGACATTATTTATTATCCTTGGAGGAAGGGATCGTGAGCGGGTTGTATGATATTGATAAATTTTCCGATATAAGCCACTGCTTTTTTGTTCCATCATTCGTCATTTATAAGAGCTTATTGGATAACCATTCACGTTGAACATCCCACTACATGTCCCACATACTGATCCAACCATCTTGTAGTTTAGATCTGTTCGATAAAAAACCATCTTTGTGCAGCTTAACTAGACTGTTACTGCGACTTTGACTTTTTATTCATCACCCTAAATATACGCCTTTCGGAACAAAAATCAGGTAACTGCAAGGCGCCCTATTTTTATACATGTTAATAGGAATTGACGGTTTACATAATAGACTTGGCTGTTGCTGCGAATTACCCTTGGACAAGCGCCGGGTTTTGGTGGAACAATAACAACATGAATGCGCTATGCATACAAACCCTCCCGTTGCCGACGTAACATTAAAAGTCAGTGGCGGACACAATAGTTCAGCAGGGCGCCAAATGTACTACAACAGATGTCTAAACGCAATTCCAAGTAAAAAGTGGCGAATGTCTTAAATCAGACCGCCACTTTTTTTATTAATCCGTTTCAATTCTTTCGATTTTCTCTATGTAATTAATGATCTCTTCATTGGCAAATGGTTCTATTTCCACTGTGTCTGTATTTTGAGCAATATCCTCGGTGGCATTTTTTATTTCCTCTTTATCCACTTCACCAACCAACTTTTCATTCCAACGCGCAGGAACTTTATAAACATTGATAGTACCATCCCCGTTCCCGCTATAAGTGACGGCTCCATCTACTATGCGAGTGCCCTTCAACATAATCACATCTTCAGGATAGGTGGCACTTACGTCTTCGTGTTTAGGTCTAAGCGGTGTGCCGGCAGATTTTTTGATAACATACAACTTGTCGATCTCCGGATTTGGACCCAGTTGGTGCCAGATTCTTGCATATTCAATTTCTTCAGAGGAGTATTGGGATAAATCGACATCTTCATCGTTAGGTTCGTCTTTAGTCTTTGAGGATGTGGTATTCGATTCATCGTTTTCTGATTCATTAGATGAATGATTAGATTCGCTCTCTTTTATATCATCTGTGTCCGCTGGGTTCTCAGATTCATCTTTTTCCGTATCTGATGAATTCTCATCTGTTTCAGTCTCGACTGCAGATTCGTTGTGTTCTTTATTCGCTTCTTTGCTCTCAGAATCCTGACAAGCTGTGAAAACCAAAGCAACTAAAAGCAGAACTGCAAAATAAAACAGTACCTTGAATTTTCTCATTCTATCAACCTATCCTTTCATGTCTACAACCATATGAATTCGGGAACAAAAGAAAGCTCCAATTCATCATACATACTTTAATCTAAAATGACAAGATTTTGCAAATTATTTCTAATATTAAATGCAGAAAATTTTCGTTTATACTGCCTTCCTGTTTTAAATCGTTATATTCAACAGGAATGGGTGGTTCATGGATGAATTGTGAACTTTACTTAGCATTTTTCCAAATGGTTCGTTGGCCAGTATTGGAAAAATACCGATTACAATCATTGCACCATTTTAATGAAACGGTCAGAGGTTTTCTAAACCATTGACCTTAATACGTCTAGTGGGGGTAATCTTGCTACAAAATTCGGAGTTTTTATGATATGATAATATAGATGGTATTAAAGTACTATGTAAGGGGATTGAATTGAGGTTCCGATCGACCCCACACGACAGCTTGTTCAAACTTAGCGCCACCAGAAAATGCGCAATAGAAGTTTTTGAAATTATTACTCAAAGTAAACAGTCATCACTTCAGCACCCACATTTGTTCCCTTCGAATTAGTTCATGCACGGCCAAATCCATAAAGTTCGGAATACAGTGTGAACATGTACAAAATTTCGGAATTACAAGTATCGCTAGTAAACTATTAAGAGGGTAAAGATAAAATGAATGATAAAAGAGTAACAGTCAATAATAGAAAAAGAAAACGGAGAAAAAGAAATTTTTTTCTCCTAATATTAGCCGTTATATTTGTGGTTTTTTCGAGTATTTTTGGATATGCCTATCTTCAATACAGATCCGCATTAAGTGGGTCCAAAGCCGATGCCGGGGATTCTGAACAACAATCAGATACTGAATTTCATGGAGTGAAAGATAGATTTGGCAATATCAATGTACTATTAATGGGCGTTGACTCCAGAGGGGAGGAAAACTCTCGATCAGACAGTATTATGATTGCACAGTATAATCAGGACACCGAAACACCAAAAATTGTCTCCATAATGCGGGACAGTTATGTTAACATCCCTGGATACGGCATGAACAAAATTAACGCAGCGGAAGCCTTTGGAGGGCCGGAGTTAGTGCGTAAAACCATCAAAGAAAACTTTGATATAGATATTCAATATTACGCACAAATTGACTTTAAAGGTTTTACGAAAGTGATCGATAAGGTTTTCCCAGACGGCATTAACGTTGATGTTGAGAAAGATATGTCAAAAAATATCGATGTCTCTCTTTCCCAGGGAGAGCAGAATCTACATGGCAAAGAACTTCTGGGCTACGTTCGTTTCCGCCATGATGCAGAAAGTGACTTTGGCAGGGTAAAACGTCAACAAAAAGTATTGGGTATCCTTGCAGACGATATAATCAGCTTTCATGGTATCACACACCTTCCACAAATGGTTGGAACAATTCAGCCTTTTATCGATACGAATGTGGAAAATAGGTTAATTTTATCGATAGCCACCAGCATCATTAAAGATGATAGCAAAATTGAAACATTCCGTATTCCAATTGAAGATGGGTATAGAAACTCTCGTGTTTTGATTGGTACTGCTAATGCTGCAGTGCTTGAGCTGGACCTCGAAAAGAATCGTCAGGCTTTAAACGATTTTTTAAATACGGATTAACTTACGTTCGAAAGTAAAAACTCAGAGGTGGTGTTATCGATCACAGGCTCATAAAAATCGGGCAACTGCAAGCAGTCTCCCGATTTTTTTCATCTAATAGGCCCGTGCCCAATAAACCATCTCTTTCGCCTCTCTCCCGCAGCACACACAGGTATCCGAAACTTTTTCCTGCTCAAATGGAATGCAGCGGGATGTGGCGGACGTTTCTTCCTTAATTTTCTCTTCACATGCTTCATCACCGCACCACATGGCTTTGATGAATCCCGGTGACTCCTCCAGTGCTTGCTTAAACTCATCCATGTTGACAGCCGTTGTGGTCGTTTCCTCAAGATGTTCTTGGGCCTGGTCATAGAGATTACGCTGCACCTCTTCAAGCAGAGCCGGCAGCCGCTCCTCCAGCTCAGCCAATGGCACAAATTCCTTATCACCCGTATCGCGGCGGACAAGCACGACCTGGTCTTTTTCAATATCTTTCGGCCCCATCTCGATTCGGACAGGGATGCCTTTCATTTCATACTCATTAAATTTCCAGCCTGGTTTCTTATCACTACCGTCAATATCGACCCGTACAAGATTCTGCAGACGGTCACGCAGATCATAAGCTTTGTCCAAAACGCCTTCTTTATGCTGGGCAACCGGCACGATCATCGCCTGCGTCGGCGCAATGCGTGGTGGAATCACCAGTCCGCGGTTGTCGCCATGCACCATGATCAGTGCCCCCATAATCCGGGTGGACATGCCCCATGATGTCTGATGGACCGGTTTTTGCTCGCCGTTTTCATCCAGAAAATTAATATCAAACGCTTCAGCAAAGCCTGTACCCAAATAATGTGAAGTGCCGGATTGCAGCGCTTTGCCGTCGTGCATCAGACTTTCAATCGTTAAGGTGTAATCCGCACCGGCAAATTTCTCACTTTCGGTCTTTTTCCCGCGCAGGACAGGGAAGGCGAGATAGTTTTCACAAATATCGGCATAAATTTCGAACATCTGCTTAGTTTCTGCTTCAGCGTCTTCACGTGTTGCATGGGATGTGTGCCCTTCCTGCCATAAAAATTCAAGTGAACGCAGAAACGGACGGGTTGTTTTCTCCCAGCGGACAACGTTGCTCCACTGGTTGTACAGCTTCGGCAAATCACGGTAGGAATGGATGTTTTTCGAATAATACTCACCGAACAGCACTTCCGAGGTCGGCCTGACACAGATCCGCTCCGTCAGCTCTTCCTCCCCGCCGTGGGTCACCCAGGCCACTTCGGGGGCGAATCCTTCAATGTGATCTTTTTCCTTCTGCAGCATGCTTTCCGGAATAAACAATGGAAAATACACATTCGAATGGCCCGTTTCCTTAAATTTTTTGTCCAGTTCATCGCGGATATTTTCCCAGATGGCAAAACCGTATGGCTTGATGATCATCGTTCCGCGGACGTTTCCGTAATCAACCAGCTCCGCCTGTTTGACCACGTCCGTATACCACTGGGCAAAGTCGTCCTCCATCGCGGTAATTTTTTCAACGTATTGCTTGTTTTTCGCCAATTAAAACACTCCTTCAATAATATATGTAAAATCCTTCTTTATTAAAAAATCCTCCGTCCTGAAAAAGGGACCGAGGTCTGTGGTGGTACCACCCTTGTTTGCAGACGTCCATCGACTGCACACTTCATATCATAACGGTGTAAAACCGCGCACGTCTTTCGGCAAAAGCTGTCCTGACGGCGAACTCGGAGGCAGGTTCCAGTTGCGACTTTGGAAATTTTCACCAACCATTTCCTCTCTATCAAAGCCATGCAAACCGTACTAATCCTCATCAACGTTTCAGTTATTATACGTTATAATATAAAACGACGGGCGGTTAAAGTCAAGCCTGACCTGTACAGTGAATTTTTATGCCACCGATTTCAGAACCGCCTTCTGTATGGTTTCGACTATTCTAAACACGACCATGTCATTTCAAACGATCAACAGCTTTGCGTTCCACTTTCAGCATTTCCTTATAACGCACCAAATACTTTGCAAAGTTTCCCATTCCTTCTCTGCTGGGGTCGATCGTTTTTACCTCCTCAGATGAAAACGCCTCTTTGCTGAGGTAGTCTTCCAACGATTGTTTTTCCTGTTTATTCACGGAATAGGCTGCAAGTAATGCCATGCCCCAAGGCCCGCCTTCTCCTGCAGTTTTCATAACAGAAACGGGAACGCCAAGTGAATCAGCCATTAATTGCTGTCCAACATGCTCAGTTTTAAAATAGCCGCCATGCCCTAAAATAGAATCCAGCTGAATTTTTTCATGTTTTGTCAGAATATCCATCCCGATTTTTAATGTAGCCAAAGCTGAATAAATTTGTGTCCGCATAAAGTTCGGCAAACTCAGCTTACTGTTGGGCATCCGTGAGAATAGCGGACGTCCTTCTTCCAGCCCGGTAATCGGTTCGCCGGAATCATAATTACAGCTGACCATGCCGCCAACATCGGGATCCGCCTTCATCGCTTGCTGAAATAATACAGTCAATAATTCTTCCGTGTCCACGTTTACCCCATAGGCAGTCATTAATTCAGCAAACAACCCGGTCCAGGCATTAATATCTGACGTAAAATTATTACAGTGGACCATGGCAACAGGCTTTCCGGTTGGTGTGGTGACGATATCGATTTCCGGGTAATAATTGGATAACGCTTTTTCCAAAACTATCATCGCAAAAATAGAAGTACCCGCTGAGACATTCCCCGTACGTTCCGTGACACTGTTTGTTGCTGCCATGCCTGTACCGGCATCTCCTTCAGGCGGGCAAAAAAGGATCCCTGCCTGCAACGCCCCGGTAGTGTCCAGTAACGCTGCCCCTTCTTCCGTTAAAACGCCGGCCTCAGAACCTGCCGTTTGGACGTTGGGCAACATATTTTTCAAGGACCATTTATAACCAAATGGTGCCACCAAATCATCGAATTGTCCCAACATGCGGCTGTCATACGCAGCAAGTTCGGGGTCAATTGGAAACATCCCTGATGCTTCACCAACACCAAGCACTTTTTTCCCGGTCAGTTTCCAATGAACATAGCCGGCCAGTGTCGTGAGAAAGGCGATATCCTTTACATGATCTTCTTTGTTCAGCATCGCTTGGTACAGATGCGCCACACTCCACCGCAATGGAACATTAAATTGGAACCGTGATGTTAACGTTTCCGCCGCCTGTTTGGTCGATGTATTCCGCCACGTTCGGAATGGCGCCAATTGCCTTCCTGCTGAGTCAAATGGCAGGTATCCGTGCATCATTCCGGAAATGCCTATTGACCCTACTTCAGAAAGTTCCACACCATACTTTTCTTTCACTTCTTGAATAAGTTCCAGGTAAGCAGATTGCAAACCTTGCCAAACATCTTCCAAAAGGTAGGTCCATACGCCATTTTTGAAACGATTTTCCCATTTATACGATCCACTTGCGATTCGTGTATGATCCGGCCCGATCAATACTGCTTTGATTCGTGTAGAACCAAGCTCGATACCCAGTGCTGTTCTTTTAAGTGTCAATTTTTTCTGTTCCATATTTTCATCCTTCTATCAGTTAAACATAATAGGAATAAAAAGCCGCCCTTAAACTTTTATCCAAAGGCGGTTTAACATTTCATGACGTCATTCATTCCAGTTCCATTAGCTTCCTTACGATTCAATCGTTGCAGCCCTGGCTTCCTGCATCACATGTACGCTTTCAATATACCGTAGTCTCTTCTCTTTTCCGCTGATCAGGATGGATTGTGTCATATGCTGCCCGCTGTCTGTCTTAATTCCATTTAAAAGAAGATTATCGGTTATTCCTGTTGCGATGAAAGCACAATCGTCCGAGTTGACTAATTGGTGATGATACAAAGCACATTTTGGTTCTTTCATCCCCATCCGCAAACACCTTTTAACCTCGTCTTCACTTTGAGGGATCAGTCTTGCCTGCATTTCTCCACCCAAGGATTTCATTGCGACAGCGCTCAATACCCCCTCTGGTGCCCCGCCAATTCCGATAAACATATCAACATTCATATTTTTTATGCAGGTTGCTGTTGAATAAATAACATCCCCATCGCGAAACAGATGTACTTTTGCTCCCGCTTCTCTGATTGTCCGAATATATTCCTCATGTCTCGGCCTATCCTGAACATAAATATTTAATTCATTTACCTGTTTTCCGTTGGCCTCTGCTACCTTTTTCATGTTATCCTGCAAGGGTAATTCAATATCGATTTTTCCTTTGGCTTTTGGTCCAACGGCTATTTTCTCCATATACATGTCAGGTGCATGGAGTAATGAACCCTTGGGAGCAGCAGCTATGACCGTAATGGCATTCCGCTGTCCGTTAACAGTTGGCGTGGTCCCCTCAATCGGATCAACTGCAATATCCAATTCAGGACTGTTTCCTTTTCCCAGCTTCTCCCCGATAAACAGCATCGGGGCATCATCGATTTCACCTTCCCCTATGACCACCGTGCCACTGATAGGCAACAGATTGAATGTATCACGCATAACATTCGTTGCCGCATTATCAGCTGCGATTTTATCCCCGCTACCGATCCATGGCGACGCAGCAATGGCGGCTGATTCCGTGACATTTAAAAAATCTAATAACATTGATTTCATTGGATTGGCTCCTCCTGTATAGCAGCATTACTCTTCCATTGTTTCTTGAACACCCTTACCGGCGAATTCCTTTTCGATTTCATTAATCTTATCCACTTTTCGCTTGGAACCTTCTGCCCATTCAACGTTCAGGTATGCTCCCACTACTTTCTTTGCCACTTCAACGCCAATGATCTGAGCACCCATGGCTAATATCTGCGCGTTATTGCTTAACTGAGCCCTTTCAGCAGAATAGGTGTCATGGCATGTTGCTGCACGAATACCGGGATATTTGTTAGCGGAAATAGCTACACCTAACCCTGTTCCACAGATTAAAATGCCACGGTCCAACTCCCCTTCATTAATTGCCCGGGATACTTCATAGGCAACGTCCGGATAGTCAACTGCTTCACAGTCATGACAGCCATAATCAACAATTTTGTGTTCCGTATTTTGTTCAATAAATGCTTTAACCCCTTCTTTTAATTCATATCCATTGTGATCAGCACCAATTGCGATTTTCACGGTGAACGCCCCTTTCCATCTAAAGTAATTCCTCGTCTTATTTCATTTTACATTATTATTTTTTGTTTATCAATGTTTGTTTTCATTTATTATTGAATATATTCATTTTGAAATTCAAAAAAAAGAACCAGATAAACCCTGTTCTGATTCCTTTCATTTCTATTACAATCTCCATATAATGGATAGATTCCTAGCCAGCTTTTTGTGTTAAATCCTCAATCAACGCCAAAAAGGTAACCAAAAGGAAGTAGGCGGATGTTGCGCCCGGATCCTGGGCACCAATAGATCGGTCGCCCAAACGGCTGGAACGTCCCTTTTTCGATATAAGCTTTTTCGTTGAATGCATTCCTTCTTCCGCTTTCGTAACCGCTTCCCGAAAAATTGTAGAAAGATCTTCTGCTCCTTTGCCGTTTGCTTCCAGCGCATCAACAAAAGGAGCAAACGTATCAACCATCGTTTTGTCACCAATCTCTGCCCGGCCGCGCTCTTTCACGCCATTTCCGAAAGCAATCCAAAATGCAATAACGTCTTGATCGTTTAGGACCTCTTTCTTTTTGATTTGCTTAGCCCCTCGCATGAATCCCGTCGCATATAGCGGCCCGACAGAAGAACCGACTGCATTTAAAAATGTTTTTCCCACAGAGATGCTGATCTTACTGCAATCTGTTTCCTCCGCCAGTTCATGATCTAAATTCTCACGTACCGCCTGGAAGCCGATCGACATCGTAATACCATGGTCGCCATCACCAATTTTGCGGTCCAATTCACAAAGATAATCTTTCTCTGATTCAACCATCGTAATGACATTTTTTAAATAAGTTTTAAATTCTCTTGCTGTTATTTCCATTTCTATCCTCCTTACTTTTTAAGAAAAGCGCAGGACGCCTCGTTTACCCCCAAAAAACTTAAGCAAGAATTTGCAGTGGGGGTTTGCCACGTAAATTTCTGCTTAAGACATCGAGGGGGCAGGCGCTGGCCGGCTAAGTTCGGCACGTCCTGTACGTCGAAGCTGGACATGGCTATTGCTGACAAAGAGCTTCATATAGCCAAAAACTTTATACTTCTTATCTTTGAACAAACATCGGACAATCAACCGGGTGATCAACCGTTTGCTTCAATTCTTCATCCAACTTCATAATCGTTACGGAACAACCACCCATTTCCAAGGAGGTTATATAATCTCCTACATAGGAACGGTAAATACTTATGCCTAATTCATTTAAAAGTTGCTGGACCCGTCGGTAGACAATATACAATTCCATCCTTGGCGTCGAGCCGAGTCCATTAACCAGAACAGCTACTTCGTCTCCCCCAGTCAAAGGCTCATCTGCCAAAATATCCTGCACAAGTCGTTCAGCTACACGATCAGCTGATTCCAATTTCCCTTTTTCGATGCCTGGTTCACCATGATGTCCCAAACCGATTTCCATCTCATCGTCGCCAATTTCAAAGCTGGGCTCACCTGTCTGTGGAAGCGAACATGGCGTTAACCCGACTCCCATCGAACGTGTCTGTGCGTTTGCTTTTTCAGCAACACGCATAACATCGTTCAATTCGTACCCGAAGTCAGCAGCCGCACCTGTAGCTTTAAAGATAAAGAACTCACCAGCTATTCCGCGGCGTTTCTCTTTTTCTTCCTTAGGAGCAGATGCTACATCGTCTGTCCCCAACGCCTTCCTTACCTCTATGTCCTCTTCAAGGTCAGCCGACTCCGCGGCCATCCCAAAATTCATCACATCACCTGCATAGTTACCAAACAAAAAGGCAACTCCTGAACCTTGATCAATCGATTTAGTAACCTCCAGGATAGGGTCAGGTGATGGGGACGCGAAGATATTGCCTACCGCAACGCCATCGGCCATTCCTTGACCAACGTATCCCATAAATCCCGGTTCATGACCGGAACCACCACCAATCAGAACACCAACTTTTCGATTTTTGTCTGTCTTTTTCGTTACCAATGACCGCTTATTCGTCGGCAACTGACTCATATAATCGGAATGAGCCATAACATATCCCTCGATCATTTCCTCCACAACATCTACTGGACTATTCACCAATTTTTTCATTTTGCACCGCTCCCTTATTTCTAGTGCTGTTTTTATGCATTTCTTGAAAGGTAATAAAATTATAACATCACTACTGGACCAATCGACAGAAATTTTCGGATTTTGCATAGCATTCGACGTATTAAAGGAAGTGCGAGTGTCCTTTGGGAACAAATCCCCCTGCCACAAACAGGGGATTTGTTTTATTGTCTGTCGGCAATAGTTTCATTCATCCAATACCTGCTTTCTTTTCATGTAACGACTTCGGTCTCATCAACTTCATCAAGTGTCCTCGCGTTATTCGGCAGTTTAACCCAAATCATCATAATGGTGCTGGCAAAATATAGGCCACTCAAAATCCACGTCACACCGACCGCGCCGACAAGGCCATAAAACACCGTCACGATGGCCGGGCCAACAAAGACACACAAACCAGCCCCTAAGTTCAGAATCGACATGGCTGCACCTTTTTCTTCTTTGACCAATGAAGGAACCAGTGCAGAAATCGGAACATAACCTGCCAGGCAGGCCCCCCATAAAATACCTATGATTGTCATGACAGTAAGGTTGCCCCCGACGATTTGCGGTGTATAATAGAGCAGTAGCGTAAACACACCACAACCAATACCGCCGACCCACATAATCGTATTACGCCAGCCCAGTCTGTCCCCAACGACACCAAAAACGAGGTTGAAGGCAATATTGGAAAGGAAGATTGCACTCCAGATCCCCAGCCAGGTTGTCGTTGGAATGCCATATGCTGCTAAGTATGTCGGCAAAAATACCGGAAAGGCATATTGTGCAGCCTGGTTGATAACCCGAACGATACCTGCCACACCTACTTTCGGCTCCCTCACAACAATCGTTATACCACGAGCCAGCTCCTTCAGCTGTTCAGCTCCTTTCGCTGTAGATGTTCTTTCTAATTTGTCGCGATTGACGATCAATGCAAAGAACCCGCCGAGCAACACCCAAAAAATGGACGACCACAGCGTATTAATGTAGCCAAGATTCGCGACGGCCCATGCTGAAAAACCGGCTCCAAGGACATTCATCCCGCCTGAGAAAACAAACCAGAACCAGCCGACAGCTTTACCGAGCCTTTTTTGTGGTGTTCGATAAGTAATCCAGACCAGAAAACCATAAGCAAATAGCGGATAACCAATACCGCGAATCATATACGTTGGAAACATGACCATATAATCTAAATTACTAACCCCGAATCCGACAAATGCCGAATGTCCAACAACATAGGCAATCAAGCCCCAAAGCATGACTTTTCTGGCCCCGAACATGTCAATCAACACACCGGAAAACCAGGAGGCAATCGCAATCATAACCCCATATCCGGTAACTAATGCAGAAGTATGTGTCACTGATAGCCCTTGCTCGACAAGATAAGGTGAAATAAAGGCTACTTCAAGCCCATCTCCCATCATAAAAATAAGAACGCCTAAAAATCCCCACGAAATTTTACTGTTAATCCCCATTCTATCAAGAAAATTCCCACTATTTAACATAAAAATCTCCCTCCCCTATAAACAAGATGTTTCGGAGGAGGGGATAGGATCCCCCTCCACGTTTCTTAAATGATTAAGGTTCTAAAACAATTTTAAGTGATTGATCACCCTTCTTCATGAGTTCAAAGCCTTTTTCAAATTCCTCAAGAGGAAGTTTGTGTGTAACAACACCTTCAGTTGGCAGGGTCCCATCTGTAATACCATCAATGACGGTCGGATAGCAATACGGCCCCAAGTGTGATCCTAAAAGATCCAATTCTTTCCGGTCACTGATAATACTCCAGTCGACCGTTACCGGATCACCAAACACGCTGAATTCTACAAAGCGCCCTAACTTACGAATCATAGACAGACCCTGTTCAACCGATTTAGGATTGCCGGTTGCTTCGATATAAATATCACAGCCATAACCGTCTGTCATCTCTTTAATTTCTTTTTCCACATCCACCTTGCCAGGGTTTAAAACGAGATCTGCTCCGAATTTCCTGGCCAATTCCAATCGATCATCTTTCATATCCAGCACAACTATCTTTTTGGGATTCTTTCTCCTTAAAGCGGCTACCATTCCCAAGCCGAGCGTGCCCGCTCCGGATAACACCACGATATCATCAAGCTTGGCATCTGCTCGCTCAACAGCGTGCATACTGCAGGCATATGGCTCAATTAAAACGGCTTTTTCCAGGGGGAGCTCTTCTGGCACTTTATAGTTGATCCCTTCTTTTGTAAACTTCATGTATTCGGCCATTCCCCCGTTAACGTTGTTCTGGAACCCGTACAGATCATGCCTTTCACACATCCAGTATTCACCCCTGTTGCAAAAACGGCAATTCTCACATGGTACAATTTGTTCCGAAATGACCCGATCGCCAATTTCAAAATCCTTTACTGCATCACCTTTTTGAACAATCCTGCCAATAAATTCATGTCCTGGTATCATCGGTGCTTTAATATAAGGTGGCTGTTTCTCATCTCCCCAAAAACTCGGGGCACCGCCATAGGCCTTGAGATCTCCTGCACATATTCCGCAGCCTTCCAGTTGAATAATCATTTCCTGATCATTTTCCAGTTCCGGCGTTTTTACTTCTTCAAACCTGTAATCCTCAGGCGCATAGGCCACTATCGCATGCATGGTCTCCGGTATTTCTTTTCCCTGCCCCTGTTTTGCTACTTCTGTCTGACTCATGACCATTCCCCTTTCGTATAATAGAAATCCACCCTGTTTTCCTGATGACTTGTCATATCGATTACAACAAACGTGATTGTAACCGCTATCAATTTATGGTTTAATTTTATCACTTGCTTTCATTATGTCAATGATTATTTTCATTTTCTTTTAAATAATTTTATTTGGGATCGATTAAACTAGACAAAGTAGAATTAACACATTATTATTGATAAAAAAGATAAAATGAAATAACATTGTCTTAGGAGTAAAGTTGAGGGTGTGGATATTGTCATGAAAATGTTTGCAAGTGAACGCAGAGAAAAAATCACACAACTTTTAAAAAGTGAAAAACGGGCAACGGTGAAAGGATTAGCGAAAGAAATCGGTGTCTCGGAAGCTACACTTAGAACGGATTTATCCAGAATGGAAATGGATGGACTCTTAACGAGAACACACGGTGGAGCTGTGCTTAATGAAGAAGACAACGATACCAGCTTTGCCGTTCGTGAAAAGAAAAACAGGCGGGAAAAATTGCAAATCGCACAAAGGGCTTTTAGCATGATTGAAGAAAAGCAATGTATTTTATTGGATGCCAGTTCGACCGCACTGGAATTGGCTCGCTGTATAAAAAATAAAACGATTCGTTTGACAGTGGTTACGACCGGCCTGCAGGCAGCCTTAGAACTAAATCAAAACCCGGATGTTACGGTGATCATGGTTGGTGGACTTGTTACGAAAGGGTCAGGTTCTATCGAAGGAACACTTGGGATAAGCTTGCTTGATTATGTCAATATCGATATCATGTTCACGTCAGCCAACGGACTTTCGGCAGAAAACGGTTTAGCAGACTTCAATTTGTATGAAGTACAATTGAAAAAAGCCATCATATTAAAAGCGGAATCCGTTGTCGCCCTCATTGATTCTTCTAAAATTGAAAAAAGCTCCAGTGCCGTGTTCGCATCACTGGATCAAATCGATAAAGTCATTACTGATAAGGCTCTTTCAAACGATGTATCAAGAAAACTGGACAATAAACAGGTTGATGTGATCATCTCCGGTTAACTGTGGTGGCAGCCCTCAACAATATTATCGTGTTTGGTTGCAAATTTTTTACGTCCCTACTCCATTCTCATACCCGAAAGCACCATGAGAATGGATTGATAGCAGTCTCATCAAGCTGGCATAAACCTTACTATTATTGTTTATGGAAAAAGTGGGATTGGATGGAACTCTTGATTTGTGTTTACCAAGAAAAAACATTAGCTAGCTGTTTATAATAATCTAACCTATCCTGCAAAGTGCCGGTATGAAATTCGAATTTATGGCCATCGGGATCGGTGAAATAGATAGATTTTTTGTCTCTTTCATCTCTAGGACGACCAGTTAGGATGTTTACGCCCAATTTCTTCAATTTGCTATATATGCTATCAAAATCTGTTTCTTTAATTGAAAAAGCTACATGTGTATACGACTGACTTTTTTCATCGCGGGAATATTAATATTCCAACTGGCGCAAGTATAAAAGAATTTCACTTTCATTCAATTTTTTAATGTTATATTTGCGGATCTTGCTGTCAATTTTCTTTTGTTGCTTACTTCCCTTGCTAAAGAAATTGATAATATGAAAAAACAATCCTCCCCAAATGCCAGCCCAACCACGAAATCCCAGCTGAAATGTCATTTCTTCCGTTTCCGTAAGCGGCAGTTGCGTATTTTCCTCGAACTCTTTTTTATAGTCTCCCTGAATCATAATATAATCTTCTTTGTTCTTTAACGCAGAAAGCAAATCTCTGGCGTTATCAACAATAAAGCAATCATCCATCTGTTTATAATCCAATGAATTTACCCCTTTTAATGAATCAGTTTATTTTAATTCAATATTAGCATAATTCATTCGACAAATAAATATATACGAGGCAAGCCGGTGGTTTCTGTTCAAGAAGTAGACTCAATTGATGAAGAAATACCATATAAAAAATCACTTTAAGAGTTTGGCTTTAAACAAATAAACAACCTTCCATGTCCATCTGTCTCGCCAACTGTTCTTTTCCTTTCTTTTCCCTTTATAATGGAATCCACATGGAGCTTCCTGTCATCAATATTATTATAAATATGAAAGACGTCCCTATAACTACCTATTTCACTAACTTACTGAATTTATGTTTACATGCCAGGGGAAGTCAACCTATTGCGCTGTAAACCACATTGGCAGAGATTTTATCATTACAGCTAAATAAGATACAATAGTTTTAAAAAAGAATTACTGTATCTAAAAGGTAATTGATCAGATTTAACAGAGAAAGGTCCAACAAATAATATAATAAGTCTTTTTCAATGTCCTCGATAATTTTCTTGAACTGTTCCCTCAATTAAACCTTACGTAAAAGATTCCTCCAAAGCAAGCTTATTCCTCTCTCACGCTCTTCGTATTATTTCTTCAATTTTAGACCTTTGCGCTTACCCCTTGCAATTCGTTTTTGGGCTTAAAGAGTTTTTTTATATTTTTTCAGAACCCCTTACCATGCCTTTCGTATTTTTCTCCACTCAATACAACTGGTTTTAAGTATTGCATTTCCGCACATTCACGCACTCACATAAAAAGCACTCCCCCAAATGGAAGTGCTTTTGTGTAGCATTTAAGACATGAACGCCATGCCGACCAATCCGGCGATCACACCCAGCATCGCCACACCGATCCCGAGAAACGATAGTGTCCGCCAAGTCAGCGCCTTTCGCACCATCAGTGCCGACGGAAGACTGATAACCGGTAATGTGATGATGAGTGCTGCTGCTGGACCCACGCCCAGCCCAAATTCCATGAAGGTCTGGACGATCGGAATTTCCCCCGCTGTCGGAATGACGAACAATGTCCCGACAACAGCAAAAACAAGAACGGCCAAAAGACTGTCACTCCACGCCGTCCCGCCGAGTGTCGGAAATAACCAGGCTCGAAAGGCTCCGAGCACAAATACGCTAATAATATAAGCCGGAATAATAGCCATTGACATCGTGGAGAGACTTTTCAGCCAGCGGATAAAAAGGCTCTCCTTTGGGTCATCCTTTGTATCTTTACCGTTGGAGGCGGCCGTGGTTTGCGCTACAACCTCAACGGCGTCTTCCTTATGACGAACCATTTTGCCCACGACATAACTCAATCCAAACACAAGGATTACCCCGACAACAAGACGAAGTAGTGTGAATTGCCATCCCAAAACAAAAAACATAAAGATCAACACCGCGGGGTTCAAAGCTGTGTTTCCAAACCAGAAAGCAACAGCTGCCGCGACGGAACTTTGCTGTCGACGAAGCCCCACGACCAGTGGCGCAGAACAGCATGTACACATCATTCCGGGTAGCGCTGATACTCCGGCAAGTACTGTGCTGCCATAGGATGTTTTTCCTAATACACGTTGAATCCAATCACGCGGCACAAGCACTTGCACAAGCGAAGCCAGCAAAATGCCGACAATGAACGCTTGCCAGATCGACTTGAAATAGCCTAGACTGAAATGCCAGGCGGCTCCCCAGGACGGGTCCGGAGCCGCTGCATCGTTTCCGGAAATCGTGGACGAACCAATTGCATGAGTGGTTGCGGCCGTAAAAGCTTTGTGGAAATAGGGGTTCCACTTCGCCCAGAACAAACCCGCCACGGCAATCACCAGAAAGACAATGCTCGCTATGAACCAGCGTTTACGGTTCGTCTGTATGTTTGTTACCAGTCCTGCCGGTTGATTCATATTGCTGCCCCCTTCATAGAATAATAACCTTTTTATAATAACAAATGCCTGCCACGTTTGTCATCCGTGCTCCTCAAATCTTGCAAAAGCCCCATTATGTAACTATTTTACAACTGAGCCCACTTAATGAAGATCATTGTTCCCCGTCCTTATCAACTTTTGCGCTCGTTACGAAAAATCAGTGAACAAACGTCACTTATATGTTTTTGAGTGACATATTAGAAATTCGTTAAGTTTTTCACTCACATCTTCAGACCCTTTACCAAGCCATATCAGATGCCCCCATGTATCCAATATACACAACTCGGTATCTGTAATTTGCTGTTGTGCATAATAAGCATGCCCCAATGACACTGAACCATCATGCTTGCTGTGTAAGATGAGAGTCGGTGAAGATATAGCCTTCAAGTCCTTTGTGCTAATTTCCTTAGTTTGTGATAAATCAATTAAAAATCCATGCCCTGATCGTTGACGATTATTCATTCGTTGGATTTCATCAATATCTCCTACCGACATCTTGTCTTCTATTTGCTTATATGGAAGGTTACTAAATGAAGGTACCATTTGTTTAAACATAAAATTCGGAAAGAGACTGCTCATGCTTGAAGTAAGCTTCCATGTCATTTTTTCCAAAGAAGGGCGAAACAAAATCTGTGCTATTTTATATATTTTATCTTTAGGCGTGTACCACTCTTTCGTAACAGCACTTTGCAACGTTAAGGTTTTGACTCTTTCCGGGTAATGAGAAGCAAAATAAAGACCACTTGGTCCACCAGCTGAGACAGAAAGAAGATGGACTTTTTCAATTCTTAAATGATTTAAAAGCCTCACATAGTAACTGCAAGCTTTCGATAAACTTTCACCAATGTCCTTTGAAGTTTTCCCATACCCCGCCCTTGAGGGTGTAATGATCTTGAATCCATTCTCAACGAGTGAACCATATCCAAATTCCTCATTACAACTGGAATGTCCACCGTGCATCACCAGGACTGGTACACCATCTTTTCCTGTGATTGAATATTCGATTGTCTGATCGTCTATGACATATGTACCGATGACTCTTTTCATTGACCCACCCCTAGTTTGTAACATTGCGGATATCTGTTATATGCACTGGAACTGGAGGGATAATGAGATACCCCAACCTTAAGGGCTGTTCAAAACAGAAATGGACTGCGAACGTTAAGTCACTCAGGAATCCCACTGACATCAATCAGCTTGCCTATTTATGGGTGGAAGTCTCAAAACCGCCTTATATTATTATCATCATTGATTATGAGATTAAATATATCAAGTTGCCCACTTACACTTTGATGTTTTGACGATTGAAGCGAGTGTCTGAAATTAATGTCAAATGTTCTATGTTCATTCGCATCAAGTTTCAATTGGTGGTCTTTCAGATTAATTTTGTCCATTACATTGAATCTATGGTGGTCATATTTCTGGTCTATTGAAACACGGAAAGTGACGGGATTGCTACTATGGTTCACAATGGAGATTTTACAATTACCTTCAACAATACCTGAATCACTTGTATCATATTCACAGTTGCTTCTGTCCTGTTGGAATTCTAACGCATAAATACCATTTGTAAAGTTTGATTGATACACGTTTGCAAACAAGTTAGTGGGTACGAGTATCATCGCAAGAAAGAAAACAAAAATCATTTTACCGCTGTATCGTTTGGCCAGAAAAACCAGACCTATGATTAATAGTATAAGAGAAATAATTCCTGTGAAATGTAAACCACTGTCACCATTAGACCATGCAGTTAAACCAATCAAACCAAGCAATCGATCGACAACAGGTTCGCTATATATGAATTCCCACTTGAATAGAAAAGCGAAGGCGAGTAACACAAATCCTGTGATAACAAATGGTCTTGTTTGCTTTTTTTGTTCCAACCTTATCCCTCCTCTTTTTTACTCAGTTAAATAACCCTTATGGTACAAGCGCCAAGTTATATTCTGGATGTCCGTTTGTATACGTAATAATCATTGCTGAAGAAAAGCACACGTTAATGTAATTGACACAAAGGACTGTTGCACGAAAAAAGAAGCATTAATAACCATGTGTTTCTCCTTCACCTAAATTCAAAGAATGATTATTTATTAAAACCTTGTCATTACTCTTCCAGCTAACCTCAACGTTTTCTATGCCTTCCTGATAATAAATCCTTTTTTCGAACCATAGTGGTCCATCTATTTCGCCTCTTACACCAAATGAACCTGTTGCACCTGCATCAAAGTAATAAAAATCAATCCTATAATCACCATTAGGAGAATTGATTGTCTTTATAGGTTCATTTACTGCAATTGAAGAAAATAAGGCTGTGAATGCCATTCCCAGAAAAAGCACCATAGCTGTCAACGATGACAGGGTTACTGTTATCCAGCTGCGTGTTATTGAACACCAATTTTGTCTATTTTTAAAACCAATCATTCCTAAAACCAAGGTTGATAAAATCATTATAAGTAAAACGTAATTCGGAGGTGTAATTAACCAAGTGCTCTTACTGTTAATATTAGAATATAATGAGTAAACTGCTAATCCAATGCAAATAAGTATTAAATAAAATGACCAAAGATTACATTTTTTCTCCACAAAACCACCCTCAAACAGCCTTTTTACTCAAATACCAAGTCTTATTCCGGAAATGGGCTCGTTTGGTTAACGACTATCACAGCATAAAAATAACAACTACAAGACCTAATGATGTCCAAATAAACGAATAGGTGACTTTACTTTCATTGGAGATAGTATTCTGTTTTGCCTTATGTATAATTGCTAAAACAGTCGCACTTATTAAAAATAAAATATAGTAAAATAATGCATATATAATCCAACGATTGCTTTGAGTTACTTCACTTAGAGGACCTGCCAGAAAAAAGATAAAAACCACAACCAAGGATATAGCAAATATTACGGGTATTATAATATACATCTTATCCCATAACCGGTGCTTCAGGAACGTGTCGCTTTTCTTCGTTTGAAAGTACATCAATAAGCTAAGTAAACCAATTGTCACTACTAAAAATAAACACGTCATTAACATCGATGTATTTATTACGTTAGTTGAGGAAAATGGTATTCCGATATCTTTCTTGAATATATCTGCCATAAATGCAAGGACTACTAATAAAGTAATTACAAAACCTTGGAATAGCGTCCAGCGTGAAAAGAACATCGCACATCACTTCCTTGTATTATTCCGTTAACTGATTCTTAAGTATGGAATGGACGCTAAGTTATATTATACAGATAGGTAAGAGTTTGACGTTATCGCTACCCTTTTCCCCCTGTTTGCACCGTATGTGCGACTTTCATCGCGTACGGCGCGCCAACTAATCCAATTCCATTAAATCATCGGCACTTTATGTGCCTCAACATTCAGAAGTTCGTCAGCAATACAGTATTTTATTGTATTTTACGTTGCATTCTCACCATATTTGTTCAACCCAGCGCCATGATTTACGCCATCCCATATGGAACATTGATATATACACTCTTATTCGGTTACTGAGCCCGATTGTTGAGTTTGTTTATTTTTTATTTTCTTCAGGAAAAAATTTGATTGCAAACAAACCACCTATTAAACCTACGATACCAGCAGTTGCAACTTTTACAACAGTGCTCATATTAGGGGTTAAAAGTTCAATGATAAGGATTACTAACGCAGTATATACTCCTAAAAATAGCACTCTTCCCATAACTTACACCTCCTTTTATTCCCTAAGTTTATTTCTATAACCTAGCCCTTATACGCAGGAAGCGCGCTGCTCCTTGTTAGGTAATAGCGCCCGTTTGCTTTAATATGGCACACACAATGTTATTCTAAGAAAAACTCAAAAAATGTAATGACATAATATATAAAGTAAAAATACAGTGCCTGAATTAATAAGAAAACTACTAGAATAATTATAAAATTTCTTATAGATGATTGTTTGATTTGTAAGTAGTAACTTATCGCCCATATGACGTAAATTAGTATAATACTTATGTTTTCAGCTATATAGGGGTCTTGCTGGGGAACGAAATGTGTTCCGAAGTACATAAAAAACCCTAATATTAGTAAACCACAAAGCAAAATTAAGTTGGTTATATGAATCGCAGCTCTAATAATTTTACCTCCATTTGACACAAATAAAGAAGAATTTGAAACCCCATTTAGCTTAACAACATTATTTCAAAATTCCATCATTGAATCAATATTCTAGTCCATTAAATGACCCTTATATCCGCTAATACTTATTCCTGATTAGCGCCCGATTGAGGAAGATGCTCATAGGATTATTCCAGCTGTTTGCATATGCGATTCATAACCTCTGGTACCGATTTTATTCCATCAATAATGATATCGGAGTTTGGTTTAATCGTATTTAGCATTTCAATGTAACCTTTTCTACCTTGGAAAATGTAATTCTCCATATCTGAAAGGATATGTTCAGTGGAGGCAGTTTTAAAATCTCTTGTCACCCGGCGTGCTAACGCAATATCCAGCGGGGTATCAATAGATATAGCAAGATCAATAAATTTACTTGTTTTGATATGTTTATAAGCAAAAGGAAAATCAAAGACAATATAATTGAGTTGCTGTGTGGGTGCTAATATCCTTGATAGTTCTTATAAAACGAGGGTATGTCTTTTCCATTCTATTTTTGCACCTATTTGCTGTGAAAACTTTTCCCCCTTGGTAAGAGTGGTAATCAATATCAATATGGATTTTAAAGTAAAGAGCTTTATTTTGATGGATTTTGAAAGATTTTATCACAGCATTTTATTCTTTATACTTGTTTTTTGTAAGTCAAATAACGCATGTATTTTTCTAAAGGACCCTCTATTTGACGACGTTCCATGAAGTATGCGACTGATAACGTAATGGCCCACATCACGATGCCAAATAGTACGGAGGTTGTGACAGTTAAAAATGCACCTAAATTGAACGCGATTGGAGACAATAGTATAACAAGTAAAATTTCATGTATGACGAAAAATGTTAACGAACGTTTTCCCATTGCTGTAATTGCTTTTACGATTACGCCGTGATGTTTAATACTAACGCCCAATAACCCAAATAGTGTCGCATAGCCTACACCACCTGCAAAACCAGTGAGAACATGAATACCGTATGCAATCCCTGCGGTAAAGAGACTCGGAAACCAAAAATCATTAATCAATACGAGAGGTATGGCTCCGACAAATGAAATTACTAAAAAGATAATCGTTAATTGCTTTAGCCGTTTTATATGATCGTGTGGTTTAATTAATATGTTTAAGTTTCCTAACCAAATCCCCATTAGGACCGAGGGGATAATCGGGAAGAAGATATGGGTGAACAGCGGAATGATGGGTATAGCCATTAGCCCTTCAGAAATTGTGTTTAAGTATGTTTCTTGCCCCGTTAACCCTGTTGATAATCCATAAGATTGGTTACCGAGTATAATGCCCCCCCACAAAAGCGGTATATAAACGACACATATGGTTGTAGAACTGAGCACGTATCTCTTAATCTTCTTGTTATTCTTTTTCAAGGTGAAAACTAATATGAGTCCAGCAATGCCGTATGTCATCAATATGTCTTGCCCGCCTGCAACACCAGCGAGTATGGCGCCAAATAATATTAGATACCAGCAACGTCTTTTTACAATTCGTTTTGCTTCTTCCGCACCCTTTCTTTCCCGTTGCTTGCGGTAAATCATGACTAGACCGTAACCAAACAGTATGGCGAATAATGGGCGCGCTCGATTATCTACCATAATTTCCATTAAGAAATTTAAGAAATGGTCTAAAGGTGTACTGCCAGCTACTTTTGTTAGCACACCTGGTTCTATCGTGTATAGAAACAAAGGTATATGCGAAAGGATAATCAAAAAGAGCATGGACCCCCGCGCGATATCTAAAGATACTGCACGTTTCTTTTGACTAACTTCATCAGTATATAACGCAGTCATACCAACTCTCCTAATTTATAGAATTGTATGGTTACAATAAAGTCATTTAAAAGCGACGTGTTATGATTTTTTTTCAACAATTTTTGTCACCATACTGACTAAATCATTTTTGTATGCTTCTAAGTCAAATAATTCTTCATTCACAAGAATACTTTCAGATATTGCTCCTTGTATCATAGTAGTAAGACTCTTTATATTGAACTCAGAAAACTCATGGGTCTCTTGTCCAGAATGTAAAATCTCCTGCAAATACACATACAATGGATCTTCTTCATCAGACGATACTCTGTAATAAGGAACATTATCTTCTGTACGTGCATTAAAAATAATCTCTAACAGTGCGATATTATTGACTGTATGGGCTCCTTGATAAGCTAAAGAAGCATCTATGAAAGCAATTAGTTGATCATATGCAGTTTCTTCTTCCGATACTCTTTCTTTAATGTAATCAAATTGTATTGTTAATAAATAAATTAACGTGTTATCCAACACATCATCCTTATCTTTAAAATGATAGGAGATTAACCCGGTACTAACCTTGGCCATTTTTGCAATCTTAGCCAAGCTTATGCTTACAAAGCCAATTTCATCAAGCACCTTAATCGTAGCTTTTATTATCTGCTCTCGCCTTGCTTCCGTTATAAAAGATGATTGATCCGCCATTGTAGTTCCTCCGTTTCCTCATTCTTATTTTTTTCTCAACTTATCAATGATCCATAATAACCCGACGATAAAAAGCACTGATAATATAACTACATCAAATTTACTTGGGTAGTTTTCAATAAACATTTGAACCGGTTCAGGAAGGCTTCCTTGAAAGATTGAGTTGATAATCATTCTTATAATCGTCATAAGAAATATAAAAAGTTGTAACAAAAGCAATATAGGCAACAATCCTAATCCACCTATTAACCATCTCCAAGCTAATTCTGCATTAAACACATAAACAATGGCAGAAAATATTAACACCACGCCCATAATGGTAAAGACAATCAAACGGACCCATTGGATAAATTCTAATGATTCCTGGTTATATAGATACATAACATATGAAAATACAAGTACAGACAAAATAACGCTTATTAATGGGATAATACGTTGAAACCAACGGGGAAGATCGTTAAATTCATCCACTTTATTACTCACATCAGGCAGCCTCCATTTTGATTAACTAATATTTATTTTGATTGGTCAATCAAATTTACCATCTAATAACTTCCCTGTCAAGTTAAATAAGAATTTTTCAACAACCTGGCCCTTATATGCCACGTTCTTATTCCAGAATGGCACCTCTATAACGGAACAATGATGAACTAATTTGATTTTCCGTTTTTGATGTACTGATTCAATTCATGCAATTGCCATTCTCGTTCTTCCGTTACCTTATTTACATCATTACTAAAAGCAAGATTCATTGTCTTAACTGCATAATCTGTAGCCATCATTGCATGACCTCTCATATGACCAACACCAACAGCTTGCCCAACAGCCCTTGCCGCAGCCTTTGCCGTTTCATCTTTACATTCTCTAGCGACTTCATGGACTTCAAATCCAGCTTGTCTAACTTGACGGACAGTTGCTTCCCCTCTTTGCCAGAGTTCATTGGTTTTAAATCCTTTTATGATTTTTTCGTTGTCGGGGAATTCATTTACAAGATACGGAAGCACGTGTTTTGCGATGCTAATTGCCCACTTGGCTAAGTCGACTTGATGAATAAGGTCAGTATTCTTCTCAATTTCTTGTCTCAATCCCGTATCATCAACAATTTTATTTTAGGCTTACTTGCCACAAGAACGCCCTCCTATATCTGTAAAAATGCAGTTAGACAAATAAGCAAAGCCAAAGGAAAGGGTTATGAAGTGACCATGTTTTACATTGCACTCAGTAACGTAAATCAAAACATTGAGCGCGTCGCTATGAGAGTAAAAAATGGCGGTCACCATATCCCAACTAAAGATATTCTCAGAAGAGACAAAACTTCATTTAAACACCTTTATGAATACGCTCCTATTATCGATAACCTAATTCTAATTGACAACAGTAAGGATGATGGAGAAATTATATTAGAAATAAATGATGATAAAATTAGTTTCAAGGCAAATCGTCTGCCTAACTGGGCGCTGCCATTATTAAAACAATTTCAAAAGAATTAACCAACGGAACAATAACCAAAACTGATTCCCTCATTACGGACAATCGGTTTTTTATTGTATAAATTTCAAATTTCCCAAAGATTAGTTATTCCACTATCGCGCCCGATCGTATTACAGAAAAGTTGACTTTACTTAGTAACTCTGCGAATCTTGTTTTCGTTTTCATATTAGATTTTGAAATGGCGACTATAATCAAAGAAAACAAATTCAAAGTCAACATTGTGACATAGTAAATACTTGTAGATCCCTCTAAAAGATAAAGTATTTATGCCAAGCACTATCAATAATAAAACAAAGATTTTATTTGCATTCTTTTCACCCTTCTACGTCCTTTTAAAGACATAAAACTGTGTTGGTAGTACTTGATAGACCCAACAAACATTAAAATGGAACCGATGATGTTAAAGGCAACGCGAAATCCATGAGCGATAAGGAATTCTTGTGCTGTTTGTTTCAGGAATCTAACAGAATGAATATCCGCACCTTCGATAAACAAAATCTCGTTACGTGGCCATTCAACCACGATGGATGTCGCTCCTTCTAAAACAATCATGATGATACTAAATAAAATCCAATATCGGGCTGGCTTCGTATTCCAGGCTAGTATCAACGCTAAAATTCCTGTTAAAATACTTGCTGCTCCTAAAGGGGGGAAATAGGTATGTGGGCTTGCCACTGCCATAAATTCCATTCCAAGCTCTAACGACTCAGGAATGTTATGAAAAATATTCGGATACAACATGAACGTATTCACCAAAATACTTCCCAACAAAATCCATTGAACCCAGAGATGGGCTATAACTGTTCCAAACGTAAACTTTTTTAACATAATCAAAACTCCTTATTTGAGATTCAAGGATGGCCCCTTGTTTATTTTTTTAAAACCATCATAATCAAGAAAGCTTAACTGCCTCTTATACAATTCTTAACTAATCCTTAATTATATTTAGGCGTAAAAAACGAAGCTCTCTATGAACTTCGCTTCGCTTTCATAATTCCTAATTTATTTTTTGAACCTGTAGCCTACTCCCCATATTGTTTGAATATACTTAGGATTGGAGGAGACTTCCTCTACTTTTTCCCTTATCTTTCTAATATGGACGGTTACGGTTGTAATATCACCAAATGAGTCTATTCCCCAAATCCGTTCAAATAGTTCTTCTTTCGTAAACACGCGGTCTGGATTTGAAGCAAACAAAACTAATAAATCAAACTCTTTCGCACGTAACTCTTTTTCCTCTTCATTGACATATAGCCTGCGTGATTCCAGGTCGATGTGCAGACCTTTTATACGAATTTCATTTGGTTGACGATTCTTTCCAACGAGCCGTTCGTATCTGGTCAAATGAGCCTTCACTCTCGCAACCAGTTCACTTGGATTAAAGGGCTTCTGGATATAATCATCAGCACCACGATCAAACCCACGTATTGTATCAATGTCTTCTTTTCTTGCTGTCACCATTAAAATAGGAATATCCAACCTATCGCGAAGTTGTCTGCAAATATCAAATCCATCAACACCCGGCAGCATTAAGTCAAGAATTATAAGGTCATAATTGTTCTCTTTAGCCAGTTTCAACCCTTCTTCACCAGTAGTTGCAATGTCAGAAGAATGCCCATTAACTTCTAAATAATCCCTTTCCAATTCAGCAATACGCATTTCGTCCTCAATGATTAAAATCTTTTTCAAGACGACACCTTCTTTAGTGTGAAATAAATACTTGTCCCTTCCCCTTGAACGCTTTCAGCCCAAACCTTGCCATCATGTTCTTCAATTATTTTTTTTACAATGGCCAGCCCGAGTCCACTGCCTCCCGTAGAAGAATTCCTTGAAGCGTCCGTTCTATAAAAGCTTTCGAACAAGTGGGAAATATCTTGTTGAGCAATCCCACTTCCATTATCACTAATTTCAACTTTAACCTGTTGGGACTCAGATTTTAAATAAACCTCAATTTTCTTATGCTCTTTATCCATATATTTCAGGCTGTTTTGAACGATATTGGTCACGATGCGTCTTAATTGCTCACGATCCGCTTTCACAATATAATCATCATTTTTACAGGCCTTTAGAGTTGCCATCCCCTCTTCTTGTTCTAGGTCAAAAGCTAATTCATCAATAAAATCTGTGAAAAAAGAATATAAATCGACTTCTTCAAACTCAAACGGAATTTGTTCGATATCCAATTTGGAATATCGAAATAAATTATTAATAAGATCATCCATATCATCGGCCGTTCTATAAATGATATCCATATACCGTTCCAGTTTCTCCGGTGTATTCGCAACCCCATCCTGAATTCCTTGGACGTAGCCTTTAATCGATGTTAATGGTGTTGATAAATCATGTGAAATACTCGCAATCAGCTCCTGGCGGTTGCGCTCATACCTTGCTTGATCCTCTTTTGCCTGTTTCAGACTCAATCTCATCGCTTCAAACGTATTGGAAAGCTCACCAAGCTCATCTTTCTTATTAGTTTCCACACTATATTCCAAATCTCCTTCACTTATATTTCTTGCCGAAAGGGTTAGTTGCTTTATCGGTGTAATAATACTCCTGGATACGTAATACGTCAGTAGCCCATTCGTAATAACCAAAATGAGTATAATCGCAATCAATCTGAAATTAAAAAATAGTTGTAAATTCGGACCTTCCATACTGCCATCAAAAATAACAAACATAACGTATCCTAATACTACTTCGACTAACAAAAACCCAACAATTGGAAGCACAACCATTCCTATGTTAGATAGTATTAATCGTTGCTTAATGGACATAACCATCACCCACTCACATCAGTTGTAACCAGCACCTGTGAACTTCAACCAGTCGTTAACAGAAGTTTAGCATATCACTTGTCTGATTTCAGACTCTTTTGGTCCATAATCGGTACAACAATTGCACAAATAATGGCAGTAAAATAAGAAAGATATTTAATTCCAACTGGTTCGTTAAATAATATCATTCCCAACACTCCAATAAAACTTGATAACGCAATTCCAAGAACAAATCCTCCAATTAAACCGACAAGTATTCCTAAAAAGATTCTCATACTACGCTCCTCCCTCAATAATTAAATGATTTTCTCCAATATGCTCCCTTCTGATAATTTTTGTTATGGAATGTGATTTTCCATACCTTTAATACCATTGTGTAGGACAACACAAATAATAGAACACCGAAAACGGGATGCATTGCACCAAACCATGGTAATACAGCAGTAATATTCGCAGTAAAATACATGAGGAATATTGAAATTAGAACCCCTAACAATTGCCAGTATGCCCAGCGTGGTAATGCACCGATGAATGCAAAGGCAAACATAAAAACCGGTAGATTAAACCCAAATAAGTGAGCGAATGTCATATGCTTCACCCAATTCACTGGACTTATAAAGATAGCCATGCCTGCCAAAAAGATTTGAGTGGTGACACTTATTGCAAAAATAATGGCTAGTACAAGGTAAATGATTCTACCTATACGAACTCTTTGATTTATCGTCTCCAATTTTTTCCTCCCTTGTTTGAACTCTGTATCTATCATACAAATCAATTCTAAAATCACTCTTAGTTAATTCTTAAATAATTCTTAAATAAAATAAGAAAAAAAGAACGGTAGCTCCTAAAGAACTACCGTTAATGTTCATGCTAAAAACACTAACCTTTTATTTCGTGGATTTCATTCCACAATCTGGACCAACAAAACAAAAAATGAGGATGCAAGTCTTATTGTTTCTTGCCCGATTATTAAAAAAACCCAATCTGTAATTAAAAACCCAATAATAATTTATAGCTAATCCCCATCAAAGCCCCTTTGGTTCAATAATCTCACCCAATTTAGTAGAACGTAATTATTCAATTACTGTCAGCAATAGATAAGCCTTTGAAGTTATCTCCAGCTTTTCCTCCAGGTAGAAGGGCCACCCAATTGGTGGCCTCAACCCCCACAGAACCCGGCGTGCAGATTTCCCGCACCGGGCTCTTCAGAAATGGT
>NZ_SRHY01000025.1 GCF_004565465.1 Lentibacillus salicampi
GACCCTTGAAAATGCCCGACTGGTTCAGCTGAAGATTAAATCCCGCTAATTTAATGATTTGGCGTGGATCTTTATAATTGGATAAATCCCCTACTTCAGCGAAAAATCCGGCAACGGTCAGGACGCCTATCCCTTTTATCGCGATCATTTCACTGGCCCCTGGAACTTGGAGAACAAGTTCTTCCAATCGTGCTTCATGAGCCCTGATACGTTCCTCGATAGCCAAATATTGATCAATTAGGTAGCTGAGTTCCTCGCGCGCCATCGTCAGCCCAACGGTGAGACCTACACTCGTTTCAGCCGCATGCTTAAGTTCCTGAACGCGTTTGATGCCAACCCCGCGTTTCGCCGCCTGTTTTACTTCCACCATTAATGCCTCTTCCGAACAGGAGACGATATCTTCCGGCAGATAGCCTTTTTTCAAAAAGTGAATCGGTGTTTTCTTGGTCCAATCTTTAAAAACAGTTGTAAACTCTGGAAAATAACGATCCAGCGCATTTTGTACTTGTGCTTTAACTGATGACAAATTCTTTTGCATCATGTCGTGAAGTTTCATCCCTTCACGCAATTCAGCATAGATGCCTTCAAGTAAAATTGGCTCATGATAGCGTCCTGCACGTACTACCTGTGCAATCACTTTCGCATCTTTGGTATCATTTTTAGTTGGTGAGTCATCATCCAACTCTTTTGTGCGTTTGACTTTCGTTGGATTAACAACCACAGCGTGTAATTCCAATGCCTTTAAATAGTAAGCCAGATTCAGCCAGTAATGTCCCGTTGGCTCCATCCCAAAAATAAGATTTGGACGATTCGTTTGCTCAGAAAGATTTTGTGTCCAATCCAGCAATTCTTTAAAACCCGTTAGACCATTTTCAAATACCAACCGTTTGGCCAGGTCGCGTCCACGATCATCAATGGCACGCGCAACATGTTTGTGCTTTGCCACATCGATTCCGATGATTAGTGTCTCGTCTGTGATTTGCTCTAAGCGATTATTTTGTGTAAAATCCATTGTAGGAGTCCTCCTTGGTATCTAATTTCGAGGTCATCGCGATGACACTCTCTATCGTACCAAGGGGACTCTATTTTTGTACAACCGATTCTAGCCCCACTTATCCTCAAATTTTTTGATATACAGGAATGCTTTTTATTCCCCGGGAAATATTTCAGGAAATTTGTCGATAATTAAAATTCAGGGAATATTCATAGTCAACAGAGGTTATTAATGGTATTTTAATGATAGGGCATGCATTGATAAATGTGGATCATGCCAGCCTTTGTCATGAAACGATTGGCGATCATATAACCGGAGATGAAACGCGTGATATTTTGGCGGACATTTTTAAACAGCATTCAATTACCGGGCAGACAAGCAGTATTTGGATTAAACCGGGTTGGCATGGACATTACAGTCGTTTATTTGTTTATTCTGCTCTTTTTTGTCTCCCTTCCACCATCGGTTGATCAACTGACGACCGGAGCAGGTACGGAGATGAATTGGCTATTCTTTCTGATTTACTTTTTTATTTTTTATTATTTGCCTTTAATCATTATTATATTTTTACTTATTTCATTTGTGGCGTATGTCGGTACCGGCATTGCCAAATTACTTAAACGCAAGCTCAGGTTTCCGTTGCTATGGAAAATGGTGGCTTACACAACAACAAATCCGTTTTTGTTATATACAATTCTTTCACTCTTTATACCATTTGATGATGTCTTCGTCGGTTTATTTAGCTTGTACGTATTTCTGTCCATGATTAAAATCATTACCGTTTACCCCAGGCGAAAACAAAGAATACAAAAATAGGAGTTTTCCTTATGCGATCGATCACATTTGTTATACTGATACTTGGTGCACTGCTGTTCACTGGCTGCTCAAACCAGGGGAAAACAAACGATACAGAATTAATGATAGCAGCCGCTTCAAGTTTAACCGAAACACTCTCTGAACTTAAAAGTGCATTTGAAGCTGAGCATCCGGAGACCACACTCACATTAAATTACGGCGCCTCAGGCAAGCTTTCCCAACAAATTCGTTCAGGTGCACCGGTCGATGTGTTCCTTTCTGCCGATCAAAAATGGATGGATAGGCTTGCTGATAAGGATATGATTGCAACTGATACACGAACTGATTTTATTCAAAACCGGCTTGTCCTGATATCCAGCCGCGGGAAATCAATCCCGGCCGACCAATTAACTGATTTGCCCAATGTGGATGTGGGGCAAATCGCAATTGGCAATCCGGAGAGCGTGCCGGCAGGTGACTACGCCAAACAAGCATTGCGTGAAGCCGGTGTTTGGCAAGCGCTGCAGGACAAACTGGTTTACACCAGCAATGCACAGCAAACCCTTACATATGTTGAGTCAGGAAATACGGATTTTGGCATTGTTTATAACAGTGATCTGAAGCGCTCTGATCTGGTTAAGAAAATCTTAACGGTTGACGAATCGCTTCATGAACCAATCAAGTATCCGGCAGCTGTGACAGCATCAAGCACATCAAAGGAACAGGCTAAAGCATTTATTCAGTTTTTGCAGACTGACAAGGCGCAATCCATACTGCAGGATAGCGGGTTTATTAGAAAAACTCGGCATTCGCCTCGTCTATAGCGAGTGCCGAAGTTTTTCTTATAAGGTCATCCATAACCTATACTTTCTGACGTTACAGGCTAAAGGGGAAGACAAATGGATTTAACACCTTTACTATTGTCATTGAAAATCGCCGGTATTGCAACGCTCATTGTATTTGTGACGGGCACATTTCTGGCAAGAATCATAACACGGAATGGGTTTCCAGGAAAACGTATCCTCGAATCACTTTTGATGCTGCCACTGGTTTTGCCGCCAACGGTTGTCGGTTTTGGCTTGATCTATTTATTTGGAACCAATGGGCCAATTGGAAAATGGCTCTTGCAGTGGTTCGATGTGCAAATTGTCTTTACATGGACAGGTGCTGTTATAGCAGCTACTGTCGTTGCCTTTCCACTGATGTATCAAAGTGCCACAGCGTCATTTCAAAAATATGATCCGAATATTGAAAATGCCGCATTAACCATGGGCGCATCCAAATGGCGAGTTTTTTGGACCATATCATTTCCGCTTGCATGGCCTGGTTTGCTCGCTGGATTGGTACTAACATTTGCCAGAGCACTAGGTGAGTTCGGTGCCACCCTCATGATCGCCGGCTATATTCCGGACCAGACTGAAACCATTCCGCTGGCTATCTATTTTGCCGTAGAATCGGGCAACAGGGATGCAGCATTATTTTGGGTCATCGGTATCCTGATCATTGGGCTTGTTGCTATTTTATGGCTGAATTGGTGGAGCGAACGGAATATTTTGCGGTTTACAAGAGATAAATGACTGGCGGGATTCATCATGCTATCGGTTAACATACAAAAGAAGTTGACATCATTCATGCTGGACGCCAATTTTAAAGTTGGCGGTGAGATTGCTGTCTTATTGGGTTCATCGGGTTCCGGTAAAACGACCATACTCAATTGCATCACTGGTCTTACCCACCCCGACGCCGGACAAATAACACTAAACGGGCGGCATCTTTATCACGGCAACTCAAAATCAGTTCCCACAGCCAAGCGCCGTATTGGCTATTTGTTTCAGGATTATGCTTTATTCCCGCACATGACAGTTGAAAAAAATATCCGTTATGGCGGGAAAGATGAGCAATTGCTTGACCATCTTGTTCATATGATCGGAATTAGCCATTTACGTAACAGCTATCCTCAGCAAATTTCCGGCGGTGAAAAACAGCGTGTTGCGCTTGTCCGTGCTTTAATGACCAAACCTGAAGCACTGCTCCTGGACGAGCCATTTTCATCGCTGGATCGTGATACAAAAATGGCATGTCACTATGAATTACAACAGCTTCATAAGTCGTGGAACATACCCATTATTCTTGTAACCCATGATCAAGATGAAGCCGAAAAACTTGGCGATCAAATTTTGAGAATCGATAATGGGAAGCTTATGATGTAAAAAACCCGATTAACGCTGATAAAACCGGTTAATCGGGTTTTTCTATTTTATTCCGTGACATATGGCAATAGTGCCATTTGACGTGAAAGTTTGATTGCTTTTGTCAGTTTACGCTGATATTTTGCAGATGTTCCAGTTACACGACGAGGAAGAATTTTTCCACGCTCGGAAATGAACTTTCTCAAAAGATCAACATCTTTATAATCGATGTGGGTTATACCATTTGCTTTGAAATAACACACTTTACGACGTTTTGCACGACCGCGACGAGCTGCCATTAATAACCCTCCTTTTATTGATTAAGAGACAAGAAGTACGGACGTTCGAATCAGAAATCGGTTGGCTCACCAATTTCTGTCCATTCGGTATCCTGTTTCCAACCTCTAAAATGGTAAATCATCGTCTGATATATCAATAGGTTCTCCATTGTCTTTAAATGGATTATTATTGTTTTGATCCGGCTGGTTCTGGTTCTGACTCTGGCTCTGATTCTGATTTTGGCTCGGGTTTGGCTGATATCCTGTAGATGGTTGACTTCTATTTTGTGAAGAACCTTTTGATTCCAGGAACTGAACACTATCTGCAACAATTTCCGTTACAAATGCGGTTCTTCCTTCCTTTGTTTCAAAGGTACGTGTTTGAACACGTCCATCAACACCAACCATACTGCCTTTGCTCATATATTGAGCCAGGTTTTCAGCCTGCCTCCGCCAAACCACACAGTTAATAAAATCTGCATCACGGTTACCCTGCTGATTTGAAAAAGGCCTGTTTACTGCTAAGGTAAAGTTAGCGACTGCCGCGCCATTTGGTGTATAACGCAAATCAGGATCCCTTGTTAATCTGCCAACTAATACGACACGATTTAACATCAGAACCACTCCCTATTTTATTGATCATCTTCTCGAATAGCCATATGACGGATTATATCGTCAGTGAACTTCGCCTGACGGTCAAATTCATTAATGGCTTCTTCATCACCATTGAATTTAATGACAACATAATACCCGTCACGATAGTCATTGATTTCATACGCAAGGCGTCGCTTGCCCATTTCATCAACTTTGTCAATTTCCGCGCCGTTATCTGTTAACACGTTGTTGAAACGCTCAATTAAGCTTGTTTGCGCTTCTTCCTCCATGTTCGGGCGGATGATATACATGATTTCATATTTTCTCATCCGTTACACCTCCTTTTGGTCTTAGCGGCCCTTTTACTGTGAAAAGAGCAAGGAGTAATATTGATTTCATTACTCACAATGGTGTATTATATCAAAATACGCCTGAGAAAACAAGCATTCGAGAGATCCTGATTCGTTAAATGATCCATTCATTCCCTTTTCGGTCTATAAAGTTGATGTCAGCTCAGACCCTTACTTTGCGCCTCTTTATAAATGATCAACCCAGCTGTCATCATACCTAAACATTAAACCGGAAATGGATAACGTCGCCGTCCTGAACAATGTATTCTTTACCTTCCAGGCGAACCTTGCCTTTGTCCCGTGCACCTGCCATTGACCCCGTTTCCATCAAATCCTCATAAGAAACCGTTTCCGCTCGGATAAAGCCACGTTCAAAATCTGTATGGATAATACCTGCTGCCTGTGGTGCTTTTATCCCTTTGCGGAATGTCCATGCACGTACTTCCGGTTCACCGGCTGTGAAGTAAGTTCCCAAACCCAGCAATTGATAGGAAGCCTTGATAAGCTGGTCAAGCCCGGACTCCGCTATCCCTAAGTCTTCCAAAAACATTTCCTTTTCCTCCGGATCCAATTCGGCAATCTCTTCTTCAATCTTAGCGCAGACGACAATCACTTCAGCATTTTCATTAGCAGCGTATTCTCTAACTTCGCGTACTTTTTCGTTTGATTCCGGATCCGTCACATCCTCCTCACTCACGTTGGCAGCGTACAAAGCAGGTTTCGTCGTCAACAAGTGCAAATCTTTTACCATCTTCCATTGATCATCTGAAAAATCGAGCGCTCTTGCTGGTTTCTCTGCCTCCAATCCTTCTTTTAATTTTTCAAGCAGCTGATATTCGGCCACAGCTTCTTTTTCCTTCTGTCTGGCCATTTTTTCAACCCGCTGCAGGCGTTTATCAACGGTTTCCAAGTCTGCCAAAATCAATTCAAGGTTGATCGTCTCAATATCATCGATCGGATTGATTTTACCTGAAACATGCGTGATATTATCATCCTGGAAACAGCGGACTACCTGAACAATTGCATCCACCTGGCGAATATGGGATAAAAATTGGTTGCCCAGTCCTTCCCCTTTACTCGCCCCTTTTACAATTCCAGCGATATCCGTAAATTCAAATGTTGTTGGAATTGTTTTTTTCGGTTTTACCAACTCAGATAATTTATTTAAGCGATCATCAGGAACTTCCACAATACCCACATTCGGATCAATCGTAGCAAACGGATAGTTCGCTGCCTCGGCACCCGCTTGGGTGATGGCATTAAATAATGTTGATTTACCAACATTCGGAAGCCCAACAATTCCTGCTGTTAAAGACATGTCAACTTTCACTCCTTAAGGATTCCATTCATATGAACGTGTCAGTCATTACAATTATAGATAGTAGGCATGAAAATGACAAGTAAACAAAAAGTAAAAACAGGCATTTAACCATACCTGTTTTTACAGATTCCCCCTTTAAAATGACAATTTCCGTTCATGCTACCTCACAAAATGATGATTTAAAGGAGCTACCTAAAATTTTGGACAAATTTTTACCCTTCCGCCTTTGTCAGTATTTTTTTCACCTTTTTTGTAAAATCTTTTCTGGGAATCATAACACTGTGACTGCAGCCCATACATTTTATTCGGATATCCATACCCATACGGATGATTTTCCAGCGATTTTCCCCACAAGGATGAGGCTTTTTCATTTGTACAATATCATTCAGGCCAAATTCCTTATCTGCCATATTGATTTCCTCCCTTACATTTCCCGTTCTGGGTCAATCTGAAGTGAGCTTGGTTCCTGATTTCTTGAATACATAACAAGACGCGGTGCCGGGATTTCAATGCCTTGTTTGTATAGTACTTCCTTAATTTCCTTTCGCATAATACGCGCACCCGCCCACTGATAAACGGGCAATGTTTCCGCTATGAGCCGAACGACATAGTGGGAGGTTTCCAAGGTCTGAACACCAATTATTTCCGGAACACGAACAATTTCCTCATAGTTATCAGGCAGCGTTTGGCAGATATCATTAATAATTTCCTCTGCAGCAGCAATATCACTTTCATATGGGATATTCACATCCACAACTGCAAGTCCGTTATGGGTTGAATAGTTGGTCACCTGGGTAACATTGCCGTTCGGAACGACATGTTGCTCGCCAGTCCAGCTTTGGATTTTCGTTGTCCGCATCCCAATCTCCTCAACGGTTCCTTCCGCGCCTGATGTGAGAATATAATCCCCCACTGAAAATTGGTCCTCAAATATAATGAAAAAACCTGAAATAATATCCCGCACGAGATTCTGGGCACCAAAACCGATGGCAAGACCTGCCACACCGGCACCGGCAAGCAATGCTCCGATTTCAAGACCGAATGCACCATCCAGAATCATTATAAATGCTATAAAATAGACGGTATATTTTAAGGTGTTCTGAATCAGTTTCTTAATCGTGATTTCCCGTCTTTCCGTTATTCGTATCGGTCCTCGTGACCTGCTCTCAAAAAGCCGCCATATAACCTTGTTTCCCACCCGGACAATAATCACGGCAATCAGGAGAATCACAATGGCCTTCAATACCGCCTCACCAATTGTGAGCCAAAGTTTCGGCCCAGTTATATAGGTCCAGAGCTCCATGAATTCATTACTAATAAAATCCACCATCAAAACCTCCGACAATTCAATATAGCTCAATTCCATGAAAATCCATTTTTATCCAGCATTTAAAGATCATGAACCAGCCAAAATACTGGAGTGATGGACCCTAAATGCCCGATCCTGTTCAATTAACATTCAGTGAAGGAAAACACTTCACTGAATAGTGTTCCACTTTATTCTAATTCATGCATTTTTGCCTCATAGATGACGGCATGTTAAATGTATGATAAATAGATTTTACAATATAAGCCCCGTTATGAAAAGAAATGTGCCATCAACTATGCTTGTCTTCTGACTTATTCCACAAAGGGTAAAGAAGTAATCGTGTTAATACATATAAATTTAAAATCCCATATATTGGATATATATAGTTGATCAGCGTCGAAAAGCCCACTGTGGTTAATGGTACCATAGCGATAATGACAACAGTTGCCAGTATCCATACAGGTGCATTCCACCAGCTTTGAATTCTGGAAACAATCCCGAACACACCCGATGCAGCAGTTGTGAAAATAGCAAACCATAATAGAATGGACATAAAAATAAGTATTTCAAAGGGATAATGCTTAAGTATGGCGAATAATGGAATTTCGTATAATAGCAGTTCGTCGGCAATTTGAATTAAACTGCTGTTGTAAATGAATGAAATAATACCCAGTATCAGGCCACTGCCAATTGCCGCAACATAAATTTCCTGTTTCGTCTTCACTTTATTGCCGATTGCACCCAAAACGGCGATTAGCGGCAATATATTTAGTGCGGTAAACGGAAAAGCAGCTGTCCAATTCCGTTGTTCATGCAAATGCGACCATACATTTAGCCCCTGGTCATTCATAAATAATAATAGAATATATAACAGCCCACCGAGCAGTAAGGGGAGCACAAGTTGATTCATCGCGAGTAGCCCGTTGATATCTTTTAAAAACAGGCCAATTAAAGAGACTGTTATGATCACTACACCCCACCAATAGGAAATGTCAAATGCTTGTCCGGTGGCACCGCTCCCTGCAATCATGACAACAGTTGTCGTCGTTAAGTACAAGAATATCATGACATCATATACACCTGTCAGCTTGTCCCCTACAATATCACGAAGCACCGGCAAGTAGTCACTGGATCTTTTCTGATAGCTGACATGCATAATCACATAACAGCATATTGAAAAGAATACGGCAAATAACAAAATAGCAAGTCCGCTTTCATGGCCAAAAAATTGCCATAACTCTCTTCCGGACGCATAACCCGCTCCGATTGTTGTTCCGATAATTAAAAACATCCACTTCAGACCCGCTCGTACCATTACTTCTCCTCCATTGTGTTGATCCACGTATAGTTTGATCATTTTTTCCGTATACTAATACCAATATGTTTGTGGAGGAAAAGCTATGAATCTAATGAACCGTTTCATTACCAAAAATGAAAAACTACAATTAAACTATACAAATCCGGATTTGCCTGGCAAAATGAACGAGCGAATCATGTCCTGGCTGCCGGCAGCACCAAAAGAATATGTGATTGTCTGTGTTGGAACAGACCGGTCGACAGGTGATGCGCTTGGACCTTTAACAGGATCTTTTTTATCAGAATTAAAACCGAAACATTTACATATATACGGTACATTACCTGAACCTGTCCATGCCACCAATATGCCGGACTACATCAAACACATTTATAAGCGGCACCAAGACGCTTTTTTGATTGCTGTCGATGCTTCCCTTGGAAAAGCCGCTTCAGTAGGCTCTATCATAGTTGATACGGGATCATTAAGCCCTGGAGCGGCATTGAATAAGAACCTTCCCGCTATTGGGGATATTCATATTACTGGTGTTGTGAATATCAGCGGGTTCATGGAATTCACCACCTTACAAAATACGAGGCTTTCTCTTGTTGTCGATATGGCAAAACATATTGCCGCTTTATTGGATAAAGTCGACCAGCAACTAACAAATTCAACGCCATTTCCAGCGATTGTTGCACCCGAAAACCAAACGTTGGAAGGAGAAATGTAAAACCTCTGCTAATGGCAGCAGAGGTTTTACAATCGTCTTTCTTAAAATAATAAGTAAACATAATAAACCAACCCCACCGTCAAGATGGCAGGTAACAAATTTCCTACGCGTATCTGCACGACTTTCAATAAATTAAGTCCAATGGCCATGATTAACAATCCACCTACTGCCGTCAGCTCACCAATTAGTCCGTTTAAAAATGTCTCAGGGATCCATTGATTTATTTGTGTCGCAAGTAAAGCAATCGAACCTTGATAAACGACAACCGGAACAACTGACAAAATAACACCAAAACCAAGTGTTGTTGTTAATACAAGGGCAACAAATCCATCAATTACACCTTTTGTGATCAGCACTTCATGATCTCCGCGCAAGCCGCCATCCAATGCTCCGATGACGGATAAAGCACCAATAACAAAAACAAGTGATGCGGTTATAAATCCTTGCGCAACGCTGATGTTGTCGTTTGTTGTCGCAAACTTTTTTCCTATCCATTCTCCAACCCGGTTAAGCCCTTCTTCCAAATGTATAAATTCACCTATAATGGCACCTGTCAATAAACTCAGTAACACGACAATAATCGCTTCCGTTGATAAAGCCATTTGCAAACCGATTAAGATAACCGCCAGCCCAATACCATGCATGACGGTTTCCTTATAGCGTTCCGGTATTTTGGTAAAAAATAAGCCAATTAAACTGCCTGCAATAATACAAATGCCATTAACAATAGTTCCAAATAAAGCCATTCAGCCATCCTCACTTTATTATCCTACAGAAGGTTATAAGATTCCGTCACTTCCCTAATCGCCTGTAAGAATTGCTCCACTTCTTCTTCCGTATTATACATACTAAGACTTGCTCTGACGATACCTTGCCCGGCCGTATCCAGTGTCTCATGTGTTAATGGACTGCAATGGAGCCCGGCCCTGACAGCTATGTCATAGTGTGCATCCAGAATCATGGCAATCTCCTGTGACGGGACATTCAACACATTAAATGCAACGATCGGCATGCGCTGTTCATGTTCATCCGGTCCATAGCACGTAACGCCTTCGATCTGTTTCAACCCTTTTAAAAGTGTTTGACTCAAGATTGTTTCACGTGAAACATTTTCTTGATCACGTGTTTCATAGTGTTTCAATGCAGCTTGTAACCCGGCGATCCCCGGTGTATTTAACGTACCACTTTCCAGCTTTTCCGGCCACTGTGACGGCTGCTCGGGTTTTTCAGAATAACTCCCGGTGCCCCCATGGTGAAGTGGAGACAGTTCCACATCACCTTCAACCATAAGCACGCCTGTCCCCTGGGGCCCAAATAGTCCTTTATGACCTGGCATCACCATCATATCGATTCCCATGTCTTGCATATTTAGTGACATATGGCCCGCTGTCTGTGATGCGTCAACAAGTAATGGTATGTGAAGATCGCTAATGACTGAAGCCAGTCTCTCAACAGGTATAACAGCCCCAGTTACATTGGACGCATGTGTGATTGCAATTAATTTTGTATTCGAATTGATCGATTGTACCACCTGCTGCACAAATGCTTGTTCATGATTATACCAAGGTACATAAGTTACGTTGACGCCATATTCACTCTTGATATACTCCAAAGGCCTGCGTACTGAATTATGCTCACATGATGTGGCAATCACATGATCTTCCTTTGACCATGGCATCCCTTTTATGGCTTGATTTAAGGCAATTGTTGCATTCGGGTGAAACAGGACCCTTTTAGGATCACTGCAACCAAATAGACGGGAAATCGTTTCTCTCGTCTCCGATATGATAGCTGCCGCATGGTTCGCTAATTTATGACTTCCCCTGCCAGGATTGGCCCCTATTCCATTCAATGCATCCATCATCGCTTCCCCTACTTCGGGTGGTTTCGGATGAGATGATGCCGCTTGATCGAAATATATCATAGTTCACACCCTTTAGTCATAGCATTATACACACCTAATTAAATAAATCGACTACATGAGTTCTTCAGGAAGGAAGTAGTTTTTTCAGATAAGACCAGCCATAACGTCTGACGTTAAGAAAAAGACTGACTATATGTAGCTTAACAGAGTCAGTCTTTCGTTCATTATTGATCCAGCGATTCCAATATACGCTCAAGATCGTCATTAGAATAGAATTCGATTTCGATTTTACCCTTACGTTTTCCCCGGTTAATGGAAACCGCAGTACCTAACCGATCGCGTAGTACAGATTCACGTTCCTGCAAAAAAATATCCTTTTTCGGTTTCTCCTTTTTCTTTTCTTTTTCAGGCTTATTATTCAATTGCACAATCAGCTGCTCTACCTGTCGCACATTTAACTTTTCTTGACGTATTTTATGAACCAACGGGAGTATCTTTTCTTCATCCTGTATACCAAGTAATGCCCGTCCATGGCCCATTGACAGTTCACCGTTATTAATATAGGCTGTGACCTGATCCGGAAGTGAGAGAAGACGCACAATATTCGCGATATGTGACCTGCTTTTTCCGAGTCGTTTTGATAGTTCATCCTGTGTAACACCTAGTTCACGCATTAAATTATGGTAAGCGTGTGCTTCCTCAATGGCTGTTAAATCTTCACGCTGCAAATTCTCCAGCAGGGCAACTTCCATCATTTTATCATCTGATAAATCTTTAACGACTGCTGGAATTGTTGTCAATTCAGCTTCTTTAGCAGCGCGGAAACGACGCTCACCCACAATGATCTCATAGCCCTTGATACTTTTGCGGACAATGAGCGGTTGAACAATACCGTATTCCAATATTGAATCTTTTAATTCCTCAATGGCATCCGCATGAAACGTCTTTCTAGGTTGATAAGGATTTGGACGACACTGATCGACTGGAATTTCCTGAATGACATCATCATTCTCCTCTTCCAGTTCAGGCGGAAAGAACGCATTGATTCCTTTACCCAACCCTTTCGCCATTGTTTACCACTTCCTTTGCTAATTCAAGATATACTTCTGCACCCTTTGATTTAGGGTCATACGTGATAATTGGTTGACCATGGCTTGGCGCTTCGCCTAAACGAATATTTCGGGGGATGACTGACTGATAAACTTTATCCTGAAAATACTTTTTAACTTCTTCAATCACCTGAATGCCTAGATTTGTTCTGGCATCAAGCATGGTCAGTAAAACTCCTTCAATCATTAAGGTTTTATTCAAATGTTTTTGCACTAAACGAATCGTGTTCAATAACTGACTCAAACCCTCCAATGCATAGTACTCACATTGGACAGGAATTAACACCGTATCTGAAGCTGTAAGGGCATTAATCGTAAGCAGCCCCAGAGAAGGCGGACAATCAATGACAATATAATCATAAACTTGTTTGAGGTCCTCCAGTGCCTTTTTCAATCTGATTTCACGCGAAATTGTCGAAACCAATTCAATTTCAGCGCCTGAAAGTTGAATAGTGGCAGGGATCATATCTAAATTTTCAACTTGTGTAGGTACACAAACCTCTTCGGCAGGTAAGTCTTCCACTAGGACATTATAAACACACTGATCCATATCAGCCTTGTTAACGCCTAACCCGCTGGTAGCATTACCTTGGGGGTCAATATCAACAACTAACACTTTATTTTTTAATTGCGCCATACCTGCACTCAAGTTTACTGCTGATGTTGTTTTTCCAACGCCACCCTTTTGATTTGCAATGGCCATAATTTTACCCATGCTGTCACCTACCTAACATCTATAATTATTATTCTATCACTTTTCACTGAGATGCGCCTATTAAAATGGCACATTGTTGAAGGAAAGTTATCGTTGCAATATCTTCTTAATATGAGAGGTCGTTCAATTTTTGGATTTAAAAACCACTCATCTTATGTTTTCCTAAGATGAATGGTGTTTATTAAGATATATAATAGAATGTATTATTTCTTTTTGGGTATTTTAATCGTAATTTGATAGAAATCATCACGATCCTCTTCATCTGTTTCCACATCTATTCCTGTATCAGAAACCATACTCAAAGACTGGCGTATTGTATTCATGGCAATCCGTACATCTTTATTGACACCTTTACGCTTTGGACGCTTTTTAACTTGTTTTTCGTCAGCCTGATCCATTTTTTCAATCTGTTCTTCGGTTTGCTTTACATTTAAATCCTTCGATAAAATTCTTTCGAGCATTTTCACTTGCTTTTCCGGATCGCTAATTTTAATTAAAGCGCGGGCATGTCTTTCCGTTATTTGCTTGTCCAATATCGCTGATTGCACTTCTTCAGGAAGCTTTAATAACCTTAATTTATTTGCGATGGTCGATTGATTTTTTCCTAAACGCTGCGCTAATGCTTCCTGTGTCAACGAGTGCAGTTCCAGCAGTTTTAAGTAAGCACCGGCTTCTTCTATAACGGTTAATTCCTCACGCTGAAGATTTTCAATTAACGCGACAGACGCAATTTCAGTATCTGTCATGGTACGGATAATCGCGGGGATATTTTCCCACTCCAGTGTTTGCGCTGCCCGCCATCTGCGTTCCCCGGCAATTAGTTCATATTGATCTTCTCCATCCAGTTTCCGGACCACGATGGGCTGAATCATACCATGTGTATGTATCGTTTGTGCCAGTTCTTTTATTTTTTCTTCATTAAACAATGCCCTGGGCTGGAATCTATTTGGTTCGATTTTCGCAATCGAAAGTTCGGTTACCTCATCCGGATGGTAATTCTCTTCTGATGACACGGGATCACTTTTGTCCCCTCCACCAAAAATTCGATTTAATGGACTTACCACTACCAAACACCACCTTTACAATCATGTTAGTCACCGCAAACCGCCAATCCCCTATTGAACCCTGAACTATTTCAGCAAGATAGATACATAGATAGATAGCACGATAACTTAAAATGTTCCACGTGAAACATTTTTATGTAATCTATTCATTTAAAGAGGAAATTGATCGATTTAATCTAAACAAATCCGTCCAATCCTAAACTCATTTTACCATATATTGCTCTGAATGAGTATGAAAATCACCCTATAAACTTTTGTAGCAAAAGATTAAGCGATTGGGCTTTTATTTGGCAGTCCCGGTTTCCTCGGATATTTCTTAGGTGTTTTTTGTTTTTTATGAATCGAAATGATGGACCGCTCGCTATTTTCCTCTGGTAGATGAAACGTGTGGGTTGTGTCCAGTTCACCGCCCAGTATTTGCACTGCACTTTTGGCATCAGTTATCTCGTCCCCAGCCTGCGAACCTTTCATAGCGATAAACAAACCATTGATTCTCGTCAGCGGTAAACATAACTCGCTTAATACAGACATCCGGGCGACAGCTCTGGAAATAACCATATCAAACGACTCCCTGAATTGTTTGTTTTTTCCAAAGCCTTCTGCTCTGTCATGATAAAAAGCAACATCCTTAAGATCAAGTTGTACAGCCAGTTGATTTAAAAAGTTTATACGCTTTTGCAATGAATCAACGATCGTAACACGTAAATCAGGAAAGCATATTTTAAGCGGGATACTGGGGAATCCTGCCCCAGCACCCACATCACAAATTCTCACATCTCCAGTAAAATCATGATAAAATGCAGCGGAAATAGAATCATAAAAATGCTTCAAATACACATCTTCTACATCTGTTAAGGCTGTCAAATTGATCTTTTCGTTCCACGCTACCAGTGTCCGAAAATAATCAGCAAACTGCTCCTTTTGTCTTTCACTCAATTTGATACCTTGTTCATGCAAGCCATCCACAAATTGTTCTGGTTTCATGAATCGTTGTCTCCTTCAACACCTAGTTCGCTACGCGGGCAATTTTTCCCTGTTCAATATAAACAAGCAGGATGGACACGTCTGAAGGATTAACCCCTGAAATACGCGAAGCCTGACCGACAGACAGCGGACGAACTTTTTTAAGTTTTTCTTTTGCTTCGAAGGCTATGCCATCAATATCATCATAATCAATGTCATCCGGAATCTTTTTACTTTCCATTTTGAGCATCCGATCTACTTGTTCGTTCGCTTTTTTAATATAGCCTTCATACTTGACTTGTATTTCGACCTGCTTTTTGACGATATCTGGCAAATCACCATTTGTTTCGATAACATGCTCAAGCATGTCATAGGTTACTTCAGGCCGTTTTAACATATCATATGCTTTGACGGCTTCTTTTAACGGGGCGCCGTTTGCATTTTGCAGCATTTGTTGAACAGCGTCTCCCGGTTTGATGATTAATTTACCAAGACGTTTTTTCTCTTGCTCAACAAGGCGTTGTTTCTCAACAAATTGATCATAGCGTTCTTCTGTGATCAAGCCGTAGTCATGGCCGATTTCTGTTAAACGTAAGTCGGCATTGTCATGACGCAATAATAAACGGTATTCGGCTCTCGATGTCAGGAGACGGTATGGTTCCTTTGTTCCTTTGGTAACCAGGTCGTCAATCAGGACGCCGATATATGCCTGGGATCTGTCAAGAATCAATGGCTCTTTACCGACAATTTTTGCACCAGCATTAATACCAGCCATAATCCCCTGAGCTGCTGCTTCTTCATAGCCTGATGTACCATTAATTTGTCCCGCCGTAAACAGCCCGGGAATATGTTTTAATTCCATTGTCGGCCATAATTGGGTCGGAATAACGGCATCATATTCAATCGCATAGCCGCCGCGCATAATTTCAGCATTTTCGAGTCCTGGGACTGTTTTAACCATATCATGCTGGATATCTTCCGGCAAAGACGTTGAAAGTCCTTGAACATACACTTCCTCCGTATCTCTGCCCTCAGGCTCAAGAAAGATCTGGTGACGCGGCTTATCATTAAACCGAACAATCTTATCCTCAATCGACGGACAATAACGCGGTCCTGTTCCACGTTTCATACCGGAGTACATTGCGGATGAAGATAAATTATCGTTAATAAGTTGGTGCGTCACTTCATTGGTATACGTCAGCCAGCACGGAATCTGGTCTGTTATAAATTCCGTTGTTTCATATGAAAAACATTGCGGTTTCTCATCCCCTGGCTGCATTTCCGTTTTGGAATAATCGATCGAATGGCTGTTCACCCTTGGTGGTGTTCCTGTTTTAAACCGGGTCAGATCAAGGCCGAGATCCTCAAGATTTTCGGAAAGTTTGATGGATGCCCGCTGGTTGTTTGGACCACTTTCATATTCGAGATCTCCCATCAGCACCTTCCCACGCATGAATGTTCCTGTTGTGACAATGACACTTTCAGCATAATAAGCGGCTTTCGTTTCCGTAACGACCCCTTTGCATACACCATCTTCCATGATCAATTCATTGACCATGCCCTGCCTGAGTGTCAGATTTTCCTGATTTTCCAGGACATGTTTCATTTCTTTTATATAAAGTGGTTTATCCGCCTGTGCCCGTAGTGCCTGGACAGCTGGGCCTTTTCGTGTATTCAGCATGCGCATCTGAATGTACGTTTTGTCAATCACCTTGGCCATAACACCACCCAGCGCATCAACTTCACGAACGACAATCCCTTTAGCAGGGCCGCCAAGTGACGGATTGCACGGCATAAAAGCAACCATATCAAGGTTCAGCGTCAGCATTAACGTTTTCGCGCCCATTTTGGCTGCAGCGACACCTGCTTCCACACCAGCATGACCAGCGCCAATCACAATGACATCATAACGTCCGGCATCATATACCATCATTTTTCACCCTTTCTGTTTGTACCTGTTTCAATCATTATTTCGATAAAGAATCGTTTATATTCGCAGAAACTATTATTTCCCTAAGCAAAATTGTGAAAATAACTGGTCAATTAAGCCGTCACTGGCCGTATCACCAATGATTTCACCCAAAAACTCCCATGTGCGGGTGACATCAATCTGGACGATATCAAGCGGCATTTCCATGTCCAGACTGCTCATGGCATCTTCCAGTGACTGCTTAGCCTGTTTCAGCAATTGGATATGGCGAATATTGGAGACGTACGTCATATCACCTGTGTCAATATCGCCGGCAAAGAATGTTTCAGCAATGGCTGTTTCTAGTTCATCAATTCCCTTTTCCTTAATTAAGGAAGCTGTTATCACCGGTTTACCCTCAGCCAGCTGATTCACTTTGGTTAAATCAAGTTTTTGTTCCAAATCCGATTTGTTCACCATCACGATATAGTCCAATCCCCGAACCGCTTCAAACAGTTTCTTGTCCTCTTCTGTAAGCTCTTCATTATAATTTAAAACAAACAATATCATATCAGATTCTTCCAATACTTTCCGGGACCGGTCAACACCAATTTTCTCAACCATATCTTCGGTCTCACGGATCCCCGCCGTATCCACCAACCTCAATGGCACGCCACGGACATTGACATATTCCTCAATGGTATCACGTGTTGTTCCGGGGACTTCTGTGACAATGGCTTTATTTTCCTGGACAAGGGTGTTCATTAAAGAAGATTTGCCCACATTCGGGCGTCCGATAATCGCAGTGGACAACCCTTCACGCAATATTTTCCCTTGTTTGGCAACTTCCAGCAAATGGTCGATCTCGGCATGCACCTCTTGTGTTTGCGTGCGCATCATCTCATGCGACATTTCTTCAACATCGTCATATTCCGGGTAATCGATATTTACTTCGACATGTGCCACTGTTTCAATCAATTGCTGTCTGAGCCGACCGATCAGTTGTGAAAGCCGCCCATCCATCTGCTTCAGGGCAACTGACATGGCTTTATCGGTTTTTGACCGAATCAGATCCATGACCGCTTCTGCCTGTGACAGGTCAATCCGTCCATGCAAAAAAGCACGTTTGGTGAATTCACCAGGTTCCGCAATTCGCACACCTTGTTCAAGAATAATCTCCAGAACACGGTTCACCGCGATCATGCCACCATGGCAATTAATCTCAACTACATCTTCTCGTGTAAATGTTTTGGGTCCCCGCATGATCGTGACCATTACTTCTTCAGCAGCCTCGTTCGTTTCGGGATCAATGATTTTTCCGTAATGAATGGTATGCGTCTCCGCATCATGCAGATTTTTCCCTTGAAATACTCCTGCCGTAACCGGAATGGCCGCAGAACCGCTCAGCCGAACAATCGATATCGCCCCTTCACCAACTGGCGTTGATATCGCCGTTATCGTATCTGTCTCCATTCATCTCACCTCCATTGCACATCGACTTTAATCTATATAAAAAGCATGATTTTTATCTGTCACTAATATAATAGAATATCACAAAATCCATCAAAAATAAACTTATCCACAGCGTGAATAATAACGGATAAAAACCCATCTATTCACATGTGGATAGATGGGTTTTTATCCGTTATTAACAAGTGGACAGCTGTCCCGCATCTTTTTCTTCATTTCCTTCGAAAAACGCGGACCACTCATCCTTTCGTGAATGGCTGTTTTCTAAAAAATTGCTGTTTTTGACACAAAATCCATAAACAGCGACGTAAGTGCTGGAATGGTTTCTATAAGTACGTCCACTTTTCGCCCCACCGTCCGAGGTCGCTTCGGGCGGATGCTTTCCGCGGGCACGGCCTCAGCCTCCTCGGAAAGCAAAGACCGCTTTCCTGCGGGGTCTTCGGACACGTTGTTCTGAGCAGGAGTCACCGCCCTCCGCTCACCCGGACTAGTGTAGTGGTTTTAAACGTATTTCTATCACGACTCCTGGACCAGACAATAAAACCAGCGGAGGAAATACACGGAGACTCCTGTGGGAGCAGAGGCCTAGATGAGACCCCTTAGTGCTTAGCTCGAGGAGGCTCATCAGCCGCCCACGGAAAGCGACGAGCAAAACATCCGCCGAGTTAGCTGCGAGTTGCGAGGAGTGCTGCTTCCCGCAATCACTTGCAACACGACGAGCACCAAGTGTATTTCCGCAGCGGCAGTTTAACACTCATGGAACATTACGTCGCAGTTTATCTCAACTTCGTAAAAAGCAGCAAAATCCAGAAAAAGAGCCTTGTGAATAAATCGTTTATTATCTGGTCGCCCACAATTGATTTTTCTCACTTAACAAAAAAATCACCCCGTTAAAAACCGTTAACGGGGTGATTGATTTATTCAGGGTTCTATAACGACGTGCCGATGGGGGTCAACGCCATCCGAATGGGTTGATACCTGCTCATTCGTCTGTAATACACTATGGATAATTTTACGCTCAAATGCAGGCATTGGTTCAAGCGCTACCGTTTTATTCAGACTTAATGCTTTATCAGCCATTTTATGTGCAAGTGATTCAAGCGTGTCTTTCCGTCTGCCACGGTATCCTTCTGCATCAACGGTAACCGTGTAATATTGTGTGCCATCCTTATTCAGAACAAGATGAACTAAATATTGAATGGCGTTCAATGTCTGTCCGCGCTTCCCGATTAATACAGCAATTTTGTCACCTGCTAAGTCAAACGTAATATGATTTTCCGAAACCGTAGTTGTCACGTCTGCCTCAACGTTCATCTTTCCGGTTACATCGCGCAAAAAGTTTTGAGCCTCTTCAATTTGATTTTTTACCGTTGTCACCTTAACAAAAGCGCGCTTAGAACCAAATACTCCTAGAAGCCCCTTCTTCCCTTCGTCAATCACTTCAACATCTACATGGTCTCTTGTGGTGTCTAACTGCTCTAATGCTGATTGGACCGCTTCCTCAACCGTTTGTCCACTGGCAGTTATTTCTCTCACTTTTTGTCTCCCCCATTTTTATGATCATTCATCATTGGTTTACGAATGAAAATCGTCTGGGCAACCATAAACACATTTCCTACAACCCAGTACAGAGCCAACGCTGCCGGGAAGAAAAATGCAAAGACTGTAATCATGATCGGCATCACATACAACATGACCATCATTTGCGGATTCTGTGCAGCAGCACTTCCCGCCATCATTAACTTTTGCTGGAAAAAAGTTGCTGCACCGGCAATTAAAGGCAAAACATAATCCGGTGAACCTAATTCGAACCACAGAAAAGGATGCTCTTGAACTTCAGGTGTCCGCATAATCGCATGATACATCGCAATCAATATCGGCATTTGCACAAATATCGGCAAACAACCTGCCAACGGATTCACCCCGTGTTTTTGAAACAGATTCATCGTTTCCTGCTGCAGTTTCTGTTGTGTATTGGCATCTTTTGAAGCGTATTTTTGCTGCAGTTCCTTGAGTTCCGGCTGAATATCCTGCATGGCTTTGGAACTCTTTAACTGCTTCACATTCAACGGCAGAAGAATCAGACGAACAATAATTGTTACAATAATAATGGATAAACCGTAACTTCCATTAAACATATTTGCAAAATACGTTATAACCTGTGATAACGGCCATACAAACCATGAATTCCAGATTCCTTCACTCTCTGAGCTGACCGGTTCTTTTATATCCATACAGCCGGAGAGAAGCACTAATAACCCGATTAAGGTTATAAGCAGCAAAACCTTTTTACGCAATTTATTTCCTCCTAACAAACAAAAAAACAACCTATGTATAAAACCTATTTACTATTTTACCATTAAATCAATAGAAGATTCCATATATATTTAAAAAAGCTCGTTATTTTTTAGCTAACAGCCGTTCTTTTGATAATAAATGCATTAAACTCTTTTTCACCTCGTGAAAATTCATTTGACGCGTTGGATAACGAGCAATAATAATCAAATCTGTTGTCGGCCGGATAGAGCCTTCCAGCTCAAAGAATGCCTGCCGCAAATACCGTTTGATCCGATTCCTCATCACAGCATTGCCTATTTTTTTACCAACAGATAAGCCAATGCGGAAATGCGGCTGCCCAGGTTTGTCTAAATAATATAAAACAAGCTGCCGGTTTGCAAATGACTTACCATGTTTGAAGACATGCTGGAATTCTTTATTATCTTTGACCCGGTATATTTTTTTCAATCCGATCACCTTCATCCATCATTTTTCCCGCTGTAGCGGAAAAAAGACCACTGATATGTCAGTGGCCTATGCAGACAATACTTTTCGTCCTTTACGGCGACGTCGCTTCAGAACCTTGCGTCCGTCTTTTGAACTCATTCGTGCACGGAATCCATGCACCTTTTTCCGTTTACGCGTATTTGGTTGATAAGTTCGCTTCATTTATCATACACCTCCCTGAGGAATTCAAACATAAAATGACATTCTAAAAGCAGTCTATGACATTATAATGAAAAACATTTCTCCCTGTCAACTTTTCATCCGGAAAATCTTATCCACACTCGCTTGTAAATGAAATTTCAACAAAATTTTTTTGTTCACAACGATTATCGACAACTTACTCACAAAATATAGTAGTGTGGATAATTCTTGTCTACAAGCGGTGGGGTTTGTGGATAACTGTCGAAAAAGCGTTGCACAATAGCTTTTTTTTTGGTATTATATTTGTGCTTTGATATGTGTACAAAATAATTATAGTTCCTGTTTTTCCACAGACTGTGGATAATATGTGGATATTCATACACACCTCTGTTTGCGAAACAATCAACAATCGTGTGGATAACGAATATAAGTTAAACGTTTTGTTGCAACGGCCATGTTAAACCATCCACAACCAACTATACACTATTAATAATCAGAAAACCTTTCCGTCTTTCAACATCATGATATGAGAGACCCAGGAAAGGGTTTTTCTCATCTTCAAAATCGAAAGGGGTGAAAGAGTTGGAGAACATCGATGAATTGTGGGTTGCGGCGTTGGAAAAGATTGAAGAAAAAATCAGTAAACCCAGCTTTGATACCTGGCTGAAAAATACAAAAGCCGAATCATTACAAGAAGACACATTAACTGTCATGGCCCCAAACGAATTTGCACGCGACTGGCTTGATGGCAGATATACAGATTTGATTAATGAAATTTTACTGGAAATCACCGGAGCCCGTTTATCAACCCGATTTATTATTCCCGATTCACAGGATCCTGGAAATGACATGGACCCTGCTCCAAACAATGTACCTATGGAAAAGAATCAAGGCAAAACAGATCATACAAAAACCATGCTAAATTCGAAATATACGTTTGATACATTCGTTATCGGGTCGGGCAACCGTTTTGCACATGCTGCATCGCTTGCTGTTGCTGAAGCCCCGGCAAAAGCCTATAATCCGTTGTTTATTTATGGCGGTGTCGGACTCGGGAAAACACACTTGATGCATGCCATCGGACATTACGTTCGGGAGCACAATCCAGAAGCAAATGTCGTTTATCTGTCATCAGAAAAGTTTACGAATGAGTTTATCAACGCCATTATGGATAACAAAGCAACCCAATTCAGAAACAAATATCGCAATGTCGATATTCTATTAATTGATGATATTCAATTCATAGCCGGAAAAGAATCAACTCAGGAAGAATTTTTCCATACGTTTAATACGTTGCACGAGGATAATAAACAAATCATCATCTCAAGTGACCGTCCACCGAAAGAGATACCAACACTTGAAGATCGCCTGCGTTCCAGATTTGAATGGGGTTTGATCACAGATATTACACCACCGGACCTGGAAACACGGATTGCTATTTTGACAAAAAAAGCAAAAGCGGAAGGACTCGACATTCCAAATGAAGTAATGCTTTATATTGCCAACCAGATCGATACCAATATCCGTGAACTGGAAGGAGCATTAATCCGTGTTGTTGCTTATTCATCGCTCATTAATCAGGATATTGATGCTTCGCTTGCAGCGGATGCACTAAAGGATATCATCCCAAGCAATAAACCGCGTACCATTACGATTCAAGGCATACAGGAAGCTGTCGGGGAAAAATACAATATCAAATTGGAAGATTTCGCAGCTAAAAAACGAACAAAATCAATTGCATTTCCAAGGCAGATTGCTATGTATCTATCACGGGAACTCACTGATTTTTCATTGCCTAAAATTGGTGAAGAATTCGGTGGCAGAGATCATACAACGGTTATTCATGCTCACGAAAAAATTGTAAAGATGATGGAAAATGACACGTTATTAGGGCGGGACATTGAAGAATTAAAAGAACAGCTGAAGTCGTTTTAAGTTATAAACATGTGAATCATGTGAATAGCGAATACATGCTTGTAAACATCCTATCCACATGTGAATAACTTTCATATCACAGCGATTTTGGAGATATCCACATAATCACAAGCATTATTACTGTTACTAGTGTATTTTTATAAATAAATAATTATTATATGCATCCAAAAGGAGAATAAATTTCATGAAATTTATCGTACAGCGTCAGCAATTAATTTCAAGTGTTCAAGATGTCATGAAAGCTATCTCATCCAGAACCGCTATCCCAATTCTGACTGGTATGAAAATCGAAGCAAATGCAAATGGAATTATATTAACCGGCAGCGATTCGGATATTACAATTGAATCTTTTATTCCTGCAGAAGAAGACGGTATGATAAATGTCGAACAAATTGAAGAGGGAAGCGTTGTTCTGCAGGCACGCTATTTTCCCGATATTGTCCGGAAATTGCCGGACAATACAGTTGAAATTGAATCTGATGAAAATTTCAATATAACGATCAAGTCAGGAAAAGCTCAATTTAATCTAAACGGACAGGATGCCAATGAATATCCGCATCTCCCCAACCTGCAAGCAGAAAACAGTTTCGACATCCAATCAGACTTACTGAAGGATTTAATCAAACAGACGGGTTTTGCTGTCTCAGCAATGGAAACAAGGCCCATCCTGACCGGTGTCAATATAACAATTGAAAATGAAACGTTGCACTTTACGGCAACAGACAGTCACCGGCTTGCATCACGACGTGTCCCACTCGAAGGTGTGACATCAGACTCATCCAATATTGTTGTGCCAGGAAAAAGTTTGAATGAATTAAATAAAATTCTTGATGATACAGGTGAAAAAGTTGAAATCAGTGTCATGAACAACCAAATCCTGTTCAGAACGAAATATTTACACTTCTTATCAAGACTACTGGATGGGAACTACCCGGAAACGTCCCGGTTGATTCCAGATCAAAGTCAAACAGTGCTTCACGTTAGGACAAAAGAATTGATCAACACCATTGATAGGGCATCACTGCTTGCCAAGGAAGAACGGAATAATGTCGTCAAATTAACAACAAAAGATAATCAACTGCTGCAAATTACCAGCAATTCACCTGAAGTCGGTCAGGTGGCAGAAGAAATTTCTGTCCAGTCACTCGAAGGAGAAAACTTAAAGATCTCATTCAGTTCAAAGTATATGCTGGATGCCTTGAAGGTTATTGAGAATGACGAGGTCATCATTAAATTTACCGGGGCCATGCGGCCGTTTGTTATTCAGCCGGCTGATGATGATGCTATTTTACAATTGATTTTGCCTGTTAGGACGTATTAAAAGATAGAAGGAAATCGGCCCTCCGCTGATTTCCTTTTTCCAAAGATAAGAAAGTATAGAACTTTTGACTATATGAAGCTCTTTATCAACAATAGTTATATCTAGCTCCAGCGCCTACCCCCCTCGAGAGCTTAAGCAACCATTTTATGTGGCAAAACCCGCCACTAGAAATACTTGCTTAAGCTTTTCGTGGGGTGAACAAGGTGCCCTGCGCTTTTCTGATTCACTTTCCGAAACTCGGCCTTTTCCGCTTATTTTTTATAATTCAGACGATACAAGTTATGAATATTCTTATTAAAAGGCTGCTCATTCACTAAAGGACGCGTGAATGTGAGTTTTCTAACAATCATTAAAGCATCTTTCCTTCCCATAACACCAAATCTTTAGTAAAATAGATAGGAACTACAATAAACGTCAATTAATAAGTGAAAAGTTTGGTGATCTGCATGCATGAACCTGAAAAAATAGACATTGAGACGAATTATATCCCGCTTGGACAATTCATCAAGTTACTGAATATATTTGATTCCGGTGGTATGGTGAAGGCTTTCCTGCAGGATCAGGGAGTGCTCGTTAACGCAGAACCCGAACACCGTAGAGGAAGAAAACTTTACCCGGGTGATGTGATAGACTTGGAAGGTATCGGATCTTACATTGTCACGAAAGATTAGTCACGGGGAAAAAGCATGAACATTGAACAATTACAATTAAAAAACTATCGGAATTATGAAATGCTGGATATTTCCTTCAATGACAGGCTGAATGTGATTATTGGTGAAAATGCGCAGGGCAAAACCAACCTCATGGAGGCAATTTATGTCCTTGCCTTTTCAAAATCACACCGCACCCCAAGAGAAAAGGAACTTGTCCAATGGGAGCGGGAATATGCTAAAATAGAGGGCAGGATCACCAAGCGGAATCAGACAATCCCCCTTGAAGTTATGTTGTCAGCGAAAGGGAAAAAAGCAAAGTTAAACCGGGTTGAGCAACGGAAACTAAGCAACTACATCGGTGCGTTAAACGTCGTCATGTTTGCTCCGGAACACCTGTCACTTGTTAAAGGGCCGCCACAGACAAGAAGACGGTTTATTGATATGGAACTTGGGCAAATTCAACCAACATATATTTATCACCTTGGCCAATATCAAAAAGTTTTGAAACAGCGTAATCACTTGTTGAAACAACTGCAACGCCGGCAAATACAGGACAAAACAATGCTTGCTGTATTGACGGATCAGTTGATTCAACATGCATCCCTATTATTGGAACGACGGTTTGTTTTCCTTGATTTGTTACGGCAATGGACCACTCCTGTTCATCATTCAATCAGTCATGGAACAGAAAGGCTTGAAATCAGGTATGCCCCAACGATAGAAGTATCAGAATCAGCAAATAAGGAAAAGATAGAAAGTATGTATACCACTAAATTTCACGAACTGCAGAAGAAAGAGATTGAACGCGGTACGACATTAATCGGACCACATCGGGACGATATGACCTTCTATGTCAATCGTAAAAATGTCCAAACTTATGGGTCTCAGGGACAGCAGCGGACAGTGGCATTATCAGTGAAACTGGCAGAAATTGACCTGATTCAGAGTGAAGTGGGAGAATATCCGGTTTTACTCCTTGACGATGTATTAAGTGAATTGGATGACCAGCGGCAATCCCATTTGTTGGATACCATTAAAGGGAAAGTTCAAACGTTTGTATCGACGACGAATATTAATGGCATCCATCATGAAACACTGCGGGAAGCGCAATTGTTCCGGGTAGAGAATGGTACAGTCGATACATGATTGTGGAGGTGTTCGATGTTTATTCATATTGGCGATGATAATGTCATCCAGTCAAAAGATGTCATATCCATTATCGATCACAGCGTGGTGACATCTTCAGGCATTATGGAAAAGATGGTGGAAAAAGCCACGCAACAGCATAAAACGTTTGGTCCAACTGACGAAATCAAGTCAGTTGTTGTTACGAGAGAAAACATTTATTACAGTTCATTATCCGTTTCAACTCTGAAGAAACGTGCCAGTATGATTTCGACAATCAGCAAACTGGATGACTATTCGGATGAGATTGAATAAATAATGAACAGAGCTTTATATCGTGATGCATTAAAGTATAAGAAAACCTTGGTACTCGGTATTTAATTGTCGAGACATGAGTTTTTCCAGGAAACGTAGGTGAAAAGATGTCAGCAGAAGAGAATGTTTCAAAGAACCAAGCTTATGGCGCTGATCAGATTCAAGTGCTGGAAGGATTGGAAGCAGTACGAAAAAGGCCGGGAATGTATATCGGCACGACGAGTGAAAAAGGGCTGCATCATCTTGTATGGGAAATCGTCGATAATAGTATTGACGAAGCTCTTGCAGGTTACTGCGATAAAATCCAGATCATCATTGAAAAAGATAATAGCATCACCGTCATTGATAACGGACGTGGTATTCCGGTTGACATTCAGAAAAAGACCGGCAAACCGGCACTTGAAGTCATTATGACGCTCCTCCACGCCGGCGGTAAATTCGGTAATGACAGTTATAAAGTGTCTGGCGGTTTGCATGGTGTCGGGGCATCTGTTGTAAATGCTTTATCAAGCAAACTGGATGTTTATGTTCATCGGGACGGAAAAATTTACTACCTTGGTTTTGAAAAAGGTGTGCCACAAGGAAAAATTGAAACAGTCGGTGAAACAGCTATCACCGGGACGAAAACACAATTCAAACCCGATCCGGAGATTTTTACGGAAACAACGGAATTTGACTTGGATACACTTGAGCAGCGTGTGCGTGAATTAGCCTTTTTGAATAAAGGCATCACCATTTCCATCGAAGACAAACGGGTTGACGCGGAACCGGTCGACTATCATTACGAGGGCGGCATCAGTTCGTATGTTGAATTTATTAACCGTAACCGGGAAGTACTGCATGAACCGTTTTATTCTGAAAGCGAAGAAGAGCAAATCATGGTTGAAGTTGCCATTCAATATAATGATGGCTTTGCCAGCAACATTTATTCCTTTGCCAATAATATTCATACATATGAAGGCGGGACACATGAATCAGGCTTTAAATCCGGGCTGACACGGGCGATCAATGAGTACGCCCGTAAGAATAGTCTGTTCAAAGAAAATGATCCAAACTTAAGCGGCGATGATGTCCGGGAAGGTTTGACTGCGATTATTTCGATTAAGCATCCGAATCCGCAGTTTGAGGGACAGACGAAAACAAAGCTTGGGAACAGTGAAGTGAAACGTGTGACGGATTCGACATTCAGCGAGACCTTTTCCAAATTTATGATCGAGAATCCTGATGTGGCCCGTATTATTGTGGAAAAAGGACTAATGGCTTCACGCGCGCGTCTTGCAGCCAAAAAGGCACGCGAATTGACCAGACGAAAAAGTGTCCTTGAGGTATCCAACCTGCCAGGCAAATTGGCCGATTGCTCATCACGGGATGCAAGTATCAGTGAGTTATATATTGTTGAGGGCGACTCTGCCGGCGGTTCAGCCAAACAGGGACGAGATCGGCACTTCCAGGCTATTCTGCCATTACGCGGAAAAATACTAAATGTTGAAAAGGCCCGTCTTGATCGAATTTTATCCAATAAGGAAGTCCGAGCCATGATTACGGCATTGGGAACCGGGATTGGCGAAGAATTTGATATAACCAAAGCCCGTTACAATAAAGTTGTCATTATGACTGATGCCGACGTGGATGGCGCGCATATCCGCACATTATTATTAACATTTTTCTATCGTTATATGCGCCCGTTAATTGAACATGGATACGTTTATATTGCTCAGCCGCCATTATATAAGGTACAGCAGGGAAAGACGGCTCATTATGCCTATGATGATAAGGAAATGGAGCGCATTCTGGAGGAACTTCCCCAATCGCCAAAGCCAGGTCTGCAACGCTATAAAGGGCTTGGTGAAATGAATGCAGAACAACTTTGGGAAACAACCATGGATCCGGAGACACGTACATTTTCTCAAGTTGAACTTTCCGATGCCATGGATGCTGATTATATTTTTGATATGCTGATGGGTGATAAAGTGGAACCACGAAGGAATTTCATCGAGGAAAATGCCCAGTATGTCCAAAACCTGGATGTTTAGGCACATATTTTATATAAAACAGATTGGCAGCTAAGATGTCAACTTCATGGTCAGGCTGGTTTTGACAATCAGCTTTTCGTTGTTTGACCAAACGATTATGAACCGTTTAGCCCGGCACCCGGGAATTTGGGAACCTGAAGGAAGAGTTGGAGGTATTTTTAAATGGCGGATGAACAACGTCCAAGTGTTCAGGAAATTAATCTCAGTCAGGAAATGCGCACATCTTTTCTTGATTATGCGATGAGTGTTATCGTATCACGGGCACTGCCCGATGTACGTGATGGCATGAAACCTGTCCATCGCAGAATTTTGTATGCCATGAATGATCTTGGAATGCATGCAGATAAGGCGTATAAAAAGTCTGCCCGTATTGTCGGTGAAGTTATTGGGAAGTATCACCCTCATGGGGATTCGGCTGTTTATGAGTCGATGGTCCGTATGGCGCAGGATTTCAGCTATCGCTACATGCTTGTCGACGGCCACGGCAATTTTGGTTCAGTTGACGGAGACTCAGCTGCGGCCATGCGTTACACGGAAGCACGCATGTCCAAAATTTCCATGGAATTATTGCGTGACATTAATAAAGACACCGTTGATTATGATGATAACTATGACGGAACAGAACGTGAACCGGTTGTTTTCCCGGCCCGTTTTCCGAATCTGCTTGTCAATGGCGGTGCAGGAATTGCAGTCGGGATGGCAACCAACATCCCGCCCCATAATCTCGGTGAAACGATTGATGCCGTATTAGCTGTCAGTAAGGATCCTGAGATTACGATTCATGAATTAATGGAACAATATATTTACGGCCCTGATTTTCCGACAGCAGGTGAGATACTTGGCCGAAGCGGCATCCGCAAAGCATTTGAAACCGGGAAAGGATCCGTAACAATTCGGGCAAAGGTCCATATTGATGAACAGTCCAATGGCAAATCAACCATTGTCGCGACTGAACTGCCTTATCAGGTCAATAAAGCGAAGTTAATTGAAAAAATTGCTGAACTTGTGCGTGATAAACGGATTGATGGGATTACGGATCTGCGCGATGAATCGGACCGCAATGGGATGCGTGTTGTCATTGAGCTCCGTCGTGATGCCAATGCGAACATTGTGTTAAATAACTTATACAAATACACGGCCTTACAGACAACATTCGGCATCAATATGCTGGCATTAGTTGATGGACGGCCAAAAGTGCTGACCATCAAGCAGTGTCTTGAGTATTATTTGGAACATCAGAAGGAAATTATTAGACGCCGGACAGCCTTTGAATTGCGAAAGGCAGAAGCCCGAGCTCATATTTTGGAAGGTCTGCGTGTGGCACTGGATCACTTGGATGAAGTCATTTCACTTATTCGCAACTCGAAAACGACCGACATTGCTCGTGACGGACTGATGGAAAACTATGATCTTAGTGAGAAGCAGGCACAGGCCATCCTGGATATGCGCTTGCAGCGACTGACAGGACTGGAACGGGAAAAAATTGCCAATGAATATAATGAACTTCTTCAACTAATTGATGAATTGAAGGCCATTTTGGCAGATGAAGAAAAAGTGCTGGAAATTATCCGGGAAGAACTGACGGCGATCAAAGAAAAATACAATGATTCGCGCCGAACCGAAATCGTTGCCGGCGGGGCAGACTTTATTGAGGACGAAGATTTAATTCCTGTCGAAAGTGTTGTCATTACGCTTACCCACCAGGGCTACGTGAAACGTCTTCCGGCTTCCACGTACCGAACACAAAAACGCGGCGGCCGTGGAATCCAGGGAATGGGGACAAATGATGATGACTTTGTTGAACATTTAGTCTCCACCTCAACCCACGACACGATTCTTTTCTTTACGAATAAAGGGAAGGTATACCGTGCGAAAGGATATGAAGTTCCCGAATTCAATCGGACTGCAAAAGGAATACCGATTATTAATTTGCTGCAGATTGAAAAAGGCGAATGGATTAATGCAGTCATTTCAGTTTCTGAGTATAGTGAAGACTACTATCTGTTTTTCACAACAAGACATGGGCTATCCAAACGCACAAAGCTATCGCAATTCGCCAATATACGTAAAGGCGGTTTGATTGCAGTTGGTCTGCGGGAAGAAGATGAGTTAATCTCGGTCAGGCTGACAGACGGTACGAAAGATATAATGATGGGCACACAAAACGGTTATCTGATTCGTTTTCCAGAAGATCAGGTTCGTTCGATGGGACGGAATGCAGCAGGCGTTCGCGGTATTTCACTGCGGCATGATGATGAAGTGGTTTCCATGGAGATTTTGGATGAAGGCTTACAAGTGCTGCATGTGACCAGTAAAGGGATTGGAAAACGTACACCGGAAGATCAATATCGCGTGACAAACCGCGGCGGGAAAGGTATCTTCACCTGTAAACTGGCCAGTGACAATCATGTAGTAGCAGTAAAAGCTGTTACAGGAGAAGAAGATATCATGCTTATAACTGTTGCGGGTGTGCTAATTCGTATTCCGGTTGAAGGTATTTCCCAAACAGGCAGAAATGCCCAAGGTGTCAAACTCATCCGTCTGAATGAAGATGAAGAAGTCGCAACGGTTGCAAAGGTGGAAAAAGACGAAGAAGCAGATCCTGAAGAAATGGATGAATCCGAAACAGATGCAGCAGAAGATCAGGAAACATAAAATGAAACTTCAATTATTGGGGATTTTGTATGCCCCAATGATTGTTAGTTGAACAGAATCGGGCACTTACGGGCAGTATGATCACTTATCCTCTTTGGTTTTACTACATAGTCTTAATGTGGGGTCTTACTGCCAGTTATATGCGGGATAAACAGCTGATATTAAAAAAGGGTGACCAGTACGGATTATAGTTGATTCGTTTTAATCTGCAGGTCACCTTTTTTTAAAAGATAAGAACCTATAAAATTTTTGGCTATATGAAGCTCTTTCTCAGCAATAGCCATGTCCAGGTCCAGCGCCTACCACCTTGAGGTCTTAAGAAGTCATTTTACGTGGCGACACACGCCACTACAAATGCTTGCTTAAGCTTTTAAGGGGTGAACACGTTGCCCTGCGCTTTTCTGATTGAAGGGTTTGATTTAAAGGGGGAAAGGTTTCATGCGGGTAGAGTCATCTCAGCTTATTCCCGGATGTGTGCTGCTAAAGGATGTGATTGGAAAGACGAATAATCCAATCGTTCCGGAACAAACCGTACTAACAGATGAACACATCACCATATTGCATAAATTTTTAGTGGAAATGGTTGATGTCTCACCGAAACTTGCCGGTGGTGAGCCATTTCGGCCTGAATTAACCGACCGCAAACAGGACGTACCTGGACAAACTTCAGGGGGGACGTTTGCAGCTCACTATCAAAATACGGTGGCGGACTACAAACAGCTGTTTGAGAAGTGGCAGAACGGCGCAGTGATTGATATACCTGAAGTCAGGCAGATCCTGATTCCTTTTTTTGAAAACGTGGAAACTGTCGGGTTACCTGTTTATACCTTGAACCAATATGCTGCTGAAAAGAATACGTGTGATCGCAGTGTGTCTGTTGGGGCCTTGGCAGCATTCCTGGCTCAAAGACTAGGCTATGAAAAAGGTGAATGGCTGCAAATCGGGCTGGCCGGCTCCTTGAGTGATTGCAGCATGGCAAAATGGGATGACACGTTGGTTACGAAAAACGGCTCTTTAAGCTTTTTACAATGGGAAATGATAAAAAAACATCCTATCCGTTCCTACAGGATGATTGAAAAAGCGCCTGCCATCAGCCAAGCGGCGAAACTAGCAGTTCTTCAGCATCACGAACGGCTGGATGGGTCTGGTTATCCGTTTGGACTGACGAGCGAAAAAATTCATACGTATTCCCGGATTATTGCCGTTTGCGATATGTATTACAGTCTGATGTTTGAGCGAAAACAGTCAGCTTTCGATGTGATCGGAAAGCTGAAAGATGAGCAGTTTACCACGTTCGATCAACATGTCTTAAAAGCATTCATAACAAGTTTTGCAATTGTTTCAGTGAATACTAAAGTACGGCTTTCAATAAACCGGACCGGTGAAATTGTATTTATGGACGAGCAGCACCCCGCCCATCCGATCGTAAAACTTGATGATTCACATGATATCCTGCCGCTTAGGAACCACCGTGATGTTCACATTGAAGCCATTTTGCATCATTGAAAAAAACTTTATCACAGCTTTATTTCACTCGTTCATTTCGAACAGGAACTTTCCAATTGCCCGGGGAACTTTTTCGGCAGTTATTGTCAGGAAATGTTTAATAAACGGGTAATCTTTATCAGGTTTGACAGCCAGCAGATCTCCCCACCATTCGGATTCGTAGCGACACAGCATGCTCAAATTATAAAGCAGTAAATAGTGGACCATGATTTCGGAAATTGGTAAAAAGTTTTCCCGTTGCACTGGAAAGTAATTTGCCCTGTTCTCTGTATCAGTGAAAAAAGGACTGTCATTTGCCGGCTCGAAAGGCGCTGTTAAATCAATTATCATAAAGCCGGCTTTGGTTTCTGTACGGCTGATTGATGGCAAATAGGGCTTAATACGCTTAATAAACGCGTTGGCTGTTAAGTGAAAGTTATCCAGTAACAAGACTGGGAATTGCAAGCGCATCGCCCCCATTTCCGCTATCTTAACCATGTTTTCCATATGATGAAAATGAAGCATCGGTGCCATTTCAGGAATGAGCGGAAGCAGCTGTGACATCTTTATTTTTTCAAATGGTGGCTTGTGGATCGAAAATAAGTGTTCAGAGAAATAAGGAAACAGCCCATTATGCTGGATTTTCACTTCATCATCCCAAAACGTATATCCCTTTTTCTTACGCTTTCGACTCGAGACGCCATGTGCCAATATCGCCGTTGACTCCGGATAGTCCGGTCTTACCGTCAGAAGTGCTGCCTTTAGTAAATGGACCATCCCGTAGAAAAAAATAAGCGGCTGCATGAGTATTTCCATTTGTTTCCCATTCTCATAAAAACGGATTCCATGGTCGAGATAGTAAATTAACTTATTGCAGTTTTCGAAGCTTTTGATTTGAGCGTCAACCCCTTCCAATGACCGGTAACACTCGTATAAATAATCGCGTGCTGTTTGCTGCGACTGGAGATATGTATAAAAATTGGTTAAATCATGATTCACCATGAAGCCTTGCCCCCTTCTAACTATAACAATTTTCCGAATCAAACTTCTTTTATTACATATCGCTAATGGTATTGAAAAAGCTTGCCGCTTGGCGTATTCTATAAAACAATAGAATCGTTGTTTCATGTGGTTACACGTTTAGGTTCACCAACTGAAAGCATAATAATCATGATACCAATGGACAGGAGGCTAAACATGCGTGAAGATAAGTTTGCGAAAGAAGGGCTGACATTTGATGATGTCTTACTGATGCCTGCTGAGTCAGAAGTGCTGCCAAAGGATGTTGACGTCAGCACCCCATTATCCGGAAAGACCAAACTTAATACGCCATTTATAAGTGCTGGAATGGACACCGTAACCGAAGCGGAAATGTCTATAGCTATGGCCCGGCAAGGTGGATTGGGCATTATTCATAAAAATATGTCCATTGAGGATCAGGCTGAGCAGGTAGATCGCGTCAAACGCTCGGAAAGTGGTGTCATTACAAACCCCTTTTTCCTTACACCGGAACATCAGGTTTATGATGCTGAGCATTTAATGGGCAAATTCCGGATTTCCGGCGTCCCGATTGTGAACCATATTGATGAGCAAAAATTGGTCGGGATTTTGACAAACCGTGATTTACGTTTCGTTCAGGATTATTCAACCCCGATTAAAGATGTGATGACAAGTCACAATTTGGTGACAGCACCTGTGGGTACGACCCTTGAAGGGGCTGAACACCTGCTTCAGAAACATCGGATTGAAAAACTGCCACTAGTCAATGAAAATGAGATTCTTAAAGGTTTAATAACCATTAAAGACATTGAAAAAGCGATTGAATTTCCAAATGCGGCGAAAGATGCACAAGGTAGACTGCTTACCGGCGCTGCGGTTGGTGTAACCGGTGATGCGATGACGCGTATCGAAAAACTGGCTGAAGCAGGCGTTGATGTGATTGTCATTGATACAGCACATGGCCATTCAGCAGGCGTTCTGGATAAAATTCGTGAGGTGCGTGAGGCGTATCCCGAGCTTGATATCATCGCGGGAAATGTCGCAACAGCAGAAGCGACAGAAGATTTGATTAAGGCAGGAGCTAATATTGTCAAAGTCGGCATTGGCCCTGGATCCATTTGTACGACCAGAGTTGTGGCTGGAATCGGTGTGCCACAAATAACAGCGGTGTATGACTGCGCGGTGAAAGCCTCTGAGTATAGCGTGCCGGTCATTGCTGATGGCGGCATTAAATACTCCGGCGATATTGTGAAGGCACTCGCAGCCGGTGCTCATGCTGTCATGCTCGGGAGTATGTTTGCCGGTGTCATGGAAAGCCCCGGCGAAACGGAAATCTTCCAGGGCAGACAATATAAAGTCTATCGCGGTATGGGCTCGGTTGGTGCCATGCAGGCGGGTTCCAAGGATCGTTATTTTCAGGATGCCGAAGATGCAAAAAAATTGGTCCCTGAAGGTATCGAAGGAAGAACTGCTTATAAAGGTCCGCTTGCTGATACCGTTCATCAGCTGATCGGCGGTTTGCGCGCCGGCATGGGCTATTGCGGGACAGGGTCAATTGATGCACTGCGCGACGACGCCCGATTTATCCGAATTTCAAATGCCGGATTAAGAGAAAGTCATCCACATGACGTGCAAATTACAAAAGAAGCACCGAATTATTCGTGAATGAAATCTGTCTGCCGGTCAGTCTCCGATAGTAAATATGACCTATTTAATAATTAATAGATAGGGCTTTCCCCTGTCTATTTTTTCTCTATTTTTTATGGTAAAATATTTAAGACACAAAACAAAAATTACATGAATGTATCATTTCATATAATGGTGGAGGTAGAGAAAGTGAAACCCAACATGAAGAAGCGTTTGTCAATATTGCTTGCCGCCCTGGTACTGCTAACAACAATGACTATACATCCGTTTAAAGTAAAGGCAGCAGACTCAATAGATATTGAAGCAGAATCAGCCATATTGGTTGATGCTGAGACAGGGAAAATTATTTATGCCAACAATCCTGATATGGAACTACCTCCAGCCAGTATGACCAAGATGATGACTGAATATCTTGTTCAGGAAGCAATCAAGGAAGGCCAAATCAGCTGGGACACGACAACACATATTAGTGACTACGCCTACAGCATATCGGCAAACTCGACATTCTCAGGTATCGGTTTGACTCAGGATAAGGAATATACGGTAGAGGAATTATATAATGCAATGGCTGTTTTTTCTGACAACGGTACGACCATTGCACTTGCAGAACTTGTAGCAGGTTCTGAAGGTGAGTTTGTCAAAATGATGAATGCGAAGGCAGAGAAAATGGGGCTGTCTGATTCTAAATTTGTTAATTCAACAGGTTTGGCTAATGCCTCACTTGGTGAAAATGCGCCTGAAGGTACTGATCCGAATGGCAATAACCTATTATCAGCAAAGTCAGCAGCACTGCTTGCCTATCATCTGGTTAATGATTTCCCTCAAGCATTGGAAATTTCCAGCCAAACAACAACTGAATTTGAGGGGTATACGATAGAGAACTTGAACTGGATGCTACCGCACGACTCTGTCAATTTCGAACAATTTTATTATGAAGGGGTCGACGGTCTGAAAACAGGTTTCACCGATTCGGCGGGGTACTGCTTTACAGGAACTGCGGAACAAAATGGCAAACGTTATATATCTGTTGTCATGAAAACAGACAGCGATGCCGCGCGTTTTGAGGAAACAGCCAAACTGTTGGATTACGGGTATGAACAGTTTGAAACGCAGGAAATCTTTCCGGCAGGCTATCAGCTTGAAGGGGAATCAACGCTCCCCGTTTCAAAAGGAAAAGAGGATAATGTCAAGGTTGCCACTAAAGAAGGACTCAGTATACCGGTTAAAGGTGAGCAGGCTAAAAATTACAGCCTCGAATATCAATTGGATGAAGACAAACTGAATGAAGATGGAGAATTAGCCGCACCAATTGAGGAAGGCGAGAAAATTGGTATAGCTAAAGTTGTTTTTAACGGTGAAAATGACTACGGCTATATTTTCCCGACGAGTGGCAAACAGACAATCGATCTAGTTGCCCAGAGTGGTGTTGAAAAAGACAATTGGTTTATGCTGACTCTTGGAGCCATTGGCAGTTTCTTTGGAAATATCTTTAGCACCGTTGCTGATACGGTGAAAGGCTGGTTTTAAATAAGAAACATTCTTATGGGAGGGAACAACATGGCAAATACAGGAACAGAGCGTGTGAAACGTGGTATGGCAGAAATGCAAAAAGGCGGCGTCATCATGGATGTTGTCAATGCTGAACAGGCAAAAATAGCAGAGCAGGCAGGTGCCGTAGCCGTCATGGCATTGGAGCGTGTGCCATCTGATATCCGTGCGGCCGGTGGTGTAGCCCGGATGGCAAGTCCGGAAATAACTGAAGAAGTTATGAACGCTGTATCCATTCCGGTCATGGCCAAAGGGCGTATTGGACACATTGTAGAGGCTCGTGTGCTGGAAGCAATGGGTGTTGACTATATTGATGAAAGTGAAGTGCTGACGCCGGCTGACGAAGAATTCCATTTGAAAAAGTCAGATTATACCGTGCCATTTGTATGCGGCTGCCGTAACCTTGGTGAAGCAGCACGCCGAATTGGCGAAGGGGCATCCATGCTACGGACAAAAGGCGAGCCAGGTACAGGCAATATTGTAGAGGCAGTCCGGCACATGCGCCAGGTTCAATCGGAAATCAGAAAGTTGACTTCTATGTCGACAGATGAAGTGATGACCTATGCCAAAGAGATTGGTGCACCATATGAATTGTTGCTGGAAGTTAAAGAAGAAGGACGTTTGCCGGTTGTCAATTTTGCAGCAGGTGGTGTGGCGACACCAGCAGATGCAGCATTGATGATGCAGCTTGGAGCGGATGGTGTATTTGTTGGATCCGGTATTTTTAAATCAAACTATCCGGAAAAGTTTGCAAAGGCAATTGTTGAAGCAACCACACATTATACCGATTACAAATTAATTGGCGAATTGTCCAAAGATCTTGGAACTGCCATGAAAGGCATTGAAATGGGAACATTGGATGCCTCAGACCGTATGCAGGACCGCAGCGAGTAGAAAGAAGGAATCTTGATGAATACGATTGGTGTCCTGGCATTGCAGGGGGCTGTGCGTGAACATATCCGCTCAATCGAGGAGACGGGCGCTACAGCCATTGAAATAAAACGAAAAGAACAGCTCGCGGAAATCGATGGACTGATTCTGCCCGGCGGCGAAAGTACAACGATGCGGCGATTAATTGACAGCTATGATTTTTTTGAGGCGATTAAGGCGTTTGGCGAACAAGGCAAGCCGGTCTTCGGTACGTGTGCCGGCATGATTTTATTGGCGAATGCTATTGAAGGTCAGGCGCAGGCACATTTAGGATTAATGGATATGAAGGTGGCACGGAATGCATTTGGCCGGCAAATTGCCAGTTTTGAAACGGAATTGGATGTATCTTATGTTGGTGATGCATTTAATGCTGTGTTTATCCGGGCACCTTATATACTGGAACCAGGATCAGATGTGGAAGTATTGACAACCTATCAAGATAGGGCAGTTGCGGCCAAACAAGGGCATTACTTGTGCGCAGCTTTTCATCCTGAACTGACAGATGACAACCGCTTTATTGAATATTTTGTGCAAATGGTGGAACAATCAAAACAGATACTTGCATCTTTTTGAAAGGTCCGATATGATATAGCATAATACGTAACAGTGGTGAAAGGAAATAGTAGCATGTAAGTTTTCTACAGAGAGTCGGTGGCAGGTGGAAACCGATGAAAACAGCTTGCGAATCCATCCTTGAACTGGTTTGCTGAACGGACAGTAGGCAGACCCGGCTAAACGTCGTTATTTTATTTGAGCCGGAAGCGGTAAATGCTTCAATGAGGGTGGCAACGCGGGTAAAACACTCCCGTCCCTGTTTTTTTGCAGGGGCGGGAGTGTTTTATGTAATTTTAAAAAAGGAGATATTTAACTATGCTTGATATGAAGTTTTTACGGAACAATTATGATGATGTCAAGGAAAAGCTGGCACATCGTGGTGAGGATTTGTCAGAGCTGGAGCGGTTCGGGGAACTGGATGAACGGCGCAGAGTACTTATCTCGGAAACAGAAACATTGAAAGCCAGGCGCAATGAGGCATCAAAACAAATTTCCGCCCTGAAAAAGGAGAAAAAAGATGCAGAGCCTGCCATTAAAGAAATGCAGGAAGTCGGGGGAGAGATAAAAGCACTTGATTCGGAACTGAAAGATATTGAAAAAAAGCTGGAAATGATCATGCTGTCAATTCCAAACATCCCCCATGAAAGTGTCCCACTTGGGGATGATGAGGATGATAATGTACTGGCACGCAAATGGGGAGATTTGCCAGTCTTTGATTTTGAACAGAAACCGCACTGGGAGCTTGCAACAGATCTGGGTATCCTTGACTTTGAAAGAGCGGCAAAAGTGACCGGAAGCCGATTTGTATTTTACAAAGGCCTTGGCACGCGGCTGGAACGGGCACTGATTAATTTCATGATGGACTTGCATGCGGATGAACATGGGTATACTGAGATGATGCCGCCGCAGATTGTTAACCGCGGGAGTCTGACGGGAACAGGTCAGCTGCCCAAATTTGCAGAAGATGTATTTAAACTGGAGGAATGGGACTATTTCCTGATCCCGACTGCTGAAGTACCGGTCACAAATTTCCATCGGGATGAAATTCTGGCAAATGCTGACCTGCCGAAAAAATATGCCGCCTACAGTGCCAATTTCCGGTCTGAGGCGGGATCTGCCGGCCGTGATACCCGCGGGCTCATCCGACAGCATCAATTTAATAAGGTTGAACTTGTTCATTTTGCCAAACCGGAAGATTCGTATGACACACTGGAAACATTGACAGGCCATGCCGAAAAAGTACTGCAGCTGCTTAACCTGCCGTATCGCGTCATGAGTATGTGTACGGGTGATCTTGGATTTACGGCGGCGAAAAAGTATGACATTGAAGTGTGGATTCCGAGTCAGGAAACGTACCGCGAAATTTCGTCGTGCTCCAACTTTGAAGATTTTCAGGCAAGGCGGGCAGGCATCCGTTTCCGCAGAGAAGCAAACGGCAAGCCGGAATTCGTTCATACGTTAAATGGATCGGGCCTTGCTGTAGGGCGTACTGTGGCTGCTATTCTGGAAAATTACCAGCAGGAGGATGGCACGGTCGTCATTCCGGAAATACTACGGCCGTATATGGGCGGAAAGGAAGTCTTAGCGGTGCAGTGACACGGCTAAGAGAGAATGAGCTTCTCTCTCCTTTATCCTGTATAATAATGGACAGTTCCCGATTGGCTGTCCGTAAATGTTCTGTTTTCATTATCATTCAGCGGGGAGAACGCCCGCTGAATGAGTTTTATTTTAGTCCTTCATTTGACGCTGATGTTCTTCTATTTCTTCTTCGGAGAGTTCCGTGTATTTCGCGATTTGCGCCACATGCATTCCATCTTTTAGCATTTTTTCAGCAGTTTCCAGTGCAGAGTTCTTTTTTCCTTCCTTATGTCCTTCCCTATGTCCTTCTTTATGCCCTTCTTTATGCCCTTTTTCCCGGGCCTCCCGTTGTTCCTTTTTTAGTGCTTTTTCAAGATTTCTTTCAAATCCGGTCATCATTGTTCCAACCTCCTTTCTTTTTGTCTGAATGATTATTTTTTCAACTTGTTTATGATGCTCCTCAGGCAGTCTTTTTATGGCAATTCCTTTAAGCCATGACTGGAATAATGTAAATTCAGCAGGTGTTAACTTTTCAAGGATATCGACAAGGCGTTTTAACCGTTTGATTAATGCTTCCGTGTCAGACGCGCCCTGATCCAAAAAAAAGATAGAACCCATTAAATTTGAAAGGTGTAATAGCTCCTGTTCGTCATAACGGTTAATATCAAGCAGAATATATTCAAAGTTCAGCACCTGCTCTTTTTCAAACTTTTCCACATGCAGCAGCATATCCTTAAATTGCGTTGGCACTGTCCATTTCCTTTTGCCATTATAAAGAACGATTGGGATGATCACAGGTAAACGAAAGGATTTACGGCCGACCTTTTTTCGTCCCATGTTTTTAACGACATCCCGCCAGATTTCATTCATGTACAAAAGCAGCCGATAAGGCATTTGATAATCGACTTTGGATTGCAGCTCCATTAATATATAGAATATGATTTCCTGGTCTTCCGTTTTCATTCTGTATACAAGATCTGCTTCTTTCTCATTAAAATCCTGCAAAACATAAGATTTGTCCATGAGTTCCAGTTGTGATTCCGCTATTTCATTTACCCATTCTTTTTGGACAAAAGACGTCAGCAATTGAACAAAGATGTGCTTCGCGGACAATAGATACTTATATCCGACATCATGTTCGTTGTTCTGATTTTTCAATATAGCCTCTCCCTTTATTATATGGTATTTTTTTGTGATTTCCACCATTATGAGGCGTTTTCTTGAAGTTGGCAAAAGAGCAAAATTGAAAAATAAAGGGTTGTGAGGGTTCAATAATGGGATTTTTTCATACATAAAGCATTATTATAAGTGGTATTTCAGCCATAAAAACAAAACTTCAAGTGTTTTCATCACTTTCATGAATAAATAAACAAGTTGACGTTGTTAACGATATGTGTTAATCTAATTTTTGTCGTCAATATGGAGGTATACCCAAGTTCGGCTGAAGGGATCGGTCTTGAAAACCGACAGGCGGGTCAAACCGCGCGGGGGTTCGAATCCCTCTACCTCCTCCATTTCAACAATTTAGTAGCAGCTGGATAACATTTACATATATTAAAAGTGAGGCTTTCGTAAAATTTGATTTCATAAAATCTGACGAAAGCCTCGTTTCGTACTTGACAAGTGCCATCTTAGCAGGTATATTACATAAAATACTGTTAAGCAACGATGTTATTTAAAATATTTTAACGAAGAAGAGGTCAGTAGCAAAACGCCTGCCGTAAGAGAGTGGAATTCACCGGCTGAGAGATTCCATGGGTTCAGCTTTTGTGAAACCTGCCTTGGAGTTGTCAGATGAAAACCTGACCGCAGTCCCGCTGCGATAAGAAAACAGAGTGGGCATGCCCGGCATGTCAATGAAGGTGGTACCACGGAAAGACACCCCGATCCGTCCTTTCTACAGGACGAATTGGGGTGTTTTTTAAATCGTTAAAGGAGAGATAAAAATGAGCGAAAAGTTGGCGTTTATAGGTGCCGGATCCATGGCCGAATCGATCTTGACCGGCATTGTTAACAGCGGATTTTTGCCTAAAGAACAAATTTATGTTACCAATAAGTCTGACCGGGAACGTCTGATGTTTCTTGAAAAACAGTATGCTGTTCAAAAAACGGACGATAAGCAGGAAACAGTTCGCGGAGCCGATATGGTCGTTGTCGCCGTCAAGCCCTATGATCTGGAAGCTGCAATCACTTCAGTCAGCGGTTATCTTGATACAGATCAGCTGCTTATCTCAGTGGTGGCAGGTGTTTCGACTGATACGATCTCCGAATTAATTGGCAAAAAGGTCCCCGTCATTAGAGCGATGCCGAACACGTCATCTGCAGCGGGTCAATCTGCCACAGCCATTGCACGGGGAAAATATGCCGAGCAAAAACATCTGCAGGCAGCGCTGGGTTTGTTCGATACAATCGGAACAGCTACCGAAGTACTGGAGGCGGATATGCATACAGTCACCGCCATATCAGGAAGCGGACCGGCCTATATCTATTATTTGGTTGAAGCAATGGAACAAGCGGCGGTGGAATCGGGATTGGACGAGGACACGGCTCATAACTTGATTACGCAAACCATAGTCGGTGCCGGTGAAATGCTTAAAACATCTGGTCTCAAGCCATCTAAACTGCGGGAAAATATCACAAGCCCCGGCGGCACCACCCAGGCCGGACTGGAGACATTAAGCCGGCTGAACTTTCAGGAAGCAGTCATGTCCTGTGTGGAAAGTGCACGGGAAAAATCGATTGAGCTGGGTAAGAAACTGTAAAGGAAGGGATCCCGCATGTAACGGTCAGTAATCCGCCAAAAAACGGCGGCTAACTGTCCCTAAATGTCCGATTCGGCTCAACTATCATTCAGCGGAGAAAACCGCTCCACTGAATGAAGTTTCGCTTTATCCGCCGAGTTCTTTTTCATTTATTGAAACTTGTGCATGCAATACTGCAATCATGCCATAGAGTATATAGAAAGTTCATTTCCCGTTCGAATGGTTGCCATGATTATCCCTTCTTTCCTGTATTAAACGATACTCCAACATCCACTATACCGGAAATGGTCAGCTTAATCGGTGATATAAATCACTGAGATCGGAACCAGGAAGGGTCTTGCAACAATCCTTCTCACCCCCTATAATCGAAACAAATCCGGAAAAGGGGGCATCATCCAGCCAAAAAAGTTTAAATTTATTTTTCATTCGCATGCCCCCAAATGGTGATTCGTATCGATTATAGTTATGAATAGGGGCTGGGCGTTATCCAATGGGAACATTAAAAAGGTCCTCCAATTAAGGAGCACCTTACCTGATCAGTTCTCTTGTTTTCCATTTGCGTGACTGTTGGATGAAATGGCTGATTTTTTCCAGAATCGGCTCAATCGTTTCTTCCGCTTCAAGCAGGTCATAATCGGAAATATCGATGCGCAATATCGGGCATGCGTTGAAGTTGTTGATCCATTCTTCATAGCGGTTGTAAAGTTCTTCCCAATAAGAGACAGGTGTATTTTTTTCCATTTCCCGCCCACGGTTATGGATCCGCTCCAATATATTATCAAATGAACCTTCCAGATAAATCAATAAATCCGGGTGCGGAAAATATGGTGTCATGACCATGGCTTCAAATAGATTTGTGTATGTTTCATAATCTGTTTTGGACATTGTTCCGTTTTCGTAATGCATTTTAGCAAAAATACCTGTATCTTCGTAAATCGAACGATCCTGAATAAAGCCGCCGCCATATTCGAAAATCTTCTTCTGTTCTTTAAATCGTTCAGCAAGAAAATAAATTTGCAAATGAAAGCTCCATCGTTCAAAATCATCATAAAACTTCTCAAGATACGGATTTTTATCAACTTTTTCAAAGGATGTTTTAAAGTCCAGTGCGTTGGCCAACGCTTTTGTCATCGTTGATTTTCCGACTCCGACAGTACCAGCGACGGTAATAATGCTGTCATGCGGAATCTGGTATTTATCACGTAAATTCATGTTTGTTCCCCTTTATTGTTTGGATACTGTTTTGTGGTTACGCATGTGTTGTCTCACCAGACCAATAATTTTATCGAGATCCTCCTGGTGTTGAACAAAGTCCATTTCATCCCCATTGATCCGGATAACCGGAATATCGGGATGAAGCACCTCAAATTCATTCATATAGTCTTCATAATCCTGCGCCAGCTGTGCCAAGTAGGATGCTTTGATATTTTGTTCTACATGTCTGCCGCGAAGCCGAATCCGTTTGAGAATCGTATCAAGACTTGCATGTAAGTAAATCATCATATTGGGTACAGGCATATCGTCTGTTAATATATGGTAAGTTTGTTTATATTTACTAAACTTATCGGGCTTTAACGTTCGTTTAGCAAAAATCATGTTTTTGGATATATGATAATCAGCAATGACCGCTTTCTTCCGGTTAAGATAGTTCTGTTCAATGTCTTCCAACTGTTTAAAACGATTGCAAAGAAAAAACATTTCCGTTTGAAAGCTCCATTCCTCAATATTATCGTAAAACTTTTCGAGAAAGGGATTTTCTTCAACGATCTCTTTTAATAAGTGGAGATCAAAATGGACAGAAAGTTTTTCTGCAAGTGATGTCTTTCCAATTCCGATTGGTCCTTCGATTGTAATGAAGGGGGCCTCTGGCATAACTTTCCCTCCAATCAGTCTATAATACTTTTGACGCTATTCATTGTAGCATATAAAAAACAGCACTTCCATGTAAAATGAAATTCCGCCTTTTCATTTGGCCGGAAATTTTGTATAATGTTTATTGTGTCTTTTTCCACTTTCGGGAGATCTCTCATTGAATTGGACAAGTCTTACCAAAACATGCCCCCGTAGCTCAGGGGATAGAGCAATGGTTTCCTAAACCATGTGTCGCAGGTTCGATTCCTGCCGGGGGCGTAACCATTAAATGCAATTATGGCAAGGGTTTCAGCGATTTGGATTACTTGCCTACTTGAAAGTTTTGGGCCGGGGGCATACGCATGTTGCTTATTTTAAAAACGAAAAGCATAACACGAAAAAGCCTCTCTCTCGAAAGAAAGGGTCTGCCGTTCATAGTAAAAGTTAATGACAGGACAACCTGCATCTCCGGTAACTACACAATGTGTAGCGCGAGGGGAACCTTTCCCACCTCATTAACCCTTACTGTACATTATTATTTCCTTTTTAATTAAACAAGGGCGTCATTCAAATGACACCCTTCCCCAATACATAATTTGATCATTCCCTGTTTTAGCATAAAAATGAAATATATTAATCAAATTGTTCGGCAAACTCCCAAAATCCTGGAGGGTGTTTGAAAACATCGTTGTAATAGCATTCAGTAATTTTTGTCTTTAACTCCTGTTCTAGGTCTTGACGGTCTTGAGGATTGGTGTAGTAAAGTGACTTTTTAATTTTAGGCTCCAATTTATTTAATATTTGTTCCACATTAGCTGCTGTGGTCATAGTTATCTTGCCCCTTTTTTAGATGTTTTTCAAGCTTTTGCAGCGCTTTGCGATGAAGTTTGGATACGTTTTGAGGTGAGTCATCGAATAAATCGGCCATTTCATTGTTTCTTAGTTCATGAACATATTTGTGCGTTAAAATATCCTTTTGTTTAGGCGTTAAGGTTTGAATGGCTTGATATAATTGTGGTTCCTCGATATAGTCCGATATGGTTTCACAGGCAGTCATATCAGCTGTGTTCGGGTTCGGATGATAAAGCATGTCCTTGTGTGTTGTCTCTTTACTATCCTCATGTAATGGCTGATCGAGTGTCAATGCTTCACGCTCATGATGCTTTTTCCTATTTTTATCAAAGTTTATCGCATTAAAGTAAATCGAATTCGATAAATATGTCAGCGCTCTCACTTCACCGTAATGGCTTTGAAATGCTTCATTAACACGTTGTACTTTTTGTTGGGTTGGTGAACAGATCGCCTGTTTGACAAGTTCGAAATGGACTTCATCCTGTAAAAAAGATTTGATGATTGGCTGCTGAAAGAACTTTGGATGGCTTTGTTTAAATGCTTGAAATTTCTTAATACACTCATCTTGTTCTCCCTCCATAAGTATCACCTCACAAATTAAAGAGAAATGGAAGCTGAAAATATCAACCATTTATACTTAAAAAATAGAACATTAGTTCTAAAAAAACTATATTACCAATTTTTTTCTGTTTAAAACAGTGTTTTTTGAAAAAGGTTGATAATTAACGTCTTTTGGCTTCTTTAGAGTAATAGAAGGCGAAATTTAATTAGGAAGGGATATCAGACGTGTAATGATATATCAATTTGGATTTCCTTGCTGGAAGAGTACGGTTTCCCGATTATTATAACTGTTTATTTGTTGCTGCGGTTTGAAAAGAAATTAAGCAGGCCAGCCATAGCACTGGATGAAATGGAAGAGACCGTCCGACACAATGCAAAATAAGAAAGGGGAAAAAGAACATGGAGTGTTATGAACAAGCAATTCAACGGTATTATAGTGTCTTAACGAGTTACCTAGCCCTGGCAAAACGTTTAGAAACTTGTTGTCAAGAGGATACAGAATTTTATCAGCATGTATGCCTGTTATTCGCCAATAAAATTAAAGAAATGCAAGCTGAGCTGGCTGATAGCGGCTTTGTTCTCTGTCAGAGGAGCAATATTTCTGTCCCATGTGAAGAGACTTTTGCAGCAGTAGAAAAAGAAAAATGACATAAACGGTTGATATTTTGCCCCCTTGCTTCTCCTTATAAGAACAGGGGGGCGATGTTTATAAAGCCAGTAATTAAAAAATTGGCTCTTCACCAAAATCTATGGCTGACATTTAAAGGGTAATTATGGTAATCAAACCAAATAAATGAAAAAACACCCGTAACCCTACTATAGTGAAAATATGCACAAAACCACAATAGCGAGGTGTTA
>NZ_SRHY01000026.1 GCF_004565465.1 Lentibacillus salicampi
TATGAATAAATCACAATTCATCATGAGCAGCTTAATCAGCTGCCGAACCATTAGCCACCGTGCTAAATGACGACATCATAACCCCCCGGTAAATGGCATAAATATTATTGGACAAAAGTTTTGATATCAGGAGGCTGGATCATGCAATTCTATTACGGAAATCAAATGCCGCTCAGGGTACTGGATGAAACGGAATTTTGGAAGCAGCAGGAAGCTGAGCACACAGTGGTCATGCGTGAATTAGTCACCAATTTGGAAGAAACGTATGTTGCTGCGCTGAAACGCTGGAAGGTTGAACTTGAGGCGTCACATCAGCACGTCAGACGGTTTATCGAGTCGGTCATTAGAAGCCATAACACCATTTCGCCGGCGCTGCATAAGCAAGTGCTCGAGCTCGTCTCATTCTGTCTCCAGGAATCGGTGGCTTTCATTCAATTTTGCAGGCAGGTCAAAAATGATAGTTCTGCTGTTTCAGACAATCAAACGGCAAAAGTTGTGATTGACCATATTGTTGATGAGTCAGAATACTTTATCGGCATTGCTCAAACGATTTTGTACGAGCAGACTTGAGTTTGAATAGCTATTGAGGAGAATTTTTGCAATGGACAAGCGGTTGTTGCACGATTGTAGGGGGATTAGAAGATAAGCCAGGTGTTACAAAAAGACTTGTATACTCAAAAAAGTAACAAGTCTTTTGCAAATTGTGATCGTTAAATTATTCAAACACTATTAAGCGATGGTTCCGCTGGCTTCTTCGACATTCCGATCCTTTTGCGCAGCATTGAGCATTAAGAATATTGCTGAAAGAATATGCATAATCATACCTACAAATGGAATCCATCCAATACAGGACGTTACGATACCCAAAATACTTCCTGTTGTTGCACCCTCATCCCTTTTAGTCATTACAAGCGTAATAATATGTAAAATTAACATGATTACAAGTGGTGACCAATAAAGACCTACGATGAATGCTCCTCCAATGACCGGTATTCCCAGAAATGCTTCAAATCCACCAGTTACCCATTTCAAAATTCGTGATGGCGACATATGAACACCTCCTATCAAAAAAATTATTTACATGAAATATAGGTATATAGTACCATTACTCTTTTCCTCTGTCTACATAAATTGACATATTTTTTATATTACTCTGGAAATAAAAAGAAAAAGAAATACCATTATCATTTATTGACTTGAGTATCTATTAATACCCGATTGCCGCAATGGTGTGCATGATTGATACTCGTAGGGACACCATTGAATCGGGGTGGCTTCTACGTCTGTGATACATGATCTCTTGTAGCGCCATCAATGATTAATATAATAGCGGTTATGATATGCATGATCATACCGATGACTGGAATAACACCGATAAACGAGGTGACCATACCGAGTGCGCTTCCTGCTATACTTCCTTTTTCATTGCGTGCGATAAACAGTGTGACGGTATGCAGGATGAACATGACGAACAGGGCTCCCCACGTTGTACTAAGGATAAACGACCCACCGATAATCGGAATACCAAGAAACGCCTCACATCCGCCAGTTACCCACTTCATAATCCTGGACAACGACATATGATGCCTCCATTCACTATTGCTCTTATTAGCATAGCATATTTTCGGGAGCAGAAACTATTCAGAGCTGGATAATTTTAAAAAATGTGTTGGTCGCGTGGGCGGTACTCGCTCGATTTCGGGCGCTGCTCGCTCGTTTGCCGGCACCACTCGCCCCTGCCCTACCATAAAAAGCTCCCTGCCGCGGCAGGGAGCTTTCATTCAATCATGATTCCGTCTTTTTTCGGCGCTTAAATTTTGCTGCCAGATCATCGAAAAGCGTGTACACGACCGGGATCAGCAATAACGTAAAGATACTTGAGATGGTCAGGCCGAATATAATCGTCACGGCTAGTGGCTGCTGCATTTCGGCGCCTTCCCCTAATGCGAGACCGAGCGGCACCATGGCCAGAATCGTTGTCAATGTTGTCATCAGGATTGGACGCAGACGGCTTGGGCCTGCTTCCAGTATGGCCTCGTAGCGAGCTTTGCCATTTCGTCGGACAATATTGATGTAGTCGACGAGTACAATCGAGTTGTTGACGACAATACCGGCGAGCATAATAATGCCGATAAATGCCGGGATGCTTAGTGGCAGACCGGTGACAAACAGTCCGAACAGCACACCGACAATCGTAGCCGGAAGTGAAAACATAATAATGAACGGGAACAGGAAGTTTTCAAACTGGATAGCCATTACGACATACACCAGAAATATCGAGAAAACCAGGGCGATGGACAGATCCGTAAATGAATCAGTCATGTCCTGTGCCTGACCGCCAATTTCATATGAATATCCTTCAGGCATGTTCAACTGCTCCAGCCGTTGTTCGACGTCCCCCATAATGCTCCCAAGGTCACGGTCGATAATTTCAGATGTCACGTTCACTTGCGGCTGCTGGTTTTCTCGCTGCAGAGTGACGGGACCTTGAATCTGTTCCAATGTTACGAGTGACTCTAGAGGAACCGCTGCGCCACTCTCTGACTGGATGGTCATCCCTTCCACATCACTGATGGTACTCCGTTCATCTTCCGGATACATCAGTGTCACATCCATTTCATCGCCTTCTTCACGATACTGTGCTGCCGTCTGGCCCGTAAACTGGAGCTGGATTTGATTGGTAATTTGCTGCTCAGTCAGTCCGTACATCGCAGCTTTTTCCGAGTCGACTTCGATACTCATCTGCGGGACGCCTTCTTCGGCTGATGACGTCGCATTATGGACGCCCTTAACTTCAGAAATGGCCCCTGTTACCTCGCCCGCTAACTCACGGAGCACATCATGTTCAGGCCCTTTAAGACTGATTTGGATTGGGTCGCCGGTTCCTGTGGCACTGTCTGTTGCCATCACGGATATTTCCGCACCCGCAACAGATGCCATGTCGTCACTGATATCTTTCACCACGTCATTTGTGCTAACAGAACGTTCAGATGCAGGAATCAACTCCAGCATATATGTCGCCTGGTTGCCTGATGAACCCATGCCCATACCGGCACCGCCGCCACCGACATTCAAATAGTTCATTTCCATCACATCATCATACGCCTCTAATTTTTCACTGACTTGTTCGGTTACTTCCTGTGTATGTGCCAGTGAACTTCCCGGCTCGGTTTCCACCGTTACTTGGAGTTGTCCCTGGTCAGATGACGGGATAAATGATGCACCGATCATCGGAATAAGTGCCAGACTTCCAGCAATAATGGCAATCGTTCCAAAGACGGTCGTTTTCCGGTGGCCGAGAACCCATTTCAAAACAGCGCGATACCCATTGTTGACACGGTCCAGAAGGCGGTTGAACCAATAACGCCGCCCACTTTCCTGAGTAGCTTTGGCAAGCAGTTTAGATGATAGCATCGGTACCAGTGTCACCGCTGCAATGAGTGATGCGATCAGTGAGAATGAAACAGCCAGGGCCAATGGTGTGAACATATCAGATGCGATGCCGTCCACAAAGACCATCGGCAGAAAAACCACCAATGTCGTTGTCGTGGATGCAATGACGGCGGGTGCCAGTTCAGAGGCCCCTTTAATCGCCGATTGCACCAGTGAGTAACCACGCTGCCGGTACGTATAAATATGTTCGAGTATGACAATGGAACTGTCGACCATCATACCAAGGCCAAGCGCCAGTCCGCCCAAGCTCAGCACGTTCAGTGTTTCCCCGGTAAAATACATCAGGGTGAACGTGGAAATAATAGCGATTGGAATCGACAGCCCAATGACAATCGTTGCCCGAATACTTTTCAGGAACAGTAGCAGAATCAGGAACGAAATGATGCCGCCTATCAGGATGTTTTGCACAACTGAACTGATCGACATTTTAATGTATTCAGACGTGTCAATGATCACATCCGATTGGACATCTGCAGGCAGTTCTTCTTCAATGTCTGCCATACTTTCATTGATGTTGTCCGCCACCTCAACCGTATTGGCATCGGTTTTTTTCATGATGGACAGGACGACGGCGGATTCGCCATTCACTAGTGTTTCACCTGACGATTCCTTGTGCGTATCGTTCACCTCACCAAGTTCATCAACATGAACAGTGCCATCTGACTCGGTTTGAACGAGAGTTTGTTTAATATCGTCTATCGACTCAAATTCACCGGTCACCCTTAGTTGCAGATCCTTGTTGCCTTTTTCAACAGTACCAACTGATGCCGATTGGTTGGAACTGTTCAAGGATTGTGTGATAGTTTGCGCCGTCACACCATACTGTTGCATTTTCGCCTTGTCGAGGACAATCTGAATCTCCCGTTCTTTTGCACCCTCCACAGTGACAGAAGCGACACCGCTCTGGCGCTCAAAATACGGCACAATCTGATCATCAGCAACTTCTGTGAGTTGAGCCGCTTTGTCGCCGGTCAAACCGACCCACATAACAGGCAGCTGATCAGGGCTGAACCGCATAATATTTGGATCGCCGGCCCCATCCGGCAGAGCACCTTTCACCTGATCAACACTTTCACGCACATTGAGCAAGGCCTGGTCAAGATCTGTGCCATTATTGAACATCATGAGAACAAGTGATGAGCCAGCCTGGGATTGGGACTGTACAGTTTGAATGCCTTCCACCGAACTGACTGAAGATTCGATTGGACGGCTGATTAAATTTTCGACTTCCTGTGGTGCAGCATCCTGATACGATGTTGCGACAACTGCAATCGGTAAATCAATTTTGGGAAAAAGATCGACGTTCAGATTGCGCAGTGACACCGTCCCGAGGGCGATAATCGCCAAGACGATCATGATGACACCGACAGGCCGTTTAACGGATGTATTGACGAGCTTCAAGAATGATCCCCCTCTTCGGTGACGTTAACTTCCATGCCATCCGACAGGGTCAATAAGCCATTGATAACCACCTGATCGCCTTCTTTGACATCACCTTTGACAGCTGTTTCGTCAGACTGGGTTTCCTGGATGGTCACGGTCTTTTTCACGGCTTGATTGTCTTCTACTGCATAAACAAAGGTTTCGCCACCTTCAGTGACAACCGCTTCTGTCGGCAAAAGAATCGTATCCTCCACACGTTTCTCCGGGACATTCACAGCGGCGACCACACCGGGCAGAATGTTGTCATCTTCATTACTGACTTCAGCTTCGATCGGGTAAAGCCCTGTATCATCAGGCATCGAGCTGACAGATGTCATTTCCGCTTCATATTCCTCATCATCAATCATAACCGGGTACGTGTCCCCTGTTTCCAAAAGATCAAGAGTTTCTGCGGCAACGGTTAAATTGACAGTCATCGTGTCAAAATCAGCGATGACCATAAGCGGCTCTTCACTGGAAGCCATTCCACCCTCTTCTGTTGTCAATTGTGCAATTTCACCATCTGCCGAAGCGTAAATGGTTTGATTGCCAGCAGACGTCTTAACGGTTGTCAAATGGTCATCCTCTTCAACCATATCGCCGTTTTCCACTTCAAGCGCAGCAACTTCTCCTGGAGACTGAACCATGACCGGCGTGGTGCTGCCCGGCTCTGTTCGCCCGTATAATGATTTTTCGACGACTAAATCACCGGTTGTCGCTTCAGCCGTTTCAACTGATGTAACCTGCTCCTCCTGTTCTTCATTGTCTTCATCGTTCTGACTGCATGCAGCAAGAATGCCAATCAGCATCATTGCCATTGCCACTACCACAAATTTTCGCATAGGTGTAACTCCTCTTCTTTGTTTTAATCAAGCAACTGAATATGTAAAAGGCGTGCCATCTCCTGACATTCCTGTTCAAATTCCGGGATTCGCTGAAAATGGACCAGGAGCCCTTGAATCACTGGCTTTTGCGGATGATCCTTTCCCGTTTCGGTGAACATGATTCCAATCACGTCTTCCAGTTCACGTACCTTTTCCGGAGTCAGCCCCAGTGTATCGATTTTATCTTTCATGGCTGTTAATATAGTTGATACGGGAACCTCTTCACGATACGGTTCAGGGATATCATCAGGCGTAACCAGTGGTGTCTCTTCCCGTTCAAGCAACCCACTGACAATGTCATCCATTCTTCTTACGATATAAGGGCCTAATTGGTTTCGTTCAATATGAATGTCGTCTATAATAATCCATTTAAAATAACCGCTTATCAAACCTTCCAGCTGGATGATCATATCCGGATAATAAGGCGCCATCTTATCACCATAAATACGATTCAAATTTTGCCGCAACCAGTGAAAATTTTCTGCGTTCATTTGTTTCATGAATACATCGGTATTTTCCCCGATTGAAATATTTTGATAGAGGTGCATCATGAGAAAATCCTTATACCGATAAATATATTTTGTGACCACTTCAATTTGTTTCGCAAAGCTGTCACGTGGTGCCAGGTTTTGTTTTTGGACGCTTTCGACCCGGGCCGTGATTTCTTGGTGATAATGACGAAATGCCGTCACGATAAAGTCTTTCTTAGATTGAAAATGCAAATAGAACGCACCTTTGGAAACGCCCGCACCCTCCGCAATTGCTTCAACCGAGGTCATATGATAGCCTTTTTCGGCAAACAATTTCATCCCGGTTTCGATTAATTTTATTTTTTTCTCTTTCATGTAAACACCCGGTTTCATGTTCATTAAATTGACAGGTGGCTTTACCAGCCCGAAAACTGGACTAACCAGTCAGTCATTTTTCAATTCTACATCTGTACACCTGTGAAAGCAAGTAAAATTAATAGACGATATGATAAAACGATCTCGTGTAAACTCCATCGTCATTAAGATAACGAGCTTCTCGTTTTATAGAACAGACAATCCCTCTCTCCACGAAGGTATGTCTGGTGCCCATATGTTATGTCGTTAAGAAGCCGTTCCAGTTTTTCTTTTGCCCTCCTAAAGATGGTTTAACTTATATAAAGATTCCGGTAACCCCTCTCCCCATTCGAAATGGAGAGGGGGTTCACCATAATCCTAAAATTGGCGCCACATGAACGGCCGACCCCCAAAAATGCGCGGCCGGTTCAGCTTGGCAATGATTTGGCTTGTCCGTTTATATTGCATGTCAAACGCGTTCTCGGACGTATTAATGAACAACCCGGTTCCATCATGAAACGTAATATATGTCTTGTCATCACGCTGTTCAAAATGTTCAATGTGATAAAAGGAAAGCCATACATTGTCTTTGTTTTTGATAGACGAGGTCGGCAGCATATAGACGCCTTTATCAGGGATAGCGGGCACCGGTATTTTGCTGTTCAATTTCAGCAAATCTTTCATTGATTTACGCCGGCCTTCCATGGTTGAACCGTATAACAGACATGTGTGATCAATAATTCGTTCGGGACTGTGCACGGAATGCCGTTCCCTGGACACTTCTATAATGCGCGAGCGGTAATAAGCGGACTCTTTCGTCATGATGGCTTTCGTTTGTCGGCCAATAATGTAAACTGGCGATGAAAATTGTCCTTCCATTTTAATTCTCCCCCTATTTTAATTATGTCAAAATTCCGTTTTTGATCCGGTACTATTGTACTACGAATAGGCATTATATACCAGACAATTTTAAAATAATTTGGAATAAAGTGGATGCGATTGGAAAGTTTATGTCTATCGGGGGCGGGGGTGTGCGCGTCCGTATCCGACAAGATAGGAAGACTCAGCTTTAAAATCTTCTTTCAGGGGGGGTCGTGGACAGGAACTGAAAAAATCCCCTTAATAGAAGGGGATTTTAAATGTCATAAACTTTATCGGTCGTCATCTTCATCAAGCTTGTTGTCATTATTGTTATTATTATCGTCCATGCCGTTTTTATTATCGTTCTGATTGCTATTACCGTTTCCATCTTGGTTCATACCATTGTCATTGTTGCCATCCTGATTTGTATCTGTTCCATCCTCATTCGTGCCATTGTCATTATCATTATCAAGCTGTGGATCATCCTGGTTGTCACCATTCATATCAGGATTATCTTCCTCCTGATTCAATGGCGCCTCATCTTCATTATCACCAACAGGATCATTCTGGTCGTCATTTCCGCAAGCGGCCACCAGTGACAATGCCAAAATCGGTGCACCAATTTTTATAAGCCATTTACGTTGCATAGATGTCCCTCCTTTACAGTTCATTTTCGCCTATAGCTTAACCATTTTATAAAAAGTGATACTTATTTTTACAAATTGTTACGGTGGAGGGAGCTTTGCATCAAGTCCAAATTCAATTGGAGAAAGGTTGATTAAAATCAAAAGGGCAAAAAAATTCCCCACGCCTAGGTGGAGAATGATATAACGCATTATTTGACGGCAAAGGTGATTTCCGCTTCACAGGCTATTTCCCCATCGACTGTTGCAACACCTTTCCCTTTGCCAACGGGACCTTTTATCCGAAGAATGTCGACTTCCAATTGCAGTTGGTCGCCTGGTTTGACCTGCCGTTTGAATCGGCATTTGTCAAGGCCTGCAAGAAAACCGATTTTACCCTGATTTTCTTCAATGCCAAGCACACCAATCGCACCGGTCTGGGCCAGTGCTTCCACGATCAGCACACCAGGCATGACCGGATAGTCAGGAAAATGCCCCTGGAAAAATGGCTCATTTGCGGTCACATTTTTCAGTGCGGCAACCCGCTTGCCTTCTTCTAGTTCGGTCACTTTGTCAACTAACAAAAACGGGTAGCGGTGCGGGATGGTTTGTTTAATTTGGTCGATCTCCATGCAATCGCTCCTTTACGATATGTATATGATTTTCATTATAACAGAAATTCAGGTGGTATCGGGATTAAAAAGAAGAGCTGTGATGGTGGCTTTTTTGCTATCACGCTCATGTTTGGAGGATTATGACTGTATGGCGGTTTGTTCCGTACATGACTTGAAGATCGTGCTCACGTTCCCATGTTCCATGTCTGCCATAAAAAATAAAAGCTGTGCGATTCGCATTCACTCACACTTTAATGAATAACGTATAATTCTGGACGCTACAATAAACATGCCCGGTAGCCAGTGGACATGCATTTATTCTTTTTTCACGACGATATCGATAATATGCTGCCATGTTTCCCATTTCAATGCATCTGTTGGATTGCCGCCTCCCATGACACCATAACCAACCATCAAGCCTGCTGCCAGTGCAACTGCCGAAATAGCCAGAACAACAATAATCCGTAGCCAGATTGGAAAAATACGGCGGCGGGGTTTTTTCCTTTTCCGCTTTTCCTGTTTACGGTCTTTCTTTTGTTCTTTCCTTGTTGTTTTGTCCGTTGACGTTTCCTGCTGCTTTTTCTGCTTTTGCTCTTTGCGGGTCACCTTGTCCGAATTCTTTTCCTGCTGCAGTTCTTGTTCCTGCTCTTCCGTTTGGCTGTGCTGTCCGGTCACCGCTTTTTCTTTCTGTTGTGTTGGCATGGCTTGTTTCTCCTTATATCTGTTGTTGCTTGTGAAGTCCTGATGGCTCATGAATGCCTGAACCCATTTGTAAAGACCCGTTTCCCGCCAAACGACGACGGATAACTGTCCCGAGTCGTTCAGGTCTCGGGAGGCATTGGCGATATTCGTGGCGTTCTTAGCCTTTATTCCCTAATATCCGTGGAAAAAACACCCACTGACTGCCGTTTCACTCTACCGCAGCTGATTGACGAGCCCCATCATTTGGTCTGTCATGGAGATCGTTCTGGCGTTAAACTGATATGACCGCTGCGTGTTGATCATGTCGGTCATCTGCTGCGCAAGATCCACATTCGATTGTTCCAGCGCACCACTTTGCAACGCATCCGTATTAGCTTCAGCCGGCTGTATGATATCGGCAATATCATATCCTAACTCTTCCAGGTCTGGGAGGCGGAATGCATTATCCCCGGTTGTTTCCAGCAATTCTGGCTGAATAGCTTCCGAGATTGCCAGACTCCCAGCATTTTCATTTACATTACCACGCTGAACCGAAATTTGTCCATTTGGCTGAATGGTTATGTCATCAAAACCGTCTGCTATGATGATTGGTCCATCTTCTCCCAACACTGGGTAACCGTCCTTCGTCGTGAGCATGACATCCTGATCATCGTTAACAGGGGTTATGTAAAAGGACCCGTCTCGTGTATACCGTGGTTCCGTGACCCCATTTTCGGTTACCTGAATTTCAAACAGATGATTTTCTTCCAATAGGGCGGTGTCAAGTGCACGGTCTGTTTCCTGGATCGAACCCGGCCTCAGATCAACGTTCACCGATCCAAGCTTAGCACCTGAGCCAACCCGCACACCATCCGGGGTCAGGCGCCCTTCAGCATTAGCAGGGTCTGTCATGTTGTCGATTTGCTGAAACAGCAGTGAGGAAAAATCCGCCTGCCGCGTTTTGTACCCGGTTGTCTGGCTGTTCGCCATGTTATTGCCGACAATATCCAATTTATTTTGCAGCTGGTTCATCGTTACAGCCGCCTGAATCATTGTTCGTGACATCCAACCCCTCCTAGCCTAATCGGGCAATTTCACTAACGGCTTTGCCCATGCTTTCGTCGTAAGCCTTCAGCACACGTTGGTTCGTTTCAAACATCCGATACGATTCCATCATTTGCGTCATGGACTGGGCTGCATCTGTATTCGACCGTTCCAGGACGCCCTGCCTGACAGTAAATGTAACTCCGACGGGCACTGGTCCGGCTTCCCCGTTGTACAGGCCATTTCCTTCCTTGGAAAATTGGTTGACATTTTCAGTATATGCGATGCCGAGCGGAATATTTCTCCCTGACATCTGTAAAATACCATCCTCAGTGACTGTGAATTCCATGCCATCTGTCTGAATCGGGTCACCTGCATCATCCAGCACGTAGTAACCCTGCGTTGTCGTGAGGAAGCCCTGTCCGTCCACGGTGAAATTGCCATTCCGGGTGTAGCGCGCTTCACCATCGGCATTTTGCACAGCAAAGAAAAGACCGCCCGTCTCATCCGGCATCTCACCGTTAACCAGCGCCATATCAGTAGGGATGCCTGTTTCCCGGACGTCACCCTGGCCATAATCCGGGATGTTTTCGTGGACATACACACCCGTGTTCAGCGGACCAATCGGATTCTGCCTTGGAAAATTCAATCCTCGTTCAGTCGGGACATTGGTTTTACCCATTTGGTCCATCAACAGTTCAGGAAAAGCGCGCAATGCAGGCTGGTCTGCTTTGTAACCAGGTGTCTGCGCATTTGTTATATTATTGGATAAAGCCTCCTGCTGTCGCTGCTGTGCAATCATTCCGCTGGCAGCTGTGTAAAATCCCCTCAACAATTGATTCAGCTCCTTTATACGATAGGTGGAAAGTCGTGGAATCCCGACGTGTTGTGGCAGGGGTGCTTCTCAAGCCGCTTTGGTTAAACGATCTTTTTCCGCTCGATTTTATCGATATTTTCCAGCATGATTCCCGTCCCTTTAGCAACACAATCCATTGGCTCTTCAGACAGGAGAACCGGCACTTTCAACTCATCAGCCAGAAGCTGGTCAATCCCGTGTGTCAATGCGCCGCCACCGGTCAGAATCACCCCGCGGTCAATGATGTCCGCTGACAATTCTGGCGGCGTTTGCTCCAGCACCTGTTTAGCAGCCTGAACAATCATGGCAGCCGACTCCTGCAGTGCCTTTTCGATTTCTTCTGAGTAAACCGTGATCGTCCTTGGCAGACCGCTCACCATATCCCGCCCGCGAATTTCCATCTGCTCGTGGCGCGAATCTTTCCAAACTGTCGCAACATTAATCTTGATCGCTTCAGCCGTCCGTTCACCGATCAGCATTTTGTATTCTTTTTTGATGTATTGCAAGATTTCCACATCAAATTTATCCCCCGCCATTTTGACGGATTGCGCTGTCACGATATTGCCCATCGATAGCACCGCCACATCCGTTGTACCACCACCGATGTCCACGACCATATTCCCGCTCGGCTGGTAAATTTCCATACCGGCCCCAACTGCCGCCACTTTCGGCTCTTCCTCCAAGTAAACCTTTTTACCGCCAGATTTTTCAGCCGCTTCCTTAATCGCCTTTTGCTCGACTTTCGTAATGTTTGTCGGACAGCAAATCAGCATTTTCGGTTTAGATAGAAATCCCTTCACATTTATTTTCTCAATAAAATGCCGCAGCATCGCTTCCGTCATATCAAAATCCGCAATCACACCGTCTTTCAACGGGCGAATCGCTTCAATGTTTCCCGGCGTCCGCCCTACCATGCGGCGTGCAGCTTCCCCAACCTCAAGCACACGGCCGGAACTCTTATCAATCGCCACAACAGACGGTTCATTCAAAACAATTCCTTTTCCTTTCACATGGATCAACACGTTAGCCGTTCCAAGGTCGATCCCGATATCTCTCGAAAACATTCATTAGGTCCTCCCTGCTATCAAATACTTCCCCGCATCCATACGTAAACATACTACTACTAATATTATATTTTACCACAAAATACAACATATAACTGCTATTTCCGAAAAAAAGATTAGGGAAAATTCACTACGCCTGAAGCTGGGGATGACCACTGATGTTGGGGGGTCTATCGTCGATGTCGAGGCTCCTGTCGTTGATATTCGTGCTTCTACCGTTGATGCTGGCACTCTCACCGTTGATATTCGCGCTCCCACCGTTGATGCTGGCTCCTCCACCGTTGATATTCGCGCTCCCACCGCTGATGCTGGCACCTCCACCGTTGAAGTTGGTGCTCCCACCGGTGATATTGGTGCTCCTGCCGTTGATGCTGGTGCTTCCACCGTTGATGCCGGCACCTCCTCCGTTGATGTTGGTGCTTCTACCGTTGATGTTGGCACCTCCACCATTGATGTTCGCGCTCCCACCGTTGATGCTGGCTCCTCCACCGTTGAAGTTGGTGCTCCTGCCGTTGATGCTGGCTCCTCCACCATTGATGTTCGCGCTCCCACCGCTGATGCTGGCTCCTCCTCCGTTGATGTTCGCGCTCCCACCGTTGATGCTGGCTCCTCCTCCGTTGATGTTCGCGCCCCCACCGCTGATGCTGGCACCTCCTCCGTTGATGTTCGCGCCCCCACCGTTGATACTCAATATTTTTTTGAAATATTTATGATTTAAAGCAGGAATTTGACTGACCATGTCGAAATATAATCTTTGAGAAAGAAAATATGTATAAAGGAGTGTTTCATTTTTGTTCCCGACCATTATAAAACATCGAAAAAAGCCGCACGAGCTACTGGCTTACGAGGCGCTATTCAGGCGTATTTTGGAACACTATCGGCAACATGAAGCCATCGTTTCGGAGTACAAGCGCGTAAAGGCAGGTTACGACGGTGAGAGGAATGTTGACTACAAACTTTCCACCTATCCACAAAAAAATTTCTTCGTTTTTCAAGGCATCCGTCTGCAAAACCCTCCATTTCCTTTTCAAATTGATACGCTCATTCTGACTGAAAAAATGATCTATATTCTCGAAGTTAAAAATCAGAAAGGGGTATTTCAATACGACTCAGAACAGCAACAACTAACGCAAATAGTTGATGGAGAGGTGAAATCCTACAAAGACCCAATTCTACAAGCCGAAGCGCAAAAAACACATTTGCAAGGATGGCTGGCGCGGCATGGCGTTTTCAATATGCCAATTGAAACCCTTGTCGTCATCGCTTACCCGTCAACCGTCATTGAAAATATCACGAAGGACCCGGAAGTTTATAAAAAAATCATTCATAACGAAAGCCTCCACGAGCACCTCAACAGGCTCAACAACCGTTATACAGAAAACATACTTACCAGTGCGCATTTAAAAAAATTGTGCCAGGCGCTATTGAATGAGGATACGCCACTCCGGACAGACATCTTGCAGCAACATAATATAGGATGGCAGCATATGATAAAAGGGATTCCTTGTGAAAAGTGCTATCAATATCCGATGGAGCGCTTGAATAAAAAATGGCAATGTCCTAAATGTTCTGCTGTCAGTTCCAAAGCTCATGAACGGGTTATTCTCGACCACTTGCTTCTTCATAGTACCACGATCACAAATCGGCAATGCCGTGAAATTCTTCAAGTTGATTCACCAGGGACCGCATATCTCTTAATGAAATCGATGAACCTTTCAAGGTCCGGTAAAAATAGCGCCAGGGTATATTATTCACCCTTAGTAAATGAATTTCCTCAAAGTTCCAACATTCCGATCAAGTTTAAAAATAATTTTGCAAAACAAAGCCTGGACTGAAAGATATTCTCACAACCAAGGAAGGGGATACTCTCTCCCCTTCTGTTAATATTTACGCGCTTCCACCTTTGATACCTTCGCCCCTAACGTTGATGTGCACGCTTCTACCATTGATACAACCACCTCTGCCACTGATGTTCACGCCCCCACCGTTGATGTTCGCACTCCCACCGTTGATGCTGGCTCCTCCACCGTTGATGTGCACGCTCCCACCGTTGATGTTCGCGCTTCTACCATTGATACAACCACCTCTGCCACTGATGTTCACGCCCCCACCGTTGATGTTCGCGCCCCCGCCGGTGATGCTGGCTCCTCCACCGTTGATGCTCGCGCTCCCACCGTTGATACCACCCCCCCACCATTGATATCATCGCTCCTACCGTCGATGCCCGCGCCTCTACCGTTGATGTTTCTATGCTCGCCTGTTCGCCGACGTCCACATCACCCCCAAAAACCCGGCCACACGTGGGCCGGGTTTTCAATATAAGTAATACCTCCTTGTTCAATAGCTTCGTTGGTTAGTGGGTGTCACCTCCTATGAAGTACCTGTTTGTACGATACGCAGGCTTACGATTAAAGCAGGCTTCGTTTATGCAGTACCCCACCTCCTTGTGAAGATGACTTGTTTCGGTATCAACTGCACCTCCCATAATGCAGATTGTGGTAATGCGGTGATACCACCTCCTTTAGTGCTCGTCAGTCGTGGAAAATCACTCATCCTACTGGCTTGAAGGTGGTGTCTTCTGTCCTATTATCTTCTCTGTATTTGTTTCGGGTTGCTTCGCCTCCACGAAGATGGCGGATTGATTTGTGATAGTCGAGTACGTCTTTGACCTGGTTGTAGAGTTCGGGATGTATTTCCGGCAAGCGTTCTGTTAAATCTTTGTGGACTGTGCTTTTGGAGACACCAAATTCCTTGGCTATCAATCGGACAGTTTTCCTCGTCTCCACGACATATTTACCTATCCTGATTGTCCTTTCTTTGATGTAATCGTGCACACCGTTCGCCTCCCTAAGTTGGATATTTCCGAGGTGTGGTTTGAGACAAGGTGATACAATGGACGCTGTTCACTTATCTTTTGGACAATTATTGTGTGCAGCTCTGGTTGTGTTTTCTTTATTGGATCAACTGTGGAAAAACCCCTTCACATATGACGTTTGTATGTATTGGATTAAAAATCGGATGGCTGGATGGAAAGCTACACAAGCTCTCACCTCAGACTTTTCTGAATGCTTGGTTTGTAATATTTTATTAACGGACAGCGTGGATTATGATTAAAATTACATGTTCGGGGAAATGGGGACAAGATGTATTTTTAGTCTGTTGCAAAAAAATGGCTTTTCGATGCTCATTGCAAAATCGGCTTATACACAAAAAATCCCGAAATCCTCAGGCAGCTCTTGTGCCTTTGGAAATACTTCGGGAGTCACTCGATTTTTTATTTACTTTGAGATATAATAAAAATGAAAACAGGGATAGGCTTTGAAGCTGTTTGCACACAGCTACGTAAATTGTCAATACAGAAAACCAATATACTGCCGGACTTGAGGGAATATCTTTTGCAAACTCATCCGGACTTTGAATCTTTTTAGTTATGAAACCCGACTGTCATTACAGCATATCACCGGTATCCGGATCATAATTCATTCCCGGTTGATCTGCGGGTGACCCCGTTGAGCCAATTGGCAAAACACCTAACAGTAATGTTGCAGCGACTCCTAAAGAAACAATAAATTTTTTCAATTGTAAGCTCCTCTCCGTGTAATTTTAAAAGCCTTCCCTGTTTTCATATCAAACAAATTGGCAGAAATGGTGCTCTCAATCCAGCGTATTCACAGTGTCTGCCGCCTTTCTTTTTGTTGAAGGACACGCAATGGCAGCCTGCTGAAAAAATAATCGCTTCGTTTTTCAATAAACTGGTTATACGCTTGAAGAAGAATGCTTTTATCCTGTTTAGCGACGCCCAAATAATACATTTTAAACGGGCTGTCCATTTCCATACGGTTTAAAATAGCTTCTGCTTTGGCATGGTTTCCTTTCGCGATTTCAATATGGGCTTGTTCACTTTCGTCCGTGGATGTGACGCCTTCTACCTTGCCAAAGTGCGCTGAGATAAAAGGAATATTCTGCTGTTCGATGATCTCCACAATCTTATGCAAATCTTCCTTTTGTGCGATTTTCAATGCTTCCGTAAAATGGTACATCGCCTGGAAATATGTGTCGTACGTGTACGATAATCCAAGACCCATGTGCAGACTAATTTTTGTTTCGGGATTGACTGTATGCGTAAGAATACGAAAAGCGTACTTGCGCGCAATAATCACTTCATTGCGGTAAAGGTAATAAATGAATAAGTTATGATATAACCGGCTGCGGAAACATTCGAGCAGAAATCCATCATTAATCTTTTCAAATAAATTTTGTTGTTTTTCCATGATATTGCCCAATTTTCCGTATTCATTCCATCTATAATAAATCGACGTTTTAATGAATTCCAGTAAGCACTTCAGCTCGGGTTCGTCTGTTTGCATTGTATTGGCCGACCTCAAAATGTCATGTGCTGAATACCGCCTTTTTTTACGGTCCAGTGTTAGTTGATAGACATCGGCCCAGTTTCGGTTGGATGAGGACTCTGAAGATTTATTCTTGATGATTAACCGCTGCAAATCATCATAACGGCCATTTGTAAATAAAAATTCCATGCCCTTTTTCCTGATATCATCGGAGGTTGCTTCCAGGCAAAATTTCCCCACCAGCTGCTGAACAGTGCGCTCATCGTATTCTTGCCGCAATACCAGTAATATTTGTTCCAAAGTCAGTTCATTATTGCCGGATAGGCTTACGATTGAATCAGACATAAGTTTCGCTCTGGAATTTGGCATGACTTCACCTCCTGTATCAAAAAGTTATCAGAATAAATTACTTCACAAAACATTCTGCAAAATCCTCTGTTTATATATATAATATCACAATTTTCGTCAAAATAAAGGGAAATCGTTCGACAAATTTTGCAGATATGGCAAAGTTTGGGTAGTGTGACACTTTATTCAGCAGATCGTTTTTTAATAATGTGAAAATCAACTGGAGACGTCAGCCATAAGAAAAGCGCAAGCGCCTTGTTCACCCCCGAAAAGCTTAAGCAAGAATTTGCAGTGGCGGGTTTGGCCACGTAAAATTATTGCTTAAGACCTCGAGGGGGTAGGCGCTGGCCGGCTAAGTTCGGCACGTCCTGTGCCAACGCCGGCACTAGTACGTCCTGTACGTCGAAGCTGGACATGGCTATTGCTGACAAAGAGCTTCATATAGCCGGAAATTTATACTTTCTTATCTTTAAAAAAATAACCCTAGTTACATTTACTAGGGTACTTGTGTTCATAGATTAAGTCTTATGTGATGTGGAAGATGAAGCAGCGTTCCTTTCACCTTCCACATCTATTAATCTTTACCGCCAGGTCTTGGCACATTATTTACGCGTCTTCCTCATCCCCGTCTGATTCTGAATTGTCATTGTCAGACGCATCAGATCCGCTGTCTTCTGCGCCATCGGAATCGGACTCAGTGCCGTCTTCTTTCGGAATGTCGGATTCAGTATTATCCTCTTCCGTTGCATCGGATTCAGATTCTCCCTCTTCCGTTGCATCGGATTGTTCATTTTCATGTTCGCTTCCGTCAGATTTCGGCTTTTCGTTTTCCGCTTTTTCATTTTCTGCTAAAGCTTCGTCAATAGCGCTCATTGGCTGATTGAAAAAGTTTTCCGGATTAACATCCTGGCCATCTTTTCTGATTTCAAAATGCAAATGTTTTCCGTTGTCTTTTCCGAAAAGGTTGTTTCCAGCGGTTCCAATCGTATCGCCTTGTTTAATTTGATCGTCAGCAGAAACCTGAACGTCTCCCAGGCTGGCATAATGGGTCGTTACGTCATTTTCGTGTGTTACTGTCACGACATTGCCCAGCATTGGATCTTCCTTGACTTCTGTAACTGTTCCACTTAATGACGCCAACACATCAAATGTTTCACCTTCAGCAGATGCAATATCGATACCTGTGCTTTGATAGTAACGGTCGTTGAATACGACAATTGCATTCTCCTGTTCTTCCTGGTCTGCATTGTAGTCATAGTATTTAGTTACGATTTCTGCTTGATCCATGTTTTCGACAGGCATTTGAATGACTTCCTGCTGATCCATGACAGGTTGTGCGTCCTCATCATGTTCGACTGGTGGATAGTCTTCTGTCCCCTCTTTCTGGCTTTCATCGATCTGGTTGCCAACGTTCTGGTACCAGACCACCAGTGACAGAAGGAGAGCAGCTAGCGTCAAGTACACTGCCGGAAAGAACCATTTCTTACGGAAAATGCGACTCCATTTATTTTTTGGAGTTCCGTTGTTTTCCTCATTCATTTGTCATCACCTCAACAACCATTCTGAGCAGAAAAATCGAAAACTATACATTTCGGGCAAAAAAATTCCCGTTTACATGCATTTTTTCTGACATACGGGATATATTAAGAGGTTTATCCGGCTGTTGAGCGTGACATGTTGACAATGTAGCTGCTGATTGGCATACCATTTGATCGCCCAGCCTAAGAGGGGGCCTATCCGGGTGGGCTCTCTTTTCGATAAAAATTAAACATACCCGGGATGTCATGGCACCCCGGGTATGCATTTAATTTACCACAGCACCCTCTCCACGGATTGACGCTTTCTTTTATTTAGCCACCAGCGCTGGAGCAGTATCGGATACGGTACTGACGTCCACCCCCTGATAATAATGCTTCACAATTTCTTGATAAGTTTTGCCGTCTTCTGCCATACCGTTTGCGCCGAATTGGCTCATCCCGATGCCGTGTCCGAATCCTTTCGTGGTAAAAATCAGATGGTCGTTCTTTTTTTCAATGGAAAAATCGCTTGACTTTAATCCCAGTTCCTCGCGAATTTTCCTTCCTGAATACGACTTTTCACCCATCGTGAGCTGATCGACGCGGTTTCCCTCCGTTCGGCTAACCTCCATTGACAGTTTATCAAGGGTTGGAAGGTCGGCTCCGAGCGATTCTTCCAGTTCAGTTTTAGTGAATATTTTTTGGTCCATAAATTTTTGTGTATTTGTATCCCATGGGCTTTCCACACTGCGTAAATAAGGGACTTTATTATCCCAATAGTCCTCCGAGTTTTCCGTATAGCCATTGCTTGTGGAAAAATAAGCGGCGGTAATCGGATTATTCTCATAGGTTAAAATTTCACCTTTTGTGGCGGCGACCGCTTTTTTTATTTTTGCCATTTCCTCCTCATAATCGCTTCCCATTGACTGTCGTAATTCCTGATCATTGTGATACACCTGATCACTTGTTGTGTCCGTTACATCCGATTGATCAGCACCATCTTGGTGAAGCAGGCGGTTGACGATAAATGTTCTCGCAGCCAGTGCCTGTGCCTTTAAGGCCTCCAGTTCAAATTCGGCCGGCGTTTCCGAGGCAACTACCCGAGAAACGTATGTCTCGAGCGGAACGGTTTCAACTTGTTCAGAGTTTGCCCGCATGACTTCGACCGCGAACGGGGAGTCCCCCATAGCGAGTTCAACATCATCACCTTTTTTTTCAACAGCTGCTTCCTCCTCGCCGGATTCGGTCATAAACGGTACAACAATTAATGTCGGAATGACCAGAATTATCGTCATTAAGCTGGATAAAAATAATATGGTTGATGCTTTCCATGCTGACGGAGATTTATTGATGTAAACCGGTTTCTTATTTTTTTGAAGCAGCTGCAGGGACTGTGCTTTACGCTGTTTATTCTTTTTTCTAATCCTGGGTATGATTTTATCTTTCTTCATGTATTGCCTCCTTCACAACATTTTCTGTACAGCCTCTAGCATTCCTCCTATTAAATTTTATACAGTTCAGGAAAACAATAGAACCAGAGATTATGAAATTCAATCCGTAAAATGCTCTAAAATCGAAATAAAGCCCGTGCATTATGACTGCACGGGCTTTTTCTTAATATGAACATCTGGACGATCGGTTTCATTCAATGTGTCTTCGTACAAATGACACGCGACATAGTGATCTTTTTCCACTTCTCGCCATTTGGGCGCTACCCTTGCACAGACATCCATTGCAAATGGACAGCGCGTGCGGAATACACAACCGCTCGGCGGATTAATCGGACTTGGCAGTTCCCCCTCCAGAATAATCCGTTCCCGCGTATCCTCAATATCCGGATCCGGGATCGGTATGGCTGACAAGAGTGCCTGTGTATATGGATGGAGTGGATTATCATAAAGCGAACCACTTGATGTCAGCTCGACCAGATTTCCCAGATACATCACACCAATCCGATCGGAAATTTGTTTGACCATGGATAAGTCATGGGCTATGAACAAAAACGTCAACCCTTTTTCCTCTTGCAGATTCTTTAATAGATTAACCACTTGGGCTTGAACGGACACATCCAACGCGGAAATCGGCTCATCGGCAATGATAAAATCAGGGTCAAGTGCGAGTGCACGGGCGATGCCGATCCGCTGCCGCTGTCCGCCACTGAATTCGTGCGGGTAGCGGTTGGCATGATCACGATTTAGACCGACTTCTTCCAAAAGCTCAATGACCCGGTCAAGTTGCTCGTTTTTGTTCGGATAAAGATCGTGCACTTCCATTGGTTCAGCGATCACTTCTTTAACAGTCGAACGCGGATTCAATGATGCATACGGATCCTGGAAAATCATTTGCATATGACGGTAAAATTGAAAGGTTTCCTTATCATCCAATTCATGCACATTTTGACCGTCATAAAAAACATCGCCTGCCGTTTTGTCGTAAAGCCCCATTATGGTGCGTCCGACCGTTGTTTTCCCGCAGCCCGATTCACCGACGAGTCCGAATGTTTCTCCTTTATTAATATGGAACGTCACGTCATTAACAGCTTGCAGTAATTGCCCTTTGCCCATCTTGAAATGTTTGGTCAAGTTGTTGATTTGTAATATTTTCCCATCCATTATGATTGCCCCTCCGCTTGCCTCCAGTATCTGGTTGCAGCACATAACTCTGTTTCATATTTTGTCCCTTTAAGTTCTATCAGTTCAATGCCTCTTCCGGTTTGTGGCGAGTGCAGCATTTTGCCGTTCCCATAGTAAAAACCGACATGATGCAGGCTGCCTTCCCCTTCTTCATAAGCAAAAAAGAGCAGATCACCCGGTTCAAGTGCGTCATACGCGACTTTTTGACCTGCCTGTGCCTGGTCACCGGCATCACGCGGAATCTGATAGCCATTTGCTTGATGCATGGCATAGGCAAACCCTGAGCAGTCATAACCGAATGAACTCATACCGCCCCAGAAATAATCCAGCCCCACGTAAGGTTCCCCGGCTTTTAACAGCTCGGTGCCAGGCTTTGTTGGCAATCCATCTTCTGACCGGAAAACGGTGACGTCTTTTTCGTGTAAAAACTGATACCCATGCGGCGTTTGCACTTTAACGCGATTGCCTGCTTTTTGTTCAACCGGTAAAACCGTCATATAACTGAGTTTCATGATGTTGGTGCCGTCTTCTGCTTCCAGCCACGCATGCGGTGTTGTGATAGCGGCTGATGCCTCATGCTGCCAATTCTGTTTGTTGACTTTTATCAGCTGATTCAGCGGAACCCAGCCTGGATACCCACGTTCATCCTTTACCGAGGGTTGCGCCGGGATGACGACATGTGCCCAGTCTTCCTGTATATCAGTAATCATGACCGCTTCCCCGTACAGTGTTTGTGTCTGGACACGATTTTCATCGGACAGGGCCACGGTGGATTCATAACTGAGATGGTTTAGCCAATTATCGATGTCAGTCGGATTGCTAATACCCGATTCATCCATTGCTCGCGGTGACGACGGTGATGTCCATATTGTTGCGACCTGCACCGCTGTCACCCATATTTCCTCTGAAAATTGATCAAACGTTTGTTTAGTCATCCGGTGCTCCCCCTTTAAGCTGATAATCTGATATTTGCTATTTTCGTACACCCTTCACCTTAGAAAAACTCGGCATTCGCCTCGTCTTATAGCGAGTGTCGAAGTTTTTCTTATAAGGTCAACCATCATTTATACTTTCTGACGTTGTGAAAAATTTCACGTCCTGTAATGGCGATCAATTTAATCACGCCTTTACACCCGCTTCAACCGTCAGTGACTTGTCAGCTGTCCTTAGTGTGGCAGTTTCCCCTAATGGAAGTGAAAAGTTCGGGAAACAGTGACCGATCTTAAATCCGGACACCACCGGACAACTCAGCCCGGAAAAATAGTGGTAAAAGACCTGTTCCAGCGAAAGGGATGGTTTTCCTTCCGGTGGCTCTGCGTCAGCAAAATCGCCGATGATAATTCCCACTGCCGCATGCAATTTGCCGGCAAGTTTCAGCTGATTAAGCATGGCATCAACCCGGTATGGTTCCTCACCGATATCTTCAAGCAAAAGCAATTTACCCTTCGTATCGATTTCAAACGGTGTCCCGAGTGTGCTGACGAGGAGTGACAGATTCCCGCCGACGAGTTCCGCTGTTGCTTCCCCCGGGACGATCACACTCAGCTGGGAAATATCATCTGAATAATGCAGTGTTACAGGATCGAACAGCTGCTCAAACATTTTGGCTGATAACGTGTCAAAGTTTTCATCAGCTATATCCGATACCGGCATCGGTCCATGAAACGTTGTTAAATCCGTCTGCTGGCGGATAGCCGTATGTAAATAGGTGATGTCGCTATAGCCCCATAAAATTTTAGGATGCTGCCGGATTAGATGATAATCCAACCGACTGGCGATTCTAGGCGTCCCATAGCCGCCGCGGGCAAAAATGATCGCGCGAATGGCGTCATCAGCAATCATTTGATGAAAGTCGGCAAGCCGTGCGTCATCTGTCCCGGCCAGATAGCCATGTTCCAGTTGGATCGTGTTGCCGAGCAAAACTCGCAATCCCATCTGTTCGAAAAACGGAATCGCTTGTTGTACAAGGCTCATTTCAGCAGGGCTCGCCGGTGCCGTGATGCCAATTGCATCACCTTTTGCTAAACGTTGCGGCTTCATGTTTAACCAGTCCTTTTTGATATGTATTAAAAAGTGAAGCGGAAGAAGGGCACACGCTGTGAACCCTTCCTCCTTCTGCACTTCTAACGTTTCGCGATTTTTCGATGATTTCGATCGATTTCGTGCTGTTCTCGCTCGGCTTTACGCCGCACTTGCTCGATTTGACAGCTTACTCGCTCGATTTGATAGCTTACTCGCTCGATTTGGCGTCGCCCTCGCTCGACTTTACGCCACTCTTGCTCGATCTCAACGCCCTTTCGCTCAAATTCTTTTTCCATTGGCATGAATGTTTCGGACTGGAGTTTGTCGCCCCCGTCGAAATCAACCCTATTTGCTATTCAATATCCGTCCATTTTAATTCCAAATAGCCAACCGGATGGCGTACCACGTCTTTTACGTTATCTTTGTAAATATAGACCTGGTTATAATAATGGATTGGGAAGAACGGCATTTCATCTGCCAGAACCTTTTCTGCTTCGGACATCAGCTCCCAGCGTTTTTCCTCATCCGTCTCTTGCTTGGCTTGGGCCATCAGTTCATCATACTCCTCATTTGACCAGCCTGTGCGATTCATGGAGGCGTCCGTAATAAAGCTTTCCAGGAAGTTGATCGGATCCCCATAATCAAAGATGAACGAGCTTCTGGAAAATTGCATGTTCAGTGATTTTTGGTCTTCCAGGAAGACGTTCCATTCCGTATTCGCCAGTTCAACGTCAACGCCAAGGTTTTCACTGTACATATTTTGCATCGTTTCAGCAATCGCTTTATGCTGTTCGTCTGTGTTGTATGTCAAGGTCACTGGTGGCAATTCGTCATAGCCTTCCTCTTCCATGCCTTCTTCCAACAATTGTTTAGCCTTTTCCGGGTCAAAGTTTACCAGCTCACCATTCGCTTCACGGAAGTCATCCCCGGATGGAGTCGTAAAGCCTGGTGACACGAACGCTTTCGCTGCTTTTTCTTTGTTCTTGGTCACATAGTCAACAATATCCTCCTGGTTGGTGGCCAGCGCGAATGCTTTCCGGATTTTCTTATTCTGGAATGGTTCTTCCGTGACATTAAAGCGGTAAAAGTAAAGCCCAGCCTGCTCTTCAATAACGACATTGTCGCCGTCAATCAACTGATCCGCCAAATCGGATGGAATTTCAGTCATATCCAGTTCATCACTTTCAAACATCTGGTACTCGGTATTGACATCGTTCACCATGGCCCAATGCACTTTATCAAGGTTAACGGTATCGCTGTCCCAATACTCCTCGTTCCTGGCAAAGACCAGTTCCTGATCATGTGTCCATGACGTCAGCTTAAATGGTCCATTGGAAACGAACGAGTCTGCTTCCGAGTACCATTCCGGGTTTTCTTCGGCAACTTCTTTATTGACCGGAAAAAAAGCCGGGTTGGTCAGCACATGCAGGAAGAATCCTGTTGGTGCAGTCAATGTTACTTCAAACGTTTTTTCATCAATCGCTTCAACCGCCACATCGTCCGCTGAACCATCACCGGCATTGAATGCTTCACCGCCCTCAATGAAATAGCCGAGAAATGCTGCGGACGAGCCTGTTTCCGGATCCAGCAGCTGCTTCCATGCGTAGACAAAGTCTTCAGCCGTTACCGGATCACCATTCGACCAGTTGGCATCCTCCCGCAGGTGAAAGGTATACGTTTTCCCGTCATCGGATACATCCCAATCCTCCGCCATTGCCGGCTGTGGCATGTCATCCTTGCCGAGTCGTGTCAGACCTTCCATCAGGTTGTTCAATACAGTCCACGAAACGCTATCAAACCCGATCGGAGGGTTCAATGATGTCGGTTCTTCGCCATTATTCATGCGTAACACTTTTTCGTCGCCGCTGTCTGTTTCTTCTGTTGCCTCTGTGTCTGAATCCGATCCGGACGATTCCTCTTCACTGCTTCCATCATCTCCAGTTGACGTTGTACATGCCGCCAGCACTAAAACGAAAGCGGCAAACATGAGTAACAAAAACCCCTTTTTCTTCATGCTTTTGTTCTCCCCCTTGTTATGTTTTGTCGGCTGCTTGAGCCACAAGCTGTTCAGCCCGATCATCCTGGAGCCAGCAATCCACTTTGTGTGTATCGCTCAGTTCCGTCTGGAGCGGGTAAACTTTATCACACACCTCCATGGCCATGGAGCACCGCGCTGTGAACGGGCATCCTTGTGGAGGTGAGAATAAATCCGGCGGTGTTCCGTCAATCGGGATCAGATTCGCCCCTTTTATATCCAGTCTCGGCACAGATTTTAATAACCCTTTTGTGTACGGATGTTCCGGATGATAGAATATTTCCTTTCGAGTCCCTTCCTCGATAATTTTGCCGGCGTACATGACGACAATTCGATCAGCTATTTTCGCGACAACGCCAAGATCATGCGTGATTAAAATGATCGAAACGCCGGTCTGCTCTTGAATTGTTTCGAAGAGTTCCAATATCTGTGCCTGGATGGTCACATCAAGTGCTGTCGTTGGCTCGTCAGCAATCAGGAGTTCTGGTTCGCAAATCAGCGCAATGGCAATCACAATCCGCTGTCTCATGCCGCCGCTGAACTGGTGCGGATATTGCTTGAACCGCTCTTCCGGGTTCGGAATCCCGACCAGATTCATCATCTCCAGTGCTCTTTCCTTTGCCTCAGCTCTTGATGTTTTCCGATGTTCCATTAACCCTTCAACAAGCTGTGTGCCAATCGTTAAAGTCGGATTCAATGCCGTCATCGGATCTTGGAAAATCATTGAAATATCAACACCGCGGATCGAACGCATGGCTTTTTGCGAAAACTGGGTCAGATCCTTTCCCTTAAATTCAATTGTCCCGTTTGAAATTTTTCCGGGCGGATCAGGTATCAGGCGCATAATCGCATTTGACGTCACGCTTTTCCCGCAGCCGGATTCCCCGACAATGGCTAATGTCTCCCCTTTATGTAAATCAAAACTGACGCCCCGTACCGCTTGAACGGTCCCGCCAAATGTTGAAAAGGTTACGTGCAGGTCGTTCACTTCCAGTATTTTTTCCATCTGTACACCTACTTTCTCAACTTCGGATCAAGTGCATCCTGAAGCCCGTCACCCAGTACGTTAAACGCGAACATCGTAAATGAAATAAAGAAGGCCGGGAAAAACAACGTCCACCAATAGCCTGATAAAATCGCCCCCAGTGCATCATTTGCCATCACACCCCAGCTGGCGTATGGCGACTGGATACCCAGTCCAAGGAAACTTAGAAACGCTTCAGCAAAAATGGCGTTCGGCACTGTCAGGGTCATTTGAACAATGATCGGTCCCATCGTATTCGGGAGCAAATTTTTCCGGATAATGCGTGGCGTCCTGGTACCAAATGATTTCGATGCGAGCACAAATTCAAAGTTTTTGATCTGGAGGACCTGCCCCCTGACAATCCTGGCCATCCCGACCCAGCCGGTGACAGACAGCGCGATAATAATTGTTGTCAGGCTTGGACCCATCACTACCAGCAGCAAAATGACCACCAGCAGGTATGGCAATCCATATAAAATTTCAATAATCCGCATCATGAGACTGTCTGTCCGGCCGCCTTTATAACCGGACACGCCACCATAGATTACCCCGACAAAAAAGTCAATCAAGGCTGCCATTAACCCGACAAACAGGGAAATCCGGGCACCGTACCATGTCCTTGTGAAAACATCACGCCCGAGTGAATCGGTCCCAAACCAATGGTCAATGGACGGCGGCAGGAACTGGTCCGGGCGATTCTGGTCTGTGACCACGTATGGCGACAGAATCGGACCAATAACGGCAAGGATCCCCAATATGACCAGGAAAACCAGACCGGCCATTGCCAGTTTATTTTTTTTGAGTCGTTTCCATGCATCTTTCCAATAAGAAAGGGATGGGCGCGAAACGGTTTCAGCCGCCTCGGGATCTTTATCTTTCCATTTGAACCAATCATCCGGTATATCGGCAGGAGAATGAACAAATTTTGTTTGATCGCTTGAAGTCATGCTAGTCTCCTCCCTTTGTGTGCAGTTTAATTCTCGGATCAAGGAAGCCGTAAGCGATATCTACCAGGAACAGCATAACAATCAAAAAAGCACTGTAAAAAACGGTTGTCCCCATAATCACCGGATAATCTCTTTGGTTAATGCTTTCGACAAAATACTTCCCCATCCCCGGAATTCCGAAAATCTGTTCAATCACAAACGTCCCTGTCAAAATGCCGGCAAGGAGTGTCCCCATAATCGTCACAACCGGCATGAGGGCATTTTTCAGTGCATGCTTGATGATAATTTTCCATGGCTTTAACCCTTTTGCCCGGGCCATTTTGATGTAATCCTGTGTCAGGACTTCAAGCATCGTCGAGCGGGTCAGCCGAGCGATAATCGCCATTGGACCGGTCGCCAGCGCGATGGTTGGCATAATCATATGCACAGGACTTGACCATGTTGCGGCAGGCAAAATGTTCCAATACACAGCCAATGTTTGAATCAGCAGTGTCGCAAGGACAAAGTTCGGAATCGATATCCCTAAAACAGCAATCGTCATGGCGAGATAATCAATGATGCCATTGTGCTTCAAGGCTGCAAATATGCCGAGTATGATGCCGGAAATGACCGCAACGATGATCGTCGCCATCCCAAGCTCAAATGAAATCGGAAATCCCCGCCCGAGCAAGTCATTAACCGTTTCAGTCGGCTGTTTAATGGATGGACCGAAATCAAATGTGACAATTGATTTTATGTAAAGCAAATACTGTATGTAATAAGGCTCATCTAAATTATAATGTGCCTCAAGGTTGGCCTGGACTGTCTCATTGGTCGTCCGTTCCTCATTCAGCGGTGACCCGGGCAGTGTCACCATCAGAACAAACGTCAGTGTGATAATAATCCAAAGTGTCACAACCATGACGGCGAACCGTTTTAAAATATAACCCAGCATGCTGCCACCCCCCATGTAGATAGTTGTCTTCTGTAAGCGATTACAAATGACTGGTTCAGATATATTCTTTTTTCTACCAAAACGAAAAACGGTATGTGCTCTCCTAATTTTCTTAAATTTTACCATACTTTAAATAAATTGCAATATAAAATTAAACGAATAATCGACAAGGGAATGAGAGGAAAAGCCGTTGCAGGATATAGTTAATGGTTTAGGTATACGTATGAGTAACAAACGCGATGATGACAGACAAAAAACAGACGAATGCGCGATGCACCATCTGTTTTCTGCTGACCGTTTTTTATTTATTTTTCACTTCAGGATTCAGATACTTCTGCCACAGCCTCATCATTCACAATTTCTGCTTGAGCAAACGGATTGACAGGATGCCCATCTTCATCTACACGTTCAATATCGGCTCCCAATCCGGCCAGTTTTTCGGTGAAATCAACATAACCGCGGTCAAGATGCTTTAATTCGGTCACACGTGTATAACCATCAGCGACTAAGCCTGCCAATGTCAGTGCGGCAGCAGCACGCAAATCCGTCGCTGCTACTTCTGCACCCTGAAGACTGGCAGGACCTTCAATTATCACACTGCGGCCTTCAATTTTCATTTTGGTATTCATGCGGCGGAATTCCTCCACATGCATAAACCGGTTCTCAAACACCGTTTCTGTGATTACACTTGTGCCATAAGCATTCAGCATGAGCGCCATCATTTGCGATTGCATGTCTGTTGGAAATCCGGGATGTGGCAATGTTTTAATATCCGTAGCAAGTAATTTATCAGGACCAATCACACGGATACCATCTTCCTCTTCAAAGATGGTCACACCCATTTCTTCCAGCTTGGAAATAACAGAACGCAAATGTTCACTTTCCGCATTTTGGATCAGGATATTCCCGCCGGTTATAGCGCCTGCAACCATAAACGTGCCAGCCTCTACCCGGTCCGGAATAATCGTATGTTCGGCACCGTGCAGTTTCTCAACACCCTCGATACGGATTGTCTCCGTTCCGGCACCAACAACTTTGGCTCCCATTTTATTCAAGAAGTTAGCCAAATCTACAATTTCCGGTTCCTTTGCACAGTTTTCAATAATGGTTTTTCCTTCCGCAAGTGCTGCTGCCATCATAATATTTTCGGTTGCCCCGACACTCGGCATATCCAAATAAATCTTTGCACCATGAAGACGTCCAGGAGCTTCCAATTCCACGTATCCATTCCCAACATGTACATGTGCTCCCATTGCTTCAAAGCCTTTTAAGTGCAAATCAATTGGCCGCGAGCCGATCGCACAGCCCCCGGGCATTGCTACTTTTGCATGACCATAACGCGCCAATAACGGTCCAAGAACCAGTACAGACGCACGCATTTTTCGCACGTATTCGAAGGGAGCTTCAGTTAGAATGTTAGTTGACGCATCCGTATAAACGGTGTTATTTTCAAATTGTACAGTCGCATTCATGTTTCGTAATACTTCATTGATTGTATACACATCAGCCAGGACAGGGACGTCACGAATAACACTTTTCCCTTCGCTGGCAAGTATGCTGGCGGTTATGACTGGTAGAACAGCGTTTTTAGCTCCCTCCACTTTCACGGAGCCATTCAGTCGTTCCCCGCCTCTTACGATGATCTTTTCCATATTCTATTCCCCTTATAATCCAATTTCACTATATTAATATTCATTAATCAGGATAGGTGTGCCTATCATCAAACGCTTGCTGTCGTGTGTACCGTTTTGAACCACCATTTGCACGTTCATCGGTTGTTTCATCGTAATCGACTGTTCCCATAGTGGTGTATACCCGTACACGATTTTCTTAACCGTTGAATTTTCTACGTTATCAGTCTGTTTCCGGATATTCTTTAATTGCAATGATTGTTTCAGTTGTTTAAAAACATATGCATTATTTATTTTAGCATCAATGTCTGCTGTAAGGCAAGCAAATTTTGTCGACTTATGTGTAAAATATGTCGTATGTATGGCATCCATCCGACTGAAGTAACGCTCCGCTATAGAATCATTCCAGTTCTTCCCTTTTAATACAGCAACTAGTTCTGCCTGATGCATCGGGTTTTTCGGAATGACAACACTATACGTTTCGGATAGATGTGCTTCTTTTTGTACGCGTTCAATAAAATATTTTATCGCGTTTTCGTCTTTTGTACGAGAGACCTTATAACTATTTTTATTCTGTATTTTTTCCAAAATGCTTTCGATTGCTTCCTCGTTTATTTCTTCTTTTATCGTCACCTGCCAGTTGTCCACTGAAAAGTTATTGCTGGTCATCGCGTTTGCCAGGCCGGTCATTTCATCGGTCCGATTGGCAAATGCCGTTGTATTTATGGTCATTAAAATAAAAATACTCGTAATCAGTGCAAGCTTTCGCATACAAAAATCCCCCTTGTTCAACTATATAACCAGTATGAACAAGAGGGCTTTCTAACATACGCAAAATAATAGTTTTATAGAATTTGTTCAAAAAGTCCGGTGAAAATGATCCATCGTAGCAGTCGCTCCTTGTGATCCGCCTGTTTGAACAGGCATTTCAGAAAGCTTCTGAGGTTCCGTTAGATCAAAAAAGATACATCAGATCCTGTGACCATTGAATGAACTCAAGGAAAAACCTGCTGACGCCAGTGCCAATGAAAATTGCGATGAACATAATCAGCACTCTGGCTTCCGTTTCCCGGCCCTTTCGGATAAGCGGGTCAAAATTAATGGTCGTGATTACCCGCCACGTAATATAAATAAATATCAAATGCGAAATCATACTTATAATTGCCGTTACACCAATTGAAGAAAACATACTTCCACACCTTTATCTGTTATCAGGAAATTCTCTTTCCTCATGTCAATTGTTACTTTGCCACGGATCAGGCCGCTTGTCAAATCGCGCGACCCATTTGGCAGTTATATTGCATCGACAGCTATTATTATTACCCGGGAAATATCGACAGAAATATTACCCTTTTGGAGTTGCATTCATTGGAATGGCGCAGGGCCTCTTTGAAGGATTCCTGTTGATATTTGCGGTCTTCTGCCGATTCCCGCGCTCTTCTGCTGATTCTTCCGCTCTTCTGCCGATTCCCGCGCTCTTCTGCTGATTCCCGCGCTCTTCTGCCGATTCTTCCGCTCTTCTGCCGATTTCCGCGCTCTTCTGCCGATTCTCACGCTCTTCTGCCGATTCCCGCGCTCTTCTGCTGATTCTTCCGCTCTTCTGCCGATTTCCGCGCTCTTCTGCCGATTCTCACGCTCTTCTGCCGATTCTCACGCTCTTCTGCCGATTCCCGCGCTCTTCTGCTGATTCTTCCGCTCTTCTGCCGATTTCCGCGCTCTTCTGCCGATTCTCACGCTCTTCTGCTGATTCTTCCGCTCTTCTGCCGATTTCCGCGCTCTTCTGCCGATTCTCACGCTCTTCTGCCGATTCTCACGCTCTTCTGCCGATTCTCACGCTCTTCTGCCGATTCTCACGCTCTTCTGCCGATTCCCGCGCTCTTCTGCCGATTCTTCCGCTCTTCTGCCGATTTCCGCGCTCTTCTGCCGATTCTTCCGCCATCCATTCGCGCGTGCAAGCAAAAAATCTCTTATAACAAAATGGTTATAAGAGATTCTACCTTTATTCTATATATAACGGACCGTAACCCGCTAAAGCACGCCGGTAACTGTCCCTTAACGCCCAATTCAGCCGGACGTGCATGTTGCATACCACAAAGGTGTTGCAACAAGACAAGGAAAACTGGGTAAGTGGTCCATCACACGAGAAAAAGTGTTTTTGCTTTTTCGAGGACGCCCGATCACTTAGCCCTTTCCTTACGATCAGTGGGCAGAACTGCCTCACTGGTTGATGTTTCACGACCGTGCAGTATTCAAACGATTCATTGCGCGATTGAGTGCTGATTCCGCCCGCTGGAAGTCAATGTCATCCTGTTTGGACTGGAGGCGGCTCTCGGCACGTTGTTTTGCTTCCTCAGCCCGCTGCACATCTATCTCTGCAGGCTTCTCAGCAGATTGGGCCAGAATGGTTACATTATCCGGGCGTACCTCCAAAAATCCACCACTAACAGCTAGGTTTTTGGTATCATTTTCGAGCTTTAACCGTACTGAGCTGATTGTCAGTGGCGCGACCATCGGAATATGTCCCGGCAATATACCAAGCTCACCATTTTCTGCTTTACAGCTGACCATATCAAAACTGTCTTCCAATACTGGACCATCAGGAGTAACAACACTCACAGTCAGTGTTTTCAATGGAACCCCTCCTTGAGACAGGCTAATAGCTGGATGAAACATAGAGACTGTTCAAAGAGTTCAGCAAAAATGACCCTTCGAACTTTTGACGTGCAGGGCGTGCCCGTGCCGCGTTGAAGAATGTCGCATGAGAACTCAACTTGCTGGCATACAGGCCGTGCTAAAGCAGGCGTCCCTTGTGGTTGCCCGGGGATCGCCCGGCCTGTCCTTTTTATCCCGCTGGTTGAACATGCAACAGAGCTGTCTGACGTGGCTTTCATCCAGTATTATGTCTGCGTTATTATTCCATGCCTTTTGCTTTTTCCACGACTTCTTCAATGCGGCCAACCAGACGGAATGCATCTTCCGGCAGATCATCATACTTGCCGTCAAGAATTTCCCGGAATCCACTAACTGTTTCATTGATTGGTACATATGAGCCAGGCTGTCCGGTAAACTGCTCAGCAACGTGGAAGTTTTGGGATAGGAAAAATTGAATCCGGCGTGCGCGGGAAACCGTTAATTTATCCTCATCTGACAGTTCATCCATACCAAGGATTGCGATAATATCCTGCAATTCTTTATATTTCTGAAGTGTTTGCTGAACTTCACGTGCCACTTCATAATGATCTTCACCAACGACTTCCGGGTCAAGCGCACGTGACGTAGATGCCAGCGGATCCACGGCTGGATAAATACCTTGCTCGGACAAACTTCGGTCAAGGTTGGTCGTTGCATCCAAGTGTGCAAACGTTGTGGCCGGTGCCGGGTCTGTATAGTCGTCGGCAGGCACATAAATAGCCTGAATCGATGTAACCGACCCTTTATCCGTTGTCGTAATTCGTTCTTGTAATTGTCCCATTTCCGTTGCCAGTGTTGGCTGGTAACCAACTGCTGATGGCATCCGGCCCAGCAGTGCGGAAACTTCCATGCCTGCCTGAGTAAAACGGAAAATGTTATCGATAAATAACAGCACGTCTTGTCCTTCTTCATCACGGAAGAATTCAGCCATCGTCAAACCTGTCAAGGCCACACGCATACGAGCACCAGGTGGTTCGTTCATCTGACCGAATACCATGGCTGTTTTGGTAATAACCCCTGAATCCTTCATTTCATAGTACAAATCGTTTCCTTCACGTGTCCGCTCACCGACGCCGGCGAATACGGAAATACCACCATGTTCCTGGGCAACGTTGTTAATCAATTCCTGGATTAAGACGGTTTTACCAACACCAGCACCACCAAATAGACCAATTTTACCACCTTTGGTATATGGTGCTAATAAGTCAACAACCTTGATGCCTGTTTCCAGAATTTCAGTATCTGTCGTCAGACTTTCAAATTTAGGTGGTTCCCGATGGATTGGATCACGTCGTGTGTCTGCCGGTACCGGATCATCAAGGTCAATATGATGTCCAAGAACATTGAAGACACGGCCAAGTGTGGCATCACCAACCGGAACGGAAATCGGACCGCCTGTATCTTCAATGGTCATATTCCGTTTCAGACCGTCTGTTGAGTCCATCGCAATTGTACGAACTGCATTATCCCCAAGATGAAGCGCGACTTCAAGTGTCAGGTCAGTGTCGATATCATCTTCGCCAGGGCGGACAACTAATGCGTTATTGATATCAGGGAGCTGGCCTTCATCAAATTTAACGTCGACAACAGGTCCCATGATTTGTGTAATATGTCCTTTGCTCAATTGTTTCCCTCCTATCCTACTATCGAACGCCTCGAAAGAACTATTCCAGTGCAGCTACACCGCCGATGATTTCAGTAATTTCCTGTGTGATTGCTGCCTGGCGGGCACGGTTATACGATAATGTTAAGTCATCAATCAGCTCATTGGCATTATCGGTCGCACTGCGCATTGCGGTCATCCGTGCGGCGTGCTCACTCGCTTTGCCATCCAGCAAGGCGCCATAAATTAAACTTTCGGCATATTGCGGCAATAATACTTTAAGAATCTGCTCCTGATCCGGTTCATACTCATACTGGCTGCTGCCGGTATTTGCTGTTTCCACCATATTGGTTAACGGCAATAGCTGTTTTGCCGTCACAACTTGCGAAATAGCACTTTTATAATGATTATAATAGATCGTCAGTTCATCAATCTCTTCATCAACAAACATTTGAACCGTTTCAGATGCGAGTTCTTTTATATCATTGAAATCAGGCTGATCCGCCATTCCAAGAATACTTTTAGAAACGGGCATACCACGTTTTTGGAAAAACTCATAACCGACACGCCCAACAACAATGACTGTATACTCGTCGGTTGACTGATGGTTTTTTTGAATGGCTTCATACGTTTTTTTCAGAATGCCGCTGTTATAAGCACCTGCCAAGCCACGATCAGATGTGATCACAAAATAGCCGGTCTTTTTAACATCACGTTTCTCAAGCATCGGATGAGCGGCATCCATATTACTATTCGCGATATTGGCGACGACTTCCTGTATTTTTTCGCTATAAGGAACAAAAGATTTGGCGTTTTCCTCGGCTTTACTCATTTTTGAAGCCGACACCATTTCCATCGCCTTTGTGATTTGTTTTGTCTTGGTAGTCGAATCAATCCGTTTTTGTATATCTCTAAGTGATGCCAAGCATTTCACCACCCTTCCTTTACAGAGGTTGGAGGTTAGAAGTCAGAGGTCGGTATGAAGCCGTATCCTCCCGTCCAAACTCGTTTAAACGCATCCTACTGATCACTTGGTAAAAATGTTTTTTTGAAAGCTTCAATGGCTTTATTCATGTCGTCCGCTTCAGCCAGTTTTCCGGTTTCACGAATGGTTGAAAGCAATTCTTTTCCATTTTCATCAAGCCACGTATGGAGTTCTGATTCAAACCGGGTGATATCTTCCACCGGAACATCATCAAGGAACCCTTTTGTCAGAGCATAAATAATCATGACCTGTTTTTCAACAGCAAGCGGTTCATGCAAGCCTTGTTTCAAAATTTCTACTGTCCGTGCACCACGGTCAAGTTTTGCCTTGGTCGATTTATCCAAATCTGAACCGAACTGTGCGAATGATTCCAGTTCACGGAACGATGCCAGGTCAAGCCTTAATGTACCGGCAACCTTCTTCATCGCTTTCAGCTGGGCTGAACCTCCGACACGTGATACGGATAAACCTGCATTAATGGCGGGACGTACGCCTGAGAAAAACAAATCAGACTGCAGGAAGATTTGTCCGTCCGTGATGGAAATGACGTTGGTCGGGATATACGCACCGATATCGCCTGCCTGCGTTTCAACAAACGGCAGTGCTGTCAGTGAACCGCCGCCTTTCGCATCACTCAATTTAGCCGCACGTTCCAGCAAACGTGAGTGGACATAGAAAACGTCCCCAGGGAATGCTTCACGACCTGGTGGGCGACGAAGCAGCAAGGAAAGTTCACGGTATGCTGCTGCCTGCTTAGTTAAATCATCATAAACAACAAGTACGTGTTTTCCGTTATGCATGAACTCTTCACCCATGGAAACACCTGCATATGGTGCCATATACAGAAGTGGTGCAGGTTCTGATGCACCAGCGGAAACAACGATTGTATTATCCAGTGCACCATGGCGGCGGAACGTTTCAACGGTGCCTCTTACCGTTGATTCCTTCTGTCCGATGGCAACATAAATACAAATCATATCCTCATCTTTTTGATTCAGAATCGTGTCAACCGCGACGGTCGTCTTACCGGTCTGACGGTCACCAATGATCAATTCACGCTGTCCCCGTCCGATCGGGACAAGAGCGTCAATTGCCTTAATACCTGTTTGTAATGGCTCGTTAACTTCTTGACGATCCATAATCGACGGTGCAGGTGATTCAATCGGACGGTTTTTCGTTGTTTCAACCGAGCCTTTGCCATCAATCGGCTGTCCCAATGGATTGACAACACGTCCAAGCAGTTCCTCCCCTACAGGTACTTGCATAACCCTGCCTGTCCGGCGAACCTCATCACCTTCATTAATATCCGTGAATGGGCCTAAAATGACAATACCGACGTTACCTTCTTCAAGGTTCTGGGCCATACCCATGACACCATTGGAAAACTCAAGAAGCTCACCGGCCATGGCATCATCAAGTCCATGTGCACGTGCAATACCGTCACCGACTTCTATGACGGTGCCGACATCGTTGACTTCAATATCAGAGTCAAAATTCTCGATTTGCTGTTTGATCAGTGAACTGATTTCTTCAGCCTTAATGCTCATACCATTTCACCCCAGTCTTCATTAGTCTGCCGTAACAATATTCCGTTCAATCCGTTTTAATTTACCGCTTATGGTGCCATCATAAATCGTGTTGCCCAGCCTCAATTTCAGGCCGCCGATAATTGATGGATCCACAATGGTGTCAAGCTTAATGGCCTGTTTATTAAAACGTTTCGCAAACGTGATTTCAAGCTGTTCTTTTTCACCTTCTGACAATTGCCGGACGGTGTATACTTTCGCTTCTGCAATGCCTTTAGCATCATTGACCATCCGACCAAAATGATCGATAATAGCGGGCATACTTCCAATGCGATGCCGCTCCGTCAAGATTTTCACTGTGTTCAGAACATTTTCTGAGAACCCTTGAAACACATCATTTACAAACTGTCTTTTCTTATCATGATTAACGCGCGGATGTTCCAGGAACGCCACAAGCTTTTCGTTTTCATCAAAAATCGTTTTCAGGACACGCAATTCTTCAGCCAATTGTTCCAATGTTCCGTTTTCATTTCCAATCTGAAAAAGAGCTTCGGCATAGCGGCTGGCGACTACTTCACTCATTGCTCTCTCCTGCCTCTTTAATGTATTGATTAATCAGCTCTTCCTGATCCTGTGCACTGATTTCTTTTTCAATCACCTTGCCGGCAATGAGAACAGATAATGAAGCTACTTTGTCCTGAAGTGTCTGGATCGCTTTTTCTTTTTCATTTTCGATTTCTTCCTGCGCCGATTCTTTAATGCGGGATGCCTCAAGACGTGCAGATTCAATGATATCTTTTTCCTGTTTCGTACCGGCGCTTTTGGCATCTTCAATCATTTGCTGTGCTTCCTGTTTGGTCTGTTTCAATTGTTCGGCTGCTTCCGCCTGCGCTTTTTCAGCTTCGGCACGGCTTTTTTCGGCTGCTTCAATTTCACCTGATACATATTCTTCACGTTTTTGCATGGTGTTGATTAATGGACCCCATGCAAATTTACGAACCAATAGGATTAGGACAATAAAGAAGAACAGCTGCGTCACCATATCGCCAACCTGAAGGCCGCCGATTGCAGCGTTAATCGTTAACCCTGTAAATGCCTGCACAGAATTCACTCCTTTCACTATACGTATCGGTCTTTCATTGTTTAGGCTGGCAGTACAAACAACGGCGAAGGTTCTTTGTGAAGAAAAACTCCGCCATCATCCGGTTTTTTCCATTCAGTTACATGACGATCAGAGCAATAACGACTGCGATGATCGGCATCGCCTCTACCAGACCGACACCAATGAACATGGTTGTCTGAAGCTGACCTCTTAATTCAGGTTGACGTGCAATCCCTTCAACCGTACGACTAACGATCAGACCGTTACCTACACCGGCACCTAATGCCGCCAAACCTACTGCTATTGCTGCTGCTAATGCTCCTGACATAATATAAATCCTCCTCAAAATGATTAGATTAATTTTTTAGTAATTCCAGTCTCGGCAATCAATTGCCAAAACGGGTTACTTAACAATTTTTATAAAGCCTAATGATCGCTTGATACTTTGTGCGAGATATAAACCAGTGACAACATGGTAAAGATAAATGCCTGAATGGTCCCGATAAACAGACTGAATCCTTGCCATGCCAACATCGGAATGGCTCCTCCAAAGAATCCTAAGACCGTTGTCGATGTCAGACCGGCCAGCAGTCCGAGCAGAACTTCGCCGGCATAAATATTCCCAAACAAACGAAGGCCCAATGTCAACGTGTTTGAAAATTCCTCAATGATTTTAATTGGGAAAAACAATGGAAACGGACGCAGATAGTCTTTCCCATATTCTTTTGCCCCGCGTGTCTTAATGCCGTAATAATGGCTCAACACAATAACCATTGCTGCCAGCGTCAATGTAATCCCGGCATCCGACGTTGGCGATTTCCACCACAGTTCATGACCGAACACACCCAGTGTGGCAACACCAAGAAGATTGCTCACTAAAATATAGGTGATGAGTGTCAATGCAAATGGGAGAAAGATTTTGCCGGTTTTCCAATCCATTGTGTCACTGATCATGCCTTTAATAAAATCAACAACCCACTCCATGAAGTTCTGTGTTCCTGTCGGCTTCATTTGCAGTTTTCTGGCACCCAGGACACTAAGGATAAATACAATGAGTGAAGCAATCGCTATCATCATGACATTGGATAAATTAAAATCAAGCCAGGATATCCCGAATACATCATGTGCGATTGGTGCTTCATGATCCATTTCTTTTCACCCCTCTTCCAAACATTATTCTTCAGATTCAGACATAAAAAAATCGATCACAATGACCAGATAGGATGTCATTAATCCAACGATAACAAAAATCATGTCGAAATACGCATCATAGCGAAGTGCAATGAAAACAGCCAAAACGGCTGCTGCCATCCTTGAAAGCGTCCCGATACCTGTTGCCCGCTTATTGGTCTCCACCGATTCCGCAAGCGCACTAACTTTACGCTGCAGCAGCCATAAGTTGTAAAAACTTGCGGCACCGCCTAACAGAAGCCCGAGAAAAATACGCGGGTATGGCGTGAAACCTGCTCCCAGCACAAATAGAGCGAGGAGATACAGCATCCATTTACGCTGCCTGTTAACCGTCATTCCGGAATACGACATGATTTGACTCTTCTCCCAATAAAATCGTGCATGATAAATCCCCTCTGTATGCGCTCTCTTAGCTGGACCTGAGCCTTCGTAACAGAAGTGAAGTAAATCACAGTGCATGCGGAACAAACATCCTATTATTATGTAAGGAATGGGCTGTCCTATAGACAGGCAGACACTAAAAATCCTTACTATTCCACACTAAGCTAGTTTACATTAGCCACATCCCGTTGTCAATTAGTATCTCAGTCAAATGACCTGCCATCTCCTGCCATTATCGCACCGCTTGGGGGCACGTTTTTTCACCTGTTATGGTCTCTCTCAACTCTTATTATATAGGAAGATAAAGCGCCTTTTCTATGAACATTATGTGAACAATTTTTTGTCAAAATTTAGTTGCGTGTTTCTGACCCCGGTATGTGAATAATGGTCTGATAACCAGCCATTTCCTCATTAGCTAGTTTGACATTGATGACAGCCAGGTACTGACCGGGTTTACCTAGATCTGATTGTTCAAGGCGGCCTTCATTTAAGCCGACCTGAACATCATCCGTCTCCAACAGTGTCCGCTCGTACATCAGTGTATCTGGGTTATACAGCATGACATCGATATGCTCCGCCTGATCTGTCAAATAAAGCTGATACCCATACATATCATTAGAGAAAGGCTTTAACGAAAAGTCGAATCCCATCGCTTTCGGGTAGTCTGCTGTCTTATTAACAAAAAGATATGGCAGATGGTATTGAGTGTCATCCTGGTTCAAGGTCAACCAGCCCTGATGAACGCCTTCGTCAACTTGTGTGCTGTTAATGGACAACCCGATCGGCAGCTGTTTGGTCTCCCCTTTGTCCAGCGTAAAGCTTAGAGGCACGTGCCAGGTCAGTCCTTTCTGTTTTGCCGGAACCGAAAAGTTATAGGTCTGCTGCTGATTGGACTGATTTTCAATGGTGATTTGACGTGTTTTGGTTTCATTATGGCCGTCAGCTTTGCCAAATGACAAGAGCGGTTTGTTGATAATGGTAGTGGCGCCCGCGGCTTTTTCCGGCCGAATTTCCCCCATCCCCTGGATAATGGGAGAAAAGGGCTCCCCCTGTTCATTCCTGACGCGTTTCGCCGTTGTCTTTAACGCGCCCGCCAATTGTTCTATCGACCAGTCCGGGTGCGCCTCCATCAGCAGTGCCATTGCCCCGGTGACATGCGGGGCTGCCATACTTGTTCCCTGCAGTTCCTGATAACCACCGGGGACCGTGCTTAAAATATTGGTGCCTGGCGCACTAACTTCCGGTTTTAAGTCCCAGTTCACGGTAACCGGCCCGCGCGAACTGAAGTCGGCAATGGTTTCTTTCGTTTTTTCATATTGCGTTTTCATGTAGGTCGTTTGGCTTTCCGTGTTTTGAACGAGCCATTGGCCGTCCTGTTTCGAAATGGACGCGACAGGAATTTTAATGTCGGCATCAGCCGTGTCAATCATCCCCTGAAAATGACCCGGTTCGTTGTTATAAACGACAGCAGCGATCGCACCAGCAGCTTGCGCTTGTTTTGCCAGCTTAGAAAAAGGAGTCTCACCACGTGCCATCACTGCGATTTTCCCGCGAACATTTTCGCCGTTAAAAACAGCCGCTTCATAGCTTTTCCTCAGGTCCCACGCTTCCGATCCATCCATCACTGCCAGCGGAATTTTCTTGTTGCTCAGTGATTCAAACAAATAAGGAACCGTCTGTGGACTTGACGCAGCACCAACGGACAGTGCATTGGCAGCAGTGGCCGGGGAGCCGATCGTCCAATTTTCCGGACCATTATTGCCATTGGCGGTCACGACAGGCACACCAAGCTCCCCCGCCCTGTTCACAGCAACACTTGTCGGAAAATCCGGCCCGTTAACCGTATTTCCCAGCGAAAGATTGATGATATCTGCTCCGTCATCGACTGCCTGCTCCAATGCGGCAATTACCTGGATCGAACTCCCCATCCCGCCGGGTCCAAGTGCACGGTAGGAATGAATCGAGGCATCGGGCGCCACACCTTTTAGCTTGCCATCCGCTGCAATGATGCCTGCCACATGCGTCCCATGTTGTGTCGGCATGCCTTCTTCGGCCGTTGTTTCCATCGGATCATCATCCAAATCCACCAGATCATAGCCACCTGCATAATTACCGGCAAGATCAGGATGCTCATAGTCAATACCAGTATCGATAACCGCAACCTGAACTCCTTTTCCCGTGTAGGAGGTATCATTCAGTGCCGCCGGAATAACACTGTTCCCGTTTTGATTGAGTGCCTCTGCTTGTGTTTCATACGTGGTGACCGGGTGAACAGCTTTAATGAACGCCAGTGATTCTATTTTTTCAAATTGTTCCGGCTCTGCTTTCAATGCCAGGCCGTTGAATAATGTGTCATATGTATGAACCACTTCGATGGAAGGGTGATAGGTATTGAGATAGGACTTGTGCTCCTCAGGGTTGCCGTCCACTTCAATGATAACAGATTCCTCATCCGGCTGACTGCTTTGGGAAAAGACGGACGGGGGTGCAAGCAAAAACGGAATGAGAAATATAAGGATGATGAGCAAACGGCGCATTAGAAGGTCTCCTTTGGCGTAATGATATACCGATAGCATTTGAAACGTATGGGAAAAACATACATGTCGGGCGTGGGTGTTTTGAGTCTGCCGTTGGTGATTGGGGCTTTACCGTTGATGGGCGCGCTTTTACCTTCGATGTCTCGCGATCTACCGTTGATGCTTGCGCTTTTACCTTCGATACCTCGCACTCTACCGTTGATGCTAACGCTTCTACCTTCGATACCTCGCGTTCCACCGTTGATGCTCACGCTTTTACCTTCGATACCCCGCGATCTACCGTTGATGCTTGCGCTTTTACCTTCGATACCTCGCGAACTACCGTTGATGCTTGCGCTTTTACCTTCGATGCCCCGCGCTCTACCGTTGATGCTTGCGCTTTTACCTTCGATGTCTCGCGATCTACCGTTGATGCTCTTACTTCTACCGTCGATATCTCGCGCTTTATCGTTGATGCTCGTGCTCCTACCTTCGATACCTCGCGTTCCACCGTTGATGCTCACGCTTCTACCTTCGATACCTCGCACTCTACCGTTGATGCTTGCACTTTTACCTTCGATGTCTCGCGATCTACCGTTGATGCTCTCACTTCTACCTTCGATACCTCGCGCTTTACCGTTGATGCTCGTGCTCCTACCTTCGATGCACCCTGCTCCACCGTTGATGTTATACCGATCGTGGCAAAAAATCATCGTTGCCAAATCATACAGAAAGGATCCGGCCTCGCCGGATCCTTTTTTTCCTATTTATTAAAATATGCCACAATCGCATCGGCAATTTTGCCTGATGCCTGGCCGTCGCCATATGGGTTGGAGGCTTTTGCCATTTTGTCATGGGCAGCTTCATCGCTTACTAACTGATCAGCAAGGTTAAAAATCGCTTCCTCATCAGTACCGGCCAGTTTCAGTGTTCCAGCCTGAATGCCTTCCGGGCGCTCGGTCGTATCCCTCAGGACAAGCACCGGGACGCCCAATGATGGCGCTTCTTCCTGCACGCCGCCCGAATCTGTCATTATTAAATGGGCCTTCGCGGCGAAATTATGAAAGTCAACGACACCGAGTGGTTCAATTAGCTTTATGCGATCGTCATCACCCAAAATGCTGTTCGCTGTCTGCTGAACAACCGGATTCAGATGGACCGGGTAAATAACTTGGATATCGCTGTGCGCATCAACAAGCCGCTTAATAGCGCGAAACATCTGCTCCATATTGCGACCCAGGTTTTCCCGGCGATGAGCGGTCACAAGCACCAGCCGGCGATGCCCAATTTCATTTAGTATCGGACTGGAATAATCAGCATCAACTGTTGTTTTCAGTGCATCAATCGCCGTATTACCAGTAACCATAATACGGTCAGCAGGTTTGTTCTCATCCAAAAGGTTCTGCTTTGAGTTGTCTGTGGGTGCAAAATGTAAATCAGCCATGACGCCTGTCAACTGCCGATTCATTTCTTCCGGATAAGGGGAATATTTGTCCCATGTACGCAGCCCTGCCTCAACATGACCAACCGCAATCTGGTTATAGTAAGCGGCTAGTGATGCCGCGAACGTTGTCGTTGTGTCACCGTGCACAAGCACCATGTCTGGCTCTGTCTCTTTCATAACACCATCCAGACCAACAAGCGCGCTTGTGGTAATTTGCGCAAGTGATTGATTCTGTTTCATAATGTTCAAGTCAAAATCCGGGGTGATACTGAAAATGTCCAACACCTGATCAAGCATTTCACGATGTTGGGCGGTCACCGTTACAATCGGATCAAAAGTTTCAGGTCGTTTTTTCAACTCTAGGACGAGCGGCGCCATTTTGACCGCTTCAGGCCTTGTCCCGAAAATCGTCATGACTTTAATTCGTTCACGCATCGTTTATTCACTCCACGATTATTTTGTCCCGTACAAACGGTCGCCGGCATCACCAAGTCCTGGAATGATATAACCGTGATCATTTAATTTTTCATCAAGCGCACCAAGGAAAATATCAACATCAGGGTGCGCGTTTTGAATTACTTCAACGCCTTCCGGGGCTGCGACAAGACACATCAGACGAATTTGCTTGGCGCCGCGTTTTTTCAGAGAATGAATCGCGTCATTGGCTGAACCGCCTGTTGCCAGCATCGGATCAATCACAATCAGTTCACGGTCCGCTATATCGGATGGCAATTTAATGTAGTATTCATGCGGTTGCAACGTTTCCGGATCCCGGTACAACCCGACATGACCGACACGGGCTGCCGGAATCAGTTTCAGCATACCATCAACCATGCCAAGCCCTGCACGAAGAATCGGAATCAGACCAATTTTTTTGCCGGCAAGAACCTTGGTTTGTGCCTCCATGACCGGTGTTTCAATTGTTTTTTCCTGCAGTGGCAGGTTGCGTGTAATTTCAAACGCCATCAGCATTGCAACCTCATCAACCAGCTCGCGGAATTCCTTTGTCCCCGTTTGTTTATCACGTATGTACGTCAGTTTGTGTTGAATTAATGGATGATCCAGCACGTGTACTTTTCCCATTTTTACTGAACACTCCCTATCATTAGTGGCATCTTAAAAATTGTACTGAAAAATGAACGAGCTTGCAAGTAGGCTGGAGTTAATTAAAGGAGCCGGAACCTAGCATTGAAAGAACTTTGCGCTTGTCTGAGCCGGATTATGCTCCTTTGTATAATGATGCCTCGCCTGCACGATTTCGCCCGGCTCTCGCTCAAGTTAACGCCGCTCCTGCTCGAGTCCATACCGCTCTCGCTCGAGTTAACGCCGCTCCTGCTCGAGTCCATACCGCTCTCGCTCGAGTTAACGCCGCTCCTGCTCGAGTCCATACCGCTCTCGCTCGAGTTGACGCACCTCCCACTCGAGTCCATACCGTTCCCGTCCGCTCGATGATGCAGACCTTTCCTCCCCCCCTGAAAAAAGGACGCTCCCTGAAGGAACATCCCTAAACTTATGCATATAATGGAAATTTGCTGGTTAATCCTTTAACACGCTCTTCCGCCTCAAGCAGCACGTTTTCATCTTCATGTTTTTTCAAAACCAAGGCGATGATTGAAGCGATTTCCTTCATTTCTGCTTCTTTAAAACCGCGTGTGGTCACGGCTGCTGTTCCCATGCGGACACCGCTTGTAACAAACGGGCTTTCCGTATCAAATGGAATCGTATTTTTATTGGCGGTAAGTCCAACATCATCAAGGGCTTTTTCAGCCACTTTTCCAGTAAGGTTTAGCGGTGTCACGTCAAGCAGCAGTAGATGATTATCCGTTCCACCTGATACAATACGGATCCCTTCATTTGTCAATGCGTCGCTTAATGCCTTGGCGTTTTGGATAATTTGCTTGGAGTAGGCCTTGAAATCATCGGTTAATGCTTCTTTAAAAGAAACGGCTTTGGCAGCGATGATATGCATCAGCGGTCCGCCCTGCATGCCCGGGAAAACATTTTTATCGATTTTTTTCGCATAGTCTTCTTTGCATAAAATCATGCCGCCACGTGGCCCTCTTAATGTTTTATGGGTGGTGGTCGTCACGAAATCGGCATAATCAACCGGATTCTGATGGAGTCCGGATGCAACAAGCCCCGCAATGTGCGCCATGTCCACCAGCAGATAAGCGCCTACTTCATCGGCGATTCCCCGGAATTTGGCAAAATCAATTTCGCGGGAATATGCACTGGCGCCGGCAATAATTAGTTTCGGTTGGACTTCTTTGGCTCGTTCGAGAACGGCATCATAATCAAGCTGCTCGGTCTCCTGATCGACACCGTAATCCACAACATGGAACAATTTGCCGCTGAAGTTAACCGGGCTGCCGTGTGTCAAATGACCGCCATGGTTCAGATTCATACCGAGAATGGTGTCACCCGGGTCCAACACGGAAAAATACACCGCCATATTTGCCTGTGCGCCGGAATGCGGCTGAACGTTGGCATGATCTGCACCGAACAGTTGCGTTGCCCGGTCGCGTGCCAGGTTTTCCACAACATCCACATGCTCACAACCACCATAATAGCGTTTACCCGGATAGCCTTCCGCGTATTTGTTCGTCAGTACCGAGCCCATTGCTTCCATGACTGCCTCGGATACGAAATTTTCAGATGCAATCAGTTCAATCTTTTCCTGCTGGCGCGTTTTTTCTGCCTGCATTGCTTCGTACACTTCATAATCTGTTTGCTTGACATGGTCCATATGTCATACCTCCTTGGTTTATGATGTGAATGCTTCCCTGCTCAACTGGATTTATGTGGCAGCAGCCAAAGTTCTCCACCAACCTTGTGCAGTCAGCGACCCGGCTAATCGGCATCGATACCGGCAGCTTCCTGATCATAGACAGCACGTTTTCCACCGATCAATTTCGGACGGGTGCGTGCAGCAGTGACCCGTGCATTGCCGATCATTCGCTGTGCAAATCGCAGTGGCACGGCAACCGGTTTCAAATGCATGCCGATCATGGTGTCGCCAATATCAATGCCACTGTCCGCATTGATGGCTTCAACAACAACAGGTTCTTTCATATGTTTATAGGCAAATGATGCCATCGATCCGCCTGCACGGGGCACTGGGATCACCGAAACTTCTTCAAGCCGTTGCCGTTTCATCGTTTCTTTTTCCACAACAAGTGCACGATTCAGATGTTCGCAGCATTGAAAAGCGATGGCAATGCCAGTTTTTGATTGTAACGCCTGCAATACTGCAAACAGAGCAGCAGCGATTTCCTCACTGCCGGACGTACCAATCCGCTCTCCTATAACTTCACTGGTTGAACAGCCGACAACGAACAAGTCATCTGCATGCAAATAGCCGCTTGCCTGCCAGTCACTGGATAAGGCTTCCACATCCTGCCTGACTTGCTGTTTAAGATCCATCACCGATCACCTGCTGCTTGCTTCGGCTGATTGGTTTCGTAAGCTGTCACTTTTTCGATGCGGTTTGCATGCCGGCCGCCGTCAAATTCGGTTTCCAGCCATGTTTGGGTGATCTCGCGGGCAAGCCCGGGACCGATGACCCGTTCACCCATTGCCAATACATTGGAATCGTTGTGCCGGCGGGTCAGTCTGGCGCTGTAGACATCACTGACCAGCGCACAGCGGATGCCGTTCACCTTGTTTGCTGAAATTGACATGCCAATGCCTGTTCCGCAAATAAATATACCACGGTCAAACTCCCCGCTGGCAACACGCTCGGCTGCTGGCAGAGCGTAATCGGGGTAATCGACCGAATATTCACAGGAACAACCCGTATCCTCGTATTCAATAGCCAGTTCGTCAAGCAGTTTTTTTACCTCGTTTCGAATGCCATTGCCTGCGTGATCCCCTGTTATCATCACTTTCATCATGCGCCACCTCCTGATCAAA
>NZ_SRHY01000027.1 GCF_004565465.1 Lentibacillus salicampi
TGACGAATTCCGTTTGTACCTTGAAAAATTAATAAGAAATTCATTCGCAATCGCAGGGATAAACTGGCTGGCAAGGTTATGTAAAAAAGTATTGCCAACTTATGTACTTTTCACTTGCCAAACACACTTCCCAAACGGTTAATAACTGTGCATCCCGTAACAACCGCGGTGTGACAAAATCCTCGATATAACCATTCCCGTTTTTTTGAAACATTTTCCCGAACAAATTTTTCATGTCGTTACATTTGTAGTAGATAAGTTTCGCTAAATAAACATAAGCACTTTTTAGGGAAACTTATAAACATAAAACCGGTAAATAGGCCTCCAGTTCTCTTCCTTATTCGCCTCATTAAATAGAAAGATTCGATTTTACGTTGCCTCAACCCAACCATACAAAAACAAGCTGCGGCTACATTCAAACCTAACAGCTAGCTCTTCACTGCAATAAAACCTTCACAAACTCGTCATACGTTTCTGCTTTAATTAATTCCTGCACAAGGGATGGACTATCAATAATGTTGCCAAGCAATTCATACATGGACTGCAAATCTTCCGTGCTATTTCGTTTAACACTCAGGACACAGACAAACTGGACAGATTGGCCTTCCCAAGTAATCGGGTTTTCCAGTGTACAAACATACAAAAATGTCTCGTCAGATTGCGGCGATATCGGATGGGGTACAGCAACCAGATTACCATACGCGGTTGCAGCAACTTCTTCCCGTTCATAAATGGCATCCAAAAACGCTCCATCGATCCGACCTTTTTCCTGCAGATACCTAGACATAAAGCAAAGCACAGCCTCTTTGGAATCAAAGTCCCTCCTTAGGTGCAGCAGTTCCGGCTGAAAATAGTCGTAAATCGATTGTTCATTTTCAATGAATGATTCGATATTATCAATATCCTGCTTCCCAAGGACGGAATTCACTTCAATTACCGGTATAGAAATCTCTGCTGGTATTGGAACAGAACTGATAATAAAGTCAATCGTACGCAAATCATGCTGGTTCAGTTTATAATATTCGGTCGTTCCAGTAACTTCCAACTTGCCTTCAAATTTTGACTTGATTCGATAGTATAGTAAACGGGCACTGCCCAAGCCTGATGCACAGACAATAAGACAGCGTTTCGGTTCTGTCTCCATTTTGCACCGTTCCATGGCAGCACCGATGTGTAACGCCAAATAACCGATTTCATTTTCATTTATTTCTGAGCCGGTTTGTTCTTCAATCGCCAACCCGGCTATAATCCCAGCTTCATACGCTAAAGGATAATTACGTTTAATGTCCTCCAGCATTGGATTCCGGATATTCATACCATATTTATATCGATTAATAGCAGGCTTAAGATGTAAACCAAGAGCAACCATCAATTCCTGATCCCCATTGATTTTTAAATTCATTTTATCTTCTATCTTTTCAAGAATGGCGTCTACAAGATGGTACGTGCCGGGTTCAATCAAGTGATCAATCGTTTTTCCTTCACTTGTTCCGGATACAGATACCATTTTCGTTCCCAGTAAATGTATGGCTACATAAGCCACTTCTTCTTCAGGAAACGTTACACCAAATACAGTTTCAACCTTCTTCACGATACGCTCGGCTACTTGAAATTCCTTCTGTTCCACTATTTCCTTAAAATCTGTGTGATACAACGAAACGTGATGGCCTTCGTTGACGCGCTTATAAGCAATGACAATATGGATCAGGAGATTGTTAATCGCAATATCCGATAACGTAATATTATTGTCCCTGATTTCACTTACAATAATAGCCAGCACTGCATCCATATCTTTTTTATTAAAAGAAGAAAAAACTTCATCCGGCAGTTTATCGCCTATTTCTTCACTCCGGTCAAAAATATACTCGGCCATGCAAAATCTATGTTTCAGCTCATCGCCGACTGCCTTCAACCCATGATTTGGCCGGGAATCCAAATGGATATCATAATCATCCAATACGTTTTTTACATTTTTTAAATCATTTTGGATCGTGGATTTGCTGACATAAATTTCATCAGCCAAATCATCCAGCTTCAGATAGTTATTGCTGAGTAAGAGTCGTTTAATCAGGTATGCTGTACGTTCCTCCGGCAGACTTGGTACCATACGACCATCTGACACTTTCTCAGTAAATACAATCCCGAGAAAATTCCGGAACTTTTGGTTATCGGTAACTTCCAAGTGATAACCTTTTCCCATGGTTGTACAGATTTCGGCACCATGTTCAGAAATAATCTCATTTAAATTCTTAATATCATTCCTGGTCGTTCGTGATGTAACCTGATTGGTGTTAGCCAGATAAGTGCCTGTTATCGGTGAATCCAGTGCCATCAATTCTCGCAGTATATTTTTTATTCTGGCGTTTAGCATTTTGTTTTTCTCCTTATGCTACGGCAGTTATCGTTCAAAAGACATTAATGCTTAGCCGCTTCAAAGAATTTTGAAAAATAATCACAGAGCGCTTCCAGCATCTCATTACCACCTGACTAAAATCCATTATTTTCTGATACCGATTTGAACCAATGTGCACTTTTCTTCGCCGTCCGTTCTTTCGTTACCAAATCAACCGAGAAAAACCCATAACGGTTCTTATACGCATTCATCCAGGACCAGTTGTCCATGAATGACCACAGATGGTAACCTTTAGCATTGCACCCTTCTTCGATTGCCTTATGCAGCCATTTCAGATGTTCTCCGATGAATTCGATCCGGTAATCATCCTGAATCTCGCCATTTTCAATAAACCGATCTTCATTCTGCACACCCATGCCATTTTCGGAAACAAATGATGGAATATTACCATAGTTATCTTTTAAATTAATCATAATATCATAGATACCTTTTTCATAGATTTCCCAGCCGCGATATGGATTCATTTTCCGGCCAGGCATTTCATACATGTCGAAAAACCAGTCAGGCATAAATGGCCCATACGGGTTCGGCAGGCTTTCTTTCGCTTTGACACGGCGCGGCTGATAATAGTTGACACCCAAAACATCCGCTGTATTGGCTTTCAGTAAGTTCGAATCGCCTTTCTCCGTTTGCGGCAGCTGCCCATGTTCCTGCAAAAGATCAATCAGTTCCTGTGGGTATTCCCCTAAAACAGCCGGATCCAGAAAACTCCGATTGAAAAATAAATCCGCTATCCGGGAAGCCCTCAAGTCAGCAGGATTCTCGCTTCTAGGATACGACGGTGTCAGATTCAAAATAATCCCAATCTGACCCATCTTTACATTATGCTCCCGGAAGACTTCCACAGCCTTCGCATGAGCAATCATGGTGTTGTAGGCAACCTGAAACGCACGTTTAGCATCGACTATATTTGGATAATGAAAATCATATAAGTAGCCGCCCTCAACAGGAACGATGGGCTCATTGAATGTGAACCATTTCGAAACACGGTCACCGAACAGTCTGAAGCATTCATCCGCATACTTGGTGTATGCTTCGACAACATCTCTGCTTTCCCAGCCGCCTTCTTCCTGTAATTCCATCGGCATATCGAAATGGAACAGATTAACGAATGGTTCGATATCGTTTTCCAAAAGCTCATCAATGACATGATTGTAAAATGTCACAGCTTCCGGATTCACCTCACCACGGCCACCGGGAATCAGTCTTGCCCAGGAAATCGATAATCGGAATGTGTTATGGCCGATTTCTTTCATCCGTCGTATATCTTCTTTATAGCGATGATAAAAATCCGACGTCGCTTCCGGTCCGATATTTTCAAAGAAACGATTCGATTCTGTTTCATACCAATGATCCCAAATATTCTTTCCTTTACCGCCCTCTGAAGCGGCACCTTCAATTTGTGTAGCGGAAGTCGCACTTCCCCACCAGAAACCTTCTGGAAATTGATACGTAATTGTCATGATCTTTTACCGCCTTCCTATTTATTTCGATAAATTTCAACAAGTTCGATTGCAAGGTCCCGGACCGTCATGGACGTCATCAAATGATCCTGGGAATGAACCAGCATCAGATTTAAGGGAGACTCATCACCATTGGCCTCACCTTGAAGCAATTGAGTCTGAAAATCATGTGCTTTATTTAGCTCTTCGCCGGCTGCTTCCATCAATTCGTCCGATTTCTCAAAGTTTCCTTCTTTCGCTTCCTGGATAGCTTCCATTGCGTTGGATTTACCATTACCCGCGTAAAGAATAATTTGAAATGCTGTTTCCGTTATATTTTTAGTTGTCATGTGTACTCACCTCTGAAGAAGATAGATTTTCCTATAACTAAGATAATGGCCCTGCCAATGAACAAGGCCATTATTAATCTGTTGTTTAACTTGCTTGACTATTTTCCCCTTTATTCTCAGATTCATAATAACTTTTATCGAGGATTTTCAAGAATGGCCACCATATCAGGAATACGACCGCCATGTTAAAGAACTGCAGCACTGCACCCTGCCAGGCATTCCCTGTTGCAAGAAATCCACTCAGTCCTACCGGCGTCGTCCACGGCACAATAATCCCAGCTGGTTTTGGCACCAGCCCCGTAGCCATCGAAAAATACGTTATGAACGTAACAACAACCGGAGCTAATAGCCATGGAATCAGTGCCAACGGATTCATGATGATCGGCAGTCCGAAAATAATTGGTTCGTTCACGTTAAAGATACCTGGAGGACCGCCAAGTTTACCGAGTTCCTTAAGCTGTCGGCTTCGGCCAATCACAAATATACCAATGACAACTGCCAGCGTCATACCTGATCCGCCCATACCTACCAGGAACGTGTCAATAAACTGCTTCGTAACAATATTCGGCAGTTCGCTTCCAGCCTGAAATGCTTGCAGATTTTCATCATTCAGTGCATACCAGATTGGGTCAAACACCGAGTTAATAATAATCTGTCCGTGCAGCCCAAAGAACCAGAACACCTGAATCAGAAGCACAGCTACAAGGGTAGCCGGTAATCCACTTCCCAAAGCAGTCAACGGTTCCTGTATAATCGTATAAATAAAGTTCTGAACTGTATCGAACGGGGTATAACTAAAGATTATCCGAACAACTAAAAATACACTCAGTGTTAATGTGATTGGAATCAAAGCGCTGAATGACCGTGACACCGCATCAGGTACACCAGCAGGCATCTTGATTGTCCATTTTTTTTGGACAAAGAACCGATAAAGCTCTGCAGCGATGAATGCCGTGAAAATACCAAGGAACATTCCCTCTGCACCAAGTATCGACGTCGGAATGACACCTGATACGCCTTCCAATGTCTGTGGCGTCAAGATTAAAAATGCCGCAAATGCTGCCACACCACCATAAATACCTTCTATGTCATATGACTGTGTTAATTTCGTACCAATACCAATAATTACAAAAGCACCCATAATACTAAGTGTCGCAGCAGACGCAGGTCCCAATGCACTTTGATAAGTTGCATAAGCTTCTTCACCAATCAACATGTCCAGAAATGGCAGATTGGCTAACACGACAAAAATCGAACCAAAAATAATTAATGGCAATGCAATCATAAAACCATCGCGCAATGCGGTTAAATATCGGTTGTTATTTAATTTATCCGCAATGGGCATTAGAAAATTTTCAAGCACTTCCATAAACTTGTTCATTTTTTAACTCCCCTTTTTTGAATTTATCCATCTATCAGTTTAAGTGCATGCTCGAGAACTGCTTTTCCATCCACTCTTCCATAAGCAACCGGATCAATCACATCCAACGGTGTACCTGCCTCTTCAGCTGTCTTTGAATACTTCTTCTTCATGAATCGCATCTGCGGACCTATAAGCAGCACATCTGCATTTTCAAGCTCTTCCATTGCTTTGTCCTGAGCAACAGCCCATATCTTCACCTCAATTCCCTTATTTTCCGCTTCCTCTTCCATTTTCTTGACTAATAGACTTGTTGACATTCCTGATGAACACGCTAGTAATATATGTTTCATATTAGTTCCTCCCAAAAGTATGTTTATCTTGATTTAGTTTCATTATAAAATAAAAACGCTTTCATTAAGACACAACAATTTTCCGCTAGATGTAGGAAATTGTTACTATTTAAAAAACTGCCAGTGTCTTTACTAGCAGTTTCTTAAATAGTATTCAGCTTAACAAACGGATTTTCTGCAGGTTAGTGTGATAGAAGGGGAACTCGACTCTGCCAGTCACCTTCCATCTACTCACCCCAAAATAATCATTTTCAACGAGGTTTGTCATAGCCAAATCTCCCGAAACGACTTCTTCCTGTTTCAGCTTAGGAACCTGGTGCGGAACGTTCGTCACCGCTGCAGCTTTTTCTAGGTGCAATTCTCGTTTGTTTCCACCTGCATCTGTCCGGTCATAATCATACACACGATAAGTCGTATCCGAACTCTGCTGTGTTTCCAAAATAACGATCCCCTTGCCGTTTGCAATCTGTACGTGCTTCGACTTTAAGAATTGGAATATCTTCACTACCTGTCAAACCAGACTATTAAAGCCCTATTAAAAATAATAGGGCTTTAATATATTTAATTGTTTTTCATTTTAACTTTGAACGTTTTGATTTCATAAGGTGATATAGTTGAATGAATGGTATTACTGTTCATTTTATTTTGTATCGTGTTTTCCATTAAATCACATTCTGCCCATTCAACTATTTCATAATCACTCATAAGCTCGAAGTTATTTCTGTTCCCGGCATACTCATGTAACCTTACGATAATTTCATCACTTTGTTCAGCTTTTTTGATGGCGTCTATCATAATATTCTCTGATGAAACAGAAAATAGGGATTCCGTCTCCTTTTCAGCTTTACCTTGAGCGCAAGAAAGTGTATTGTTTAGATACCAGGCTTCTTTAACTGTTCCACCTTCAAACCAGTCACCTCTGTGAGGATATAATGAATATGTGAACACATGTCTTCCCTGGTCTTGCTCGCGATCTGGTTTCACTGCAGATTTTATAAGCGAGAGACGGATGACGTTATCTTTTATGTCATAGCCATATTTGCAATCATTCAAAAGGCTGACGCCATAATTTCTTTCTGATAAATCTGCCCACTGGTGACCGACCGATTCAAATCTTGCATAGTCCCAGCTTGTATTCCAATGTGTCGGACGCTTCACATTCCCATATTGAATATCATATGTGGCTTCAGTTGCTCGTATGTTTACAGGGAATTTCACTTTTAACAATTGATTATTTTCGTGCCAATCAACATTCGTACTAAAGTCAATTCTTCGGCTTTTTGCGAAGAGGACCATTTCCTGATCAATCAGCGAATCATGATACCGCCATTTAAATGACACAACCGCTCTTAAAGGGCCAATTTCTTTGATAGATATGCTTTCGATCTGTTGAACAACTTTATACTTTTCCTGGTAGAATAAATCGATATCCCACGCATCAAAATCCAGTGGTTTATCCTCAAATACCTGCAGCACATTTCCAGGGTTCTCTTTTAATACGTGTCGTTTATTCTCTATATCATAAATTTTTGTCAGCTGCCCCTTCTCGTTCCACTCAATTTCATAAAACGGGGTTACGATTCCATTTCGGGATGTTTCAAAGCCATAGACCTCATTTTCCTGAGCTGGAGACCCATCAAAATAGATTGTGGTATAACCCAATGAAGGGATATCGTTCACGTGGACATACCAGATGCCATTTTCATTTTGGGCTTCCAGTTTATTATAACTTTGGTCCTGCCAAACGCCGCTGATTGACTTTACACCTTCTATTTCTGCAATATTTGATTGCTTCCATGGCGACGAATTAAAAACGGTAAATGCATTTTCCTTTGTTTCGGATAAAATCGTATCCTGCTGCTTATCTCTTGATTGTGTAATCAGTTCATTTGCCTTTTCATATTCTTCCTTACTGTCCTTATATACTTCATGTATAGAACTTCCCGGAAGAATATCATGAAACTGGTTCCTTAAAATAATTTTCCAGCCCTCATCAAAATTTACCTGAGATTGCTGATCCCATTGACCTGAAAGCAAATAACCGAATACACTGAGCCATTCTGTTTCACGATAAGCCAATTCCATTTTCCGGTTCATTCGTTTATTGTGTGCCTGGCTGGTATATGTACCCCTGTGGTACTCCAAATACAGCTCGCCATCCCATGTATGGACATATTGACCACTGTTTTCAACTCTGTTTTTTAAATCGCAAAAATAATCATCTGCCCTTCCTGTTATCACATTGGGCATTCCGGGTATTTTATCGAGCCGGCGTCTCATCTCCAGCATATCACGGTTAACACCGCCGCCACCGTCCCCGTATCCGTAAGACAGTATAAGCTCTTGATTTAATGATTTATCTTTATACTCATCCCAGATACCTTTTACAGACTTTGCATTTATTACACCATTATAAGTATATCGGCTCACGTGAGATTCCGGAGTGGTTATAAAATGTGTCAAGATTTCTGACCCATCAATCCCTCTCCATCGAAATGTATCATGAGGCATGCGGTTGTATTGATTCCAGCTTATCTTAGTTGTCATAAAAACTTCTACACCGGATTTCTTTAAAATTTGCGGAAGTGCCCAAGAATACCCAAACACATCAGGCAACCATAGATACTTGAATGAAGTTTCCCCAAATTCTTTATCAAAAAATGTTTGGCCTTTCAGTATTTGTCTTACCAATGATTCGCCAGAGGGAATGTTATTATCAGGCTCAAGCCACATAACTCCCCCGACTTCCCATTTTCCTTCCTTAACCCTGCCCTTGATGCCTTCATAGATTTCCGGGTAATCATTTTTAATGTATTCATATAATTGTGGCTGAGTCTGCAGGAATATATAATCAGGATACTTTTCCATTAATCTTAATACAGTGGAAAAGGAACGTGCAGCTTTTTCACGCGTGTGACGCAGCCGCCATAACCATGCCACATCGATATGCGTATGACCAATGCCCCTAATTGTTACAATATCTTCCGTTTGTATTTTATCCAGTTCAGAATTCAGCACATCGACCGCCGATTGAATTGACTGATAAAAAGCCTCTCCTGCCGGATTGGACCAGTCAATCATCTTAAATGTCCTATCCAGTATTTTAAGAAGCTGTATTCTTGTTGCATCGTTTTCATCCATGACATATATCGATTCAAGTACAGCCTTTGCCGTATAGAATAAATCATCCGTGTGCTCATCCAGCCAAGACACCTCTGCCTGACGGATCTTATGTTCCTGCTCTTCATGCAATCCTTCCATTCCATCAAGGCCAGACCATAATCTGAAACAAAGGTCCAATTCATGGCCGGCATAATCATTTGCGAAAAAGACTTCTTTATGGTTTGAATCTACACCTTGATATGCCTCCCCGTTAACGTAAAGAAGCGACTCAAAACCGGAATTATGCCCCCCGCCTGTTGTACCGAAATCAAATTTTCCTATTACTGAACGGTTTTTCCATTTAACCGGAAATTGAACAGAGGTTCGCAGCCAAATATATTTGTCCCAGCCTTGCCAACGATCCTCAAGGCTGATTTTACCCCAGGGCCCCGATTCCGGTGGTCGTGCCCCGACCTCACCCTGCTCATCTTCCAAAAAAGCAAAATCCTCTATTTTAATGGAGTCCCGATACCTGTACACATTGAGTTCATCAATTCTTTTTTTAAGTTTTTCCAGCGTTTTAAACATCCGTAAGTTCCTCCTGTCTTATATAACTTTAATTAACCCTTTACAGCACCAGTAGTTAAAGCCCCCACAATAAATCGCTGTAACAGCACAAATAGAACAATAACAGGCAGTATTGAAAGGACACTACCTGCGGCGAGATAATGGGTTGTAACGGCTTGCTGTGTTGATTGCAGGTTAACGATACCCACTGAAACAGGATATAAGCTTTGCATATCTAGTAAAATGAATGGAATGACAAATTGCGACCAGCTCTGTACAGCCACCAATAATGTAACTGAGACTATTCCTGGCATACTCGAGGGGAGAAGAACCCGCGTTAATATTTGAAATTTATTACACCCATCCACAGTAGCCGCTTCGTCCAATTCAATTGGAATCGTATCGAAATAACCTTTCAAAAACCATGTGGAAAAGGGCAGCACAACGGCTACATAAACGATAATCAGAATTGCAAAGTTATTGAGCAATCCCAATTCTGCAAAAAGCCGGTATAAAGGGATTGATATGACGACTGCTGATATCATCTGCGTTAATATGATACCGAGCAATAATAACCCCTTAAGCTTAAACTTAAACCGCGATAAGGCAAAAGCAGCCGGGAGCACAATAATCAACGTAAGGATTACCGTTAGTGCAACGACCTGTACAGAATTGCCCAAGTATGCCAATATATTATTATTTTCAATGACGTGTTTATAGTTTTCAAATTGCAAATTATCTGGGAGCAGCGTAGGCGGTACATTATACAATTCCTTTGATGTCTTAAAAGACAATGAGAGAACCCAGAGCAAAGGGAAAAGAAATAAAATCCCAACGAAAAAATAAGAGATATACAAACTGAATTTCAGAACGGTTTGCTTATTCATTCTACGCTGCATTTTTCTCTCCCCTCCCCAGAAACAAGATATAGACAATAGTCATCGCAACATTAATCGTTAACAATACGACAGATGTGGCAGCTCCTTGGCCCAAATTAAACTGGTTGAAAATAGAATTATAGATACTGAGCGAGATAACCTCTGTACTTTGACCAGGCCCGCCACCTGTCAGCGCCATGACCATATCGAACGTATTAAAGGTATCGATTGATATGATAACCAAATTGATTAACAACATCGGAGTCAGCATCGGTAAAATAACTTTCATCCCGCGCTGGATGGCATTTGCCCCATCTATTTTTGCCGCCTCGATAACATCAGATGGCAGTGTTTTTAATCCGGCATAAATCAGGATCATACTAAAAGCAGTCCCTCGCCATACATTGGCAAATGTAACAGCAATTAGGGCTGTTGTCGGATCGGATAAGAACGGGACAGGGCCTATACCAACGATGCTCAGCAAGTAATTGATGATACCTGCATCCGTTTCATTGTATAACATTTGCCAAATAACCCCTATAATTACACCGGGGATTGCCCAGGCAGTTAATACGGCAGTACGGGTCAAAACGGTCCCTTTTAAATTCCATTTCTCCCCTTGGTCAATGATGAGAGCGACTAAAAACCCGAACAACATTTGAAATGTGATACTAAAAAACACGAAAATCCCTGTAACAATAAGCATTTGCATAAACCCTGGATTCGTAAATAAACTTATATACGAATCCAAGGTATAGCTGTATTCACCACCATTTAATGTTGCGTTCGTGAAACTTAATCTGACAATCTCCACGACCGGAAATAAAAAGACAAAAACTAATACGGACAGCAATGGTAATAACCATGGTAAAGCTGAATTGCTGATTCTTTTTTTCATTTTCGACTGACCGAGTCCATTTTTATTTTTTACTGACATAGCTCAAATCAACCTTACTCATTATTTACCACTTCCCAAGCATCGTTTACTGCCTGTTCTGGCTCTTTATTTCCCGAAATGACATCTGAAATGGCTATCTGCAACTGATTGGAAATTTCCGGGTAATCGTCTGATGCCGGGCGTACTCTAGCATCATTTTTAAGCATTTCTCTGTATTCATCACTAAACTGTGTTCCTTCGTAATGTTCTGATTCATAGACTGATGTTCTTGAAGGCAATTCTCCATAAATTGAAGTGAATTCGCCCATACCTTGCTCGCTGATAAACGTATTATAGACAAGATCAAATGCCGCCTGTTTCTTCTCCGGGTCATCTGTGAAGATTCCCCATGCCCAGCCACCTGAAGTTGTTGTTCTTTCGCCACCTTCAAGCTGGGGAACCGGTGCAACCTCCCACTTTTGAAATTCCTCTTCACCCAGCGTTTCTTTTAAAAACGACTCTTGCCAATTACCGCCGATAAACATCCCGACATTACCGGCTGCAATTTCTTCGTTCTGATCATTTTCACTGCCGTATCCGGCAACTCTTTGTGGCAGTACGCCTTCTTCCACAGCACTTTGTATGGTTGACAATACATCAACCATTATTTCTTTGTTTTTACCTTCTCCAAATATAGGATTCCCTTCGTCATCAACCAATTTTCCGCCTTGCCCCCAAAATAACGGCCAAAGTGTTGTAACCGAGGTTCCTTCCCCTCTCCCTCCAGGGGTTGAAATCCCGTCATATCCCTCGTCTTTCAATTTTTTACCTACTTCAATAACTTCTTCCCACGTCTTCGGTGGCTCAGGAATTAATTCACTATTATAAAATAGAACACGGGTATCTGTACTCATATACAGGCCATAGACTTTCCCATCAGGACCGGTTAACACATCTTGTGCAAAAGGTAAAAAGTCTTCCACTTTCATTCCTTTTTCCTCCATCAAATCATCGAGCGGCTGCAAATGTTCAATATATTGCGGAAATAAATATGAATCTATCACAGCCACATCAGGAGCCCTGTCCTGGTTAGCCTGCTCTAATATCCGTGCCATGGCTTCGCTGATATTTGATGATTGAATTTGTGTATTCAGTGAAATATCTGAGTGTTCCGATTCGAAGTCTTCCACTGTACCGGATATATAATCCGCAACAGCGGATGTTGTTGATTGTGGTGAATATCCTGTTGTTGTGCTCCATGTAAGTTCCTTATTTCCACTTTCTTCCCCTGAATCAGAGGAACATCCAACGATAAACGCTAAAAGCATGACAAACATAAATAAACTCTTCGAAAATCTCATTTCTTCACTTCACCTCCGAATTATTATCGTTTTAATAAATGGATCATAGAAAATTTGTTTATCCCTCCTGGATTCTATGAAAAAATGAATAAAATCTAGCTCACACTTCTTCTCTCCAGTTAATTACTTTTTACCCTGTTTAATTTTCATTAAATTCTAACTGATAGCGTTTTCATATAACATAATACATATTATGTTATATGTCAATATATAATTGGTATATTAATTGATATACTATCTATTATATTTCAATCTTCCATTTGTGGACGTCCCTTCAACAATAGCCGTTTCAAGCCTTATTGTTTGATCTTCTATTTTTTCACCATTTATCATTTTCAAAACAGATTCAACAGCCTGTTTTCCCATTTCTTTTTCATTCTGTTGAACAAAAGTGAATTTTCTTCTTTCGGTACTTTCTTTTGTGCTGTCGAAACATACGATTGATATATCTTCCGGGATTGACAATCCCATTTCTTTTACAGCGGACTCCGCTAACAGAGCAATACGATACTCCACTGCAAGGAATGCAGTGATATCAGGGCTAGTCTTCAATCGTTGTCTGATTTTTGAGGTGTCTTCTTGAATCGTTTCTTCTCCATATAAGCCCGCCCAGGTACTTGAAATATCATTCATAAATTGATGTTTTTCGATTTTGATATTATTATCCACATAAGCATCAATAAACCCATCGTTTCTTTCTTCTAATGCGGAAGTATCGTCTGGAAGGCGGGATAGAAGACATATATTTTCATGTCCTAAACCAAACAAGTACTCTGTGGCTTCTTTAGCTGCTTTACGATTATCCGAACAAACGGAAACTGCAGGTACACCTCTTAGATAGCGATCGATTAATACAATAGGAAAGTCATCATATACAAGTTTAAGGATTTCCTGATTAAAATGTTCAGCGTGTGAAGGTAAAATAATGAAAGCAGAAACCCCGATTTCTAACAACTCCTGAATAATCTCTTTTTCTTTTTGGGCATCTCCCAATGAACGTTTTAATATTATAAAACAATTGGACTTTCCTGCTTCACTTTCTATATTGTTAACCAGATCTATTCCGTAATTGTCCTCAAGGTTAGGGATTATCAATCCTATAAGCTGTGTATTATTACTAACTTTTATATTTCGGCCATTATTTCTAAGTTGATTATGTTCAACTACAAAGGATCCTCTTCCTGGATTTCTTTCAATAATTCCTTCATCTGCCAATATATCCAAAGATTTTTTAGGTGTAATCCTGCTTACGGACCATTGCTCTGATAATTCCTTCTCAGACGGTATCTTGTCACCGACTTTAAATTTCCCTTTAACAATATCCTGTTTTAATTGGATATATATTTTTTCATACAAGGGTTTATTCATTTTACTTCACCTCTATTATTATGCAATATAACATGATATAACAGTATAACAAAAAGAAAGTAATATCAATCATTGCCTTAACACCCATATTCCATGCCATTTGAAAACCTAAGATCTTTTGTTGCAGTGTTTTTTTAATGAAACATATGAGATATCGAAAAGAAAGGTTATAAATTTGATAACATTTAACGAAGCAATTCTGCAGATTTTCCGCTTTCAAAGTATGTCGAGGGGGCTGCTCCAATTATCGCCAACTAAAGCTGGCTAAAAACAAAAGAAGGAGAGTGCTACTTCAGTCGGAATATTCTCCTTTTCTACCCAGTTCTGGATATGGCGCCACTCCTTGTTTTAACTTCCATCCACTCCCCTCCACCAATAAATAAATGGAACCCCCAGCAATATGCCAGAGGGTTACCATTTCAGTTCTATTGCCACTTTTGGATTAAAATCTCGGCATGTCTGATTAAAGTTTCTGCCGATTTGCTATCCATTTGACCTTCTTCCTGATATTTTTCAACGAATTGTTTCAAGCCGTCCATGTGCTTCGCGGCCTTTTCCAATGAATCTTTTTTGACATAGTGATCGAGTGATGTCAAATGCGTCTGCAGCAAACGTGCATCCCGATCATTTTCGATTTTGCCTTCATCGGCGAACTGCTCCACCAATGATTTCATTGCCTTGATGGTTGACTCCACATTCCCTTTGTCCTCCGTCTTGTCAATTTTGACTTCATATAGTGCAGGGGGATTTCCGTCTGTCCATTTAATTTTCAGATCTAAGATTGCGTTCATGTCCGCTACATCAAAGAAGGTATACCCTGCTTCAGTCGTTCCGAGTTCTTTCCAGCCATTTAATGTTCGAACCGAAACCTTACTATTGGAAACGTTCGCTGAATCTTCCATCAAAGTGATGCCAGTTACGTCTTTACCAGCTTCCCCGATATGATAGACAACCTCACCGGCTTGTTCATTAGCAGGTTTGAATGGGGTACTTAGATTTCCATCGGCGATATTTCCAACATTGTTTCCCATGTTAACTTCTGACGTTGTTGTAATTGTTGGATCGTTAACTTCTCGTAAAAACTTATCGCCATTAATTTGAATTTCCTGCATTCGAAGCCAATTACCTGTCCCCTGTTTTGTTCGCGTTACTTTCAGACGTAAAAATCTCGCTTCTTGATCAATATCAGTTACTTCTTTTGTACGGTAGTCATCTTCCACTTTAGGAAAAACTTCTTCAATATTGTCTTCACCGCTTTCTTCACCCTTGTTCGGGCCGTCTTGATTTCCGAGGGTCATCACTTCATTCCATTTGTTACCATCCAATGAAGATTCAATAACCGCATGACGTGGAAAGTCTCCTTCATTTTTTTGAACATAGACTTTTAAACGATTGAGGTCAATTTTTTTCCCGAGATTATATGTCATAAACTGCCCTTTTGTTTGTCGTTTTGCAAACCAAATATAAGTTGATAAATCACCATCTAAAACATTTAACGGTAATGATGTTTCGTGCAGCTCAACATTCTTATCCTCCATTGTCGGGCCAGTAACTTCTTCCGGTAAAAATGTACCACCGTTAATTTGAATCTCCTGCATTCGCAGCCAGTTGCCTGTCCCTTCTTTTGTTCGAGTTACTTTAAACCGTAGAAATTTCGCCTCTTGGTTGATATCTGTTACTTCTTTTGTGCGGTAATCGTCTTCCACTTTAGGAAAAACATCCTCAATATGATCTTCATCGCTTTCTTCACCCTTGTTGGGACCGTCCTGATTCCCAAGAGCCATCACTGTATTCCATTCTCTACCATTCAGTGAAGATTCAATAACCGCATGACGTGGGAAATCTCCTTCATTTTTTTGCACATAAACCTTTAAACGATCAAGATCAATTTTTTGCCCTAAATGATAAGTAATATACTGGCCTTTCTTTTGGGCTTCTGCAAACCAAGTATAGGTTGATAAATCACCGTCTAAAACATTAAATGCCTCTGATCCGTGAAGCTCCACGTTTTTGTCCTTCACCGACTTCGGCTTTATCTCGTTTGAGGCCACCTTAAACTGATCCATTCGAAACTCAATAGGGTCAGAAGTTTTATTGATTAATCGAACATACCTTGCATCAGCAGGCTTGTCGGAATCCTCAACTGTTTCCCATTCAATTCCGTTCAGGGAAGCTTCCAGTGATAATCCATCCACTTCCGTTGCACCAATGTTGGACAGATCCTTGATCCGGCTTAGTTTTAAGCCAACGTACTCGTTTCTCTCCAACTCCACATCAGCCGGCTCATTAATGGTTGTAACTGCAAGCTTTTCAGTTATAGACAGATCTTGATAATCAGCTACATTTGTAAATACACTAGCCTCGGATTCACTAACATTAACATCTAACATTTTTTCAACGTTTTGTGTCACTTTTTCCTCCAAATGATCCGTAAACGGCTGCAGTCTCTTTTGGGCAGGCTTGACTTTCATAGTGCCATCTATTAACGGCCGATCATAATTCAAGCTTTGTTGCCGCAGTGCCGCTGCTTTCATGAGTGTGTTCCATGCTTCTTCTTCATTTCCCGCTTCAACTGCGATTGCTGCCTCCACAAATTTCATATCCGTACGTACCATATCACGCAATGCTTTAACAAATGGAGCCAATTCTTCTTTCAGGTTTTCATTGTTCGTTTTGGCCATGAATTCGTCCGCTGCATCCGCGATCTTTTGAAATTCATCCATTGCTTCTGGAGCAATTTCTTTCAATGATCCCCCATTATCCAGCTTTTCGGTTATCGCATTCAGCAGTTCCTTAATGTCCTCACTTTCGGATAGCTTCAACCCATCCGGATCTGCATCAGACATGTGTTTCGCAAGTTCGTGCAATTCTTCGGCAGCGTCTGGCTCGATATACTGAAAGCTGTCTTCCCAGCTCCTTTGGGCGTTGAAATCAACGGTATTCCATGTGTAATCTGCAATGGCAAAAAGTGCAATCTTTGATGCTTCCGCTTCCTGCATTGGATTGGTCACAACACCAGCAAGATTTTCGATACCCGTCTCCAGCATTTCACCTTTACCAAGAAAAACGCGTTGCATATCCACATCGTTTACCGGCCAATTCAGCCAAAATAGCGGGTCTCTTCGTTCAGTCCCATCATTGCTTTTGTTTTTAAATACATCGACCGTATTTTGCGTAACAGGTGCGGCGGTGGTGGATCCAGTCCAAAAAATATGGATATCTTCATCAAAGCCTTCTTCATAAGCGTTTAACTCTTCCGGGTTCCAGGCCCAACCCGAGTTGTAGCTTGCAGGGGTAAAGAGCGTGTCGCGTACATCCCCTTTTTCATCCGCCCATTCAGAGATGGCATTCATCATTTGAACGACGTATTCATGCGGCAAACTTCCAACATCGTCACCATTCACGCCGAATTGGCGAACTCCTGCCTCATATAACTGATCAAATTTGGCAAGCAGCTTGTCCGTATTTTCCTCCAGAACAGCCATTGCTGCATCTTCGCCTTCTTCTCTTGCAAGGTCCGCCACGTCGCCCAAGGGGGAAATGGTCCAGATAAATTGCGTTTTCGTTTCTTTCCCAACCTCGGCTAACTCCTCTAATTCTTTCAATTTATCTTCCGGGTACAGCTCTTCCCAATTTTCTCGATGATAAGGGTCATCCTTTGGTGCAAATACGTACGAGTTCATTTTAAAATTGCCGCCAAACTTCATGAGAGATTTCCTGTCTTCATTACTCCATGGAATGCCATAGTACCCTTCAATAAATCCTCTAACTTCTGTATTTGCAAAATCTTTCACACGCATATTACGAATTACCTTTTGCGGGCTTTGCTCCAAGATCGCCCCCAATGTAACGACCCCATAATAACTGGCATCTGTATCTTTTCCTAAAATCACGATATTGTTATCTTTAATATCTAATTGATAGGCGTCTATTTTGTCAAAATCCATCCCTTGACTATCCATATTTTCAGCAGCATAGTCATCAACAGGGCCATCCGATCCGTTTGTACCTACCATTAAGTTTATCTTATCGTTTGATGGCTCCTCCACAACAGGTGGCGCTTCCATCCCATTATCCGTGAATATTTTTTCTACCTTCCCTTTGGTAACGTCATCAATGGTGTCGTCATAGATAACTTGAACACCTTTGTTCAGTGAAAGCATCCCGTTATCATATTCGACGGTGTGTGGCGTCGGATAAATCTCATATTCTTTGACAGGGCTTTTACCTTCAGCACTTACAGCTGGTACAAATCCGCTTGAGACTGTGCTAAGCAGCATGACAGCTATGATCGTTAAAGAGAATCCTAATCGTTTTTTCATTTTCTTATCCCTTCCTTTCACGTTTTTGTCCAGATTGTTCACGTAAAAAATGCGCGAATAACTGTTTCCGCTGCACCTCCTTCTATCGTTGCTTGTTGGATTATTGAGTTCTAAATTAAGACCCAATGCCGTGAATGCCCGGACCGGCCATATAGGAAATCTGGAACAAAAAACCGGCTGACCTCTCGTTTTCCTGATTGTTCCGGCATACATACTCAGGATGGATCTCATTACTTGCAAAAAAAATAAAAGGCATGGCGATAACAATGGAGAGGGGGCCTTTCATCCATTTCGTTTATCACCATGCCTGATCGCGTCAGTAACATATGATTCAATATTCCAACATCTTTATTTTACTATGACCATAACCAAAGTCAACAAGATATGGAAACGTATTCAAAAACAGCGATTTATGCCCGGGTATTAATGCCTACGGGGTGTTAAAGGATTCTATCGTTTTAGTGCACTAGTCGGAGATAGCTCTTTTTCCTACGAACACCTTCTAGTCAATCCCCGGTATCCGTCTAATAATTCTCCACATGGCGACCAAACATTCCTTATATTTATTCATTTATAACGCTATTCTCTGAAAAACTCCAAGTCTCCAACCCTCACGATCCATACTCCGTAATCATCTTATGCACTTTCGCTACTTCTTCGTCTGACATCAACATATAATAAGTATCGTCAATTCGTTGGCCTTGGCCGGACATTTGATAGGTGCTGATGTCTTTCCTTGCGCTGCGGTAGTTGGTGGCGAGGTTGCGCATGTCTTCAAATTTCATATTTGTAACCATATTATCGCCGAGCACGTCCATGATGTTGTCAACTTTGTTAACGACGTTGAAGTTAGCACCTTTATTAATAATGCCTTGAATCACTTGGCGTTGCCGTTCATTACGTCCTAAATCACCCTGTGGATCTTCTTTACGCATACGTGCATAGGCCAGTACCTCTTTTCCATTCAGTTGCAGTTCCCCTGTCCCGAATGCGTGTCCTCCCTGGTTGAACGCACGATCGTTTGTTACGGTGATACCGCCGACTGCATTAACTAATTGTGCCAATCCTTCCATGTTCATGCGGACGTAGTAATCCAGCTCAATATCCAGAAAGTTTTCTACGGTATCAACGGACATTTCACTGTCGCCAAACGCATAGGCATGATTAATCTTATCCATTGTACCTCTTCCGACAATTTCGGTGCGGGTATCACGCGGTATGCTGACCATCTGCATCTGATCATTTGCCGGATCCAGTGTCATGACAATCATTGTATCTGAGCGTCCTTTGTCGTACTGACGTTCATCCACACCAAGCAGCAGAATATTGATCGGTTCTTTTTTCTCAACCTTTTTCTTAGTCGCTTCTGTATCAATTCCACCCACCGGCTTATGTAACTTTTTATCAACCGTACTTTGAACATTATGCCAAATAGAGTAGCCGTAAGCGGTCCCTAAACCTACCAAAACAAACAAAACGATTAATGTAATCCAAATCCACTTTTTCCTTTTTGGTTTATGGCGATCTTGCCGGTTAGCCATTCAAAACACCACCTGTTTAAATTGCTGAACATGGCCTGCTCAACTATTAGTCTTTCAATGTCATCTTGTTAGATCGATTGCCTATCCTTACTGAACTATTTCAACAATATGTTGCAACGGGGACCTTAACACCCCATCTATTAGTCCCGACTAAATAAATCACGTGTATATACCTTGTCCATCACATCACTCAATTGGGTATCGGGCCGGTTAGCAACGATAACATCTGTCAAGTTCTTAAACTCCTCAAAGTCATTCACAACACGAGAGTTGTAAAATGTCTCGTTTGTTAGTGCTGGTTCATATACAATCACTTCAATGCCCTTCGCCTTAATGCGCTTCATGATACCCTGGATGGCTGATTGGCGAAAATTGTCCGAGTCAGTCTTCATGGTCAGGCGATAAATGCCAACAACATCCGGGTTTCGTTCGATGATCATGTTGGCGACGTGATCCTTTCGTGTACGGTTAGCGTCCACGATGGCTTGCATGATGTTGTTTGGCACGTCCTCGTAGTTAGCGAGAAGCTGCTTGGTGTCTTTTGGCAAGCAGTAGCCTCCGTAGCCAAAGGATGGGTTGTTGTAATGGTTACCGATGCGCGGGTCAAGGGCCACACCGTTGATAATCTGCTTCGTGTTGAGGTCACGTACTTCGGCATACGAATCCAGTTCGTTGAAAAAAGCGACCCGCATGGCCAGGTACGTATTCGCAAATAGCTTGATGGCTTCAGCTTCGGTTGAATTCGTGAATAACACGTCAATGTCTTCCTTTGCGGCCCCTTGTTCAAGCATATTGGCAAATGTTTGAGCGCGTTCAGATTGTTCGCCGACGATGATGCGTGACGGATATAGATTATCGTATAATGCCCTGCCTTCTCGTAAAAATTCGGGTGAAAAGATAATATTCTCAGTTACAAATTTGGCATTGATTTCCTTTGTGTAACCAACCGGGATAGTCGATTTGATGACCATGACAGCATTTTGGTTGATGTCCAGGACATTGCCGATGACGGTTTCAACGGTTGATGTGTCGAAATAATTCTGGTCCGGGTCATAGCTGGTTGGTGTCGAAATGATGACATAATCAGCGTCGCCAAAAGCTTCTTCGCTGTCTGTGGTAGCGGTCAAGTTCAAATCTTTGTTGGTGAGGAAGTCTTCTATTTCATGATCGACAATGGGCGACTTCTTATCGTTAATCATATCGACTTTTTCCTGCACGATGTCGAATGCAGCGACTTCGTTATGCTGGGCAAGCAGGACAGCATTGGACAAGCCGACATAGCCTGTTCCTGCGACTGCAATTTTCATTTGTGTTCGCCTCCTATTTCCCTGTATGATAACATATTTTTCATCAAATTTCGGCAGTTTGTTCTACTTCTATCCTATCTTATCAAATTGCTTCGTGTTTTACTACGACAATAGTCCTGTGCACAGGGATGGTGGCAGGACTTAGCGTTAAAATCTTTGCCTATTTCTTCTGAATAGTAATCGATACGGATCGGAGAATTTCTGCATGCATCCACACGTGATTAATTCATGTATTGAATAAAGCGTAATTTCTGCCTTTTCCTTCATTATTCAAGTTACCATGAAATACAGTGGAAAACTATTAGAAAAAAGCTTAAAGAAGGTACAAGCCGCTTAATAAATGACGATGGAATGGCCTGATATATGAAAAGAATTGAAATGAAAAAGGCCAAATACTATTTAAAACAAACTCAGAACATCTGATAAATTCTTGAATTCCTCAGCATCATTCACAACGCGGTAATTGTAAAGGCACACCCGACAGAAATCTGTCAGGTGTGCCTTTTGATGACTATCCGCGTCCGGGGTGAACTCCGAGATCGTCTCTACAACGCCAGATCGCCGGCTGCTTTAATTTTAACGCGTGTTGCATTTCCGGGCAGATAAGCTAATGGGACGTTTTCGATATCGACAATCTCGACTTTTTCGCTGTCGGCGCCGGCTTCGATTGTTTCATTAATGGCGAGTTGCTTTGCATTGTTTAGGATTTCTTCGCGATTTTCCGGGCTGATGGCGTATATCTTCTCAATTTCACCGCTGATTTGCGAGATAGCGGAGCCAATGGCATTTGCTACGCCGCCGTTTTCCGGTTTATATACCTCAGAAGCGCCATGCAGGTCGTCCGGGAATAGAACGTTTCCGCCGCCGACCAGCGCTACCGGCATATTGTCGGCACTTGTTTTGATTTTATCAATCGACTCTTCCACCATGTCTGTCATGCGCTGATAGATGGCGCCAAGCAACTCGCTATCCAAATGGCTGACATTCTCGGGATTGCCGAGCGTGACTTTTCCGAGGGCAACCGCAACATCCGTGGCTGTCAGGGTGGAACCGCCGAATACCAATGCTTCTTCCTGGATTCGGTGGCCGACACTGTCGGGGCCGACCGTGAATTGATCGCCTTCAAGGTGAATGACCGTGCCGCCGCCAAGGCCGATGGAATGAATATCTGGCATGCGGAAATTGGTACGGACGCCGCCAAGCTCGACTGCGAGGGATGATTGTCTCGGGAAACCTTTCGCCAAAACCCCGATGTCGGTCGTGGTCCCGCCGACGTCCACAATGATGGCATCTTTGTTATCGGACAAGAACGACGCCCCGCGCAGGCTGTTCGTTGGCCCACACGCAACTGTTAAGATCGGATATTTTAACGTATAATGTTTGGACATTAACGTGCCATCATTCTGGCAGAAGAAAACTTTGGCATCGATACCTTTTGTGTTTAATGCTTTTTCAAATCCTTCAGCCGTCCTTTTGGCGACATCAATAATCGAAGCGTTTAAGATAGTTGCATTTTCGCGCTCCAGTAACCCCATGCTCCCGACCTCGCTGGAAAGGGAGACCGAAATGTCGTCCCCTAATACGTCTCGTAAAATCTCCTCTGTTCGTGTTTCATGACGTTTACTGACCGGTGAAAAGATTGAGGTGACAGCAATGGAATCCACGTTGCCTTTTAACTCTTCCGCGATTAGGCGGATTTTCCCTTCATTTAATGGTGAAATTTCATCTCCATTGTATTCGTGGCCGCCTTCTACCATATACGTGTAATTTCCGAGAATGGCTTTTAAATCATCCGGTACCCCTGCCAGTGGTTTAATCGCGGTTCCAGCTGGCGCACCGATGCGAATGATGGCGACTTTATTCAGATGTTTTCGTTCCACAATCGCATTGGTGCACTGGGTCGTGCCGAGCATGGCAAAATCAATATTGTCTGCATCGACATGTGCATCAGTAATAAGCTGATTGATGGTCTGATAGATGCCTGTTTCGACGTCGTCCGTTGTGGGGGTTTTTAACGAATGAACGACATTCATTTCCCTGTCTAACAGGACCCCGTCTGTATTGGTGCCGCCGACGTCTATGCCTAAACGAAATGTCATGATTTATTCCCCCTGCCTTTCATGTAATGTTTCAACTGGTGTAAAATCGTAATCATAGCCAAAGTAACGCGGACCCGCGACTTCAACCCCCTTTTCCGTGCGCCATTTCTCATCGGCAGGTATGCCAATGACGGTTACTCGTGCACCATACCGCAAGCCTTCTGTGGTCATCGGAAGCGCGGTCTCGGTATCGAGCACACAGATTAAATCAGGGGTCATGCAAAGAACGTCGTGATCGGTTTTGACGATCAGGTTTTCGTTTTGAAATTCCAGATAGCCGTTATCCCCTTTATGCTGATCCAGACCTTCAATCGTTGCTGTACCACGCACGAACCCGCCGTCTGTTTGTCGCTCAATGTCTATTACTTTTCCTGAAAATAACGTAAATCCGCCTAATAGTTGTAAAACTTCCTCGATCGGATTTTTTTGATTCGCTTTGGCTTCTTTGATGGTCCGGCCGATGTTTTCCTCGAGTGTCAAGGTACGATAAATGCTCGCATCCTTCACTTGTCTGCCGTTCATGGGATAGATGGCATTCATGACGGAGCCGCCCATCTCCATCGTGGCAGCCCGGGCAATTTTTTCAGCCCATTCCCCATTCACCATATTTAAGACGGCACTATTACCTTTTTCATCCGCTAAAACCATTGGCGTCGTGCTGACACCATTTAAGTAAAAAGTGACCATTTGCAATTCGGGAAAAGCTCTGCCCATCCCATCACCATCCACAATCGGCAAGCCGGTACTGGCAGCGAGTGCTACCGGTAATAATGAGTTGACACCACCCGCTTCAATCGGCATCGTGGCTTTGATTTTTTTGTTCAAAACGTCTTCCAGCGAATGAAAGGCCTCGAGTGCTTCATCGCCACTTGGAATTTTTTCTACCAGTACTGTTGGCGCACCCATCATCGCAGACGGTACAATGACATCTTCATCGTTAATTTCTGTAATATCCAATAACTCCACGGGGCCCTGTTCCTCGATGGCCTGAAAAGCCATCATTTTACCGACAAACGGGTCGCCCCCGCCGCCGGTACCTAATAGTGCGGCACCAATTGCGATATTTTCAACTTCTTCTTTTCCAATTAATCTCATGCTGTATCCCCCTCGATAGTTAATTTGTTATTTTTATACCTGAATCCAATAACCAACTGCATAATAAATGCGGCTAAAAAGGAATCAATGCCTGCCGCACTCGTAATCGTAAATAAGCCGAAACCAGTCGGACTTGGCGTCGTCATAAACGCGAGCATGGCCGCGACAAACCAGATGATCAGACTGTGAACGCGCATATTCGGGATCCGATGAATATTGGCAAAATGATATTCCCGGTGCCTAAAGATAAAGTCAGCTGTGTAAATACCCCCGATCGGCGGAATCAGGACGCTCAAGACGTTTAAAAACGGAATAAAATGATCGTAAATACCTGATATGGCAAAGATGATGCCAATAATACCTGCAATGATGGTCAAAATATATTTGGGAATCATTTTGAAAATAACTGAAAACCCTAATGCCGACGAATAAATATTCGTATTATTCGTGGTCCATTGGGCAAGAATCAGGACGAGCATGCCGCCGGTCCCCCATCCGATGCCGATCATGATGGCAACAACATCCACTTCACTTGTTGCTTTTGCCAGGACTGCTGCAATGATCAGAACGATACAGTAGCCGATAAAATAGCTGAGAACAGCTGAAACGGCAGCATCTTTGGCGGATTTAGCATATCTGGAAATATCCGGTCCAATAATTGCGCCAACGGCAAGAGACCCAATAATAGATGAGATTCCCATGCCAATCGTCAGCGGATCTGACGTCAATGCCATCTGATTCAGTTCATCAAACGTAAAATTTTTGCTCGTAATATAAACCGAGCCAATTAATAAGATGGCAAGCAACGGCACAGCAATCGTACTCAGTTTTTCAATGGCCTGGTAGCCAATACAGGCGGTCAACGTCATTAAGGCCCCACCAATGATCATGAGAACGCTGGGAGCGATATGGACCCCGAACACATCGTTAATCACTTTATGTAAACTGGATCCGAATAAATCCAGCTGCACACCGAACCAACCGAATAACGATAGCGCAATAATGACCGATACAGCCATTGATCCGTATCTACCAAGGGCAAAAGACGATACGAGTGCTGTCGATAAACCTGTTTTGGCTCCAACAATGCAGCAAAGGGCGCTTAACAGGGATAACAGAAATGTCCCGATAAGTGACGCGATAATAGAATCGGTCAAATTCATGCCACTGCCCAATGCTCCCCCAAGTGCAGTTGCTGATAACGCAACAATCCCCGCGATCCAGACCAGTGTTTGTTTAAACCAGCCTTGTCTCTTCTCATCCGGAACCGGGTCCAATTCGTAGTCTTCAATGAACTTTTTGTTATCGTCCATCCTTCTCACTCCCTATCACGTGACTTAAGCATTGATTCATTAAGGTAACGGCTTGTTTAAGATTTTTGTCAATTGTTTCCCGGTCATAAATAATCACACCCCAAAACAAGCCATTTCCGATAAAGATAAAATAATCGATGATTGCTTCGATTTCCGATTCATGCAAATCCGGATATCTCTGACGAATGACCTGAGTTAAATGGTCAACAAGCCAGCTATCATATTTTTCCAGATACACACGGACTTCTTGTTTAATGTCCGGTATTGGTGACGTGACCATCATGATATAGCCTTTCGTTTCTTCTTCATGTTGCGTATGATGAAAGACAATTCTGTTGAATAATTCTGAAAATAATGGGCTAATTTGTTCTGATTCATGATTCTCATAGGCCGCTTTCATATTGGCAAAATGGTGTTGCAGAATGACCCGGATTGATTGAATAAAAAGTTCCTGCTTATTCGCAAAAAAATAATAAATAGACGCTGTTTTAATGCCGACTTTCTCAGCGATTTTCCTCATGGACGTTCCCTGGTAGCCATATTCTGCAAAATTTTCGATAGTCGCCTCAATAATCTTATCTCTTGTCATAGTTTTCACCTAACTAATGTTTGTTAGGTGAAAATAGTAGCACTATTTCTTCATTCCGTCAATATTTTTAGAAAAATATTTTAACTTAACACGACTAGACGAACAAAGTATTGGACCAAAGTGGCGAATTAAATAAGTCCCTTCATTTTCTTTTCTAGTTGTGATAAATTTGTCACGTATATCAAATTGATAAGGGGGGCTTATTTTCCATGAGAAAAGTAATGCTATTATTTATCATTATACTATTAGCAGGATTACTTGCTGCTTGTGCAGAAGACAATGCAGACGCATCTGGGGATGAAGGTACAGTCGAAGGTACTGAAGAAACATCCGATGAAGGAACAACTGAAGAGGAGGTTAAAGAAGAACCTGCGGAAGAAGTGGCCGGGGACGAGGTTAAAGAAGAACCTGCAGATGAAGCAAACACAGAAGCCGATGTCCCAACCGAATACATATCTGCATTAAAGTCAGCAGAAAGCTATTCAGGTACGATGCATATGTCTAAGGCAGGGATTTTTGACCAGTTGACTGCCGAATTTGGTGACCAGTTCCCTGACGATGCAGCTCAGTATGCAATTGATAATATGGAAGCGGATTGGAACGAAAATGCATTAAAATCAGCAGAAAGTTACAGTAAGACTATGAATATGTCTAAAGCGGGGATATACGATCAATTAATATCGGAACAAGGGGAAAAATTCACAGAAGAAGAAGCGCAATACGCTGTGGATAATATAAAAGCAGATTGGAATGCGAACGCACTAGAATCAGCAAAAAGTTATCAGGAAACAATGGATATGTCGCTTGAAGCCATTAGAGATCAATTAACTTCAGATTATGGTGAAAAATTCACTCAAGAACAAGCAAATTACGCAGTTGAAAATTTAAACTGATCATTTAAACAGAACTTATGCAAGCTCGGATATTCATACCTGAGCTTGCTTGTTTATTTTAAGACCTCCGCCACGATTCCACCAATATTTCCAACCCTCCCCCCTTTCATTACCCACCATTTAAAAAAGGAAGATCATTACTTTAGTAAAGCCGAAACACGTCATATCTGGACGCCTGTTAATAGTACAGTATGTCCAAGGGGAGCTTAAAAAAATTGAGGGCGAGGCGCATTAAACCGAATAGGTTCATTAATCCTGACTAAACAATTATATACGCCTCTCAACCTCCTTCTCATCACCACTTGACTCTACCGCATAATTCAGCACCATCACTCGAGAGAGGACAGCGCCCATCTTAACCATTATTCATCATTTATTTGAGGCAGATTCTCATCTTTTAATACTGACCGGGAATAAACTTACGTTAAGATTAGCCTGTCTTGATTCTTATCGTCGTCCAAATAGCCCAGAAGCGCTGTCGACTAATTTCGGGGCGTTACTGGAATAGACCTGCCCATCTACATTCCAATAACCTCCCGTGACTCAGTTTCTTCCGCTTCGGTGACGCTCATCACGAGGCTTCCGACTACACAGATGCTTAAGTTTAAGAGAAGCCCCCACAGGCCGCTTGCAATATTAAGCAATGACAGGTCCATTATGGTCATGACAGAGGCGACAATTGTTCCTGCCAGCATTCCTGCAAAAACTGTTTTTGTATTAAGACGGTTCCAATAAAGTCCCAGAATAAATCCTGGCGAAATCTGGATTAGCAGTTCAAACTTCAGGACAAAAATTTGGTAAAGCGTCCCGGGCGGGAACCATGCGATTAATATCAGAATAGCAACAGCCGCCACACCAACCAATTTACCCACGAGAAGCTTCTTCCGATCTGAAGCCTCAGGGTTAATATAATGCCCATATAAATCATTTGAAATAATCGATGAAAATGTTAGTAGTATGGAATCAGCTGTCGAGACAATGGCTGCAATAACGCCGCCAAACAAGAAGATCATCGCCCAATAAAATAGCGCGTTCTGACTTGCTATACTGCTTGCCATCTTACCGACAAGCTGTTCAGATTCACCGGTCGACAAGCCGGGGAACGCATTAATGCCGATGATGCCTATTAAAAAAACGATTCCAGCCGTTACAAACGGCATCCATGCCATTCTGCTGAATGAACGTTTTAATGTTTTTTCGCTCTTTGCTGAAAATATTCGCTGAATTGCATGCGGGTACACGGCAGCTCCGATTCCAATTAAAAGCAGGAGGCTAAGCCAGTTTCTGACCCCTGGTGCATCAGGTATGCCAAGTTTTTCAGGCGAATAGGCCTGCATATAATCCGTCGATGTCGGCACCCCGCCGAAGTAAACAATCGATCCGATTAACAGCATAAACACGCCGAACAGTAACGCAAAACCCTGCATCGTATCGGTGTAGGCAACGGACCGCATGCCTCCCAGCCAGCCATAAACCAGCATAATAATCACAAAAAAGATAACACCTAACTGATAAGGAATCGTGCCTCCCGTGAGTCCAGAAACACCCTGACCGATGGCAACAAATTGCTCAAGCAAATAGTTTCCCAGCCCGTAAAGCATAAGCAGTGACGCCAATATTGTCACCGCTTTCGATTTAAATCGTTTCTCCAACCATTGAGCAGGCGTCACCAGCTTATATTTTTTGCCGATACTATAAAGCCTCGGCGCGAATAAAAGATAGGCCATAATAATCATGATAAAAAAAGGGACAGACACCAAGTATTCAAAACCCTGCCGATATGCAGAAGGTGGATAACCGACAACCGTATTGCCGCTATATTGTGTCGCAAAAAAAGTGAAAAACAACACGGTAACACCAAGGCCACGCCCGCCAAGATAGTATTCATCAAGACTTTCATGGATATTCCTGTTTCGTAAATACGTGAAAAGCCCAACTCCCAGCATGATTGCCCCATACACAGCAAGAATTAATATGCCAGACCAGCCCGAAAATGCTAAATCCATCTGTTATTTCACCCCTTTCTCATCCATCTCTTCTTTTTCTTCTTCAATCATCCAATGATTTTTTATCACATACGATAAAAAAGCTGACAGAAGTATTGAAACAACGATGATGCTAATGGCCCACAGAGGCATGCCAAAGATGAACATATCATCAAAACTGCCCGGGAAATACCATGGCGTTAATAACGCCAGTAAAATAACGAAGACTATCCATAGTTTCGGATTTTTGATCGGTTCTTTTCGAGGTTTGCCCATGGTCGTTCCTCCCTCATGACTTCGAATTTTCAGTTATTTGTTCATAAAAGTCGATTTATACAGCATGCAGATCAGTAATTTTGCCAGCCTTTACAACCTGTCCAGGAACGTCATGACCCAACGCCGTTCCCAGCTTTTTCGAGGCCGCTAACAATAGATCAAGGTCCGCGTTCATTTGATAACCCATAAAGACGAGCATATGTACAAGATCTTCAGTGCAAATATTTCCCGTTGCACCAGGGGCAAACGGACATCCCCCTAAACCACCCAGGGATGCATCAAACCTTACAGCACCTGCTCGAATCGCCTCCATCACATTAGCCAATCCCATTCCGCGGGTATTATGAAAATGTAAGGTCAATGGTACATCCGGCCAACGGTCTAATATTTCGGTGGTGAGCCGATTCACCTGCTTTGGCGTTGCCATCCCTGTTGTATCAGCAAGTGTTATACCGTCCGCTCCAAGCTCAAGATAGTCTTCAACCAAATTCAGAACACGATCGTCCTCAACCTTTCCTTCAAATGGACAGCCAAACGATGTCGCCAGCGATCCATTGATTTTAATGCCTGTCCCACTGAGATGATTCGCGACCTTCTGAAAATCTGCAAAAGATTCATTGACGGTCCGGCGCACATTTTTTTGATTATGTGTTTCACTGGCCGAGACAACTAAGTTTATTTCATCAGTCCCACAAGCTACAGCTCGTTCAGCCCCTTTAACATTCGGTACTAATGCAGCGTAAACGGTACCATCTTTGCGATCGATGCCTGTCATGACATCTTCAGCATCGCGTAAATTTGGGACAGCTTTTGGTGACACAAACGATGTGACTTCAATTTTATCAACGCCGGAATTGGACAAACGATTGATCAAATCAATTTTTTGCTCAGTCGGCATGAATTGATCCTCAATTTGCAGCCCGTCACGTGCCATGACATCTTGAATATAAATGTGTTTCATATCAGTTCCTCCTTAAAGAACGCCTTTATCTTTCAATTCGTGTACTTTTTCGTCATCATAGTCGAGCAACTCTTTCATCACTTCATCGGTATGCTCCCCTAAATCAGGACCCAGCCAGTTCGTTTTCCCGGGTGTGTCACTCATTTTCGGAACAACACCCGGCACTTTCAACGCTTCGTCTTCATTTAATTTAAACTCATTGATCATTTCTCTGCTCATATAGTGCGGATCATGCACGATGTCTTCAATACTATAGATCGGTCCGGCCGGCACTTTCGCATTATCAAGCACTTCAAGCGCCTTCTGCAGTGATTTGGTTTGTGTCCAGCTTTCGATTACGTTATCGAGATAATCAGCGTGCTCAGCCCTGCCACTGTTCGATTGAAATCGCGCAGCATCTCCCAGTTCAGAGTGGCCGATCGCATCCATTAACCTTTTGAAAATCGCATCGCCATTTCCACCAATGACGATATATTTTCCATCGCTACACTGGTATGTGTTCGAAGGCGCAATTCCCGGAAGCGATGACCCGGTCCGCTCACGAACAGCCCCTAGTTTGTCATATTCAGGCAACGCACCTTCCATTAAGCTAAACACGGCTTCATACAACGCAACATCGATGATTTGTCCCTTGCCAGTTCCTCTCACATCACGATGATAAAGCGCCATCAGGGCCCCATTGACGGCATACAGCGCAGCAAGCGAATCACCTAAACTGATGCCCACTCGGGTCGGCGCCCGGTCCGGATAACCAGTTATGTGCCGCAATCCTCCAATTGACTCACCTACACTTCCGAAGCCTGGCTTATCCCGATAAGGACCCGTTTGGCCATAGCCGGAAACCCGAACCATAACCAACCCTGGGTTAATCGCCGATAAGGTGTCATAGCCAAGGTTCCATTTTTCCAACGTACCCGGCCTGAAATTTTCGATAAGAATATCACATTCTTTTACAAGCGAATGGATAATCGCCTGACCCTCTTCAGATTTTAAATTGACAGTGACCGACTTTTTATTCCGGGATTGCAGCCTCCACCACAACGAGGTGCCTTCGTATATATGCCGCCAATCACGTAGCGGATCACCTCTTCCCGGCGTTTCAACTTTGATGACATCAGCACCAAATTCCGCCATCAAGCGCCCGGCAAATGGACCGGCAATGAGACTCCCTAATTCGAGAACCTTCACACCTTCCAAGCTTTGCTCCATTTGAATTCACTCCTCTTGTTGACTATACTTTTTTGGCTTCAATTACGAATTAAAGTATTTGAATAAATTTTCATTTTATTTCGTTATATTATAGCTACCTGTATACAAAAATGCAATGAACACGTAAAAAGTCGCCAAAAATAACTGCTTTTGTCCTAGTTTGTATACAATAGATAATTGAATGTTAGAACATTTTTTTATATAATACATGAGAGGTGTTGTTTACAATGGATGCATATACCTATATCAAAAAGCGGATCTTACACGGAGAATTTCCACCTAAAATGCGGTTAACAGAAGAATATTTAGCAAAACAATTGCAAATCAGCCGAACCCCGATACGCGAGGCTTTAAAACAACTTGAGACAGAAGGACTTATGTTCCCTATGAAAAGAGGCGTCCGTGTTCGTCATTATACGAAAGAAGATATCCGACAAATTTACGATGTACGAACACTGTTGGAGGGGTATGCTGCTTCTCAGGCTGCGCTTTACCGAACGCGTGAAAACCTGGCGGAAATGAAAGAAGCAAATGATCGATATGAGCAAACAATCAATCATTATTTTCAAACCGGGGAAACGACAGTGGAATCTATTCTGGAGTTGAACCAAACATTTCACAAAAGTATCGTGAAGGCATCGAAAAACCAGCACATTATGGACCTTATCTCAAAGACGGTGGTCTTGCCATTAATCTTTCGCTCCTTCTATTGGTTTAATGAGGAACAAATGAGAGATTCTCACGAAGCACATCATACGATTCTTCATGCTATAGAGGTACAAGATATTGAACGAGCTCGCGCCGCCATGCACGAGCACATTTACCACGGAAGAGATCAGGTTCTGCCACACATAGAAACGATTGCAGAAGATTATTCAATCCCTCATCAACATCCATCGAAATAAGCGGGATGAACGGTAAAGACATAAATCCTATTAGTGTTCACACCGGCCGTATTCGGGCAAATATCGTTCGACAAACCGCGGAAAATAAAAAGTTCCTTCAGTCTTAGCACATACTCGAGGCACTAAAAAAGAGAAACCCTGGCAGTCCAAAGTTTCTCTTTTAACCGGATACGTGATTCAGTAGCTGTTAAATTCTCAGCTGACGTACTCAGATTATGAATGGTGTAATCCAAACGGTTTTAAAAGCCTCTATTCACTGGGGCTTTTTGAAATATTTTTATGTCGTCGGCCATTCTCTTACTGGCTTGTATCCGGAATTTTGCAGAAAGTCTTTCTCTGTTTTCTGACTCAATCCTCGGATATCAATCTGACTCTGCAGTGCGGTGACGTGCATTTTTGCTGTATATTCTAATGTTTGTAATGCCATTCTTGCTTCTTTTAGACTTGTATCATATACAATGATGCCATGGTTTTCCAGAAGCAAGACGTTGGCGTACTTAGCTTTTTCTTTCACTGCCTGTGCCAGTTCTGTACTGCCTGGATGATAATATGGGATACGCTCTACTCGTTCCAAATAGTACATAGCTTCCACAAAATAGTTTGATGGAATATCAATATTCGAATTTGCCAGTAGTGTACTATAAAACGGTGATGCATGAAGGATCGCATTCATTTCTGGTCGTTCTTCATAAATTCCCTGGTGCATTTTATATTCCTTTGATGGCTTTGATCCTTCCAAAAGGCTTGCACTCGAACATAATGAAAAATCATCGATCGCCAATTCCCCTAGATAGGTCCCACTTGCTGAGACATAAAATTCATCGGCGTTCAATCGGGCACTAATGTTGCCAGCAGTGCCCCATGCCAGATTTTTTTCCATCATGAATAGACCTGTTTGCTGCAATTCTTTAATAAGTTCTAAACGACTCATTCTGACACACCCCTTATTGAAGTAAATTGACTAAGCCAATCGATAGTGATGGTACAAATACGATTAGTGCTAAGGTAATTAGGATTGCAATATAGAACGGGAGCAAGTTTATAGCAAGCCGATCAATTCTTGTATGGGCAATTTTACCAACGACAAATAAATTCAAACCTAACGGTGGTGTTACCATACCAATTGCTAAGGTTACAATCATGACAATGCCAAAATGTACAGGATCGACGCCAACTTCCAATGCAACTGGTGCCAGGATTGGTGCCAAAATAATGATGGCAGCATTTGTTTCGATAAACATTCCTACAACTAACAACAATAGCACAGCAACCCCCAAAAATACCATCGGGTTATCTGAAATAGAAGTTATTGACTGTGCGACTTGTTGTGGTACATTTTTAATCGTTAAGATCCAGCTGAACAGCCCTGCAGTCCCTAAAATAAACATAATGGTTGATGTCGTTGCTGTGGCTTGCGTTAATACACTCTTAATGTTGTTCAGATTGATCGCTTTATAGAAAACAATACTTACAATCAATGCATAAACCACTGCAACACCAGCAGCTTCAGTGGCTGTGAATACGCCGCTATAAATACCGCCCAGGATGATAAATGGCATGATTAACGCTGGCAGAGCCTCAAGGAATGCCTTCCATACTTCTTTGCCTGATTTTTTCGGTTCTTTTAAGTAGTCTCGTTTTTTAGCTAGAATCATAACGGTAATGACCAAACCAATACCGATGACGATGCCTGGAACCATTCCTGCAATAAACAAATCGCCAACTGACGTGCCGGCAGCTACGCCATACAAGATCAATGGAATACTTGGTGGAATAATAATGCCTAGTGTTCCTGAAACGGCCTGTACACCACCTGCGAATTCTTTATGATAACCACGAGCCACCATAGCGGGGATTAAAATCGAACCCAAGGCAGCAGTTGCGGCCACACTCGAACCTGATATTGCCGCGAAAAACATTGTCGTGACAACGGTAACAATGGCCAGTCCACCAGAAACGTGACCTGTAATCGCATTGGCCAAATTGATTAAACGTTGTGATATACCGCCATATTCCATAATAACACCAGCCAGCATAAATAACGGAATCGCCATTAATGGAAAAGAATCCAGTGACGTAAATGCCTGTTGTGCTAATACCATTAGAGGCATATCCCCATCGACTAGAAGAGCTAACGCTGATGAAAGCCCAAGTGCAATAGCCACAGGTACGCCAAGTAAAAATAATACGAGTAACGATATAATTAAAGTCGTAATCATTGAGCTTCACCCTCCACTTCATCAGTACGCTGCTTTCTCGTTTCAATCAATACTGCCATCCCATTTAAAAACATTAATAATGAACCAACAGGCATCGATGCGTATGCCCACGCCATGGAAAACTGTAATGTCGGGGTTGATTGCCCGGTAACCAAAAATGTCAATTGAAAACTAACGTAAGTCAGCATGGCAAAGAAAAAGGCACTTATTAAAAGAATGACGATATTCAGCCGTTTTTTATTCTTAGCGTTTACAACCTCCAGCAAGAAATCAATCGCGATATGCTCATTTTTTCGCACCGCTAATGCTGAACCGAGGAAAACAATATATATCATGATATAGCGTGAGATTTCCTCCGACCAAGCTAATGGAAAATTAATCACAAAACGTGTGACAACTTGCATAAACACGAGAACTACTAAAGCTATAAATAAAACGGATACAACATATTTCACAACACTATTGATTCGATCTATAAATTTTAGATATGCGTCCATTCAAACCCCTCCAATCATCTTAAATTATCAATGGTTTCATACAGATCACGTCCATATTCATCGGCCAAACGGTCATGCACAGGCTGAACAAGCTCTTCAAAAGGTGCTGTGTCTACTTCTACAACTTCTACACCTGCATCTTTCATCACCTGAAGCGCTTCTTCTTCCTCTTGGAAAACAAGCTCGTTTTGGTATTGGCGTGCTTCCAGCGCTGCTTCTTCAACAGCTTGTTGCTCAGAACTATTCAATTTTTGATAAGTCTTATCACTCATGAGCAATTGTACATAGCCATACACATGGTTTGTCTTAACTAAATAATCTTGAACCTCTTGAATCTGAGCATTTGTGCTAAACGAAACCGGGTTTTCCTGTGCATCAATGACACCAGTCTGAAGTGATGAATACACTTCACTAAAGTTCATTGGCGTAGGATTAGCTCCCATTGCTGTCCACCCTTCAACGGATGCTTCTATATTAGGCGTTCGGATTTTAATTCCTTCCAGATCTGCAGGACTTTCAACTAACTTATTGGTTGTTAATTGTCGAGGTCCACGAATCCAAAATTCTAATCCACGTACGCCTGTTTTTTGTAGCGTGTCCGCTTGCAATTGTTCACCAGCATCCCCATAAAGAAAAGACTCGAGATGTTCTAAGTCCTGGAACATATAAGGTAATTCCAGAAGTGCGTATGGTTGATGGAAATTCGACATGACACCGGCTACAAGCGCAAAATCAACGGAACCGATTTGCATGCCCTCGACAAGGTCACGATCCGACCCTAATGTCGAGCTTGGATATATCTCGACTTGTACGGAGCCATTTGTTTTTTCACCGACCAGCTCAGCAAACTTCTCAGAACCTTGATGCCAAGCATGCGACTCGTTTTGAATATGGCCAAGCCTTAACGTGGTAACGTCTTCATTATTCTCTTCAGAACTTGCAGGCTGCGTGCAACCTGCAAGTACCATGACAGTACTAATTATTAAAAAGATAGATAGATTCTTAAATAACTTCACGTATATACCCCCCTAGGCATCAAATTCAACAAGTACTTTAACGGACTGGTCTTCCTTTTTGTCCACCATCCGAAATCCTTTGGCGGCATCTTCACAGGAAAGACGGTGGGATATGACTTTTTCAACAGGAATTTCCTGTTTTTCAATAATCGATAAAGCTTCTTCGGTATCAGGTCGGTTATATGTCATGCAGCCGATAATTTCTTTTTCATTCTGCTGCAGTTGTTCGATATCGACTTCTTGCTGGTTTCGGAACATCGCAACGGTTACGGCACGACCACCTTTTTTCAATAAGGATAGTGCTTCATTTACAATACCTGGCACACCGGCTGTAATGAATACTTTATCGAAGCTGCCTCCCATTTCTTTTTTGACTGCTTCTATCCAGTCAGGCTGTTCTTTGGTATTGACCGTTTTGGCCGCGCCTAACGTCTGTGCGTACTCCAACGAATAATCCAGGACATCTGTTACAAGTGTGTGTTCAACACCTCGAGCTTTTACAGCAGCAAGCGTTAATAGACCAATCGGACCAGCGCCAATAACTGCAACACGATCTGTTGGTTTTACGTCACCTTTAAAAGCTGCATGGACACCAACAGCCAGTGGTTCAACCAGCACACCTCGATCATAGCTGACGGAATCAGGCAATTTAATGACTAGTGATTCCGGGGAAACAAAATATTCGGCCATTGTACCGAGCCAATCACCCATACCAGGTGCTAGGCGTTCATCGGAATAATTGATGTTGCCTGTCATTTCGCCTTCACTTTCACCAGTTCCCATTTGTGGTTCAACTGTTACACGGTCCCCAACTTTAACCGACGTCACATTGCTCCCAATTTCCGTCACTTCCCCAGCAACTTCATGTCCAATAACAACGGGAGGTTGCCGAAACGGGTGCAGTCCCTTATAAGTATGGATATCAGAACCACAAATGCCAGCAACATTAACTTTCATTAATACCTCATTTTCTTTTATCTTTGGACGATCGATGTCCTTAACTTTAATCGTTTCAGCTTCTTCAACGTATACTGCTTTCATGATGCGATCACTCCTAATTATTGAAGTATATTGATTTTGAATTTTGTAAATGAGCTTGCATTAAATCGATGCTATCTGAATGATGGCTTTCCAACGCTTTAAAAATTGCTGTATGCTCCTGATAAAACGTACGTACTCTCAGTGGATCCTTGTTAAGATGGCGCAGCGTTATTCTACGCAAATGATCCTGATAATTTAATAAGGTGCGCGTTATCTCGGTATTCCCAGCTATTTCACTAATAATCAGATGAAATTGATGATCCAATGTCGCAAATGCCTTCACATCTAATTTATCAGTCGCATATTTTGTCTCATCTAAATTATCGCTTAGTTCCTTCAATTGCTCACCAGTAATTGTTTGATAAACCGACTTACAATTAAAAATTTCCAGTGCAATACGCAAATTATAAATGTCGTTAATTCTTTCAACGGATAAGTCATTGACAATAATCCCTTGTTTGGAAGAAACGTTCACGAATCCCTCTGTTTCCAGGCGTGCCAGTGCATTTTTAATCGGGGTTTTACTCATGTCCAAATCGTTAATTAAGGCACGTTCTGACAGAAAATGCCCCGGCTGGTAGGCCTCGTCTAAAATCTTTTCTTTAATCTTTTGGTAGGCGATATCTTTTAAAAGCATGTCCCTATTTCCTTCCCTTCTAAATTTTATTGACCCGCTTTAAAAACATTTTCAAGGAAGTCTGTTCCACCTAGTTGACCGCTTTTTAAAGCAATTTCAAGATGATTGAATGACTCGCTTTCAGAATACGCCCGACATAATGGCGCACCAGGAGCAATGGACTGTAGTACCTCCAGCCCGAAAATGCCCAGTTGAGACGTGACAAATCCTGACGTATCTCCTCCTGTAATGACCAATCGTTTCAAATCACCGTTTTCCACGATGAATTTTGCCCATTCTCCTAGCTGTTTGCCAATATGAAAACCAATATCTTTTTTGATGCCATGTTCAAGAAAATGATTCTTCGTAGACTCAATGACCGGATCATCAGCACCCTTAGCGGTATATAATACGACTTTCTTTTCGGTTTTAAGCAAGTCTATGACATGGTTCAAGTAATTTTCCGGAATCTCGTTTTCTGTAAGTAACTCATATGGAATCTGCTCCATATGAAATCCAGATTGCTCTGCATGTTCCAATTGTGCTTTTGTGACATCTGATACACTTCCGGAAATGACCAGCATTTGTTCTATTTGTTCAGGCTTTTGTTCTTTTTCCTGATTGTTAACAATACCTTCTTGGCGCCATTTGTTTCCCAAAGCATATTCAATACCTGATGACCCAACAAGAAAATGGGATCCGTCATCTCTGGTTTCCCAAACGGCTTCCCCAAAGGCCTCCATATGCTGCTCTTCCAGTGCATCAAATAAGATGATGTCTTCTTCAACGTCATTCAGCCTCACCTTGTTTTCTGATGCAGAATTCATATCACGAACAGTAACGGTTGCAATGGTTTGTTGCGTCTGTTCCTGCAAATGGACAGCCAAATCCGCCTCATCCATTGGGGTAACGGGGTGTTTGGACATAACAGGGTGTTCATCAAGCCGGTAGACAGTGCCATGAAAATTAGCAAAATGGTTGCCGAATACGGTATAACGACCCAGTGCAGGCGCTGCTACCAGTAGTGGGTAAGTCCCTTTTGTAAAGTAATCCCTTGCCACGTCCATTGCGTAACCAATACTTCCTACCTCAGGCGAAGAATCAAACGTCGAACAGACTTTATAATGCACAAAGTAAGGATTGATATCTTTGAATTTCTCATAGACAGGTGCGATTTCATTTTTCATTTCCGATTTGTCTTTTGCTCGAGCTGTACCGGCAACACCTATGCATTGAACGCCCTCAAAACGTTTGAGCATGTTTTCATTGGGCGGCTCCAGAAACAGAATCGTTCGTAAACCATATTGATCTAAAGCTTCCATGGCATCCGTAGAACCCGTGAAGTCATCGCCATAAAAAGCTAGTAAAATACGATTATCCATGAAAATACATCCTTTCGACTTGAGATATAACATAGATCTAAGTTGTATCTAAATAGATTCTAACAAAAGCGTTTTCATAAATCAACAGTAATTTTTTGGGGAAATTGAGCGGTAGATCGCGAGAATTTATATAAAAAGACCGGCACAAATTGAGTTCGCCGGTCTTCTTATCGAAGGTTAGAAAATTGTTATACCCTCTACTAAACTTCCCATTCGGTATGAAAACTACCTGGTTGGTCAACACGTTCATACGTATGTGCACCAAAATAATCCCGCTGTGCTTGTATCAATTCAGCCCCGCTGTTTGGAGAACGGTAACCATCATAAAAGGAAAGTGACGTACTAAAGCCAGGCAAAGATAAATCTTTTTCGATTCCTTTCATCGTGATCAACTTTGGCAATACTTGCTCCCATAACATCAAGTCCGAACACGCCAATTGTATTTACCATTTCACCACAATCTCCCCTATCACACGTTTACGAACTATGTCGCTCGTGATCATTTCTTTTTTGAAATACTGCGAGTTTTTCATATTCATGTTCCAAATTGCTTGCTATACTGCTAAAAATCGGAATCAATTCGTTATATAATGCTTGATGTTCGGGCTCCGGGACGTGTTGATAAGTGGCGCCCATTAGATCCTTCGCAGTATCAAAAGAATCGATTTTTCCCTGTCCATATAAGCCTAGAAGACAGGCACCTAAACAGGATGATTCATAGCTTTCGGGTACCGTTACCGCATGCCCAAAGATATCCGCCAACATTTGTCGCCAAACTTTAGACCGGGAAAATCCACCCGTTGCTTGAATAGAAGTAACGGGTACGCCCATGACGTCCTGAATAGCTGAAAATACCATATATAAATTAAATATAACGCCTTCTAAGGCTGCCCTTATCATGTGCTCTTTTTTGTGGTTTAACGTGAGTCCAATAAAAGAGCCCCGTACGTTGTCATTCCAGAAAGGTGCTCTTTCTCCAGCTAAATAAGGATGAAACAAAAGACCGTTCGCCCCCGGGTCTACCCGATTCGCAATATCCGTTAAGGCATCATATGGATTGATCCCTAAACGGTTGGACGTTTTAACTTCACTCTCCGCAAGTTCATCACGTGTCCACCGCAGTACCATCCCCCCATTATTAACGGGGCCGCCTATAACCCAATGATTCTCAGTTAATGCATAACAAAAAATCCGTTCTTTTGTATCGGTTCTTGGCTCAGGTGCCACGGTCCGGATAGCGCCGCTTGTTCCAATAGTTATGGCCATGTCACCTTCATGAATGACGCCCACCCCAAGGTTAGAAAGAACACCATCACTTGCCCCCACGACAAAAGGTGTGTTCTCCAAGATCCCCATTTTCTGGGCCAATTCCTCGTTACAACCTGACAGGACTTTGGTTGTTGGCACGAGACGTGATAATTTTTCTTTTGTGATATGGGCAGCTTTCAGAGCATCTTGATCCCATTCAAAGGTGCTAAGATTCATCAACTGGTGCTCTGAATGCCAATCGCATGCTTTGTATGAAAAAATTGAACAACCTCTCCATCAATAGGAGCAACGACAGTACCTTCTGTTGGCTCAACGGCAATGCCATCACCCATTAATTTCTGACTAAACATCTCATCTGGTACATCTTCCATGCTGATGACATTCCCCGTAAACGGAGACAAAATGGTTTCCGTTGTGTCTTGTTTTCCAAATAGTTTCTTGAACATCTATTCCACCTCCAGCTAAGATATAAATTAAAACGTACATACAACAAGCGAAAAAGCGAAAATTGACTTTCGCCCTTTGCACATTAATTGGTTTATTTGAATTCCGGCCAGTACTCCTGATTAGCTTCAATTAAATCATCCAACACATTTTTCGCTACTGCTGCACTTGGCACTGTTTTGGAAAGAGTTAACGCTTGCCAGAATTTCTGATAGCTGCCCTCAATGTATGCTTCAACAGCTAATTTTTCCACCGTTACTTGTTGATACATCAGCGCCCTTTCAAATTCCGGAATCTTACCTTGGCTCAAGGTCTCCGGACCATCCGACCCGATAATGCATGGAACCTCTACCATAGCGTCGTCGTCAAAGTTGGCAATGGCGCCATTGTTTTCAACGATCATCAGCATGCGTTCATGCGTGTTAAACGCAATAGCTCGGGCTAAGTCAACGATGAATGTCGCGTGACTACCAATTGAGAAGCCACTGCCCGCGGCTGTTTCGTTTTCAATAATAGTTCTTGCTGTCGAAAATACTTCCTGCTCTCTTCCATCGATGACTTCATTTGCGCGTGTATAATCAGCATCCGAATGTTCCACTTCATAATCAGGGTAGAAATAATATTTTAAATACGTATTCGGCAAAAATCTCGGATCCACAGCTAAAAGGTCTTTTGCTTTTTTATGCGTATCTTGCCAGCTTTGATCCATATGCTGTGTATCGACTTCGATTTGAGTGAGATAGCCGTTTTCTGCAACATAATCGCGAATTTGCGGTAAGTATTCATGCCCTTCTTTATCTTTGACACTTGTCCACCAGCCAAAATGGTTCAAGCCAAAATAACGGACTTCTAAGTCGTTAGGTTGTTTATCTATAATTTGCGACATTCTCCTTAACGTTCCAACAGGCATATCACAAATATTTAACACCTTGGAATTCGGACGAAGAATACGACAAGCCTCCGCGATAATAGCTGCAGGGTTTGAATAATTCAACATCCAGCAGTCTGGCGAATATTGTTCCATCAAATCTATAAGTTCAACCATAGGCCCAATACTGCGCATTCCATACGCAACTCCGCCGGGTCCGCATGTTTCTTGCCCGACTACACCATGTTTTAATGGGATCTTTTCGTCTTTTTCACGCATATCATATTTTCCTACACGGATGTGCGCAAAACAGAAATCTGCACCGGTAAATGCCTTTTCAGGATCTGTTGTATAATGAAACGTAATATCTGGCGCTTGCTCTTTTAATAAGATATCCAATGATTCACCTAAAACATTTTGTCTATCCGCATCATTGTCGTATAATGTCAGTTGTTTTATTGGAAATCGATCCAAATTGTCCAACAACATCATTACAATTCCTGGCGTATACGTACTTCCGCCCCCTGCAATGACAACTGAGAACTCTTTCATATGAATCTTCCTTTCTTTTCTAGTCGATTTCTTTTGTACCTAAATAGTTATCAACTTGTTTTCGAATGCTGTTCACTGCTAAGCCGTAGACTACTTGAACATTTTGGTCTTTCACAATAATGCCGTTTGCCCCCGTCTCGCTTTTTAATGCTGCTTCATCCACCAGATCCGGTTCGTCCAGTGTGAGTCTTAAGCGAGTATAGCAATTGGTTACTGTTTTTATATTATTTGCACCGCCCAAAGCATCGACAATAACGCTTGCCATCCCCGGGCTCTCTTGAGCAACAGGTTCTTTCTCTTTAGTTTTCTTCTCATTACTTTTCTTCTCTTTATATTCTTTTTTGGAGTACATTTTCGTATCCTGCTCAGCATCCTCGCGGCCAACCGTTTTAAAATTAAATTTCGTGATAAGGAAGCGGAAGACAACATAATAGATAACAAAGAATGCTAAACCGACTAAAATGTACATAGGCCAGCTTGTTTTTTCAATTCCAAGCGGAAGATTATATAACAGGAAGTCGATCATTCCATTTGGCCCAATCGCCCGGACATCCAATAGATTCAATGCCACAAAACTCAAACCGCTTAACGCAGCATGGACAACAAATAGAAGTGGTGCTACAAACATAAAAGAAAACTCAATCGGCTCTGTTACACCCGCAATAAATGATGTGAAAGCTACCGGAATTAAAATCGCTTTCGCCTTTGCCTTGTTTTCGGGTTTTGCTGTATGATACATGGCTAAACATGCCCCAATTAACCCAAACATCTTAGAAATACCACGCGCATCCCAAATCACACTTTCCGACAGCCTGGAAACACTTGGATCGGCAATTTCGGCATAATAAATGTTGCGCGCGCCTTCAAATACTTGTCCGCCAACTTCTTCAACACCGCCCAATGACGTATATAAAAAGGGTGTATAAATGAGATGATGCAAGCCAGTTGGAATTAATAGTCTTTCTAAAGCACCGTATAAGAACAATCCAAAGTTTCCGCTTCGTTGGATTAATCCCCCCAAACTGTTAATCCCACTTTGGAAGAAAGGCCAAATATATGTGAGTACAACCGCTAACAAAATAACGGTCGGGATTAAAACGATAAAGACAAAGCGGGAACCACCATAAATCTGAAGGGCCCCTTTAAGTTCGGTCTCGATAAATTTATTATGGATAAAAGCCGTAACAAGTCCCAGAATAATCCCCAAAAAAACACCCATGTCCAGGATTTGTACACCCATAATCAGTTTCTGACCAGCACCTTGCATGGCCTCCGCTTCAGCTAACAACCCATTCAGTTCCATGAATTTATTCATCGCATTAACGAACACCAGATACCCCAGCAAAGCTGTAAACCCAGCGACAGATTTTTCCTTCTTAGCCAAGCCCACTGTGATACCTACACAAAATATCAATCCCAAGTTACCTAGAATGGAAACCAATGAACCAGATAAAATGGTCCCAAACCCTGTGGTAATGGGGTTATCCAATAATGGAACGGCTTCAAGTAACCGTTGATTGGTAAACACATTTCCAAGTGCAATCAAAATCCCTGCAATCGGCAGAATCAGTACAGGAATAAACATAGCTTTGGAAAATCTCTGCATCCCCTCCATTACTTTCTCTTTCATAACAATCCCCCCATTTCTATTTAATGTAGTCTTATTTTTCCACGTGGCTGTTTCGTTGTAAATGCTTTCAAGCACAATGAAAACGTGTTTCATAAGAAGAAACACGTTTCACACACTGAAGCTCCAACAGCCCTTATTATTTTTGTACCTACAACCGGTCAAAATATGTCTTCATGATCATTTCAAACGCCATTAGCAGCCTCGGAAAGAAGATATTTGGCAGCATATTTCGATCATCCAATTTACTGTTATCAACGATTTTAAAATTCAGATCAGATAAATTACCCACTCGGTTGCTTATTTCCTTGGTGAAAGAAACGGTCGTGATGTTATGCTCCCTAGCAGCATTCAGTTTATCGATCACTTGCTGAGTTTCCCCGGATTTCGATATTACAACCAACGCGCCAATATCCTCTATGTTATTCTCAAACACTCCAACTGAATCCGTCCCGCTTGCCAGAATGGTCTTTTTCCCTAATACCAATAGCTTTTTATACAGATATTCCGCTGCAATCCCAGAAAAGCCAGTAGCATAAATAAAAATATAATTTTGATTTAAATTTAAAACCCTTTCAATAAATTGCTCCGCATCATCCATTGTATTGTATTTAAAAAAATCCTGAGATGTTATATCCGGAAAGTTCTCGACCACCCCAGTTTGTTGATATTCCGTTGATTTGACCTGTGGTAAGAGATTATAATACATATCCACGAACCCTGTGTAACCTAATTTTTTTGATAAACGGATCACTGTGGCTGCAGATGTATAGTTTTCCTCTGCTATTTGTCTGACACCTTTTTGTAAAACATTATCGAAATTGCTAATAATATAGTTTAAAACCTGCTCATCGATTTCAGTTAAATTTTTTCCTTGAGTAATTTTACTGATATCAATCATGTTTGATCAACTCTTTCAACTCTAAAGTCATAACTTCATTATAGTGGATAATGTGTTAAACGACAATTTGGTTCCCTCTTTGTCATCGACTTCTGCAGTAACAGAAAACGATAAGAAAAACGAAAACCTGCCGGACACATAACAGCATCGGCAGATTGTTAATATACTTTTATTCCCACAGGTAAAATTCTCTATCTCTCAAAGCCCAGTCTCTTTCCACGGCGCCCCTAACCTTCTTCTTCAGTATTCCTAGTCTCCATAAAAAAGGGGTACGCTTTCAATATTTGCCCATAAGTGCCGGAGTCCTTAATCGGAAAGCAGTTCTCCCTGTCAACACAACGGGAATGTGTAATCGTGTTAACGATATCCAGCACGACAAGGTCTTTTTTCCGATATAAGGTGCCGCATAACGGGCATCTAATTAAATTCATGAATCACACACCTCCCCGTGAAAGCCATACTTATCAAGATCCGTTCATATCTATTGGACTTCTATTATACATGATTAGATAGAATTGCGAAAAATTCCACTGCTTTATCAGGCAAAAAAAGACCGGCTCTCCCTTCATAAACGCATTCCCTCTCCATCTACCAAACAGACCCCAACGCTTTTTCATCCACTAACCCACCCAGCTTCCGCCTAGCCTGCTTGCCCCAGCTTTTCACCGCTTCCACCGAAACACCTTCCTGTTCCGCAATCTCCTTTACCGACATTTCCTCAACAATAAAACACTTCACCCACTTCCACTGATTGTCCGACAGCTGCTCACGTACTGTCTGCCAAAAAGCTGCGTCACGCTTCTTGCCTCCATTCTGCCTCACCGGATAAGCCAGGCCATTACTTCGATAATAATTACCGTTATCGATATGCGTCCGGTATTCCTGTGCGTAATGCACCGTTTTTTCAGCTTCTTTATTCTGTTTCCGAACCAAATCGATCATGCGGTTGCGGATCGTGTAATTGAAGTATGTCGCCATCGGCCCTTGATCCGGCTGATAATTCTCATAGGCATTCCTCATGGCGACCAACCCTTCCTGGTAAAATTCCTGATGCGAGTACTGAATATTTAGCCGGTAAATTTGGTAATGAATTCGTGCTCGTTCTACCTGAAAATCTCCTCGAATGTGATCATGTCTTTTTCCATCTTTATTACCCCATGCTGCCCAGTAAGCACAAACTTAATAGGCTATCTCTTCATAACTATAATCGCAAGAAGCCGAGCATTTGGGGGCATGAATTTGAAAAATATTTTCTAATATTTTTTACCGAAAGATGCCACTTTTTCCGGATTCGCTTCGATTGTAGGGGTGAGAAAGGTTATTGAGTCGTCAAATCAGTTAATCCGCTGTTCCGATAGTCGTTGTCACCATCCTGCTTGCCGT
>NZ_SRHY01000028.1 GCF_004565465.1 Lentibacillus salicampi
ATGACATAAACGTGAAGCTTATTTGGCATACCCTTTTTTAAATCATTTCCATTTTTTTACATAAAAATAGGTTGTAGTGAAATGAAGCGGGATTTTTTGAAATACTTCTGTCCAAGGCTCCTAGCTTCCTATTAACCTCGGATTTGATTTTATTATAAACAGACTGATTAACTCCTAAGGATACCCGTCTATTTGCATGACCGTTTCCGTGCAACCCTTTAATAACTTCGTTGGCCATCTGCAGGATTGATTTATTCGTGCTAGGTTCGCTAACTTCAACTTCACCGCCAATCCCATTTTCCACATCGTGTGCAAATTGGGATTTACCAACCCCGTGTGAAGCAAGGTAAGCAAACGGGTCTGTGTGAGTAGTACCGCCTAAATTTTTACGGACCCAATCATGCGACTTGATGCCTTTATCATCATTACTATCAAAGGTTACGGGTAGATTTGCCTCTTTAGCTAAATGGCGTAGTAACCCCACATATGCTTTATAGTCCTCTTTAAACGTCTCTTTGCTGTCCGTTCGTGCTAGTTCAACGTGTGCATATGCAATACCGTTAGCAGGCCATCCGGCTCCATTTTGACGTTTGCCTGTTTCTGCCAGTTGGACAATACGTCCACCGCCACCTACCCAGTGAGATGTGTATGCTTTCGCCCCCCTATTCCAGTTGTTTTTCATATAATTAATCTCATTTTCAAGCGAATCGGGACCCGTATTATTTGGGTTACCCGATTCATGGGCGACAACAATTTTGACAGCATTCAAAGCCGGTTGGTCTAAGCCTGGGATGATATCTTGTTTGATATTCATTACTTCACGTCCTTTCTAGGTTTGCGGTAAGTCATGACCTGCTTACTATCTGATACGCCTTTATTGTCCGTTGTGGGATCATTGACAATGCCCAGGATGACTAATACAACAAATATCGCATTGACCGCTTTTTCGACTTCTTGATTAATCACGTCAGCCGGAACCTCGTAACCAAACCAACTACCTACAATTTGGGCAATCAATATGACGGCCGGAATGAGTGCCAGCCAGAATTTTTTATTGCGTAAACGCACTTTCCAATTTACTTTTTTCACTTAAATACCTCCCCATAAAATAACAGCGACCATACCTGCAACAATCGTTGCAACGATAGTGCCGCCGATTTTCCACATATTCGTTGATACAGAATGTTTATAATCTTCTAACTGTTTAATTTCGTTTCGTTGTCTTTCTTCTCGGTCTTTCTGTAAGTCTTCCCGGTCTTGGTCAAGTTTTTGTTCAAGCGTTTTGAAGCTTGCTGTTAAATCGCTTATTTTTTCATTCGTGTGCTGAACACTTTGTTGCGTCATCTGCATGTTCGATTCAAGCTGATAGATGCGTGACTCGTGGTTTCGTATGGATTTTCCGTGTGCCCGCACATCCTCTGAAATGTGCTGCACGTTTTGCTCAATGAGTTCCACGTTTTGTTCACCCACTCTCGAACCTCCAATCAGGAGGGAAATTCATGTAAGACCCCCGCAATTAATAAAATAGTTATCGTACCATATAAATAACCTGCCATGTACCCCGTGGCAGGCCAGAGGGAGGAATGGCTCCCTCGCTTTTTCTGCATAAAAAAACGCCTATTCGGCGTCCGCTTCTTTACCTTCTTTCAATTGTTCATTTTCTTCTCTTAGCAACCGATTTTCCTCTTGCAGTATAGCAATCTTGCGTTTGGCATTCGCTGCATCTTGCGCCCATTCCGCTGATAAGTTATCTAATACCTTGTTTATGTCTTGCTCCATTTATTTACCCTCCAATACTTCTAGTCTTTCATTCGTTGTCTTTACATAATATTTAAACGCTCTTACTAATAGGAATAAATTACTGTTTATATCAAGACCATCGTCTGTTGCCTTATATAAATTAGCTAAAACTGGATCTAATTGTTCAATTACTGGACTTACTTTCTTGTTGTATGGATTTGTGTAATCGGAATTTTTATAGTAAAACGTTTTAATATCCATCATGTCGAAGTAATCAAATGCCTGTTTTCCATCTAAATCTTCAATGTTCATTTTAGCATCCTTAGTTGATGTTCCTACGACCGTTCCATTGACATAATCGGAGTTAATATATTTGGATGTCAGGTTTCTCGTCCATATATGCGTAATCCAATTGCGAGACTCCTCTGCGCCAATGTTGTAGTTGTATTCATCACCGTTAAGTCCTACTAACGTAATTCCGCGACCAGACCCATCATATTCAGTTTCGATTCTCCACCCCTTTGATGTGTTATGTCTGTAACGAATATCCAGAAATTGATCAGCGTAAATATTTCCCTTTGTATAATAGTGGCGAAAAGAGTTAGCTGTTTCACCCAAGTCATAGTCATATGACCTTCCGTTTATCGGATTCATCGACATCGAACTTCCGGCTACGTCAAAATGGAAACCCCTGCTATAACCGACAGCTTCATCTCGTATCTGGAAAACTCTACCCACAACAGAGTTACCTATATCGTCTTCCAATGTTCTTCTATTTGTGTTTGAAATGAATCCGGTAAAATATTTTTCATCTTGCGCTCCGAAGTCTTCCTTGTACGTTCCGGTAGTTCCCATATAAATAACAGGGTACTTAGCATTGATGGATGTTCCAACGCCAATCCCTGCCGTTCTGTAAACCCCGTCGCCCACATGCTCATAAGTTACTTTGTTGCCACTTGATGTGAAGTCTATAAAAGCTCCACTGCCGAATGTTATATCGGCGTTGCTCATGTGTAAATTACCTGTGTTTAAGTTAAACTCTGTATTGTCATTACTTGATTGTAATACCCCTGCCGTAACCGTACCTAAATCAGCACTAATAACCGACAATGTAGTTGCGTTTAGTTTATCCACATCTATTGAATGTGCTTTAAATTTCTTGCCTGTCAATTCGTCTACATGGGCATCATCAATGATTGCTTTCCGCAGGTGCGCCTTGTCAATCACAGCATTTGCTATCGCGGCATTACCGATAACGCCATCAGCAATATACGATGTACCGTCGACAGAAATTAAATCTCCTTTTATTCGAGTACCGTCTAAATTCTTAACAGCCGAATTTAATTTATCGAATGATACGGTGTCTTGCGCCAATATCCCGGCAGTTTTGGATAACCCCCGTAATTCAGACGCAATACCCTCGCCAAACAGGATGTCGTCACTCATAATCCGCACTGTGGACGCTTCTATCTTCACACTGTAATCCGATGCCGTGCCATGATAGTTGACCGCACGCACGTAATAGTACCAAACCTGGTCTGTTTTGACTTGATGTGCAAATCCGCTCACTCGCCCGCGCCATAATAGATTAGAAGAATCCGGAACAAAATCGGGTAACTGACTGCCGAACACTTCGTAGTGCTTAACGAACAGTGACTCGTCATAATCCCACGATAGTTGGATTGTCTGAAATGCTCCTACCGCCTTGACATTCTGCGGAGTTTCCGGTTTAATATCCGGATAATTCGATTCGTCAATCTGCGGCACGTCCCAATTCGGGCGGTTATCGTTTATTTCTTCAATAACGCGATCTAATCGGTCATCATCTAATATGGTCAGGAATTGTCCTAATTCTGCTTGTGCTGTTCCTTCGATGTCCAGTAAGTCGTATTCAAGCGCAATCACGCGCGCTTCAATTTCGATTGGACGACTGAAATTGCGGTCAACCGTCTGATTGGTGTCGCCTAATTCGACGTGTTCGTGCTCATAACCCGCTAAAAATTCGAGTAGATGCACGGATAAACCGTAATTAATTTCGAGTTCTTTTGCCTTCTGCACAGCATCCCACGTGGCTTGAAGAAGTTCAATTTTATCCTCATAGTCCTGATTACTGAATATCGCTTCGCGGTGCAACAATTTTCCCTTATACTGTCGTCCGTATTTCTGCAATGCGTCCGGGTCGCCCACCCATTTCTGGCCTTTCGGTTTATCCACGGGATCGCCGTTAGCCTTAGACCATTTAACGTCAGCAAAGTCAATATAACGCGTATTGCCGCCGCCTTCCGTTTGTAATGATGCGCCGCGACCATACATAGCCGTAACAGGATAAGACAGCACAGTACGCTGTATTTCTTGGATATTATGACCGATTTCCCACCTGTGCCCTTTATCAGCACCACGGCGGGCAAGTATCTTGATAACACGACGATTAACGTTGTTTTTGTTGTCATATTCGACAACCGCTTTAAATTCGCCGCCCCAGACTTCGATGATTTTCCATATCGCATCTACAGATGTAATGTAATAAAAGTTTGTTGTTGCACGGCCAAGATCAACCTCTAATTTAAATTCCCAGCGAGTGCCATCTACAGCTGCGTTACCTGCCACATCTGCCGTATCATCAACCATACGACGGTCAACAACGATGTGTTCCGCGATTTCCATAAAGGCTGGTTCGCATATCGCGGTTGTTTGCGGGCCATCTACATTGTCAACCTGGTCTAACTCCTTGATGACGTAAAGCTGTAAGTCGCCTTTCTTGTCGCGGAATACGACCTGGTTTTCTTCTCGGATATGCTGCGATTGTTCGGTGTCGGCATCGACCGTAAAACTAAATGGCGTATCAGCGACTTGGTTCAATTCCTCGCGGTACGGCGCTTCTCTTAGACCGGTTTCTGGCGATAGGATAGCCAGTATTACGTCGTCTTGTGAGAAGATGTATAATTCTGTGCTTGCTCGGCGGTCTGGCGTGTTGAACTCGAATTGCTCCATTGTGCCGATGAATGAGCCGCCTGCTTGCATGAGATTGCGCATTGATTCACCTCCTAAAATAAGGCGTAAAAAAAGAGCGTTATTGTTGAACACCCTTAATAAGTTTGCTCTCTAATTATAAAACCGAACAATAAGCCAACAAGAAAAGATACCACAATATATATCGTCACGTTTCTATCCCCTTCATTTTTATACTCAACTTTTCGCCACTTTAGACAAACAGTTAGTTGAGTATCGGATTATGGCAAATTGGATAATTCGGATATGTTTTCCCTCACCCACTTGCCACCAATTAATTCTTTGTTTTCATGTCTCTGATTGTATTCGCTGATAAGTTCGAACATCGACACTTCATTTTTTACTTCCTCGATAGATTCTTTATTTTCTTTAATTTCCTCATATATTAGATTTACCCGTTTAATTATTTCATTTTGATTAGACATATCAATACATCCTCATTACATACACAGATATAGTTGCTGTTTCTTCAGCATGATTTACAATTCTGAAATGGAAATCAAGTTTAGGATAAAGCTCAATAGCCTCTGATAAATTAGAGGCTTTAAGGTCTTCGGTTGAACTGTATAACGACATCTGCGGTATTAATAAATACGGAGCATAGTTTATATCCGTTGAAACGCTCTCGTATTCGGCTACCGGATAACTTATACCATTTTCATAATAATTTCCGAACGGCGTTGACATTTGACGATATGACCAATTGCTCACATCAATATAAATGCCAAACCAAGCGTATCTTTCACCTTTGTAATTATGAAGTCTGGCTTCCGTTGCTTCTCCAGCAGGAACGCTTACTGCATCAATCACTTTTTCCTCAACATAACTCCCAGTTAGTTGAGCAAGTGTCGTCCCATCGTCAGACACTTTTTTTGGCACCCAAACGCCCCCTTCTGTCATACCGTAATCACCTGTGGGGTATGGGTCGTCTGGTCTAACTTCGTGCGGATAACCGTCTTTATCAAAAAATTGCGGTGTGAATCCAGGAATCGTGCCTTCTTGTTCGTTTGTTTCTCGCAATAACCTCCCCGGCGTGTTACCTACTCGTGGCATATAACTACCTCCTTAATAATGGCGTTCGCTGTATGATATTTCCGTCTCATGACTGGCTTTCATCTGCATATAACCGGGGGTCAACGGCAGCCAGTTTGTCTGCAAGCTAATCGGTGTCATCAGTAATTCATCGTTCAGTGTGACTTTCCGATACTTATAATCTATTTTGAGTACATCGCCTTGTATAAAGTTATAATCCAGTTGTACGTATAGGCCGTTGTTGGCTTCTAGGACAAACTGGTCAGCATCTATGCCGAATGTTGTTTGGGTTGCCCAGGGTGTTTCGGCTTGGCCGGTCACTTGGATTGTGGTGTTGGTTGTGTTGATTGTTTCAGTGCGTTTATCACCAAGTTCATCCTTTGCAACGAACTGAACCGTACCACTTCGCTGGTCAACGAATTTTTCAAAATCGTCCAGAGTGTTCTGCACAACCGCTGTATATCTCCTACCCGGTTCATTATCAAACTGCAATGGCGCCCAATTTTCAGTGACAAGCCAGTTAGACAGTTCATCTTTTAATTGCAGTGCATGCTCGTCATTTTTTACAATAAAACCTATTGGTTGCGATATGGATAATAACCCTTTTTCTGTTTTCTTTAATCGATGAACACCGGCATAGCTTGTGATTGTACGATTTAAAGGGAAAAAAGGCGCCTTTTTTCTGCCTTGCAATAAAGGGAAATTGGTATTGCGCGTATTATTAAACGTCATGTAGTTTAGCATGCGGCGCCCTCCTTTTCCTGAGGCTTTTACGTTGCTGCAAATCAGTAACATGTTTTTCCACAGTTTTACCAACTGCCCGACCGTCCATTTCATTTGTTATGTGCATTTCGAGGACGATTGGTTGACTGTCCTGTCGCACCTGTCCATTCAAACTACCAACAACCCTGTCAGCCTCACCTGATGGACTCACACCTCGCGCATATCCCGGCATATTATTTAATGCACTCATAATCCGTTTGGACTCATCATGCGTAAATACTTGTGTCCCGCGTGGTAAATCGTGTAAACCAAAATCAAGCATGGACCAACGACTTCCTGACCGGGCCAATTCGGGGCCTTCTTCGCCAGTGAGCGCTAGGCCGCCGGGATGATAGTCAGTACCTTCTGCATAAGGGCTGTAACTGAGACCATATTGCGCAAATGTATTGCCCTGTACATCCGCTTTTATTTTTTTATAAACTGTCTGACCCAATGCGCGGTCTATGGCTGCGGCTGTTGGATCGACTGACAAGTTGACTTCTTTATCGTATACAGTCTGTCCAGCTAAATCGTTCACTTCTTCTAGCTTACTGCGAGCACCTTCCAGCTTGCCGATTTGATTGTTTATTTCGTCAACTTGATCCTGATACTCTCCGGTATTGCGTTGACTAACAGGCGTCTGATCTTTTAGCTTTTGTTTTTCCTCTTCCAGCTTTGAGATCGTAGTATCAATTTTTTCGAGCCCTTTACCCTTTTCAGAATTGATACCAGCTTGAGCGAGAATCAATTCTTCGTAATCCCATTTAAGTTTGTCCATTTCAGCTATTTCATCACGGGTTAATTCCAAATCGTCGTTTTTCTTTTGAAATTTAGCAATAAGTTTATCTTGTACGACTTCCAATTGTTCTTTCTCGCTTTTTAAACCCTCGACAAGTAATTTCTGATTTTTTTCCTGTTCTTTCAACTGGGCACGTTTGGCAGCTGCTTCAGACCCGCTTTGACCTTCCAGCTCAAGCAACTCACCTTGTATATCTTTCAGACCTTGTTGCGCTTCCTTGATTTCGGCATCTTTTTCGATGCGCTTATCCTTGTTTTCCATAATTTCTTGATCAAGCCGCTTGATATCAGATACAAGTTCCTTTTGTTCTTTCATTAATGAAGATTCATTTTCGAGCGCTTTTTCGAGTTCGCGCTCTGCTGTTATCAGCATTTCTTTACGTTTTTCCTCGTTCAATTCTTTCAATGCAGACAGATTTTCGGCATAAGCGTTTCCTTCTTCACTAATAGCCTTTTTAGTAGTCGGGGCCTTCTCAATAACCTTATCGTTCAAGTCGAGAAATTCTTGCATTTCTTCATTGGTCAGTCCGGATTTCTCTAAAAGCCTCTCCTGCTCGTTCTTCAGTTTTTCGATCTCTTGTTTGCTGTTTGTCTGCGACAGTTCATCCAGTATATCCATGTACCGGAGCATTTCATCACTTGATAATTTGTTTTTGCGTTCAAGTTCTTCAAAACGGCCTATGAGGTTATCGGTCTCTTCTACTTCTTTTTGCATACCTTCAACAACATCCCAATTGACATCGTTGAGGTCTTCACTGTCTCTTGTTAGGGCGTAGACAACACCGCCTAATGCACCAACGCCAGCAATGGCAAGACCGACAGGCCCTGACACTCCCAAACCTGCAATACGAGCAAGTAAACCAGTTCCGCCCGCTCGTCCAAGCAAGCCAGCTAAACCTCCGAATGCTTTCGCAACTCCGCCTATTGTGGTTGTAAGCCCGCCTAACACAATAGAAGCCGGTCCGATAGCTGCGGCGAACCCGACCATTTTCAAAATGGATTGTTGCTGTTTCTCGCTCATTTCGGAAAACGCTTCTGCCCCGTCTTCTATATTTTGTATAAACGGTTCGGCAGCTTCTATGGCATCCATGACAGCAGGTACTAGTGCATTTCCGAGTGTGATCCCTACATCTTTTATGCGATTCCACAGCATTTTCAATTGTGATTCCGTTGTTTCGTACCGCTTCTCAGCTTCTTCAGTGAGGGCTGTATTTTCTTTCCAGGCATCTGAACCGATATCAAGTGCATCGGAAAATACGCCGCTTGCTTCACTCGCACGTAACAGGGCATCACGCACACGGATTTGAGAAAATCCCAGCTCTTCCAAAACACCGAATGTGTTCTCGCCTTCGGACGACATTTCGCCTAAACCGCTGACAAAATCCATTAAAGCGCCCGCTGCATCTTCTTCAAAAGACTTTGCAAAGTCATCAGCGCTTGTTCCAGCGACTTCGGCAAATGTTGATAGCTTGTCATCTGTATTCGCAACTGAATTTGCCATATCCACCATGACACGACTAAATGCAGATCCACCAGCTTCAGCCTTAATACCAACACTGGACAGTGCTGAACTAAATGCCAATATCTGCGATTCGCTTAGTCCGATTTGATTACCTGCACCAGCAAGACGCAAAGCCATTTCTGATATTTCCGCTTCGGTTGTAGCCATATTATTTCCTAGGTCAACGACCGTTGCACCTAACTTGTCAAAGTCACCCTGACTCATGCCGACGACGTTTGCAAAACGGGCCATTTGTGTCGCGGCTTCTTTGGCAGATAAGTTTGTTGACTCGCCCAAATCAACCATAACGCGTGTGAAGGATTTTATATTTTCAGTTTGAATGCCCAACTGCCCGGCTGCTTCAGCAACACCTGCAATTTCATCTGTGGAAGATGGTATTTCCAGTGCCATGTCACGAATAGACTGCTTTAACTCATCCATCTGCTCCTTGCTTCCGTCTACCGTTTTTTCAACACCAGTAAAGGCCGTTTCAAAATCCATTGACGCTTTAAATACAGCCGCCGCTCCTGCAACAATCGGCATTGTCACGCCCATCGTATACGCCTGCCCGAATCGCCGCATATTTCGGCCGGCTGTCATCATTTTGTCGCCAGCTGATTGGGCGTCTCTCCCTATCTCCTGCCATTTATTGGGCTGATTTCTTAATTCCCGGTTAACGTCTTTTAGTTCTGATTCAGTTTCAGATAACTCACGGTTGGCACGTTCCAAACGCCTTGCAAGATCTTGCGTATTTTTGCTAAATTTACCGCTGTTTTCTCTTGATTCCCGATATGATCGGCTCAACAAATCAACTTGTGATTTCTGTAACTTTATTTTACTGGATAGCGCTGTTGACTTTCGGCCAAGGAAGTCTGTGCTGTCTCCAGTTCGCCGAAAACGACTTCTTGCCGTTTTCAGTTCTTCCTGCACCGTTTTTAATTCTCGATTGACCTTGCCCATGCCCTGTTGGAATTTAGCCCCATCCAGGGATACCTGCGCGACTAAATCAGCAATTACTTCACGGTTTGCCACGTGTTCTCACCTGCCTTTCACATCTCTCTCTTGTGCTTACTCGCGTCCGATGTAAACAAACTCAGAGGGATTGACTATTGCTATGGTTGACTCCTCCTTATCTATAAACATGACTTTATCGTCGTCATAAACTATGTGTTTAACATTTTCGATGCGGAGATCTTCATATCCGTGTTTGAACACTACATTAAATGTCAATTTATCTCACCTCCTACAACGCCCGCATTTGCTCGAGCGCCTTATTTTGCTTGTCCATTTGTTTTTGCTTTTCAATCCGATCGACTTTATTAAAATGCAACGTAAAAAGAGCGTTCAGCCTTCTCATGCTAATGCGCCAGAACTCATCGTCATCTTTTTTTAAAATGTCTGTATAAAAAGCCAAAAGAGATTCCCAGTCATACTTCTCGTTTACTTTTTTTTACCATTGCCGTCGCTGTCAGACTGCTCATCTTTTGCTTGCTGCGGCTTATCATTCAGAATAGCTTGATAAATTTGTTGAGCATATTCCTGAATGTTGGTAACGTCAATGTATTGCCCGATAAAATCAGGTGTCAATTCCCGGTCTTCGTGCACCATACCGCCCCACATGAATGCGCGTATAGCATATGGCCGCATTTTCAATAAATCACGTTCAATGTCATGATAAGTTTTATTATCATACAATAAATCCAGTTCTGAGTAGGCGTTTAAATCCAAAATAAAATTTCGTTCTTTATCTAATGTAAATGTGACCGCTTTTGGTTTATGTTGCAGATCATGTTTTAACTCTTTGTCCACAATTTCACCTCCTAGTTATGTAAAGAAAAAGAGCAAGCCTAGTGCCTGCTCTTATGTCGTACCGTCCCCTGCAGTTGGTTCGTAAACCTCATCAAACCACGTATCCCCTGCGTTGAATCCATCATTTCCATCGGCGCCGTTACGCTTCCACTCACCGTCTGACTTCCGTCGAATAAACGTTCCAACGATTGTTGGTGTGCTATATTCAACGGAATCATTGCCTGTATTATTGGTGCGGGAAGGCTCTTGGAACCTGCCTTTATACAACCACCAGTATTCGGAAGAACCGTCACTCATCGTAACCTCATACCCAAAAGCCAAATAGGGGGCAGTTCCCTTCGAGCCAATAGTTCCATCCGGTTCCACTTTCCTGCCAAGTAGTATAGCTTCATCCTTTGCCGGGAGTCTCGTTGTGTTTATGGTGACTGTAGCCGAGTTAAATTTACTTGCGGTGTCTACAACCGAATCATCTCCATACAGTGAACCAGATGCCACTTGCGGCTCAATTTGCGCACTTATAGCTTCGGAGAGTTCTTGGACTTCATCGTAAGTAGTCCCTGCTCCTTTTTCGTCTGACATCAATTCTGCTACATGGAAACTTTTTAATCCTACTGCATATGACATTATTTTGCCTCCTTCTCTAATTTAACTTTCCATCGTGTGGAAATGTGCGTGTAACCTGTATCAGACTCGTACATTTCTCCGATGTACGTTCTAAAAAAGCCCAATGACTGCATGGAGCAATTGACTTCTTCGCCCAAACTGGTCATTGATCCTTGTTTAGTAAATACAGATACCTGATATTGGACGTACTCTCTTAACGCCTTATTATCGGCATAATCAATGTCAACGTTATTGATAAGTTGATAGATTATATACGTGTCAAAGTCCTGGTTAGCAGGTGTTTTATTCGGAAATATGGCCGGGTATCCTCTGTAAAAATCAAGCTGAGCAGTCAAATCAGTGTTGGTCTCAAGCGCTTGTAAGATATCGTCTTTTAAATTAATCATAGGCGCAAAATCCTTTGATATCCGTCAGATAACACCCGAGCCACGTCATCATTTGTATGGGCGATGCCTTTTTCCATCGGCGCCTGGGCTGGCATTTTGGATGTGCCTAGTTCCAGGAACTTCAGGATATAAGACTTATCTTTCGACGCACCAACTTGCACACTGCGCTCGCCATAACCATTCGTCCGTACATTACCTACTTTTATGGCATCCTGTAGATGGACGTAACCAGCGCTATTGATACTTGAACGATTAATATTGTCGGATATGCCCTCCGATAATTTGTTGCCAGCTTCTTTTAGGATACGACCTTCCGCAATTTTTCCTGATCTTCCAAGCTGACTGATTTTATTGCGAACATTTAATTTCATATCAGCTCCCACTGGATACCACCGCCTCGGTTATGACTTCCATTTCACGATTCAAGCCTTCCATGTCTAAGATGCCTTGGATCTCGTAAACTTGCTTTATATTATCTTGTTTATCTTTCTCCACTATTCTCATGGCTTCATCGACCGAACCGTCATAGCGCATTTTCCAATTAACGGTTTGGATAGCATTAACTGCTTTTGCTTCAAAGTACTCACTAGCTTTTAATGGGTTTTTATCAGCAAATTTCTTTTTGAAATCTACCCATGATTCAGTCCATTGTCCGTCGGGATTGCGGGTTGATTCCCTATTTTGTACGTATACCACATGCCGATATTTACCCGGTCTGGTAGGCCGCATTAGAACCACCCCTTATAAGGATAAAGCAACGCTTCAACTGAAAACGGCATCTTAACAACCGATGTACCGACAATAACCGCTTCCCGGTTTTCATAGAAATGGGAAATTAGCAACAAAACAGCCTGTTCGATTGGTTTTGGAAGTTTGTTATAACCTGCGATGTATTGGACTTCCAGCGTTAAATTTTTATCATCACAAGGAATTTCCAATACATTTGGCTCAGACGGAACTCTCATATAATCATTTATAGCGTGGCCTCCAATTGTTACCTTTTCGATGCTTGTGACAGGTGGATTTGGCAGTTTGATTAACCCGGATACTTCGCACGTTAATTCGTATGTTTTCGGTGCAAGTGATCGTCTGATAAATGTTTCCACATGACTAACTGAAGCACCGATCATAGACTGAATCAGCATATCCTCATCGCTGTAGTCAATGCGTAAGTAATCTTTGACGGTATCGACGCTGACAGCTGATTCAGTTGCTTCAGTGATAACTTTTAAATGCATCACTTATCACCTTGTTTCTTTCCACCTTGCTTCTTTTCCTGAACTATTTCAGCAATGCCTGCTTCCTGCCACGCTTCAGCAACTTCCTTTTTTACGTCAACTTCATCTCCGACATTTTTAACTGCGTTTTCACCGGCCATGCATTTTAACATTCTAACTTTCATCAAGTGCCACCACCTTCCAGTGCTGTCAAACGACTTTTGATATCATTTAATTCTGCTTGCAAACCTGATACATCGCTTACGGCATGGTTGCTGTGGCTTTCAGGCGGGTATGTTGACGGTTTTCCCGTTACACCTGACCAAGTTACATTGTCAGCACTTTCTGCCGAATCTACTTTTCCGTTATCGTTTGTGTCATAAGTTTCTTTGAGCATATCGCCACCACCTCCACCAGCATTTTGTAGCAAATCAACGACATTATAAACTTGCCCATCTTCGCCGATGACTCTGCCGCTTTGTGGAGAGTATTGATTTATATCCGGCATATTTCCCCCTCCTTCATAAGAAAAGAGAGGCATTAAAGCCTCTCGTTATTCACTTGCGCTCTGCAATACTCGTACCGCTTCGGGCAGGATCAGTTTACCGTCTAAACGTTCGAACATGCGGAAACCAACTTGACCGGTTGCGGCATACAGTTCATTCAATCGCTGCATTACGCGACCCTGCCGGTCTGCAATCCAGTAGTACGAGTAGTCACCGAATGCAATCGGCTTATTCCCTGCTCCAAGTGCCGGCATATCATCAGCAACATAAACCGGACGGGCCAGAATGCGGTCCGGTTCACCTGCTTGCAGACCTGGTTGCCAAATATACTGACCGTCATTGTCTTTGATTTTTCGAACCGCTTTAACCGTCCCATCATTTGCCAAAAAAGAAGCATTACGACGATACGGGCGCTTTAAGCTGTGAAATAGTTCGATAAAGTCATCAGCAATCAGACCGTCAACTTGTCCAGCTACTGTTGTGTGCCCTACTTGCGCCGACTGCACAACACCGGTCGGTTTGTTGGACCCATCACCATTAACAAATGCCGCTTCTTCCAAATTACCGAAACGTTTTGCGAATGCGCCGGCAACATAGTTATCAATACTGAATGCAGAATCGTTCAGCAATTCTTCAGATACTTTGATGATCGTACCTGCCTTATATGCGTTTAGTGTTTCCTGATCGAACGTTGCTTCACTTTCGGTGTACTGCTCTTTCTCACCCATCCAGTTAGCTGTGCCGTAATCGGTCTCGACGGGAATCTCACGAGCGCCGCTGGATGTTGTGATAACGGTTGCCAACTGCCGCATGATATTTTGTTCTTCCAGTCCTTTGATGATTTGACGTTCAAATTCATCCGGTACCAAATAACCGCCATTGGCATCCGTTCCCACAGCGAGGTTGCGGATTTGTGGATCCATAAGCAAATTTACCTGTTCATGATTCAACGATTCTTTGCCATTTCGGAATACCTGCCAGAACGCATTTTTATACTCATCAGATGCCCGTCCTTGCTTTTGATTTTTGTTTTGGTCTTTCGGCTGCGTTTTATGTGGCTGATTGACCGGTTCATTCAAATCGTTTTCCAGAGCAGACAGTTTTTCTTCCCTGTCAATTTTATTTTTAAGTTCATCAACTTCTTTCATGATGCGGTCATACTGCTGCTGATCTTCCTGATTAAAATCCCTTTTTTCTTTTTCTGCATTCGTCACTAACTCACGCGCTTGGTTTACTAGGTTTGCGCGATTTTCACGCATTTCAATAATTGTCATGATCACATGACCTCCTTGTTTAAAATTTCAAGTTTTTTCTTGCGTAAATTGTGCATATAAAAATCCTCTTCCGGATTATCGTCATCCAGAGAGGATTGATTCGTTGGTTCATTCTGTTGTTGCTGATCTTGCTGTTGCTGGTTGAATCTGTCATTCATCATCTTGTCAATTACTTGTTGTGGCAATATCCCGGTATGATGGGTGCTCGCCACAAACTGTGGGCCACTTTGTTCAAACATGATTTCATCAGCCAATTTGCTTTCAAGGGCCTGCTGTGGTGTGAGCCACGTTTCATTATCCATCATTTTCAATAATTTTTCATCGCTCATTCCACTTTTCATGCGATAGGCATTTGCGATCGTCTGATTCACATTTTGTAAAACACCTGATTCGTGGTCAAAGTCACGATAATCACCAATGGCAATAGAAGAGGCATTGTGCATCATCATTTGGCTGGTAGGAGACATCAGAATTTTATCACCGGCCATCGCGATAAAGGATGCGGCACTTGCGGCAAGTCCCATAATTTTAACAGTTACATTGGCCTTATGTTCTTTCAAGGAGGTATAAATCTCTGAGCCATCAAAAACAGATCCACCACCTGAATTGACTTCCACTTCAATATCTTGACCATTCGCATCCTCCAATTCTTTTTGGACTTTACGCGGGCTTGTGGCATCTATATCGAACAGCTCATAAATCCAATGCACGTTATTTGAAACAATCGGGCCGCGTATGCTGATTTTTTTCATTGTCCATCACCTCCTTTGTAGGGTTCATTAACAGGTCTCATGTTACCATTTACAAAATACTTTTTGCCTTCACCATCTGGCATAGGATTCATGTTTTCTTTACTCCTGATTTCATCGGCGTTCATCCAGCCATTTTGCCGGGCGACTGCATAAGCTTCATAACGCGACTGAATATCACCGCGTAACAATCCTTCAACCAAAAACTCAGCAAAATGCGTTTTCCTTGATGACGGAGAAATAAGTTGCATTTTGATTGCCTGTTCCCAGCGAACCAGCCACGGTCGAATGGTATGCACAACAAATTCAATGCCCTGATGCTCAATGTTACTAAATGTCGCTTTTTCCAAATCCCCTATCATGTGTGGCGGCACCCGGTAAATACGCGAAATTTCAGTTGTCTGGAATTTTCTCGTCTCCAAAAATTGTGCATCCTCAGGCGGCACGCCGACTTGATGATATTTAAGCCCTTGTTCAAGAATCATCAGCTTATGGCTTTTTGACAAACCGCTGTGAGCATCACGTACATCATTCCTGAATCGCTCGTATGCTTCATCATCCAATGCGGTTGGATACTCTATAATCCCGCTTGGTGTGGCACCTTCGCCGAAAAACCGGGAGCCAAATTCTTCGGTCGCTTTCGATAGCCCAATTGCTTCCCGATGCATGCGTATTGGTGACTTACCAACGAGGCCATCGCCTAAACCAGGTATGTGGAATACCTGTTCACGCTTTAATTTAAAAGCCTGTCCGTCCGGCATAACCGTATAATATTCTAACTCCTGTGTTCGTAAATTACGTTCAACAACTGTTTGCGATGGATCCAGTGGCCACAACGCAATAACTTGGCCAGCTCCATTAATGACCTTTTCAGCGAATGCATTACCCCAAGTGAGTAAATGGTGCTGCATTAACTCACGGAATGTGAATGCCGTCATTTCCTCATTCGGCTGATCATGCAGGAGATAATGCAGACGATGGTTTGTTGCTCTTTCCTTACTATCGCCGTTTCGCTGATACAGGATAAGCGGCAATGATGCAACTGTTTCAAAAATAACCTTCTGTGCAGCATAAACGGCTGTACTGTTCATCGCGTTACCCTCATTCACTGTGACGCCGGATGACGTTTTACTGCCTCCGAATATATCAGACAGCCATTTAGAAGGGTTGCTTAATACCGTTGCCCGGTTGGTCAGCATCTTATTAAAAATCCCCATTAAGTACCATCACCACCTTTATCGGGCGTGTTCCTGGCTCCAATTAAACCCAATAAAAATATCACCGTCCCGACTGTTATAAACATGATCGGCAGTGATATAAAATAAAGGCCAACAGCTACCAGTATCAGCCCGCAAATTAATAAAATATCGGATAAGTCCATTGCACCACCTCCTTACAAGACACGGATTCCGCGAGTTTTATAAACAGAGTCAGTTGATTCGCCCATTGTGATTGCCGTCGCCATCGCATTAATCATAGCAACGGTAATGTCAATCCGCTCTTTAGATTTATTTTTCATCGGCTTAATGTTTTCGTTGCCGTCAGTTGCAATCGCAACGTTTCCCCAACACCAACGCGCGGCCGGATTGACTTCGTGCGTGAGTTCACCTTTTTTCATCAGCTGTTCGATCGCCTTCATGGAAGGGCTCATATTCTTCATGTTCTGTTGTATTTCAATAACGTCAACGCCCTCTTTCATCAGCCTTTGACTCAACATGCGACTGTTCCACGGGTCAGTGCCAAGTGTCTGCAAGTTATATTGTTTACTCATGTTGACCAGACGTGATTCAACAAAATCATAATCAACGACATCGCCTGGAGTAGCGTGCATGTACTTATGATTCACCCATTTGTCATACGGTACCTGGTCACGATTAACCCGCTCTTTCATGTTGTCTTCCGGAATCCACGCATCGTAAACAGCCCGCCAATCATCAAAACCTTTTTGTGGCGGAAATAGGTAACAGGCGGCTGTAATATCTGTAGTACTAGATAAATCCAAACCAATATAGCAACGTTTGCTGGTCAATTCCGACAAATCCCACTTACCGTCTGTTTTATCCCACAAGGATAAAGGTTGCCAACCAACTTGTTTTAAAGCTACCCATTGATTCAACCGGAGCCACCTAAACAGTTTTTCCGATCGTTCCGAGTTTCTGGCGGCGTTCGCTTCCTGCCTCACAACTTCAACATTAATTGTATGCCCAAGTGACGGATTAACCTCAAACCAAACTTTTTCATCGAATATGTCTACATCTTCCGGTGCATTAAACATTTTGACGTACCATGTTGGATCCGTCAGTTCACCGTCTCGGATTTTTCTTGCCTGCTCGTGGATCTCCCATCCGATCGAATGGCGATCCGGGTCATCGCCGGCAGTGGTAATAACCCACCACAACGGTTCTTTTCGTGCGGCACCTGCACCGAATGTCATGACATCCCACAAATCACGATTCGGTTGAGCGTGCAATTCATCAAATATAACAACAGTGGGGTTAAGGCCGTGTTTGGTGAATGCTTCAGCAGACAGCACCTTCATGGTTGTGCCGGTTTCTTTATTAATGATTTCTTTCTTACTGTCCAGGATTTTTAAAGATCCCTCAAGTGCCCCGTCCTGTTCGATCATTCCCTTTGCTGCTTTATAAACTAATTCAGCCTGTTGCCTGTCAGCAGCACAACAATAGATTTGCCCGCCCGGGGGATCGCACATTAAGTGATAAAGAGATAAGCCTGCGATTAAAGACGTTTTCCCGTTTTTCTTGGGGACCTCCAGATAAGCATATCGGTACTGCCTTAAACCGTTTGCTGTAACGGTTCCGTATACATCCCAAATAATTTCGTATTGCCAGTCTAATAACAAAAACGGCTGACCATAAAAGTCATCAACCGCTTTAAGCATTTGTATGAATTCAATGGGCTCCAACGCCCGCTCTTTACTGTGTGCCATTTTTCTTGCGCTCCATGAACTCTTCCATCGGGCTCTTTTTTTTCTTTTCTTCCGGCTGTTTTGGGATGGCCCGCATCCGAGCAACAGGGTTTAAAAATAATCGATCTTCCAACTTGAGCATTTTATCACGGACTTGGTTCTGCTTTCCGAGTACCTCTTTCATGTCCTCGTAATGAGCCATCTTTTTATTGATGTCCTCATAGGATTCCATCGCTACTTTAACGCTGTTATACAAATCTTGCAGCATGCTCTCTTGGCTTTTCAACTGGCAGTACCGATTAATGGTTGCCTGGTCCAATCCGTCTACAAATTCAATCTGCTTGTAAAGTTTCCGGAGTCGCAAAAATTCTTTATGAGCAACAGGGTCTGCTTTTGTGGCAGGGTCCTCCCTGAAGTTGGTTCCGGTGTACAAAGACTTTTCCGCTTTTTCCCTATGCTCCAATTCCGCTTTTGTTCGATGACTTTTGCCTTCTGATTTTATTAATTGAATCGGCTTACTGGATCGTCCTGCCACAAAATCACCTCCTGAATTGTGTTTTATTTATAAACAATTTTGAATTGTTGCCGCCCTTGAAAACTCTCATTTTGGGAAAAAACTGCACGCGATGGTGCCCGCTCGGTCGTGGCGGCTCATGTGTCAGGGATTTGACCGCCCCTACCCCTTTGAATTGTGTCTTAATTTAAAACAATTCACAATTGTTTATTGAAATAAAAGAACTTTTGTTCTTCTTTTGTTACTCAAACAAAATGCTTTTCTTAATCATTTTTCTTTTGCTGTCTTGATCGAGTGACATGACTTGCATAGTCCCTGATGGTTGGATGCATCCCAAAATAACTGTCTGTCTCCGCGATGCGGCACGATATGGTCTACCTCGGTAGCAGGTACAGTCATGCCACGGTCACCGCAGTATTTGCATAGCGGATTCCGTACTAAAAAGGACAGGCGGTACTTCCGCCAATTCCAATCATAACCTCGTTTGTGTGATGTCTTGCGGTACCTGTCATGATCTTTGTGGTAGTTCTTCTGGTGCTCATTGCAGTAGGACTCATCTGTTAGTACAGTGCACCCGGGTTCGGCACACGGTCGCCTAGGTTTGTGTGGCATTGGACCATCCGCAGTGGGTGCACCACTTAACCTCATGTGGTGTTTCTTTATCTGACCACCACGCTTCGATTTCTAAGGTGATTGTTTTGCACTCAGGGCATGTGTGTTTTTTAACATCATCCAACTCCTTCAACGCAGCAGTAGCTCCCCTTGCTTCTCGCTGTACTGCTTTGAGTCCTTTAAGTGCATCAGAACAATCGACATCAATCGTTAATGCTCCGATGCTTTTACCTTCGCTCAACTGTTTGTCAGCCATGGTCATCAGCTCCTTAATAGTTTTTATAAAAAGAACACCCGCTTAGATAACAGGTGTTCCTTAGTAAATACATTTTCCTTACACTAGCATAATAAATGGTTTTTAGGTGCAAAAACGGACATCATCCGGACATTTGGTTGTTCATGATATCTTTTATTTTGTTCTCCAAATTGATAAAAGTTTCTTCACCCGTTACGCAAAGTTCTGTGCTGCTTTCAAAAACATAATCATTTAATATATACAGAAAATCTATTTTAGTAAATCCAGTTATAGTGAAATCCAAGACCTTTCCGTCTCCATATAGTTTTGTTGCCGGCCTTGATATGTCAGTTATCATAACTTTTGTTACCGCCATCCCAAAACCTCCCCAGTCGCTTGAATAATCTCATTCCGCCACCTTCTGGCCTGCCGTTCACTCACTCCTGTTTCGATCGCCACACCTTCCCATTTGAGCTTACCGTTTTTGTTCCAATAGCGCAAACGGGCCATTTTTTTATAAGCATCAGGAAGTGCATTATATACACGCTCAATTGCATCCACGATTTCAGTCAGATAATTAAGCTGTTTGCTGGTAGTTAGCCTTGTCGCCATTCGTTCAGTTGGCTGACTGGGCAAATTAGACTGACCACCTTCATGGTTTATTTCCTCCGGTTGGTACGGATTCATAATTTCTTCTCGTAGTTTTGCAATCTCTTTTAACGTATGATGATAGTTATACCATTCGGATTCCAGTTTCTTGAATGTTGATTTGGTCAATTTGATTGTTAAAGTCATTTACTGGTCCCCTTTGCTTGAAAAATATATCTCGTCCAACCACTCATGCAGCATGACCATTTGCTTTATTGCTAGTGGATTATTATCATATTTGTTTGCCAACTCTCCCGTCGAATGAGTTACCCATGTCCAAAAGTCACTACTTTCCATGCCATATTTGACAGCGAGTTGATTCGTCTGATTGATCCAGGTTATCACGTCAGCAAAAAACTTCTCGTAATCCATAAGCTACACCTCTTCAATTTTGATATAAATACCCGGAAGATCAGCCCAGAACTTTTCGACAATCTCGGATACCACCAGTGCATCATCTTTCCAATAGCCACAATGTGTCATGCAATCCTTCAGTAGCTTCTGGAGGTTATCTGTATCCGGACGTGTATGTTTATATTGGCCGTCTTTATATTTACCGGTTATGGGAAAGCACCACTTTGTCATAAGCCTTATTGGTCCTGTATACTGCTTATCCGGTACATGCTTACCAAGATGGGCCAATAACTTAGACCTAGCTGTTTTCAAATCCTCTGGTTCGTAAAAGACTGGCTTACCGTTACGGACCATGACTTGCTTCTGTTGGTGTGTTGTCGTTGGTACTTTTTTCATTGGCATGAAGAATTCAGTCATGACTATCACTATATTCTTTGCGGTTGCGGCTAGCATCTTCGGAAAAACCGTTTGGATATCTATTTTGGAGCTTAATTATATTTGCTTCTGCTACATCGCCAAAGGATATTCCGTACAATGAGCAAATCCCTGACAGATAATGCAGTACGTCTCCGGCTTCCTTGACTAATTCCCCGATATTAATGTCGTGACCATGAGCCAAATGCTTTTTAATCATGTCGCCAGCTTCTCCAGATTCTGTATTTAATCCAAGCGCATAATTAAATCTAGCTAACTTTAAATCCAAATCACCTTTTATTTCCGGCATTGTTCGTTTTGATATTTCCTGATATTCACTGAAGTTCATGCCAGTCCCTCCCGTCCAGCTGGATAGTATTTAATTACAACATAGTTACCTTGCGGATCTTCCAATTCTATTTCTTCAACGCTATCGTGACTCACCCATTTTTTTATAACCGCATCCGGAAATGCTTTACTTATTTTACCTGTAACATCAATCCATTGTTTTGCATTCATATTTTCACCTTCCAAAATTTTACGTTTTTATTTTTGATTGAATTTTTTCTTCGTCAGGGAAAGGGGAAAGTATGTCGTCGTGCGATAGCTTACGCACGACTACTTTTACCCCCCTGACCTCTGAGGGAAGGGAAATTACCTATACGTAGTATAGGGTTTTCCTTTCCCTGTGAAAAAGTCGATTTTTACCGAGTTTTTCCCTCGATAGTGAAAGAAGGAAAAACACCGAGAATTTCCCTAATGAGGGAAAGGAAAACTATCGAGAATTTCCCTCATTAGTGAAACGTTTCCCTTCGACTTTTTCCCTGCATAGGGAAAGGGAAATTTATCGACTTTTTCCTTTCCCTATTTATCTGGTTTCCTTCCAACTTCTCCATCTGTTATCCAAAAACCACCATGATTTTTGATTCTATTTCTTACCGTTTTTGGAGTAACACCCATGAATTCTGATAGAGAATCCAGGGTAACAGCCCCGTCTATCGTGCAGGACTCATAAGCCATTTCCAGCGATTCGTTTTGCTCTTTTTTCTTTTCTGCTGAACTTTTTTTCTTGCTGAAATTCTTTTTCCAAGCCGGCTGTTCATTTTCTGGCTGAATGTCTTTAAGTATTCCTGTGTCGTCGATTTGATGCACAGGATATCGAAACCACATATTGATGGCATCGAACTTCGGATACTCTCGTAATGTACCTTCTACGCGCCACGCAGACCGCACACGAACACTTTTTACAGCCTGGTTGATTTCTGCCTCTACTTTTTCCAATGTACCAGCCGGTAATGACTTCTTGGCGTGAGAATTCATCTGCGAAACACTCTGCTGATCATCTATGCCTACATGCTCGTCAAAATAATCATAATTTGCTTGTTCGATAGCTTTTGAGTATATAGATGTAGCTGCAGCATTTTCTTGCTGTTTCAACAAGTCATCTGTCATTTCCAATTCGATCAAATCGATCAATGCATCCGGATCCCTAGCAAACACGCCGGATCCACTGGAACGATCCATCGACTTTTTACCACCCTGCACGCCTTTTGAGTGATGGTGACAATAGATAACACTGGACCCCAATTCCGTACACACCTTGTCAAATTGGTTAGTAAAGTGAGCCATCTGATCTGCGCTGTTTTCATCACCTGTTAGGACCTTGTAAATCGGATCAATGATGACCGCAATATAATCCTTCTTGGCCGCGCGTCTGATTAACTTAGGAGCCAATTTATCCATTGGCACCGACTTTCCACGCAAGTTCCAAATGTCTATATTGGATAGATTGCTAGGCTCCCAGTCCAGCGCATTGTATACGTCTTTAAACCGATGCAAGGCACTGGGCCTATCCAGTTCTAAGTTGACGTATAGAACCTTTCCTTTTGTACAATTCCAACCCAGCCACCGCCGACCTTCCGCAATGGCTATGGATAATTCGATCAGCGCAAATGACTTCCCGGCTTTTGATGGCCCGGCCATAAGCATTTTATGTCCTTGCCGTAACATCCCTTCTATTAATGGTGGTGCCTTATCCGGCATATCATCCCAAAAGTCTGTTAAGCTTTCCGGATCCGGCAAATCGTCATTAATAGCCTCAATCCATTCGTGCCATTCCTCCCAGCTTCCTTTGCCGATATCAGTGTCGATCAAAAATTGTTTTTTGCCATTCCGTTCGACACCAGGCATCCTGGATAACCTGGATGGGTTCCTGTTTTGGTTATCGATTTTCAGGCCATTCTTTTTACAGACATCATAGAGATAGTCAACACGCTTCCGGTAATCGCTATAATCTGCAGCTTCGATTTTGACGATAGCATGGATACTCCGTTTCCCGGAATAGACCAGGGCAGCAATCGGCAACTCCAACTCACGCATAATAGCATTTTGCTTCTCTAAATCCATTTCATCTGATTCAACAAGAGCATATTTAAAGTCGCTGACATTGTCGTTTTTAACCCCGTTACCGTCCAACGGATTGAATCGAATCCATGCACCTACTTCCGGGTTATAATCACCAAGGACGGATCCCATATCACCGTTTGACTTGTTTAATGCCTGGATCAATTCTCCTGCCGTTCGATCCCAATTCCCTTTCTTGGGTAAGTGTTTACCGTCCTCGTTTTCCCAAGTTTCAACAACATAGCCAACATTGTCCGATGAATCGAATAATGTCTCTAAATAAGTGGTCAACTCCCGAACTGGATTCCAAGTTGTTGGCTCACTGATTTCCTGACCTTCTACCCAATTTTTGTCAACAATGACATAATCGTCATCGGTTATTTCATCATCCCATCCAAGTTCACGATCTTCTCCATTGGAGCGCGTTTCCCAGCCATGATCTTTTGCCATCTGGGTAATGGTGGCACCAGTAATGCCGTTCCCTTCAAAGGTCGTCCATTTCTTAAAACATTCCCCCGGATGGTACCGCTGCCCATCCCGTCTGCTCCACTGCTCCCAATCACTTGCTGTGTACCCTTCCTCTTTTAAGGCCATACCGACGGTTATCCACTCCTGATAATCCAAAAAAGAAGGATCAATGTATTCCAGCAAAGTCATGAGGTCCAATTTATGTTTCAAACGATTCACCTGCTTTAGATTCTGTATTTTTATACCTTTATTGCTTGGCCGTCCGCTTCTTATCAATCATGATCAGCCACCTCACTTGCTAACAGGTAAGCCAGACCGCCCATGCTGAACATGGATGCCATAAAGGTAATTTCATAGTTTAATAGCCTTGCAGCCACGTAGACGCCTGAGACAAATAGACAAATCAGAACAATTGTATTAATAGCTTTTTTCATGTGTCAGAACCACCCTCCAACTCATTTAAATGATCCACAAACTGCTTGCACATTGATGCAATCATCAGATCTTTTTCTGCTGCTTCGATTATGTGATATGCCATTTCTTCGTCAACATTTTTCTTTAATTCACTTTCGTTTGCCTTGCCAGATTTCAGGTATTTTTCATACTCGCCTTGATAAAAATCCATCAATTCCTGTTTCGTCATTCAATTTCCCTCCTCAGCTTCCACTGTGGGCTTATCTGTAATAGATAGGTAGTTTAGGTCATGTATGTATTTCTAGCCCACGGCGCGCTTTATTTTGCTAATTTAATGCCGTTCTTGTTTTCGTCCGGATTATCAAACCTATAGCCGTTGCGTTTCAAACTGTTTATTTCTGCTTTTGATAAATGCCCAGTAATTTTTAATGTCTGTCCGTCCTGTTTGCGGTACATTTCAGATATCATATTTGCCCACTCACCCTTTCTGTGTGCTTTAAAAATCTATTTCAGGTATCTTAGGTCATGATAGATTAAAAATCGTCACATGAGCCTTAAAACCATGAATTATCCGGACTCTCCACCTTCCTATCCAGTTTCCTGTAGCGCGGAGTAGTCGCTGATTCTTCAAGCGTGTACCCGTACGAGTAATACCGCGCCCGGAATGTCGAAAGTTTAATCCCGTTTTCTGCTGCTTTTTGCTCGTAATGCTTGACGATCCCCTGTTCCTGCACCGGTAAAGTCGCGGCCAGTTTCGGATCCATGCCCGTCTTGATGCGATAGTACAACGTGTGATATTTAATGCCGTTTTGTTCTGCTATTTTTTTATATTTCGCCTTAACCTTGTTCTGCCTGCGAACCGGCATGGCGGCCGCTCGTTCCGGGTCCATGCCGTTACTTACTCTCGTGTGATAGGTTTGCCTTTTTACAGTCAATCGGTATCACCTCGTAGGGCTTGCTTAGCCGTGTTCCTCACATAACCGTCCATGTTTTTAATGTAATCCAATAATTGAAAGTATTCTTTGCCGTCCATGACCAAAGTAGGATTCAAGTCATGCTTGGTTCCGTTGTTTGCAAAGTCTTTCAATACCTCCCGCATCCGTTCATTTTCGGATTCGAGTTGTTCGGTGCGTTCAGATTGTTGTATGAGCCATTCAAAATCCTCTTGAATCGATTGATCTTCTGCTGATCCTGGATTAAAATCATATCCATGCACGTAATTCCATTTAATTGCTTTCAGCTGTTCACTCATTATTTACACTCCTATCTAGGCGGTTTTCGGCAAAGCAGAGGACCTTATACATTTGACTTAGTTCATCTGCCCCAAATTTATTAAAATCACTTTCGTACACAACAATGACGGGAAAGTTATCAATTACTTTAGCTAGAACATCACCCCTCTGTAACTTCCACACACCACGTCCGTGTCTCGCCCACCATCTACGCTCTTTTCCTTCTGCTATTTCGGTTTCCGTGGCGTGGCGGACAATATTATAACCAGCTGTACTAAAATTCCCTAACTCGTCATATATTTCTACAATAGAATCCCAAGCCTTCATCACGTGCCACAATTCTTCTTTGTCTTCGCCCTTCCATTTCACCATCACTGGGTCATCGCGCTTAAACTCCGGTTCGACTTCATAGCCGTAGTATAATGCTCTCAAAAAGTCAGGTGTAGGAATACCTAACAAGCATTTTTCAAATGTCGCTTCTGTTCTGATTTTATTCATGCGTTGTTGCCAATGGCTTTTCTCTAAATCTCTTTTGTATTTCTCGATAGCTTCTGCTTGCTCTGCTGAAACCTTCACTTTTTCACTCATTCCGATTCCTCCATCTTTTTCAAATTTTCAACCACACCACGGGCCATTTCTTCAATGGTTTGATCGACTGCTGCTTCATGCGCAAACATAACCGCCTCTTCCTCGTCTTGCGGTGTTCTGGCTGATTTTTGTTTATATTTGTTCATGATGTCGGTATAAAAATTAATTAATTCTTGTTTGGTTACTGCCCCTTTCATTTCCCATCCTCCTCATACCATTTGTCAGGATCATAATTTTTAATGGCTTTGATCAGATTGATTAGCTTTTTCATATCGCTTCAAAGCCTCCTTTTGCCGCTTGACCTTCTTTTTAAGTTTCCTATTTTGCTTTTTCAGACTTGTAATATCTGTATAAAGCGTATCTTGCAACAACTTTTTGAGCCTGCTCGTACTAATAGATTTTTGATTTTTGATAACGCGCTTCAAATCATCCACACTTATCACCGCTTTCGATTTTCATGTCTTTCAAACAGCATTCTAGCTTCTGCACAAAACAGGGACAGAAATATCGTTAACCATGTATCGTGTTGATTTGGCATTAACTTACCGTATAAAATTAACTCATAAGTCTGCCAACCTATCGTGATTAAAAACAGGAACGTTATTGTGTAAACAAGGTGCTTCATGTCACCACTCCCTGAATTGCCAATTAAATAACCCTTGCCAGTATTCCGATAATCCCCCGTCAAAATTAATTTCAGCCGATCCCGCTTTGCGGTATTCGGATATTTTGAATTTGATTTTCATACCCGGCCCTCAAGAACGTCCAACCAATGATCTATTTCCGGGTCATCCGTCAGACGGCGTATTTTATTGGCAATGAATTTCCGTTTTTCTTGCTCGGCAACAAGATATTTATAACCGTCCGTCTGTTCCTCTTGCGCCATTTCAAGCCAATCATAATTATCTAATGGGTCAAGTGGTTGTCCATATTTCATGATGCCTTTTCGTTCCTGTATATTTGCCATTTCGCTAAATTTATCTTTTGTTAAATGTAAATGGTCAAGATTCACCGTTCATCAACTCCTGGAATTGTTCTAGTGTCATCACGACAAGCCACGGTTTGCGGTCTGCCTTTAATGCAACTGCATCCGGCTGTTCTCTTTCGTCAAGTACATAGTCATATATCGTTTTGAAACCGTCTTTTTTGGCTTTCACTTCCCATTCAAGACCCATACCTATCACATCGTTTCCGTAATGCTCCTGCGCCCCTGACAAGGGGACACGATAGCCCCCTATCAAGTCAGCAAATTCACGTTCTCGTCTTTGGCCTTTATCTCTGCTTGCTTTTCCCATGTTATTCCTCCTATCAGAACGGTAGATCGCTATCTGAGATGTCTATCGGTTCGCCGTTATCTTTGAATGGGTCTGTATTGCTTTTATCAGTTTGCTGTTGGCTATTTGATTGATTGCTAGATTGATTGTTTGATTGCTTTTTCGATTCCAAGAAAGCCACGTTATCAGCGACGACTTCAGTCACATAAATCGTCCGACCTTCGTTGTTCTCGTAATTGCGCGTCTGTATTCTGCCAGTAATTCCGATTTGCGACCCTTTTTTCATGTAGTTTGCTAGATTTTCAGCAGGCCGCCGCCATACGACGCAATTGATAAAATCCACTTCGTTTTCACCGTTTTGATTCGTAAATGGCCTGTTTACCGCTAGTCTAAAATTTGCTACTGCTGTTCCGTTTTGGGTGTATCTCAAATCTGGATCGGCGGTTAACCTTCCTACAAGCGTTACATTATTAATCATGATTAAACCCTCCTAAAATTTGTGGTGTTTTTTTATTTTGAATAATTGACTTGAATGTCATATCTCTGCCGTTAAAAGTCATCAATTCCGATTTATCGCACGTTCGGACTTTTTCTGCATAAAACAAATTCTGTGAAGCAATGAACACCGCCTGTTTTTCATTGAACGCATACACATATAGCGATTTTTGTCCATTTTTCAGTTCATAGATGTATGGGTCATATTTGATATTCATCTTCTTTTTATAAGCTGCCAGTTCTTTGTTCATTCGGATGATGTGTTTTTCTTTGAAGTACAAATCCAGTTCGTGTGCATCGTCCGACATATTTAATACTTGCTTTTCAAAAACCAAGAACATGATTAATGTTTGTAAATCCTTATACTGGCCGGATTGTTCAAAGAGTTCTTTAATAGTCAGTCAAATCACCCATTTTCCCAGTGGCTTTGTTGTAATAGACATTGACTGATCCGGTTGGTCCGTCCCGGTGCTTTGCGACTATAATTTCTAATTCGTTATCGTCTTGCTCTTTGTTGTAATAACTATCGCGGTAAAGAAACATAACCGCGTCTGCATCTTGTTCAATACTCCCGGATTCCCTCAAATCAGATAGCATCGGGCGCTTGTCTTGTCTTTGTTCCACGCCCCGCGATAATTGGGCCAATGTGACGACCGGGCAATCATATTCTTTTGATATAGCTTTCAATCGTGCGCTGATGTCGGACACCTTGGCATGGTCTGAGTTAAATTTCCCCGGATTATGAATAAGTGTCAGATAGTCAATAAAGACAATTATTTGCTTACCTTCATGTTTGCGCTTGGCCCGTCTTATCTCTGACCGGATATTCGGAATTGTCTGCATCGGTTTGTCATAAATCTCATAATCAAGTGCATACAATTCATTAACAGCTTGTTTCCAGCTTTCTTTTTTGCTTTCAATCAAATCGTTAGGATTTCTTGTAAGAAACAAATTGATATTGCCCACTGTTGCTATCAACCGTCTAACAAGGCTTTTTTCACCCATTTCCAGCGAAAATATAAGAGGCACATATCCATTCATTGATGCTGACAGCGCAAATTTAAGCATTGTCGCTGTCTTACCCGTTGACGGCCGCGCGCCCATGATATAGCTTGACTGGTTACGGAAACCGCCTAATATTCCATCTAAATCCTTTAATCCAGTGGGAACGCCGTTTCGATCAATCTCCATGTACGGTTCATCCGCTAGCTGTTTTAGTGTTTCTTGCTTGTCCTGCCCTTCAGCCAAATTGACATCATCCAGCTTTTGTAGTTCTGAAATCAATTCATCATTGTTTGAATCACGCGCCAACCAATCTTTTGCAATTCGTTCCGATTCACGCTTTTTATAGTCATCAATAAAGGAACGTTCATAGGATTCAAAGTTCTCAATATCGCCAGTTGCTTCTAATTGTGTGATAAAGTCAGGGCCGCCCATTTGTTGTATGTAATCGTAGTTGTCTGACAAGAGCGTGACCTGATCTATTGCTTTGTTTTCTTCCGCAAGTTTAAGCATAGACTGAAATAACAGCTTGCTAGATTCGTCTCGAAATTGATTTATTTGAATAACCGTTTCTTTGACAAGGGTATTGTCCTTCAAGAAACACCCTAATATTTCACGTTCTAAATAATTCATAACAGCCCGTTTTCCTTCAGCATTTTTTCATGTTCGATTTGATCGTGAGACTTTTTGAAAACCGGAGTACGAATTTCCGCAATTGTTGGCGGAAACTTTTCATTTAATATATGACGTTCCGCTTTTTGCATAACTGATGCTGGATTTTGGTCACTTAACAAGTTAGCCCAGTTGTCAATTTTTCTTTGCGTTATATCAAAGCTGTGATAATTGTCGCTTATCAAAGCCAGCACTTCATAAACTTGTTCTTTATTCATGTCAGATCAAAGTCCTCCTTGCTTGGTGTTTTTGACTTTTGTTTTTTAACTTTCATGATCAGCTGATCGAATCGTTTACGCAATTTGTCAGGCGACATAACGTTAGACATTTCAAAGTCATCTTGTTGCACCCAATTCATCAAGTACGTGATTTGTTCTTCATTTCTGCCGTCTCTTTCCATCATCAGCCTTATTTCATTGGCCCACTTTTCAAAGTTAGGCTTTTTATTATTAGGATTGTTCTCCAATATCTTGTTATAGAATGATTCAGCCATAGAAAGATGCGTGTCGTCGTAAATATATTTGCGACTATACTTCTTTACATTCTCTACATTCTCTACATTCTCTACATTCTTGTTTGTGTTCATCTGTTGTTCATCTGTTGTTCTTTTGTTGTTCATCTGTTGTTCACTTTCTTGGTAATCAGACCACTTTATTATTGATATGATGCTATATTTAGTTGTTCTTTTGATGTTCAACATTCCCCACTTTTCAAGATTGTTTAAATACCTCCACCAAGTTATTTCACTTTGTTGTAATTTGGGTTTAACTCCCCGATTTAAATCATTCGATAAAGATTGACGTCCTGTTATAAATTGCCCTTCTTCCAATTCGATCATTTGATTGCCAATAATTTGTTCACGTTTTTTGTGTGAGGCTTTCATCAAACAGTACATCCATAGCTTGAAATAATAAGGGTCCTCCCAAATTGGGGAACACATCATTTTGCGGTATAATTTAATATATCCTTGCACATTTGATCACCTCGCAATCTCACAAATCGCATAATATTTACCAATCTCAATCACCCGATAGCCAGGGTAAGCAACAGACATATAATTGCTGATTTTTTGTTTAAGTTCTTGCTTGTCTGCTGACTCATCCCAGAATCTTTTGGCCAATATTACTCGGCTAATTTCCTGCATTATTGTATTCCTGCATCAACGTATCTAATTGCTTCTTCAAAGCGTTGATAATCTCGGCCGTGCTATCCTTAGCATTGCGCCAGCGTTCCTTGTCTGCTTCCGCTTCTGATTCTTTTAACCGATAAGGATAAGCGGCCAATTCTGCAGCCGATTCTTTAACAATGCCCGTTCCTTCTGTATCTTGAATAGCTTGCGCATATGCCAATTTACGGGCTGAATAACATTGACCGTAATCATTAACAGCTGTTGCATGATGCCGTCCAATATGTTGCATGATCTCGGCATAAATTCTTATCTTCTTTGCCAGTTCAGCTGGTATTTCTTCGTTTAATTGTTCAGCTTGTGCGTATAGTTCAGAAAGTTTGCTCATAATAAGCCACCAACTCTTTCCGTTTGTTCATTCGCCATTGCCGCCCTTTCGCTGTGCTATCCGCGAACCAATGGCATGTGCCAGAATTAGTGCTTGGGCCACATAAAAGAACAATATTAGCTGGATCGTCACCACTTCCTAATTGACCGGCTTGCTCTAAATGAGCCATTTGGAAGGCATATGAGCGGGTTCGACCACACCGCTCACATTTACCTTCTGACCGTCTTTCTACCTCTCTGCGCACCCGCTGTGTTATTCGTGTGCGGTCTTTTTGCTTTGGCTTTCGTCTTGGGAAGTTGGGCTTAGGTACTTGCATTTTTACCGCCCTCTTTCAGCTTCTTAGTCATCAAATCGTCCATTTGTTGATTGGTAACACCAGCTGATGATTGTTTAGCGAACCATTCGTTAAATTGTTCATCTGTACCGCCAGCCTTTTTAAATTTCGCTTGAATGACTGATTTAGAAGGTTGCTTCTGCGGTTTCTTTTGTTGTTGGTTATTTCGTTCATCAACGCCATTGTCACCCTCTGGATCATCACCAGTTGGTATCATAAAGGCTTTCATTAATGCGTATTTCTGTGCGCCTGTTATAGCTTTGTACACCGCTTTGTCGCCAGCGTCTTGACCTTCTCCGGCGCTGTGAATTTCTATCGTTTCGCCGCTGTCACCGTCAAAAAACGTAAATTTAACCTTGACTGTTGCAATATATTCAGTATGGTTTTTTCGGTTGATATGCTCACGTGTCGAATGTTCAACGACATCAGGAAGCATAATCACGTTTTGGTCTGCTAGTTCTTCTCTGACTTTTTCCTGTACGTCTGATTCAGTGGCATACTTATATTTGTTGAAGCTGTTCCAGCCTTTTTTCTCGATGTATTGTACTTGTTTCATAACGTGGGCCAGTTTTTTGATAAGAGACTTTTCATTCATCGACTTTTACCTCAAATTCTTCATTCTGTTCAGCAACCGTGATACCGTCTATGATTTGACCTGTATCAGCATCGACAACTTGTCCGTCAATGACCTCAAACGCTTTTTTGATATCGGATTTGCTCGGTGATTCTTTGACTTTGATATAATCAGTCATGCCTGCATCCTTGAGCGACTGAATAACAGTATTGTCGTCATATTCCCATTTAGGCTGCTTCTTTTTGAATCGAATGCGCCCGTTTGGTAGTTTTTGAGACTTGAATTTTGGATCATTTTCACGTTTTGTCATTGCGTACCGGGCCAATAACCCTTGAAAGTAATCAATGGATTGCTGTGCCTTCTCATTTTCTTCTTTGTTCCAGTTTTCGATTTTTTCAATCTCATCAGTTGCTAGTTTATTGTTGGCCTTTTTCTGTTCCTCGTACTGTGCAATTTTCCTTAGTGCCCAATTTGCTTTTTCATCCGTGTCCACCGTAAACGCTTCTTTTTCCGTTTGTTCCTGCTTCTCCAGATATTCTTGCAAACTAGCTTGTGCTTGAATTTTGCTCATTTTTATACCCCCATCTCATTTAATTGGTTTTCCATATGATAAAAATGTAAGTCACGCAAGTCATCAATCGTCCCGTCTGCCGCAACATGCGAGGATGCGATAACAAAGGCTTTGTCAATATCTTTAATCCTTTTTCGTTCCCGTTCGTAAATGTTTATATATTTGTTCATAATATCCGCTCCAGTATGGTACACTTATAGTAAGTTTATTTTTACTAGGGCGCTTTACATCAGCAGTCCCCAAACTGCTACAGCTATTATTAAAGCGCCTGATAGATTCATGTAAAAATCATGTTCCGTGTACAATTAATCACCTCCATTTCTTTAGAATGTCCGAGAAGACAACGGCATCTTTCCCTCGAATACAGAAACCGTCCCAAAGTTGCACATATGCTTCATTTAATCGGCCATGTCCGCAACACGCATTCATGACTCCCGGTAGGGTACCTAAACATGCGTCGTGCCCTTCTTTTGTCGCGTGTTCGCCGCAATAGCCGCATGGCCTTTCTTTGTGAGTTTCTACGGTTGTCTCCTTCGTGTCACAGTAAACCCATTCATCGTTTAGGTATTCTATCGGATGACCTCTTAGATGTGATTTGGCTGTTATTTTCATCAACTCCCTTAAATACTAAAAATCACAATTGCCCAACTCACCAATGCGACAAACGGGAAAAACTTATCGGGGTCAAACATAGCCGCTATCCTTGTACTTCTCGACAATGGCATTAGCGTCTAATGTCGGATTAATGCTTTCTAAAATCCGCTTTGCTTCATTAATCTGCTCCTGCTCTTTTTGCTGTGCGTGAAGTTCATTCGCTGACTTGATCGCATTTTCCAAATGGAGTGCAGCTTTTTTGTATTCACCTTCCATATAAAGCCCTAATGCTTCCGTTAAACTGTACATAAAGTAGCGGTTTTCTTCTGATTCAGTCATTTGGTTACCTCCTCTAAATTACGACTCTTACTTACCAGCCGATAAAGATGCATCACTTCCGGATTGGCCCGCTCGAACTCGGCTCTTTTCAGTATTGGTATTTCATAAACTTGCTCCATGTCGGTCATGAGATTGACAAGACGGTTTGTGCGCATGGGTTCATTGCTTTGCAAAATGTCAAAATAACGGTTTTGGAATTGTTGTAAATCGGTCATTTAACTCAACTCCTTTAATTTATCTTCCATGAATAAATCGTTTAACGTACAATCGAATATTTGCGCGAGCATTTTTGCTTCGGATATTGTAAAATCCTTCTTGCCCCGCTCTTTCTCGTGGTATGTCTGCGGGTGCATGCCGATCATTTTTGCGATTTCTTTTTGGTGCATGTCGCGTTCGCGTCTGGCAACGTATAAGTTGACGTTTTTAGTCATGGTACAAGCACCCGTTACAAAAAATACTCGTCCCCGAAAAATCATCTCCTGATTGAATAATGTGCGCCAGTTCATCTGGTTGGACCTCGTGTTCTTTCCCGCATATTGGGCAGGAAGAAAAAATCTCATCCTCATATAAATCCATTTTCATTTCTACATCATCGGTTGATTTTTTAATGTATAACATTTATATCAGCTCCTTGATTTTTTGTTTACCTGTTTCGTTGTAACGGAAAGAAGGTACTTGCTTATGGCTATGACGCGATTTGTCTAAGACCTCAATTCCATATTCATCTGTTTTCAGACCATTTGCGTTTGCTATTCTACCGATTTTATTAGGTGTAACCCCTAACTCTTTTCCGATTTCTGTAGCGCTGTATGTCTTTTCCGTTTGCGGTCTGTAATCCGTCTGGTTATCAGTCAATGTCTCCAAGGCATTCACTTGCAATAATTCAACCGCTACTGGTGATAAAGTTTTATTTTTCTGCATATCAAGAACTAATTTTGCTTGACGTGTTCGAGCGTTCATTAACCTTGCTTCGGCTTTCATCTTTTCAATTTGTAACTTGTCATAATCTGATTGTGGTTGAACAGCTTGTATTTCGCCCTTGCGTAATGCTTTCAATGTTTTTCGGACGAATGATCTAAACTCTTTAGCTTTTGGCTTAGAAGAAAGCATAGTGACTTCATAAATTCCATCTTCATTGAAAATCCGGGTTTCGTATTTCTTCCCATCAGTTGAGGACAATTTGTCCGCTACTGAAAATTCGTTGTCGTCAAGATAAGAGTTCCGCTGAACAATCTTATCCACTCCACTTCGATCGGAATAACCTAATGATTTTGATAACTGTTCAATGGTCATTACTGGTTCGTTCTGTTCATTCCAGTAAATTTCAACCTCATTACCTTCAAACACTTCATTAACAGCTAATGTTAAACTCATTTAATTTCCTCCCTCTCTCCCATCACCGCCCCACATTTGATTATCCGAAGTCTTGGCGGTAGTCGTATTTTTATTGAAATATTGTTATCCGACTGGTCGCTTCATCCGAAACTGGACTGCATGGCGTACTCTTTTGCTCGTTCAGATATTCAAATGTGAGGGTGATGGTTCTCTTTTTTTATCATAATACCTTTAAACGGTACTACTGTTTAAAAAATTTTCATCGTATTCACCATCTTCAATAACAGGAAGCCGTATCATGTCAGATGGAATTCCATATAGTTTTGCGGCTTTTCTTAACGTTGTACTAGGGATGATAACTTTGTTTTGTTCGTATCCGCGTAATGTTTTGGGCGTTACGCCTATTTTTACAGCGGCTTCATCTTGCTTGTAACCAGCATTTACCCTAGCCGCCGCCAGTGATATTTGAATCATTTTTTTCCTCCTCTCTGTCGATGTCTGAACCAAGTATACTAACTTTAAAAAGTAGTGTCAATAGATTTTAAGAAAAACTTTTATCCTTTTACGGTATATTTATCCCTTGCAAAAGTTACCGAAAAACGGTATTATAGTAGTAGAAAGTGAGGTGATAACATGAATCCAAAAGAAATTTTCGCTAAAAATCTTCAATATTACTTAGATAGAAATGGTATAACTCAAACAGATTTAGCGAACAAATTAAATTATCCAGAAATGACGGTTTCTAACTGGATTAAAGCAAAAACGTATCCGCGGGTGGATAAGGTACAACAAATGGCTGACTATTTTAACGTATCCCGTTCAGATTTAACAGAAGAAAAGAAAAAAGCTATTTCCGTTTCATCATCCACCTACCCATTCCTGCCCACCAACGTTGCAGCCGGACTACCTGAAAACGTATCCGGCATAACGGATAATGATGTGGAACATATCGACATACCGGATAGCATCATGGGTAAGTGGGCAGGACACGATGACGTTTATCTAATGCGGATAAACGGGCAATCCATGAACAATGTCATACCCGATCAGTCACTAATAGCTGTTAAACCTATTGATTTAGAAAACCTAAACAACAGTGACATTGTGGTATTCAGCTACGAACACGAATATTCGGTCAAACGTTTTTACAAACAAGATGACAAAATGGTGTTCCGTCCAGATTCTGACGATATCCGATTTACAGACTATATTACAAACGTCAGCAACTCGGATTTAAAGATACACGGTAAGGTCGTCATTTACATTGTCGAGCAGAATTAAATTATTACGTAATAACTTAATCAATTGGGCGGTTAGCTACCGCCCTTCTTTTATAGGAGGAAACATGGCTATCTACAAGGATAAAAAACGCGGCACATATTATTTTGTGACCAGGATAAACGGTAAGCAGGTAAAGCGCAGGGGATTTAAAACGAAAAAAGCTGCCAAGATAGCAGAAGCACAAGTATTAAATGATGCAGATAAAGGTGTGAGGGAATATGGTAACTACGCCTTTGATGAAACGGCGAACGAATATCTTGAATGGTACAAGCGTCGCCGGAAGGAATCATCATACAATAAAACGAAAAGCATCATAGACACGCACTTGATTCCACATTTCGGCAGCACCAAACTAAAGAAAATCGGATCCAGTGATATTATAAATTACCAAAACGAATTAATTGATCGTTCGGCGGTCAGTCATGTAAAAAAAATACATCAAGTGCTGTCTGCTGTATTCAATTATGCCGCCCGGATGCAGTACACTACAGAAAATCCCGCCCGACTTGCTGGTAATGTGGATATAGAGGAAGAAAAGCATATCAATTATTGGACGTTGGATGAATTTAAACAGTTTATGTCCTGTGTGGATAGTGAATTGTACTATGCGTTCTTTATGACAATGTATTATTCGGGCATGCGTAAAGGTGAAGCGCTGGCTTTAACCTGGAACGATATTGATTTTAGCGACAATATGATCAATGTGGACAAGACCGCCTATAATCGGAATATCACATCGCCCAAAACATCATCATCGAAACGGCAATTATTAATGCCACAGTACGTAATGAATCTGCTTGCTGAATTAAAATTACGGCGTAAAACAAAAAATGGGTATGCGGTATTCGGGGAATTTTATAAACACATATCCACTACATCGTTGGATCGGTACTTTGAGAAGTATATAAAAGCATCTGACGTGAAACGGATCCGCATACATGATTTTCGGCACAGCCATGCATCCTATTTAATCAATAAAGGCACAATAGCATCATTGGTTGCCAAACGGTTAGGACATAAAGATGTGGCTGTCACATTAAATACCTATTCTCATCTTTACCCTTCCACAGAAAAAGAAATCATCTCCCAAATGGAAGATGATTTTAAGAAAGCAGATATTGTCGATTTTAAATGAAATGTTCCCACTGTTGTTACCACGAATTTATAAATACTGTCGTATCAGTGTTTGTAAGTATTAAGTGGAGACGGTGGGAATCGAACCCACGTCCAGAGATATCGCCACTCAGACATCTACACGCATAGTTGACATATTATCATTCGCATACCGTTCAGCCTGCCAACAGGCTTACCGGCAGCTAGTCTGATTAGTTTCTGCCATCATCCTCAGACGGTGGATAACGGAATAGCCCGCTTGATTTGAGACCCTTCAATCTGCCACACGGGCGATAGCAGGAAGGATCGCTCTAGGCAGTGCTTAGGCAGCTGCTAAAGCAGGAGTTTGTTCTTTTTCGCCGTTTATATTTAGCGAGTAACGTTTTACGAGCCGTAACCTCGACGCGCAGTCTGAGCTCAATCTATCCCTGTCGAATCCGTAACGTCCCCATAGAAATAATGGAGAATACGCTCGGATAGACGAGCAATATTCATTTAGTTGTCATTACGACAATTATAATTATAACAAAAACAGCCTGAAAGTCAAGCGTTGATCGCGCCTACCCTGCTTCTGCTGTGTATCAGTCCTTTCCTATAATTTCCTGGACAAAAATAGAACAGCTGCATCTAACAGCTGCTCCATTTCACTTTAAACCTGACGATCCCAATGCCGATGGGCAGCAACAGCTTCAATGAATGAAGTTAAAAAGCTGTCTGTAATATCGTTCTGGACAACACCAGCTTCTCCTGTTACATTCACACTCTCTAGTATCTTTTGGCCATCACCGGTTGCGCCGATCGGTTTATAATGCTTGAACATCTCATGTACCATATAACTAACGTTACGTTTAAATGCGTTGTCCATATCAGGGCCCCCAGCTACATACAGGGCGTCAAACAGAACAGGATCACCAGTGTCAAAAGTGGCTTCCGCTTCGAGATCAGAATTATCTGATCCTTTCACTTTACCAAGTGTCGTACTGATAACCACCGGATGCGTATTTTGTTCTTTCAATCCATCCACGACTTGTTGAACTGATTTTCCTTCAAAACCTTGGTCAAGCACAACGCCAACTTTTAAGGTATCTGGCTTGTGTGATGTATTCTCCTGACTGAGCGCAGGGGATGATTTCTTAACATTGGACCCGCCCTCTACCGGGGCTGTCACACCAACATTTTCTGCGACTTCTTTGGCGAGTTTTAGATCAATGTTCGTAATCATGTCCACAACCTGCTGTCTGATATCCTTGTCATGAACCATACCAAGTTCAAAGCTAAACGCTTCTTTTATATGAACTTTCTCCGGTTCGCTCATACTATTCCAGAATAAGGCAGCTTGTGAAAAGTGGTCCTTAAAGCTTTCACTTCTGGCTTGAATTTTTCGGCCTTCTACCTTTTCCTGATAATGAACATAGCCACCTTCTTCTTCTGATGCCGGTCTTGGGTGGTTATCAGACAGGGAGTTTTTGTGGTAGCTGGTGTTCCCAACATTGATGGTTTGTCTGCCATAACCATCACGCTGATTGTTATGAAACGGACAAACCGACCGATTGATCGGCAGTTCATGAAAGTTGGGTCCGCCAAGACGTATCAATTGCGTATCCGTGTAAGAAAACAATCTGCCCTGTAACAACGGATCATTGGTAAAGTCGATCCCTGGAACAACATGTCCCGGATGGAAAGCCACTTGCTCCGTTTCAGCAAATACGTTATCAACGTTCCGATTCAAAGTCATTTTTCCAATGATTTCTACTGGCACGTCTTCTTCAGGCCAGATTTTGGTTGGATCAAGCACATCAAAATCAAATTTAAATTCATCTTCTTCCGGAACAACCTGCACGCCGAGTTCCCACTCTGGATAATCACCGTTTTTGATCGATTCATGCAAGTCCTGCCGGTTAAAGTCAGGATTTTTACCATTTATTTTCTGAGCTTCGTCCCACACTGTAGAATGAACACCAAGCGTTGGTTTCCAATGGAACTTCACGAAATGGGATTTTCCCTCTGCATTAACAAACCGGAATGTATGAACACCAAAACCTTCTATCATCCGCAGATTTCTTGGAATAGCCCGATCCGACATCAGCCACATCATCATATGTGCTGACTCCTGATTGTTTGCTATGAAATCCCAGAACGTATCGTGTGCTGATGCTGCTTGCGGATAACCGGTATCAGGTTCCGGTTTAACTGCATGGATCAGGTCAGGAAACTTGATTCCGTCCTGGATGAAAAACACCGGCATATTATTACCGACCAGATCAAAGTTTCCTTCTTCTGTATAAAATTTCGTTGCAAACCCCCGCACATCCCGTGGGATATCCGGAGATCCCTTAGAACCAGCTACAGTGGAGAACCGGACAAATACCGGAACTTTAGAGCCTGGTTCCTGTAGAAATCCAGCCTTTGTATAAGGCTCCATCGATTTATATAGTTCAAATTCACCATGAGCGCCATATCCCCTAGCATGAACAACTCTTTCCGGAATCCGTTCATGATCAAAGTGGGTCATTTTTTCTCGAAAATGGAAGTCTTCCATAAGGGTGGGGCCGCGCTCCCCTACTTTCAGGGAAAACTCATCTTCCGAAACCTTCAGCCCTTGATTTGTTGTCATGTGCTTATCGCGTTCATCACTCCGAAACTGTTCCAGCTGTTCGTCTTTACTGTTGCCGTTATTGTTGCGCTTATCGCTCATGACTTAAAAATCCTCCTTGTTTAATGCTCAATTACCTTTTTAGCCAATTCCCGGCAGGTAATACTTCCAAACATTAAACAAGGAGACAGTTTAAAGAACTATTTTGTTGTTAAAATAATGAAGATTCATAACTACCGCATGCTTTCTTTAACGGCACGATCCGCATCACGTTTCATTTGCTTCCGTTTTAGATCTTCGCGTTTATCATATTTCTTTTTCCCTCTGCCAACACCAATCAGCGCTTTGGCCACGCCATTTTTAATGTAAACCTTAAGTGGCACAAGTGAGTAACCTTTCTGTTGAATCAAACCGACCAATTTATCAATCTCTTTCCGGTGCAGCAGCAGCTTGCGTGAACGCGTCGGGTCGTGGTTAAATTGGTTTCCCTGTTCATACGGCGCAATATGCATATTAACAAGTTGCATTTCACCACGGTGATCAATCCGTGCGTGTGAATCCTTTAAATTGATACGGCCAGCGCGAATTGACTTAATTTCCGTTCCCCGCAGTACAATCCCGGCCTCATACGTTTCTTCTATAAAAAAATCATGCCGTGCTTTTTTATTTTGTGCAAGTGTCTTTCCAGTTCCTTTTGGCATACGTGCGCCCTCCTACTACTTCCATGGTACTTATTTTACCAAAAAAAAACCCTTATGCCAATTGGCAATGAGGTCATCTTCCTTTCCTCAGTCCTTCCAACTAACCGCCGTGACACTTGTATCATTCCATCGTTTCAAAAAAGCCTGAGGTATTTAAAGAATCCCAGGCAATTTTTGAACGAAAGACAATTTCATATAAACAGCAGCAAACTGAGAGCCATAACAGCCATACCGCCAACCACACCGTAAATCGATACATGTGCCTCATCATACTTCCGGGCAGCCGGCAAGAGTTCATCAAGCGAAATGAAAACCATAATGCCGGCGACTGCTGCAAAAATGACGCCAAACATGATGTCATTGAGAAATGGCATCAATACGAAAAAACCCACCAGTGCTCCGACAGGCTCAGCAAGCCCCGATAAGAATGACCAGCGAAAAGCTTTGCCCTTATCGCCCGTCGAATAATAAATCGGGACAGAGACAGCAATACCTTCAGGGATGTTATGAATGGCGATGGCGAATGTAATGGCGATGCCCAAAGCCGGATCCTGAAGCGTTGACATGAATGTAGCAATGCCCTCAGGAAAATTGTGAATCCCAATCGCCAAAGCTGCAAACGTGCCCATTCGCAGCAAGGCAGGATCATTTATTACCGAACCGTTTTTGTCCATGTCTTCAACTGACTTCAGCTCATGCGGATTGGATTGCTTGGGGATAAAGCGGTCGATAATAGCGATCAGCAAAATCCCGCCGAAAAAACCGGCGACCGTCGTCCAGCTTCCACCTTCCTCACCCATAGCACCTGTTAATGCATCCTGGGCTTTAGGGAATATATCGATCATCGATACATAAATCATGACACCTGCTGAAAAGCCGAGTGCAAATGATAAAAACTTTGTATTGGTAGTTTTGGCAAAGAAAGCCAGCACACTGCCGATACCGGTTGCCAGGCCGGCAAGTAATGTAAACAGAAATGCCAGCAGCACATCATGTGACATGGTTGATCCACCTTCTTTGTTGTTCATATTAATCATAATTACTCAGGTAAATTTTTCTGCCAATCATTTTATTATATTCCAACAAAGCCCAAAACGTAACAGATGATTCCAAAAAACAAATAAGACGATGGTGGTGCTCTTAAACTCCACCATCGTCTTATTTGTTTATCCTATTTTCTGCTTTTTACTTTGTTCACTTTTAACGCAGTTCCCCGACAGGGTACTCTCCAATTGATTCAGAATTAGCGAGCTTATTAGCTGAAAAGCTTAGTTTGTTAACCCTTCAGCAATCATATCCGCGTTCCACTCCAGCATTTTAATATACGTATCCCCTTCCTGGCCAGGTTTTCCCAATGAATCGGTAAAGATTTCTCCGGCAATGGGAACCCCGGTTTCATCCGATACGGTTTCCATACTGCGCGGATCGACACTTGTTTCCACAAATAATGCGGGCACATCTTTTTCGTCAATCAAATCCACAACTGATTTAATTTGATCCGGTGTTCCTTCATTTTCATCGTTAATTTCCCAAATATAGGCTGCCTCAAAACCATACGCTGCGGAAAAATACTTGAACGCACCTTCACTGGTTATTAAGTATCGTTTATCTTCCGGGACTTCGGCTACTTTCTGTTTGATTTTTTCGTCTAATTCTTCAAGCTTATCAATATATGCAGCAGCATTTTCCTGATAGGCTTCCTTATGATCCGGGTCAATTTTTATTAAAGCATCCCGTGCATTTTTGGCATACGTGATACCGTTCTGGACGTCCAGCCATGCGTGTGGATCTTCCTCTCCTTTGTGACCACCGGATTGAAGTAACTTCGGTTCCACCCCTTCACTAATAGGGAAGACAGGAGCATCTTCACCGTCTTTACCAGCCGTCTGGATCATTTTTTCAAACCATGAATTGCCCGCCTCCAAATTCAACCCGTTATAGAACACGGCATCCGCATCTGTCACTACCTGAACATCCTCAGGCAGCGGATCATACTGGTGCGGATCGGATCCGATTGGTGCAAGATTCTGTACATCAGCATGCTCGCCGGCCACATTTTTGACAATATCATAAACAACTGAATAAGTTGTTACAATATCCAAGCTTCCTTCTCCGCCTTCAGCGTCACCGTTAGCTTGATTGTCTCCTGAGCAGCCTGCCAGACCTGTAAACATAATAAATAACGTAATAAATAGTATTTTCCTCATATATTTCGCCCCCTCATTATTAATAACTCAACTTTCGCACCAACAAAATCGTAGTTAGCTTAAAACATGCAAGTGCTTGTAGAATTTAAAATAGGAGTTTGACATTACGTTTAAACATGAAAAAACACCTCAACATTTGGTATAGTTAATTT
>NZ_SRHY01000029.1 GCF_004565465.1 Lentibacillus salicampi
TAATTCATTTTGAGTCCTCCTTGGTTTGGTTAATTTAGGAGTCGATCGATCGACATCCCGTATGATACCAAGGAGGCTCATTTTTTGTTAAGCCTCAAATTTTTTCGTGACAGGAATGCTCCCTTTTTTATAAATGTTAAGAACAAAGAGCAAGAGGGGGGTTCATAGATTTTCCGCGTCCCTTCTAGACACTGCCTAACGACAAATCCATAAATTAGACTTCTTGGGTCGTATAAGCATCCAAGGAAGGGCTTTCACCTTCGTGGGCTTCCGTTCTGTATTATCACATACATTTGATCGAGTGATACAGAATGATCTCCTCCTTCGTGCTTTTCTAAAACGTATGGCCATGTTACACTCGTTCACTTCAATTTCCACAGTGACACATGGGAACTTAAAACATATTGTTGTATATAATGAGTGAAAATAGTGAAATGATCTTAAACGGTCGCTAAATTTGTACATACTCAGCCCTTCTAAAGCATCTCAACAGAGGATAGATAACGGATATAAGCAGGACGAAATCGCAAAGAAGCTTAACGTAACTACTAGCAGTTATGGTTACTACGAGCAAGAAGTAGCTGCTTCATCATCTAGAAGTGTTTCTTGTACTTCTTTGCTTCCTCGCTATTTAATGTTTAGTCTATTATTTCATATAGCTGTCGATACTAGGTAAAAACTATAAACCTAGGAGTTGGCTATCCTGCGAAGGATTTTCAGGAAAAATATGATGTATTTCAATCCGCTTTAGAAATACCTGAACCATGGTACGTTTTTCATCATGAGCGAAAGAAGAAAAAACCCTGCATATTTACATAGAATATAGATCAGGAGATGAATTCTCATGCTCTAATTGTGGCAAATCCCATGATATACAGGATCAAGATCGTACTTGGATACACCTTGATTTTTGGCAATATCGCACACTTTTACACGCCAGGATGCCACGAGTAAAATGCGATGCATGCGGAAAAATACGTACTGTCGTTATTGATTGGGCACGCCCAGGCGCCGAATTTCCATTATTTTTTGAAAACCTCGTTTTGTCATTTATGATTGAGATGCCAGTAGCTGCAGTAGCACGAAAAGTTGGTGAACATGATACCCGTCTTTGACGTGTGTTTCACCATTATGTTGATAAAGCAATGGAGAACATGGATATATCTAATGTAACGCGAATAGCCATGGATGAAACCTCTCGTGCCAGAGGCCATAAGTATGTGACATTTTTTATTGAAGCGGATACCAAACGTTTAATATTTGCCACCACAGGTAAGGGTGCCGATGTATTACAAAAGTTCTGTCTGTTCCTTGATACGAAAGGAGTGGGCAATCCGTTCCCAATTAGAGCCCATGATTGAAGTTACCAAGTCGCTGAAAAGCATCAAGACGGTATCTTAAGATGGTTTATTACCAAAATAACCAATGGTTTGCTCCAAGAAGTAAATAGCCTGGTTCAAGCTGCCAATAGAAAAGCCCGCGGATACCATTCAAATGACAATTTAATCGCTATGGCATACGCCACAGTTAATAAGCTGGACTTGGTTCAGGAGTCATGACTATGGATGTTCCTTCGTTTGCTTGCCAACCAATTCCCTTAGCTGCTTTGGAGGTTATCAACTGGTCTCCTTGACTATCTTCAAAGCAGCTAAGACAATATAGGCAGCAAACAAGGAATGATAGACTATCATGAGTACTAGCAAGTTGTTTTTTCAACATTAAATAGCGAAGAGCCTCTTTTTATCGCGTTGTAACACCCTAATTGCGAGAGGAAGTAACATAAACTGATGACAAGTTTATTCAATTGAGTACCCATTAAATCCCCTCAGATGCCCGCGATTTCTTAAAACAATGGTGTCCGGCTTTTTAAAGTGAAAGGTCAATCGTATATCCACGTTCGCACTTGTCTCAATGATCTATTAAGATGGGGGGCATAATGTAAATTGTTTATCAGTGATTTTAAAAATACATTATTCTATCATACAGTAGCTACTGTTGAGCAATACCAATCTTTGAAAAAATAATATAAATTACAACTAGCGCTATAATGATTCCAAGTGAAACGGGATATAAGTATTTCCAATTTGTTATATCAACAGTATTATTTACTTTCAATACATAAGCTTTATCACGAGGACGTATTTTCCCTATCAAAAGCATAAGCCCTGTTGTCAATACAAAAAGTATTCCTAAGGTGTGAATATAGCTGATGCCTGTATTCCACCAAAACTGCGTAATGGCATATGTTACAATAAAGAAAGCGAGTCCGATTTTTGCGGCAACGGCAGGTACCTTTTTAGTCAAGTAACCAATAATAAAAATCGTCAATATGGGAACATTATAAAGTCCGTTTATTGTCATAAGATATTCAAAAAAACTGGTTGAAACCAGGTCAATCATAGGCGCTATAAAAATAGCAATAATGGCCAATACAATCCCAAAGATCTTACCCCGTTGAACCATCATTTTCTGTGATGCCTGAGGATTAATATAGGGTTTATATACATTTAGCATAAAAAGCGTTACTGAAGAGTTTAACGCCGAGTTGAACGTAGAAAGAATTGCTCCCGCCAACACAGCAGCGAAAAATCCAAGTAAAGGTTCAGGCAGAACGTAAGCAACCAGCTCCGGATATGCATCTTCTGGAATAAGGTCGTCTCCAAAAATATTAAATGCTATTATACCCGGCAGAATAATAATAATTGGTGTCAGTAATTTAAATGCTGCTGCAATTAAAACCCCCTTTTGCCCTTCTTTTAAACTTTTTGCTGCAATCGTTCGCTGGATAATAAGTTGATTTGTCCCCCAATAAGACAGTCCTATCAAAACCAATCCGGTAAACAGTGTTGAAAATGGTACGGGTTCTGAAGAGGAACCCACTGCATTCAGTTTTTCCGGTGTCTCGTTTACAATTGTTGCAAACCCATCCAGCATCGAACCGTCGCCAAGAAAACTAAGACCAAGAATCGGTATTAATAGGCCCCCGATCAATAGTCCAATTGCATTGACAGTGTCACTGATTGCTACAGCTTTCAGTCCACCAAATATGGCATATACCGCTCCAATTGCCCCAATAAAGATTGATAAAATCATTAAAGCGGAAAATCTATCGACACCAAGTATATTCTCAATATCGAATATACCATTTAATGCTAGTGATCCAGTATATAAAACTGGCGGCATAAGATTAAGGACATAACCGAACAGGAATAGGAAGGTCACTATTTGCTTTGTCTGTTCATCGTAACGATCGGATAAAAAGTCTGGAACAGTTACAATATTTCCCTTCAAATACCTCGGAAGAAAGAAAATTGCAACAATAATTAATGCAATTGCAGCAATCACCTCAAAAGCCATAGACGAGATACTGAACTCATAACCTTCCGCGCTTAGCCCTATTAGTTGCTCTGTGGAGAGATTTGTTAATATGAGCGTCCCCGCTATTACCCATGCTGATAGGCTTTTTCCTGCAAGATAGTACCCTTCCTCGGTATCAAGTTTTTCTTTTCGGGTATAGAAGTATGAAATAATCGCCACCAATCCCATAAAAAGAAAAAAAGATACTATTGTAATCGCAGACATATGAAACCCCTTTCATTATTATTTTTGTAATACCTTTTGGCAGTAAGAGATAAATTAAATAATCCTGGAATTTAAAAATATCGAATTACTTTGTATCACTTCCTTGTTAAATTTAGTTAGTCGGATTTCATAAATTGCATATTTGTATAAATCATCTGTTCCTCACGTGCCATCATATGGAATTTTTGTGATGAGAAATTTTCGTACATTAAATCCACAAAATGGCCGGGTCGCTCCGTATTATCCGCGAACATATCATAGTGGACTGGAATTGTTAATTCAAAATTTGCCTGATACGATAATTCAGCCGCTTCCTGGTAATTCATATTACCGACAGCCCCCCTCTCAAACCGGAAAGCGTTTCTGCCATTGATAGGAAGCATAGCAATATCGATTGGTTGTTCTTTAAGGTAGTCCAAGAGACCCGAATAAACAACCGTGTCGCCTGCATGATAAAAGGTGACTCCATTTAAAGTACCAATGTAACCTAAAAATCTGTACCCCCCATCGGGGATTTTTTCCAGATCTTCATGGGCGGAAGGGATGGCTCGAAAAGCAAGTTCCCCGATCGACTGCCATGTTTCATCTTTGATATCCCATATATTTTTCGCTTTAACATTACAATCCAAAAGCAGCTGATGGCAATAGGATGGTGCGATAAAAATCGTTTCCGGACTCATTTCTGCACAAATTGACACGGTCCCGGGATCTAAGTGGTCCGCATGATCATGTGTTATCATATAATAATCAACACCTTTGAGATCGTCGGGTTTATAAAATGGCTGATAAGTACGCTCAAGCCCATAATTTTTTTCAGCGTAATCGGATAAATAGGGATCGATGACCAGTGTGTCCTGTTTACCTTGGATAATCATACCAGCTTGCCCAATGAACTGCAGAATAACTTTGCCCGAATAAAGGTTTGCTTGCTTCAATTGTTGAATAATACCTATGTTGCCCATTTGTCATAACCCTTTCTTATTATTTGTCTCAAGGTAATGAGTTTTATATTTTTTGCAGAGTTCAGTTACTTTAATCAGAACCTTTACAAATCACCCGCGTTTGCCAAATGTCCACCATCAACGACAATGGTTGTGCCCGTGATATATGAGGCCTCATCTGAAGCCAGGAATAACACTGTATTCGCGACCTCCTTAATTGTACCGAGCCGCTTCATCGGTGTTCGTTGAGTGAGCTCCAAATTGCTGTCTCTATCCTTAAGTACCTGATCAAGCGGAGTATCGATAAAACCGGGTGCTACGGAATTGACACGAATCTGACTTGAAGCGAGTTCTGTTCCCATCGTCTGGGTAAGCGAGTTAATTCCACCTTTGCTAACATTGTAATGGGTCAATTGTGCACCAGCTGCCAGCCCGTTTTTTGAACCCATATTCACGATAGACCCAGCAATCCCTGTTTCCATCATTTTTTTGGACACGTGCTGGCCAACGATAAACATCGCTTTCAAATTGACAGACATAACTTGATCCCATGTTTCTTCGGCAATTTCAACAAAGGGTTCTCTGGTAGCTATTCCGGCATTATTTATGACGATGTCAATTTGCCCTTGCTTATCCCAAATAGCATCTAACACGGCTTTCGTTTGTTTGATATTCGACAAGTTACACTCCTGAATCGCGATATTCTCCGGATAATCCTTATATATTTTTTGATTAAGCATGTCTGCTTTGCGTACATCTATAATGGTAACATGTGCCCCTTCTTCGACGAATCGTTCGGCAATCCCCTTGCCTATTCCGCGGGCACCGCCAGTAATGATGGCATTTTTCCCTTTCAGTCGCAATGTTATCTACTCCTTCAATCCGACATAAGTTTGAATTAAATCTATATAAATTTTAGCTGTCAAGTGAAGTTCACTGATTTCTACAAACTCGTCATCCGCATGTGCCTGTTGTTGGTCTGGGCCCGAACTTACAACTGGTATATTTAAGCCATTAGCGATAATGCCGGCATCTGTTACCAGTTTTTTGCCGACGAACGGTGCGTCCAGTCCACGTATCTTTTTAAGTGAGCTGGCAAGTACGTCCAGAATGTCTGCATTTCTGTCAACACGATACCCATCCCTGACTTTGCGCATATCGACGTGAATATCGACACCACATTTTTGAGCCACTTTATCCATCAGGGATTTTATTTCCGCTTCCACATCCTCAAATGTTTGCTCAGGTCCATAACGGCGTACTCCCTCAAGAGTAGCTGTTTTCGGCATCTGATTATATAATTCACCGCTTGTCGCATTTCCGATGAAATACGAACCGTAGCCAATATCTTCAATATATATGTCATTTAGTTCCTTGTTTTTCTTGTCCAACGAACGAATAACATCACTCATAACCGAAATCGGGTGTGGCGTACCTTCGGGAGTATAGAGTTGATGACTTGGATTACCTTCACGTTCAATCGTCAGATTGAATGTGGCGGATCCAATCTGTGCAACCGTACAATCGTACGTCGCGCCTTCCATAACAACTGCGGCATCTGCCATCAAGTCCTCCGCTTTTTCCACGAGTTCTGTAAGGTCTTCGCCGCGTCCATCGGGGCTTTCATGCAGACTATTGGCGATGATGATGACTTCACCTGATACCTCCGCTTTTGATGTATGAATAGACCGAGCAACTTCCAGAATAGCTGCCAGTGAACCTTTCATGTCACAAGCTCCACGCCCATAAATTCTTTCATCCTCGACATAAGCACCGGATTGTTCAAGCGGTACAACGTCCATGTGACCGTTAAAAATCAATTTTTTTTCACCTTCTTTGGCTTTGCCAAAGTGTGCCACTAATGTGGGGTTATTTTTGATGAATTCATAGCGTGTAACGGTACACCCTACTTCTTTCAGCATCTTTTCATATGAATCTGCGACTTGTACTGTATTTCCAGTAACACTTTTTGCTTGGACAAGTTTCAGCGTGTCTTCAATAATATTATCAATATTTATTTCTATCATAATCTTTGTCACCTGCCTGATTCGTTTTGATAAAAGATTAATGGGATTCTTTAAAACGAATAAATGTTACTTTTTTTACCAGTCTTTTATATCTGGCATGGACACTGTTTTGCCGCCGTTGGAAATTGATTCTTCTGATAAAATACCCGGAATGGTCATACCAAGTGCGCGATAAACGTCAATCGTCACAGGTTTACCCTCGACGATTGAGCGGATAAAGTCCTGTATCATTAAATAATCGCCGCCCCAGTGGGAATCATCTTCTTTTGAAAGTTCGTTGATATCAAATGGAAGATATTTTGAAAAAAAATCGGATAACGGCTGCCATGTTTGACTATTTGGTGCATAATCCTCCAGCCATACACGATGAATATCGTGGTTGGAGCGATACGCCTCATATACACCTTTTGTCCCTTGGAGTGAATAATAGCGCATGTGATGCGGACGCCGTGACAGCAAATCCTGTCTAATACGAATAAGCGCTCCACTTGACATTTTACAAAGCATCGTTGAAGTGTCATCATGTTTATACCCTTTGTAGCGTGATTCACCTGACCCAAGACATAAAATATTATCGATGTTTTCATCAAACCACCCAAGAACCGGTCCGAGACTATGCGTACCATATGTGATTCCGGGGCGCCCTACCTGCATCTTCTTGCGCCACGTTTCATTACCATATTGGTCATGATGCAAATCATGGACATCATGCAAATATTCGCCTTCGCCGTAATAAATATCGCCGAAAAGTCCTGCCTGGACCATATTATAGATACAAATGTTTTCCGGAATATAACAGTAATTCTCGCCCATCATATATTGTGCATTACTCCGCTTGACAGCAGATAACAATTTACGGCACTCGTCCAGTGTTAATGCAGCGGTTACTTCCGAAAGAACATGGATGTCCCGATCCAATGCCTGAACAGCCTGTTGAACATGAAACTGCATAGGCGCTGCAATGGCAACGATATCAATTCCCGTGTCAAGCAATGCTTCATAATCAGTTACAGCATAATCGACCGACCGTTCTTTCTGAAATGTTTCCAAAACGGACTCATCCGTGTCCATCACACCAACAACTTTGACCTCATCACTTTTGGAAAACTCGTCGTAAAATCGTTTACCTCTTTCCGCACCTGTGATACCTACTCGAAGTGTCATAGCATCAATCCTTTATTTTCAAAAATTACAGGCACATGGACGAGACTATCCACGTGCTTATTCGTTATTTCAATCCTTCGCGCTTCTCCCAGCCTTCCCGGAAAAGAGGTAGGAAGTGATTTTGCGAGTAAGGATGCTCTTCCACCAGATCTACATTCAACTCCGTACCCCAGCCGGGACCATCCGGAAATTGAATATGGCCATCCATTACTTCGACGTTGTTCGTCAATATTTCTTGCGTCCAATCTTTGTTAAAGTCATCGAAAATTTCATGTAAATAAAAGTTTGGAGATGCTGTGTTCAAATGGCCACAAACAATCGAACAAAGCGGCCCTTGTGCACTGTGTGGCGCAATAACCGCATTATGTGCATGGGCCATGCCAGCCACCTGTTTTGCAGCCGTTATCCCCATATACTGTGGCTCCAGCTGAATGATGTGGACTGCATCGTGAGACATCAATTCGGCAAATTGCTCACGGGAATGATAGTCCTCTCCACAAGCGATCGGCACAGGACTTCTTTTGGCAATCTCTACCATAGAAGAAACCTTTTGAGGAGGGACTGGCGCTTCAAACCATGTTGGATTGAATTGCTTCATCTCCTGAGCAAATTGAAGCGCTGTGTGAACAGAAAAACGATTATGCCCCTCGATAAGTATATCTGCATCATTGCCAACTGCATCTCTGACTGCCTCAATGATTTCGAGGGCATAATTGAATTCCTTTCGCTCCACAACACGCCAAGCCGTTCCAAATGGGTCAAATTTCAACGCCGTATATCCCGCGTCAACCACTTCTTTGGCATCATTGTAAAAACCTTCCGGTGTGCGAGAGGATTGATACCATCCGTTGGCATAAGCCCTTAAATTATCATGACATTTGCCGCCGAGCAGTTTGTACACGGGTAGATTAAGTTTTTTGCCCATAACATCCCATAAAGCATAATCAATACCCGAAATAGCCGCTCCCTGAATCTGACCTCCATCGGTAAAATAATCGCGGAACATCCGCAGTGAAAGTTTTTCCACATCAAATGGATCCTCACCAATCACAAATCGTTTCAATTCATGAATAGCCATTTCCACCGTTTTCGCAAACCCATTCAGGGTTGCTTCGCCGAGTCCTGTAATCCCCTCATCCGTCTCAACGTGTGTGAACACCCAATTCTTCCACTCATTTCCCACAATATAGGTTTTAACATCAGTTATTTTCATATCTAAGGTCCTTTCAGTTTTTTATTTGATCATTTCTTTTAATACTTTCTCGCTGATTTCCAGTGTGGTATCGATATCCCCTTTGGTATGGCTATAGCTAATATGGTTTCGTTTCAGATTCACCGGCATTTCGAAAACACCGTTATCGATTAGTTTCCTGCGGTATTTTACATAGAAATCCCCATCATTATGCTTTAAATCCAGATAGTTCTTTGGTTCAAAATTCATAAAATACGATGTGTAGACCGAACCATATCCGGTGACGTACGATTCAATACCCAAACGGTCGTAGATTTCCCGAAGTCCATTTCGCATGCGATCGCCCAAATTAAAAATATGATCATGTACCGGTTCATTTTCCATCATTTCAATCGTCGCCAGTGATGCTGCAGTTCCAACAGCATGTCCGTTGAACGTTCCAGCGAACCATACGTCTCCGCCCGGGTTGGTGTTAAAGCGTTCCATATATTTTTTCTTGCCGCCGATTGCGGCCATCGGGAAACCGTTCGCCATCGCCTTACCGAATGTAGTTAAATCTGGTGTGACTCCCGCCGCCTCTTGGAAACCTCCGAGACCATGACGGAACCCTGTGATGATTTCATCAAAAATCAAAATGATTCCATTTTCATCGGCCAAATCGCGTAACCCCTGTAAGAACCCATCTTGTGGCATGATGCACCCGATATTATGCGGAATAGGCTCCAGAATTATTGCGGCTACTTCGTCTTTATTTTCTTCAAGTGTCTGTTTGACATTTCCCAGATCATTGAAACGACAGACAAGTGTGTTATCTATCGCTTCATCCAATATACCTGCCGACCCTGGATCGCGTTCCATGACCTTATCCCAATCGCTGAGCATATTCCGTGCAACATAATCGTGCCATCCATGATAACAGCCTTGAAATTTGATGATTTTCTTTCTTTCTGTCACTGCACGCGAAAGCCGAATCGCATGGTAAGTGGCTTCAGATCCCGCGTTACAAAACAGCACTTGATCGACAGAAGGGATATGTTCATTCAGTTTATTCGCAAGCTCGATTTCCAGGTCGGTCGTCCCCACCCCAAACAAATCGGTACGCTGTAGTACATCAAACACCCTGTCGTTCACCGTTTTGTAATTATGTCCAAGAATGAACGGGCCGAATGCAGCCTGGTAGTCAATGTATTTGTTATCATCAGCATCATAGATATAGGCACCATTGGCTTTTTTAAAGACAAAATGTGGATCTACATATCTATTAGCTGTGTGTGTACCGCCAGGAGCAGTCTTCATCGCATCTTTATGCAACGCTTCACTCTTATCGTATTTCATTCTATTCAAGCCTCCATTTACATATTATTCTTACATTCCATATATTAACCATAAATCCTATATTATGAATTGTCAATAATGTAAGCGATTATAAGACTTTTAAATTTAAATATAAAAGACTACTATATGATGAATTAAGAGTTAAATTCAGCATATTGAACATTCTTATTGTTATGATATGATAGAAGAAATCATCTATTGGAAAGGAATTTTCATTATGGGAAAGCAAAAAGAATACTCGGTTCCGGCAATTGAACGCGCAATCACTATTTTAGATACGCTCACTAAACGTAACCTGACGAGCAACAAAATTCATCAAGAATTAGGTATACCTAAAACAAGTGCATTTGTTATTTTAAATACCCTTGAGAAACATCATTTGATTGAACAAAAAAAAGATAACACATACAAACTCGGTCATCGTACTTTTCAATGGGGTATGCATTTTTACAATGAAATCGATCTTGTAAGGATCTCCAGACCTTTCATTGAACAATTGGTAGAAAACACTCCTTACACCGGACACTTGGCTATACTGACTGACAACCTGCCAGTCTATATTGATAAAGTCGAAGGGAACGGATTTGTCCGTTTTGCCACCTCTATTGGTCAACAACTTCCTCTCCACTCTTCCGGTGTAGGCAAAGTACTGGGTGTCAGCTTGGATGAACCATCCATTTTAGCTGCGATATATCGGTACCGTGACACTACCGATGATGCAGAAGAAAAATTTAGACAGTTCAAAGAAGATGTCACCTTTATTCAAAAAAACGGTTACTCCGTTGAAGACGAAGAAATGGAAGACGGTATTCGCTGCTTAGCCGTTCCGATATATGGCCCAAACGAAGAGATTCTTGCTGCTATCAGTATTACAGCAATATCCAAAGACCTTCCAATTGTTAGTTTTAGCAACTGGGCTATGAAAGCAAAGAAGGCGGCTTTAGAAATCTCCAAAAAACTCGGATATTTAAAGTCTGATGATTGATGGAAAAGTTAAAGTAATGAAATGATAATCCGAGCACATGATGATTGATTTATGTATACTCAAATCATTGCTTATTAAATGTATCTAAATATCCATAGTCAACTACATTAAACAAAAAAGGGGGGACACCCTTTTTTGCTGATATTTTTGTTTAAATAACTGCTAAAAATATTAAAAGTAATGTGCCTATAGGTCAGTCTACAGTTGATGGCAAATATTTCAAATTATTCTTTTTTCAAAAACCCTACGTTCTTCTTCCAGTTTCTTTAACGCATCCTTATGAGAAAGTTTACGTTTTGGTGTTAAGTAACTGACTATAACACATGTCAAGAACGCAATGACTAAGGAAGGTATAATCGGATTTCCCCAAAACGACATTAAAGAATCATTTAGTATTACTATGAAAGACGTCATTGAACCTGAAACAACAGCTGCGGTACCGCCCTGCCACGTAGAACGGCCCCAAAACTTTCCGGTCACGGCAGCTACGAACAATCCAGACATAATAGTTGAGCTCATATTTTCAATGTATTCGATAATATTGGTCGAACCAATTATAAACAGCAGTGACAACCCAATTGAAAAAAGCAATCCTATTCTTGAATATAATACCGTCTTTTCACGAGGAGGTAACTTTCCGGTGAAAACTTGATAAATATCTCTTACCAAAATCGTTGTTGATGCTATAGCATCGGAGTCTCCGGAAGACATCGTGGCTGCTAAGCCGGCTACCAATAAAAATGCTCCAATCCATACTGGGAAGAGTTCAGTAATCATAAAAGGAAACGCGAAGGCGCTATCCATCATATCTGGGTTTATAACTCTTGCGGCCATCCCTATAACTGTTGGAATAACAGTAAACAAAACTGCAACAATTCCTGATATAATAAGGCTTTTTTTAACTACGGAAATATTTCTAGCAGAATAGATTCGGTGGCGATAAGCTGGAATGACTAATACTGAAATAACAGTCACTAAAACAAGTGATACGCCTGGTATAAGACCTTCTTGTGTAATGCCAATAAATGACGTCATCTCATTAGGTAAATTTTCTCCAAGTCCTTGAAAACCACCAACCTTTATAAATGCAAGAATTCCAAGTATTATAAATCCAATAAATAGGATGATAGCTTGAATGACATCGGTATATACGACAGCCATATACCCACCAATTACTGTATACAAGGCGAAACCTAGTGCTGTGACTATCTTTGCTATCGTGGGATCAATACCCGTAATCCAGCTGAGATAAATACTTCCACCTAAAATATGCGTACCTAGCCAACCAACTTCTGCAAAAAATAAAATTATTGATGTAAAACCTTTCATCTCTTTACTAGCACCATAATAATAACTTATTTCTTCTGAAAATGTCATAAAGTTCTTATTCCGTGCATCTGAAAACAACCAAACAAGCATGAACATTCCAATTCCAAGTCCTATCCCAAAAAATGCGCCTGCCCATCCTTGGATGTATGCTTGCTGAACCGCTCCCATACTTGAACCAGTTCCCACAGCTGTTGCAACTGTTGTACCAACGAGGAGAAGTACTCCTAAATCTCTACCGCCCATTAAGAAATCTTCCCCAGATTTAACACGTTTGGATACCCATATACCAATACCTATCATCAAAAAGACAAACATAATAAACATTAGCAAATAGATTAATTGATTTCCAGTCATGAATTTACACCCCTTCTATTTTTCTTTAACGCATAAATAGTTTTACATACCGAAAATCCAGCTAATCATAACGTTGTAAAATCCTTATTAGGGTCTTTTAGTGAATCAATAAAAGTTGTCCTGAAAGAGAACAGAAGTATTTTCAATTAGCTATATTAATATGATCATTTACCCTTTTTTTCTCGGCAAAAGAATTAGCATTTTCGTCGATTGTGTTTATTCACTGATTCATATATCCAAAGGAAAGAGTTTTTACGTGTGTAATCGCTTTCAAAAAGGTATCTTAAGCACCCGGCTAGATTGTATTAAATATCCCCCAATGTCACCGTCATCTGTTGAGACAAATTTTGAAACCAGAGGTGGAGGGAGCGGCTCATCTCATAATTAAAAAACGGTAGACGAGTCGCTGCACTGAAAATATCGATTCTTTTAAAAGATGTCAAATAATTTTTGGGAATTATAGTAAAGTTAAATTAATTTTGTTGATAATGATAACCTCATTTAATGTAACGTTTTACTCAGAAATAAACGTATTCCTTAAAGCACCAAGATGTTCCACCTCTACCGTCACTTCATCGCCTGGCTGCAAAAAGACACGCTCTTCTTCCGGATTGCCAAGAACGACGCCCTCAGGCGTTCCTGTGAGAATTAGGTCTCCTGGTGTAAGCGTCATATAATCAGAGATGTAGCTCAGGATTTCGTCACAATTAAAAATCATATCAGATGTATTTGAGTTTTGTCGTTCCTTTCCATTTACAATTGTTTTTAAGTTGAGATTATTTGGATCAGCAATTTCATCTCCAGTCACCAAATATGGACCAATTGGGCTAAAATTATCGCAACACTTCCCCAGGAGCCACTGTGAACTAACAAATTGTAAATCTCGTGCAGACAGATCATTTGCAGTCACATAACCAAACACATAATCGCGTGCCTTTTCTTTTTTTACCTCTTTAGCATTTTTTCCAACAACAATACCAAGCTCAACTTCATAATCCAGTTGACTTGTTTTTTTGGGGATCTTCACACTTTGTTCATGGCCAGTCAGTGTGTTATTGAATTTATTAAATAATATCGGTTCTTTTGGATGTGGTGAGTCCGTCTCGTCAGCGTGTTTCCGGTAATTCAAACCGACACAAATAATTTTACTTGGCAAGGGAACCGCAGATCCCCAATCGACCACTTCTTCATTGACATATTGTGAAACGTCTGATGGCAAGTTATCTATGTACTGTTTCAACACTTTTACAGCTCCATCCCCGCCTTTAATCATTTGCATCATATCATTTGGAACGGTTTTATCTGGGTAAACATCAAGCGTCGCATTCAAATCAAGAATACCCTTTCCCGTTTTGACCCCAAGTACTTCTTTCCCATTTTGCAGCATATTTACTAATTTCACCCTGATCCCTCCAAATCCTGTTTGTTTCGGAATAAAATCTTACGGTTAATTTCCATTCAGTATAATGTAATACCTTATGAAAATACTTTCCATTACAAAAAACACTGTCTCCCACTCAACTGATATTCCTTAAACACTTGTTCATAACAAGCAATTATAATGTTCCACATACAGAACATAATTCATTATATAAAATTATTGTATAGATAATTATTTAATTTGTCAATAAATTTTGCAATGTACTATTTTTAAATCTTAATTTTTTGATCTTTTTTAATACCGGAACGTGAATATGGCCCAAAACATTTTGTGCAGGGCAAAAAGGAAACAGCTTGTTAACAACAAAACATATAGACACGGGACATGGCTTCGTAGAGAGATGGATTGCTGTCACTAAGAAACGAAAAGTTGTTAATGGTGATGTAATTCATTAGACTAATCAATATTAGCCGCCATAACATCCTTCAAGGGAAGTACTATATTCTCCTCATTATTAAAATGCAATGCTCCGGCAATCCTTTAAATAAGGGACCAAAAATAACCCTTCCATGCTTAGCCAGGCTAAAGGGGGGTGTTTTTATCCCGTGCCGTCCCTTCTTGTTGGGATCCGATCTAATGTGCCGCGGGGAAAACCTGCCTGCTCCATATGGAGCAAGGGAAAAGCTGGAGATAATTTCAAAGGCTTAACTATTGCTAATTATCTCGTTCAGATTGTGTAAGATTTAGCTCGGCTTTTGTGCGTTTAAATGGCATGATATCCTTCCTAAACATGGGTCTTGGTTAAATATTATAGAATCTTTTTTCGCAAAGATGAATAAGAGCTTTCTTCGGCATATCCGTGTAAAATCAAAGGAAGAGTTAAAAGAGCGAATCGAGCTATATCTCTAGGAAGTAAATGAAAATCCTGTCCCATTTAGATGGAAATACGGTTTGGAATCAGCAAGTAAATAGACACCCTTATATTAATGTTATTTATGAAACGAACTACTAGACAAAGCATAAAAAATAACATCCCCCTCACCCGCTCCGAACCTCCGCCAACAACCGCTCCATTTCCTCCATTCCAACCTCCGCTTCACGCGATCCTCTTGCCACTCTTTCCTGCTCACGCTTCTGATTCGCTTGGCGTTTTTGCTCCTTGAACCAGTCTGGCACGACCTCTCCGGAACCGGCGCTATTTTCATGTCGACGCTGTCCTCTTTACCCTCGCTCCTGCCGACTCCGGCGGAATGCGGCTTCTTCGGCTTTTGCTGCTTCGACGCTGGTGATGCCTTTCTTCGCCCAGGCTTGCAGAATGGCTTTGACGTAACTCCAGTTGCTCTTGCCACGCTCCAATGCTCGTTTCATAGCGTCCAGTACGAGCGCTTCGCCGAGGTCCCCCACCCAATGCAGCAATGCGTCCGCTACAAATGGGCTGATCGGTCCGAAATTTTCCTGGTAAAACACGAATGCGCCAGCTGTATTATCTGTATCATCAATTTGTTTCGTATCATTTGGTTTCGTTTTGGCTTTCGTTTGTTTAACTAATGGGGCCGTGGTTCGGTTTGCATTCCGGTCCGGGTGTTGGCCCGGTACGTGGTCCGCGCCTTGATCCTCTGCGTGGTCTATCAAGTGGTCCGCTCCCCGGTTCGTGTATTGATCCGGCCGGTGAGCTATTCCACGGTCAGGAACATCTACCGGATTCTGATCTGTCCAGCGCTCGTCTTGCTCCGGCAACCGCTTCTCAACAGAACATCCCACGGGCTGGTGGCCACCTTCATGGCGAAGAGCTGAATCACTGCCGTACCCGTCATTCACGTGATCATCAAGCGCGCCATCTCTACTACCGCTGAACCCCTCTTCGACGCGACCGGGGCTGGCATCAATGCCTTCCTACCCTCCACATTAGACTAGTCCCACCATTCGATACTCGGGTGCCTGGCCATTCCCGTAGGATGCAAGCGTTATATAGCCTTTATCCTTCAATTCCGTCCTGGCGCGTTTGAATGAATTGTCTGTGAGCCCTGACTTCATGCGCAGTACGGGGCTGCGACGGTAAAAGACTCGATCCACATAGCTTTATTGTTGATATGCATCAGTGCATGCCAGAGTGTCACTGCGGATGCAGATAGTAGATGTCGCTCAAGGCAATCGTAAAATGCGTTGATTTCTTTTATGTAATTCATCATGATCATCCCTTCAATCATATCCGCTGCATGGTCCCCCGCGCCGGGCCATTCGAAATGGCTGCCGTCCGGGGAACACACACAGCGGACTTATTTAGTTAAACAACTTGGCTAACGCTTCTTTGTCTTGCTGCAATTTCTTCCTGGCTCCCCGGCCCCCAGCTTTTCACGGCTTCAATCGTGACTCCTTCCTGCCGGGCAATTTCCTTTAACGACATGTCATCCATGATATAAAACTGTACCCATTTCCATTGGTTGTGCATGAACTTGTCGCGTATTCGGTTCCAAAAGATGTCGTTCCCTTCTTTCTCTCCCGGTGCGTCCACCCGCTGACTGTCAGCCACATAGCCTTGATCAGCAGCATAGGATACGGATTGGGAGGCTAGCAGCTGGTGGTGGCTTTCTTTTGTCTTCTAGCGGAACATGTCGATGAAGCGGTTGCGGATGGTGTAGTTGAAGTAGGTGCCAAGCGGGCCCTTGGTCGGATCGCATTTTTTGTAGGCCATCCACATGGCGTAAATGCCTTCCACATAATATTCCCCTTGCCCATCGTGAATGCCGAACTTATGCATGTGGTAGTGGATGCGCTGTTCGTTCTGCCGGAAAATCGCCTCAAATGATGGCTTGTCTTGGTCGTGCATGTTGTACTCCCCCTTTGTTACCCCCCCTGATGTCCAGTAAGAAAAAGCTTAGTAGACTACCTCTTTATACCTATAATCGAAAGTATCGAGCATTTGGGGCATAGAAATGAAAAATATTTTTTAATTTTTTTCACTTAAAGATGCCCCTTTTTCCGGATTCGTTTTCGATTATAGGGGTGAGGAAGGTTGGATATTCGTCAGATAGATAAGTTGTTCCTCTGTTCTGATAACCATTACAACCATTCGTGCTTGTTGTTTACTGCTGCAAAAGGGCTTTTTCTTTTCCTGCTCTTCATTCTGTTTAAACATTTGATGATTTTGGTTGGTGGATAGACCTTGTTCAGAAGTAGAGTAAAATACTACACCTAAAGACAAAAGGAATCAGAGGACTATTTAAGTCAATCTATATGGATCTTTGGCCTTTCTTCCGATCTTATATATAAATCATAATTAGGAATCTCGAGAACTCCCGTTTCCACTATAAAATTCGACAAAAGATCATATTATTCCTCGTATTTAGCAGGATTTCATAACATCTGTGTCGAAATACCTCTATTAAGAAGAGTGAGTCAAGTTTTTGCGGGAAGTTTCTCTCAACCTTTATTTTGACTTTTTATGGTAATTATTATCGGATACCTTAATGGCTCATTTTCAGATTGTGTGGGTGGACCGCCCCCACCACCCTTGACCTTGTTTGTGTCCATGGTCATGTTTGGGCGGCGGATGAAAAAAATTCAGCCTTAAAGGTCTTCCATCCGCTCATCCAGCGTACCATGGACAATCGCTTCTAAGTTCCACTGGTGGAGGCCCTGACCCCTTCCAGTGATCACTAAGAAGCGGCACGGCGGTCAAGGGCAAGCAGCTCCGCTGCGGTTATGCCGCGATTTCTTCAGAGTGCTCTTCGCTTATTAACCCGTTCACTTTATGAGTACCATTATCCGTGCTGCCCTATTGTAAACCGGCAAGTCCTCGCAAGGCTTCTGCCGTATAGTTGCTTTGCTCCCGGCCTTCCAATAAAGGCAGCCGTCCTTTAATAGCCCCCACAGACTGTCTTGTCTTTTGTTTCAATAATTGTTTGAATGAAGCCTTTTCTTCCTGGGAACTGTCGTCCTGATGATCACTTGTCGTCAGGTCAAGCGCCTCTTCCAGCGTGCCATCAAAGTGGTGAATGATAGCTCTTACCATGGCTTCTAGTCCACTTACAGACCAACTGTAACCCATTTTCTTCAGGCGTTTGGAGAAGAAATTCATGTTCGATTCAGCTGAACCCATCGGACACATCCAATCGGTCTCTATACCTTGTTCACGCAGCCTTTCCCGATAATCCCGGAACGCCTCCTGATGGTCCAAAACGAAGGTAATGCTTTGTCAAAAAGTAAGACACTTGAATAATCGGTTATCACACAGACTGTTCGAACCTTGAAAATGTAATAAAAAACGAAAACTTCATTGAGGTGAATGGGCTGACAAGGTTATGTGAAAATTACTGCCATTTTATGTACTTTTTCCTTGCCAAACTCACCTCCAACAAGCTCGATTTCCATGCCTGTTACCAAAAGACGAGGAGCTATCTCCATGGATCTAATTTATCCTATTTCCAATTCCCACAAAAACAACTTTGTTACAGCCTTGTTTACTTCGGATTACATTCTTCTGAAATTAAAACCGGTCCGTAATAACCATATTCTGTTAACCCGATTTTTTTAACAGGAGGTCTTGATCGCTCTCGTTAGATGTAACTGCACTAATAACTCCCATAACTACAAACCCGGCCAGAGAACTGAAAAACATTGCCAAATAAATGTTCTCAACTACATTAAACGAGGTGAATACGACATAAAATGTTGTCCCTGTAATTAATGACGCGATGGCGCCGTAGTTATTGGCATGTTTCCAGAAATAGCCCAGGGTAATCGGTGCGATGATTCCAGAGATAATCGCTGAAAAGCTAAACTGAATCAAAATCGACAATGAATCCGGACGTTCCAATGAAAAATAGAGTGATACCAATCCGACAGCAATCAGGGAGACTTTAGCTGCTCTTACAGATTTTTGCTCCAGCTCAGCATCTGAAATATTTTTCATAAAAAGTGGTGCCAGAATCCGATAAAAGTCGTTTCCAATACTGGTTGTAATCCCTAAGTACAAACTGTCCGTGCTTGATAAGATTGCTGAAATAATTCCGACAATCATTATCGCGGCAATCGCACCAGGGAAAGCTTCAATAACGTACATCGGTATCGCAGAATCGGCACTTTCCAAGGCCGGGAACAGTACACGTGCTGCCAGCCCGCCAAGTACCATTAATGTGGAAATGATGCACAAAATAATCCCGGCAGACATCGTAAATGGAGCAAGCTCTTCTTCGGTTTCAATTGATAAGACTTTGTTTAATAGATGAGGCATTAATACAAAACTGAATAACATAAATTGGACCGCCATAATCGCAAGCACACTATTATATGGGCCATCTATACCGACAATACCCGTTAAATTCGGATCTACCGCCTCTAATTGATCTGTCAATACGCCGAAGACATTGAATCCACCACCGATTGTCCAAAACAACGATACCATAATCAAAATCGATGTCACTGCCATTAAGATTCCCTGAATCCCATCAGTAATCATTTGAGCAAATGCGCCGCCAAGCCCGATATAAAGAATCGTAATTGTCACACCAGCGACAATTCCCCATTCATATGGGATGTCAATCACTGTCTCAAATATCGTCGCAAGACCAACGTTTTGCCCGACAATATAATAAACATTAAATAAAATTAATACGGTAACAAGTACTTGTAACGTTTTTGAATTGTAGCGTCTTCCCAGCCATTCGGGCAGTGTTGATACACGCCCGAGTTCTTTGCCGTAACGCCAAAAGGCTTTGGCAAATAGCAATAAGGCAATCCAGGAGACGCCAAAGCACCCCAGTGTATACCAAAGAACAGAAGTCCCGTATTCATAAGCCAGTCCCGGTACACCAATAAACAAATTCGCACTGGCGTAGGAGGTAGCAAAACTGGATCCAACCAGCACCGGACTTACCTTCCCCCGAGCTGTCGCAAAGCCATTCATTGATTGACTATGAGCACTCCCCCGCTTGCCAATCCATGTAACAAGCGCAAAATAAATGAGCAATAGAATAGAAACCGTCCATAACAAAACGCTCGAGCTAGTTATCATACCTCAGTTTTCCTCCTTACTGCCGACATAAATTTTTCTCCATAAAACAATACCGATTACCCAGCATACAGCGACTAACAGGAAATAAGTCAGGATCATGGCGTCTCCTCTCCTTTTGCCTTGAAAAAAGGCAGTACTTCACCTTCAATTGTCGTAAAGCAGACTGAAACCTGCATTTGATAGGTAATCTCACTTGGTTCTATCAGCAAATGGGTCAGCATTGAAGGGCCGTCTGCCAATTCCACCACACCGACAACATACGGTGTCTTCTCCTGCCAGGCAGGGTGACCTGTCCGATAAATGATGCTCCATGTTTTTAACCTGCCCTGTCCAGATGCCTCTTTCCAGGTCAATTGATCACTAAAACAATGCGGGCAATGTCCCCTGGGGTAGAAGATAGCCCGGCTGCAGTCATCACAAAACTGAAGTGAAAATCTACCTTTGGCGATACCGTCCCAAAAAGGCTTACTTATTGACGTCTTGACAGGTTTCGGTAATAAAATATTCATAATACACCTCCCAAAACAAGTGCTGTGGTTTCACTTAAAGTTGCCCCATTACCCGTAACAAGTGCGTGTCTGACGTTTGGAATTTGTCGTTGCTCTGCATCACCACGCAATTGATGGACGGCTTCAACCACATGTGACATGCCCCCGGCTAAATCAGCCTGACCAAATCCGAGCTGACCGCCATGCGTATTCAGCGGATAGTCTCCATCATGACCAAAACGATGACTTTCAATAAAACGGCCAAATTCACCAGGCCCACAGAGACCGGTACTTTCCAATTGCGTGGCGACAACACTGGTATAACAATCATATAGGGACAACAAGTCAATGTCATGACTATCAATTTCCGCTTGTTCAAGGGCATATGGAATTGAATATTGAAATGGCAGATCATCAATGTCCGGTGCCTGGCTTACTGCACGATGGGTGATTTTTTCGCCTGCCCCTTTCAGATAAACGGGTTTGTGCTTACCTTGTTCCGCACGATCTTCAGAAGTAACGATTACTGCTGCCCCGCCAGCAACCGGCATCACGATTTCCAAAAGATGAAGGGGATCAGCAATCATTGGGGATGCAAGAATGTCATCTAACTCTAACGGCTTGCCGTGAAATATCGCATTTGGATTGAGCTGGGCATTTTTTCTGGACCAATAAGCAATATTTGCGAATTGCTCTTGAGTCGAACCGTGTTTTTCCATGTGCTGCCGCTTCAATAATGCATAAGAAGTGTTGGCACCTAAAGCTCCAAATGGTACATCGAATTCCCGAATTGGATTGCGGTTTGGTGAACGCAATGTTTCACCTTTTTCATTTTTGTTCGCTAATACGCATACGACGGTTTCACACATACCCATTTTAATAGCAGCTGCTGCCCGCCAAACCATTCCCGGTCCGGTCGCTCCGCCAAGGTCCACCATATTCGACATTGTTGGGTTGATGCCTAAATATTCCGATACGGTTGCAGGAACGTGCTGGGGGGTCTCGCCAACCTGTGGGCCGACAAGTAATCCGTCAACCACATCTTTGGAAATACCAGCATCCTTAATTGCCTCCCGCACTGAATCCGCGATTAAACTCAGAGTTGTCTTCCCTTGCGAATAGCGTTCCGGTTTCAGCTCGCCGATACCAATAATTGCTCCGTGAGGTTTACGCGACATTAGTAATACTTCCTTTCTATCAATCTTGTAAAAGCCGCTAAACTGTTTGGATTGCTTAGAGATGCGTTATTTTTCACTTCATTTCCCAGCGCTTTCGCTTTTGCTGCGCCTTCTACTTTTTTTCCATTAATCGTATATGGGACTTCGTCTACAAAGTAAATCCGTTTTGGAACGTGTCTGGGAGATGCATTCGTCCGAATTTGCTGACGAATCTCTTTGATTAACAGTTCGTCCTGTTGTTCAGCCACAAGACAAAGGACTATTTCTTCGTCGTTATCAACAGGAAGTCCAAAGACTATAGAATCCTTAACTAGTACATGCTGCTCGACAACTTTATAAATTTCCGCTGTACCGATCCGAACGCCGCCAGGATTTAGCGTTGTATCTGACCGTCCATAAATAATAAATGTTTCATCAACTGTCTGCTCCACAAAATCACCGTGTGTCCAAATCCCCGGCCATTTCGAAAAGTAAGTTTGTCGATAACGTTCATCTCCGCCTTTTCCGTAAAAGGTGATCGGCATGCTTGGTGCTGGCTGGGTACAAACGAGATCGCCTTTTTTGGCATAAACCGACGCTCCCCTTGCGTCAAGAACATCGACGGCCATCCCTAACGCCTTGCAAGTAATTTCGCCTCTGCGGACAGGGTGAACCGGTGTGCCCATTACGAAACAGCCAATAATTTCAGTTCCCCCGGAGATAGATGCAAGCACAATATCTTGTTTAATCGTTTGATATACCCAATCGTATTGATCAGCACTTAAAGGCGCACCACAGGACAAAATGCTCCTCAGCGTTTCGAGCGGGTAATCCTGTTGCAGTTCAACATTATTTTTCATCAGTGTTTCTAAATATTTTGGGCTTGTTCCAAAATGGGTAACTCCTGTTTGATCGGCAATCTGCCAAAGGTGTGTGATACTATCAGTTCGAACGGGAGAGCCATCATACAACAGAATGGCCGCTTCACTCGCCAATCCTGTCACAAGCCACGGATACATCATCCAGGCAGTATTGGTATACCAAAAAAGAACATCATTTTTGTGCACATCACTATGCAGCTGGTGCTCCTTGACATGCTGAAGTAAAGTGCCGCCAACAGAATGGACAATAGCTTTTGGCAACCCGGTCGTCCCGGACGTATATAAAATATACAGTGGATGTTCGAACGGAACTCTGGTATACTCAGGTACTTCCGCCTGATTATCACATAATGATTCCCACGTACGCGTATCAAGCTCATCCGATTCAAGCTCTCCGTTCAGTGTAATGACGGCAGTTAAACTGTTGATTGCATCACTTGTTTCGTTGATCTTGTCTGTAATATCAAACGGTTTTTGCTTGTATTGATAGGAAAGTACAGAAAACAGCACTTTTGGCTGGGCCTGTCCGATACGATCAATCATGCCTTTTGCACCAAAGTCGGGGGAACAGGACGTCCACACCGCACCAAGTGAAACCGTTGCAATTAACGCAGCGAGGCCTTGAATGTTATTGACAGTCACCCCAGCAACCCGGTCACCTTTTTCAACACCCAATTGTTTCAATCCCGTCTGTGCTTTAGCGACAAGTTGTTTCAGTTCTTTTAACCGAATCAAACGCTGCACTCCTGCCTCATTTGCCTCATAGGCTACAATCCGCTCATCCTCACCCCTTAGTAAATTCTCAGCGAAATTCAATTCTGCTTCAGGGAACCATTGAACATCAGGCATAGAATCCGACGGTATATAGATTCGCTCTCCTTTTTTACCAATTACTCCAGCGTAGTCCCACACTTGTGACCAAAACTCATCTAAATGAGCAATGGACCAGTGGTGCAGCCTTTCATAAGGAAAAAGAGGCTGATTGGCAAATGCTGCAAAAGCGTTGATATGTGACTGTTCGATATCTTTCCGGGCTGGCTCCCATAGTATTGCGGAACGTTGCTGCGTCAGTTGCGTTGTCATGCGGATTCTCCTTTCATTTTCGGTACTTCTATTAAGATAGCGAATGCTTGACCGCCACCGCCGCATAAAGAAGCAATTCCTTTTCCGCCGCCACGTCGCTTCAATTCATGTGCAAGCGTTAATACGAGCCGGAATCCGGTACCGCCTAATGGATGACCGATCGCAATTGCTCCACCGTTGACATTGACACGATCGTAGTCAATACCTAAGTCGCGGCAACTGGCAATGACGACACTGGCAAAAGCTTCGTTAATTTCAAACAAATCAATATCATCTGTTGATAATTGATGTCTTTCCAGCAAATGGTTGATCGCTTTAGCGGGTTTTGTTTGTAAGCTGGCATCCGGTCCTGCTGTTTCACTCCAATCAATGATCTCGGCAAGCGGGGTTCGATGTAGACTTTGTGCTTTTTTCTCTGATGTGACAATACCGACACTTGCGCCGTCCGTCATTTGCGAGGCATTCCCCGCTGTAATTGTACCGTCAGGGGAAAAAGCAGGTGCAAGATTAGCCAGCTTGTCAGTGGTTGTATTCGCACGTATCCCTTCATCTGCTTCCAAAATACCGGTAATAGGAACAATTTCTTCAGACAGTTCACCGGATGTTTGGGCTTCAGTCGCCCGCCGCTGGGATTGCGCTGCATATTCATCCTGTTCCTCGCGGGATATTTTATAGGTTTGGTTGTACTGGTCAGTTAGCATGCCCATTGGTTGATCCGTCAAAGCACACCACAAACCATCATGCTGTAACGTATCCTTCAGCTGTGTATTTCCAATTCCGCTTTGCATTCGAACATTCGCGGTATGCGGGGCGTTCGTCATCGAATCAAACCCGCCAACAAGATATAAATCGCCTTCATGCAACTGAATTCGCCGCGTGGCATCTGCGATCGTTGCGAGTCCTCCTAAACATACATTATTTTGTGTAATTGCAGGCATTTCCGGGTCTATTCCAGCGTGATAGGCAACTTGCCTTGCGGGATTTTGTCCTGCTCCAGCCTGGATGACTTGCGCAAGCATGGCTCCGTCTGCTTCCTCAGCTTCGGGATAACGATATAATAGTGCTGCCACTACGCTTTTACCAAGCTCGACAGCGGATAGCTTGGAAAGTGCGCCTTTCCACTTTCCAAAAGGGGTTCTAAACCCATCCAATAAAACAGTTTTCATCATATCTGCCTCCTATGATTAAAAGTTTTTATATTGTCGGTCCTTAATAATAATTTTTTACTCAATTTTTATATGTCTCTGTTTTATGTCGCAGGCGTATCTTCACTGTTTTCAATGACAACACCAGCAGAAACAAGATTAACGGTATTCGCAACCGTATCCCCCACAGGACAGTGCTGTTCGACAAATTCAGTGAACTGCTTCACTTTATCCTCCGGTGCATCGGTTTTTAAATGCAGCTTATACCTTATATCGGAAAAACCCGGACGTACATCTGCTTTATCCAGGAAACCATCCAAATCGATGTCCCCTTCCAGCTCGATACGCAAATCTTCTATATTAACACCAAACTTATCCGCGTAGGTCCGTGCTGCAATCGATTGGCATGCCCCAAGTGCTGAAAGAAGCAGCTCGACAGGATTTTCGCCCGTGTCGGTACCTCCCAGCTCTTCTGGCTCATCAACAATCACCTTATGTCCTCTTGACCGCGTCTCAACCTGCAAATTTTCACCTAACTGTGCTGTAGCTTTAAACGTTTCCAATGCCATTGATAATTCCCCTTTCATTTTTTGAGATTAAATCTGAATACGCTCTTACGCCAATTTTTCTCCACACATCCCCCCTTCAACGTCAAAAACCCTTCTCCAAAAGAGAAGGGTTCGCAAAAACAGCTTTGCTACAGCCTTCTCATCTTCGGATTTTTGCAAAAATCCCTGAAATTGGCACCGGGTCCGATACGGAAATACAGCATCAGACTGGTTGCCGAGAGTTCAACGGGTCAGTCCCTCCCTCTCTCTGGATAAGAAGTTATCCGATTATTCAGTTGTTTTAAATTCCATATATTCCATTATTAGAATGACTGAGAAACCCGATTCGCCAGCTTCGTCAAACAGCTGACAAACAAGGGACTTCATTGTCCAACAAACAAAAAACTCTTTTCCGATAAGAAAAGAGTTTTGATTTAAATCATCTTCTTTTCTTATCTTCCAAGCAAATGCTTGATGGAATTAGCACAGTATTCCAGAATAGAACCTGTTGCCGAGGTATCAACGGGCCGTGTCCCTCCGCCTCTCTGGATAAGAAAGTAATCCTATGAAATTAATTGTATTTATACTAAAATAATTCATCTCCTCTGTCAACTGTTTTTTCGAATTGTTTATAAATAGGGTATTTCAGACTATTACCAGTAGCAGAGTTATGATGAAGCTTTCATTGGCGTTAAATTCGACAGTCGTGGCTGTCACCAGTTACCTTATTCACATCAAGGCAGCATGCCGTTGGGCTGTCCTCAGAAGACAACCCATCGTTTATTTCGGCTTTCAAAATCCCCCAACGATCAGGGTCAGTAAAGCGTCGTCTTTAGAAATCCGGTGAAAAACTACATTTTCCATTCATCAAAAATGCGAACGAAGGCCCTGTTTTTTCTCGGATGTTCCTAAAAATAAGGGAAATAAAGCGATGATGGTGGTATCTTTTATTCCGTTTTTCCATTCAGCGCATGCTGAAACACCGGTTCTGGGCCTTTAGCCTTTGAACCTACTTATTATTATTTTCGCTACATATAAATATAATAGAAAAATGGCTCACCGCCGGATTCTTCTGTTAGTGTTTAAATATCAAGATCACTAAGCGGATATTGGTCATAAAGTAACTCCCCTAATTCTTTAAGCATGCAAGGACGGCAATCAAAGCTAGCATAGTATTTTCTGCCACATTTATCACAAATCCAGTAACCACGCTCTTTAAAGGCCTGTTCCCTTTGCTTAATGTCTTTCTCGGATTTGCGAACCTCTCTCAAAAAATGCCTATCGCGATTGTCAAGTGGCCTACATATTATATCCGGAAGCAGCCACGAGTCATGCGCCGAGCGATGATGTATACGAGTTACTTCCCAATCAAGAAAAGAAGGTAATACCAAAAACAATTCCTCTGGAGAATAAGCAAGAAAGCATTCGTTTCCTGGAAGAGATGATACTTTAAGCGGTTCAGAGGGGTCTGTCCCTCACCACATTAACGCATTAATGTAATGAGGGACAGACCCTAAAAAACCTACGCCCCACAGCACTTCTTATATTTTTTCCCGCTGCCACACTACAACCCGGAAGCTTCCAGTGCTTCAGCTATTTCTCTTCTGAAAGCCGAATATCTTGAATATTTTTTTCGATATTTCTCGACAAAGCGATGTCCTTCCTCTTTATACAGAGCCATTCCATCACCTTTATTAGCTATTGCACCAGCATGCCCCATTTTTTGTCGCGGCGGAGCGTGACCCACCAAGAATATGACTGAAAACCGGAGTATCCATGTTTTTAATCACTTTTGCAGATAATAGTTCATCCTCTCCACCAATACCACTGAAAGGATATGACGGTATAGTTTTCTCATCATTTTCAATGAATCTACTACCGTAAATACAGAATCCATTTATATCCTATCCCCTATCAATATTCGCTAAAAACTGATTAATCCTTTTATTCTCAGTTGAATTAAAAAACTCTTTAGGCGAGGCATTTCTAACAATTTTCCCCTGATCCATAAAGATAATTCGATCTGCCAGATTTCGGGCGAAATTCATTTCATGTGTTACGATAACCATGGTCATACCTTCTTTTGCCAACTTTTTAATGACATTCAATACTTCTCCTATTAACTCGGGGTCAAGAGCTGAGGTGGGTTCATCAAATAGCATCAATTTTGGATTCATTGCCAGAGCTCTCGCAATAGCAACACGTTGCTGTTGTCCTCCTGATAGAGCATCGGGATATTGATTTTTCTTTTCCAACAGCCCGACTTTCTCCAAAAGGGATTCCCCTTCCTTGGTTGCCTGTTCCTTTTCATATTTCCTTACAAATAGAGGCCCTTCAACCACATTTTGAAGTACCGTTTTGTGGGGAAACAAATTGAAAGATTGAAAAACCATACCGATCTCTGTGCGTGTAGGAGTTAATTCTTTCCCCTTTTTATGAACCTTTTTTTCATTTATCTTTTTATATAGAATCGACTCATCCATAAACAGTATATCACCTGAGGTAGGACGTTCCAGTACATTCATTGTGCGCAAAAAAGTACTTTTCCCACTTCCGCTTGGACCAACGATTACGACAATTTCTCCCGCGTCCATCTCAAAATTTATATCTTTTAAGACATGATCTTCACCAAAATATTTATTAATATGTAGCGTCTTTAACACTGCTCTTATTCCCCTTTCCTTCAAAATAATCGACCGCCAGTTTCAATGGGTAATGAAGAATCCAATAAATAACTGCTACGATTGTAAAGACTTCCAAGTGTCTAAATGTAGTTGAAGCTAAAATCTGTCCTTGGTACATTATTTCTCCTACTGTGATAACGGCGGCAATGGACGAGTTTTTCAAACATAATATGGCCATATTACCAATGGAAGGCAGTTCATTTTTAATTGCTTGAGGCAAAATAATTCTACGCATGATCCCACTATATTTCATACCTATTGCCTTACCCGCCTCAATCTGTCCTTTTGGTATCGCTTGAATCCCAGCCCGATAAATTTCCGCCAGATAGGCACTCTTATTAAGCGCCAATCCTATAATTGCAGCTTGAAAAGCAGTTAATTCAATTCCAATATCCGGTAGCCCAAAATAAATAAACATCAACTGAACAAAAAATGGTGTACCACGTAATGCGCTAATATAAAATCCAAAAAAATTGCTCATAATCTTGTTGGAAGATAACCTTCCAAATGCAGCCAACAATCCGACAAACAATGCTATTGTAAAAGCAATTATTGTTAACTGAATCGTTATTCCAGCCCCAGCCAATAGTGAAGGCAGGAAATTTTGAATATAATCTTTAAATATCTCCATTTTTACTTCCTTTCTATCTATTCTATCTATATATTTTTAAGCAAGATCCGAACAGAATTCCTATCAAATTACGGGGTTAACCTGTACCATGACGCCACATTCTCCTGACATAAGATTGTATTTTCAAACATCAATGTATATGGTGTGACGCCACAAGGTTATGACACATGGGATTCACCTTTTCTATAGCCAATCTAAGCGCCTTCATATTACTGATACGTTATTTATTCATCGTCGTCTGAACCAAACCATGTCGTGCCCCATTTTTCATGAATTTCATCCAGTGTGCCGTCTTCCTTCATTTGATCTATCTGATCACTTAGCTCATTCAAAAGTTCGTCATTTCCTTGTTCTATGATAAGTCCAATATCAATGACATAATTTGCTTCATATTCTTCTACAGTTTCTACATTATAATCTGAGTTGTTTTCATTTAGATAATGCACAATTGGAGTGTCATTAACTGCCGCATGAATTCTTCCGTTGGTCAAGTCAAGCATCATTTCGCTAACTGTATCATATGCTTTGACATCCATTTCCACATCAGACTCTACTAAATAATCATGATAAAAGGTTCCGGAAGACACACCTACGCTCTTGCCATCCAAATCTTCAAGAGATCGAACGTTATCTTCATTCCCGGCAGGAACAACAAGTGCTTCTGTAAAACCATAAACGGGTTCTGTAAAATTGACTACTTCAGCTCTTTCATCCGTAATACCCATCCCCGCCGCTATAAGATCTACACGACCACTATCCAGTGATGGAATGAGTGAGGAAAAAGGCATTGATTCGAATTCTAATTCATACCCGGTTCTTTCAGCAATTCTTTGTATTATATCTATCATGACACCATCCGGCTCGCCAGTTTCTTCATTTTCAAATGCATTTGGAGGTGAAGCATGTGTCATTGCGACTACCAATGTTTCTGAACCTGAATCACTATTATCGGAGTTTGTACCATTTTGATCAGCAGAGGAATTGCTTTCTTCACCACCGCCACATCCCGCCAACACAAACATATACATTAAAATAAGCAAAGTAATACGCTTCATTGTATTCCTCCTAACGTTTTTTGTAAAACTGTTCAAACCTGTTACCAACTAGTTTGCGTATCTGCAAATCTATCCGGGGATAGTCGCCCAATTGAAAAAGGGATATTCTCATCCAATACTAAATCCGCCCCAATTTTCCCGATAGCAGGGGCCATCTTGAATCCATGCCCGGAAAATCCACTTAGTACTGCAATATTGTCGTGACCAGGCAACCACCCGACTACCGAATTTTTATCCTTTGTGTATGCTTCCATATAAACGCTAACTCTTCCCGGATCCTCAAAAAGGTTAGGCAGATCTCTTCCTACTATTTCCTTAACGGAAGAAAGGTCACCCATTTTTATGTTTCGATCAAGATCATTAGGACTTTTTATACGGTCCTCTGATGAAGCAGCGAGTCCTATTTTTACCATATAACTATCAACAGCGGGGATACCATAATAACTAAAGTTATTGCCTTCCCTTGTAAAAGGAGGAAATTGACTTTCATCAAATTGTTTCAAATCCCTTGCAAAAAACCATGTGTTAATTAATCGGCGAACTTCTATTTGTTTGTCAAAGTCATTTATGTGTTGATTTATCCATGGCCCCGTGGTAATTAAAAGTTTTCCTACTTTATACTTTTGCCCATTTGCCACTATACTGACGCCATCCGTCTCCGATTGAATTTTTTCAACATGCGTATGATTGTGAACGATAGCACCCAGTTCCTTTGCACGATACACCGCCGAAACAATTGCGTATTGTGGTCTAAGAAAGCCTGCATTATGATCTACAATTATCATTTCGTTCGGTAATAATCGATGTTGAGGATAGTGTTTTTTTGCTTCTTCATAATGTAATATTTCATGCTCTAAATCATATTCTTCAATACTTTTCATAACATTTTTCATAGATTTCAGACCTGGTTCCCCTATCGTAAGCCCTTTGGTGAGGGTTAGCAGTTGGTTACCTGTTTCACTTTCTAGTTCCCGCCATTGTTTGTAAGCTTCTTGCAGTATTGGTATGTACGCTGCACCTTCTTTATAGGCTGTACGAAAAATTCGCGTTTCTCCGCCGGCTGCCGATTGGTCATGGCCGATTCCAAACTGTTCAAATCCCATTACAGATACACCCCTGCGCGCCAATTGCCACAATGCCATACTTCCCATTGTTCCAACCCCCACTATTCCTACATTTGCATCCATTTAGTATCCTCCAATTCTGTGATTAGATAACAAAAATAACTGTATTTAAATCATCTGTTACCGCACCACTGGCATCCATGAATAACAACAGACCTTTTCTAAAATTAGCCAAAACTATCTTCCGGCTCCTCACCCATTTTAAAGCGCTTACTTTTTACTTGTGATTCAACTTTTAAATGAAAAGCAGCAAAAATATTTTAATTCACCTCCAGACGTTTTCATTCATTATACACAACATTATGTTGTTTGTAAATATATTTTTCAACAATTATTTGTGTTTAAAAGGTTCATCCAATTTCTAATTGTATAATTCAGGTGAGAAACGTTAAAAGGGGACGGCATATGTACATATTTAGCGAACGTTTGAAGGATCTTCGTATTGAAAATGGGTATAAGCAGGAAGAAATGGCAAATATATTAAACATTACAACCAGCGCATATGGTTACTATGAACAAGGAAGAAACGAGCCTTCTTTGGAAATGGTCAAAAAAATATGCATGAAGTTTGAAGTGTCAGCGGATTATTTACTGGGGTCAATAAATACACCTAATCACCAGGTACACTACTCCGTTGCTGAAGGTCTTTCATTAAATGAACAGGAGTTAGAAGTACTTGAGAAAATGGAAGAATTGCACCTTCTAAAAGATATAAGCCAAGAACCAATAAAGAATGTGGAGAGGCTGCACCGTTACTGGGAATTTATCAAAAAGGAAATTCACGAAATATAGAACCCCACAGGTATGATCCTATAACCTGCGGGGTTCTAATTTGAATGGATTAATTTCTTATAAACAACGAAAGCCCCACCTTCTTACAGTCAGCCAGAATCATTCCCCACTGCGCCACGCAATTTCCTTCTTACGCCCTTCCCCCAGCTCTTCACAGCCTCAACCGTTACGCCTTCCTGTTCGGCAATTTCCTTTAATGGCTTGTCCTCGATAATATGAAATATCACCCATTTCCACTGATTATCCGAAAGCTGATCGCGCACCTGTTGCCAAAATGCTGCATCACGCACGTCTCTTCCATTTTGTACCATCGGATAGAGCAGTCCTTGGCTCCGATAATAGTTTCCGTCATCTATATGAGTTCGGTGTTCCTGTGCGTAATGCATTGTTTTTTCTATTTCTTTATTCTGTTTCCGCATTAAATCAATCATGCGGTTGCGGATAATATAGTTGAAATACGTCGCCATTGGTCCTTTGTCCGGCTGATAATTTTCATAGGCACGCCACATCGCGACCAAGCCTTCCTGATAAAATTCCTTGTGCGGGTCCTGAATATTCAAACGGTGAATGTGATAATGAATCCGCCGCTCGTTCTGCTTAAAAATCTCCTCGAAATCGATCATGTCTTTTTCCATCCATATCCCCCCATGCTGCCCGTAAGCACAAGCTTAATAGGCTATCTCTTCATAACTATAATCGAAAGAACCCGAGCATTTGGGGGCATGAGATTGAAAAATATTTTTTTAATTTTTTCACTGAAAGATGCCACTTTTTCCGGATTCGTTTCGATTGTAGGGTTGAGAAAGATTCATGATTCGTCAGACCTGTTCAGTCGCTGTTCCGGTAATCGTTATTGCCATTATGCTTGCTGTCTACCATTGCAAAAAGGCTTTTCTCAGTCTCTATTCTTGTTAAACATTAAATCAATCAGTCGGTTTCGAATAATATGATTGAAATACGTTGCCATTGGGCCTGTATCCGGTCGCGTTCTCCAAAGAAAACTCCACGTGCGAACAAGACCTTGATTGAAAAATTCCTGGTGTGGATCAATATTCATGTTGTGGGATTGGTAATAAATTCTGAGCTCATTTTGTTTAAAAATCTCTTCAAATGTTATTCTTTTTTTAGCCATTCTCGTCACTCCCCCTCGACCAAATAGGCCGTCTTTTAATGACTATCGAATCGAAAGTTGGTTTGATGGCACGAAGGCAAAAAATTCATGCCACCTTCTGGGAAGTCATATAGAACTGATAGTATAACTAAATATTAGAACAAACGTTCCCGTGTGTAAAGCGCCTTTTAAGAACATTCTCCCAATTGTGCGATTCCTTCACATTTATTTCAATCAATGGTAAATACATCGGCAATGCGTGGTACATATCTTGGCAAACGGTGGTAAAAAAGATGGCAAGGGTGGTAAGTTCCAATGGCCGTAATCACCCGAAAAGTAATCCAAAATAATAGCCATGGTCAAAAGATGATAACGGGATGTATGCATATAATACTGGTAACTGCTCCATTGATAGCTTTGTGGTCGTTGCACCATGTTAGCGTCTACCGGATTCAAATGGATATAGCGGCTTACTTCCAGCATCCCTTGTTTCGATGTAATCGGCTTATCATAATACCGTTTTTCAAAGACATGGCCGGTGATTCGATTCTTCGTGTTGTAATAGTCAGCATACCGCTTGTTGATGAGGGACATCACTTTGGAAATAGGCTGTTCTTCGGAGCGTATTTGCAGGTGAAAATGGTTGGTCATCAGACAGTAGGAAGCGAGTTCAAATGGGGTTTTCTTATTGGTCTGTTGGAGTATACGGAGGAAAACTTTGAAATCACTATCGTCTTTGAATAGTGTATCTCGACGATTGCCGCGACAGACGACGTGATAGAATGAATTGGGCACCCAAATCCGCTTTTTTCGACCCATGGTTACAGTATCATCCCTTTCTGCACTTTATTCCCACGAGTTCGCCGCATTGTCACAGCTTCCCAGATACTTTCATTGGTTATGGCTTCATCACCGCTTAGATCCGAAATCGTCCGTGCCAGGCGCAAAATTTTCATTTGTACGCGCGTACTCCAGTTATGTTTACTGGCCCATTGCTGCATCATTTTCTGCTGGTCTTCCGTTAGCTCACTATTTCCCAAAATTGTTTCATTTGGTGCGCTTGCATTAAGTATTTCGTCACCATAACGCTCATATTGCCTTTTACGTGCGGCAGCTACACGGGCACGGATCGATGTGGATGTTTCATTATGCTCGGTGGTCTCTTTGTCCAAAGCTACTGTGTCAAGCTTCAGCAAAATATCCATACGATCCTGAATAGGACCAGACACCCGGTTATTATAAGCGGTTATTTGTTTGGCTGTACACGTACAATAATAATGCCTCGATCCTAAAAAGCCGCATGGGCATGGATTCATGGCTCCCAACAACAGAAATTGCGACGGGTAAGTGACCGTTGAGGCTGCCCGGCTAATGGTTACTTTCCCTGTTTCAACTGGCTGTCTAAGCATGTCCAGTGTGCGTTTGGGAAACTCGGCCATTTCATCAAGAAACGACACACCGCGGTGTGCCAGGGATACCTCTCCAGGTTTTGGATTTGCCCCTCCACCAATAAGCGAAACAGCCGATGCGGAATGGTGCGGATCCCGAAATGGCGGAATTTGATAATTTTCATTCGTCATACCAGCCAGCTGATAAATGCTCATAACATCAAATTGACTCGTTTCACTCAAGAGAGGCAGAATCGAAGAAAACGTTTCCGCCAGTAGGCTCTTCCCACACCCGGGAGGACCTGTCATTAATACATTATGACCTCCAGCAGCAGCAATCTCCAACGCCCTTTTCGCTTGCTTGTGACCAAGTATATGCTGAAAGTCCTTGTCATAGGTCACTGGCTTAGGACTGGTTGTTTCAGTGGAGGGCATAGAAGTTAGCGCAAACGACGAAAGCTGACCAGAAAAAGAGGCAACGACGTCATGAAGTGTTTCAACAAAACAAAACTCCATACCATCTATTTGAGGGAACGGAGTATCCTGCATTGGTGGTAAATACAATAGCTTGATTCCTTCTTTCTTGGCAGCAACGATTGCTGGAAGCATCCCATCAACGGGTTTAATCGTACCATCCAGCGATAAAACACCCAAAAAAGCAGCATCATCCGGAATGGCGTCCTTAATATCCCCCGCTTCTTTCATAATCCCAATCGCCATCGCCAAATCGAATATAGGACTATTTTTCTTTTGCTCAGCAGGAGACAGATTAATGACAATTTTTTTATCCGGAACCTCACAGTCATTCGCATACAAAGCCGCCATCACACGATCCTTTGATTCTTTAACCGAAGCATCCGGCAAACCAACAATATGAACCCCTTCCACCCCAGGCAAAAGCTGCACCTCCACATCAACCCGATACCCTTCAATCCCTTTCAGGCCAATACTCGACACAATTATAGCCATCATTTTCACACCTTTTCGTCAGTTATTGATTAGGTATAAGATAAGCTATATTCTATCAAAAGTCAAGAACACGCGTTCGAAATCAAAATCACTAAAACTGCCTGTTAAGGGCCTAAAACGGTGAAAAATTCTATTTTGTCAAAATGCCACAAAGGTAATATTCAAAAATAACAAAAACGAGAAGGTGAAAATGCCAATTTACACTAAAAGTTAAATTTCTTTCATTCACGGAAAAAACCCGCCGATTCTCATAAAATTTTATTCGACATATTTTGACAAATTCCGGGAAGTGACAGGCACCGATACTTAATAATACAAATGATTTATTATATTGACGTATTCCTGAACGATTTCTTCTTTGTTAGTTGATATTATCTGGCCCTGAAAGTTATTCTCATACCATAACTGTATATCATCTTTTTCACTTTCTCTGGTTCTTGGACAAACTTCTTTTTTAACCTTATAAATGGTCTTTATATAGCCGTTTTGGGCAATATTATTAATCTTCTCCCAATAGCTTGGTGCAACTGAAAATCGATAATAATTTTTACTCGGAGTAAGAAAGGCATTGGCATCTATTAAAAATATATTATCTTTCAATTTTTCATCTCGTTAATCAACTCAGCAAAGGCTTTCTCATTACTGTCGTAGCGGTCAAGTTCACGTCATCATGTGTGACTGGCCAAACGCAATTCGACAAAATCCGGGAAGTGACAATAGTCACTCGAACTCTCTCGAACTCTTAACTCTTCGACACAATTCGGGGCGTCACTGTGACTCGAACTGAGGCATGTCCAGAATAATGCGGTCATGCACCCATTTCCATTGATTATCAGTCAGTTGGGATTTTAAATTTTCCAAAGGCTGGGATATTGCATTGGGAGGTGATATTCATCGACCAGGGGGTTTGGTCGTCTCACTCTGTGACGATAATAGCCGCCAGTCGCCAGTGAGTTGGGTTTTTTAGTTCTTGAATGGCTTTCTCCAGGGTCTCATTCTGCCGGGTATCTCCTGCGAATTGTGTCAATCATGCGGTTGCGGGTCATGTCGTTGAAGTATGTTGCCATGGGGTCCCCCTTGCCTTGGTCCGGCTGGTAGGATTCATAGGCCTGCCACATTGCGACTAAGCCTTCCTGAAAAAATGCCTGATGCGGATTGGGGATGTTCAGCTTGTGGATGTGATAATTGTTCCGCAGCTTGTTTTGCTCTGAAATTTCCTCGAACGTTATTCGATTGTCCATGTGATGATCTCCTTGTATGGGTGTTAAAGGTAAGATAGGTTGAAAAGGTGTTTGTGGCCTTATTTGCGGGTAATGCACGCTTGGGGGAGCGGGCTTCAAGAAAGGTAAGTACGCCGGCGATACGGGGCTATTGATCGTCGCTCTGAACAACCTTTTTCATCTCATTAACGAAATAATCGGGAATATCCAGTACGGCTGCCATTCGGTATAAATTCGTGATGGTTGTGTCACTTTCACCTCTTTCAATTCGGCCGAGGTGGTTGTTGCTGATGTTCAATTCTTCCGCTAATTCATGTATCTTGAGGTCATGCTGTTTTCTGTAATACCGCACTTGCTGGCCAAAATGCTTTAGAAGTTTTTTGTCGTCCAAGCCAATCCCCCTTCTCAAGAAATATTATCCTTGCAAAGGGGGAAAAGGTACACAACATATATGTGTTATTTTGAAGTTTTTTTCGTTTTTTATGAAATCGAGTCTGTTTTTAACGAAGTGTTATTCTCTTGCTTCTGCTGCTGATTGTTCTTCAGCTTCCAGTCTTGCTTGATGCAATAATTCAACATCAAATGCGCCGACTTCAATATCATCCTGCATTGACATAAAGTAATCCTTTATCTCAGAGTCCGGCATACTTTTGACATAACGCCATTTGTAATTCCTGGGTTCAGGGCAAAGCACAATCAGACCAATATCGTTTGCCAATTTCTCTGTGGCGATAAGTTTGTATTTCCCCTTTCGGTGCGGCATTTTCCACTTCATTTCAGCACCCCACTATTTAGTAGATTATTATAAATATATCACAGAGATTGATTTATGAGTAGTCTGAAATTTGAACAATTGCTCTTGCTTTTCAGGGTCTTTGTACAAACGATTCATTTAAAGACTGCTGAGTGATTTATATCTACAAAAAATATTAGGGACCTTTTACAAGGCTGTGAGAGAACGGATAACCTCAAAATCAAAATGGTTGGAAAAGAGCTGCATCAACAAGTTGCTAAGCTTGTGAAATATTAAGGATCGAACGGATACCGGGAATTCTGCCATTTAAGCATGAACCCCCCACAACAAAGGCGGGGAGTTTATTTACATAGATTCCATATTTATGATAGTGGATCCCTTATGTCATACGTGGACCAACTTCTTGTCATAGATGGGTCTGAAAATGGCAAAGGATGATCATGGCAATATTCAAAAGCCTTATGACCAAAAGTGCCAGGAAATATTCTATTGCACGCATTCATTCCTGACATCATCCGGACGAATCTTTTTCTCTTCCATTTCAATTAATGCGACAACTTCCATCAAAGCATGGACAGCATGTTTTTTGGTATATACCTCATCATCGATTAAATGGCAAGCGGTCTGGATGATTTTTCTTTTCATGTCGGTCAATAGCCATTTTGTTTGAAGTTCGTCCAAAATATCTTGTTTTATCGTTGCTTCCTTTTCCACGTAATCGCTCCCCCTTCAATATTTTTACGAAATTTAATATTCGTACTTATAAACGTACAACTATTGGTTATATTATATAGTACGCTTATAAGTACAGTCAACCTTTATTATTGAAACGGGGAAGCAGATTGGTTAAGGTAGAAATTCGTCTAAATGAGTTACTCAGTCAATACGACTTAAGCATGCATCAATTGCATTTATTAACTGGAATCCGTCGGGCTACGCTTAGTGAATTGGCAAATGGAAAAAGGGAGCGAATCCAGTTTGAACATATTGAAAAGATTGCTAATGCGTTGGAAATCGATGATATTAATGAGATAGTTACATTGAAAGAGATAGGTGGGAATTAAAGCCCCTAGAAACACACATTTAATCCTATGTGTCTTTATTTTGACAAAAGGGTATATTATTCCCCCATCTGTATTATTAAACCAGCTTTATGAGAAAGTTTAATTAAAGAAAACTTAGCAAAGTTTGTGAAGTGACAGACTGGGATTTATGAAACTAACTCAATTAGTTAAGATCTTCTTAAATGAATCTAGGTATCCATAGAATAAATCGTCATTAATAACGCTTTCGCTTTTCTTACTGTATACTTGGTTGTTTTTTATGTACAGTTCATCTTGATTTGTTTGTTGGTACTTTACAACTATTACATTATCCTTAAAATTAGAAGTGAATGTTAATCTATTATTTTGTACTTTTACCGTAATAAGGTCTACATTTTGATTATAGTTTACTTTAAACTCATCAAGGTGGTCTTCAAAATTAGTTTCCACTTCTTCTTTAAAGTCAATATAAAACTTTTTAATAAAGCGCATTGCTTCTTGAAGTACATCGTCTTGTTGGTCATAATTACTAATTGACCTTAAAAAATTTGCAAATTCTTTTTCATTCATTGTACTAATACCCCCATAATGTTTTATTATAAATCAAAACCCTGGAATCTGTTCCATACGGAAAGTAATGCTGAATATGATTATTTGATTTTCACAGGTTTAAACCTCGCTAAAAACGATTAGGTCAATTATTTAAGGAAACACAAGACTAAATCTCTCATAAAGATTCCGAATAACCTAAATGCATTATTTGGTACCTGTTAATGCTTATCTCTTGATTATTTCCCCTTAACTCTCCTATTAAATTCCTTTAAATTAAATTTTCCTTTCTGGTCAATTATTGAATTGTACCTAACTAAAAAACTACTTCTCTTCCCATATTGTTTTCTTAATTTTGAATATTTAATTGGAAATCTATAAACCAGTTTACCATAAGCTTCACCTAATCCAAGTTCATACGGCATCCACCTAGAGTGATCGTAATGCCTACTTTGAACATAGAATATTGCAGAGGAGCTTTTTATTTTCTTTATAATCATATTACTGATAAAATTATCAGTTGGGACTTCAAATTCATGATTATCTATAACTTTTTTATAAATGACCTCTAGATTTTTGATAGGTACCATTTCGTATAATAGACCTAATATTTTTTTAACTGTTCTTGGAAAATTCATTTGTTTGTTATCAAGCCAATCAACATGGGCGGTTAATTTATTTTGTTGTAATAATAACTTTATACCCAAAACTTCTCGAGCATCCCAACTAGAATGGGATAAGAAAATATCACTTTTAGGATTTTCACTATTAATAAAAGGATAAATCCTAAGCAAATTAATAGATAAATATAAATTAACCACACTTAGAGAAATGAGGTCCACATCTATATTTTTGTTAACACCAATAATATCAAGTTCTTCAGATAGTTCAATTAAATCCTCGCTAGAAAAATCATTTTGAACCCAACTACTTCCTAGATCATTTAAGCTATTAGATAAATTTATTAACTCAATTAAATACTCACTTACATGGTTGCTTCTACTACTAAGGCTCTCTTTATACGTATCTCTCAGAATGTTATATAAGTGAGTATTTAATATTTGATCAATAATACTTTTTTCAATGGCCCTACTTTCTAACAATTAAATCTTCCTTTTACAATGGTCTTAAGATGAACTTTGAAAGCTTGAAATGTACCTTTCGTTAACAGCTTCTATTATTCTTAAATCTATCTCTAGGATTATTAATTAAAGACTTCCTGTTTGTTCTAGCATCAAATGCGTCATCTATCCAATTAGATAAAGAATCCTTCCTTGAAGGATATTCTTTTACCCTTGCATAGCAGTCAGATTCGCCTTCATTCAACAAATTCAAGTTAAGGCGATTAGGATAACCGTTGTTATTATAACTAGGTAGCTTAATACCAAGCAAACCATTAGGTGTAACCGTTTCACCCTGCCTTAATGATGATTGTATTTCCCAATCAACATACTTTCTTGCCCAAGTGCACTTCCCTAATAGTACAATCGTTACTGTAGAGTCTTTTAAATATAATTCGCGAATCCGTCTCATAACATAATCTGTGTCGTCACTTTTAACTATGTCGTCCTCCATACTTAATCCAAGACCTCTTCTTATAAAAACATCCCGTTCATCGTCGAAAGTTTTTATGAATTGATCTACTTCTTCTTGATCCTCATGATGATACGATATAAATACCTTATGTCGAATTTTACCCATATTAACATCTCCTTTATTTATTTTCTTTGATTATTTTTAAACCTTTCAAAACCAACGAGATAATTTCTGGTATATTAGTTGATGTAAAAAGAATATTATTTTCTTCATCTGAAAGACCATTGTTTAAACCAGTAATCCCTTTTGCATTTAAAAGATCTAAAATTTCTTTGTAATCAATCTTAGGATCTTCTGTATTATTATATAAATCGTACATTTCTTTGTACTGGTTATTTTTGCACTGATAATCAGAAGAAAACTCTTCAGGCCTGCCACCGTTCAATGCGTCAATAATACTTTTTGCACAACCTCCTGTGTTTGGCAAGTGAAAAGTACATAAGTTGGCAATACTTTTTTACATAACCTTGCCAGCCAGTTTATCCCTGCGATTGCGAATGAATTTCTTATTAATTTTTCAAGGTACAAACGGAATTCGTCAT
>NZ_SRHY01000002.1 GCF_004565465.1 Lentibacillus salicampi
AATGATAGAAAAGTGGGTTTGCGACTATTGTTCAATAGGAAAAATTGCAATTGAACCTAAAAAACAGAACTGAAAAGATGTTCTGTTTTTTTCTGGCTCAACTGCAATTCTTTCCTTAATTATTATATCATAGTTAAGGGTATGGTGCCGTCACTTTTCGGTGACTCCTGTTAAATAACGATACTCCCTCACCCGTATAATCGAAACATATCCGGAAAAAGTGGCATGTCCTGATGAAAAAAATTTTAAATATTTTTCAGCATGATGCCCCTAAATCCAAGTTTCTTTCGATTGTAGTACAAAGAGGCCCATCCATTATGTGCTGTGTTGAAAACAGGGCTGAGGGGACGTATTTTACATATGTGTCCAAACAGGAGGGCGTTTCATTTCAGTATCCATGTATAAATAGAGAAATGTATACGGGAACACTTGTTTTTATAACAGTATTTTGATATCATAAAATCAGAAAAACAACTCGTTACGTCCTCACAAATTCTAAAGGAAGTGTTGATATGGCAGTGGCTGAACTGTACAATAAAAACACCCTTGATCACACGGCAAAGTTTCAAGTGTTGGAAGACGGAAGTGAGTATTCCAGGCGAAAACGCGAAAGTAAGGAAAATCGAAAAGCAACATTGCTCAAACGGATCCCGCTCGAACGCTTAATGGATTTGAAAGTCGATTATGCATTCAAGCAACTCTTCGGAAATGAAAAGAACAAAGCGATTACAGTTGTATTTTTGAATGCGATTTTGCAAAAAACAGGCAGAAACCAGATCAAAGATATCTCATTTGTGAATAGGGAACTTGGCGGGGAATATAGTGATGATAAGCAGTCAAGGCTGGACTTGCTGGTTGTAACGGAGGCGGATGAGTGGATTAATGTGGAAATCCAGTTTACGAATCAATATGATATGATTAAGCGTTCGATATATTACTGGTCCAAAGCCTATACCAATCCGCTTGGAAAAGGAATGGCATATAAAGAGCTACGCCCGGTCATTGCGATTAATATTCTTAACTTTGATCTTTTAGAACAAACAGAACGCTTTCACACCTCGTATCATTTATACGATGATGAAGAACAATTCAAACTGACGAATGTGATGGAATTTCATTTCATAGAGATGGGCAAGTTAATAAAGGACTGGAAACGTGATAAACTGGACCCATGGAACAGTGTGCTGGCCAGATGGCTTTTGCTGCTTGGTATGGTCGATCATAGAAACGGGAAAATCTATGATGATATTTATAAGGAATTGGAGGAGATTGCCTTGAAGGATCCATCGCTGTTTGAAGCCTTTCAAAACTGGGAAGGGCTGAGCACGGAACAGGAACAAAGGATAGCTTATGAAGCCCGCTTGAAGCGGATTATGGATGAGGAAGCAGCCAAGCGTGAAGCTGAATTGCGGATACAAGAAGCAGAGCGAAAGGAAAAAGAGGCAGAACAAAAAGCAAAAGAATCTATTGCCCGCCGACTTTTGAAGAAAGGTATGGAAATTGAATTTGTTGCGGATTCCACAGGTTTGGCCAGGAATACAGTCATGGATATCCGAGATGATATGGGAAAATAACGATATTTTGACTAGCTGCAAATTCCACTTTTATACTTATAAGCATTAATTAATTATCATGTACAACTTCATTGTTATTTTGAAGTTGTACATGACCGCTAGTTTTTTGCAACAGAACATGTTCCTTTTTGTTGATCTCAAACTCAAATTTAGTTTACACTTGTTCAAATTAAAACCTAACTAAGAGATATTAAAATATTGAATTTTGTTATGGACAAGAACTCGAATTCTTGTATAATAATAGGTAAATAGTAGTGGTGTTTTAGCATATTTCTTTTAATTTAAACTTCTGAAAATCCTCTTAGATTGGCAAAATGGGAAAATGATAGGATTAGCATCGCTGACAATCTTCACATAGACCTCCAGTATTTTAACATTTCCCGAATAGCAAGTGACCCACTCGTATTACTCAGTCATTAGAAATCAGCTCGATAATAACGATTTTGTTTTTGTCCATTTGCTTTAACAATAAAATAACGAAGGAGCGATTTTTCTCATGGGAACAAATTATACGATTGGTGTTGCTCGGAGCTTTACAGCGACTGCTAATCAAAACCTATCAATGGAAGAATGGCGATCAGCTCTGAATGACCGGCTTGATCTGGACTGTTTTGCGTTGTCACAGGAAGAAAATAAGCTTCATGGAAAATTGGATGAATCTATTTTCGATGATCAAATTACCGATTTTTATCGGCTCCTCGCTATTTGATGTTGGGAGCATAACCAAAAGATAGAATCGTAGTCGGTTTGACACGGAGCCTCTGCGGGCATGATTCACGAGCCAAGACGCCAGTATCAAAGGATATTGGCTCACGCATCCCATGCTATCATGCCCGCCTCTCCGTATAAAACCTCCTAAACTACCTTCTGCCCCCATACTAAATAGCGGGGAGGCTTTTTATCAAGTTCTTGGCTCTATTTTAGGTGAAAAAAGAAACCCGAATTTTGACTATTATTTCGAGACTTATGGAACGGATATTAACAATTACCAGATGGATAATGAACGCATTTCATTTAAAAATGATAATAGATTGAATATACAGCTCCATTTTAGTTATGCACTTTTATTCGTTGAAGGTAAGGTGTTCGCGGAAGAATTTTATACGGAGCCGGTCCTGCTTAATTGGCTGTTCCGCAACAGCACAATCGATAATAAATTAGCGGGATGTGTTGTAAGCGGAATTGTTGGCTGATTAAATAACGTTCGGGAGGTTTTGAGTTGAAATTAACGTTAGCGGAGTTATTACCCCTAAAAGTGACGATGTTGAAGCAGATTCAGGAGAAGATCGATGAGCGGGATAACGCAGCCTATGTCGAATTTGCCAAGGGTGATGTGGAGACATTGCCTGATAAATCATTTGACCAGCTGACACGGGAATTGAAACAGGTTCGGGAAGACTATCGGAAAATTGATTATCTTATTGCCAAGGCAAACACCGACCATATTTTCAAATGGGAAGATGGCGATTTGTCTATTGCTGAAGCGATTGAATTGGCAAAGCAATTGCGTGGTGAAGCAATTTTGTTAAAGAGGTTCGGGGTTCGGAAGCCGATGGAAAGGATTCAAGCCTACCATATGCAAGAGACAATCTATCGGAAAGCCTTGTTTGATCCGGGCAAGTTAAAAGAGCGCGCGATGAAGCTGGAAAAGAAAGCAAATCGGCTGTCAATGGCAATCGAAAAACAGAATCACCAGGTGGAAGTGGAATTTTATGAAGCTGATAAATATTTGTAGCAAGGGTGTTGTACCTTGCTTTGAGCAAAAGAATATCTTTTGTTCAAAGCTGGGTATAACCCGGCTATAAGGGGAAAAAGAAAACATGCTTTTAAACGTTTTGTGCCAAACAAAAGAACACTGATATTACAATGATATGTTAAGCACATGATAAAGCGATACGGATAAACAGTTTACGCGTAAACAAATAACGTTGTGACGGCTGACGGACGTACTTTTGGGATAAATGGTCCAATGATTCTTTCTGACTCCTTATATGAGAGGGGGTAGCCAAGTGGTGTGCCCCCTTGTTTAAAGAATAGGAATAATTACTGCTATAGCCAAGCTTGATGTGACGGATTTTAAACCGAAATAAACGTTATAAAGAAATGAAATCTGTCGAAATAGACGCTTTACAGGCAGGCAAAAAAACAAATGAATTTGTACAGGAAAAGCCAAAAAGGAATGCCTCTTGTCTATGTGGGAATGGGAAAAAGTATAAAAAATGCTGTGGCGAATAATAAGTTTCGAATAATTTGGATCTTAAGTGTGAAGATAATTTTAAACCATTTTGTGTATACCGTAGCAAACAGCCATAAAACCCCATCATTTGAACTCTTTCCTTTGCCTATTGGCTCTGATTCCCTTCCTAAGGACAATCTATTTTCAAGATCAGGTCATTAATAAATGAAGTTATATGATTATTTCGGGAGAAGCGCTGACGTTGTCCAGGTTTATTAATCAAAAAAAAGGTAGAAAAGAGTGAATAAACGTTTCTTCGCAAATTCCACAAAGGTAGTAAAACTATGCCCAGGATAAGCAATTTTGGTGGAATGACAATTGAAAATGGAAGGTATGTGAAAGGAAACGTCCCACTTCCGAGTAAGAAGGACATATACGTACCACTCCGAACACTTGACACGTCTCCTTAAACCCTGTATCGTAATGCATTGTGTCATTTAAAATTTTGGTTCTCACAAACGTATGCTTGCTAAGATAATGCCACTCATGCGATGTGAGTTTTTTTATGGGAGGAAATCATTTTTGACGAGTTTAAGTAAAAATAAGAAAGGTCAAACCATTGATAAACCTGTTCTTTTTCTAAGCGGAGGTGGATTGCTGGCATTTGTGATTCTCGCTTTGATTAATCAGGAGATGGTCTCAGATAGTGTGAATTATTTATTCAACTTGTCCGCAACCTATTTTGGAGCTATTTATCAATTTGTGTTGTTGGGGACATTTTTTATTGCGTTGTTTCTGGGGTATTCAAAATATGGGAAGATCCGCTTAGGTAAGTTGGACAAACCGGAAATGAGCAATTTTAAATGGATTTCAATTATTATGTGTACATTACTGGCGGCTGGCGGTGTGTTCTGGGCTGCCGCTGAGCCGTTGAGTCACTTTTTAACGGTGCCGCCGCATTTTTCGGGTATAGAGGCTGGTACGGCTGAGGCGGTTTCACCTGCACTTGCTACCAGTTTCGTTGACTGGGGCTTTCTTGCATGGGCGATACTAGGTACACTTGGCACTTTTGTATTGATGTATGCCCATTATCATCGTGGGGCGCCTCTAAAGCCGAGAGCATTGCTTTATCCGATTCTCGGCAATAAAATCTTGAAGAATAGCGTGCTTGGAACGTTTGTGGATGTATTTTCGGTTATCTCGGTAGCGGCTGGTACCATTGGGCCGATCGGATTTCTTGGCCTCCAGGCTGGTTACGGGCTGAGTGCCTTGTTTGGTGTTCCGAATAATATCTATGTGCAATCATTAATCATAATTGGTGTTGTAGTTGTGGCCGCGATTTCGGCAGCTACTGGGATTCATAAAGGGATTCAGATCATGAGTAGTTATAATGTGATTTTATCGATTGTTATCGTTGGGGCTATTCTTGTGCTCGGTCCGGCGTTGTTTATATTCGATTCATATCTAGAGTCGTTTGGCTTATATGTCCAAAATTTCATTGATATGAGTACGTTCCGCAGTGACGGGGCTTGGCTCGGCGGATGGACTGTCTTCTTCTTTGCCTGGTTCCTTGGTTATGCACCGATGATGGCTATGTTTGTCAGTCGTATTTCCCGAGGACGTACGATTCGGGAAATTGTGACGGCTGTGGCGGTCATTGCGCCTGTTGTGACAACGTTCTGGTTTACAATCGTTGGTGGAACAGGGATCTTTGAGGAAATAAAAAATCCAGGTTCTGTATCTGAAGCACTCAATAACGCTGGTCCACCGGCAGCGATGATTGCCATCGCGGAACAGTTGCCGCTTGGAACAATTATCGGATTTCTGCTGCTCTTGACAACCATTATATTCGTTCTGACAACGACCGACTCGATGTCACTGACGATTTCAATGGCCATTACCGGTAGTGGAGATCCGTCTAAATCATTGCGTGTTTTCTGGGCTTTCCTGATGGGACTTGTCGCAACTGTCCTGATCGTCATTGACGAGTCCAGTATTGATGCGCTTCAATCCTTTATTGTGGTGACAGCTGTCCCTGTATCGCTACTAATGCTGACGACATTCTGGACCGCCCCACGTGTATGTCAAAAGCTTTTCAAAGAACAGAAACTGTAGAGGATCCCCGGCAGTAAGCATCTGGATAGGCGTTTCGGTACAAAAAACTTGGCTTTCACTGTAGATTTTGTGAAAGCCAAGTTTTTTTAACTGAAGCGGGAGAAATTTAGGTATAAACAACCGCTTTCTGATTACTTTTTTGCCCAGGAGAAGCTGCCGCCGAAAACATCACGAACGTCATGGACGACAACGAATGCCCGGTCATCAACGGAATTAATAATGCGTTTGAGTTTCAAGATCTGGTATTTGTTAATGATGATGTAGGCCATATCTGCATTTTCTTTCATGTAGCCGCCATATCCTTCAAATACCGTAGCGCTGGTTTTCGTTTGTTGAATGACTTCATCGGTGATTTCCGGAGCATAGGCGGAAATAACGCTGACGGCTTTGCGTGTGTCAAGCCCTTCCAGGATGATGTCTGTCGCTTTCTTGCCAACAAATAATGAAACGATTGTATACATCGTATTGAGTGGTCCGATGATAAAAAGTCCGGACAGCACAATCACTGCGTCGAGCGCAAAGTTCGTTCTTGTCAGATCCCAGCCAAAGTTGTAGTGCAGCATCCGTGCAATGACACTTGTACCCCCCATGGAACTGCCGGTTCGCAGGATAAGTCCAGCTCCAATGCCAATGAAAAATCCTGCGAAAATAGCTGAAACAAGCGGATCGCCCAAAGATTCAATTTTTTGTTCCGTTATATAGATTAAGAATGAAAGGAGCGGGGCTGTGATTACTGTCAGGAATATGGTACGCCTTGGCAGAACCCAGTAGCCAATCAGTAAAATAATTGATGCCAGTATAAAGTTCACTATACCCGGTGACCAGCCGAATGCATAGTACAAAATAATCGACAAGCCTGGCAGTCCACCGTCTGCAAGATCGTTCGGGATTGACAGAAAGGTCAGCGCCAAAGCATAAAGCAATGTGCCGGCCACTATCATAATCAAATCCCTCATCAGTTTTTTCATTTGACACATCTCCTTGTATAACTATAGAAAGCTGTCAATCTGCTCGATATTGGACACAGTTTAGCATGTTTTATTTTAAGTCAGCAATGTTTTATGGCGTTCCCCGATGACAACTTTTAGATCAAATTCTTTTTAACCAAAAGCGCCCGGGAAGGAAGTGGTGTGTTTTCACCACTCACAACCGTTTTTCCCTCAACGACCGCAGCTGCTTTAACGGCTATCTATACAGGTTCCATTCCGGCTAAACATGGCCTGACCAGTTTTTCAGCACACATACCTGATCTGAAGGATGTTGCCAATCTCGTATTCTCGTATGGCTTTTCTGATGGCAGACAGATTGCTGATTTCGATCCCTTTCTGAATAAACTGGCCGCTTCCCAATACTTAGCGGAAAAGGGCGTACATTCAACATCCATTACCGATAGAAATTTCAAAGGCTCGCTCTTGAGTGCAGTGCATCACCGGGGCAGTGCTTTTTCCGGTTATCATTTCACCTCAACGATAGCGACATTGGCTGCTGACGCATTGCGTGAAAATGAGCGAAATTTCATTACCATCTATTGACCCGGGAGGGTGGGCAAATTATTTTAGGCACGGAAATGTGAAAACCAAATTCAAAACGTGGATGCATGGATAAGAAGAAGGATCCGAATGGTACAACTGAGGAGCTGGAGACATGTTAAAAGTCTTCATCGCGAGTTACGAAAGAAAGGTTGGAAAGAAGAAAACCTGCGAGGTATTCGCATGTTTGCATGGAGAAGTTCATTAAGTCCAATGGTGCATGCCGGCTTAGACAATGAATTCTTTACATAGCTAAAGCTTGTAAGTCTCGAATCTGTTTATGATGAACTTTATCTCTAAATGAGATAACTGGGAGGAGCCACATGCGTTGACCCGCACGTGTGGATCTGTGAGAGGCGTAGTCAGTAATGGCTACGCCTACTCGGTTGTTAACATAATATGAGCCATTTTAAGATGAAAACTGTTCTTCCGCCAACAATTATCGGATATCTAATTACATCTATCCCAGCCCTTGAATTTGAAACGATTGCTATAAAAGAGGCTCATGACGTCCGGCAGGATTTAAAATTTTAAAATTCATGCCCCAAATGCCAATTTCTTTCGATTATAGTCATACGTGTAGTGGTATAGGTATATGAAAAAAACCAAAATATCAGTATAATAGACTCAGGAACAATTTTTGCAATCAAGAGGTGTTTTAATGAAGGTATCTGTATTGGGCGGGGGAAATGAGATTGGTGCCTCCTGTTTACATATTCAGTTTGACGAGTCGAGTATTTTGATTGATGCAGGCATGCGGATGCAGGGTGAGGATGGCCTGCCGATGCTGGGAATGCTGGAAGAATTGAGCAAGCCGGATTCCATTCTTGTGACACATGCGCATGCGGACCATATTGGCGCGTTGCCTGTGGTGCATACATTGTATCCGGATGTCCCGGTGTATGCGACACCGCCGACAGCTGATCTGATGCAATTGATGATGAAAGATTCATATAAAATTTTACTGGAGCAAAGCCGTGCAAACCAGGCGTTGATGCCGTATACCGAAGAGCAGATGAATCAATTGCTTATGGATGTGCGTGTTTTGCCGGCGAATGGTGTGTTGAAAATCGGTGATCTTACCATTACGGCTTATCGTGCAGGACATATTGTCGGTGCGGTCATGTTTATGATTGAAGCGGGTGGTGAGCGTCTATTGGTGACGGGTGACTTGTCGTTCCGCGGCGGGCGGACAATTCCTGGTGCGAAGGTTACGGAAGGCACGCGTCCGGATGTGGTGGTCATGGAATCGACATACGGGAACCGCCTGCATACGGACCGGAATACCGAGGAGAAACGGCTGGCGGAACATGTTGCAGAAACCGTCACGAATGGCGGTTTTGCCTTAATCCCTGCCTTTGCGCTTGGCCGGGCACAGGAAGTTTTGCTGATTTTACAGGACTATATGGAGAAAGGTTTGATCCCGTCATTTCCGATTTATGTGGACGGTTTGGTCACACCAGTCAGCAGAATATACCGGAATTATCCGCACTATTTGAAGGGGCCGGTTGCTCACCGGATTCGCACGAACGGGGATGCGTTTCTGACTGAAGGCAGATGCATTCCAGTCAGTGCGAAAGAGCGGGATACGATTATCGAGGGGAAACCGGCCTGTATTGTCGCCTCATCCGGCATGCTGACCGGCGGGGCAAGTGCATGGTATGCGAAACATTTGGTGAAGGATGAAAAGAATGCCATATATCTGACGGGTTATCAGGATGAGGAAAGTCCCGGCAAAAAATTGCTTGCCCTGGCAGCGGGTGACGAAAGCACAATTGATATCGACGGGACATCGTATGATGTGAACTGCCGGGTGGATAAATTTGGGTTGTCGGCCCACGCGGATGCCAGTGAGATGACGCGCTTCCTTGAAACCCTTGACCCGACGTACACACTGCTTGTCCATGGGGATGATGATGCCAGGACGGCTCTGGAAGACAAAATCCATCCCCGGTTTCACCCTGTGTTGACAGAAAATGGGGAGACCTATCCATTCGAGAAACGTAAGGAAGGAAAAGGGGTTACAGGCAAACGGTATAAACGGAATCGTGAGCAGGAGCGGCTTCGCTCGTATATCGGACATGTTCTGTTGTATCAAAAAGACACGGATAACACCTTGAAGTTTGGCCTTTGTCAAAATGTCCATCCCAAAATGGCCACTTTTTATTGTGATACGCCAAAAGGGAAGTTGGATAAAGTGGCATCAGCCATGGTTTTGGACACACTGGGGCCGTGGAGTCTCCCAATCGATGACTTTTCTGAAGCAGCAAAGGACGTCTTGACATTCAGCCGCCCTTATCTGAAAAATATCGATTGGGATGTGCTGCCGGATTATATCATGTCATTGCAGGAAATTTTTCAAAAACTGCAGGTGACGGATGAAGCGCAGCAATTTGCGATTGCACTTGCTTTGCAAAGCATCCCGGACACACAGAAACATGTGGACAGGGAAGGCCGTTCCGGATACAAACTCAATAAGGATATCACGTTCCAATTAAGCAATCTGGCTTTACCGATTCAGGCAGTGAAAATGAACGCCAATCACGCAATGGATGCCGTCCGGGACTATTTTGCAGGTAACACGCATTTTTTGAAGTGCGGGGTGAAAGAAAACGGAACGGAAAATGAATATCTCCTCTTGTCATTCGATTTTCCAGGCAGTATTACAAAGGTTGACCAGAGACAGATAACAGCCGATATCAAACAACAGACAGGATGGGATGCTGTGATTTCCGATTCCGTCAGACATGAGGCATTTCAGCCGCTGCTCACATCCCTTATGGAGCAACATGTCGGCATGCCATCTGTCCATATCCAGGATGGTGTGGTCATGACGAAAGAAGCGAAACCGGAAAACAGCAGGCGTATCAGGGATGCGTTCAAGCAGACGACAGGGTTTCAGCTCGTATTTTCCGAGGAATCGAGTGGGGTCGGCGTCAGTGACACTTACGGTGAGGAAGCACTTTATATGGCCGGTTCAGATGTGGCGCCGATGGAGAATAATCAGGCCATTGCAGTCGCGAAGCAATATGGCGAGGATTATGGTGTATCCATTTATAAAACAAGTATGAAAAATCAAAGCGGTCAGCCCCTGATGGAATTGCACTTCATTTCACCGGAAGTGGCGGCAAGGTATAGTGAGATGATGCAGACGTTATCGAAGGAAATCGGTATGGCCGTCACCTATGCCAAAACACCGAAGCAAAATGAAATTATCCGGATCACCAATGAATGGCTCCCGGACAACTGGGGGCAAACAGGCAACCCATCCGTGCACATGGATAAAGCAGAAGTGTCTGTCAAGGTGGCGGAAAAGCCGGATGGCGATGAGTTTGAAAACGCCCGTTCAGGGATAGAGGCTGAAACCGGCTATACGCTGCGGCTGAAATGAACGGGGGGGGGCCGCTGCACCCCCGGGATCGGAATCAGTGTCCGTCAACGGCAGGGTTTTTAAACGACCCCCCCCCCCCCGAGTTTTTCCTAAAATAATATCCTTGCAAGGTAAATGATACCTGTAACGGTCACAGCGCTGAACAAGGTCGAAAATAAAACAATCTGAGCTGCGAATTGCGGGTAAGGAAGAAGAAGCTGGGGAACATACAAAAGAAAACATTGCCCGCCGGCTTTTGGAAAAAGGGATGGAAATTGAGTTTGTTGCGGATTCTACAGGTTTGGCCAGGGATACAGTTGTGGATATCCAGCGTGATATGAACAAATAAAGATGTTTTGATTAACTGTCATCAAAATCTTTGACTTGTTGTAAACAGTATATCATGTACAGCATCAATTGTTTTTTTGATGTTGTACATGATGCATTTGTTTAGTTTTTGTGTAATAGATTAAATTGTTAAGATCATCTCCAAATGATTCTTGTATGGAACGTCCCGACTTTCACACAACGGTCTTGAATACTGTCAGGTTTGGATAGTAAGCCCTACACTTCATCCGGCTTTTTGAAAAACGCCTTCGTAACCGGATTAAAATAGAGCATCAGGTGACTTTGATTGCCTCTGAACTCCCGACTAATAGCATATTCCAGTAACGGCACGAAATAGATGATGGCATTTTCAAGACTGACTTCCACTGTCCCGTTTGCTTTGTTATAGATCTCTTCCAGTTGCTTGTCCCGTTCGAGTTTGATAGTTTCCGTTTTGGCGCGGATTTCCTCCCGTTTCGCTTCACTCTGGCCTTTGCGGTTAGCGCGTTTGTCATTCTCGGCGACAAGGGCATCATAATAATGATTGATCCGATCGATATCTGTGGCAATCCGGTGTTCATCGACTTGTGCGTCTTTCTCCTGGTTGCTTTTTTCTGTCATATAGGAGGTGGCCTCCCGGAGTGCCGTTTCCATATCAGGTTTCACGGGAACAGGGTAAGTGTATACTGCTTGCTGCTGGTACATAATATAATCCTGTTTTTCTTTCATGACAGGGTCAACTTCATTCGTGAGTGTATTAATCCAGACCTGATCTTTGTTTTCCAGCTTTTCATCTGTTACAAGAGCGGTATGGTATTGAAATACGACCCAGACTCCGATGACGGATCTTTCTGATTCAATGGCTGTTTTACCTTGTTCGTCCTGTAAATAAGCCTTAATTTTTTTCTGCGGGTTGCCGAGTTCCAGTCGGTCAACCTCGGCATAGCGCAGTGTTGATTTTGCCTGTTCATGAACAAGCGTCAATAATTGCTCAAGTACATAACTGCCAAACGTCACGAATTCGGAATCCGGATTTTCCTGGGCCACCTCGTAATCAAAGGAAAGCTTGAGTTCCGTTTTATTCTGGAAATAGACTGTGTAGGCTTCCGGTATGAGCACGTCGCACAATGCATATTCCACAGGCATCACCATTCCGCCGAGGGTTTCGATTGTGTCGGTTACAAATTGCTGTAATTGCATGATTGCGATCACCTCACTTCACTTAAAATAACGTATCATCCAGATCCCGCCGCTTGATCAGTTTTTGTTTGTTTTGCAGCATGGTCTCACCAATTTCATCGAGTTCTTTTTCCACTTCTTCTTTGTTTTCAGCGTCAACCCAGGCTTTCATCACCATTTCGGAAAAGTCCTCGTCATCCTCCATATCACCGAGAATGGCATCGACTTCCCCGACTACGAGCTCAAACATATTAATTTTCCGGTCGAGCAGGTCCAGAATATAATATTCGATGGTGTGTTCAGCGACCAGGTTGTAGACGAAAACATCCCGCTCCTGCCCGATTCTGTGAATACGTCCGATGCGCTGTTCAATCGCCATTGGGTTCCAGGGCAGGTCATAGTTGATCATCCCGTTGCAGAATTGCAGGTTGCGTCCTTCACCGCCAATTTCGGTGCTGACCAGGACATCGGCTTCGTCACGGAAGTACGTGACCTGTTCTTCTTTTTCTTTACGGCGCAATCCCCCATGAAACTCAGCGACTTTAAAACCGCTGTCTTTCAGAAAATCACTTAAATAACGCTGGGTGGAGGCAAATTTCGTAAACACGATCATTTTACCGTCAAATTCCTGTAAAATAGATGCGGTTTCCCGGGCCTTCTCATTTCCTGCTGCACTGTCCGCAATAATCGCCCGTGCTTCATCCAGGAACTGCTGTAAAGCTTTCCGGTCAAACGCTGATAATTTTTCATTCGCCGCAAGCCCCTCCAGTGACGGGATGAGGGCAGTTATCGTGCTGCCGATCTGTTCCTGCAGATTTTTCAATCGGAAGCGATTTAATACACTATGCTGTCGTTCATAATTATTTCGGATAAACGTACTCAAATGATCATACAATTCTTTTTCACGTGGTGGAATGGTAATGGTTCTGGTATAGGCCGTCCGTGTCGTGAATGTGACATCCACGTTGTTCCGTTTATTGCGTATCATGACATCGCCCAGCAATCCTTTCAGCCTGTCCACATTTTTGACTTCAATGCCTTCTTTACCGTCTATAAAATTTTTGCGGAAGTTACGGTAGGTACTCAATTGCCCCGGTTTCAGAAGTGTAATCAGATTATACAGCTCCTCCAAATGATTTTGAACCGGTGTGGCCGTCAACAGAAAGATGTATTTTTTATTGATGGCATTCACGAACTGCCACTTTTGTGTCCGCCTGTTTTTCAGATGATGGGCTTCATCAACAATCACTAAATCGTAAAACTGTTCACTGATGTTGGTGCGATGGTTTTTCCGTTTGGCTGTATCAATGGAGGCGATCACTTTCTGGTAATGGCCCCATGCGGCATCACCCATCTTTTTAAATGCCGGGTCGTCGGCTCTGATAAAATCCTGGTTAAATTTCCGTTTCATTTCATTTTCCCATTGCTGGACGAGTGATGGTGGTGTCAGGATCAGGATCCGCCTTGTCAAGCCGCGCATGATATATTCAAGCATGGCCATGCCTGCTTCAACGGTTTTGCCAAGACCGACTTCATCGCTGAGCATGACCCGGCCTTTAAAACGGCTGAGCACCGATTGGACCGTTCTGATCTGATAATCAAACGTCTCCATTTCACGTAAATAGGGGAGACACAGCAATTGATTGTCGTTCGGATTCAGCTGAAATTTCTCTGCAGATTGATAGAGCTGAAACCAGGCGTTATTATGGTTTGCAAAATTGGCCAGATCCTTGAGTACAGCCTGTGCATGATTCGGGTTGTGTAATTCATTTACAGTTGGAATGTCTTCCTGGGAAGCGACTTTTATCTGATCTTTTTTTGTCACGCCGATCCACAAATAGTCCGCATGATAATTGGCGAAAAATCCTTTAATCCCTCTTCCCTGAAGCAGGCGCTCATCCCAGTTGATGGTGAATTTCCGCTTCAATCCCCGATCATTTTCCATTTCAAATGTTTCATCTGATATATTCATTTGTCGGAAGAACGCACATAAAGCATTGTCCATTTCCATTGCCTGCAAATCCAGCAATTCTTTGTTTTGTTTGAATAGGTATTGTTCCAAGAGTAACACCCGCTTTATACTAGAAATGATACTATAAGTCTATCACAGGATCGTCAGGGGAGGAATGGTCAGTGGGATAAGAATTCAGGTTTATATTCCGGTTTCACACTTTTAAAGCATACAAGTTAATGCGTAATGGTTGCTCATAAGCCTGTATTCTCATGAATGTATGCGGTTGTTTTAAAACACGGAGTTTATACTTTTTATTCTAAATGATATTCTAATTTCAACAGACGATGCCTTTGGATAAAAAACTTTGTTAAAGAAGGGGATACTAAGTGCAAAATCTTTTTGAAAAGATCAGCTATAATAATGGACATTTCCCGAAGAAAGAATTGGAGGAAATTATTTCAGAGAAAGAAACATATATCCCGGAACTGTTATCTGTTGCCGAGGATGTCAGGGTGAATTATAAAAAATATATTGAAAAGAATACGGGTAACTATTTGGGCCATATCTATGCGTTTTATTTGCTGGCTCAATTTAGAGTGAAGGCGTTTTATCCGGTGTTCGTGGATATATTAAAATTACCCGAAGATGATCTGGATGTACTATTGGGAGACTTTTTAACGGAAGATAGTGGAAGGATACTGGCTTCTTTGTATGATAAGCCCGACGATATAACGTTATTAAAAGAGCTGATTGAAGATGAAAACGTATATATTTATGCCCGTGGCCAGGCGGCCCGTGCGCTTACAATGCTGGCTTTGTGTGAGAGCGTAAAGCGGGACGATGTATTAGAGTATTATAAATCCTTATTGAAACATGCAATAGACGGCGCTGATTATCATCCATATGTTATAACTGAAATTATTTGTTGTTCAGAAGACTTGTATCCGGATGCATTGTATGACGATATAAAGCAGGCATATGAACAGAATATTGTATTAACAGATATTATTAGACTCGAAAATATTGATCGGACGATGGGACAGGACAGAGAACGATTTTTGGATGAACAGCGCAAACGGAGCAGCAATAACCTGATTAATAATACGATTAAAGAGATGCAGTATGCGGCTTCTTTTTATAAGGACCGTGAAAAAGATAATAAGAAACGAATGAAATTGAAAGGTCATAAAGTGAAATTCCCCTCTATGAATCAGCCAATTGTAAATGATAATAAAGTAAGGCGCAACGACCCATGTCCATGCGGGAGCGGTAAGAAATATAAAAAATGCTGTGGTGCATAAATTTCGAGAGACAAGGGTTGAAATGGGCAGAGTCACGTTCATGTCAGCGGGAATGATCACCGGGGTGTAACATGGAAAATGACGATAATGGTATCAAAACCCCCGGGGCATCCCGGGGGTTTTGAATTATTCATCTCACGTAATCGAAGCTTGATAAATGGATTCCACGGCTTTACTTAGTACGTCATTGAATTCTTTGTCGCTTTGATTAACATTCAAATCTTGTGTCAGCGCACGGGAGAAGCTGGCGATGAGGTCGTTATTTTCTTTAAGTTTTTCATTGGCTTCATCTGCAGCATAACCGCCCGAGAGTGCAACAACGCGGACAACATTCGGATGCTCAATTAGTTCTTTGTACGTGTTGGCGACGGTTGGGATCGTCAGCTTCAGCATTACATGGTCGTCCTGGTCAAGATTATCAAGGTGGCTCTTAATTTCCGATTTCAACAATTCTTCACATTTCTCTTTTTCCGGACTGTTAATATCTACTTCCGGTTCAATGATTGGTACAAGACCGGCATCGATGATTTTTTTGCCTAAGTCAAATTGCTGGTCAACGACTTTCTTGATGCCTTCTTGATTGGCTTCTTTGATAACGGAGCGCATTTTGGTTCCAAAGATGTGGCGTTCATTCGCCCGTTTGAGTTTGTCGTCGAGGTCGTCAATTGGTTTCATCAGCTGCACACCGTTTGATTCTTCAGCAAGGCCTTTATCGACTTTCAAAAAAGGGACAACGCCTTTGTCCTCAGCTAAATAATCACCCGTGTATTTTCCTTCGATTTCACGGTCCATTGTTTGCTCAAACAGGATGGCACCGATAATTTGCTCGGAATCGAAAGCTGGTGCTGTGATAATTCGGGTCCGCATATCGTGCACCAGGTCAAACATTTCATCCTCATTCGAATATTGGTCTTCTGTAACGCCGTACAGAGCCAAAGCTTTAGGTGTACTACCGCCACTCTGGTCCAGCGCTGCGATAAATCCGTTGCCGTTTTTCATTTGTTCAAAGTGTTTTTGATTCATAAGGACCACTCCTTTTATGGTGATAAAATTACCTTTTTCAGCTTAAGGCAAAAAATGTATTTTGGCAAAAGCATTATTTCCTTGTACATTATATCATGAATGACGCCCAGGTTATAGTCCGGTGCATAAATTACCATATCAACAGAACAGGTACAACCTTTCGGCTATGCATAATATCGGAACCATTCAGACAACGCCTCCGTTTTGGAATAGCTATCGTTACATTTTTTATAATCCAAAACAAAATTTTTAATCCAAACGTGCTTCCTGATTCTATCCTGAAAGCGACCCTATGGTGCACCCTCTTCATAACTATAATCGGTATCATACGTGCATTTGGGGGCATGAAAATGATTTTAATTTTTTTCTGCTGGTGAATGCCACTTTTCCCAAACTTGTTTCGATTATATAGGTGAAGGGGTCTGAATATAGATGAATGATTCCATCATTTACCAAATGGTGCTGTAGATCGAGCAAAAACCGCTTGAATCACACTGAGCAACTTCCTTTCCATCTTCTCGATTTTGTATTAGGATAGCTATTTGGTGCCGATATCCGGAGTAATGTGGATAGCGGCAAGAGTGTGGTTAATATGGGCGCGCTGCCCAGAGCAAATTGGATTCAGCAACAGGGGGAACGCTATGTCTGATCGTAATAAAGGCATTCTATTATTATTGGTCTCTGCGTTGGGTTTTTCGTTTATGGGAGCTTTCGTTAAGCTTTCCGGTGATTTACCGACCATGCAGAAGGCTTTTTTTCGTAATATTGTAGCGGCTATCATTACATTAGGTTTTGTTTTGTATCATAATGAAAGGATATTCGGGAAAAAGGAGAATCAGAAATTGCTGCTGTCGCGTTCGGCACTTGGAGCAGTGGGCATCATAGCGAATTTTTATGCCATTGACCGCCTGGTTTTATCCGATGCTGAAATGCTGAACAAACTTAGTCCGTTTATTCTAATCATATTTTGTGCCATCTTCCTGAAAGAAAAAGCCCGCCGATTTCAGGTTATCGCAATTCTTGTAGCATTTATGGGGGCGTTGTTCATCATCCAGCCGGAATTTTCCGTGGATATTGTCCCTTATATCGTCGGGGTGGTCGGAGCGGTGTTCGCCGCGGGTGCCTACACGATTCTTCGTGTCCTGGGCAACAAGGAAAAGCATTATACAGTAGTTTTTTACTTTTCATCATTTACAACAGTGCTTCTGCTACCGTTTACGATTTTTATGTATGAACCGATGAGCTGGCAGCAATGGGTATTACTGCTCCTGGCCGGGGCGTGTGCGACAGTGGGCCAATTTGGCATCACGCTTGCCTACAAGTTTGCACCCGCCAATGAGATTTCGATTTTCTTTTATTCAACGGTCGTGTATTCGGCGCTGTTAAGCATTGTGTTGTTCGGCCAGATTCCGACGCTGCTCAGTGTGATCGGCTACGTTGTCATATTCGGCGCATCGTTCTACATGTTCCTGAAAAATAACCGGATGGATAAGAAAGAAGCAGCACGGGGAGAACAATTGAAATCGTCATAAGAAAAGCGCGGGGCGCCCGTTTAGCAACGTACAAACTGGAGCACTTCGCAATGAGATAAAGGAAACACGGTGAGCTGGAAGCGAACCGATGTTGACTTATCGTAGTGGAGGAGTGTGAAGTTTGGGGCTGCGCTAAAGCTCGCCCCACCAAAAGATCTGCTATTGCTGGGCGCTGGAGCTGGACATGGCTATTGCTGACAAAGAGCTTAATATAGCCGGAAATTTTATACTTTCTTATCTTTTAAAAAAGACTGCCTTGAACATCATGAATCGTGCTGTTCAGGGCGGTTTTTTTGGATGTGGAGTCTGGCTGATCCGGGGCCCCATCTCCCACTGAAAATACTTCTTGACTTATTACTGAATTTTCGGTTTAATGAAAACAAGCAGATAAGTGTGACGGCAACAGGGTCATAAGGAAGGATATGCTTAAAAAGGGGGGTCTGCAGGATTAATGATTTCAGTATCATACCCGTAAAGGAAAGGAGACGATTATGGCACAGATTGATGAATTTTTAAGCCAGGTAAGTGATATTGTTTGGGGCGTGCCTTTGCTTGTCTTATTGGTGGGTACAGGAATTTATTTAACCATTAGACTTGGTGTATTGCAGGTTCGTTCATTGCCATATGCTTTAAAATTGGCTTTTTCCAGAAACCAGGATAAAAACTCGGATGGGGATATTTCCCATTTTCAGGCACTCATGACTGCTTCGGCCGCAACGGTTGGGACCGGTAACATTGTTGGTGTGGCAACAGCTGTTGTTCTCGGCGGTCCCGGGGCTATTTTATGGATGTGGGTTGCCGGATTTTTTGGCATGGCAACCAAATATGGCGAGGCAATTCTGGCTGTCAAATACCGTGTGAAAGACTCTGAAGGGAATATGGCCGGTGGTCCTATGTATTATTTGGAACACGGCTTAAAACAGAAATGGCTTGGTGTGTTATTTGCGGTATTTGGAGCGCTTGCCGCATTTGGTATTGGTAACGGGACGCAGGCAAAGGCTGTTGCTGATTTAATGAATAGTACATTTTCCGTTCCGTTTTGGGTAACTGGTATAGTACTTGTTATTTTTGCAGGATTGGTTATTCTTGGCGGTATTAAGTGGATTGGCCGTGTGACAGCTTTCTTTGTTCCGATTATGGCGGCTTTTTATATCGCTGCCGGATTAATAGTTATGATTATGAATATTAACCTTGTACCTGAAGCACTTGGAACGATTTTTACATACGCGTTCTCAGGTGAAGCCGCAGCCGGCGGGACAATTGGTGCCGTTATACGATTTGGTGTTGCACGGGGACTATTTTCCAATGAAGCTGGTTTGGGGTCTGCTCCGATTGCAGCTGCAGCGGCCAAAACGGATTTGCCGGGCAGACAGGCGCTGGTCTCGATGACACAGGTTTTGATTGATACATTTATTGTTTGTTCGATTACCGGGATTACCATTGTCATGTCTGGTGATTGGCAGGACGGCTCCATTGATGCGGGGGTACTGACGGCTTCCGCGTTCGGTACATTGTTGGGCAGTGCAGGTCCGTATTTAGTCACATTCGGATTGTTGTTTTTCGCAACATCAACCATTTTGGGATGGGGCTATTACGGCGAAAAATGTTTCCAGTACTTGTTCAAAAATCCAACTGCCGTGAAAGCTTACCGTACTGTCTTTGTGCTCTTCATTTTTGTCGGTGCGACAGCGTCACTTGATGTGATCTGGACGATGGCAGACGTTTTAAACGGTTTGATGGCAGCTCCCAACCTTATCGGTCTGATATTTTTGTCGGGTGTTATTATATTAGAAACCAAACGTTTTCAGGAAAAGGCGAAGGAAGAAAGAAAGGAAGCATCGTAAGGATGAATTGCATGCATTTTCCCTTCGCTTGGTAAATGGATCCGATTTTCACGGGAAAGTGGCTTATAAAAACCACCAATAAAAAATGGACGTCGTACGAAGGCCCTGCTAATTGACAGGGCCTTTATGTTTGGAAGGAGTTCTACTAACATGGCTGAAAACATACGGGGGGATCAACATGACAACAAAAACACCTAAACCATGGCTGCTTGTTTTAACGATCGGATTAGGTACCTTGCTTAATCCGTTAAATTCATCCATGATATCTGTTGCGCTGACCAGATTGCAGGAGGCTTTTGCCTTAACATTTGCGGATGCCTCCTGGCTGATTTCAATATTTTATCTGGCAAGTGCGGCCGGTCAACCTGTTATGGGCAAGTTGAGTGACATGTTCGGACCCAAGCGTTTGTTCATGGCAGGTCTCCTGTTGGTTGCCGGGGCATCTGTCCTGGCACCATTTTCGCCGAATTTCCCGTTTCTTCTGGGGTGCCGGGCATTGCAGGCAATTGGCAGTTCGACGCTATTCCCGAGCGGCATGAGTATGGTACGCTCACACATTACGAAAAAACAGGGGAGGGCGCTGGCTGTATTGTCGATTTTCTCAACAACATCGGCCGCATTCGGTCCTTCCATTGGTGGTTTTTTGATTGCAGCATGGGATTGGCAATCTATCTTTTTGATTAATTTTCCATTCATTATCCTATCGTTTCTATTGGCCCTGTTTGTATTGCCGAATACCGGTCAGGGAACTTTTGAACTGAGGCGAATTGATTTTATTGGGATCCTCCTGTTCACCAGCTCAATTGTCGGCCTGATCCTGTTTATACTATCGCTGAATGAAACGATTCATTGGTGGGCACTCGTCCTGTTTGTCCTGGGAGCAGCTGCTTTTTATGGTTACGAACAGAAGCAGGCTGATCCGTTCATTGATACGAAAGGGTTAACAAAAAATCGCAATGCGTTGTTTGTGTATATTCAGTTTATGAGTATCAATCTTGTCTATTATTGCTATTTCTTCGGCTTTCCGACGTATTTGCAACAAGTACGTCATTACAGCGAACAGCACACAGGTCTGATTATGCTGACACTTGCAGGGTTCGGTGTGATTACGGCTCCGATTGCCGGCCGTCTCATTGACCGCTATGGATCGAAACCGCCGCTTATGATCGGTGCATCGTTCTTATTGGGCGGTACGGGTCTGCTTCTGACCTATCATGAGGCATCCCCGCTGGTCTGGCTAATGATGATCATGTCCGTTCTTGGCATGAGTCAGGGCTTTAATAATATTTCAACACAAACCGCGCTTTATGAAAATGTGCGCCCGGAAGAAACCGGATCAGCATCCGGGCTGTATCAGACGAGCCGGTATATGGGGGCTATTCTTTCGTCCAGTTTGCTGGGCTTGACGTTTAACGAGCACATGGACACGGCGCACCTTCATTTAGTTGCAATGATTTGTTTTGTCTGCTGTATCGTCGTGCTTTCCCTGGCGGTGAAGCTGCCAGCACGGAACAAGGTGCGACGGGTTGAATAACCAGCATTGATTGAAATAATAGAGGGAAGTATGGACAACGATTGGCTCTATAGTTTTTTATTTAACCGGTCATAGTCATAAAGTACGGGTCGCTTTTGGTGCAATGATTAATGGTAAATTTACAATAAAATGAACTTATCTCCAATTCATCAAACAGGCAACCTATTAAGTAAGCGATTTCGTTATATGGTAGAATAATATTGAGTAATAAAAAGGAGGGACTCAAATGGTGGCAAAACAAACCGTTTATGTCAACGATTTTACAGATGGCGTCCTTGATCCTGATAAAGAAATGGAATATGTCGTACAGGATGGCGGATATATTGTGGCAAATACAACCCCTGGCTGCTGGGGACCGATGATCACACCTCAGCTGAAGGGCGGACACGAGGTAACGAAACCTGTTTATGTTGAAGGTGCGGAAGTTGGGGATGCGATAGCCATTCACATTAAGTCGATTGAAGTAACTTCCATGGCAACCGCTTCAGGGAATGATGAACCTGTGGAAGGGAAATTCCTTGGTGACCCGTTTATCGCCGGAAAATGTCCGAACTGTGGTACGGTCAATCCTGAAACAGTGATAGAAGGTATTGGGCAGAAGGCTGTTCGATGCAAGAATTGTCATGAGGATATCACACCTTTTATTTTCACAAATGCTTATACCATGGCCTTTAATGATGAAAAATCCATAGGCATGACTTTGGATAAAAATAGTGCGGAAAAGGTTGCCCGTGACGCAGAAGGCTATATGCGCACACCTGAAGCGTCCATTCAGAATCCGGTGGTTACGTTTGCGCCACACGATATTATCGGTGCCATTGCAAGGTTCAGACCATTTTTGGGACAGCTTGGTACGACACCAGCAAGAGCATTGCCGGACTCACATAATGCCGGGGACTTTGGGCAAGCATTGATTGATGCGCCTCATGATTATAGTGTGACAGAAGAGCAGCTGGAGGACCGTACAGATGGTCATATGGATATTAATCGTGTGCGCAAGGGTGCTGTTCTTATCTGTCCGGTCAAAGTACCTGGAGGTGGCGTCTATTTGGGTGACATGCATGCGATGCAGGGTGATGGTGAAATTGCCGGGCATACGACAGACGTAGCGGGTAATGTGAACCTGCAGACGAATGTCATAAAAGGGCTGAAAATTGATGGTCCAATCCTGCTGCCGGTTGAAGAAGATTTGCCGCACATGGCTAAGCCATTCAGTGAAGAAGAAAAACAGCAGGCAAGTCAATTAAGTGAGAAATGGGGCGTGGAATTGGAAGAATCATACCCCATTTCGTTTGTGGGAAGCGGTGCCACGTTAAATGACGCCACAACAAACGGCATGGAGCGGGCTGCTAAATTATTCGGCGTTCCCGTTCCGGAAGTTATGAACCGTGCAACAATAAATGGTGCGATTGAAATAGGCCGTAATCCTGGTGTTGCAACTGTCACTTTTCTCGCTCCGAAAAAATATTTGAAAGATAATGGTCTGCTTGATTTGGTTACAAGAAAATATGGTCAATAATATAGGACGGGGGATCTGGCCTTTGTCCCATCCACAAAAACCTTGCAGGACATGCCCTGCAAGGTTTTTGTTATAAGTATGTTGACCTTATAAGAAATACTTTGGCACTCGCTATAAGACGAGGCGAATGCCCAGTGTTTTTCTAATGTTATTTATTGTGTTTCTCCTTATATGCCTTTGCATATTGATCAGCTGCATAGATGGCATCAGCTACATCGTCAGCTGTGATGTTAAAGGCCTGGTGGATTGTTTCACCGTCAGTTGTTGCCGCTTCAGCCACTTTCATAATGTCATCCCTTGAAGCATCTTTTAATTTGATATCTTCCAGTGTGACCGGCAGACCGAGGCTGACGTACAACTTGATATAACGTTCTATTTCGCCAATGCTATGTTTTTCCAGAGTGAGTTGAACAAGAGTGCCAAACGCGACTTTCTCGCCATGTGTCAAGTGGTGGATGTCGCCTTTGAGTGCGGTGAAGCCATTATGGATAGCATGAGCAGCTCCCAACCCACCGCTTTCAAACCCTAAGCCGCTAAGCAGGGTGTTGGCTTCCACAATCGATTCCAGTGCAGGTGTTACCGACTTGGATTTAACGGATTCATAGGCGAGATGGGCATACTGAAATAAAGTCTCTTCGCATTTTTCGGCTATCGCCTGTGCAGCAATCGTTGTGCGTCCGCCTGCCATCGTGTCGCCTCCTGCATTGATAACGCTGCGGGCCTCGACCCATGTAGCCAGTGCATCGGCAATCCCTGAGGCAAGAAAACGCGGTGGTGCGCCTGCAATAATTTTCGTATCGACCATGACCAGATCGGGATTTTTATTATAGAAGCGATAACCTTCAAAGACGCCGTCATCCGAATAAACGACGGAAAGGGCACTTGTCGGTGCATCGGTTGACGCTGTTGTCGGAACAATTACCGTGAAGCCGTTCACTTCATCGGAAACAGCTTTTGCGGTATCAAGCGTTTTACCGCCGCCTACACCGATGATGACGGACGCATCCGCTTGATTGGCAATCTCTGTAATCCGTTGAATCTCCGTCTTGGAAGCTTCCCCGTTAAAAAGGACTTCCTCGACTTTAATGTTTTCCTGTTTCAGCTGTTCAACAACATCGTTTCCGGCGATGTCCCAAACCGTTTCATCTGCTATGACGACGGTTTCCTTACCGATATCTTTTACGTACCCGCCGATATTTTGAATCGCATTTTTTCCCTGAACATATTTGGCGGGGCTGATAAATATTCTTTCACTCATGATGTAACACTCCTTTTCAGCTATGTCCACATTATGTATTCCCAAGTTAGCCGAAAAAAACACTTGTCTATTCTGTGAAATATAAGTAATTGGTGACTTTATAAGAAAAACGATTCATTCACTAACGAACGAGTGAATGCGCGTTTTTCTAATGAACTTATGTGTCTGCAGCTGGAACAGGGGATGACTTTTAAAAGAGTCAAAAAAATCTATTTTTATTCTAATATTCTTGTAAAACCCTGAAAGCAACCGTATTTCTGTATAATTAAGAAAAATGATTCAATAAGTCAATTTATAATCCAATATCGTGTGAATCATCTTATATACACGTAATAGCTTGATAATACTCATTTAGGGTGATGTCGGCTCTTTTGTTATGATTAAATAAGTTATACTGGATTATATCAAACAAGCACTGATAGTATCTTGGTATTGGCCGTAAATGCCGGGTTGTTTGGTAGATTTTCAGTCACTAACCATGACCTTACAGATCGTCCTTTCATTAATGTGAAGGGGCTGTGTAAGGATTGCGAATTTAATATTTTAGGGGGTTTTTATTATTTTCAGACATCATTTTAAATTTGGTCTGATGGCTTTTGCCTTGCTTCTAATAATGCTACTGGCAGCATGCGGAGGCGGAAGTGAAGAAGAGACGGAAGCTGATGCCTCGGATGATGAGGGATCTGAAGAAACAAGTGAAGGGCCTGAAATAGGGCAGAAAGATTTAACCCAGCCTTACGTGGCATGGGCAAGGGAAACGATCAGTACACATATGCTGGGTGCATTACTTGAAAAGGTCGGCTACAATGTTGAATTGAAACAAGTTGAGGCTGGTCCGATGTGGTCAAGTGTTGCTGATGGTTCAGCCGATTTTCATACGTCAGCATGGTTGCCGGCAACGCACGCCTCTTACTGGGAAAAATATGAAGGAGACATTGTAAAGGTCAAACAGGTACTTGACAAGGCACCGTTGGCTTTAAGCGTTCCGAGTTACATGGAAGATGTGAATTCAATTGAGGATTTGAAAGGTAATGAGGAACTTGGTGAAGCAGTTGATTGGCAGGTTATCGGGATTGATCCGGGTGCCGGCATAATGGAAAATACGGAAGAAGCGTTTGAAGCGTATGGTTTGGACAACTGGGAACTGACGACAAGCTCTGAAGCGGCGATGCTGGCTGAATTGCAGTCGGCCGTTGAAAATGAAGAACCGATTGTTGTGCCGCTTTGGAAACCGCATTGGATTTTCGGGACGATGGATTTGAAAATGCTTGAGGACCCACAGGAAATTTATGGCGGGGAAGGTGACCAGATTTATACGGTAGCCCGCAAAGGTTTGGAAGAAGATGCCCCAAGAGCTTACAAAGTGATGGAGCAATATAATGAAAGTTATGAAATGATTGACGAAATGATGCCGAAAGTTCATGCGGAAGATCAGGATCCGGCAGAAGTTGTACAGGAATTCATTGACAATAATCCCGATCTTGTTGACGAATGGCTTGACGGCGTACCAAGGGAAGAATAATTGATAAATGGAACAGGGGCGTGTCAGGCCCTGTTCCATTTTTGTGGTACAATGGATCTGCCCCGCTTCACAGTGGTAGTCAGACACCTTGTCCCGCACTCAGCATTCCACTGAAGTTTTTCACTGCTCGTTCAACGATGTCCAAAAGTGGAAGCTTGTCAACTTTGATAAGCTCCAAATCAAAATGACTGCTATAACGATTTTTGATGTTTTTCAGCAGCATGTTATTGTATGAATCATCACGAATACTGCCTGATATACCTGCAATCCTCATTTACCTAACCTCACCTTACTGTAAAATAGATGGTTCCGCTTCGCCAATTGTAAATGGATGGCACTCTATCCAGCTAAGGTTATCATACATCCGGTGAAAATGAAAAAGACTTCTATGGCGGGGTGTTGAGAATCTCTGTCAAATTTCATGTAAGACATACCGCTTAATTAGCCAGCTGAAAATTTTCTACAATTGATACACTAATCAAAAACAGGGAACAGGGCATAACCTGTTCCCGCTGCTATTCTATTTAATTGTCAGTAATTTGCTTCCTGCATCAATTTGCTTCTGCTCTATGGGATTAATAGTGTCATAAGCGTCAGAATTGGTAATGACAATCGGTGACGTCAAATCAAATCCTTTATTTATGATAGCCGCCATATCAAATTCACATAAAAGGTCACCTGTTTCAACTTTTTCATCTTTTGCGATTTTTAACTGAAATACTTTTTCTTTAATATCAACCGTGTCTAGTCCAAGATGTAATAATATCTCCATGCCATTGTCAGTCGTTATTCCAATAGCGTGTCCTGTAGGGAATACGGTTGTCACTTTACCATTTGTAGGGGCGTATAATTTTCCCTCGCTTGGGTAGATGGCAATTCCTTTTCCAACCGCTTCTGTTGCAAAAACTTCATCTTTCAATTCATTCAACGGGCGTAACTCTCCTGATAAAGGACTATTTATATGAAACCCTTCTTGCTGATTGGAAGTGTTCGCTCCTTCTTTTTTCGTCCGAGTTGCACTTTCACCATAAAGCTTGTAGACCATTTCTTCTTTATAGCCAAATAGATATGTCAGCACAAATCCGCCGGCATAAGAAATGAGAAGCCCGACGATATATAATAAATAGTTGTTGTCCGCGATAAGTGGAATCATGACGATACCGGAAGGTCCAACAGTGATGGCCCCTACGTTGAACAAGGACAAAAATGCACCACCGAATCCTGCTCCAAGACTAGCAGTGATAAATGGCCTGCCAAGCGGTAAGCTTACCCCGTAAATTAGCGGTTCCCCTATACCCAAAAATCCTACAGGCAGTACGCTTGCGACCGTATTTTTTAGTCGTTTATTTTTGGCTTTGATATAAATAGCGATCATGGCACCAACTTGTCCACCGCCAGCCATAGCCAGAATCGGGAGTAATGTTGTCGAGCCAAATTGATCGATTAATTCAAGGTGCACGGGGATGAGTCCCTGATGCATACCGACTGTCACCAGTGGTAGGAATGTTGCGGCAAGCACAAATCCGCCAATGACACCGCCTGCTTCTAACATAACATCCACCAGGAACCATGTAATACCGTCCATAAGTAGGCCAGCTATCGGCTGGATAACGACGATTGTCACCATCGACCCGACCATAACGGTGATTAGCGGTGTCAGAACGAGATCGAGACTGTCCGCCACTCGTTTTCGGATAAACTTTTCAATTTTGACAAACAGATAGGAGGCCACGATGACGCCCAAGAGACCACCAAGTCCTGCACTGAGTTTCAGATCCAATCCAAATAGATTCAAGGATCCGATATCACTTAAAACAGGTGCGTTAATCAGTAAACCTGCAATACCGCCGAGCACCATTGTTCCGCCGAATTCTTTAGCCGTATTAATACCGACAAACACGCCAAGTGACCCGAATAGCAGATTACCAATTGCCTGCAGCAGCATGTACCAGTTTGAATCAAGAACACCCGGGTCGAGTATGCCTGCGTCGGGATTAGCCAGGTTCGTGATTAGGTTTGCGATCCCCAGCATTAATCCAGAAGCGACTAGGCCGGGAACAATTGGAACAAAGATATTACCAATATGCCTGAATAATTGCTGGAACATTGATGTCTGTTTGGCTTTATAAGCTGCCTTTGTGTCGGATGCGACATTGAATTCGCTGTCATTGTCATCAACATCTACATTAATCGTCGTACTTTCGTGTATTTCGTTCGCAACCTTGGTTACTTTGCCTGGTCCCAGCACAATCTGAATTGTTCCCTGATCAATAACACTTAAGACCTCGTCAATTTGTTTAATTGCTTCCAAATTTACATTGTTGCCGGATTTGACATCTATTCGCAACCTTGTTATACAATTGGTGAGATTGGCAATGTTATTCTCACCGCCAAGATTCTTGACGATTGAATGTGCCAATTCTTTGTTATTCATGGTTGTCACCATCCTCGTTTCCTAGTTTGATAGCTTGACGTACAAATCCATTTGCCTGGTTTAGATATCGTTCGGCTTTTTCATGACCGCATTGCATTTTGATCATGATGATTGCTATTTTCGGATTCTGATGAGACGTTTCCAAATAGGTTGAAGCTGTATCATCATCGACTTGTGTAGCAAGTGAAATAATATTTTTAGCCCGTTCGACAAGCTTTTTATTTGTTAACTGGACATCCACCATCAGGTTTTTATAAACTTTGCCGATTCCAATCATTGAACTTGTTGAAATCATATTGGCAACGAGCTTTTGGGCTGTCCCTGCTTTCAATCGTGTTGACCCTGTTAAAGTTTCGGGTCCAACTTCAACTTCGATTGGGATGTCGGCGTAATGACTGGACTTTGCATTTTTGTTGCAGCTAATAGATGCCGTGCGAGCACCGACATTGTTACTGTATTGCAAGCCGCCAATAACATATGGAGTGCGGCCGCTGGCAGCCATTCCGATGACAGTATCTGTATCATTTAAATTCAGATCCTGTAAATCGGCTGCGGCTTGGTCCGGATCATCTTCAGCACCTTCAACAGCTTTCATGATAGCTTCTTTACCTCCGGCGATTAGACCTTGGACTTTCTTGGGATTAGTTCCAAATGTTGGTGGACATTCCACCGCGTCTAAAATCCCCAACCGACCGCTTGTGCCTGCACCAATATAAATGAGCCTGCCGCCCTTGGTAAACGAGTCAATTACAGCAGAAGCAGCTTTTTCTATTTGGTTAATTTCTTTATTTACCGCATCTGGGACAGTTTTATCTTCTTGGTTCATCACATGTAAAATGTCATGGGTACTCATTTCATCCAAATTCATAGTTTTATCATTACGTTTCTCTGTTGTTCTTGTTGTTTCGGGCATTCCTGGCATCCTCCCTTTGGCTTTGCTGTATGATGTTATAAGTTTGATTTAAATGGGATAAGGAATTGTCGTAATCCTCATATGCGCAAGCTGTATAGAGCATATCGATCACATTTAGTGAAGCAATTCGTGACGACATGGCAGCAGTTCGAAATTCATCTTCCTGAGCAGCAACAAATAACACTGCATTCGCTATGTCGCTCAAATGAGTATCCGCATATTTCGTAATCGCGATCACTTTTGCGCCTTTAGATTGTGCAATTTTGACACAATCAATAATTTGCTGTGTTTCACCCGAGTATGAAACAGCAACTGCTACATCATCCTCATTCAGGTTGACAGCTGATACCTTTTGCATATGGAAATCACTGTAGGCCGTACAGGCTTTATTGATGCGCATGAATTTTTGAATGGCATCATACGCTATCAAAAAACTGGAACCTACACCATAGAAGTCAATTTTTTTTGCGTTGACTAAATAGTTATACGATGCTGTAAATTGGTCTTTTTGTAGTAATTGCAATGAGCTGTACAACGATTGAATATTCGTATTAGTAATGACCGACATAATTTTATCGCTGGAATCGTCGGGTGATAAAGTTTCTTGCTCCAGATCGTGTAAATTTATCACTGCAAGATCGCCGGATAGTTTTAATTTAAACGACTTAAAGCCTTTATAGCCCAAGGTTTGACAATAGCGCATAACCGCAGAAGGGCTGGCATAACTAGCACTTGCAAGCTGATTAACAGACATGGAGACTGTCTTTTCCGGGTGTTGTAAAATATATTCCGCTACAGCTCCTTCTGATGGTTTGACATAGTTAAGTGATTCTCTTACTTTATAAAGAATACCTTCCAGGATAAACACCACCAATCAATTGACGTTAGCGCTTACAAGCACATTTTATCTTCGCGGATATAAAAAATCAATAAAATAATAAACATTGGTATAAAATTTCAAAATTTGAAATGTGATCCATAGATTTGAGGAAAATCATTTTTACTAAAGAAACACGAGACGCTCTGCCCTGAGCATTCTTGCTGCACAACCTGCATATACTCAAAAAAAGGCATGAACTTACGGAAATGTTGTTTACATGATGAAAAAGTCAGGAACAGATTCATAGATTAATAACCACTCAAAGAAGGGGTGACCATTTATGAAAATTCTCGTAACTGAATTGATGTGGGATGACGGCATTGAAGCGCTCAGAAAAAAAGGCTATACAGTCGACTATGATATGGAATTAAGCCGAAAGCGTGATGAACTGCTTCAAATGCTGCCTGAATATGATGCGCTGATCGTACGGAATGAAACGCGTGTGGATCCCGAATTTCTTGAAGCAGCAAAGAATGCCAAAGTGATCGGCCGACTTGGTGTCGGACTGGATAACATTGATCTCGAGGCGGCTAAGGTGCGGAACATGCCGGTTATTTCGGCTAAAAATGCGAACGCGACTTCTGTTGCGGAGTACGTGATGGCGGCAATGCTTGATGCCTCCCGTCCGCTGTCAGATGCAGATGCGGATGTGCGCCGCGGGAATTGGGACCGTAAGTTTTTCACGGGATATGAACTTCATAACCGGACACTCGGGCTCGTGGGAATGGGCGAAATTGCACATCGTGTTGCCAAACGTGCACACGCATTTGGTATGAATGTCATTGGGTATGATCCGTTTGTTGCGCCTTTCGACCATGTCGTGCAGGAAACCGGGGTGCATCCAGCTGAGACGCTCGATGAACTGCTGGATGAATCGGATTTTGTCTCTGTTCATGTGCCGCTAACCAAGGGGACAAAGCACATGATCAACAAAGATAATCTGCCATTAATGAAGTCGCACGCTTACATTATTAATTCAGCCAGAGGCGGCATTGTCCATGAACAAGATTTGGTTGAAGCGGTGCAGTCAGGCAAACTCGCGGGCGCATACCTTGATGTGCTTGAAACGGAACCGGTTGAAAAAGGGTCACAGCTTGCAAAGGTTGAATCCATCAGATTGTCACCGCACATTGCAGGTCTGACAGATGAAGCACAGTCCCGAACAGCCATGCTGATTGCCCGGGAAGTTGACAATGTGCTGAACGGCCGGAAGTCTATCTGTGCAGTTGTGTGATCATAAAAGCGGCTGCATACCAAAAATCCATCTCCGGTTTGGGAAGATGGATTTTTTCTGTTTAAGGTGAGCAAAAGCTCTGTCATTGTTGTTTTAAACTAGCTTCCTTTTCGAAATGACAATACCGTCTTCATCAACATATGCAAAGCTCCCGGGTTCCCAATCTACTTCTCCAAAAGTTAGGGTTATATCTTTTTCACCCTCACCTTTTTTGCTGCTTTTTAAAGGATTTGTTCCGAGCGCAAGAACCCCAACGTCCATCTGGGCAATGTCCGCGGAATCGCGGATGCATCCATATATAATCACCCCTGCAAGATGGCGTTTCTTTATGATGCTGGCAAGACGATCTCCCATTAATGCACAATTTCTGGAGGCACCACCATCCACAACCAGGATATGACCTTCAGGAATGGTTTCGAGAGATTTCTTTACGAGCACATTATCCTCCAGCACTTTGACAGTGGAAATCGGACCAGCGAATGATTTTTTCTTTCCATAGGTAGTTAACGGTTGTTTGCAGATCGCCAATTCGGTTGAATAATCATCACATAAATCGGTTGTCTTAACATGCATTTCTGCCACCCTCTTTCATAGTAAGGTTATTTTTTAAAACTTATCCGATATCTATATAACTGTCAAGACGCGGGCAGCGAAGGAAGATGTTCGACTAAAAAAGGTGTGACACCACTGTAAAGCGTCCGTTTATCCTATTCGCGTTTATCCTTATCAATGACTCTCATTGGTCGCATCATGTCATAATCTTCATGCTCGAGTATATGGCAATGCCATACGAAGTCACCAGTAAATGGCCCGAATTTAGCGATGACGCGTGTGATTTGTCCCGCTGGTGCTGCCACGGTATCTTTCCACCCTTTTTCGTTCGCTTTTGGCGATTCTTGCGGGCCGGTGAAGATAATACTTCCATCTTTATTATACCGATCAAGGTCGAATGACTGTCGATCGAGAACCTGGAATTGAATCAGATGAATATGCATCGGGTGGGTGAAATTTGTAACATTGATAAATGACCAGACTTCGGTTGAGCCGAGTTCAGGTGTTTCTGTTACAGGGTCTATCCATTTTTGATTATTCAGCAGTAATAGTGGCCGGCCGAGGTCGTCAGTCGAGCCAACAAGTTTCAGGTTTCGAATGCGCTGAATGTTGTTTTGCTTTAATGGAGGAATCCGTGTTAAATTCCGGGGGATTCTGCTCCTGTCTTCTGATGATAATGGGATGTTCACGTTAAATTGCAAGACATCGCCGGTCTCATCGTCAGGTTCGGCATCTGGTCCAAGGTCGTTTTTCAATGTAATGGTTTTGCCTTTGTAACCGGAAAAATCAATAATCACATCAAAACGCTCGGCAGGTTCGACCGATAAATTATCCAGTTTGACTGTTTTTTGCATTAACCCGCCATCTGCTCCGATTTGATAAAATGACTGCCCTGAATCAAGATATAGCTGATACGCACGTGAGTTGGCGGCGTTCAGAATACGAAACCGGTATTTCCGCGGCTCCACTTCCAAATAAGGCCATATTTTACCATTTACGATGTTTGTTTCACCGTTAAAGAATGGCCTGATGGACGGATTTGGCCAGTTTTCCTGAGGCTCATCCGGCTGAGGCGGGTAGAAGAGTTCACCACTATCTTTGAACGATCTGTCCATGATGATCAGCGGGATTTCATAGTCCTCTGAAGGAAGATGCATATACTTTTCCTGTTCCTCACGAATAATATACATCCCTGCCAGACCAGCATAAACGTTCAGTCTGGTAATGCCCATTGCATGGTCGTGGTACCATAATGTGGCGCCACGCTGGCGGTTGGGATAATGATAGACTTCATTTTTAAATTCAGGGCCTGTTTTCTGAAAGTCCCGCGTATACCAGGCCTCCGGGTAGCCGTCGCTTTCCGGTTTTGTCTCACTGCCATGCAAATGGGTAACGGTGCGGACTTCCGGTAATTCGTCTAGATGATGAAACGATTTATCAATCGGAAGAATATGTTTATCCGGCAATTTGTTTTCCCATTTTACCTGAATCGGCTCGCCGCGATTGACGTCGATGACTGGGCCAGGGAATTGGCCATTATAGCCCCACAGCCGTGTTGGTCTTAAATCACGATGCATCTTGTGACGGAATTCCGTCATCTGGACGTTATAATAACCCGCATGGTTGTCGGTAAGAACTGGCTTTAAGGTTTTGGGTATCGGCAAAGCATCCACAAATTTTTTAAGCTTTTTGTTCAACATGTTCAACCCCTTCAAATGTGCGCTTATAACAGTAGATGCTTGAAGGGGGAAAAAGTGAATGGGCGCAAGAGAAGGGGGGGCCTTCCATGCTGGCATGCTGGCGTCAAAATTTCAGTTGTTCCTGACATTCCAGACGAGATGGGGAGGATCGCAGTGTATGGTTCGTCTTGGGAATTGGCTATTTTACTTCTGTTCAAAGCTCCTAGGAGTCTTGGACAGAACTAAGATGTATAAAACTAAAAACGAACAATACATTGCTTTAGCGGAGGAAATATACGTAGACTCCTGCGGGACGAAAGGCCTCGGTGAGACCCCGCAGTGCGAAGCACGAGGAGGCTCACCAGCCGCCCGCGGAAAGCGAAGTATATTTCCGGAGCGGGTTATATGCTCCAACTAGTTCGGATCTTTCCTTAATAAAGCTACTTTTGTCCAAAGCTCCTAGGTTAGTCTCTATTTCACAAATTCAAGGTGACAAAAGCAGCAGTTATGTGCGATAATGTGACATAGTACATCTAAGAATAAAGACCTAATGAATCGATAAATAGAGAAGATATCGGGGGACGGAAAGATGAAGAATACGAGAGCTGGGCAGGGAAGACCAAAAAGAAGATGGCTGAGGATAATCATCGCCGTTATGGTTGTACTGATTGCAGCTGGTGGAATTTATGCTTTTACCATTTATGACAACGCCAAAGATACAGTCAATGAACAGATGCATGAGCCGGTTGACTCGATTGACCCTGGCGTGACCAAGAAAAAGATGGGAGCCTCTGAGCCGTTGAATGTGCTTTTGCTCGGAGTGGATGAACGTGAAAATGACAGCGGCCGATCGGATGCGCTGATGGTCCTGTCGCTCGATCCAAACGACGATTCCATGCAGCTTGTCAGTATCCCCCGTGATACGCGAACGACCATTATCGGCAAGGGGGTTGAAGATAAAATCAATCATGCCTATGCATATGGGGGCAGTGATATGTCAGTCGCAACGGTTGAACATTTTCTGGATATCGAATTGGATTATTATGTTCGCATGAATATGCAGGGGCTTCAGGAACTGGTTGATAAACTTGGCACGATTACTGTCGATAACGAAATTGCCTGGAATGACGGGACATATGATTTTAATACTGGTCCTGTTGAAATGGATGGGGATCAGACGATGGCTTATGTCCGAATGCGCAAGCAGGATCCGAATGGTGACTTCGGCCGTACGGATCGTCAGAGAAAAGTCATCCAAGGGATCATTGAGCGTGGCGCCTCTGTTGGCTCTGTCACGAAAATCAATGACTATATCGATGTGCTCGGCAGCAATATGAAGACTAACATGGACTTTAATGACATGAAAGCACTGTTTAACGGTTACCGGGGTACCCGGAAAAACATGGTGAGCTATCAGATGAAAGGGAGCGGAACAAGTATTGATGGGATCTATTATCTGATGGTTCCGGATGATGAAGTGGCTAAAGTGCATGGGATGATCAGTAAGGAAACATCGTGATACAGAGGAGACTAGGCAGGCGCCTGTCTCCTCTTTTACATAATATTGATTTTGTTATGGGAAAAGTTTATCACGATATGGGTAGGGAATAGATAAAGCAGTCTTTTTTAAAAGTGAGTGGGTTGAAATGAAGCGGATCGTCAGGCTTAGTTTTATCGGCATGATTTCAGGGGTCATTTTAATGAGTCTCTTAAAAGCTGTTCAGCTGTTGACCGGCAGTCAGGCATATGTATTACTGTTTAATACGGACTATGTACCCCTGCTGCACGACTGGGGGCCGGAGAATATTGGCGGTATTGCTTTTCACTTTGTATTTTGCATCGCCAGTGTTGTCGCCCTGTTTTACTTGTTGATCATCATTAGGGCGGAGCGGTCGCTTACGGCATATTTTCTGATCTATACGGCCGGCAGTGCTATTTTATATTCTCTTACCGGGTTGACTGAACGTCCGCCTGATCCAGGGAATGTCACATCGTGGGGATACTGGACGGCCGCACATGCGGTGTACGCTGTCGTCGTTGGCTGGCTTGTGAAAACGCGGGCTTAGCCGGTGGTCAGCTGCACAGAAATCCGTTCATATCAAACAGCCCGGAGATTCGGCGATCTGATGGCCGGGACGTTATCGCTTCCTATTTTCTGCGCAGCTTTTCCCATTAACAGGGTGAGAGGAACCCTGTTCAGCGAAGTGACAGCCATGGTCGCTCATGATGCCATTCAACATGTACCGGCCGATCAAAAAATCGGGAAAGACTGCCGGTGGCCAACACGTCCTGGCTGACACCTTTTGCAAATATCGTTCCATCTTTGAGCAAGAGGGTATGAGAAAACTCAGGCAAAACTTCCTCAATATGATGGGTTACAAAAATAATGGTTGGGGCGTCGTCCTGTTTGATCAATTCCTGAATGGCAGACAGCAACTCTTCACGTGCGATGAAATCCAGGCCGCTCGTTGGCTCGTCCAATAACAGAAGCTCAGGTGAAGCCATCAGACCTCTGGCAATGAGAAGTTTTTGCCGCTCTCCCTGTGAACACGTCTGGTACGTCCGGCCGGCCAGATGACGGCATCGCATCTGCTCCATGATATGGAATGCTTTGTCAAAATCTGATGGAGTCGGGGCCTCATATGAAAGCCCGATGGAAGCAAATTTGCCGCTGACCACAATGTCCTCAGCCCGTTCAGACGCTTTGAACCGCTCCTGGAGAGACGAGCTGACCCAGCCAATGGATTTGCGGAGTTCGCGGATGTCGACTTGTCCAAACGGCTTATCTAAAATACGGGCATGGCCGACTGTTGGCCAGGAATAACCGGTGACGATATTTAACAAGGACGTTTTCCCGGAACCGTTTAATCCTAAAACGGCCCAGTGCTCACCTTTTTCCACAGACCAATTGATATCGGTTAAAATGGTTTTCTGCTGCCTTCTCCAGGAAACATCCTGCAGGTCAATTACATGTGTCAAACTTATCTCTCCCTATATCCCTATTTAAAAATTTCCAGTCTGCCGATTCTGGCTGCGGCTTCCTCGAGGCGTTCAGCTGACGCAAGCAGCCCGACCCGAACGTAGCCTTCTCCATAGTCACCAAAACCTCTTCCCGGTGCGACCACAACATGGGCTTTTTCCAGTAATAGATCTGCAAATTCCTCGGATGTATAATCGGACGGGACAGGCAGCCACGCAAAAAAGGTCCCTTCTGGTATGTCAACGTCCCATCCGATATCGTTTAATGCCCGGATGAACCGGTCACGGCGTTCGGTATATGTAGCCGCAAGCTGTTTAACAGCGGTTTGATCATTATTTAAAGCTGCTGCGGCTGCACTTTGCACAGCACCGAACAGACTGACATAGAGATGATCCTGAATCAGGTTAAGGCTTTGGACGACGGATGGGTTGCCCACAGCGAACGCTACCCGCCAGCCGGCCATATTGTATGTTTTCGATAATGTATAAATTTCGATACCGATGTCTTTTGCCCCTTCTGATTGAAGGAAGCTTTGCGGTTTTTGGCCATCAAGTCCCAATGCCCCATATGCAAAATCTTGCACAACACAAATGTGATGCTTTTTGGCAAGTGCTACCGTTTCATCATAAAAGGTTTTTGTCGCCGTAGCAGCGGTCGGGTTGTTCGGGTAATTTAAAAACATTAATTTTGCACAATCAAGCGCTTCTTCAGAAATTGCGCTGTAGTCCGGTAAAAAGTTATTTTCCCGTTGCAGCGGCATGAAAGCTGGCTCAGCACTCGCCATGGCAATGCCTGAAAGATAATCAGGGTAGCCGGGGTCAGGCAAAAGTGCTGTGTCACCCGGGTTCAAGAAACATTGGCTGAGCTCCACGAGTCCTGCTTTGGCACCAAACAAGATGGTGACTTCCTGTTCCGGATCGACCGAAACGTCATATTCCCGTTTATAAAAATCAGCGGCAGCCTGCTTCAAATAGCCGAAGCCCTGGAAAGGCGAATATTTATGATTGACCGGGTTTTCAGCAGCCGTCTGCAGCTCCTTGACAATAGGCTCCGGTGTCGGCAAATCAGGGTTGCCCTGTCCCAGATTAATCACGTCATGCCCCTGTTCTTTGACTTCCTGTGTTTTGGCAACAAGCTTGGCAAAAAACTGCTCGGGTAATCGTTTTAGCATATCAGATTGTTCAAAATTTTGAATCATCTATACTCCCCCTTAGGACTGAACGACAGGTTACTGGCACCTATCAATCTGTTAAGCGACAGGATCCCTGATACCCGACGAAATGAATTGAGTTTATGATAGCTTTGTTTGAAGGGATTGTAAAGAAAAGCGACACTTTGGTACGCGAAGGAGGGGCCTTCTGCAGAACTCCCCCTTCCCCCTATCTCACGTCACCGCCGATAATGGTCATTTCAACATTGGTCTCCAGCAGTTCATCCGGATGTTCCATCTTGAATGGATCACGGGAATAAACCGTCATATCGGCCAGTTTGCCACGGGAAATAGTTCCTTTATTATTTTCCTCATTTGTCGGCCAGGCGCCCATTTCCGTAAATAGCCGGAAAGCTTCATGCATTGATAGTTTTTCTTGCGGGTTCCATCCGTCATGGCTTTCCCCGGGTGCCTTTCTTGTCACGGCAGCATGAATGCCCATAAGCGGATCAACCGGTTCGACAGGCGCATCGGAACCGCCGGCACAAATGACACCCGCTTGCTGCAATGTTTTCCAGCTATAGGAAAGTGCGGAGCGTTTTCCTCCCAGCCGTTCCTTCACCCATGGAAAGTCACTTGGAACGAACCGCGGTTGGATATCGGCAATCCGACTCGGGTTTGCCAGCCGTTTAATCAAGTCTTCTCTCAATATTTGCACGTGAATGATTCGGTCCCGGTATGAAACAGCAGGGAATTGGTCCAGAATATCGAGGACGTTTTCAAGTGCCTGGTCGCCAATTGTATGCACGGCTATTGGCATGGAAAGATTCCGTACATCCTGAACCATTTCATAGAGTGTCGCTTGATCGTACATGGCTTCACCATGCGTTTCCGGCGCATCGCTGTATGACTTTGACAGTAACGCGGTCCGTCTTCCAAGTGCTCCATCGGCAAACAGTTTAATAGCACCGATTTGTAATGTGTCATTGCCGAAGCCTGCATACATGCCATTCGTTCTGAGGTCGCCGAGAAAGTCATAATCGATTAATAGATTGGTTCGAAGGCCAAGCTGCTCCTGATTCAGCAATTCATCATACAGTTGATATGTCTGGTTGAGGCCGCCTAAAAAGTGCGGGTCATTCGTATGGACGCTCGTAAGCCCTTTTGAAAGGGCAAATTGGATCGTTTTGCGCAAAGCACTTTTCAGCTGGTCATATGATTTTTCCGGAATATATTCCGTAATGAGCTGTGACGCCGATTCCAGCAAAAGGCCGTTTGGCTTTTTGGTTCGCTCATCAAGCACAATGGTCCCACCCTCAGGGACAGGCATTGATGGATGGTAATGGCTTTCCTCCAGGGCTTGACTGTTGACGAGAAACGCATGGCTGCAAACCCGCGGAATGTATAACGGATTAGCCGGCGAGACATTGTCCAATTCGTCAATCGTCGGTATGCCGCCGTCGGTAAATAAGTTTTCATCCCAGCCCCTTCCAAGCAGCCATTCACCTTGCTTTAAGTTTTTTGCATATGCTTGTATGTTCTCAAGCATTTCACGTTTGGAAGTGACCCCGGTCAAATCCAGGTTAAGAAAATGCTCAGCAGTGATTGACAGGTGCATATGACTGTCAATCAGACCGGGGGTGACAGCCTTCCCGTACAAATTGATCGTTTCACTTTCGGGATTTTCCCAACGCAACAGCATATCAGCAGTTGACCCCATATCAATGAACCGGCCGTTTTCAACAACAACAGCCTGTGTCATCGGCCTTATTTTGTCAAACGAATAAAAGCTCCCATTTATATAGATTTTCCGCATTTATTTAACCTGCCTTCCTAGTGGCAAAGATTCGTTCGTCGAGTTCTTATCATCATAACAAAAAAACAGGCGTATCGGTAGAATGACATTTATGAATCGATCATATTTTTAATTATTGAAATTAATTCCTATCTATAGCAAAATAGAAGCAACAAGACGAGGGCAAAGGCTATTAATTAATTTTTACTGTCCTGTAGATGGGAGGCGTCTTTATGATTATTAATGAGGATTATGTTGATAAGCGGGATGTTGTTTATGTGAAGGAGACTGATAGTAAGGAACAGGCATTGAGCAGGCTGGTAGATTCGGGTTACCGTTGTATTCCGGTGCTTGATGAAGCTGAGGAAAAATATGTCGGCAATATTTACAAAGTCCACTTGCTGGAACGCGAAAATGACGGAACACTGGAGGGGCCTGTCAGTGAGCTGGTGAAGGATCAAACAGGATTCGTGAATAAAGAAGATCCGTTTGTCAAAGTGTTCTCATCGATTAAGCGGCTGCCATTTTTAGGTGTTGTCGATGACGAGAAGAACTTCCTGGGTATTTTAACCAACGGGAACATTATTGAAGTGTTGGAAAATGCCTGGGGCGTACACAATGGCAGTTACTCGCTCACGATTGGTACGATTGAATATGCTGGCGCTTTGAGAAAAATGCTCAAGGTGGTTAACAAGTATTGCAATTTGCAAAGCGTTATCTCCTTGAACAACGATTCGCAATTTGTCCGGCGTGTCTGCATTGTATTGCCGGACGATGTGAACGAAGAAACGATGCGGCGCGTTGTCGAGGATTTGGAAAAAGATAAATTTACCGTGACAGACATTGAGGTATTGTAAAAAGATAAAGGGACGGAGGCAATATCCCTATACATTATGGCGTGAGGAGACAAACCTCGCGTCTTTTTTGGTGTCTAAGAAAATTATTGTTCGAAAGCGCCGGGGAACTGGCAACGCTAAAGCTGCAGCAGAGACCTTGGTGGAACGAGCTCTTGGCGCAGTTCCAGCGCTTACCCCCTCGAGGTCTCAAGCAATCATTTTACGTGGCAAAACTCGCCACTACAAATTCTTGCTTAAGTTTTTCGGGGGTGAACAAGGCGCCCTGCGCTTTTCTTATGGGCAGACGTGGTGACGCATCTGAAAGTTTTTATTTTTGATTGTTTATGAATGTTTTTGGTGGTATTATAATGGTAATGGAGGGTTGATGTGATGTTAACCGAAGAACGGCATCAGGTTATTTTAGATTTGCTGAAGCAGGATGGTATTGTTAAATCACAGAACTTGATGGGTATCATCGGCTGTTCGGAGTCGACCATCAGAAGGGACTTGGACCAGATGGAAGAAGCCGGGGAGCTGACGCGTATCCACGGCGGAGCAAAACGTACCTATCATCTGGATGAGGAATTAACGACTTCGGAAAAATCATTCAAAAACATTCAATCTAAAGAATCAATTGGGCAAATGGCAGCCAATCTTATTGAAACCAATGATGTCATCTTCATTGATGCCGGCACGACCACCGTCGCTATGCTGTCCTATTTAAAACATAAGTATATCACGGTTGTGACAAATGGCATTCAACATGCTTCATTTCTGGCTGATCAAGGAATTGAAACCTATCTGCCAGGCGGAAAGATCAAGCCGTCAACCAAAGCCATTATCGGATCGCAAAGCTTGAACGAACTTAAAAACTACCGATTCGATAAATCTTTTCTGGGCATGAATGGCATTGATCTGGCATTTGGCTGTACGACACCGGACCCGGAGGAAGCAGTTTTAAAGCAAATAGCCCATCAGCAGGCGGCTGCCACCTTTCTACTGGCAGATCAGAGCAAATGGAATAAGGTTAATTTTGCGAAAGTGTGTGAACTGGAGGATGTCACCATTGTCACCGATCAATTAACCAATCACCTTGAGCATTATCGGGAAAAAACAACTATCATGGAGGCGGCAAAATGATTTATACGATAACGCTTAATCCTTCAGTCGATTATGTTGTCCAGGTCAATCAATTAAACCTTGGCGAGTTAAATAAAGTGGAAAATGCGATGAAGTATCCCGGCGGTAAGGGGATTAACGTCTCCCGCGTGTTGCATGAACTGGAATATGACACGACAGCCCTTGGGTTTTTGGGCGGTTTTACCGGGAATTTTATTGCAGAAGCACTGGATAACAAGGGCATTGAAACGAACTTCACACCGATTCAGGATGATACACGGATCAATATTAAACTGAAGTCTGGAACAGAAACAGAAATCAACGGCCGGGGACCGGAAATCCTGGCGAACGAAGCGGATCATTTGCTGCATCAGCTTGACAATGTCACCAGTCACGACACGGTCATTTTATCTGGAAGCTGGCCACCATCGTTAACGAAAAACTTTCAGCAACAAATGATTGAGCGCATTTCGGCATCCGGTGCCACGTTTGTCATTGATACGACAGGCAATGCTCTGAAATCGGCATTACCTTACCGGCCGTTATTGGTCAAACCCAATAAGGAAGAGCTGGCCGACTTGTTTGGCGTTACCCTCAGCAGCAAGCATGACGTCATGCACTACGGAACTAAATTACTCGATCTGGGCGCCCAGCATGCCATCGTTTCCATGGCCGGCGAGGGTGCGTTGCTGTTTACTGAAAAAGGAATTTACCATGGATCAACACCGACGGGAGAAACCAAAAACTCTGTCGGAGCTGGGGATTCAATGATTGCAGGGTTCACCGGCACGTTTAGGAAAACAAGGGATGTGATGGAAGCTTTCCGGATGAGTCTCGCTTCAGGCAGTGCGACTGCCTTTTCGAACGATTTAGCCATGGCCGGGGATATTTTTTCATTACGGGAAAAAATCGATATCACCCGCATTTCTAAATAAAGGGGAGGAGAAGCATGAACATTAATAACTTGCTGCGAAACGATATCATGATCATGGATATGAAGGCCTCAGACAAATCGGCTGCCATTGACGAAATGGTGGCGTCCCTTGAGGCAAACAATGTGGTAAATGATGCCCACACTTTTAAAGAAGCGATTTTAAAACGGGAAGAGCAGACTTCGACCGGTTTGGGTGACGGTATTGCCATGCCGCATGCCAAAACGGATGCGGTCAACGAAGCGGCGGTTTTGTTTGCCAAAAGTGAGAACGGACTGGATTATGAGGCCTTGGATGGTCAGTCGACGTATTTATTTTTCATGATTGCGGTACCGGATGGCGCGAATGATACCCATTTGCAAACGTTGGCAGCGCTATCGAAAATGCTGATTGATCAGGACTTTATCGCGCAATTAAAACAGGCCTCAACACCGGAAGAGGTCCAGGCGCTTTTCCATCAGGAAGAGAAGGATCCATCGGGAGGACCGTCTGAGAACGAAGTAGACGGTGGTGTAGAGGAGCGGCCATTCGTTGTAGCGGTTACTGCATGTCCAACCGGAATTGCGCACACATACATGGCTGAAGATAAGTTGAAAAAACAGGCAGCTGAAATGGGTGTGGACATCCGGGTGGAAACGAACGGCTCGGATGGTACGGCAAATCCCCTGACTCAAGCAGAAATTGAGCGGGCGGCAGGAGTCATTGTTGCGGCTGATAAAAATGTGGCGATGGCCCGTTTTGATCAGAAACCGGTGCTGGAACGACCGGTAAGTGATGGCATCAATAGCGCGGAAGAACTGATCACGAAAGTGGTGAATCGTGACGCCAACATTTATCATGCGGGTGAAGCCGTTGAAACGGATGACGATACAGAATCCTCAACGTCTGTATGGAGGAAAATTTATAAAGATTTGATGAATGGTGTTTCGCATATGCTGCCATTCGTTGTCGGCGGCGGTATTTTGATGGCAATTTCGTTTCTCGTGGAAGGGGTTCTGGGAGAAGATCATGAACTTTTCACCTTCTTCAATACAATCGGAAGTAATGCCTTTAGCTTTCTGATTCCAATTCTTGCCGGATATATAGCTATGAGCATTGCTGACCGACCTGGATTGATGCCCGGGCTTGTCGGCGGTTTTATGGCCGTTGAAAGCAATGCCGGTTTTCTTGGCGGGCTGGTTGCCGGCTTCCTCGCCGGTTATCTCGTGCTGCTTGTGAAAAGATGGTTCCGCGGCTTGCCAAAATCATTGGACGGCCTCAAGTCAGTGCTGCTTTATCCGGTAACAGGACTGTTTCTGATCGGGCTTTTTATGTACTTCCTGATCGATCCGGTTTTTTCAACAATCAATACCGGCATGATCAGTTTCCTGGAAGACCTCGGAACAGGCAATGCGGTCATTCTTGGGGCGCTGCTTGGCGGCATGATGGCGATCGATATGGGTGGTCCATTCAATAAAGCTGCTTATACATTTTCGATTGGCATTTTTAACGATACCGGAGATGGCAGCTTAATGGCAGCAGTTATGCTTGGAGGGATGATTCCGCCGATTGCCATTGCGCTGGCGACGACTTTCTTTAAAAGTAAATTTACGGAAGAAGAGCGCAAATCAGGTATGACGAATTATGTGATGGGCTTATCTTTTATTACAGAAGGAGCGATTCCGTTTGCGGCTGCCGATCCGATGCGTGTGATTGGCTCATCTGTTATTGGTGCGGTGATTGGCGGTGGTCTGACACAGCTTTGGGCCAGCTCAATTCCAGCGCCACATGGTGGTATATTCGTCATTCCGTTGGCTGACCATGCCCTTCTCTTCCTGGTGGCGCTTGCGATTGGATCCGTCATCACGGCAATTGTTCTCGGTCTGTGGAAGAAACCGATCCGATCATAATGTAAATGGCCGAAAAATGACATATGAATGAATGCAGGGAGTGTGATATGGAACCACGCTCCCTGTTTTTGATGGAAAAATACGTCTGGATAGAACGCCTGTCCCTGTGTACCGCTTAAATCTCGTCAGGCTGGCGGATGAAATTCGGGACTTCTTTTGCGCCAATCATGCGGACGTATGTGAACAGTTGTCCTTTGTGATGGATTTCGTGATCAATTGCATTGGAGAACCAATATGTGCCGGGTGCGCGCACTTTGTTGAACAGAATATACCCTTTCATCTGATATGTGAAAATAGTTGACATCTCTTCTTTGGTTTCTTCGGTGTACCGCTGCACGATTGTGCGGATATCGTTGATCGTTTTATAATTTTCTGTTGGCGGCATATCAAACTCGCCTTTTTTAATCCCTTTAACAAACATATGGGTTGAGGTCACGATATGTATGGCCAGCTCCCCAAGCGACATGGCACCGTCCCATGGCCTGTAATCCACATTCGTATCATCCACCAGCGCCAGTAAATCATCCAGCACCATCCGATGCTGCAGCCAGCCATTCACGGCACCTTCCATTCCGTTGCTCATTTAAATTCTCCTTTGCATCAATGGATATGTGTTCAGTATAACGGGTTTTGTGTTCGGTTGCCCAGTCGTAAGCCCTAAGAGCGCGGCGCGGGGGTTGCTTTTTTGTATCCTTAATGGACTTTTTACCTACAAATCGTGTCCCTGGACTAAAAATTAGTGCTTTTTGCATCTGTTAAAATGAGGCAAAATTATCTATATTAAAATAAATAGGCTTATCAATACGAAATCTATTAAAAGATGGGGCGTTGCCTTTTATAACGAAAACATGCCAGCGTTGACGGTGAATCGATTAGTTATCAGTGATCTGAATCTATTTGACTATCAGACATCGTAAGCAGTCTCGTGAATTCAGGGAGAAATTCCAAAAAGGGGAGAAGAGGATGCACATACAGATGAGGAGAAAGTACGCTAGTATCATGATGGTTATTGTATTGCTGGCAGGGTTACTGACACCGGCGGCCGGACCCATGACGGTTTATGCTGCACCGGCGGACGGGCCCATAACGGTCGCGGATGCCATTCAAAAGAATAATGATGGCAGCGAGCAGACTGTGAAGGGGTACATTGTCGGATATGTGATTGGACCGGGCAATGTGTCGCGGACTGATTTTCGGGAAGATTATAATGTTGCACTGGCAGATGAAGCCGGCGAAACCAATCCCGATGATATGTTATTCGTTCAGGTGACCGGCGATTACCGGGCTGAATTTGGATTGAAGACAAATCCGGGTAATCTGGACGAGGAAGTGACGGTTACCGGCAGCATGGAAGCATACCACAATCATAATGGGCTTAAAAATCCGAGTGACATGAGGTTTGCCTCCGACGAACCGGATGAGCCGCTTGAATTGCAGTCGATTGCAGATGTCAGGGACCAAGCGACAGGTAAGGCTAAAACGAAAGGTGTTGTCACCGCTAAATTAAACAACACCATTCAAATCCAGGATGAGACCGCAGCCATCGCTGTTCGTCCGGCATCACTTGATGTGCAATTGGGTGATGACATCACGGTGACCGGCAGTTTAAATGACTATCGGGGATTACTGCAGCTGGCTAACGCGACGGTTGATGAAAAAACGGCAGATGCAGCCATTCCGGATCCACTGTCCATTACCGGAAGCGAGCTGGAAAACCACCAATCAGAACTGGCTGTTATCGAAAATGTGACAATGACCGATGTGGAAAGTGGCGATGGCTGGGCGAATTATACCGCTGAAGATGAAGCCGGGAATACGTTTGTGGTACGGGATGAACGAGGTGAGTTAAATCTGGAAACAGGTGTTACCTATGATTCGATTACTGGTATTGTGACCCAATTTGATTCCGACCAGCAGATTATCCCGCGGAGCCAGGCGGATATCATTCGTGATGCATCTGCCGTACAGCCCGTAACCGCAAGCCCTCGGGCAGGGACGATCCCGGCAGGCACGGAGGTGACACTGGAAACGGCAACAGATGATGCTGATATTTTCTATACCACAGATGGCGGTGATCCAGCTGAAAATGGCGAGCTTTACAGCGGAGGAATCTCCGTTGATGAGGACGTCACCATTAAAGCAATGGCTGACAAAGAAGGGTTAACAGCCAGTGGGGTATCTGAATTCAGCTATTCTGTCTACAACCCTGAAGATGGTGTCATGATTCACGACATCCAGGGTGAAAGCCACGAATCACCGATGATTGGTAGAACCGTTCAGAATGTTGAAGGTATTGTAACGTATGAATATGAGATTAGGGGTTCGAATTATTTTCATATGCAGACACCTGAAGAAGACTACGACGGGAATGACAATACATCTGAAGGGATTGTTGTCTACACAGGGAACACTAATGATGTCAATGCAGGTGATCGTGTCAGTGTAACCGGGGAAGTTGATGAATATCAGATTGATGGGTATGACGATCGGACTGAGACAGATTTACCGGTTACAGAAATTACTGCCCGCGACGACCGTGGCGGTGAAATTGAAGTGATGGAAAGTGATGTGGACTTGCCGTCGCCAGTTGAAATCTCTTCAAGTGATATTCCGGAAGACATTGTTGGTGATGATGGTTTTGCCAGCTTTGATCCGGATCAATATGCGATTGATTTTTGGGAAAGTATTGAAGGAATGCGCGTAGAGGTTGCACCATCGCGGGCAGTTGCACCACAGGAACATGGTGATCTGGTCGTGGCGACAAACGAGTATACGCCGGATAACACGACAGATAATGGCGGTGTCCGGTTAACAGAAGAAGGCCCGAATGCTCAGACCATTCAGTTTAAGCTGCAGCCGAACGGGGAAGCAAGAGACTTTGCCGTCAAAACAGGCGATCAATTCACAGAACCAGTTGATGGTGTTGTGAATTACGGATACGGAAACTACAAAGTTTATTCCGATCTGGAAGATGTTCAATCTGTTTTTGCAGAAGGCGATACACAACCGGAAGGCACGGACATTGCTAAAGATGAAGACAAACTGACGGTTGCTACTTATAATGTGGAAAATTTCTCGGCAAATGAAAGTGAGACATCGCAGCAAAAAGCGGAAAACATTGCCCGTGCTTTTGCAGCTGATTTGCAAAATCCCGATATTGTCGGCATTGTTGAAGTGATGGACAACAACGGGCAGGATCAGGGACCTGATGATGCGGAAGCTTCTGCAAGTTATGAGCGATTGATTCATGAAATCAGTGACCAGGGCGGCCCTGACTATGAATATGCGAACATCGATCCCGAATACAATCAGGATGGGGGCGCGCCACATGGTAATATTCGCGTCGGTTTCCTTTACAATCCGGAACGTGTTTCGTTGATGGATGGTGAACATGGAACAGCTACAGAAGCGACAGATTACGAGAATGGACAACTGACGCTGAATCCGGGACGCATCGCCCCAAATAACGATGCATTTGCAAATACTCGCAAGCCATTGGCAGCTCAATTTGAATTTAATGGTGAAAGTGTCATCGTGGCTGCGAACCATTTTAATTCCAAGAGCGGTGACGATGGTGCATTTGGGAAAAACCAGCCGCCTGAATTAGGCAGTGAACCACAGCGCCGTGAGCTGGCACAAATCGTTAATGGATTTGTCAGTGATATTAAAGCGGAAAATCCGGACGAAAATGTGGTTGTTTTAGGCGATATGAATGACTTTGAATTTTCAGAGCCACTCGACATTCTGAAAGGTGATGAACTGATCAATGCCATGATGTCCATGCCTGCAGAAGAACGTTACACATACGTCTACCAGGGCAACTCACAGGTGCTGGACCACATGCTTGTATCGAAAAATCTGGCTGAAGTGACCGAGGTTGATGTCGCCCATGTCAATGCGGACTTTACGGACATGCATGGCCGTGCGAGTGATCATGATCCGATTCTGGCACAGATTGATCTGGAAGCAGCTGAAGAAGCGGATGGTAACTTTGACATGTCTATCATGCATATGAACGATACTCATGCCCGTGTTGAACCACTCACGAAAATGGTAACAGCAATTGACGAATTCAGGGAGGAAAATCCGGATTCACTTCTGCTGCATGGCGGGGACGTCTTTTCCGGAACCTTGTATTTTAATGAGTTCAGGGGGCAGGCTGATCTGGCCTTGCTGAATATGATGGATATGGATGCTTTTGTGTTCGGCAACCACGAATTTGACCTTGGTGGTGAAGAGGGCGGACATAAATCGCTGGCGGAATTTGTGGAAAATGCCAATTTCCCGTTTTTGGGTACCAACATTGACTTTTCCCAGGACCCTTACATGAATGGACTTGAAACGAATCAATCGCTGGCTGAAGATCCGGAGAACGGTGAAATTTACGATAGTATGATCAAAGAAATTGACGGTGAACAAGTGGGGATATTTGGTTTGACAACCGAGGATACGGCAAATATTGCAAGTCCGGCAGATGTCACATTTGAGGATTTCAAGGAAACAGCTGAACAGACGGTGGAAGCTTTTGAAGATGCAGGCGTTGACAAAGTTATTGCGCTAAACCACCTTGGCTATGATAGTGCACCTGAAGTGGGCAATGATTTGCGCATTGCGGAGGAGGTTGACGGCATCGATGTGATTGTCGGCGGCCATTCGCATACAGCATTGGACGAGCCAGTAAGTGTCACGAAAGATGCTGACGGGGAAACGAAAGAACCTACCGTGATTGTCCAGGCCGGGCAATATGCTGAAAACCTTGGTACGCTTGATGTGACGTTCGATGAGAATGGGGCCGTTACTGGTTATGACGGTGAACTGCTTGAAGTGGACGGGTTTGAACAAGATCCTGAAGCCGAGGAGGTTCTTGCACCGTATAAAGAACAAGTTGATGATGTCATGAACGAAGAAATTGGTGCAGCAGCTATGAAAGACCTGACAAACCCACGTCAGGATGAGCCGGGCGATGACAGTGTCCGAGCCAACGAAACAGAACTTGGCAATTTGGTAACAGATGCGATGCTCGCGGGGGCTCAGGACAAATACCCTGAGACCGTGATCGCCTTTCAGAATGGTGGAGGCATCCGTGCACCAATTGACGAAGGCGAGATTACGGCCGGTGAAGTGATTAGTGTGCTGCCATTTGGCAACAACCCGGTGATAGCCACATTGACTGGTCAGGAGATCAAGGATATTCTGGAGCACAGTGTTCGTCAAGCGCCGGCTGAAAATGGCGGATTTCTGCACGTATCGGGGATGCAATTTTACTACGACAGTGAGAAAGAGCCAGGCAACCGGGTCGTTGAAATGTCCGTTGAGGCGGACGGTGAACTGGAAGAGATTCAGCTTGATGCGGAATATCAGGTGACAACGAACGGCTTTACCGGTCAGGGCGGTGATGGCTTTGCAACGTTTGCACAGGCTTATGACGAAGGACGCGTCAAGGATATCGGCGAATCTGACTGGCAGCAATTGCGAGATTATATGGTTGAAGATTTGAATGGTGTTGTGAACCCTGAACGAGAAGGGCGGATTGTTGATCTGATGGGTGAGACGCCAGAAGAACCGGAACCAATCAATGCAGAAGATATACAGGAAAGCGTGACTTCACTTAAGGATAATGGCGAGATTATGGATGAACGTGCGGCACGTGCTCTTCACATGCATTTGACCGCCATCAGACATTATGAGAAAAAGGATTCAGGGGATAAAGTGGTCAAGCATATGGAAAGTTTTAAACTGCTCGTCCAATATCAGAAGGAAAACGGGCTTATATCGGAACAAGCACATGAAGAACTTCAGCGAATGGCTGATACACTCATCGGCCAGTGGCAATAAACCAAAAAGCAGCCCCCTTTGTTTAAAGGCAAAGGGGGCTGCTTTTTCTATTCGTGGGTGATTGTAATTAGGGTCAACTGGCTTTGGTTTAAAAAACGTATCGGAAGTCTTGTTGTTCCTACTCCACTGTCAATATACAAGTGCTGATTGGAGCCAAGTTGATACGTCCCTTTGTTAAGGCTTGGGAAAAATCCCTGGCCGGGTGCTACGAGTGCACCAATTAAAGGAAATCTGACCTGGCCGCCGTGTGTATGACCGCTCAGAATAAGGTCAGCCGGTATGGTGTCGTATTGCTTGACGATATCCGGGGCATGCGACAGCAAAATCGTATAGTACGCCTTATTTATATTACTGAAGGCTCCACTGAGGTTTTCATGTTCTGTTGAAAAATCGTCAACACCGGCTAAATTAATTGTGGAATGTTTTTTCGTGATGCAGGTGTTTCGATTGTTCAGGATGATAACTCCCCGCTTGCGAAGACTATTAAAAAATTCTTCGGTACGGCCATTTTCCCACTCGTGATTTCCGGATACGAAATAGACATGCTCATTGATGGCGGTCAACCGCTCGATCAATGAAAAAACTTGATCAAATGTCATGGTTCTTTTGTCAACCAGGTCGCCCGTCAGTACAATCAGGTCAGCGTTCGCGGCTTTGACCATGTTGATGAACCGCTCGTTGTCAGAGCCAAAAACATGATTATGCAGGTCACTGATCTGCAGTATGGTCAACGGGGAATTTGCCGATAGTTTAGGACTGCGGAATACGACCTTTTCCAGTTTAAAGTCATGCGTATCACGACGAATTCTAAGGAAACAAACGAAAAAGAATATCAAAGTTGAAAAGACTGCCAACAGCTTTTTCATGGGTGCACCACCTGAAATCAAAATAAGTCATCTAAGTTTAGCATGTTTTCATAATGGCAGGCAATAGCTGCTTTTTGCCGGGATGGGACAAGGGGTCAGACCCCTTGTCCCACTTTCACAGAAATGTCACGGCTAAGTGTGATGTACATCACTTGTCGGGTCCACTTACCGCTTTAACATAATCTATATAGGAAAATCTCCTAACCATATAAGCATGTAATCATCAATTTTGCTGGAGGGAATTGAATTGAGTCTTGATAAAGAAAAACTCGCAATTGTTAAGTCAACCGCACCAGTCTTAAAAGAGCACAGTACTGAAATTGGGAAGCATTTTTACGAATTGCTGTTTAAACGCGTACCGGAGCTCCGCAATGTATTTAACCAGACGAATCAGAAAAGAGGTTTGCAACAGGAAGCACTGGTCTACTCTGTTTATGCAGCCGGTGAGAATATCGACAGCTTGGAGAATATTGATCAGCTTGTTGAGCGTATTGCCGAAAAGCACGTGTCGCTCGGAGTCAAACCGGAACAATATCCGGTCGTTGGTGAAGCGCTCATTCAGGCTGTTCAGGATGTACTAGGTGATGCCGCGACAGATGACGTGATTGAAGCGTGGCAGGCTGCCTATGATTATATTGCTCATCTGTTTATTGATATCGAGAAGAAAAAATATACAGAAACAGAAAAGCAAGAAGGCGGCTGGATAGGATTCCGCGACTTTGTCGTTGCCGAAAAAATTCAAGAAACGGATGATGTGGTTTCATTTTATCTGAAACCTAAGGACGGCGGGCCAATAGCGTCCTATCAAGCAGGCCAGTATTTGACGCTCAAAGTCGATGTTGAAGGCGATTCCTATACACATATGCGTCAGTACAGTCTGTCCGGAGCATCCGGGAAAGACTTTTATAAGATTAGCGTTAAACGTGAAAAAGGAACTGGGCACGTGCCTGATGGGGTGGTTTCCAATTATTTGCATGACCACGCGGCAGAAGGTGACAAACTGGCATTTTCCGCTCCATCCGGCGACTTTACGATGACGAGTGAAGAAAATCCGGTCGTATTGCTCAGCGGCGGAATCGGGATGACACCGGTTGTCGGTATGCTTGAAACGATTGCCGAAAAAGACCCTGACCGCCCGGTAACATTTATCCACGCAACCCAAAACAGTTCGGCCCACGTGATGAAGGAGCATATTGAACAAATGGTCGCCGACCGCCCGAATGTTTCGTCGTTTGTCTGCTATGAAAGCCCAAGTGAAGCCGACCGGACCACCCAAAACTATGATAAGGAAGGTTATGTTGATCTTCCATGGCTCCAATCAATTCTGTCGTGCGGCAATAACGCAGATTTTTATTGCTGCGGCCCCGCCCCATTCATGAAAGCTGTCGACCAGGGGCTTAAAGACTGGGGTGTCTCCAACGGCAACCGGCATTATGAATTGTTTAATCCGGTAAGCATCCTAAAGGAAGCCTGATTTTTGGGACACGGGGTCAGACCCCGTGTCTGGGAAATTGAGCGTGATCAGCTTACGGATGAATTTTTAAATGAGTGGGACCAATGGTTGGCAGCCGGTAACGAAAGCCCTGATATGCATTACCTGAAAGACCGGAACCGGGGCATGATATTACTGCTGCTTGATAAAATACAGGAAACCGGAAGCAACAAATACATCCCGTATTTACGGGCATGGGAAAAGATTGATTACAAAAAGGTGCGGGCCAGGATCCGGGAGGTCATCCGGGACATTGAATCAGATGTCTCCGTCGACCAGCAAGCTGCAGCTGACCGGGCCGATTCAATCAACGAAGCAATGAAGGGGTTGGAACCGCATGATATCGATCTGAGATGTATCGAATGCGGCAACTATTTTACCTTTTCCGTTGGCGAGCAAAGATTTTATCAAAGAATGGGATTTGTTCATCCCAGACGGTGTCCATCCTGCCGGGAGCAAAGAGACCTGGAATTTTTATAAAAGCCTCCGTTCGGCCGGCGGGGATTTTGTTAGCATGCTGGCTGGATTTTTTCAAAAAGATTTTCAATGATTTGACAACGGTTTCAAAAACTTGTATGATTTATGGTGCACACCTCAACTTGCTTTCTGCATCGATAGTTCTTCTTTTCGCTTCTTATCCATTCTTCTGCCAGGCTTTCTATGGCATAAAACGGCGATCAACTTATTCTGTTTTCCTTTTACGCAATGACTTCAATTTGTCTGCCGCATGCTTTTCATTCAAACGAGTTATTACGTTTCACAAGACCAAAAAAAATTTCACTTCACCAGTCTCCCGGAACTCTGGAGACCCTGCCTATGTTTGTTTTTCACTTGATACATGCAACTAATTCTTGTTAATAAGGGGATGAAATATGGGACACGATATCAGTTCATTTAATAGAGCGGGACAGCAAATTGGCTATGTTCGTTTTACGATGGGAGATGTGAACGCCCCGTTATTTTATGATTTGCTTGACGCGAATGAGTATTATGCGGGTGTAAGCGGATCAGGAGAGGTGGCAATACTCCCTTTGGATCAGGTAAAAAAAGCTTTGAAAGCTTTTGACAGATGGAAAGCTAAGGATTTTGGCCATAAAGGTAATCAGGAGTTTTTATTGTGGCAGCGAAACGAGATACAGAAGTTTATGAACAGCTGTCTGGAAACGGCCCGAAAAGAAGGTACGGTTAAAGTATTTTTTGGCTAGACGGGCGGCAGTGATGGCTATTAAAAAAGAAGACAGGCAAAAAGCGGCAGGTAGTTGCTGAGCGGAAGTGGCTGTTAAAAGGGCTGGTAAGGGAAAATATGGATAAACATAAAAGTGGCGGGATGGGGTATGCAGAGGAGTATTGTTCAGATGTAAAGTTTAGTGGCAACACGTACTGTATGTTATTTAAGACAGACAGTAAAACCTACAAGATGATGCTCCGGAATTGTCATTAAAAAATCTCTATTGCGCAAACTAATATAAAAGCGTAATGGAGGTTTTTTAATGGACAAAAGCAACCAAACAAATGCGGAGGCAATCAGGGAACAGAGCCGCCGCTCAGGGATGTCGTATAATGAGGCTAAAGAATTTATAGCCCGAACGACAGGCGGGCGAGGTACGAATATTTATAGCAACACGGATGCTGAAGTGGTGAAAAGAAAAAACCAGGAATCGGAGAACAAGAAGGGATAAGACCCATCGAACCGGGATAGTCATGTAAGCAGATGGAATTCGATCGAGAGCGAGGGAAAAACGATCGAGCGGCACAGCAAATCGATCGAGATCATGCAAAATTCGATCGATTAACCAGAACTTCGATCGACCTGATCATAAAATCGGTCAAGCAAACAAAAAACGCCATGAAGCCGAAAAGCAGGCATGGCGTTTTTATATTAATTTTAGCGTTGTTCCAAACGTGCAATACGATCGTCAATGTCCGGATGGGATGAAAACAGCGACATCATTTTGCCTTTTCCGTTGATCTTCATGGTTTGGATGGCTGCATCATCTGTTCGATCATTCGCCTGAGAAATCGCTGTGCGGCTTTTCAGGGAACGGAGGGCATGGGCCATTTTGTCACGCCCGGCCAAATCTGCACCACCATGATCCGCACGATATTCCCGGTGTCGTGAATAGGCGCTGACCACAAGACTTCCAAGTATTGAGAACAATATTTGGAAAATAATAATCGCGGCAAAGCGGACGACTGTCTCCAGTTCAGAACGCACCAGACGCGATACGAGAATGGCTGCAACTCGTGATAAAAAGACGACGAATGTGTTGACGATACCCTGCAGCAGTGTCATGGTAACCATATCCCCGTTGGCAACGTGGGTGATTTCGTGGGCAATAACGCCTTCAACCGCGTTATCATCCATTTCATTCAGTAACCCGCTTGAAACCGCAACAAGCGAGCGTTTTTTGGTTGGACCTGTCGCAAATGCGTTCACTTCGCGGGATTGGTAGATGCCGACTTCAGGCATATGCATGAGGCCTGCTGCACGCGATAGCTTGTGAACTTTTTCAACAATGGCACGTTCCTGAGTGGAAAGCGCGCCGTTCGGATCAAGTACTTTGACCCGCATCATTTTTTGGCAATGAAGCGTGACATGCCCAGTGAGAGGAATGAGCCAATGAAGCCGACCAGCAGACTGAACACCATTAATGAACCATAGTTGATGCCCGCTAATCCGTCATCACCATTGATAAATGAACCACTGACCCCTGTAAATGAAACAATAATGGACCAGACAATGACGATGGTGGTTAATACCAGTATATTTGTCAGTAAAAAAAGAAATAACCGTTTAGCCATTTGTTTCCTCCTCAGATGCAAAGAATATGATTCTAGTATAGCATGTTTTAAGAGTGGAAGAGAAGTACAACATAATTTGTTTCAGGACGGCAGGGAAGAAATTTCAGGTATTTTTTGATAGTATAGTAGATTAAGTATGCTTCAGAAAACAGTTGAATCGATTTATGGCTTGGATTTATACGCTTTTATTATTGGTCATGCTGATGTGGGGGCTGAATGTATCTGCCATCAAAGTGCTGGTGGATGCGATTGATCCGATGCTCTTAACGGCATTTCAGTTGAATGACGGCAGGGGTTGCCGTTTTGGTGATTTGTGCCGTAATGGGGATTTTCCAGCTGTCATACAAGCATGAGTGGCTTGTCATTTTTTACATATCGATTTTTAATGTCAAGTTGCATCATTCATTCGTCGCGGTCGGTCTGTAGTATTTTTGGGGACCGGCGCTTGGGAATATGTGATGTTGAAACGGCGGGAAAGGAAGCCCGGCAGTCGGGTCTGATGTCGTTATGGTATAAAAAGGAGAAAATTGTTTTGCAGAAAGGAGTCGTGTATGTCTTTTCTGGCGCTTACACTTATTGTCATATCAGCGTTCATGCATGCCACCTGGAATTACCTGGCTAAACGGTCAGAAGGCGGGTATGCGTTTGTGTGGCTTTATATGATGATCACTCTGGTTGTTTTTGCCCCCTTTGTCATTGGTCTTTTGATTTTTCGCAACGTTCAGATTGGCTGGTTGGAACTTGGCTTCATGTTAGGGAGTGCACTTATTCATTTAGCTTATTCGTTATTGCTGCAAAAGGGCTATAAAGTGGGGGATTTTTCCCTTGTTTATCCCGTCTGCCGTGGGACAGGACCTTTAATTGTAACGATTGCCGCTGTGTTTATTTATGATGAAAAGCTGACAACAACCGGTGTCATCGGAATCGCACTGATTACCGGCAGTATCTTCGTGATTACGGGGGGCATGGAGGCAATTAGGAAAGCCAATACATTTATACCGCTTTTGTACGGGATGCTTATTGGCGTGATGATTGCTTCGTATACACTGTTGGACAAAGGGGCGGTCAGTGTTGCAATGATGTCACCGCTTATGCTGATCTATGGCAGTATCGTTGCACAGGCCATCATTTTGTCGCTGTTTGTTTTCCGGAGCTTTGAAGATGTACGTCATGAATGGCGTCATCATAAGAAAGAAGCAATTGGTGTCGGAATCCTCAATCAATTTGCATATGTACTTGTGTTAACGGCCATGACGTTTACACCCGTCAGCTATGTGGCACCGGTACGCGAAATGAGTATATTGATCGGTACCATCATGGGCACCCGGATGCTATCAGAGGGATTCGGTCCGCGCCGAATTGTCGCAGCTGGCACAATGGTCGCTGGTGTAATTGCCGTGGCCGTACAGTAGGTTGATGCGGGGGACATAGGGTCAGACCCCATGTCCCAATTCAATGCTCCGTATTCTGCCATGTTTTCCCGTCCATATTGTTGCGGGCAACCTCCTGAATTGATGAGAGCGGCCTGTTGTTTGTCCGTTTTTCATTATGCTCAGGGTATTGTTCGAATCCATTATCAATGACATCGTTTAAAATGGCGGGGTTTCCGGTTTCATTTTGCACGTTTTTAGTATGCTGATTCAATTGGTCATTATTCCTCATGATAAGATACCCACCTCCATACCTATTGTTCTCGGTAGCTTCCCCTGTTTTTATCTTTCTATACGTTGAGGCAGAGAATTCGCTTTCGGGTCAAGGCTCAGACTTTTTTTCGGAAAAAAGGGTTTTGTATTTTTGTGTAGAATACATAAAGGGGAGAATGCTTTCCGCGAGGACCATTCATTTCTAATTATAATCTTCGACAGACAAATTTACTGCCTTCTCCAGGCAGGTCTTTCCTTACCTTTTTTTACCCGTTACTTTGGTTAACACCTTTATTTCGAACTCATCTTTAGCTTTATAAAATTATGGGACAAAGGGTTGGTGGGACAAAGGGTCAGACCCCGTGTCCCGCGAAGGAGGTGAATCTATGGCCAGAAAACTGCGAAAGAGGAGTGTTAATGGGATATACCATATTATGTTGCGCGGCATTAATCGGCAGGTGATTTTTGAAGATCGGGAGGACAGGATTAAGCTGCTGGGAACTATCGGAAAATGTAAGGCCGTGAGTAAGTTTGAGCTATATGCTTATTGTTTGATGGACAACCATGTGCATTTATTGATCAAAGAAAAAGAGGAGAGCATATCAAAAGTAGTTCAGCGGATCAGCACGGGTTATGTTCTATGGTATAACGATAAATATGAACGCAGCGGCCACTTATTTCAGGATCGTTTTAAAAGTGAAACGATCGAGTATATTCCAGGTTTTATGAGAGTTCTCCGATATATACACCAAAATCCTGTCAAGGCTGGTATGGTAAGCGATATAGGCGAGTTTCAATGGACAAGCTTCCACGAATATTCTGGATATCCTACACTGGTTGACACGGAATTCAGCCTTCAATTATTTTCCCCTGAAAAGAATAGAGCCCTCGAATTGTTTTTAGAATATATGCGGGCAGCAAACAATGATGAATTCCTGGAAGATACCCCTAAATTAAAAATACCAGACCAAAATGTCCTGAACCGTCTTGAAAAGCTGGGGATACCATCCAGAAGCAAGATACAGCAGATGGAGAAAGGGGAAAGGGATGCGCTTATACTTGAATTGAAGAAATTAAACGGCGTTACAATCAGACAACTTGCCAGAGTGACGGGAATTTCCAAAAGTGTTATAGGAAGGATACACTAGACTGGTGGGACAGAGGGTCTGACCCTCTGTCCCACCCCATGTGAGTCGGGAGTGCGTCACATTGCCTTCAACAGCAACCTTTTTAACAGCGGTGCAAAATGTTCGGGAAGGTCTGCCACGGTTGGAATCATGATGCGTTCACGGCCGTAAATGTTGCGCATCAGTTCATTGTCTTGTTCGCTGACATCGCCTTCTGCCAGAAACATGCCGACCACGTCAATGCCCCTTTTGCGGGTTTCAGAGACAGCGAGATTCGTGTCGATGATGCCATTCTCAGTGTAGTTGGATGCGGCCGGTTCGCCGTCCGAGAAGACAAGCAGGAAGCGGTTCTTTTCACTGCGGGCTTCCAGTTCTTCAGCGGCGACACGGATGCTATAGCCGTCGCGATTATCCTCTTGTGCTTCCAGCTGCATAATGTTGGCGCCGTGATTGTGATAAAGTGAATCACTGAACGAATGGATTTTATGAAAATAATTGGGCTGGTACTGATCTTTTACTGCTGTTGCTTCTTCCCAGAAACCGATAATGGCATGTGGGATGTTCAGGTCTTTCAGCACTTCATGGAACAGAACAATCCCTTTTTTAGTCTCTTTCATTTTGTTCAGCATCGAAGCAGAGCAATCAACCAAAAGTGTGAAAGCGGCATCCACTTCTTTTGATTCCTCATCTTTTTTGTGAAAAAGACGTGGGAATTCCTCGGTTGCAACAGCGGTCAATTTTTTCGACAAACGCCCGGTGGTCAAATCATGCCGGGGCGATTGCCGCTTGTGTTCCAGCATTTTTTCAATGGTTTTCGAAAGCCTGCGCTGGTATGGCGCGATTTCCTCAGTGTATTCCCGATACAATGCTTCATCCGCATCGGTTGGTGGTTCGGCATGTTTGACCTCTTTAACGGCATTCTGGTTTTCCCGGCCATAAGCACTACCGACAGATTTATTGTTCTGGCTGTCTTGCTGTTTGTCCATGGCTTTCATATCGGAATAATCATTTTGCTCGCTTTGCCCTGATGAACCCTGCATAGCGGCCATGGCCTGATCGCCTTCCTCGGTTTCGCGTGCCCCTTCACCCATCAGGCTTGAGCGCGTCCCTTGTTCTAATTCGAACTGCATAAAATTTTGCTTTCTGTCGGCATTTTCGTTTTCACCGTGCCAAGTGGAGAACTGCTCCTCGAATGCTTCGCTGTCTTCCTCACTGACATCTTCCTCAAGGCTTTCGTTGGCCAGCGGGTCAGTGCGTGTCAGTTCATCAAAGGCATTTTTCGCCGTATAGCTGGAAAGATTGGCGATCGGAAAAATAAAATAATCATGCATCATATCGGTATAGTCATTTTCCAGCCCCAGCCGAAAGACCGTTTGTTCAACAACTCGGGCTATATCTTTTGTTTGATCGGCCTCAAATAATTGGAAAAGAATCGGCTTCAGCGCGTTCAGTTGCTCCACTTGTCTGTCATGGGCTGCTGAAAAGGAAGGGTCGGGTGTATCGGCCTGGATTAGTAAATAAATCAGACAGTACAATTCATCGAGGTAGAGGCTCCGCGTCACGTTTGCTTCCAGCTGTTGCGTAAAATACTTTCTTAAATAATCCCGGCGAATAGAAAATAATCCCGTCGTTCCAGGTCGTTCCTGTTTAACGATTTCCTCCAGACGAATATTTTCAAACAATGTAAATAATTGCCCGGCAAACTTCGGGAGGCCTGATGCTGGCTGATCTTCCATAAATCGCTGCATTGTCTGGATATCGGAATAATGCAGTGTACCAATCGTCCGAAGCAGGATATCCGTCTTAAGCCCTGCTTCTCTTGCGTGGGCATTCCCAATTCCCCAATTAGCACTTGCGGTTATTTTAAAATGTTCGTTATCAATCGCTGATCCAAAAGTATAGTCAAATTTCAAGTCAGGGATACCTGACAGGACAGATGCCATGTCTTGCAGCTGTAGGTATAGACCAGTATCGATATTAGATTCACGAAATCGAAACATGGTAATTCTCCTATCCAAGTGATGTTAGCTATCGCGCTTAGGCAAACAGCGTCTCAGCCATGGTCATCACGAATTTCTTTTCACGATCCTCATCCATCTTATCCGCAATCGCCCGGCGAATAGCCCGCTTTGGCGGGATCATGGCGCTCAAGTCACAAGCGTCAATCAACGCACGGATTGAGGCGGCGTCTTCAGCTAGCTTCCCTTGGCTGACCGCCTGAATAAGATCAGCGGAAAGCTGTACGAATAGATCAATGGTGCGTTCATCATCCAGATGGCTGGTCTCCTGAATCAGCTGCTTCAATTGATCTCCCTGTAGATAAGGGATGTCAATTACGACAAAGCGGTTTTTCAGTGCTTCGTTCAGCGGAACCGTTCCGACATAGCCTTCATTGATCGCAGCAACCACACCAAAGCCATCTTTGGCGGTGATGATTTCTTCGGTGAACGGATTGGTGATGGTGCGCCGATAGTCCAGTACGCCATTAATGAGCGGCAGTGTTTCCGGTTTGGCCATATTAATTTCATCGATATATAGAAATGTTCCGTGCTTCATCGAATTGGTGACAGGGCCGGGCACAAAGTCGATAATCTGTTTATCACCCTCATAGTCGAGTGTTTTAAACCCCATCAGGCTTTCCGCGTCCAGATCGACTGAGCAGTTCACATTAAACATCGGTTGGTTAAACATATTGGACAGTGTTTCGGCAAACCGTGTTTTACCCGAACCGGTTGGGCCTTTCAGTAGTACATTTTTCCCCATACTTAAAGCTGTGACGGCATCAATCAGCAGATCTTCTTCAGGCGGGACATAACCGCCCTCCCGGATGAGATCGCTGAATTCATTATTGTGATGGTTATTTCGATTCTCATTGATTAAACGCCTGATTGACTCAGGCAGCAGGCTTAATTGTGTCATATTGTGCTCCTTTCACTAGCTATTGTAACCCCTGTAGTGTTGGGAAGAAAGCTGTAGGCATGGATGATAAAAGATGAATCCGGCAGTGTCTGTCCGCATAACAGAAGAAATTTTTTGCGACAGCGACACATGATTGCGCGTCTATGCCGATTTCATGGGACGCTACCCTGAAAACGCACGACACCCAACACTTGAATATATTTCACTAAAATGGATTGTCCAATCGCTAAAACAAAGGAAGGCGCCCTGCTTTACAATCGAATGAGGCACCTTCCTTTCGTCTATCTTATTTGTTCATTTTCTGGATTCCGTTCAGTATACCAAATAAATTTATTGGTGTATCCATAAATAATCACAAGAATGATCGCGGCGAAATTTAACCACATGTAAGGCAAATATTGCAATACAGGGACCCCGAACATAGCGGCCATGAATATGCCGTTGTCAGACCATGGCACCATCCCTGACGTTAACGTACCACCCACTTCGGTATTTCGTGAAAGAATCCGCCTGTCAACGTTTAATCGATCATAGCTTTTTTCCATGATCTTCGGTGTTAAGATTAACGAAACGTACATGGCACAACCAAAAACGTTGGACAGAAATCCTGTCAAAAGTGTCGAAACAGATAAACGGCCGGTATTTTTAATAAATTTTTTAAAGGAATCAACAAGGACCTGCAATGCGCCGATATAATTCAGCAAGCCGCCAAATCCAAGCCCGAGAATAATGACCATGACAGATCCAACCATGCTGGTAATGCCGCCGCGGTTTAGAAGTTCATCCATAAACTCATTACCGGATTGAAGGCTAAACCCTTCATAAGCGGTACCTAATGCTGAGATGAAGTCCATATTTTGAAAGATGAAAGCCCAAACGGCGCCAAGCAAAGCCCCAAAGGCAATCGTTGGTATGGCGGGTTTTTTCATGGCCAATAAAACGATGACCACAAGAGCAGGGATTAACATGATCCAGCTGATATGAAAGGTATTGCCGATGGCTGTCATGATGGATTCCACTCTGCTTAAGTCTGTATTATCTGCTGTGTAGGAAAAACCGACAATTGTAAAAGCGATTCCGCTGATGATTAAGGCAGGGATACTGACAAAAAGCAGCGACTTGATATGCTCAACAATGTTAACTTTAGTCATCGAAGCTGTCAGAACAGTGCTGTCAGATAACGGTGACAGCTTATCGCCAAAGTAGGCACCTGATAAAACGGCACCGACCACCATCGGCAACGGAATACCCAATCCTTCCCCGACACCGACCATTGCGATTCCAGCTGTCCCGGCTGTTCCCCAGGACGTACCTGTTGCGAGCGAGGTAATGGCACAGAGAATGACCGTCGCTAATAAAAATATGCTGGGATGAATAAACTCCAACCCGTAATAGATGATGCTTGGCACTATACCGCCTGCAATCCAGGTGCCGATCAGCGCACCGACAGCAATTAAAATTAAAACGGCTTCAAGGCCATTAAATATGCCATTTTTCAGCGCTTCCTGTAAATCATTGTATGTATATCCCAACCTCAGCCCCAGCATAATGACCAAAAATAATGCGATAAATAAAGCCAATTGAATGGATAAATCAAAAATACCGGTAAATGAAAAAGCAATCGCCAGGAATAACGCAAGTAATAGAAGAACCTCTAAAATAGTCGGATTTCGCCCATGACTTTCATGATTGTGATTCATTTCCACTCTCCTCTCCGGAATTTAAAATGGACAGACGGATCTCGTGGAGTCTTGTTTTAGTGTATGACAAAAGTGATATCAGCATGACGGTTTACAGCGTTTTGTTGGCGAAAGTTATGAAGCAGGTATTTTAAAAACGTCAATAAATCGGACAAATAAGGCCACTGACTTTTAACAAATTTTTTCATAATTTGAAGGACCACGGGGAAAATAAGCGCGAGAACCGACGAACATAAGGAGGAAAGCTATATGTCAGAGCAAAATAAGAACCGTAATAAGGATAAAAACACCCAAAACAATAAAAACAGATTCAACAAGCAAAAACCGGATCCCGATGTGGAATTTGCTGAAGACCGGGAATTTCTCAATTTGGATAATAAGCGGAACAAGCGGCATCGTCCGAAGTAGTTCGTTTGATGCCGAATGCTGCTGGTCCGGGCAACCGGCAGCTCTTTTCAATTTCCCGAAATCGTATTTGGCTTCGTTGGGGTCTGGTATTTCCTTGTTTTGTGTAGCGAAAAATGATCTTTTGCCAGATTGAAAGCCTCATAAAATGCCATTTCTTGCTTTTTACTTTCATATAAAAGTGGTTTATCATAATCGTGACCTGACTAGCTACTGGCAGTATTTGACTGGTGAAGAGCAGGTTGATCATTTATAATAGGAATAATAGAGTAGAAGAAACAGGAGGTGAAACAGATAATGGAAAAATCGGAACTGCAGCAAATTCTGGGTGCTCTGCAGGACTTTTCGGGAAAAATCAATGAACAATTGCAGCAGATGGAAGAGCGTATGAATGAGCGTTTTGAACAGGTTGATAAACGTTTCGACCAAATGGATGAGCGTTTCGAGCGCCTTGAAGCAAAGGTCGGCGGCATAAGGGCCGAAGTCAATGAAACGCAGGAAACGGTTGACTTTTTATCCACTAAAAGTGTACAGCATGAAAAGAAGCTTCGGCATGCTTGAAGTTCGCTACCGGATTATCGTAAAAAGAGGGTTCGGAAAATGCTGACTCCCTGAACCCCCGGACCTTTTATAGGCTCTGGTTTGCTTTTATCACCCGCTATTTCATTTTCCAATAATCCCGCTGAAAAAGATGCATCATAACACCATCATGATACTCTCCATTGATAAAGAAATGTTCCACCATATCACCTTCAGCCCGAAAGCCGACTTTTTCATAAACATGTCTGCCTTTTTTATTGGCTTTGGCGACAATTAAGTATAGTTTATGCAGATTCAGCACAGAAAACGCATAATCCGCCGCCAATTTAGTTGCCGTACCCGCATACCCGTTACCTTGATGCGCGGGATCAATTATGATGGCAAATTCCGCATTCCGATGCCGCTGTTCGATTTCATAAAGCGCCACAAAACCCAGAGGCTCATCATCATTGGTTAAAATGAATTCACGGTTTCTTGGATTATCCTTGTCTTTATCATAGCTTTCTTTCAATTGCTCCATGGACATGTAAGATTCACTGAACCAGTAATTCATAACATCCGGATTGTTGAATAATTTGTGCAAAAATATTAAATCATCCTTCTCCAGTGCGCGGAGCCGCAGTTCGTTTGCCATGTTGTCAGTTCTCCTTTAATTGTTCTTCAGCATCTGTCTATCCTACCAGAAATCATGCGGCCAGTCACCCGTGTTGATTCGGAAGCAAATTTGAATCGCTGTAATCTCCCATTTTATTTTTTAGTGTAGGTTGTAGTATAATAGAATTATCAACATGAAGTCTATTTGGGTAATTGTGTATGCACTTACAATACATTTAATGTAAATTAAGCCAAGGGAGTTTTCAGCATGGCAAAGGTGACACGGGATTTTTTCATTGGACTTTCCAATAATCGATTTTTAAATACCCAGGCGAAAAAATGGGGCTTTTCGCTTGGTGCCGATAAATTTGTGGCTGGAACAACTGTTGAAAGTGTTATGAAAGCGGTTAAACAATTGAACCGGCAAGGCATTAGCTGTACGCTTGACAATCTTGGTGAATTTGTTTCAGACAAAACGGAAGCGGGTCAGGCTAAGGATAAAATTATAACTCTGCTTGATACGATTCATAGGGAAAATGTGGATTGTCACATAACGGTGAAGTTAACCCAGCTTGGACTGGATATTGATCAGGATTATTGCATCGGAAATATGAAAGCGATTCTCAACACCGCACAACAATACGGCACGTTCGTCAACATTGATATGGAAGACTACTCACATTATGAACAGACACTCGAGGTGCTGCATGCTCTTCGTGACCATTATAATAACGTCGGAACCGTCATTCAGTCGTATCTTTATCGGGCGGAAGACGATTTGGCTGACTTGAAAGATGTGCGAATCAGACTTGTTAAAGGTGCGTATAAAGAAAGTGAAGATGTGGCCTATCCCGATAAGCAGGATATCGATCAAAACTTTCTGAAGCTTGCCAAACAAAGACTGCTTGGTGATACGTTCACGTCGATCGGAACGCATGATCATCATATTATTAATGAATTGAAAGCGTTTGTTCAAGAACATCATATTGATAACGATACATTCGAATTCCAGATGCTTTACGGCTTCCGGAACGATTTGCAGCACAAGTTGGCGGATGAAGGCTACCATTTCTGTACGTATATTCCGTTCGGGGATGACTGGTTCGGTTATTTCATGCGTCGTTTGGCTGAACGTCCGCAAAATATCAATCTGGTTGTGAAAGATATGTTTTACACTGAAGACAATAAACTAAAAAAAGGTCCGATTGTTGCCGGGGCAGCAGTGGCTTCCGCAATCGCTTTATGGCAAATTAGAGCAAACCGGGATAAGAAAGGTGATTGAATAACATGCAAAGTCATTCAAACGCCTAGCGAGCGAATAATTTAACTGGGCAGAACACTGGGTTTAGAACCGCTGTAAATTGAAAAAACACCCCGAATGCTATACACAATTGCCTTATGGGGTGTCTATCATGAAATTCAATTATTCCACTGCTGCAAACCCTTGCTTAAGATCTTCAATTAAATCATCGGCATGCTCAATCCCTACTGACAGTCGCAGCAGTTCGTTGGTTAGACCGTATGACTTGCGGACGTCTTCTGGAATTTCGGCGTGCGTCTGTGTTGCAGGATAGGTAATTAAGCTTTCCACGCCCCCAAGACTTTCAGCAAAAGTGAACAGACTTAATGCCTGAAGGAACGGGACGACCCGTGTTTCATCTTTTAGCAAAAAGCTTAGCATGCCACCTTTGCCCGGGTATAGAACGTTTTTCACGAGCGGCTGGGATTCCAGATATGTCTTAACCTGGCTGGCATTATCTTCGTGCTGGCGCATGCGTAGCGGCAGTGTTTTCATGCCTCGCATCAAGAGCCAGCAGTCGAATGGTGACAGTGTTGAACCGATTGAATTGTGGATATAGTCCAGTTCTTTACTTAACTTTTCCCCTTTAGAAACAACCACACCGGCCAGCACGTCATTATGTCCGGCAAGGTACTTGGTGGCGCTGTGGATCACGATGTCGGCCCCGTCAGCAATCGGTTTCTGAAGATAAGGCGTATAGACCGTGTTGTCGACGATGAAAAGCAGGTTATGCGCTTTGGCAACACGTGATACAGCGGTCATATCAATATTTGTCATGAGCGGATTCGTCGGTGTTTCGATAAAAATCGCTTTCGTTTCAGGCTTGATTTGCTCGGCCAGTTCGCGCTCATCGCTGCCGCTCCAATAAGTGAATTGAAAGCCCTGCTTTTGCTCGAGCATTTCAAAATAGCGATAGGACCCACCGTAGACATCACGGCATGTAATGATATGATCACCGCTTGCAAATAGGGAAAAGACAAGCTGAATGGCACTCATTCCAGAGGTGGTGGCAAAAGCCTTGTCGCCGCTTTCGAGTTTGGCCATCGCCTCTTCAAGCACATCCCGTGTCGGATTGCCGGTGCGGGTATAATCGTAGCCGTGACCATGCCCGATCTCGTTGTGTCTATAGGATGTTGATAAATAAATGGGTGTGCTGATCGCCTTTAATGATTCTTGTTTTTGGTTGCCGATTTGGGCAAAAACCGTTTCATTGTGATGTTGTTGACAGGACATGATATCTCTCCTCCGAATTAGATGTTTAATGGCGCACAACTAAAAACCCTCTTCCGGATAAGAAGAGGGTAACAAAAAATTACCATCATCTTCTTATCTTCTAAGCTTGGCGCTTACTGGAATTGGCACAGTACTATGACAGTCTGTTGCCGAGGTTTCACAGGGCCAGTCCCTCCACCTCTCTGGATAAGAAAAACAGTCGCTATGTAATTGAATAATAATTATTAATTTACAGGTGATTTTAACGGATGTCAACATGTTTTTCAGTTTTGTTTAATAAACTGTCATAGCGGGCAGTTACTGAAATTGAGACCTTAGACCCACAAATTGCCGTCTTAATTATGCTAAACTATTGAATTAGGTCTTTCGCCATGATTATGACAAAATAGAGTGAATAAAGGGGGATATACGTGGAAGAAGAAAGTATTTTAATTGGTTTATTGATTGGGCTGGGTGTCTTTTTGTTGATATTTGGTGTCATTGCAGTTATTTTCTATGTGCTACAAGCGATTGGCTTATTTAAAATAGCCAAACAAGAAGGATACGAAGATAAAGCCTGGATGGCCTGGGTACCCATTGTTAACTATTTTCTCTTAACATTATTGGTGGAGAATGATGTTCACGCATCCATGAGAGGAAAATTCACATTGATATATGGCATTACGATAGCGGCAACCATACTGCTTAACTGGTTCATTCCGCCAATAGGCATTTTACCGTTGATCGTCATCGTTTACGGATTTTATTTCCTGGCGGAGCGATACTCCACAAATGCGGTTGCACATGTTGTGATAGCGGCAATAACCTTAAGCGCAACCATACCGATACAAGTATTTCTGTTCCGCAATAGAGAACCGGTGAACTAGATTCATCGTGATGGGATCGGGATAAATACAGATCTCATTGCAGTGATGGCTCATTGGTTATTGAAAACGCTAACGTAATGTGCTAAGATAACATTACAATCTATGAAAGTAGTCCATTCTGCAATGGTCCTTATCTGACCGGATAACATCCCATGCAGAGTCTGACAGTCTTTCAAGGAGTTGCCGAAGTTTGTACCATGAGGATACCGTTTATGTTGTAGGCGAAGCAAAATCTCCGGAAAATAATCCGATCACGAAACAGTATGAGACGTTTTTTGTTGGCTTTGTCATTGATAAAACGAATGGAAGAATTGTCGATGCTGAGTGCACGGCTGTTATTGATATCACCAAGAAGTTTGTACAATCATTGTTTGTTGGTCAGACGATTTCAGATGACGACCAAGTAACGGCAGTGATTACAAACCGCTATTTAGGGTCTTCACAGAAAGCACTGCTTGTCGCTTACCGGCATGCACGGAAAAAGTTTGAAGAAGCTTTTAATTATTGATCATCATCTAAACTGCTTTATCTATCCAAAACGTGGATAAAACCCAGTTGATATGGATTTACATTCTGTCAGCTGGGTTTTTTCTGTATGATTTTCATGGGTCAAACGGAAAAGGCAAACGATCAGTTTCATCAGGAAGAACAGAAGAGAGGGGAATTTTTCATGATACAAGACGGTTTTTTATACTTAGGGCTCATGATTGGTGTGGCCGGGCTGATAGCTTATATTGAAAAAAGCTCTGATAGCAAGTTGTTTAAGTTTGTACCGGGTATTGTTCTTATATATATCGTTGGGGCTATTTTAAAAACAACGGGGGTGATCGGCGATACGGAATCGATTGACAATACGTATGGAACAGTTCGTGATGCCCTTTTGCCGGCACTCATTTTGCTCATGCTATTAAACTGTGACTTGAGAAAGCTTGTAAAACTTGGGCCAAAGATGCTGATTGGGTATTTTACGGCGGTGCTTAGTATTATTGTTGGTTTTACAGTGGTTTATTTATTATTCGAGTCCCTTTATGCCTCGGAAACATGGCAGGCGTTCGGTGCACTGGCGGGAAGCTGGACAGGTGGATCGGCCAATATGGTGATTGTTCAGGGGATTCTCGAGGTTCCGGAAAATATTTTCGGTTATGCGCTTGTGATGGATACGATCAATTATTCAACATGGGTCATGATCATGTTCTGGCTTGTGCCGTTTGCAGCGGTGTTTAATCGCTGGACGAAGGCGAACACCACACATCTTGATGAAGTTAGTAAGGAATTAATGGAAGAACAGACGGACAAAACAGAGAATACCTCTTTTGTTCACTTGATGGGTCTATTCGCAATCGGCATATTCGGTTCCGCAGTAGCAACGAAACTCGGCAGCCTGTTGCCCTCCTATGGTGATATTGTCAGCGGCCTAACGTGGACTATCTTTATTGTGTCCGTCGTTGGTGTGCTGCTCGCGATGACGCGTGTTTCCAAAGTTCCCGGCTCATTGGATGTGGCCAATGTTCTGTTGTATGTCGTGATTGCTTTGATTGCATCCCGTGCAGACTTCACGCAACTGTTCCAAGCACCGATTTACATTGTGTCCGGTTTTATCATTCTGCTCATCCATGCATTGTTCATGGGTCTGGCAGCTAAACTCTTCAAGCTTGATTTGTTCACGCTTGGTGTATCCAGTCTGGCCAATATCGGTGGCATGGCCTCAGCACCGCTGCTTGCTGGCGCTTATAACCGAGCGCTCATACCGATTGGTGTTGTGATGGCATTGGCTGGGTCATTTCTCGGGACCTATTTCGGGTTACTGACTGCGCAAATTTTATCCATGCTCTAACGGGCGGGGGACACAGGGTCTGACCCCGTGTCCCATTACGACAAGGGGGAAATCACGTTGAAAATTACTGAAATTCGGACCAATAAGACATCCAAACCGTTGGAAAAAGCTTTTAAAACGGCACTCCGGGAAGTTACGGAAATTGAAGTGATCGATGTCGTAATTAAATTGGAAAATGGAGCGGCCGGTATTGGATCAGCCGCCTCCACCTGGAAAATTACGGGCGAGTCACTTGCGAGTATTCAGGCTGCCATTGACGGGCCCATCAAACAAGCTGTTCTCAATCGTAATATTGAGGAATTGGAGGATATTTTAATAAAAGCCGAGGCAAGCTGTGTAGGCAATACGAGCGCTAAGGCAGCGGTCGACATTGCCCTGCATGATGCCTATTGCCAAATCTTCCACCTTCCGCTTCATCAGTATCTCGGTGGAGGTGCAGAGTTCCCGGTAACCGATATGACAATTGGCATTGACGCTCCAGAGATCATGCAGCAGGATGCCAGGGATCGCGTCGGGCAGGGGTATCATACGCTGAAAATAAAAGTTGGCAATGATGAGCAAATCGACATCAGCCGCATACAAAAAATTCGCGAGTCTGTTGGCGATGAAGTAGCATTGCGACTTGATGCCAATCAGGGGTGGAATCGGAAACAGGCTGTCAATGTAATTTGTTATTTAGAAGCGAATGCAAGCATTGAACTGGTTGAACAGCCGGTGCCGGCAAATGATTTCGAGGGGCTGAAATATGTGCGCGATCGTGTTGATACACCGATCATGGCGGACGAAAGTCTTTTTTCACCATTTGATGCATTTCGATTGATCAAAATGGAAGCTGTCGATTTATTGAATATTAAACTGATGAAAAGCGGCGGGATTCGCCGGGCAAAACAAATTGCCGATACGGCGCAAAGTGCAGGTATTGAATGTATGATTGGCAGTATGATGGAATCAAGCGTGTCAGTAACCGCCGCTGCCCATCTTGCTTATGCACACAGCAACATTACCCGCTTCGATCTTGATGCGGCATTATGGTTGAAAGACCAGTCTTCAGAAGGGGGCATCACGTGGCACGGCGCAACAGCTGAACTATCGCATAAACCGGGTCTTGGGTTTGGATGAATTTGGCCTGAAATATTTAAGGGAAACATAGGGTACACTGAAGGAAAAGAGAAAAAGCCATTCGTAAAGGTGATGCCGTCATGTATGTCAGGATTGAATTAGCATACACAACACCCAAAGGGACAGAAACATTCTTCAGTTCCGATGAGATGCCAGCAGCCAAAGCACTTCTGCTTGCTGAAGATCTGAAAAAAACCGGTCGTGCAACAGAGATTATGTTTGTGGATAAACACGATAGCAAATGGACGATGAAGAATCTAAAGAAACAAATGGAGGCCATTCAAACCGAACCCTACGAGGTGATAGTCTATTTTGACGGTGGCTTTGACCGGGTAACCAAAACATCCGGCCTGGGTTGTGTTATTTATTATGAACAAAATGGTAAGTCCTGGCGCCAGCGTAAAAATGCGTTGATCGAGGAGCTTGATACCAATAACGAGGCTGAATATGCAGCATTTCATTTAGCTGTAAGAGAACTGGAACTATTAGGTGTGCATCGTTTATTGGTTAATTTTGCCGGAGATTCACAGGTGGTGATCAATCAGCTAAAAGGTGAGTGGCCGTGTTATGAGGCAGCATTAAATCGGTGGGCTGACCGGATTGAACATGATCTGGACAGACTGGGAATTGATCCGGAATATCAGGTTGTTTCACGAAAATATAATCAGGAAGCGGACCGGTTGGCATCACAGGCTTTAAAGGGTGTTGAGGTAACGAGCGTGATCGAGCTATAGCGCTTGATTGATGACGGTTGGTAAATTACACGAGATGAAGTATAAGAGAATCGTCTGTGAAAAGTCTTCTCACGGTTAAAAAACCACGTAAAGACCCCTGAAACCATCGAGAGAAGGTGCCTCACGATGAAAAGAGGTCGTAAAAGCGCCTGAAACCATCAAGAGAAGTTGTCTCACGATGAAAAGAGGCCTTGAAAGCGCCTGAAACCATCGAGAGAAGTTGCCTCACGATGAAAAGAGGCCGAGAAAGCGCCTGAAAGCATCAAGAGAAGTTGTCTCACGATGAAAAGAGGCCGTGAAAGCGCCTGAAACCATCGAGAGAAGTTGCCTCACGATGAAAAGAGGCCGAGAAAGCGCCTGAAACCAACGATAACCCCCCACTTCAAGATTTTGAGGTGAGCCCGAAAAAGATAAGTAGGGGATCAACTGCCCGCAAAGGTCCGATTCTGTTCAGGCCTGCACGATGCAGGTCATAAAGGCGTTGCCATAGGATATGGCGGTTTTAGCCTTTGTTCAAAGATAAGAAAGTATAAAATTTTTGTCTATATTAAGCTCTTTGGCAGCAATAGTCATGTCCAGCGCCCACCCCCTCGAGGTCTTAAGCAATCATTTTACGTGGCAAAATCCGCCACTACAAATTCTTGCTTAAGCTTTTCGGGGGTGGACAAGGCACCCCGCGCTTTTCTTACTTCTCTTCAGTGGGGGTGGAAAGGAAACCCTCACTAAATGAAGTTTCACTTTATGTCACGCAAAAACCCCGGCACACATCACGTGCCAGGGTTTCATTGAGGAGAAGAGTCTTCCGATTTTTTGATTTCATTAACTCGAAGCTTTAAGTGTCTCCTGCTGAACATCTTCCACTTTTTCTATCCAGTCAAATGGATCCTGGATTTTTCCGTATTGGATACCAGTCAACGTGTCATACAGACGCTTGGCAATGGTTCCGGTTTTTCCCTGATTGATTTCAAGGTGTTTATCCCCGCGAACCAGCTGGCTGATTGGTGAGATAACGGCAGCTGTGCCGGCACCGAATGCTTCTTCCAGTTTGCCATCCTTATGTGCCGTAACCACTTCTTCAAGTGAAAGTCTTCGCTCTTCAACCGGAACATTCCAGTATTTCAACAGCTGAATAACGGAATTTCGGGTGACACCTTCCAGAATACTGCCATTCAAAGCAGGCGTGACAACTTTTCCGTCAATCTTGAAAAAGACATTCATGCTGCCGACTTCCTCGATATACTTCCGATCAACGCCATCAAGCCATAGTACCTGGGCTATCCCGTCTTCAGCAAGTTCCTGTGCTTTCAGACTTGCTGCATAGTTTCCGCCGGTTTTCGCTTCGCCGGTCCCGCCTTTTACAGTGCGGACATACTCGTGTTCCACTGCTATTTTGACCGGGTTGATGCCTTCTTTGTAGTACGCACCAACCGGTGATAAGATAATAATAAATTTATAATGACTCGATGGTGACACACCGAGATAAGGTTCGGTTGAAATGATAAACGGCCGGATATACAGAGATGTTCCTTCAGCTTCAGGAATCCAGTCTTTTTCCAGTCCGATGAGCTGCTTGAGTGCTTTCAGTGCAAACGCCTCATCAATCGGCGGGATACAAAGCCTGCTGTTGGAATGATTCATACGCTTGAAGTTGCGCTGCGGCCGGAATAATTGGGCATCCTCATCCGGTGTACGATAGGCCTTCATCCCTTCAAAAACGGATTGGCCGTAGTGAAAAACCATTGCCGATGGGTCGATCGACAGCGGCTCGTATGGCACAATGCGCGGATCATGCCATCCTTTATCATCTGTGAAGTCCATCAAAAACATATGGTCTGTAAAAATTCTTCCAAACTCCAGCTGGTCTGCTTGGGGTTTTTCTTTACCTGAAGAACAGAGATCCGTTCGAATTACTTGTTCCTCCTCCATGTCGCCATCCCCTTGTGTAAAAAGTTGTATTCAATCATAGAATATTTTCGGGGTAAAAGCAAGCCCAAAATTTGATTTCTTTCGTTTTGTTAAAATGTTATAAAAAATTAGCCTTTTTTCGCTTAGAAGTTTGTGCTACAATACTTGAATATTTAATCTAACAGCTTCTGGAGGGATAACATGAAAACATTAGAGAAGATCAGTAGCTTTGCGGGTAATACGTTTGCTGTCTGGGTCATTTTATTTGCTGGTCTAAGTTTAATTTTTCCGGGAGGCTTCGCGTGGATCGCGCCTCACGTGTCGCTGCTGCTGGGAATTATTATGTTCGGGATGGGGTTGACGCTGACGCTGGACGATTTTAAAGGCGTGCTCAAAGCGCCGGTAAGTGTTCTCATCGCTGTTGCGGCACAATATATCATCATGCCGCTGGTGGCATTTGGTCTGGCAGTGGTCTTTCAACTTCCACCGGAGATTGCCGCCGGGGTTATTTTGGTCGGCTGCTGCCCAGGCGGTACAGCCTCAAATGTGATGACATTTCTTGCCAAGGGGAACACAGCATTGTCTGTGTCGGTCACAGCTGTATCAACCATCCTGGCGCCGATTTTAACGCCAGCGCTAACATTGCTATTTGCCAGTCAGTGGTTGCCGGTCTCTGCTGCGGATATGTTTATGTCGATTGTGCAAATTGTGCTTATTCCGATCGTGTTAGGCATTGTTGTCCGCTTATTGTTCAGTAAACAAGTTGATAAAAGCATCAAAGCATTGCCGCTGATCTCCGTTATCGGGATTGTAGCTGTGGCGGCGGCCGTCGTTGCGGTTAACCGTGAAGATATTCTCACGACCGGTTTGCTGATCTTTACTGTTGTCATTTTGCATAACGTATTGGGTTTATTGATTGGCTACGTGCTTGGAAAATTACTTAAGTTCGACTTTGCGGACCAAAAGGCTGTCTCGATTGAGGTCGGCATGCAGAATTCAGGGCTTGGGTCGGCATTAGCGCTTGCACACTTTTCGCCAATAGCCGCGGTTCCGAGCGCCTTGTTTAGCGTCTGGCACAACATATCCGGTCCGATTTTGGCAACATGGTGGGGGAAACGGAGTGACGAATCTCCAACTGATGACGCCCATAACAAAGCAGGCTGATTAAACAACGGAAAAGACGTGAACATCGAAGGTAGGGGGGTGAATATCAACGGTGAAAGAGCGAGCATCAACGGTGGAGGAGCGAACATCGAGGGTAGAGGAGTGAACATCAACGGTGGATGCTCGAACATCGAGGCTGGAGGAGTGAACATCAACGGTGGATGCTCGAACATCGAGGGTAGAGGAGTGAATATCGACGGTGGATGCTCGACCATCGAGGGAGGAGGGGTGAATATCGACGGTGGATGCTCGGACATCGAGGCTGGAGGAGTGAACATCAACGGTGGATGCTCGACCATCGAGGCTGGAGGAGTGAACATCGACGGTGGATGCTCGGACATCGAGGGAGGAGGAGTGAACATCAACGGTGGATGCTCGACCATCGAGGGTAGAGGGGTGAATATCAACGGTGTATGCTCGGACATCGAGGGTAGAGGAGTGAATATCGACGGTGGATGCTCGACCATCGAGGGTGGAGGGGTGAATATCAACGGTGTATGCTCGGACATCGAGGGTAGAGGAGTGAATATCGACGGTGGATGCTCGACCATCGAGGGTGGAGGGGTGAATATCAACGGTGTATGCTCGAACATCGAGGGTGAAGGAGTGAATATCAACGGTGTATGCTCGGACCTCGAGGGTGAAAGAGCGAGCATCAACGGTGTATGCTCGGACATCGAGGGTGAAAGAGCGACCATCAACGGCAAAGCCCCGACCATCAACGGCAAAGACTCGACCATCAACGGCAAAGCCCCGACCATCAACGGCAAAGACTCGACCATCAACGGCAAAGCCCCAACCATCGATGTTATTGTGCACAACGCCAACCCCTCCGGGATACATGCGCATCTTAAGCACCCGCCGGCATACAAGCAATAAAAAAAGATTGAACGATTTGAAAATTAAGCCTATAATAATTTGAAAAGAAAGGTGGACTGCTTGATGGAAAAAGATTTACGGATCAAAAGCCAGGTATTCAGTGATGATACGATGCGAGCGCCGAACCGTGCCATGCTGCGGGCGGTTGGTGTAACCGATGAAGATTTTAAAAAGCCGATGGTCGGTATCGCTAGTACGTGGAGTGAGGTCACGCCATGTAATATTCATATCGATGATTTGGCTGTCAGCGCTAAGAAAGGGGCACGGGAAGCGGGGGCGACACCGCTTATTTTCAATACGATTACAGTGTCGGATGGCATTTCAATGGGGACGCAGGGAATGCGCTATTCGCTGCCGAGCCGCGATTTAATTGCTGACTCGATTGAGACGGTAGTTGGCGCAGAAAGCCTGGACGGATTTGTCGCCATCGGAGCTTGTGATAAAAATATTCCGGGCTGCATGATTGCGATTGCCAATGCTGACGTTCCTGCCATTTTCGTTTACGGTGGAACGATTGCACCGGGGTCGCACAATGGCAAGGACATCGATCTTGTTTCCGTATTCGAAGGTGTCGGCAAACATAACAACGGGGACATTGACGACCAGGAGCTCAAAAACATTGAGTGCAGAGCATGTCCTGGCGCCGGTGCGTGCGGCGGCATGTACACCGCCAATACGATGGCATCAGCGGTTGAAGCGATGGGGATGAGTCTGCCAGGCAGTGCGTCGAATCCCGCTGAATCTGAGGAAAAAGCAGCGGATTGTGCCGCTGCAGGAGAAGCGTTGTACAAGCTATTGGAAAAAGGTATTTATCCTAAAGATATTATGACGAAAAAAGCGTTTGAGAATGCGATGACTGTTGTCATGGCACTTGGCGGCTCAACCAATGCCATCCTGCACTTACTGGGAATGGCGCATGCTGTCGGGGTCGATCTCGAGATTGACGATTTTAACCGGATTCAGGAAAAAGTGCCACACTTAGCCGATTTGAAACCAAGTGGGCAGTATGTCATGCAAGATTTGCACCGTGCAGGCGGCGTACAAGCTGTCATGAAGCTGCTTTATGAAGCAGGTTACTTGCATGGCGACTGTTTGACGGTAACCGGCAGAACAGTTGCGGAAAACCTGGCGGAAGCACCATCTCTGGCAGAGGAGCAAAAAGTGATTGCACCGCTCGATAATCCAAAACGTACGGATGGTCCGCTGATTGTTTTGAAAGGCAACCTAGCGCCACGAGGGGCGGTTGCGAAAGTGTCCGGTGTCAAAGTAAAGCGCCATACCGGGCCTGCACGTGTCTTTAATACTGAACAGGAAGCGACCGATGCGGTTAGAAAAAATGAAATCAAAGAAGGAGATGTGCTGGTAATCCGCTATGTCGGACCAAAAGGTGGGCCAGGTATGCCTGAGATGTTATCCGTTTCCAGTTTGCTTGTCGGGAAGGGCATGGGTGAAAAAGTGGCCTTACTGACAGATGGCCGTTTTTCCGGTGGCACCCATGGACTTGTCGTCGGTCATATTGCACCGGAAGCACAAGTCGGCGGTCCAATCGCATTTTTGCAAGAAGGTGACAATGTGACGATCGACTCTGACAAAAAAGAAATTACAGCTGATGTATCTGAAGACGAATTTGAACGCCGCAAGCAGGGATGGACGGCACCGCCACTGTACAAAAAAGGTGTCTTGGGCAAATATGCGCACAATGTCTCCTGCTCTTCAAAAGGAGCTGTAACAGATTTTCAGGACGCATAAATCGGGACAGGGGGTCAGACCCCTTGTCCCGATTTTTCTTTGTGAAAATGGGACAAAGGGTCTGACCCCGCGTCCCATCAATGAAATTTAAGCCCTTTTTCCTTTGTAACAAAATTGAAATAGTTCAGTTCACTTAGCGGAGTGGCGTCATTGTAAGCGTATACAATTATTTGGACTTATCAAAAGCGTCAAAAAAATTTTAAAAAAGCTGTTGACCGTTTCGGAAAATCAGTATATGATTAACGGCAATATTAATTTTTGATTTTTCGAAGTTAGCGAAAAAGTGGTTCGCGTAACGAATCAATTTTAAACACAAAAACACGATGACGGGAAAAAAGGAACATGCCACATGCATTTGCAGAGATTCGGGGTTGCTGGAAGCCCGGAAGTGCATATTGTTCCGACATCTTCCCTGAGTGCCTTGTTGAACGGGGATCCGGGCCCCTATTAGGCTTGGCCGGGTGCAGGCTCATGCACCTGTTATCAAATCAGCTGACCAACTTCTCAGCTGGCAAGATAGTATTTGCGAAGATACTATGAAATCGGGTGGTACCGTGGAAAGATGACTCTTTTCTCCCCAATAATTCTGTAATTTGCAGTTTTGTGTGGGAGAAAAGGGTCTTTTTTTAATTCGCTGGATAAAAACTCTGAAGAACCCTTACAGCAGGGAAAAGGCCTTACGTTTTTACAAAAATACCAAAGGAGGCGAGCAGCAGTGAATGTTAAGGCTGAGCAGGAATTGAGAGAAGTACAAGAAAAGGTGACCGGTGCAGATTTACTGATTCAGACTTTGACAGCTGCCAATGTGGATACCATGTTCGGTTATCCGGGAGGAGCGGTACTGCCGATTTATGATGCGCTATACCGCAATGATGCACCGTTTAGGCATGTGCTGACCCGTCACGAACAGGGGGCAGTCCACGCAGCAGAAGGTTATGCACGGGTTACTGGAAAGCCAGGGGTAGTCCTGGCAACCTCGGGGCCCGGCGCGACGAATCTGATTACAGGCGTTACCGATGCGATGATGGATTCATTGCCGCTGGTTATATTTACCGGTCAAGTTGCGAGCAATGTCATCGGGACGGATGCCTTTCAGGAGTCAGACGTGATGGGGATTACGACACCTGTTACGAAATACAACTATCAGGTTCGGGATCTGAGAGAGCTGCCACGGGTCGTCAAAGAGGCTTTTCATATCGCATCAACTGGACGGCCGGGGCCGGTGGTTGTGGATATTCCAAAAGATATTTCATCAGGGGTATCAGAGGTCAGTATCGAGCAGGAGGGTGACTGCCATCTGCCTGGCTACCAGCCGAACAAAAAGCCGAATCCGTTGCAGATCATTAAACTGGCGGACGCGATCAGCCGGGCGAAAAAGCCGCTGATTCTTGCCGGTGCGGGCGTAGTTTCTGCTGAAGCATCGGAGGAACTAAAGGCATTTGCGGAAATGCATGAACTTCCGGTCGCCAATACGCTTCTTGGTCTGGGAGGCTTTCCAGGAACACACGAATTGTCGCTGGGCATGGGAGGCATGCATGGCTGTTATGCCGCTAACATGGGGATTTATGAGTGTGATTTGCTTATCAATATCGGGGCACGGTTTGATGACCGGCTGACAGGCAATTTGAAGCATTTTGCTCCCAATGCCAAGGTAGCCCATATCGATATTGACCCGGCGGAAATCGGTAAAAATATTGAAACGGAAATACCGGTTGTCGCTGATGCCAAAAAAGCGCTGGAAGCATTACTGGAAACCGACCTAACGGCTTGCGATCACGAGGAATGGATGGACGTATTACGCCAGAATCAAACGGATTATCCGTATTGGTACGACCGGTCGGAAGGATTTATCTCACCCCAATGGCTGACCAGCCAGATTTACCGGGTGTCGGAAGGTGAGGCGATTGTGACAACCGATGTCGGGCAGCATCAAATGTGGGCGGCGCAATATTATTCGTTTGCCAAACCCAACCGGTGGATCACATCAGGTGGGCTCGGAACAATGGGATTCGGCTTCCCCGCTGCAGTCGGCGCCCAACTGGCAGCACCGGATGAACTGGTTGTCGCACTAGTCGGTGATGGTGGCTTCCAGATGACATCACAGGAACTCTCCGTGATTAAAGAACGGCAGCTACCGGTCAAAGTGGTGATCATCAATAATCAGTCGCTCGGCATGGTTCGCCAATGGCAGGAAAGTTTTTACGACAAACGGTATTCCGAATCAATATTTTCGGAAAATCCCGACTTTGTCAAACTGGCTGAATGTTACGGGATTCGCGGTATGAAGGCGGAAAAAGAATCGGACGTAACAGAAGTGCTGGAAGAGGCGTTTGCCTATGACGGTCCGGTGGTGATTGATTGTCATGTCGTCCAGGAAGAATGCGTCTACCCGATGATCGCCCCTGGAAAAGGACTCCACGAAATGATAGGGGTGAGGCGATGAGACGGATTATCACAGCCGATGTGCAGGATCAGAGCGGTGTCCTGAACCGGATCACCGGGATGCTCCATAAACGGCAATTTAATATCGAAAGCATTTCAGTCGGAAAATCCGAACGCAATGGGATATCGAAAATGACATTCGTTGTAGAAGTCGGCGATGATCAGAAGCTGGAACAATTGACGAAGCAGTTAAACAAACAAATTGATGTCTTGAAAGTGAAAGATATAACGGATAAGGCGATTGTGGCACGGGAACTGGCGTTGATTAAAGTTGGCGGCAGCGGCCAGCAGCGTGCTGAAATCCAAGGGGCGATCAACCCATTCCGGGCATCTGTAATTGATGTGAGTAAGGATAGCCTGACAATCCAGGTGACGGGCAAACCGGATAAAGTTGAAGCGCTGATCGCGTTGTTAAGACCATATGGCATTAAAGAACTGGCACGCACAGGTATGACGGCATTTCTGAGAGGATATCAGCCTCAGGAAGTGACAGAAATCAATTCCCATTTGGTTTAAGAGATTGTTCACAAAGCCCGGTGAAAATGACACAATTATAAACTTTGAGGAGGACGAAAATCATGTCAAAAGTACTTTACGAAAAGGATATTCAAAAAGAGGTATTGCAGTCGAAAAAAATCGCGGTTGTTGGTTATGGCTCACAGGGTCATGCCCACGCTCTCAATCTCCGGGAAAGCGGCTATGACGTTGTGATTGGCCTGAGACCGGGTAAATCGCAGCAAAAGGCAGAAGATGACGGCTTTGCTGTGAAACCGGTCGCCGAAGCTGTCAGCGAATCAGACGTTGTGATGGTTTTGCTTCCTGATGAACGTCAGACAACAGTTTATGAAGAAAGTATTAAGCCAAACCTTAAGGCGGGCAATGCGATAGCATTCGCGCACGGGTTCAATATTCATTTTTCCCAAATTGTTCCACCGAGCGACGTCGATGTCTTTATGGTTGCCCCAAAAGCACCCGGCCATCTGGTACGGCGCACATATGAAGAAGGCGGTGGTGTTCCGTCACTATACGCTGTATTCCAGGATGTCACCGGGAATGCGAAAGAAATCGCACTCGCTTATTCCCAGGGCATCGGTTCAGCCAGGGCTGGCGTTCTGGAAACGAGCTTCCAGGAAGAAACGGAAACCGACTTGTTCGGTGAGCAGGCCGTATTATGCGGCGGGCTGACCAGTCTTGTGAAAGCGGGATTCGAAACATTGACTGATGCCGGATATCAGCCGGAAGTTGCTTACTTTGAATGCCTCCATGAAATGAAACTGATCGTTGATTTGATGTATGAAGGCGGCATCGAAAATGTACGCTATTCGATTTCCGATACGGCCCAATGGGGTGACTTTGTTTCCGGCAAGCGTGTCATCAATGACGAAACGAAGGAACGGATGAAAGAAATTCTGTCTGAGGTTCAATCAGGTGAATTTGCCAAAGGATGGATTCTGGAAAATCAGGCAAACCGGCCGCAATTCAATGCGATCAATACAAGGGAAAATAATCATCAGATCGAACACGTTGGAAGGGAGCTCCGTGAGTTAATGCCTTTTGTCAAACAGCCACTGCAGGCAAAACAAAAAAATGAACAAAAGGATGTGACGGCACATGCCACCAATTAAAATTTTTGATACGACACTAAGGGATGGTGAACAGTCACCAGGCGTCAATTTGAATAAACAGGAAAAACTGGAAATTGCCAAGCAACTGGAGCGCTGGGGTGTGGACCGGATGGAGGCAGGATTCCCTGCTTCCTCCAAAGGCGATTTCGAAGCAGTCAAGGAAATTGCCAAAACGATTAAAAGCACATCTGTCACCGGGTTAGCAAGGACCGTCAAATCAGATATCGATACGGCATGGGAAGCCCTTAAATATGCCGAAGAGCCGCGTCTGCACCTGTTTCTGGCAACATCGCCGATTCATATGACCTATAAATTGAAGCAGACACCGGAGCAGGTCATGGATAATGCCGTTAGCATGGTTAGCTATGCACGGGAGAAGTTTCCGCAAGTCGAATGGTCGGCAGAAGATGCATCCCGATCAGATTTGACCTTTCTGACTCAAATCATTGAAAAAGTGATTGATGCTGGTGCAACCGTCATCAATCTGCCGGATACAGTCGGCTACACAACACCTGCTGAGTATGGGGAGATGTTCCGTTACATCCGTGAAAATGTTTCAAATATTGATCAGGTTGAACTTTCCTGTCATTGCCATAATGATTTGGGATTGGCTGTTGCCAACTCCATCGCAGCAGTTGAAAATGGTGTCACACAGGTGGAAGGTACGATCAATGGCATTGGAGAGCGGGCAGGCAACGCATCACTTGAGGAGGTAGCAGTCGCATTGCGCGTCCGGTCCGATTATTACGAGTATAGTACTGGATTGAAGCTCGATGAGACGAAACGCACGAGCGATCTGATTGCCAAACTAACCGGTATGTATGTGCAGGCGAACAAAGCTATTGTCGGACGCAACGCCTTCCAGCATGAGGCAGGGATTCACCAGGATGGTGTCTTAAAAAATAAAGAAACCTATGAAATTATGACACCTGAAATGGTAGGTGTGAAAGTCAATACCTTGTTCCTTGGCAAACACTCTGGACGCCATGCTTTCAAAGACCGGGTGACTGAACTAGGCATTGAACTTTCCGAGGAAAAACTAAAAGAAGCCTTTGAAATGTTCAAACAGTTGACCGATCGCAAAAAAGAAGTAACCGATGATGATCTGTACACGATTTTAATGGAAATTCAAACCGATACCGCTGCAGTTAATAAATATAATCTTGAGATGTTCCAAGTGCAGTATGGGACAGCAAATATTCCGACTGCAACCGTTTCCCTGACAACACCGGATGGCAAGACCGTCCAGACCGCACAAACAGGCCAGGGAAGTGTCGAAGCCTTATATAAGACGCTGGACGCATTGATTGAGGAAGATCTGCAATTGACCGATTATCAACTCAATTCTGTCGGACGCGGCAAAGATGCGCTAGCTGAATCGCACGTCCAGCTGATCGTGGGCGGCGAAACGATGAATGGGAGAGGCACCGCACAGGATGTTCTGCAGGCTTCAGTCAATGCTTTTTTAAATGCCGTCAACCGCTATATGATTCAACAGTATACGTCGAAAGAGGAACAAGCGGTTAATAAATAGAATCGATTGCTTTATAAGGTCACCTTTTAATGCTTTTAAATGACTATGGTCAATTTAGCAGTTGTCATATACGAAGACTCCTGAGGGACAGTGTTCACTGAATGAAATGCGAGTGCCGTTCGTTGAAGCTTGTGGTGAGTCCACGGAAATATCGTGTATGTCAACTGCGCCAGCAAGTAAAGAGCCATTAAACAAAGGAGGGGAAGTCAATGAATAAACAGATCGTTCTGCTTCCGGGGGATGGGATTGGCAGTGAGATTATGGAATCGGCCGAAAAAGTCCTGGATGCAGTTGCCGGCGAATTCGGCCATAGTTTCACACTACAAGAGCACGCAATTGGCGGTGCGGCGATCGATCAATACGACACGCCTCTACCGGAAACGACCATTGAAGCGTGTCAAAAGGCCGATGCTATTTTACTCGGTGCTGTCGGCGGTCCAAAATGGGATGCCTTGCCCGCTGACAAACGGCCGGAAAAAGGCTTGTTAGGGATCCGCAAAGAACTGGGGCTGTTTGCGAATCTGCGCCCGGTCAAAGGATTTCCGTCATTGCTGCATGCTTCCCCGCTGAAAGAGCATATCATTGATGGCAGTGATATTTTAATCATCCGTGAATTGACGGGTGGGCTCTACTTTGGCAAACCAAGTGAACGGCAGAATAACGGGAATGCTGTTGTCGATACACTGCACTATCACCGGGATGAAATGGAGCGGATCATTGATAAGGCATTTCAAAGCGCCCGCCTAAGACATCACCATCTGACATCTGTTGACAAAGCCAATGTTTTGGAATCCAGCCGGATGTGGCGTGAAATTGTCGAGGAAAAAAGCAAGGCGTATCCTGATGTGGTTGTTGAACATTTATTGGTTGATGCCGCCGCAATGAAGCTGATCACACAGCCTGATCAATTTGATGTCATGGTGACGGAGAATATGTTCGGTGATATTTTAAGTGATGAGGCTTCAGTTCTGACAGGTTCCCTTGGGATGCTGCCATCCGCGAGCGTCCGTTCTGACGGTGTCGGCCTGTACGAACCAGTCCATGGATCGGCTCCTGACATTGCCGGGGAGGGAATCGCCAACCCATTGGGTACCATTCTTTCGGTAGCATTAATGTTGCGTCACTCGTTCCAGATGGAAGCAGAGGCTGCAGCTGTTGAACGGGCGGTCCGTGAATGTCTTGAACAAGGTTATTATACCTCGGATCTTCATATAACCGATGGCCAGCTCGTCAGTACGGCGCAAATGACGGAAGCTGTTTTGGAAAATATGACGGTTAAAAGTGTTTCAGACAGTATTTGCAGTATGTATGTCTAATAGAGGGCGTTCAAAAAGTTCGGTGTTATTGTTCTTTTTGAACATGCATAATATGGAGGTGACAGAATGGGGAAACCGGAAACGCTTGTTGAAAAGATTTGGAAACAGCATGTCGTGCATCATGAGCCTGAAAAGCCGGATTTAATGTATATCGATTTGCATTTGGTGCATGAAGTGACGTCCCCGCAAGCGTTTGAGGGACTCCGCTTGAATAATCGAAAGGTAAGAAGGCCGGATTTGACGTTTGCGACAATGGACCATAATGTTCCGACGAAAAACCGGGATGTCATTCAGGACCAAATTTCCAAAAAGCAAATGGATGCACTACGGAAAAACTGTAAAGACTTTGGCGTGACACTGGCCGATATGTATCATCCAGATCAGGGCATTGTTCATGTGATCGGCCCACAGCTCGGGCTGACACAACCAGGCAAAACAATTGTCTGCGGTGACAGTCACACATCTACCCACGGGGCATTTGGTGCTTTGGCATTCGGCATCGGCACAAGTGAAGTTGAGCACGTGCTGGCCACACAGACACTGTGGCAAAAACCGCCGAAAACGTTGAATGTCCATGTGGAAGGTGACCTCGGAACCGGGGTGACGGCAAAGGACTTAATTCTGGCGATCATTTCGAAATTTGGCGTGCGGTTCGGCACTGGCTATGTGATGGAATATACCGGCGAAGCGATCCGAAACTTATCAATGGAAGGCCGGATGACCGTTTGTAACATGTCGATTGAAGCCGGTGCCAGAGCCGGATTGATCAGTCCAGATGAAACAACAGTGGAATTTTTGCGCGGCAAACCGAACGTTCCACAGGGTGAAGCGTTTGATGAAAAAGCTCGCGAATGGCTGGCGCTGGCAACGGATGAAGGTGCCGAATACGATGAGACGGTTATGATCAAAGCTGAGGAAATCGAACCGCAAGTGTCATGGGGCACAAACCCCGGCATGTGTGTACCGGTCAGCGGCAGCACACCTGATGTTCATGAATCGGATGATGTGGCGCGTGCGCTGGAGTATATGGGACTTGATGAAAACCAGCCGATCCAGTCAATTAACATTGATCATGTGTTCATCGGTTCCTGCACAAACTCGCGCATTACCGATTTGCGCAAAGCGGCTAAGATTGTGGAAGGGCATCAGGTCAGTGATCACGTCAGGGCGATTGTGGTACCCGGATCATTCGGCACAAAGGAACAGGCGGAAAAAGAAGGATTAGATGCGATTTTTAAATCAGCTGGCTTTGAATGGCGTGAAGCCGGATGCAGCATGTGTCTGGCGATGAATGATGATGTGGTCCCGCCGGGCGGCCGTTGTGCATCGACATCGAACCGCAATTTTGAAGGCAGACAGGGAAATGGCGCCCGCACACATTTAGTCAGTCCGGAAATGGCAGCCGCCGCAGCTATTGAAGGCCATTTTGTCGATGTCCGGCAGTTTGCAGCAAACGTGTATAGTTAGGAGGTGCTGAACATGGAAGCGATTCGTGAGCATCAAGGAGTGGCTGTTCCGTTAGACCGAACAAATGTCGATACGGATCAGATTATCCCGAAGCAATTTTTGAAGCGGATTGAACGGACCGGATTTGGTCAGTTCCTGTTCTATCACTGGCGATTTGATGATGATGGGAATAAGCGTGAAGATTTTATTCTGAATCAGCCGGCCTATGAGGAGGGGTCGGTCCTCCTGGCAGGTGAAAATTTCGGCTGTGGTTCGTCAAGGGAGCATGCGCCATGGTCACTTCTGGACTATGGATTCCGTGTGATTATTGCGCCAAGTTTTGCGGATATTTTTTATAACAATGCATTAAAAAATGGTATTATCCCTGTTCAAATGGATGAGGAGCAGGTTCATCAATGGATGAAACAGGCAGAAAACGAAGAACTCGTTTTAACGGTCGACCTGGAAAATCAGATCGTGTGCGATGATAATCAGGATGTTCATTTTGATATTCCGGCATACCACCGGGAAAACCTACTAAATGGGCTGGATGATATCGGCCTCACTTTACAGCACGAAGATAAAATTACTGCGTTTGAGCATGCGGTTCGGGCATAGTAAATATCGATCATCATTTCATTAGAAGGAGCGTGAAGATGTTGGGAATTCGCTAACAGGTGACCTCATTGCTGAAGCACGGGATCGTTTGGCGACAGTGGTTCACCGGACACCCATTGTAAGATCAGCGACAACGGACGCACTGGTCGGAAAACATGTTTATTTTAAAATGGAAAATCAGCAGAAAACCGGTTCATTCAAGTTTCGAGGTGCCAGTTTTAAACTGATGCAGCTTTCAGATGAACAGTTGCAAAAAGGTGTAATTGCCGCATCTGCCGGCAACCATGCACAGGGGGTAGCAAATGCCGCAGCGAAATTGAACGCACGAGCAACGATTTTCATGCCGGAAAAAACGCCAGCGGCCAAAGTAGACGCTACACGTGCATATGGTGCGGAAGTAGTACTGACCGGAGAGTCGTTTCAGGAAGCTTATGATGCGTCGATGAAACGGCAAATGCAGACAGGAGCAGAGTATATCCACCCGTTTGACGATTATGATGTTATGGCCGGACAGGGCACGATAGCGCTCGAAATGCTGCAGCAGGAAGACCGGATTGATACGATTCTGGTCCCTGTTGGCGGCGGCGGGCTGATCAGTGGTATCGCCGCTGCTGTCAAACATATGAGCCGGCATATCAAGGTGATCGGGGTTCAGTCAGCCGGTGCGTCTGCCATGTATCAAAGCTACTATCATAATCGCATGAAACGGCTTGATCGGGTCTCGACCATTGCTGAAGGGATTGCCGTTAAGCAGCCGGGAGAACGGACATTGCCGCTTATCAACCAATATGTTGATGAGATGGTCACGGTCACCGATGAAGAGATTGCGTCGGCCATCGTTTATATGCTCGAACGCAACAAGACATTGCTGGAAGGTGCTGGAGCTGCCGCCCTGGCTGCACTGTTTGGACATCACATAGACTCAGAGCACTGTGGTACAATCGTCAGTGGTGGTAACATGGACATCAGCACATTGCCGACAATCCAGCGGCTGGCGAAAAAACTACATCAATCGGCGTGATCCTTGTGAGTTGTATCAATAGCCTGCACATTTGGTTGTGCGGGCTATTGTTTTTTTATAGAAATCACAGCAATATGTGCAGCGTGATATGATTATAGCATAAGTGTGTAGTATTTATGTGGTAAACGTCACACAAATCATTCCATTATTAGAAAATGAATTTGTCGTCATGTCAAACTTCACTTATAATGAAAGAAATATGATGAGAGGGGATATTGGGATGACATCCTCAAAAGATATTCGCTGGAGACAACGATTTGAAAACTTTGAGCGATCGTACAAACTTTTGGAAAAATATTCAAATGAATCGATTGAAAATGAACTGGAGCGGGCAGGGATTATTCAGTTTTTCGAAATGACGTTCGAGCTTTCATGGAAAGTTCTTAAAGACTATCTCGAAAATGAAGGGTTTATCGTAAAAAGCCCTCGTCAAACCATAAAACAGGCCTTTCAAAGTGGCCTGATAGACGATGGTCATACGTGGATGCAAGCTTTAGAAAAGCGAAATCAAATGGCTCATAATTATGATGAGGAAGCAGCTAAAATTTGTCGATGATATTACGGATGACTATCTGCCGGTAATACGCACATTGTATAATAAACTATCGGAGGAATACTAATATGTTTGGTTTACGGGAACAGGACATAGAAATGATAACCGAGGCCAGTAAAAGCTTTGAGGAGATCGATCAGGCTGTTGTTTTTGGGAGCCGGGCACTGGGCAATTATAAGAAAGGTTCGGACATAGATATTGCTATCAAAGGTTCGAACGTAACCAATCATACCGCTGGACAATTAAGTGAGCTATTGAATGAGGAATACCCTCTCCCCTATTTTTTTGATATCGTTCATTATGAAGGGATTAAAAATGAAGCACTGATTCGGCATATTAATGAGCATGGAATCAATATCTATGGGGAAAAGCACAATCGTGCATGAAGCTCCTGAATTATATGGGGGTGGTTCCGATAGACCGTTTTCAAAAAAAACTAGAACAATCGCTTTTAAAGTGTCAGGACGATTACGAGGGTATTGGGTAATTCATGGCTCTTTTATTTAACGACTGTCTAAAGGAAGCCCCCGGCAATCGCATCTGGAAGTATTTTTGCTTCCTCTTCAAACACAAGTTTCCAAACCTTATCACATTGATAGCGGACAACAAAACAAGCCATAGTATCATTATTTAAGACAAGTAAAAAAACGCTCTATCCATTGCAGGACAGGCGTTTAAAGAGTATGGAGCATATCGGGCTCGAACCGATGACCTCATCGCTGCCAGCGATGCGCTCTCCCAACTGAGCTAATGCCCCGTCTAAGTCCACAAATTATTATAGCACTTTTTATATGATTTTCAAGGGGTGTAGAACAAACGATTTTATTTTTTTACGAAACCAGCATTTGGGATGAGTATTCCCCGGGCAATATTTTGTCAAAAAAAGTTGAATGGTTCATTAATGCCGCGCATTATTCACTGGAACGAGCCACTCGACTACATTCCGTGCTTCCAAAAGCCTCTCAATTATAATTTTCAAACAAATATTTAAATGTGTGTTAAAATGACCTTATTATAAAGTTTGGAGGGTTCAACAATGACAAACGCTTATCCTGTTATGAAAGAAGCGGAGGAGTTTTATTATCCCGGGAATGAGACGGGTGTGCTTGTAATTCATGGGTTTACTGGAACAACCCAGAGTATGCATGATCTGGGCAAACAATTTGCGGAAGCGGGATTTACTGTATTCGGACCGCGACTGGCCGGACATGGAACGGCCCCGGAAGATATGGAAAACAGGTCATATGAGGAATGGATCGAAACTGTTGAAAATGGGCTGGAAAAGTTACAGGCAACATGTGATGATGTATTTGTGGCCGGATTGTCGATGGGTGGGACATTGACGCTTTATTTGGCAGAAGAACATCCTGAGATAAAAGGCATCATGCCAATTAATGCAGCAACGCACATGCCTGAAATGATGGGGAACTATGAATCGTTGAAAGGTACGGAAACTCGCTTTGTTGAAGGCATTGGGTCTGATATCAAGCAGGAAGGTGTCGAGGAACTGGCCTACAAACAGACACCGGTCAAATCGATGAAAGAGCTGATGGACTTATCAATAATGGTAAGAGAAAAACTTTCTGAGATAACGGCACCTGCAATGATTCTGTCATCTGCGGAAGATCATGTTGTTCCTCCTGAGAATTCACGGGAGATTTATGAATCCATTTCATCAGATGTCCGGGAATTTGTCATGCTGGAGAACAGCTATCATGTTGCAACACTGGACAATGATAAAGAACGGATTGCAGAAAAGTGTGTAAAATTCGTTAAAGACAGGTTAACATAATTTTTTTGGAATCATTCATATGAAAGCGTTCGATTTCAAGATGGAAATGGATGAAATGAGCTGAATTTAAGAAGTTAAGGGGTGATGGATAGATGCTGGAAGAATACGGTTTAAAACGTGTGACCCTTGACTTGCCATTCCGGCTTGATCACGTGAACTGTTTTTTGGCAGAAGGCCAACACGGCTGGACTGTCGTCGATACAGGTCTGCATAACGAACAGACCGTCAAACGATGGGAAGCGGAATTAAGCGGGAAAAATGTGACCGATATCATTATAACGCATTATCATCCGGATCATTTCGGGTATGCCGGCGGGCTTCAGGCGAAACACGAGGCACGCGTTTCCATGTCGGAAATTGATTTTGATGCTGCTTTAAATGCATGGAGCCCGGATTTTTTGGACGAGCTTTCACATAACTATTTGCTGGCAGGGATTCCTAGAGATCAAGCGAATAAAATGCTGGCGAATACAAAGGATTTTGTTCCGATTGTGACACCATACCCGAATGCGGATCATTTTTTGCGGGAGGGGGACATCATCCCAATCGGCAGGTATGACTATGAAGTGATTGCCACACCGGGTCATTCGGATGGTCTGGTCACATTTTATAATCAAGAGAAAAGCATGCTTCTCTCAACGGACCATGTTTTGCCGAAAATCACCCCGAATATTTCGTATTGGTTTCACGGCGATCCCAATCCGTTAGCACGGTATCTGGAATCATTGGACAAAATCAAAACTTATGATGCGGATTTTGTCGTCCCTTCCCATGGCGATCCGTTTTACGGGGCCAATGACCGTATTGAGGCGATTAAGTCACATCATGACGCCCGGCTGGAGCAGACGTTGGCGTCGATTGATCGCGGGGGCACTGTCTACCAGGTTTGTCAAAAATTATTTAAGAAGAAGCTCACCGTTCATGAGATGCGCTTTGCGGTTGGCGAAACGCTGGCACATCTTGAATATTTGCGGTACAGGGGAGAGTGTAAGAGAGAGCTCAATGACGGCAAATATTGGTATTATCTGTAAGTTCCCCTGGCATAACTGAATGATCCGCATAATGTTAATATCTGGCATAATCGAACGGGGGGCGTTCAACTCACGTACGATTACATCATTATAGGCGGCGGAATTGTCGTTTCATTGGTGATTGGCGAAACGCTAGCCGATTATGTTCAGTAGGCATGTTGGTATTTGATTTGGTTGAGTTCTTTCATTAAATCACTGCCGACAGTCTGCCTTGTTTTGTCATATAGGGGCTGAAGTGTCCGGAACCATTGCGCACGTTCTTCAGCTGACAGTGTATAGATATCCAGAGACTTGTTGGATCTAAGGGCACGGGCATGCTGGTCGTTAATTTCGATAGCATGTCTCCTTCCCCAATCGGTTGCCTCGCTAATAGAATCATTGATAGCTTTCTGAATGGATGGCGATAAACTATTCCAAAAGTCCCTGTTGATTAAAACGCCATAGCCGAGGTAACCGTGATTGCTGATGGTGAGATACTGCTGGTAGTCGTAAAATTTTTTTGTATTAATGTTTGATAGAGTATTCTCCTGTGCATCCACAAAATTCACTTCAAGATTCTGATAGGTTTTACTGAAGGGTAAGGTACTGCTGCTGGCGTTTAATTGGTTGAATTGCTCTTGGATTACCTCGCCAGGCATGGTACGGAAATGAAGTCGGCTGAAATCATCGGGTGTTTTAATCGAATAGTCCCGATTCGTGATTTGTTTGAATCCGTTGTACCACAAATCCAGCCCCTTCACGTTAGAGCGATCGAGCTCTTCAAGCAGTGTTTCACCAATCTCACCTTCATAAGCCGCTTCGACAGCCCTGTAATTGGGAAAAGCAAATGGTAAGTCAAGTATTTGCCATTCGGGGTAATGTTCGCTGATCTTTGCTGTTGCTGGTGCAATCATTTCGACATTGCCGTTTTGAACGGCCTTCCATTCATTTTTATCATTATATAATGTGGCATTCGGGAATAGATGTACGATTACTTGACCGTTTGTTTTATCTTCAACAAGTGTCGCAAATCTTGAAGCGGTTCTTCCTTTTGGCGTATTTTCTGCCGTAACGTAGCTTAAACGGATAATGATTTGCTCATCCAAGCCCTCCTGTTCGTCGTCATAGTAGGTATCGGAAGCCATTTCTTTTATATCAAATCCGATTATTACAGCAGCGATAATTCCTGCTACAATAAGTAATAGGATTATTAAAAAGTTACGCAAATCACTCACCACCTGTATAATGGTTAATACCGCTATACCATTCTATCACATGATTTCGATTGTTGTTGATTCTATCATAGGAGACGGTTTGGATGGGACTAAAGAAGCTGCCGATACGCCTGAAAATTATGATTCTATCGTTTGGAATTGTTTTATTTTCATTACTGATTGTCGGAATAACAGTTATCGGGAATATATATCAGGGTGAAGAAGAGCAGCTGGGAGAACGTGGTCTGATGACAGGTAGAATTGTCGCAAATTTGCCTGAAGTAGAGGAAGGCCTGGCGAAACCCGACGGATGGGAAGTTATTAATCCGGTTGTGGAGCGGATGGAAACCGTTAATCAAGTGGATTATATTGTTGTGCTGAATATGAATCGGATTCGGTATTCCCACCCGCTTGACGAGCAGCTTGGGACCGTTTCATCGGGGAAAGATGAAGGGGCAGCTTTTGCCGAGCACAGCTATGTCACGAAGGCAAAAGGTGACCAGGGGACGTTTGTACGTTCCTTCGTTCCGGTGATGGATGATCATCATGAACAAATCGGTGTGGTCATTGCAGGGAGTAAGCTACCCTCTTTTTTAGCCATTTTGTCGACCATACGTTTTGAGATCATCGCCATTGCTTTACTGACACTTGCCTTTGGGATTGTGGGTTCCTTTCTTTTGGCAAACCATGTCAAACAACAGACATTTTTTATGGAACCGCATGAAATGGCACGGGTACTCGAAGAACGGACGGCTGTTTTCCAGGCAATGCATGAAGGTGTGATTGCCGTTGACCGGGATGAAAGGCTGGTTGTTTTTAACGATAAAGCAAAGGAAATATTAGATATGAATGAGGAAGTGAACGGAAAATCTTTGGAAGCAATGCTTTCCGATAGCGAGATCGCCATGCATCTCAGAAAAAAATCAGGAAAATTAAATGAAACGGTCCGTATCGCAGACCGACTGATCATGTTGAACCGAATACCTATTAGAGTGGAAAAGCAGTTTGCCGGTACGATGGTCATATTTCAGGATAAAACGGACGTTACGAAAATGGCTGAAGAATTGACAGGTTTTAAAGCATTTGTTGATGCATTGCGGGTACAGAATCATGAGTATATGAACAAATTACACACGGTAGCCGGGCTTATTCAGCTGGATCAGAGCGAACAAGCACTGGAATATGTCTTTCAAATGACCGATCAACAAGCAAAACGCTCAAAATATATTTTGGATCGGATAAGACATTACAGCATTGCTGGTCTGCTTATCAGTAAAATTCGCAGGGGTGAGGAAATCGGAATTGAAGTAACGCTTAATGAAAATAGTAACCTGGAATTTTATCCACCTATGATAAATGACCATGACTTTGTCAAAATGCTGGGTAACCTGATTGAAAATGCATTTGAAGCGTTGGAAGGATGCATGAACCAGGATAAATATGTTGATGTGGCCATTAGGCAGGATGATGATACATGTATGATAGAAGTAGCTGATAATGGTAGTGGCATCACCGAAACAGATCAGCAGCACATATTTAAAAAGGGTTATACCACCAAAGGTAAAGATGGCTCTGGCCTGGGATTACATTTAATTCAACAGACAGTAACCAGAGCAGAAGGTACGGTGAATGTTCATTCGACGTTACATAAAGGGACGGAAATGGTCATAGAGATGCCAATGAAATTGGGAGGTCGAACTGTCAATGACACGATCAGATAACATCACGGTTTTGTTAATAGAAGATGATCCGATGGTCCAGGAAGTCAACCGGCAGATGATTGAGAAAGTGGGAGGTTTTCAGGTAATTGCTGCTGCGGGCGATGGAAAGAAGGGGATGGAAGTTGCACTTGAGCAAAAACCGAATCTCGTTGTCCTTGATATTTTTATGCCTGAACTTGATGGTATTCGAACATTACATAAACTCCGTAGTGAAGAGTTGGATATTGATGTCCTCGTTGTTTCAGCTGCTGATGACACTGAAACGATCAGAAAGGCGCTTCAATATGGTGCAATCGACTATATCATTAAACCATTTTCATTTGATCGATTGGTACAGGCATTAAATAAGTACAGGATTTTTTTGCGTCAGTTTTCCGGTACAACGAAAACAGAGCAGCAAAAAATTGATGCCTGGATATCCCGAAACACTGAAAAACAACAGGATACGGTGCTTCCGAAGGGGCTTAATCAGCAAACGTTAACCCAAGTCAGGAATTATTTGACCAATCGGACCTCACCGGTATCCGCTGATGAAACAGCCTCCTATATAGGAATTGCCCGTGTTACCGCAAGACGGTATCTGGATTATATGGTGAAAGCTGCACAAGCAGAGATTCATTTGCGGTATGGGGAAGTGGGACGCCCGATTAATCGCTACAAGCTGAAGTGATGGAACAAAAGATCAAAAAGACCAATATGTCCATTATGTTCTAAATATTCAAAAGTTACTTTGTAAGCGTTAACATGATAGAAATATGAAATTTGGGGGTATGATTGTGAAGAAAAAACTTGTATTTATAAGTCTATTTCTAATGCTTGTGTTGTTAGCAGCATGCGGTGACAGTGATTCTGCTGAAGGAACGGATGAATCTGGCGACGGAGACGGGGGTGGCGAATCGCTCGTTTTCGGAACCGGTGGGACTTCAGGGACATACTATCCCATCGGTGGTGCTTTGAAGCCAATTTTTGAAGAAAGTGATCAAGTTGGTAATGTGACGGTAGAGTCGACGGGCGCCTCTGTAGCCAATATTCAAAATATGCAGGATGGGTTGAACCAGATGACAATCATCATGAGTGATGTAGCTTATGATGCCCTTGAAGGGACAGGCCAATTTGAAGGCAGCCAGGCAGATGTTCAGGCATTGGCTGGTATGTACCAAAATGTCGTGCAGGTTGTGGCAATGGCAGACAGCGGCATCGAAACGATTAAGGATCTGGAAGGAAAACGGGTTGGTGTCGGAAAAGTGGGTTCCGGCGTCGAACAAAGCGCACAAAAGGTCTTGGAAGCTATTGATCTAACATATGATGATCTTTCCAAAGTCACACATACCGGGTATGCCGACAGTGTACAGGAGATGAAAAATGGAACACTGGATGCCGCATTTTTTACGTCAGGTGTTCCAAACAGCAGTATCACTGATCTGAAACAGCAAAATGAAATGGTGTTTGTTGAAATCAAAGATGACGTTGCGGCGACATTGATGGATACTTACCCATTCTATAAAGAATTCACCATTCCTGCCGGAGACGAGGCGATGTATAACTTGGATCAGGAAGTCAACACAGTTGGTATTCAAAATATGATTACTGTTTCCCCGGACTTAAGTGAAGATTTAGTTTATGATCTGACCAAACGCTATTATGACTATCTTGACAGTGATGAGGTATCAATCAGTGCACTGAATCAATTGCCTCGTGAAGATATTGCTAAGGATTTAGTCGCGCCATTGCATCCAGGCGCTAAGAAATTTTATGAAGAAAATGACATGCTGGAATAGTCAATGTTCCGCAAATGTCATGCAGTCCTTTCGCTGGGGCTGGTTCTTCTAATTATTATCAGTCTAATATGTTTTCCGGTTAAGGCTTTGACTGTCCTGAATGGTGACCAGCTGATCTATAGTTTTTATTTGAAAGATTATTCCTTTTCAATCCAATGGAAGCATTCGGTGGAGAAGGAAGCATGGGTAGAGCAATTTAAGGTTCATAACAACGGGTTATCTCTAGAAGCAACCAAATTCAAAACGTTCGGTGCGGGTGTTCCATCCAAATCGGAACACCCTGCCGTTTTAAAAGATGGCTGGGTTCATATGGATATTGAACGGCATATTGGTGATGAACTTGTTGTGCGTTCCAATCAAATGAATGACTATCAATTACAATTTGGTCATAATGCTTATGATTTAAAACCGAGTGATGAAGCGTATGTGATAACGGTGAATGAGAAGCCTTTGTATGACATTATATACACACATTTAAAGCGTATTGTGAGGTGAGACAATGGGAAATAAAGCAAATGCTGAAGACTATGATCGCGAAAGTAATCTCAGAACAAGTTACCCGAAAATCGTCGGAATTTTTATAACTGTTATCGGGGCAGGCCTTGGTTTGTTTCACTTATATACATCTTACGCAGGGGCGTTAGTGGATATAAAACAGCGAAGTATTCATTTATATGTGCTGATGCTTTTAGGGTTTCTATTATATCCGGTCTTTAAAAAAGGGAAAAAGAACCAGATACCATTTTACGATTATATAATCGCCGGATTGGCAGCAGGATTGGGTCTGTATATGTTGTTTACTGCTAACCGGATTATTGAATCGGGCGGTCAAATTAATCAGATAGATTTGTATGTTGGGGTGGCCGTTCTGATTTTATTGCTGGAGGTTACCCGCCGTGTCACCGGTTGGGGACTGACCCTGCTGGCGCTGGGATTCCTTATTTACGGCTTTTACGTTAAACTATCAGTATATCCCGAATTGACGGCACCGGTTATTCAAAGTGTAACGGAAGGGATCATTTCACATCTGGTTTTTATTACGGAAGGTATTTTAGGGACGGCGATTGGCGTGTCAGCCAGTTACATTATTCTATTTATTTTATTTGGTGCGTTTCTGAGCAAGTCCGGTATGGGGCAGATGTTTAATGACCTGGCGATGGCTGTAGCCGGACATACGAAAGGTGGCCCCGCCAAGGTTGCTGTCCTTTCCAGCGGCTTTTTGGGCTCGATAAACGGGTCTGCAATTGCCAATGTCGTAACGACGGGTGCCTTTACCATCCCGCTAATGAAAAAGATTGGTTATCATAAAAATTTTGCTGGTGCAGTTGAATCAGCCGCCAGTGTCGGTGGACAGATATTGCCGCCAATTATGGGAGCTGCGGCCTTCATTATGGCTGAAAATCTCGGGGTGCCATATACGACCATTATACTTGCCGGCATTATTCCGGCATTACTTTTTTATATTGGTATTTTGCTGCAGGTACACATCAGAGCCTCTAAACTTGGTCTGAAAGGACTTAAACGGAATGAATTGCCGTCTATTACAAACGTGTTAAAAAAACGTGGTCATTTATTAATCCCGATGGTCATTCTGTTATATCTATTATTCTCAGGCAAAACGCCCTTTTACGCAGCCTTCTGGTCCATTCTTTCGACCGTGGTTATAACAGGTACAGCCAGGATGCTTGCCCTCGGTACAGCCGTTTCCATGTTTTTGATTTTTGAGCCGCAAGTCCGGGCCATTTTATCTGGTACAAATATTCCGGGGTTGCGGGATAATTGGCTTGAGCTTGGATTAGTTGTGGTTGTCCCTTTAATTGTTAATCTGTTTCGCAAAAAGGCTGGAGTAAAGGCAGAAGAAATCAGTATCGGTTCGTTTGTCGGGGCATTGGAGGATGGTGTCCGAACGACAATTCCTGTTGCGATTGCCTGTGGTGCTGTCGGTATCATCGTAGGGATCGCTTCACTGACGGGGGTAGCACTGGAGATTGCCAGCACGATTGTGAGCCTGGGTGAGGTTATTAACAGCCCCCTTGTCCAATTGCTGATCACCCTTGTCCTGACAATGGTTGCGTCCATTATTTTGGGAATGGGGCTGCCAAGTATTCCGACCTATATTATCACCAGTACCATGGCGGCACCAATACTGCTGCAGCTTCCATATTTCAGGGAGCTGGCAGGGTCCGGTGAAACGGCGGTATTTGTGGCGCATATGTTTGTATTCTATTTTGGTATATTTGCCAATATCACACCACCCGTAGCACTCGCGGCATTTGCCGGTTCCGGAATCAGCGGCGGCGATCCGATGCGGACAGGATTCCAGGCTATGAAACTGGCCATTGCCGGATTTATTGTACCATTCATGTTTGTGTTTTCTCATGAAATGCTGATGATTGATGCAACAGTAGGGAATGTTCTATTAATTGCAACAACCTCACTGATGGGCGTCTTCCTCTTATCCGTTTCAGCAGAGGGGTACTTTAAGGTGCCGATGCGCTGGTATTTGAGAATAATAGCCATTGTAGGCGCGCTACTTTTAATATATCCGGGAATATGGACAGATATCATAGGTTTGATTGCATTTGTTATGATAATAGGAACCCGTTTTATACGAAAAAATATTAAACAAGAGCCGGCTTCAGTTGCAAAATAGTGGACGCATTTTATAACCTTGGCTCTTATTGGGAGGTATTCGAATGAACCTTGGTCTAAAAGGTAAATCTGTCCTCGTCCTCGCTTCCAGCAAAGGACTGGGGAAAGCAACAGCTCTTGAATTTGCTGCAGAGGGCGCAAATGTGTTTTTGGCCAGCCGGAATGAAGAAGCGCTGGGGCAAACGGTAAAAGAAATACAAGAGAAAACAGGCAATCCAAACGTCGCATACAGTGTGTGTGATATTACCCGCGCCGGCGCAATTAAGCAGCTTGTTGCAGATGCATCCGCCGAGCATGGGACCGTCGATGTTCTCATCAATAATGCTGGCGGTCCACCTGCCGGGACGTTTGATGATGTCAATGACGATGCCTGGCAGCATGCATTTGAGTTGAACCTGCTGAGTTTTGTCCGCGCAATCCGGGAAGTTTTACCCGGTATGCGGGAAAACGGAGGCGGACATATTCTTAATTTCGCCTCGTCATCCATCAAACAGCCGATCGATGGGCTGATTTTGTCCAATACATTCAGGGCAGGGATTACCGGCCTTTCGAAAAGTTTGTCGCAGGAACTGGCGGAGGATAATATTCTGATTAACACGATCGGCCCGGGGAGGATTGGCACTGATCGCGTTGATCATCTTGACTCGGTCCAGGCTGAAAAACGCGGCATACCGATTGACGAGGTCAAGGAAGAAGCAGAGAAGAAAATCCCGATCGGGCGGTATGGTGAGCCTGAGGAATTTGCCAGAATCGCAGTATTTCTATGCTCGGGAGCGAATACGTATGTGACCGGCCAGTCATTGCTGGTTGATGGTGGAATGGTGAAGGCGTTGTAGGGGTTAATCGAATATAAGTCATGCGGAAAAAGGTTTGGTGACAGTGTCAAGCCTTTTTCAATTGATTCATGTTGTTCTCGTCTTCACTTGACTGAATGGACGCAATAGCATTGACGATGTGGATTGAGCCCATATATTATATAGAAAAGGACACAGAGCCAGGTTAACTAAATCAGGGTAGATGACAAGCTTTTAGGTAATCGAAGCAGGAAAGAGGGAGACGAATGAACACTAAACCGAATGTGTGCATTGTGGGCAGTATAAATATGGACTTAACGGTGATCACGGATAAAATGCCGATGCAAGGGGAGACAGTTCTTGGCGACAAGTTTTTCACCAGTCCGGGAGGTAAAGGGGCGAACCAGGCTGTAGCCGCAGCACGTATGGGGGCTAATGTAAATTTCATCGGTGCTGTCGGAGACGATTCATTTGGACCGACTCTCCGCCAAAACCTGGCAAATGAAGGAGTTGAGACAAAAGGCATTGAAACCATGTCAGATGAAGCCACCGGTACGGCGACCATTATTTTATCGGAAAGTGATAACCGCATCATTGTTGCTCCGGGTGCCAATAATAGGGTAACACCTGAACTGGTTATGCAACATAGCGATTTAATCAAAAACAGTGATGTAGTACTGCTTCAGCTGGAAATACCGATGGAGACAATTATGGCCGTAACGGAATTGGCCGAGGCAAACAAAGTTCCGGTCATTTTGAATCCTGCTCCGTTCCAGCCGCTTCCTGAAGAAGTCCTAAAGAATACGGCCTACTTGACGCCAAATGAAATTGAGCTTGCATCCATGAAGGAAGATCCGTTATTTGAGTCCATTCAGGAAAAATTGATTGTGACCCGTGGTGATAAAGGCATATCGTTTGCTGAAAATGGCGCTGAACGGGAAATCAGCGGGCACAGTGTCCAAGTGACCGATACAACTGGTGCCGGTGATACATTTAACGGTGCACTGGCGGCAGAGCTTGCCGGCGGAGCGGAACTGTCAGATGCACTTGTCATGGCAAATGCTGCCGCTGCCCTGTCCGTGTCAAAAACAGGAGCACAGGGCGGTATGCCAACTAAACAAGACATCCAGGAATTTTTACGGAAAAGGAAGATGTCCGAATGATGAAGGAATAAATGATACTCAAAGTACCAATAAAAAATCACCCCTCAAGGGTATTTGGAGGGGTGATTCACATTTGGATTTACAGACTCCTCTTAAAATAACCTGACGATAGAATCGGCAATGAGCAGCATGACTAATGCTACGCCCCAACCTATCGTTGTTGGTACAGACCAGACCATAATTTGTTCTTTCACATTCTTGATTCCTAGCATTCGATTGACGACCCAGAATAAGCTGTCGTTGAAATAAGAGAATACCATTGCACCTAATGCGGAAGCTTGTGCAGCTAGTACAAGACTTACATCCAAGTTGCCAACAATTGGTGCTGAAATGGAAGCGGCCGTAATCATTGCAACCGTACCACTTCCCTGGATAAGCCGAACAATGGTTGCTATGAAAAATGGTACCAGAATTGCTGGCAGTGGCCATTCCGCAATCTGTCCGGCGATATAATCACCTGCACCGCTTGCACGAAGAACATTACCCAATGCGCCACCTGCACCGGTTACAAGCAAAATAATTCCTGCCGTTTTAATTCCTTCTTCCATACGATTCAGTGTTTCCACGCGGCCTACGTTGCTTGTAAGTGTGTAAATGGCTGCAATTAACCCAATTCCAACAGCAATAATAGGGTTACCGGAAAATTCGATATACGATAATAATGTATCATTCACAGCAAGTGCTCCAGATTCATCAAGTGCACCAACTGTTGTATTGAGGAAAATAAGAATAATTGGCAACAGGATTGGCATAATTGATTTTGTAAGAGAAGGCAGATCTTTTTCCCGTTCTTCAGAGGTTTCTAAAAACTCCTGATAAACTTTTTTATTATTCGGTCTTACGAAATCATCGCCATCTTCTTCGGGAAGTTGGTAGATTTTATTGCCAATCCATCTGGCATACCATACACCGGCAATAATAATCGGTAGCGAAAAAATAAGTCCGGTTAAAATCATCAGTCCGATGTCGGCCCCGAATATACCTGCTACCCCTAATGGGCCGGGAGTAGGTGGTACGGCGTGGTGGGTGGCAGCAAGGCCAATACCAAGAGCAACACCTAAAGCGATGACCGATTTACCTGTTTTTCTGGAAAGAGCTTTTACCAATGGATTTAAAATGACAAATGCTGAGTCTACAAAAATTGGAATAGAAACAATATAACCAGCTGCAGCCATCGCCCATTCCTCTTTCTTTTGGCCCAACTTCTTTATTAATGTATAAGCAAGTTTTTCAGCTGCACCTGACACTTCCAGCAATCTTCCCATCATGACACCGAATCCGATAACAATACCAATTGAACCGAGTGTACTGCCAAACCCGTTTGTTATTTCAGTCACAACGTTGGAAGGATTCATTCCGCCAATGATACCTGTAACTGAAGCTGCGATAATAAGTGCAATAAATGCGTGAATCTTTGTTTTTAGTACAAGTAAAATTAATAATGCTACTCCGACAACTAAACCTAAAATCATTTGTGAACCGGAAACGTCCATCGATTTTTCCCCCTTAAAAAGATGAAATGGCTTTCATTTACTTGAATTAGATACTGGAGAGATGGAATCCCCAGTATAAGTTTGATTTAATCTATTGTTTCTTGCGTGAATTTAGGTGCATATTGGGCAGCCAATTTAATGCATTCTTCCATACTGACGCTTGACGCAATATTTTGGCCTGCAATATCAAACGCTGTGCCATGATCGACCGATGTTCTTAAAAATGGAAGACCATTTGTAATGGAAATAGTTCTATGAAAGTCAGTCATTTTCGCCGCAATGTGTCCCTGGTCGTGGTAAAGTGACAACACAGCATCATACTTACCATTTAATGCTTGATGAAAGACGGAATCCGCGGGTACTGGTCCGACAGCGTCAATGCCGTCTGCTTGCGCTGCTTCAATACCAGGGGTGATTTCATCGACTTCCTCACGGCCAAACAATCCGCCTTCACCGCTGTGCGGATTTAATCCTGCAACTGCCAGTTTGCGATTTTCAATTCCGAGACGTTGTAATGCTTTGTCGCAACGGATCAGGTAGTCATGAACCCTTTCTTTTGTCATTTGGGCAATAGCATCCTTTAATGAAAGGTGGCGTGTCAGGAAAAAGATTCGCATGTCTCTGACTTCAAACATCGTCAGTGGATCTTGGGTGTTTGTCAGTTCCTCCAGCATCTCCGTATGTCCAATATATGGAACATTTGCAGTTTTTAAGGATTCTTTATTGATCGGTGTAGTTGCTAATGCCTTTACAGATCCGTTCTTTGCGAGGTCCGCGGATGTTTTAATATAATCAAAGGCAGCTTTTCCGCACTGTTCTTGCACTTCGCCATAACGCAGTTCATCCATATTAATATTGTCTAAATCGATTAAGTCAACCGTGCCAAACTTGTATTTCCCTTCTTCAGGTGACTGGATGACATTCACTGTTAGGTTTTTTTCTACAATTTGAATGGCTTTTTTAAATACCTCTGCATCGCCAACGACAATCGGTTTACACATAGTATATATTTCGTCATTTGCCAGTGATTTGGCAGTGATTTCCGGCCCAATACCGGCAGGGTCTCCCATTGGAATTGCAATAATCGATTTCTTGTTTGTCATAGCTTAGCGCTCCTTTTGGTGTGAGTTGATTTTAAGTGTTTGACACTGGAATAAATTGCTTTTTTATCGCCGACCAAGCCCCCCTTTGTTACAATAGGCTGATCTGGAAAGTGGCCTCCGATCATTTTTCCGTATGCAGCCAGAGGCAATACCTCGTTCTCCAGTTTGATACCAGTTGCCATGCATACGGCGCATAATGATGCTGTCACATCACCTCCACTGGTAAAACACCCCTGTATTGGATGTTCCGTTTTTTCCATTACCAATCTTGTGATTTTCGCCAGTCCATCTGTTATTCGTTTAGCCAAGGCATCCTGGGAAGTATTTTCTCGTTCAGCTTTCAAATTAAAGTCTATTAGTCTTGCATCCTTTTCATAGGTTGTGATGATTAATACATCATTTTTATAGATTCGTTCCAATGCCTCTGCAGTGGCTCGTTGGATCTCTTTTTCCCATGATGCTGATAATGTTGCAAGCTTTTCAGCAGAAACATAGACCGGATTGGAGTCGGTTTTATCGATAAGGTATCTTAGCTGCCGTCCTGTTAAGGTTGTAACACTGCCTACGGTGACAATAATCTTGCTAGATTCAGTGAACTGATGCAGAAATGCTCTGGAATAAGCAGCTGTTAATGGTCCAGGATCAACTGGGACGATTCGTACTGATTGAATTTCAGTAATTGTTTCAGCAATTGTATCGATCTCTTCATCTGTTACAGCATCCACGACAACAATTCTGGTGTTTTTCTTTATTTGATTTTCAATTGCTTCCTTTAGTTGGCTATTTCCGGCAAGCACTTTATCTAATCCGATGTGTCCTACGGTGTATTTGCTCTGTTTCTGAATAATTTCCGGGATAAATGATTTTGTTATCGGCATTACCGGATCTTTTGCAACATCGGTCTCCTGAACAGGTACACTATCTACTAGCAGATACCCTCCTGAAGAAATGCGTCCTGAGTCAGGGAATGAAGCGACGACAACAGCTAAACTATTTTCTCCAATTTCTTCAAGAATCGTATCGATTTCAAGACCGATATTTCCTCGGATAGTGCTGTCGATTCTTTTACAAATGACTTTCGCGTCCCATTCTTGAAAACTTTGCATGGCTTTTTTCATTCTGTTCACGACTGCTTGCTCGTTAGCATATCGGGTATCTGTATCTATACATACTGCATCTAATTCCTGGGAATCGGGAATTTTGTCACGGTACACAACAGTTGCTGAGGAGAACCCTTGTTTGCTCAGTTGTACACCAGTTGCATTTGCCCCGGTTAGATCGTCAGCAATAACTCCTATCTTCATCGTGAAGTTCACCTGCTTTCTATATTATTTTTATACGACTGGACAGCTGTTCTTTTTTATCATCTGAAATGTTTTCATCTGAAATAAAACCCGATAATAGGTTAAAATCACAGACTTTGGAAAAGGCTTTTTGCTCAAATTTGCTCGAGTCAGCAACAAGCCAGGTTGTTTCAGCTGCCTCTATCATTAGTTGCTTAATCAATGATTTCTCAAAAGTTGGTGATGTAATTCCAGCTTCCATATCAATTGCATGGGCACCGAGAAAAAACGTGTCAACATGAATGTTTTTTAAAAACTGGTGTGTTTGCGGTCCGTATAATGCACCGATATTATTCTGCAATTCGCCACCAGCAACCAATACTTTTAACTGGCTATCAATCAATTCAGCAGCGATTTTGATATCGTTCGTTATGACTGTGATGTCGTCACGTGTTGCTAACAATCTAGCCAATTCCAGGGTAGTTGTTCCGGAATCCAATATGATTGTTTGCCCTGCTTTTATCAAAGGCAGTGTTTTTTTGGCAATCAGCTTTTTTTGTTCTGTTTGCCTGCTTTGTTTTGTGGAAAACGGTGTTTCCGTTATAAGGGGTTTAGGTAAGACAGCACCCCCATGTGTACGAATCAGCTTACCGTCCTCCTCGAGCTGCACAAGGTCCCTTCGTATAGTCATCGGTGAAACATTTAATTCATCCGAAAGTTTATTGATTTCCACTTTTCCTTCTACTTGTACCGTTTTCATAACGAGGTCTCTGCGTTTGGTTGGATGCATGTTATCACCATCTGTTTGTCAGTTTATATCATAATTATGTTGATTTTTAACAAATTTGTCAAGAGGTTTTGTTAATTTTTATCAATGTTGAATCATTACTTATTTGAACGTCGGATAGGGAAGAATGTTTTTCAAAAATATCTTGCATAAAGGGACACTTGTTCTATAACTGGTTTAGAGGGAGAAGCTAAGCAATATAAACTGAATAGTGATGAAAAAATAACGAAGGATGTGGTAAAATGGTGTCAACCGGGATTGTTCTTGAAAAACCAACTGACTATGACGTGAAAACACCGGATTATGATGCGCTATGGAAAAACTAATCGAGAAATTATTTGAAGAGTTTGTTCTTTTCTTCGCCCCTGACTTGTATAAAGAGATTGACTTTTCCAGGCCGCATGACTTTCTCAAGCAGGAGTTATACAAGGAAGTCATCAAAGAAAAAAGGGAAAACTGATCGCTGATGAAATTGTAAAGGTATTCCTGAAGAGCGGTGAGGAAAAGTGGATTTTGATTCACATTGAGGTGCAGGGTGAAGCCGGTGAAGATTTCGGTAAACAGATGTTCCAGTATTTTTACCGGATATACGACAAATTCGACCGTGAAGTGTATGCACTCGCTCTCATAACAGATCATGAAGCGGAAAACGCGAATGGCTTCCATTATTCGTTTTATGACACCAAAGTCGATTACACATATCATGTATATCGGTTTCAGGATAAGAACATAACTAAATTGGAACAGTCAGCCAATCCCTTTGCACATGCTGTTATCGCAGGCATTTACGCCAGTAAGACCAAAAATGACTCTGACGCACGCTATGCTTTCAAGCGAAAACTCATGATTCAGGTTTTGCAAAAGTTCTCCACACAGCAGGAAGATACCCGCACCTATTTATCAACTTTATTTTACTTCATTGATTATTTACTTCAGGTTCCGAAAGACTTGTCCAAAAAATTGGCAGACGATGTTATCCCGTATATGGGAGAGGAGGTTATCCAAAAAATGGAGGCGGAAAAAACAAATCCATCGCAAACATTGGAAGAAATTTTTGCTGAGTTGAGGGAAGAAGGTAAGGTAGAAGGTAAAACAGAAGGCAGGAAAGATGCGTTGAAACATGTCGTTCAGGAGTTAGTACGCGAAGGCTATTCAAACGAGCGTATTGTGAAAATAACAAAATTAAATCTTGAAGAGGTTAAGGAATTGCGAAGAACCTTTGAAAGAAATTAGTACTATCTGTGAAACTGATCTGTTCTACTGATACGGGTCTTAAGTGCTGGTAAGATCAGTTTCGTTTTTATGATGCATCCGGATCTTGACTGTAAAATTTCATGGCCGGAAGAATAACCGAAAAAAAGAAAACCAGACCACTGATTGTCGCACAGTGGCCTGGTTTTCGCGTGCCCCATTACTCACATCATCTTCTTCAATCCGTTCTTCATTTCACGGTTGAAACCTTTCGTTAAATCCCTGTATATCTCATCCCAATCCGATTTAAAATAGTTCTATAATGCAGGGTAAGTTTCCCGTAACTTCAAAATACCGGTTGCGAAATATTCCTTCTCCTCTTCAAATTCGCTCACCGCATCACTCGTAAAATGCTCATCCATCTCCTGAATTAACGGGTGACTCTTATTGTCAAAAACCATTGAAACAATCAGCGGGAACATTGACTAATCATTAAGCAGCCGTTGAAACTCTTTGTCCATTCGTGCCAGCTTTTTAATTTCCTTTAGTTCATCATTGTATAATTTTGTTTGAATTCCCGGGTTTCATGCTTCTTGACGTATGGTCCAGTACAGAGATTCACATGGAAAATGACACCACATCCGTGACGATAAGATGATTGCTTCTGCTGCTGTTTGTTGTTTGATCTGATCGACATCTTGAGCAAGCGGATCAGGTTCTTTTTGTTTTTTCCAAAAAAGCCAGCCCAAGAATGTCATTTTCTCCTTTCATCATAATGTAGCATTCATATAAAATGTATGATGTTCTTATTCTATTAGATTTACCGTTTCTTTGTTAGAACTCCCCGGAAATTGCCGGATTTCGTCAAAAAATGTATAGGCTTTGTGAGTCGGGGGAACCTACGTGTGGCACTTGTTTAACCAAATAATTTTTCAGCGTGGTGATATAAATGAAAACTTCACTTTTAAGCGTTATTATCATATTCATGATGCTACCCTCAACAGGCGTAACTGAAATAATGGCTAAGCCGGTAGAGAATGAAACAGAGGAACAGCATAATTGGGTCGAATACAGCATCCACTACAAAACAGTCGAAGCCGGATCACATGAATATACATACTGGAAAAACTTTATCGAGCGGACCAGCACATGCCATATCTCCCATAGGCTTAAATCAGTGGTGTATTATTGTGACGTGCATGACCATACCGATTCCAAAATCTATTTAGAGGAAACCATTCACAGTAATGAACATGGTTGACGGGGGACAAGGGGTTTGACCTTTTGTCCATCTCACTTATGATCAGCGCCATGCTGATGGAGCGACTTGAGCGGCACTATCTGTCATGCTGTGATACCAGAATTCACCTGATTGCGTTTTCATCTGGTTTTATAGTAAACTAGAATATGGAATTAATCAGTTATCATTAGGAGGTTATCATTTTGGTATTACCGTATAAACATGAACCATTTACTGATTTTAGCGATAAACAAAATCGTGCTGATTATGAAGCCGCTCTCAAAAAAGTGGAAAGTGAATTGGGCCAGGATTATCCATTGGTCATTAGTGGTGAAAAAGTTTATACCGATGAAAAACTCACATCGGTAAACCCGGCGAATACAAAGCAAGTTATCGGAAACGCTTCAATGGCAACAAAGGAACATGTTGAGAAGGCCATGGAAGCAGCCAAAAAAGCGTTTAAAGAATGGAAAAAATGGACGGCAGAAGAGCGTGCTGAGGTACTGTTCAAAGCAGCGGCCATTGCGCGCCGCCGCAAGCATGAAATTTCCGCCTTGATGTCCTATGAAGCAAATAAGCCTTGGGGACAATCTGATGCCGACACAGCAGAGGGCATTGACTTCATGGAATATTATGGCCGTCAGATGATCCGTCTTGGACAAGGCCGTGAAATCAACGACCGTCCGGGCGAAAACAATACGTACTTCTATCAGCCGCTTGGACCTGGTGTTGTTATCCCACCATGGAACTTCGCATTTGCGATTGTGACCGGAACAACCGTTGGCCCTGTTGTAGCCGGCAACCCGGTATTAATGAAACCGTCGGAAAATACACCGGTGATCGCTTATAAATTAGTAGAAATTTTGGAAGAAGCCGGCCTGCCAAAAGGCGTTGTCAACTTCCTGCCAGGCGATCCAGCAGAAATTGGTGACTACCTGGTCGACCATAAAGACACACACTTTATAAACTTTACCGGTTCACGTGCGACAGGTACACGCATTTATAACCGGGCATCTGTCGTTCAGGAAGGGCAGACGCATTTGAAACGTGTTGTTGCTGAAATGGGTGGTAAAGACACAATCATCGTTGACAATGAAGCTGATCTGGATCTAGCTGCTAAATCGATTGTTGACTCGGCGTTTGGCTTCCAAGGACAGAAGTGTTCAGCATGTTCGCGAGCGATTGTCCATCAGGATGTTTACGATGAAGTATTGGAAAAAGCCCTTGGAAAAGCAAAACCCTATACAGTCGGCAACCCTGGTGAAGAAGATGTGCCCATGGGTGCTGTCGCTAACCGGAAGCAGTTTGATAAAATCAAAGACTATATTGAAATCGGCAAAAAAGAAGGCGAACTCGTTTATGGCGGGACAACCGATGATTCCAAAGGCTATCATGTTCATGCAACCATCTTTAAGGACATGGACCCAGAAGGGCGTATTATGCAGGAAGAAATCTTTGGCCCGGTTGTCGGATTTGCCAAAGCAAAAGACTTTGATGAGCTGCTGGATATCGCCAACAACACTGACTATGCACTGACTGGCGCGGTCATTTCCAAAAACCGTGCACACCTGAACCGTGCCCGTCATGAATTTGAAGTCGGCAACCTGTACTTCAATCGCGGCTGCACAGGCTCCATTGTTGGTTATCAGCCATTTGGCGGATTCAAGATGTCCGGTACAGACGCCAAAGCGGGTGGTCCGGATTATCTGTTGAATTTTCTGGCGCCGAAGACTGTGACGGAAGCTTGGTAGAGCTTAGCAATTAATTTAATAATGAGCGGTGGTTTTTATAGAACTACCGCTTATTTTTTGTGTTTCTGAAAACCTTTTAAAATGGATGACAGGATGGAAGAAGGATAATCATGCGTGAAATCGTTCAAGCAAAACCTGTTCCAACATTATCAGGGTGGTTATTATGTAAGTTTGATAAGGGTGAAAAGCGATTTGTTGATATGAGACTCTCAATGGAAGGCGTACTTAAGAAATTATCGGATCCTGAAGTCTTTGAACAGGTTTATGTTGATGAGGAGGCCGGTACAGTTGCCGCGCCCGATGAGTTACATGTTGATCCAGATACCCTCTACACACGAGGGATTAACATTAAGGAAATACAGAATCTTGCTGACGCAGCAAATTCGGATCAAAATGGCGATTGGCTGGAAAGAGCTTAGTTCAAGCTCAGCTTCAAGGTGATTTGTCCTAAACATATACGAATAAAATAACACGGTGCCCAATTTTCAGGAACACCGTGTTTTGGTATAACTTCTTCACAAAACTTCTCGCTAGCCTACTCCACAAACGACGTATTCACAAACCCTTCAAAATCCGGTTTTTCTTTCAGGAATTGCAGGTCATATGAAGAGTTGCCGAATTCCTGGATGACGTCTGCATCGACTTCATAGGTGAAATCTGTACGTTCCCATGCGTTTTCCATCACGCTTTTTTTCAGCTGCTGATCGGTAATGTCAGCGATGCCTTCGATCGTAATATCGATGGCTTCATCAGGATTTTCGTTAATATAAGCGACAGCTTCCTTATGCGCATCAACCAGTTTTTGGACTTGTTCGCTGTTGTTTTCAATCATGTCGTCTGATGTGACCATGACGGCTGCCGGCAATGTTTCACCGAACGAAATCTCACTTGTCGGTATGACCACATTGGCATCCACTTCTTCTTCCATGACGGATGCCCATGGTTCAGGTGCTGTGGCGACATCGACATCACCGTTTTCAAACATGGACTGATACCTCGCCGGTTCGCCGGTGACATGTACCATGGAGCCGCCGGTACGTTCGGATGTGACGCCATTTTCTTTCATGTACGTTTCGAACTGAACATCGTGTGTGCAGCCGACACGTGGTGAGATGAAGGTTGATCCTTCAACATCTTCCCAGGATTTAATACCGCTGCCGTCACGGGAGACGATCACCGTACCACCGGTTGATGATGCGCCGATGATTTGTACGTCGACACCGGAGATGAAGTTGTTCATGGCGGGACCTGGTCCGACGAGTCCGCCTTGAATTTCGCCTGTTGCTAATGCTTTCATAAACGTGGAACCATCCGGAAATGTTTGATATTCAACCTTGACATTTTCCCCCAAGTGGTCTTCATACATTTCTTTCTGTTTCGCGACCATGGCCGGTGCATGGTTCAGGTTCGGAAAATAGCCGATGGTCACTGTTTCGCTTTCTTTATCGCCTGAAGCTTCACCACTTCCCCCGCAGGCTGCGAGAACCAGGAGTGTGCTGATCATGAAAAACCCAAAAAACTTTCTCAACTTAAAAATCCCCTTTCTGATAGTCGTCGTGTTTCCTTTATTTGAAGATCGGCTAAACCCGCCGTGATGCGCGGCAACGCCGACCCACCTGTGATGCACAGGCGAATTCGTACGTCGCTATCCGGGCGCTTCCGCTTTTGCTGTTACGCCGCTTCTTCCATCCCCCAGCGTTTGAGCACTTTATGTTCAATCCGCTGGAATATCAGCTGGTCGACAATTGAACCAATGACGCCAATAATGATAATAATCCCGATAACAAGACTCATGTTGTTAAAATCAGATGCATAGCTAAGTGTGTAGCCAAGTCCTGGTCCTGTGCTCAGCATTTCACCGGCCATCAGTGCGCGCCAACTGAATGCCCATGCCAGACGGACGCCTGTGACAGCATGCGGAATGGATGCCGGGACAACAACCTTCATAAACAAATCCATTCCCTTTGAACCCATCGTCCGGGCGGCTTGCAAATAAATCGGTGCGACATTCTTGATGCCGATGCGCATATTCATTGTCATCACAAATGTCCCGCCGATAATGACGACGAAAATAATCGATGCTTCGGTAAATCCGAACCAAATAATGGCGAGCGGAACCCAGACAATACTTGGAACACTTTGCAGGGCTAAAATCATGGTGCCGAGTGTTTCATCAGCCGTCTTCACTTTGGCGAGCAGGACGCCAAGGAGTGTACCGATCACGAGTGAAACCGCAAGCCCTATGAGAAGATGCCTGAAGCTGGCTACAATATCGTAAACAAGTGTCATGTCTACAAAACCGGCGATAATGGTTTCGGCAACCGTCAATGGACCAGGAATCATTGACTCCGGCCAAATTCCAAGCAGAAAAATTCCTTGCCAGATTAATATAAGAGCAACGAAAAATAGAATGCGTTTAACGACTACCGGCATATTGCAGCTCCTCTTTCATGACATTTTCAATCTCGGTTTTCAGGATAGCCATGACATCCTCTTCCAGTGCGGCCATATCTTTTTGCTGACGCGGGCGGTTGAGATTTACCCTGAAGTCTGAGATGACAGTACCCGGACGTGCACTCATGATGATGACACGGTCCGATAGTTTAATAGCTTCCCGGATGCTGTGGGTGACAAATACGATCGTTTTTTTCGTATCCAGCCAGATCTTTTCCACTTCGTCCTGGAGCACTTGGCGTGTTTGTTCATCCAGTGCCCCGAATGGTTCATCCATGAGGAGCAGTCCGGAATCCATGGCCAGCGCCCGTGCGATAGCGACACGCTGCTGCATCCCGCCGGAAAGTTCATGCGGATAGTTTTCCGCAAATTGACTGAGATGCACCATTTTCAAGTATTCTGCTGCTTTCGCTTCCTGTTCTTTTTTGGAGAAGTTTTTGCGCAGCGGAAAAGTGACATTTTCTTTGACCGACATCCATGGAAATAAAGCTGGTTCCTGGAAGACCATGCTTTTATCGGGTCCAGGTTCAGTGATGATGTTATTTTCAAGACGGACCGAACCGGAAGTTGGCTTTGACAAGCCGGCCATAATAGACAGCAACGTTGATTTGCCGCAGCCGGATGGGCCAAGCAATGATATGAACTCGCCTTCGTTGATTTCGAGATTAATATTTTCTAACGCTTTCAGTTGCTGTTCATCCTGACGCTGGAATGATTTGGAGATGTTATCGATATTCAGGTACATAGGCTTTCACTCCTATTCACTTTAATACCAACTAAAATTATCGGAAATATGTGTTTTGAGCATTTTACCATGGATTGGCCTATTTTCCAATAGAAAATCCGGATAAAAATGAAAATGGGCGGGGAACAAGCTTCGGAGGGTTTGCCTGGATTGAGTGGGACGCAGGGACGGAGGCGTTGTCCCAATTTGAAGACGATCCAAGTAAAAAGCTGACACTAGTTTAAACGTGTCAGCTTCATTTAGTCTTAAATTCATTTCCACGTATCCCGCAAAACGCGTGCCCAGTTTCCGTGGGTGATTTTCTGTAATTCGTCATCAAGGAACCCGTGTATTTTCAGTCGATCGATCAATTTTGGGAGTCCTGTGACATCTTTCAATGAATCGGGTACGGTCGTGCCATCAAAGTCGGACCCCAGCGCCACATGTTCAACCCCGAATCTTTCGGCAATGTACGCTACATGACGGACAACTTCATCAAGCGAAATATCTGTCCCGAGTCCGCCGTCTTCCCGCAGCATGTTAACCGCATAGTTGATGCCGACAACACCGTTTGACTCAGCGATAGCCGCCAGCTGTTTATCGGTCAGATTGCGGGCGATTGGGCTGAGGGCATGCGCATTGGAATGGGTCGCCACAAGTGGTGCGTCAGTAATAGCCGCAACATCCCAGAAGCCTTTTTCGTTCAAATGAGTGTTGTCGACCATAATGCCCAGCTGGTTGCATTCTCGGACAAGCGCTTTTCCAGCACATGTAAGCCCGGCCCCTGTATCAGGGGATGATGGGTAGCGGAACGGCACTCCTTCTCCGTAAACATTCGGGCGGCTCCAGACAATCCCAAGCGACCTTAGACCGGCCTGGCGGAGAACATGGAGCGCATCAAAGTCGGTATCTATCGCTTCGGCCCCTTCAATATGAAAAATGGCTGCCATGATGTCCTGTTCCAGACAATAGTCAAGTTCATCAGCCGTCCGGACAACTTTTAACTGGTCGTTCGCTTCAGCTTCAAGTTTGAATAACTTAGCTGCGAGTGCGTTCGTAAACGTTAAGGCACGTTCCTGACTGATCGGTGGAGGCAGCGGAACATCATAGCCATTGTCACTCAGGTGGTCTTCCGGCTCGACTTCATAGTTTTCATTTGGCGTGTATACAGCAAAAAATCCGCCACCCAATCCGCCTTTCCTGGCACGGGGCAAGTCAATGTGCCCGGCCGAACTTTCTGTGAAAAATGATGGCGGATTATCGGACATATGTAGTCTGAGAAGTGTATCATTGTGTCCATCGAATACGGGAAACTTGGTCATGTTTGGTCGCTCCTTTTTCGCTTATTTGTTGTTTATCTTATCATAGAGGGACTGGCTTGGATATTCACACAGCTGAAAATATCTCTTTTCCCTATAATCGAAACCAACTTCGAAAAAGGGGCATGAGAAATAAAAAAAGATTTTCACCTGGCATGCCCCTTTTTCAGTAAAACAATCGATTATAATAGAGAGAAAGAACTGTTTTCTGTGACCATTTTCTGACTTCTTATCACGATTGATCTTTAAAATCCCTGTTTTGGGGTATATTATGACGTGGACATGTTTTTTGTAAGGAGTTGTTACGTTGGTATTTATATGGTTTTTATTAGCAGCTGCGGTCACTGTCTACACGGCCATGAAATTATCGGAATATGCGGATGTGATCAGTGAAAAGACAGCAATGGGCGGGATGGTTGTCGGGACGATTCTGTTGGCAGGTGCCACGTCATTGCCGGAACTGACAACGAGTTTCTCCGCCGTTTTGATTAATAATGTTGATATAGCCGTCGGGAACATGCTGGGATCCAATGTGTTCAATGTATTTATTCTTGCGGTGTTTGATTTGTATTATCGCAGGCACAGATTATTTCATCTGGCTAGCAGTCATCATCAATATACGGCATTTTTGGGCTTACTTCTGATGATTCTTGTGTCCACGGCGCTCCTTTTCCGTATTGATTATACAATAGTTGGGATCGGTGCGGATGCATTGGTGATCATGCTCGTCTATATAGCTGGGATAGCAGTGATCAGCAAGGTGCCGTCGCCAGCTGTCGGTGAAGAAGAAGCAAAACAGACTCCTGTTGAGAAGAAATCCGTCTCTGTTAAACATGCGGTTATTGGTTTTATCGTTGCGGCCATCGTTATTTTGGGAGCAGGGACGCTCCTCTCGGTTACCGGTGACAAAATTGCCCTTGTGACCGGGATGGGATCCAGTTTTATCGGCAGTTTTCTGATCGCCGCAACGACCTCACTGCCGGAAGGGGTGTCGGTTTTCTCGGCATTGCGGTTGAAAAATGTCAATCTGGCAGTCGGGACGATTCTTGGCAGCAATATGTTAAATATGTTCATATTGGCGGCGACGGACATTGTTTATCAGAAAGGGTCACTTTTGGCGGATGCGTCTGTATCGCATCTGATGTCAGCTATTGGCGGATCTTTGCTTGTTGCAGTGGTCATTTGGGCGTTTATGCAAAAACGGTCGGAATCCGTCGCGGGATACAGTATTCCTTCCATCATTACGGTCATTGGTTATTTTGTCGTACAATATTTAATTTTTAATAGCTGATGTGTGAAACCTGGCTGTGCAGATAACGGCAGCAGGTTTAAGCCGGTGTAATAAGGGAAAAAACAAATACAGGGTGATCAGTGCATCATTATTTTGTGAAAAGGAGCTGATATGAATGTCTGAAACAATTAAGCTGCTTCGAAAGGAAAAAGTAGCAAAGGATACAATGGCGTTTCATTGGGAGATGCCGGACGGATTCGAATTTAAAGCAGGGCAGTTCGGGGATTTCACATTAATTAATCCGGACGAGACAGATGAAGAAGGAAATACCCGCGCGTTTTCCTTTGTTTATGCGCCGTCGGAAAATGAACTGGTGACCGCAACACGTCTGCGGGATTCAGCGTTCAAGCGTGAACTGGAAAAATTGCCGGAGGGTTCTGAGGTGGAATTTGATGGTCCGAACGGCAATTTTAAACTGCAAAAGAATGAATCGACACCAGCCGTTTTCATTATTGGCGGTATTGGCATTACCCCCATCAGAAGCATGATTGCTAAAGCGACGAAACAGCAGACATCCCATGATATAACGCTGCTTTTTTCCAACAGCACACCAGAGGATGCGCCATTCCAGTCGGATTTTAAACAATTTGAGGAAGAAAACCCAAATTTTACGTTTGTGCCTGTCATGACACGGACAGACTCCGATGAATGGAGTGGGGAGAGCGGTCATATTGATGAAGACATGCTGAAACGGTATGTGTCTGATGTAAGTGAGCCCATTTATTATCTATCCGGCCCAGCCGGGATGGTGCAGGCGATGTATGATATGCTTGTCAAGGCCGGTGCAGATGAAGACAATATCCGTGCTGAGGAATTCTCCGGCTATTAATAGCGGTTTTCTATATGGAAGTAAAACGATCATGGCGGGTCGAGCTGTGATCGTTTTCCTGTTTTTAATGTCTATTTTGAGTCATCATCGCCGATGGGTCTATCTAATTTAAAAACACAACGCGAATTCCAGGCTGTTTCAGTGGAATTCGCGTTGTGATATGCATGTCAATCAACTTTTAGATTCAACACAGCGTCTGCAAATGCTTCGCCATGTTCAATATCTTTGTCGTCCGGCTCAAGTTCGAATTTAAACTTCTCCTCGTAAACGGTGGCCCCCCGTTCCTTTGCTTTGGTTGCAAGCGTGTCAATCGCCGGCCCATATATATCGTAATAGGCGTCACATGATCCGAAAACGCCGACCGTTTTGCCGGTAAGGTCAACCTCATCCAGGTCGAAATAGAAATCTTCCACTTCAAACGGGATATCGTCGTCCCATGAATAAGAGCCGAACAGAATGCTGTCAAACTCTTCCAGACGGTTCACCTCAATTGGGTCGAGGTCAAATGAATTATGTGACACTTCATGTCCATTTTTTTTCAAGTGTTCGGTCATTTCTTCTGCCATTATTTCTGTACTGCCTGTCAGGCTCGCGTACAGGACCAGAACTTTAGCCATTCGAAATCATCTCCTTCAACATACTGACCTGTTACCATTATACCGTCAACTGAAAATCGTTTTCAATAAAAACGTTACAATATGAAGAAACTTCCTGGATGCCGGTCCTATTCGATCGACTGAGAAAACTTTTTGAGAAATGTCATGTCAAACCTATCATCTCTCACTTCATAATAGTCATAGCTGATCAACACTTTATCTCCGAAGACAACCAGAAAATCTGTGTGCTCATTCCCGTGCAGATAAATCATGCTTGCGCTTGTTGGCAGCTCGGTTGGTTCATTACCTCTAATTCGAATATAGTCTTTACTGTTAAAATACTTCATAAACGTCTGTATTTTCCCGGGGCCAGTGGTTGTTCTATAGCTGTTCTCGCCTGGCATGGAGAGTTCCATCTTTGTTATGTTATCTGGGTTAGCTTCCAGTGCATCCGTGAATTTCTGCGCTCCCCAGTCAGCCTGCATGAGAAAAGAGAGCAATGCGGTCACGATGATAATCGTTAAAAAGGCGATTTTTTTCACTGTGCTCACATCCCGGATAAAATTTTACCACACTTTTAGTATAAGGCCCTTGAAGTTTATTTGCTGTGATATCGATCAATTATCGGGACTAACGTGATGCTTTCATCAATGATCATATAAATTTTTTGATAGACTATAAAGCTGAAATCAGTTATATAAGCAGGTGTGTTACGCATATACCTGTTTAATATAGCTGGGGTAAGCGGATACTTAAGTTTTAAAAAATAGACAGGAGGGAGACAAATGAGTGAACGGAAGCTGTTAAAGATTTTGGGGAATAAAGATGTCATTGCGCTTGCGTTTGGTGCCATGATTGGCTGGGGCTGGGTGGTCACAACCAGCTTATGGGTCACGGAAGCGGGAGCGCTAGGGGCTATTCTGGCGTTTTTAATCGGCGGTTTGCTTGTTGTCCTTGTTGGGCTGACATATGCGGAATTAGCTTCAGCCATGCCGCTTGCGGGTGGTGAGCATGTTTATACATTTAAAGCAATGGGGAGGAAGGCCTCGTTTATTGCAACGTGGTCGATTATTCTGGGGTATGTATCAGTTGTTGCCTTTGAAGCGGTGGCTCTTCCAACTGTGTTTGAATACTTGGTGCCGAATTACAGTCAGGGCTATTTATATACGATCGCGGGATGGGATGTTACAGTGACTTGGGCGGGGATTGGCATCCTCGGTTCTATCGTTATTGCCTGGGTCAATTACCGCGGGATTAAGCTGACATCTGCCATCACGGTTCTTCTGACAGTCATGATTCTTGCGGCGGGTGTCTTGTTGATTACCGGTGGGACGGCCAGTGGCAGTATTGAAAATATGGAGCCCTTGTTTACGCAAGGGATGGCAGGGATTATGTCCGTGGTGATTATGACACCTTTTATGTTTGTTGGCTTTGATGTGATTCCACAGGCGTCAGAGGAAATCGATCTGCCGAGGAAAAAAATTGGCCAGCTGCTGATCGCGGCAGTCGTGCTTGCTGTTCTCTGGTATGTGGCGGTTATTTTCGGTGTTTCCCGGGTGCTTGGACCTGCTGAACTGAATCAATCAAACCTGGTAACGGCGGATGCGATGGCCAAAGCGTTTGGCGGCAGTCAAGCGATGGGCAATTTGCTCGTTTTGGGTGGCATCGGCGGAATTTTAACAAGCTGGCTCGGATTTTATGTGGGTGGCAGCCGGGCGATTTATGCCCTTGCGCGAGCGGGGATGCTGCCGAAATCATTGGGTGAACTGCATCCAAAGTATAACACACCGCATAAAGCGATTCTCTTGATTGCGGTTTTGTCTACAGCTGCTCCATTGTTGGGTCGTCCGGCACTCGAATGGCTGGTGAATGCAGGGGGACTTGGACTTGTCGTGGCTTGGCTGATGGTAGCTATTTCATTCATCATTTTGCGGCAAAAGAATCCGGAAATGAACCGTCCATTCAAACTCGCTGGTGGTACGGCGATTGGCTGGATTGCCGTCGTCATGTCAGTCGGGATTGCGATCCTGTATATGCCGGGCATGCCGTCAGCACTTGTCTGGCCATATGAGTGGGCGATTATCGGCCTCTGGGGTATCCTGGGCGTTATCCTTTATAAAATATCCTTATCAAAATACGGCAAAGATTATGCAGATAAACATATGAAAGAGGAAATTAATTGGGTTGTTTAACCATTCAACATCATTATCATACATCGGAAACAGTGATCTTTGAGCAGGAGTTGGTGTTTCCGATTTTGTTTTTACGGGAAACAGATGTAAAAGGTGATCGTTTACGCTTCTATTCGACTGTACAATAAATATTTCAAATTGTTGAAATAATAATTGACACTAAAAATATTCGTGATTATAATATAGATAAGAAAACAAATTGTCGACAATCGACAAAGTTGTCCCATTCCTATGAACGATCAATCTGTGCATACGCAGTTTTTAAAAACCGATTGTGGTCAATTATTTTCATAAAAGCAAGCACAGCACTATTTTACGCTATAATTCGTAAGCGTTTTCATAAAAGTGATAAGGAAGTACGATGGGGAGGGATCATCTATGTTAACATTTCCGATTTCAGAGTTTCAGGAGCGGCTTAACAAAACAAAGCAGCGGATGGCTGATTCCGGGGTTGATCTGCTGATGGTAACAGACCCAGCTAACATGAATTATTTAACGGGATATGATGCGTGGTCATTTTATGTTCATCAAATGCTCATTGTTATAATTGATGAGGAACAGCCGGTTTGGATTGGCCGTGACCAGGATGCCAACGCAGCATTGCACACTACATGGTTGGATGAAGACTATATCATTTCGTATGGTGATCATTATGTTCAGTCGACGGAAAGACATCCCATGGACTTTATAGCAGATTTGCTGCGGGGAAAGAACTGTGATCATAAAACAATCGCCGTGGAAATGGATGCTTATTATTTTACGGCGAAAAGTTATATGCAATTAACGAAAGGGCTGCCGAATGCGACGTTTAAAGATGGTACGAATATGGTTAATTGGGTGCGCATTATTAAATCACCCAGGGAGATTTCCTATCTTAAACAAGCTGCCAGGATTTCCGAAAAAGCGATGCAAGTTGCGTTCGATACGATTAATGAAGGGGTCCGGGAATGTGATGTTGTTGCTGAAATTTCCCATGCACAAATAGCGGGAACAGAGGATTTCGGCGGTGACTATCCGTCGATCGTTCCATTGCTCCCGACGGGCGACAAGACGTCTGCATCACATCTGACATGGACTGATGAGCGATTTCAACAGGGTGATCCGGTAGTTATCGAATTGGCTGGCTGTTACCGGCGTTATCATTCTCCACTGGCACGGACAGCTGTCATCGGCCGGCCTTCAGAAAAAATGCAGTATGTGTCGGATGTTGTTCTGGAAGGAATCAATACGACATTGGATGCAGTCAAACCGGGCATCACCTGTGAAGAATTGGAGGGTGTCTGGCGGAGTGTAATTGAAAAAAGCGGCATCAAAAAAGAATCACGGATGGGATATTCAGTTGGACTTAACTATCCGCCCGACTGGGGTGAGCATACGGCGAGCCTGAGACCACAGGACCGGACCGTTTTGGAACCGAATATGACATTTCACTTGATACCCGGTATTTGGATGGAAGATATGGGCGTGGAAATTAGCGAATCGTTCCGCGTGACCGAAGCCGGCTGTGAAATCCTCGCCGAATTCCCACGCGAGCTGATGGTGAAGCCAAATATCCGGCTGGCCTAAATGAAAGGTGTATATAAAATGCCGTACCCGCAATGTGTCGTACGGCATTTTACTGTTTATCAAGTCTTATCGAAGGATTCCGGGTTAACTAAATTTGGCGGTCTTTCCCCGTTCAGACCGGCTTCCAGATTTTCCGCAGCAAGTTCTGACATGGCGAGTTCGGTCTCATGAGTAGACGAGCCAATATGTGGTGTGGTGACGACATTTTTCATGTTTAACAGCGGATTATCTGGATTGACCGGTTCGTTTTCGAACACATCCAGTCCGGCAGCAGCGATGTCGCCATTTTTGAGTGCTTGAATCAGCTCTTGTTCCACGATGGTTTTGCCGCGCGAGCCGTTGATGAAGATAGCTGATTGTTTCATCTTCTGAAATTCGCTTTTTCCGATCATGCCCTCGGTTTTCGGTGTCAGCGGGGTGATCATACAGACGAAATCGGATTCTGCCAATAATTGGTCAAGAGTCCGGTACTCAGCAGCAAATGTTTTTTCTGCGTCAGGTTTGCGGCTGCGGCTGTGATATAAGATGTCCATGTCAAAACCGAAATGGCCGCGTTGTGCGATGGCTTTTCCAATCCGGCCCATGCCAATGATGCCAAGAGTTTTATGATGGATGTTGATGCCGTAATGTTCTTTTTCAACTGCTTCTGTCTGCCATTCACCGTTTTTGACAAATTGATTCAATTCCGGGATGCGTCTCGCGGTAGCGGTCAGGATGCTAAAGACGGCATCTGCCACAGTGTCGGTCAGGATGCCGGGGGTGTTGGTTGCCATAATATTTCGCTCGGTCATTTCGTCTATATCGAGGTTATTGTAGCCGACAGAAACGTTGCTGACAACTTTCAGATTAGGTGCATGGGCGAGCAACTCGGCATCGACAGGTGTTTCAAGTCCGACGATGCCTTCAGATTCGCTTAAATGCTTCAGAAACGCTGTGTCATTTTTGGTGTCGATGTTTTCAAAAAAACGGACATCATATTTTTTTCGCAAATTGTCCAAAACCGGCTGCTCAACCCTGTTGTACGCAATAATTTTTTTCATTGATTAAATACCTCCATTTCACATCATTTTTTATTCAAAAACGATAAACTGCCTCTGCTCCCGCAGGAGTCTCCGTGTATTTCCTCCGCTGGTGTTATTGACTGGACTAAGAGTCGTGATAGAAATAACACCACTTCGTTAGTCTGGGTGAGCGGAGGGCGGTGACTCCTGCGGGACAGCACGTGTCCGAAGACCCCGCAGCGGCGGTTTTCCGCGAGGAGGCTGAGGCCGTTCCCTAAGGTGCGCATCAGCCCGTAGCGATCCCGGACGGTGGGCTAAAAAGACAATACTTATAGAAAACAAGCCAGCGCTTACGTCGCAGTTTATTTCAAGTGCGGGGCTTCTGGAATGTTAAATTTAATAAAAAGGGCCTTTCTTTTAAGATAGATACAAATCAGCATTAAGTCAATTAATTTAAAATTATCCAAATTTGGGTTGACAAGTGACTCTTGACTACCTTATGATAATGGCAAGATGTTTATTGTCGACAATCGACATACAGTGAAGGAAATTTTACAGAAAGGAGCTATTGGTTTGCAGCCCTCTGAAAGTAACGTTATTATACAAAAACCATTAAGTGAGCTGATTGCAGACCAGCTGAAACAGAAAATCTGGAAAGAGGACATTCAGCTTGGCGAGCGCCTGCTGGAGACTGAACTGGCAGAACATTATGATGTTAGCCGCAGTACCATTAGGGAAGCACTTCGAATTTTGGAAAGTGAGGAACTTGTCGTCAGTCAAGCCAGAAAAGGGACGTATGTGGCGGATTTCACGGACAGGGACGCCAACGAGATGATCGAATTGCGCACATTGCTTGAATCGCATGCTTTTGAACAGGCCATGCCGCGGCTTGAATCCGAGCACATAGCGAAATTGGAGGAAATTGTGGGGCAGATGAAAGCCAGAGCAGATGAGCAAGACTGGAATGGCTTGTTTGAACTTGATATGCGATTCCACAGTTACGTTGTCGGTCTATGTGGCAACTCAAGAATTATCAAAATTTACGATTCCCTACAGGTGCAAATCCGGACATTTCTCATGCATCTTGACAGGTACTACTCAAGCCCTCAGGCATTTTATGATGAACATGTGCAATTGCTTGAAGCATTAGTCTCAGGAGATGTGCATACAGTGAATAGGAGGGTCAGGGAGCACATTGAATATGTTGAGACAAAGCTGCTTGGGCAACAAGATAAATTGGAGGAGGTCTATTCAAATGAGTAAACAATTTGCGAATGTCAACACCGCGCTGCCGGGTCCAAAGGCGAAGGAACTGCTTGATCGCCGGCATAATGCTGTACCGGATGGTGTCAGTTACGGCACACCGACATTTGTGGAATCGGCTAAAGGGGCACTCCTTAAGGATATTGACGGGAACCAATTTATTGACTTTGCCGGTGCCATCGGGGTCAATAATGTGGGCCACAGCCATGACACGGTTGTAGGCGCTTTACAGGAGCAAGCCCCAAAATACATCCACACTGGGTTCAATGTCATGATGTATGATTCGTATATAGAACTCGCGGAAAAACTGGCCGACCTGTCGCCGGGACGTTTTGATAAAAAAGTGATGTTTTTGAACAGTGGTGCAGAGGCCAATGAAAATGCCGTCAAAATTGCCCGCAAATATACGGGACGCCAGGCCGTTGTATCTGTCTCTGGCGGTTTTCACGGGCGGACGTTGCTTGCGATGTCGATGACCGGGAAAGTCAAACCGTATAAATACGAGTATGGGCCGTTCGCTCCGGAAGTGTACCATGCACCATTTCCGTATAATTACCGCCGTCCTGAGGGGATGACGGAAGAAGCTTACACAGATGAGCTTCTCAGGCGCGTGAAGGATTTTTTCATCACAGAAGTTGATCCGAGTCAGGTGGCAGCCTTTATTATGGAACCGATTCAGGGTGAAAGCGGCTTTATTGTCCCGGATAAGAAATTCGTTCAAGGCGTATATGAGCTGTGCAAGCAGCATGGCATTTTGTTTATCGCTGACGAAATTCAGACCGGATTTGGCCGGACCGGTAAGTATTTCGCGATGGATCACTTCGGTGTGGAGCCGGACCTGGTCACCGTTTCCAAATCAATGGCTGCTGGTTTGCCGATTAGCGGCATCATCGGCCGCCAGGAAATCATGGATTTTGCTAATGCTGGCGAATTGGGCGGGACCTATTGCGGCACACCACTTGGTTGTCGTGCCGGATTGGCAGTTCTTGACGTCATGGAAAAAGAAAACCTGAACGCGCGGGCAGTTAAGATTGGTGAAAAGGTCATGGATAAATTCAGCACAATGTATGAAAAGTTTGATGTGATTGGAGATTACCGCGGAATCGGCGCCATGTGTGCACTTGAATTTGTCAAAGACCGTGACACGAAAGAACCGGATAAAGACATGACCGGCCGAGTGTTAAAAGAAGCACGCGAACGCGGTGTCATTGCCCTGAATGCCGGCATCTTTGATAATGTCGTCCGTTTGCTGATGCCGCTTGTGATTACCGATGAGCAGCTTGACGAAGGGCTCGATATTCTGGGGGAAGCGATCGAAGCGGCGACAGCGAGTGTCAACGTTTAAGAATTCCGGTTTCGGGTTAAAGGTTAGAAACGGCTGGTACGATTGAAAACAAAGACTATGAATCTATTGAACAATGTGCCAGCCTGCTGATTTTCAAGAAGGAGTGACGTTATCATGGCAGTCAAAACAGATAGCTACTTGATGAGCATTAACGGTGAGTGGGTTGGCAGCGAACTCGATACATTGGATGTTGTCAATCCGGCTAACGATGAAGTCGTCGGAACGGTCCCACACGGCGGTGAAAAGGAAGCTGAACAAGCAGTTGAAGCAGCTTACGAAGCGTTCCAGTCGTGGTCTAATCTGACAGCACACGACCGGGCCGGGTATTTGAAAAAACTGAATCAGCTAATGTTGGATAATCAGGAAGAACTCGCTCAGCTGATGACGATTGAGATGGGTAAACCGATTAACGAATCAAGAGGGGAAGTTAAATACGCCGCTTCCTTTATCGAATGGTTTGCAGAAGAAGGCAAGCGTGTTGATGGAGACGTTATCCCGACGCATGCTGCTGGGAAGCGTCTGCACGTGTGGAAAAAACCTGTTGGTGTTGTGGCGGCCATAACGCCATGGAATTTTCCGGCGGCCATGCTGACACGTAAAATGGGTCCGGCACTGGCATCAGGCTGCACCATCATTATGAAGCCATCCAGTGAAAGCCCGCTGACCGCAGTGAAACTGATGGAACTTTGTGAACAGGCTGGTTTTCCAAAAGGGGTTGTCAACCTTCTGACAGGGTCCTCCTCCAAAATCGCCAAAGTGGTGATGGAAAACAGTAAGGTCCGCAAAGTGACATTTACCGGGTCAACTGAAGTCGGTAAAACTCTGATCCGTCAGAGTGCCGACCAAGTGAAGAAGTTATCACTTGAACTTGGCGGTCATGCACCGCTCGTTGTGCTCGATGATGCCGACATAGATTTGGCGGTCAAAGGCACGGTCGCATCTAAGTTCCGGAATGCTGGCCAGACATGTATTTGTGCCAACCGTATTTATGTTCAGGAAGGCGTTTATGATGAATTTGTTGAGAAACTTACAAAAGCCGTTAAAGAATTAAAAGTCGGCAATGGCACCGATGAATCGGTCGACATTGGCCCGCTGATCAATCAGGACGGCTTGGATAAGGTCAAACGGCATGTGGACGATGCCAGTTCCAAAGGTGCAACGGTCATGACCGGTGGGGAGCCGATTACAGATAATGGCGGTGTATTTTATCAGCCAACGGTCGTTAAAGATGTCAATCAGTCCATGATCGTCATGCAGGAGGAAACATTCGGCCCTGTAACACCTGTTGAAAAAGTATCCTCAGACGATGAAGCGGTCCAAATGGCGAATGATACCCCGTATGGACTGGCTGCTTATGTGTTTACGGAAAATGTTAGCCGCGGCACGCAATTAATTGAAAAACTCGACTTTGGCATTGTCGGTTGGAATGATGGCGGACCATCCGCAGCACAGGTACCGTTCGGCGGCATGAAAGAAAGCGGACTTGGCAGAGAAGGCGGCCATGAAGGTATTGAGGAATTCGTGGAATCACAGTACGTATCTATCGGCTTGCATTAATGTTGGTGAAAGGAATTCAGGCTTGAACAATTCAGGTAAAAACATGGAATCGGCTGTTCCGCCGATTCCATCTGGTTTTTGATAGGTAAGGTGTCGGGAGGGATTCATTTGCCGGGAATATATAATGATATACAAACCAAAGCACAGGCAATGTTTGAACAGTTATCGGACTGGCGGCAGCATTTTCACCGGTTTCCGGAATTAAGTTTTCATGAGGAAGAAACATCGCGATTTATTGCTGAAACTCTGAAACAAATTCCCGGTATGCAGGTGGAGACGGGAAAAGGCTATTCAACCGCTGTTATGGGAACGTTTTCAACAGGAGCCGGTCCGACGATTGCGATTCGAGCGGATATGGATGCCCTGCCGATTCAAGAAGCAAATGAATGTGAATACAAATCGGTTCATGATGGGGTTATGCATGCATGCGGCCATGATGCTCATTCGTCGATCGGGTTAGGTGCTGCCAGTTTAATAGGTGATCTGTTTCAAAACGGAGAAGTGGAAGGAACGGTTAAATTTCTGTTTCAGCCCGCCGAGGAAATGGCAGATGCTTATGGGTCGACAGGAGCTCCTTATATGATTAACGCAGGTGCGTTAGACGGTGCTGACCGTGCTATTGCCCTTCACATGAGTCCCGAAGATCCTGTGGGCAGGGTTAAGGTTCATGACGGATACAGTATGGCAAATGTCGATGTGTTTGAAGCGAAAGTTTATGGAAGTGGCGGACATGGTGCATACTCGCATCTGGGAAAAGACCCGGTCTGGATGCTCGGCCCGGTATTGCAGGCTTTGCATGGGATTGTTGCGCGCCGGGTGTCACCGCTCGATTCAGCAGTTATCAGTGTTGGCAGCATTCAAAGCGGCTCAGTCAGCAATGTAATTCCTTCAGAAGTGCAGGTGAAAGGGACCATACGGAGCTATCATCCGGAAGTACGGAAATTGCTGCATCATGAATTGGATAAAGCTTTTTCCATCGTCAGACCGCTGGATGGTGATTATCAATTGTCAATTAAGCCTGAAGATCCTGCCCTGTATAATGATCCGGGTGTGAATCGACTGTTTAGAAGTACAATTAAAGAGCTTTATCCTGATTTTGAACTGCTCGATAAGCCTTTTGGATTGGGAGGCGAGGACTTTGCCCATATGACAGGGATGATACCCGGAGCCATGATTTTTCTGGGGTGTGCAGTAGGTGATGACAAGGTACGTGATCTGCATACACCGCATTTTGATATTGATGAAAAGGTTTTACCGATCGGCGTTTCCATTTTGGCCGAGAGCGCAAGGCAATTTTTGACTGGAAATAATTCCGCTGAATAAGCTTGTCGAGCGGATGACCCGCTAACTCGAGCGAGAAAGAGCGGAACTCGAACGGTAAGCGCGCCAACTCGAGCGAGAAAGAGCGGAACTCGAGCGGTAAGCACGCCAACTCGAGCGAGAAAGAGCGGAACTCGAGCGAGCAGCGCACCAACTCGAGCGAGGAAGAGCGGAACTCGAGCGAGCAGCGCACCAACTCGAGCGAAAAAGAGCGGAACTCGAGCAGGAAGACCACTAACGCACACGGCAAGTAAATCCATTCGATTTAAAACCATCGTCGCCAGAAGCAAGGGGGGATAGCGTGACAATACAACCCATTACCCAGCACGATGTTTGGAAGGCAAAACGGCGGATTTCAACAGTTGTATCAAAATCTCCGTTGATCTATTCTGAACATCTATCAGAATACACAGGGGCATCGATTCACTTAAAGCTCGAAAATTTTAATGTGAGCAACTCATTCAAAATCAGGGGAGCGGCCAATAAAATTCTTAGTTTATCACCAGAAGAGCGTGAACGCGGTGTGACAACTTTTTCGACAGGCAATTTCGGGATGAGTGTTGCCTGCATCGCCAAACAACTCGGTATGAAAGCTATTATTTGTATTTCGAAACGGGTTCCCAAAGCAAAAGTAGACGCATTAAAACGTTCCGGTGCGCAGATTGAAATTTATGGTGATTCTCAGGATGATGCCGAACAGCGTAGTTATCAACTGGAAAAAGAAAACGGTCTCACGGTCGTTCATCCATTTGATGATCTGCATATTATCGCTGGTCAAGGGACAATCGGTCTTGAATTACTGGACGATTTGCCGTCAGTTGAGACAGTCATCGGCGGTTTATCCGGCGGTGGTCTGCATTCAGGCTTGGGGATCGCATTGAAATCGGCTGATCCGGCCGTACAGATAATCGGCGTCTCAACAGCACGGGGCCCTGCGATGTATGAAAGCATTCAAAAAGGTGAGCCAGTTACGGTGGAAGAACAGGACACACTAGCTGACAGTCTGCTGGGCGGGATTGGCCTGAACAATCGCTACACATTTGATATGGTTCAGCAATATGTTGATAATATCCTGCTACTTGATGAAGATGAAATCGCACAAGGTATGGCCTTTATGCTGGATAAACACCGGATGATGGTGGAAGGCGCAGCTGCTTCCGGTATCGGGGCTATTTTAAATAACCGTATCAAGTTGGGGCGCCAGGTGATTGTTGTCATGACCGGATGCAGTGTCGACACGGCAACGGTATTGGATGTTATGAAAAAATATTCTGATGCAATCCCGAACTAGTTACGCAGAGGAGGTTTAATATGAGTAAGATGCTATATAATGACCGGATCATGGAGCGCGATAACCTGATTGATATTGAAGACCGCGGTTATCAATTCGGTGATGGTGTTTATGAAGTGATTGGTGTATATGACGGCCGGCCGATGATGATGGGTGAACACATGGAGCGATTGGAAAGAAGCGCCCGGGAACTGCGGCTGATGTTACCTGTATCAACCGCTGAAATAAAAAATAACCTGGAAAAACTGGTAGAAACGAATGGCCTTGAAGAAGGTATCATTTATTTGCAGGTATCGCGTGGTGTGGGGTCCCGTGAACACGCGTTTCCAAGTCCTGAGACACCAGCTGTAACCGTTGCTTATACACGCGAGGAAAAGCGGGAGTCTGACGTTGAGGATCAGGGAAGCACAGCCGTGTTAGCAGAAGATATCCGCTGGCTCCGCTGTGATATTAAAACGCTGAACCTGCTCCCCAACGTGATGGCGAAACAAAAAGCGGTCGAAAAAAATGCCGTTGAAGCGATTTTGCATCGCGGTGATATCATCACGGAAGCGAGTGCGTCGAATGTGTTTATGGTTAAAGGCGGTGAGCTCTACACACATCCGGCTAATAATTATATTTTAAATGGCATTACGAGACGAAAGATTATTCAATTATGTGATGAGTTGGACTTAGAGGTAAATGAACAAACATATACTGTCAAAGACCTGCTGAATGCGGATGAGGTGTTCGTATCAGCCACAAAACTGGACATCATTCCGATTTTACAGGTTGATGATCATGTGATTGGCGACGGGAAGCCAGGGGTGATTACCAAGCAGGTTTTACAGGCATTCCGGTCGCTTTATCAACATAATGTTAAATACAAGGCCTGATGGAGAGTGATTTTTACTCTCCATCACTTGACACATGGGATATGAAGGGGGTCTTTTTTTGCCACATCCAGCAACATTAACGTCTAATGGTCCGACCATTGCAGAGGTGGACCTCAATGCATTTCAAGAGAACGTCAGGACTTTAAAGGGCTTCATAGAAAATAGCAGATTCATGGCTGTTATCAAAACAAATGCCTATGGACACGGTGTGGTACCTGTCGGTCGTGCTGCCGTCCGGGCGGGGGCGGACTGTCTTGGTGTGACGATGGTTGAGGAAGGCGCACAGCTTAGGGCGAGCGGTATTGATGTCCCCATTCACATCTTAAGTTCCATTATGAGCTGGCAGGCTGCAGATGCTGTGGCATATGATCTGACTTCCTCAGTTTCATCGCTGGATTTGACAAACGCTCTGAGCAGAGAAGCGGTAAGGCAGGAAAAGAACCATCCGGTCCATTTGAAAATCGATACGGGCCTTCATCGGTTTGGCATTCAGCCGGAGGAGGCTATTGAATTTTGCCGGGACGTCTATGACTTGCCGGGCTTAGATTGGGAAGGAATTTACACCCATTTTTCAAGTGCTGATGAAGGGAAATGGGTAAGGACTGAAGAACAATTTGCCTTATTTATGGAAACAATTGCAAAGTTGAACGCACATGGTTATGATTTTCCGATTCGTCATGCCGGGGCCTCCACCATTACCATTGAACGAAAAGATATGCATTTGGATATGGTCAGACCCGGGGTTGCTTTATTCGGCTATCCGCCCGAACATCGCCAGGAAAACATGATTTCTTTGAAACCCGTTATGTCATTGAAATCCCGTCTGTTACATGTACATGAGCTACCTCCGAATACACCTGTCGGGTACGGCGGCAGCTATGTCACATCAGATAATGAAAAAATTGCCGTTGTGCCGATTGGTCATGGTGATGGCTACCATCGGGCCCTGTCCAACAATGGCGAGATGCTTGTCGGCGGCAGGCGTGCGCCAATTATCGGTGAGGTGTCACTGGACCAGACCCTGATTGATGTCACAGCGGTTCCTGATGTTAGGGCGGGGGATGAAGTTGTCTTAATGGGCAATCAGGAGGCAGATTCCATTTCAGCACGCGATGTGTCCGACTGGATGGGCAGCATTGTCGATGAAGTCTTGGCGGGACTGAAGGAGAGGGTTGAAAGAATATACAAATAGGGATATAATTATATAAAATATCTGAAAATTGGATTAAATAAAAGGGGGGGAAGACAATGGATCTTTTATCCGTTATACCGCCGATTGTTGCCGTCGTGCTGGCGATTGTTACCAAACGGGTATTGCTGTCACTGTTTATCAGCATTTGGGTCGGCGGGCTAATTGCAGCAGGTGGGGACCCGTTTTCGGCAATTAGTGTAACGTTTACATGGATGAAGGATGTGATGGTCGATCCATGGAATGCCCGGTTCCTGGTGATGACGTCATTGCTTGGTTGTGGTGCTGCATTTATGTTCAAAACAGGCGGATCACAAGGTTTGATCAATGTTTTGGAGAAAAAATTAACGACAAGAAAAAGAGTTCAGTTCTTATCGTATTTTTTAGGGATTATCGTCTTCTTCAATGATTACGTAAATTCGGTCATTGTTGGTAATGCTTCTAAAGACATTGCTGCTAAACATAGAATCTCGAGGGAAAAATTATCATATGTGCTCGATTCCACCGCTGCACCAATGGCGACAATCGGGCCTGTGTCTGACTGGATTGGATTCCAGGTTTCATTGATTGCCGGTGCGTTTGCCAGTCTCAGCGTTGTTGGTTTACAGCCATATGGTGCCTTCTTAGAATCGATTCCGTGGAATTTTTATGCGATCCTTTGTCTGCTGGCAGTTCCGATGATTATCGCAGGCAAGGACTTCGGACCAATGGCGAAAGCTGAAGAACGTGCACAGAAAACAGGCAAGCTGATACCGGATGGCTCGACACCGTTGTCATCTGTTGATCAGGACCTGGGCGAGCCCCACAAAAAAGATGGCAGTGTCTGGAACTTTATTCTGCCGCTCGTGGCACTGATTTCAGTAAGTATGTGGGGACTGTGGTATTCCGGCGGCGGACTTGAAGGAAAGTCTATTATGGCCGCACTGGAAGACACGGACGTTTCGGTTGCCCTGACATGGGGTGCTTTTGCCATGACACTCGCAGGAATCATGCAGGCACTTATTCAGCGCATGAGCCTGAAAGATGTGGAGGATACGCTGCTTGGCGGTATTAGAACCATGTTGCCTGCTTTGATCATCATCATTCTGGCCTGGTCGATCGGAACCGTCACATCAGAACTTGGTACAGCCGAATTTGTAGTATCTGCGACAGAAAGCTGGATGACGGCAGCTCTATTGCCATTCCTGATTTTTATCATTTCTATGTTTATCTCGTTTGCCACTGGAACGTCTTGGGGGACGATGTCGATTTTGACACCGATTGCGCTGCCACTCGCGTTTACCTTTGGCGGGGAGGAGCTTATTCCGATTGCTATCGGGGCTATTTTTGCCGGATCTATCTTTGGTGACCATGTCTCGCCAATATCGGATACAACGGTTATGGCCTCCATATTTGCGGAATCCGATCACATCGCCCACGTCAATACACAGGCACCATATGCACTCGTGCCAGCCGGGATTGCAGGTGTGTTATACTTAACCTATTCCATTGTCGGCAGCAGTATCATCCTATTAATAGCCGGCATTGTTGTTCAATTTTTCTTATTGCGTTATTTGGGCAACAGGTACGCAAAACGATATGCGGATCAAGAAAGCAGGATTGCATAACAGGTATACAGGCTTAGCCGGACTAGGAGGAAAAGACGATGAGACATTTCAATATTGCATTAATTCCAGGGGATGGCATCGGTCCGGAAGTAGTGGCTGAAGGCGTCAATGTACTTAAGGCAATTGAAGAATTGGATTCCGGTCTCACATTTTCGTTCACAGCTTTCCCGTGGGGATGTGAGTATTATCTGGAACATGGCAGGATGATGGAGGAAGACGGGATTGACAAGTTACGGAAATTTGATGCGATTTACCTGGGCGCTGTCGGCTATCCGGGAGTCCCGGATCATATATCACTGCGGGAACTTTTACTAAGGATCCGCAAAACATTTGATCAGTATGTCAATCTGCGTCCGATTTCACTGCTGGATCCGTCACTGACACCACTGAAGGACAAAACGGAAAAAGATATTGACATGCTGGTCATCCGGGAAAATAGTGAAGGTGAGTATGCCGGAGCGGGTGACCGACTGTTTAAAGGAAATCCCGAAGAAGTCGTGCTGCAGACGGGTGTTTTTTCCCGAAAAGGGACGGATCGGATTATTCGTTATGCCTATGAGGAAGCACGCCGGTCGAACAGAACCCTGACAAGCATCAGTAAAGGCAACGCCCTGAATTATTCGATGGTTTTCTGGGATGAGGTATTTGAGGAAATTGGAAAAGAATATCCGGATGTTACGACGTATTCCTATCTGGTTGATGCTGCCAGTTTATATTTCGTGACTGATCCGGAGCGATTTGAAGTTGTTGTCACCTCGAATCTGTTCGGTGATATCGTCACAGACATCGGTGCCGGTATTACCGGAGGACTTGGTCTGGCGACGGGCGCGAACATTCATCCGGAAAAGAAATACCCTTCCATGTTTGAGCCTGTGCATGGCTCAGCCCCGGATATTGCCGGAAAAGGCATGGCAAATCCGATTGCGGCCATCTGGTCGGTCAGCCAGATGCTGGACTTTTTTGGCGAGGAAAAGTGGGGCCAAGCTGTTTTGGATACGATTAAAGAAATGATCGGGGAAACGGAATATTTGACGCCTGACCTTGAGGGGAATGCCGCAACGAGTGAGGTTGGCGATCAGTTTGTCAAAAAATTAAGTAAAAAGCAAAAATGATTCGTTGCGGGTGATCATTTTTAGGAATGTTGATCAGATAATCGTTTTTTGGAAAATATTATACTGTAAAATTGAAGTTTTAACTGCACTTCAATCAATTTTACACTTTTGCGCCCATTCGTGAAATAGGGTAAAATATGATTAGGCTAAATAATTGAAAGGGAGGGGATTGCTTATGGAGGAGATGATTAAGAACCTTGACGAACGGATGGGGAACCTGGAAAAAATGATGGGTCGTCAGGAGCGCATGATGGAGCAGCTGATCGACATGGTCGGCAAAAATAATGAACAAATTCACGTGATGTCGGACAGGCTGGATAGAGTAGAACAACGACTCGATGGCGTTGACCAGAGGCTTGATGGCGTAGAACAACGACTCGATGGCGTTGACCGGAGGCTTGATGGCGTAGAGCAGCGGCTCGATGGTGTTGATCAGAGACTTGGTGGAATGGATCACCGGTTTGATGGAATGGATAAGAGATTCGACGGACTTGACGGTAAAGTGGATGAGTTGAGCTTTGGTCTAAAGGCTCTCAACAATCGGATATTCCAGATGGAAGGCGAAGTAGAGCGGTTTGCCAGTCAATAACACAATATGATTAAAAACCTGCACGCTTCGATAACGGGAGGTTTTTTACATATCATCAATAGTAAGGGTACTGGTCCGGGCCACTGCCGACAACATCCTGAATATACGGATTAACCGGCTCATCCGCTCCTTCGTGGATGTCATCCACTATAACGGTGAATTGCCACTCATCACCATAATCATACAGGTACAAAAAGCGCTGTTCCTTGTTCAGCCCGACGGATCCAATTGTTGTCACAGCGGCGTTGGCACCTCCCGAAATATCATCAGGTGAAGCAATACATACAGGGGACCATTTGATACCATCCATGAAAAAGGAATAGAGATGGTCGTCATCAAAAGCATAAGCCCTAATAATGATGTTGTGCAGATCATCCATTGTATGATTGGCGGACAGCACGACTTTACGCCATGTCCGGCCATTAAGAGCGACCGTGAACGTATAGGTGCCTTCCTTAAACTGTCCTTCCATTCGTGGCAGTGACTTGTACAAATCGCTTTTTGAAAATAACGGTACAAAAGCTTGATGAAAGGCTTTCGGCAGCTGTTTGGCCTGTTTTTTATCACTGTCATCCATTTCGGGCAGTGCAGATCCTGGAATAGGGTTAACCTCACCATATTCCTGCCTTAATGGGAGATTCCAGTAAAGCAGATTTCTGTCATTCATTAAAACAGGAAACATTTTTTTGCCGAAATCGGTTAATGTGATTGTTTTGGCGAAATAACTGTCCTTCTTTTGGTCATGGTCGATAGCTTCCTGATCTTTTTCGGTTATCCATAGACCGAACCATTCAACATACAAAAACAAGTCATTCCAATTATACATCAAGTTGGCAAGCAGCGTTTCATGACGTAAATCAAGGCATGATCCTGATGTTTTATCCAGTAATTTTTCCGCAACAACCGGAAAAATATCATATGTTCTATTATGCTTCATGTTTAGAAGTCTGGCCCAATTAATATCAACCCAGAACGTTTCCAGTAAAAAGAAATATTTTTCCGTATCTGTTAAATTCATAAATGCCTGCCATCTTTCCGTAACGGTTAAATGCAGCTTTTCAAATTTTCCAGTCGCCAGGATTAGCTTCCCGTTTAAGGCAATATGAAAGAAAAAATGTATATACGGATAGGATTGCTGCTGTGAATAATAGCTTGTCGCATTTGCTGCTTTTACCGACATCCGGTCATTAATGAGGGGCAGGTGTTTTCGGGAAATATACCCGTTTTTATTCGTCAGTTCAATTTTGTGTTGTGCGATATAATCCATAAACCGCTCGAAATCCGTTATAAAATGGATTGGAAACGTTTTTCGATTTGTTTTAGTGCTTATTTCATCAGTAATAGCCGTGTCCTGATTGCCGGATTCTTCCAATAAACTGTCAAATGACAATTGTTCCATCCGATTTGTATTGCCTGGGGTTTGCAAGTGAACACCTCCTTGGATCATCGCTTTGATTATATAATAGATATGGTATGAATGCTATTGATTGTGGATGACACATTGATTCTGTTGTCATGCAGCTGGTGAATATTATATAATAAAAATAATGGATTTTCAGCATGCAGATACAAAGGAGGGAGCTTTGTGATTACAAATCTCCAGGATACGGTAACGTTAAACAATGGAGTCAAAATGCCGGGTTTCGGTCTTGGTGTTTACAAAGTTGAAGATGGTGATGTCACCGTTGCGTCCGTGAAAGCAGCTCTGAAAAACGGTTACCGGAGCATTGATACCGCCTCTTTTTATGATAATGAAAGAGGTGTCGGACAGGGCATTAAAGAATCAGGCGTCCCAAGGGAAGAGATTTTTGTCACGTCCAAGGTTTGGAATGATCAGCAAGGCTATGACAATACACTTGAGGCGTTTGAAGTGAGTCTTGAAAAACTCGGGACGGATTACCTTGATTTGTACCTGATTCACTGGCCTGTCAAAGGCAAGTACAAAGACACATGGAAGGCGATGGAAAAGCTATATGAAGAAGGCAAAGTCCGGGCGATTGGCGTCAGTAATTTTCATGTGCATCACCTGGAGGATCTGATGGCAGACAGCAGCGTGAAACCTGTCGTTGATCAGGTAGAATATCATCCACACCTGACACAGGAAGAACTGAGAGCGTTTTGTGAAGCGCAGCATATCCAGCTTGAAGCCTGGTCACCGCTGAAAAAAGGCAGATTGATGGATGACCCGATCATTTCAGGACTTGCTGATAAATATCGTAAAACGCCCGCACAGGTGATATTGCGCTGGGATGTACAGAATAATGTCGTGACGATACCGAAGTCGACACATGAACATCGAATCAGGGAAAACGCTGATATTTTTGATTTTGAACTGACAGATGACGAAATGAAACAAATCAGCAATTTAAACCAGGATGACCGGACAGGCAAGAATCCGGACAGTCTGGATGAACAGTAAGGAAAGGGGGCATTCGTGCTTCCTTTTTTCGTTATGGCGGAAAAACAGCCCTGTCCCAGCAACTGGTAACCCTGGGGAAGGAAACTTCAACCGCAGGGTATAGACTTTAGTTGGAGCGCGGTATCTCCATTACATCTGGATTGCGCTTTCGTCCACTACCTCCCTTTATACCCTTTCCGGAAAATTTCCTGAACTGGGTGAACAGTAACATACGCATCAGGGTCTATGTCCGTGATAATTTTACGAAATGGAACAATTTCATACCGGCTGATGACCAGATAGAGGACCTCCCGCTGTGACCGGGTATAGCCACCTTGTCCTTCAAGCACCGTAATACCGCGTGCCATTTTATTTGTAACAGCGTCCAAGACCTCATCAGGGGAGCTGGAAATAATCATGACCGCTGTTCGTTCATTCGCACCTTCGACCACAACATCAATGATTTTTGCCCCAACATAAACGGAAATAAGCGTGTACATGGCCCGCTCCTGTCCGATAATAAATGTTGAACCAGCGATGACAGCTATATCAATGATGAGCATCCCCTTGCCGATTGTCCATCCAAACGCCTGATTGGCGAGCCTGGCTAGGATAGCGGAACCGCCTGATGTCCCGCCGGCACGGAAGATAAGACCCAGCCCCAATCCGACGCAAAGTCCCGCGAATAACGCTGCCAGCAGCATATCATCGTTGATTTCACGGCCCCAGTTAACGGTGAGATGCAGGAAAAGAGATGAAAATATGATGGCGATTATTGTATAGGTCGTGACGCGTTTTTCGAAAAACTTGTAACCGAACGCAACAAGTGACGTGTTCAATACAAAGTTGACGATGCCCGGAGACCAGTCGAACAGATAATAGGTAACAATGGTTATCCCGATCACGCCGCCTTCCGATAAACGGTTCGGGATCGCAAAATAATTGACGCCGATGGAAAATATGAACGAGCCGATGATAAGCAGAGCGACATCTCGTATGGTTTGATTCATGTACAGCCCTCCTCCGCGGATGAATAGTATCCGCAATCGAAATAATCTGCTGTCTATTATAACGAAACCTTCAGTGTTTGAAAAATGGAGAAGGTCTCGAACTCGTGCGGGAACAGTCTCAACTCATGCAGGAATGTCCCGAACTCGTGCGGGAACGTCCCGAACGCGTGCGAGAACAGTCTCAACTTGTGCAGTAACATCCCAAACTTGTGCGAGAATGTCACCAACTCGTGCAGGACGGGCACGCAATTGCACGTCACGCCGCCAACGTCACTATAAAAAAACAACCGGGCACGTTGCGTCCCGGTTGTATCAAAATTTTGTTCCTTACTCATGAAACGTGACGACACGTCCCCATAGATCTTTCGTTCCCCAGATGCCACGGCGCAGCACTTCCAGTTGGACGATTTGGCTATGGTCGACAAAGACGTTGACTTCAGGGCCATAGTTTTTAATATACCATTCGAAAACGTCCGGATCGGCTGCTTCGAACATGACGTTTTCCGTGCCGAGTTCACGGGCAAATTGGGTGGCGATACCGGTGCGCCATTCGTTGACGCTTTCAGTGATGCCTTCTGATTCAATCATCAGCATATAGGCGCCGGCGTCAAGGCAGCGTTTGCCGACTTCGATAGCCTGTGATGGGTCGGTAATGCCTTCTGCTTCATTCTGTTCAACCGTATTGGTTCCGCCGGCTCCGAATTGGACGCCGATTTCCGGTTTGGCGAGGAGGCCTTTTTTCTGCACCTTTTCAACCAGCCGGACAATGTCATTGGTTGGCATGGTGATAAACCCAGTTGAAATTTCGATAATGTCAAAGCCAAGGCGCTTGCATTCATCGAGATAATGGTCGACCGCTTCAGGTCCTTGCGTCAGAACGGTCTCCATAAAGCCGCCGGTTGATACGTGCACGTCATAATCATGAGCGAGATCAAGCAGTTCACGCAGTTTGTCTTCTGGATACAATGTGAACGATCCGCCGGAAAATTTCAGGATGTCCACGTAGTCACCCATTGTCTCCAGGATATCGCGCAAATAACGGGTACCCATGACGGCGTAGTAAGGGCCGCGAATTTCAGTGAGACCACGCGAACGCGGTTTTTCCTGACGATTGTTCATGCGTATTTTTTGAAAAGCTCTTTGATTACTCATACGATTCATCCTCCCCAAGTTTAATTTGGCCAAGCAATTCGGTTAATTCACGAATCTTCACATTCTCCAAATTCCTGATTGTACTCGCGATTTCACGGGCGAGCTGACTGTCAATACCTCTTGTCAGTCCATAATATTTTTCCATCAGGACGTCCCAACTGGCTGGCTGTGTTTTGAAGCCCTGATAATCGCGCTTTTCGACATCAAAAATCTGTCCGTCATTTGTTTCCAGTTCAATTCGGCAAGCCATTTCATCCGGGAAGCGGCTGCTGTAGCTGGCATCAGGTTTGACATCAACTTTCTGTAGTAGCTCCTGAATGTCGTCGCGGTTAATACGATTAGGTTGATATTGTTCCGGCATGACCTGGCCGTCCAGATAGGCTGCAGCCAGCATATATGGCAAAGAGTGGTCAGCTTCTTCTTTGTAGCGGATCCATTTCTTGCCGCCTTCTTCACCGCCGCCGATAATGTTGTAGGCAACATCAAACGTGGTGAGCCGGATCTGCTTAATGTTTTCTGGTTTAATATTTTCACGGTCCCGTATCTCAAGCAATCCTTCAATCGAGGATTGCGAATGAATTTCGGCATTAAAGCGCTTGATGATCGTATCGGTGACGCGTTCAAGATCTTCGTTTTTCCACTCGATGGAAAATTCGCCTGCAATTGCGTCCATCAATCCTTTATTGCCTTCAAACACCTCACGGGGTCCGCTGATGCCGTATTTGGCAAGTAGAGATGCGTGAACGGCTCCCATAGCGGTGTTCGGATAGGCAAGACCTTTCCAATTGGACAGTTCACCCGTCCGCGTTACTCTGAGTGAATGATACCCGGTTCCGGCAATTGCGACGGCATTGGCAATCTCATGGCTGTTAGCGCCCATGGCACGTGCTGCTCCGGCTGCTGCACCATATGCACCCTGAACGGTATGGTCAAACCCGTGTTTCCGGACAGGTGCGACATCTGACAAGCGGCACTGCACCTGATAGGCAATCGCTAAGGACAGTAAAAAGTCTTTTCCGTCAGCACCGGCATACTCGGCAGCTGCGAGTACCGGTGCGATGTTATCAGACGGGTGTCCCGTTTCCTCCTTGGCAAGGTAGGAGTCGTTGAAGTCAAGATAGCGAATAGCTGCTCCATTATAAAATGCTGCATTGTCAGGTGATGTTTTGCCGCCTCCGATGAGCGTCACAAGCTCTTGACCGCCAAGATCCTCTGTCATCCGGCGAATGTTTTTGACCGGCTCTCCGTTAAGAGCACCGATTGCCACACCGATTGAATCAAGCACACGTCCTTTTAATGCATCTTTTGCTTTATCGGACAGCTGAGCCCAATCGGCGTTGTGCGCCCAATCGGCAAGCTGTTCGACCATGGTTATTTCTTTTGACATGTGAGTCACCTCCAAAACGTGTTGGAAATCTCGCTTTAACGAGCAGTGTGAACACCCGTATTAAGCGGATTAAAAGGTTTAGAATGGCAAGGGTCCAACTGCTCGTAAAGATCCGGATCTGCTCAGGAACATTCGGTGGAAAAAAAGCGTTCCACTGAATGAAGTTTCACTTTTTGAAACCTCAGTGGCCACAAAGAGGAATCAGGGAGAACGTTGCTGACCTCCCTTCACTTATTATGATAGAGTATTATATGATAAAAATAAATTATTTAAAACTATAAAAGTGATATCAAATAATTATATATAGTGATAAGATGATGTTTTGGGAAGAAGAAGCAGATTGGGGATGCCAGTACTTATTTGATGTTGGCATTAATAAAATATTATTAGCGGTGTGCGGGAGGGATCCGATGCGACAAATAGTGTTGATTCTTGTTGTGGTGTTTGCTGGAGCGGCATTATTTTTACTTTTTCATAAATCAGCTGAAGATGAAGCGGCTGACGCGGTCGCGGCGTTTTATGCGTATGAGCAGGAGAGTGACTTTTCAGATTCGTGGGAGATGTTTCATCCGTTAATGAAGGAAAAGTTTGATAAAATTGACTATATCCAGGATCGTTCACACGTGTTTATGGATCATTTTGGTGTCACCACATTCACATATACCATCGGGGAAACAACAGAAATGAAGGAGTGGAGCATTGAAAACAATGCGGAGCCGATTGAGGTCGTTTATCAGGTGCCTGTCACACAGACGTTCAAAGGTGAATACGGGAATTTTAGTCTGATGCAAAATGTGTATGTGACAGAAATTGATGATGAGTGGAAGATTCTTTGGGACTATAAGAAATAAACAGCTATTTAAAAAATCCGGCATTGACCCTGTCTTTTTCGTCGTAGCTTTTTTTTAAGATCAACCTTCCTGACGTTAAAAAAGATGGCATCCATTAAAATGGATGCCACCTTTTCACTGGTTTTTTCAATTCACCTCAACACGATACAAATAAATTTTCCATGGCGACGTATTATTTTCAAAACTGCGTTCATACACCAACTCATTTTCCCGGAAATTCTCAATCGGGACAGCAGAAAAGATGTAATCGCCGCCCAATTTGGCCAGTGCTTCTGTGTTAATATTCAAATGATCGAGCACAACATCACTGTTTTTCGTCACGTCATCGTCTTTTCCCAGCTTGTCCGTATACATATACAAACGCCCGCCCCACGTGTCGAAATAATTTTGGATGGAATCATTTTTCGCCAGTTCTGGTGCAATTATTTCTCGGAATTTGTATTTATATTTAAGCGGATAGCTGTTGTTATATGTGTCGAGTGTGTAAAACCCGTTGTATTGGGCAATGGTCGGGTGGAGCCCGATGCTGACAACGCGGTAATCGGACTGGTCCTCTCCAATATAGGCTTCAATCGAATCAAACAGCTCTTCTGAATAAAACTCCGCAAAAGTCGGGGTGCCGATCCGCCCGTATTTTATTTCTTCATTAACGGAAAAAACATTCAGGAATTGCGCCATGATTAGGGCGGTGACAATGATTTTCCCGAAGTGCATATGTTTCCACAGCAGCCACAGCGCAAGGGCAAAGGCAATATACCAGATTACCGGGTCAAAAAAGTGAATCCGGCTGAAGTTGAACGTATTGGCAACCATGATATTGTCCTTTACAATACGCCAGCCTTCCCAGTACCAGAAAGCATACCATAACGACAGGGCTGCGTTGAACAGGACAAGGCCAACCAGCAATTTAGGCATCATGCGCCGGTAAGCTGCAACAATAAAGGCTAATCCGATAACCGGCAAAATGATAGATGTATGGACGGCCATGTCATGTGTGTGCCCAGTCAGAAAGTTCTCAAAGAACAGGTCAATAGTACTTGACAGGTTGTTATGCCCGAGGTCAAGGTCTTCACGGTGAGACGTAAACCCTTCATTGATAAACATCGAATAAATGATCATGTAATTTTTGACCAGATAGACACTTGTCATGCCAGCAATGGCCGTAAAAAACGCCCAGTTGCTTTGCTTGTTTCGAATCCAGTCAATAAGCCAGACAACCCCCATCAATCCAAGAAAAAACACGAATGTTAATATAAAATTTGAGAAAAAAGGGATCACCATGAGTGCCAGCCAATGATACCATCGCGCCTGCCAGCCGCGCTCGCGGATGGACAGGAATAAATGAAGCGCCAGCGGCAATCCCGCAATGGAAAGCCATCCAGATGGCCAAAAGGGCAGGAAGGCAAACGTCAGCGCGACACCGGTCACAATCCACTTTGAGTCAATAAATCGCCTTAGGAGCCAATACATCCCAAAAAATCCAGCAAGCCTTATGACAGTCTGCCCGATGGCATAAGCGGTCATCGGTTCGAACAGGACATAGAGCCACACCATGAAGTCAAACGGTGTAGCCAGTGTGCTGCGGGGAAGGCCATTGATGACGTTTGGCAGTTCGGACATGGAAAAAAACTGTCCGCTTTCAACCAGCAGTTTGTACCAGACAATATTGGAGTCCAGGTTATCGTGCAAACGGATATGTGCATTCTCACCCAAAATATAATAGGGGGACAGATAAACGGCCATCACGACACATGCGATCAGTATATGCTTATAGTTTGAAAAAACGTTTGATATGGCTGATGACATGATTCACATCCTTTTCTTCCATGCCAAAATAAAGCGGCAGACGAACAAGTTTTTCACTTTCGGCTGTTGTGTGCACGTCACTTCCGGCGAAGCGGCCAAATTTTTGACCCGCTTCAGATGAATGGAGCGGGACATAATGCGTGACAGCCATGATGCCTTGTTCTTTCAAATAATCAATTAACTCATCACGCCGGTCTGTTTTTAAATAAAACATATGGGCGTTATGGGTGCCATTTTCGGGAATATGCGGGATCGTAATGGCATCGATGTCCCGAAGCCCGTCGCGATATGTTTTCCATGTCTGCATTCTGTCTGCCATAATCTCTCCGGCATGCTTCAGTTGCACAGAAAGATATGCTGCGTTCAATTCGCTTAACAGATACGATGACCCGATATCACGCCACGAATATTTGTCAACCATCCCTCTCACAAACTGTTTCCGGTTCGTTCCTTTTTCTTGCATGATCTCGGCCCGTTCAACGGCATCCGGATGGTTGACGATTAACGCGCCCCCTTCACCGCATGTAATATTTTTGGTTTCATGAAAACTAAATGTGCTGAAATGGCCAAAAGTGCCGAGCTGCTGGCCATCATAGGTACTCGTCAGCGCCTGAGCGGCATCCTCAATCACCCACAGACCGTGACGTTCTGCGATATCCATGACCGCATCCATACGGCAGCCGACACCGGCATAGTGGACGACGACAATGGCCTTTGTATGGTCGGTAATGGCCGCTTCAATAGCTTCAGGCGATATGTTCATCGTTTCCGGCTCTACATCAACAAACCGGATGGCTGCTCCGCACAAGACGAATGCATTGGCCGTTGACACAAATGTATAGGAAGGCATAATAATTTCATCATCCGGTCCTGTCTCGGTCAAAAGAGCTGCCATTTCTAGTGCGGCAGTACAGGATGGAGTCAGAATCGCCCGCCGGCAGCCAAGATAATCTTCCAGCCAGTCGGTGCATTTTTTGCCAAAGGGGCCGTTTCCGGAAAGTTTTTGATTGGCAATCGCCTCCTGGATGGCAGCTTCTTCTTTTCCAATATGACATGGCTGATTAAAGGGTATCATTTCAAAACACCTCACAATGATTGACTTGTTACAAGGATGCCGGCGATGATCAGACCGAGTCCCACAACTTTATGTACGGTCACCGGATCGCCAAACAGGAAGATAGACAGCACGAACACGAGAACAAATGACAGGCTCATGAACGGATAGGCATAGCTGATATTAAATTTGGTCATCGCTGCCATCCAGCACAAAGCGGCCAGAAAAGCAGACAAGAACCCGGAGATAATCCACGGGTTCAGCAAGAGCTGCAGCAGGAAAAGGAATTTATCCCATAATCCTTCCGGGAGCGAGCCCGACTGATCGACTTGCCATTTTAAGACGATCTGACCATAGACAGTGAATAAAATCGTTCCGAAAATGTAAAAATAACCCATTACACGACCTCACCATTGAGCTTATGATAGACGTCAACTGTGCTGCGCAGCCGGAAGCCAAGGGCATAAAACAGGTTCAGTGACGCGACATTGGCGGCTGATATGGATGTACGTAATTCGCTATACCCGGACTGGAACTGTTCCTTGCACGCGAGGCTTGTAAATCCTTTAGCAAGCCCTTTGCTACGGTATTCCTCGCGTATTCCAAGGAGCAGTACTTTTTCGTCATCAAACCCATAAAACCCGGCTGTGCCCTGGCCATATTTAAGCGCAATAATTTTCCCGTCATTCATCAGGTCGCCCACCCAGTTCATATACCGTTTATCAGCCTGCCAATCCGGGATATTGAAGTCACGATGGAAACGCCCATTTGTAAAGACTTCCTGGGCGATTTCCAAAATCATATCACGGTCATAATCCTTAGAAAGGCTGATTCCCTCCTGTTCAAAGACAGTCAGGTTTTCTTTTTTGCAGACGGGTTCAATCAATGTATCAACGTAGTAAAAGCCATGCTCCAGAAATGGTCTGGGATTTTCAAATGGCTGTGTCTTTAAGGTGAAGTGCCCTTTGCTCCGATCCGTTTCCCTTAGTGTCGCTTCATCAGCACGCGTTAGTTCATATGTATTCATATTAAAATTTCGTTTATCCCATGGGGTTTCACGTAAATGGCTCATGTTCATCACTCCTCACTGTTATCATCTTCTGTCGTCTCACGGATCAGGTAAAGCGGTCTGCCTTTTGTTTCATTGAAAACCTTTCCGATATAAAGGCCGAGGATGCCGAAATTAAAAAAGATCAGGCCGCCGATAAAATAGATGGAAACCATAACACTTGTCCACCCTTCAACAGGCTGAGCCAGGAAGAAGTAGCGCACAAATAAGTAAAGGCCATACAAAAAGGAGCCAAGGGCTAATAAAAAACCAAATTGTATGGACAGCCTAAGCGGTTTATTGGACTGTGAAATGATCGTGTCGGTTGCCAATGTAATCAATTTTTTCAGATTATAGGATGTTTTCCCTTCTTTCCTCGCATTATGTTCAACTGGTACAGTAGCTGATTTGTAACCCATCCACTGTATGAAAAGTGGAAAGAAACGGTTCTGTTCACGCATTTGCCGGAATGCCCTGATGACCTTCTTTTGGCTAATGCTGAAATTGGCTACCGTGTGATCCGATGTTCTGCCGCTAAAATAGTCGTATACACGGTAAAACAACTGTGACGTTTTGCGTTTAAACCAATGATCCTGACGTGCCACGCGATTACCAAAAACAACTTCAAAGCCAACATGCGCTTTTTTATACAATGTCAAGATTTCCTCAGGGCGGTCTTGCAGATCACAGTCCATGACAACGACCCAGTCGCCTTCAGCATAATCGAGTCCGGCCGAGATGGCGTGGTGCTGTCCGAAATTGCGGGCAAAATCAATACCTTTAATTCGGTGGTCTACTTCATGCAATGCTTTAATCGTCTCCCATGCATCGTCAGGGCTTGCATCATTGACTAAAATGATTTCCAAATCGGCTGGAATCGATTCGATCGTGGTTATGATGCGGCTGCACAGTTCTTTCAGACACGTTTTGCAGCCATACACGGGAATAACGACAGAGATTAAGAGGTTACCTTTTCCCATTGATCCACATACCATTCGACTGTTTGGTTCAGCCCTGTTTTAAAAGATGTAAGAGGTTTCCAGCCCAGCGTATCTCTTATTTTACTGTCATCAACGGCATAACGCCGATCATGACCTTTTCGGTCTCCGATAAAGGTGATCAGCTCTTTATGACTGTGCTGTCCAGGTTTTAAGTGATCAAGAATATCACAAATCATCATCGCCAGTTCAATATTTGATTTCTCGTTGCCACCGCCGATATTGTACTTTTCCAGTGTTTGACCTTGATGAAAAATGAGATCGATGGCCCGGCAATGGTCCTCGACATACAGCCAGTCACGGACATTTTTTCCGTCTCCGTACAATGGGATCGGATTGCCTTGCAGTGCATTTGAAATGACCGTCGGGATCAGTTTCTCCTGATGCTGTCGCGGTCCATAATTGTTGGAACTGCTGGAGGTGACCACATTCATCCCGTACGTCCGCCCGAAACTTTTGACAAGCATGTCGGCCCCAGCCTTTGACGCACTGTAAGGGTTGCGCGGATCATAAGGTGTTTCCTCATTAAATTTTTCATCGCTTTCAAGCCCCAGTGCTCCGTACACTTCATCGGTGGATATTTGATGGAAACGCCCTGTTGCCAGCTCCCCCTTTTTATCCCACGAATCACGTGCAGTCTGCAGAAGAACGCTGGTCCCAAGCACATTTGATTCAATAAAGGCTTTGACGTCCTCGATAGAACGGTCAACGTGTGATTCGGCGGCAAAATGGATGACGCCGTCAATATCGTATTCGGAAAAAATGTGCTGGATCAGGGCTTCGTCAGCGATATCACCCTTGATAAAATGATAGTTTTCCAAAGCCGCAGCCTGCTGCACGTTGGCGCCTTTTCCGGCATAAGTCAATTGGTCAATGTTAATGATTTGATATTCAGGGTATCGCTTCATCATATAATGAATGAAATTCGAGGCGATGAACCCCGCACCGCCTGTCACGAGAAGGGATTTACTCATTTTGCACCAGCTCCAGTAATGGATTTTTGTCGATTGATTCCCAATATTGCTCGGTATGTTTCCGATTGGCAATTTCCATTAAGTATTGCCCATAATCGGTCTTTTTCATCCCTTCGCCTTTTTCATAAAGCGTATGTCTCGATATATAGCCCATATAATAAGCGATCTCTTCCAGACAGGCAATCTTGAATCCCTGGCGCTGCTGGGTTATTTTGACGAATTCGGCTGCTTCAAACAGGGATTCGTGCGTCCCGGCATCCATCCAGGCAAAACCCCGTCCCAGTAATTGCACGTCCAGCTGGTTGCCTTTTAAATATTCCTTGTTCAGGTCCGTGATCTCCGTTTCGCCGCGTTCGGAGTATGGCAGCTGTTTAGCAATTCGGGCGGCACGGTAATCATAAATGTACAAGCCGGCTGCAGCAAAATCAGATTTCGGGTCTTCTGGTTTTTCTTCAAGGGAGATAACTTTTTGGTTGTCATCAAACTCCACTACTCCAAACCGTTCCGGATCTTTCACCCGGCTTCCGAAAATCGTAGCGTTTTTATGGTTGCGGAGCGCATTTCTGAACAGCGTTGTGAACCCCTGACCATAAAAGATATTGTCGCCCAGAATTAACGTGACGTCATCATAGCCGATAAAGTCCTCAGCCATGATAAAGGCTTCAGGTATGCCATCGGGATGTTTCTGCTCCATATATTGAAGCCGGATGCCAAACGCGGAACCATCACCCAGCATTTCCTTGAAGCGTGGCATATCTTCCGGCGTACTGATAATCAGAATATCTTTGATACCACCAAGCATCAGGACTGATAACGGGTAATAAATCATCGGTTTATCATAGACATTAAGCAAATGTTTATTGACCCCGTTCGTGCTTGGTGCAAGTCTTGTGCCGCTTCCGCCTGCCAATACAATCCCTTTCATGCGAATCACTCCCAAAAAGGTTTAATCCAGGACATGGATTGCCGTCCATAGATGAAGATACTCCTTTAAATGTTGTTCAAAAAGTTCGGTGAAAATGACACATCGATAATCGATAGGGGATCTTCTGCAAAACCGCCCACGTCAATCGCCAACTGCAGAAGTCACCACATCCTGTGGAAGCCCGCTGCTCAAAACTGCGCCGCCTCGAACTTTGATGCGAATGACGTGCTAGTGCAGGCGTTGGCGATTGTCGTCGCGAACTTAGCCTGCCGGTCCTTTTCATCCTTCTTTTTGAACATTCACTTATAAATGCTTATTACCGTTTTGACAGAAAATAATCTTACAATTTGTTTGCATCTTGATTACAATTGTGTTTGGAATCGCCTGAATCTATGATAAATTCAATTTCCTTATAATGTAAAGAGTCCTTATACCCGATTTCCATTTAAATCGCGAAATAAAGAAAAAAGGAGCATATCACGTGACGTGGACAGATGAACGTGATGGAATGGAATTAATACTGACACCAAATCAATGAAGGAGTGGTTGCAGCATGAGTGAGCAGGATGATGCTAAAAAATTGGCAGGCGAAGCGTCAGTTGAACATATTGAAGATGGCATGACGATTGGATTGGGTTCGGGGTCGACCGTTTATTGGATGATCCGAAAAATCGGTGAATGTGTGCAGGATGGTCTTGAAGTGAAAGGTATCCCGTCGTCACGTCAGACCAAGGAATGGGCGAACAAGTTCGGGGTCCCGCTTACGGACTTTGCTCACGTGCAGAAGCTGGATATTGCAATTGATGGTGCTGATGAGGTTGATCCGCAGTGGAATCTGATTAAAGGCGGTGGCGGGGCACTAGTCCGGGAAAAGATTATTGCAGCGGCTGCCCGGAAGTTTGTCGTGATTGTCGATGAATCGAAGCTGGTTACCCGGCTGGGGGCTTTTAAGCTGCCGGTTGAGATTTTGCCGTTCGGGTGGGAAACGACTGCAGGAAGGATTGCCGAATTGGGTGGCGAGACAGTTTTGCGCCTTGTCGGTGATGATGTTTTCGTGTCAGACAATGGCAACTATATTGTAGATTGCCGATTCGGTGGCATAGACGATCCCGAAACACTCCACCAACAACTGAAACAGCTGACCGGTGTTGTGGAAACCGGTTTGTTCACGGAAATGGTCGATGAAGTGATTGCCGGTTATAAGGATCAGGCAAAACCGGTATCGAAGGACTGACATGGCGTTTTTAGTATAAACCTATGTGCCCGAACGGCGATCGAGAACGGTGGAAAGGTCAGAGAGAAGTCATCTCAGTGCCCGAACGGCAAGCGGAAACGAGCAAGAGGTCAGATAGAAGGTTTCTCAGTTCCCAAACGGTAAGCGAAAACGGGAGAATGGTCAGATAGAAGGGTTCTCAGTGCCCAAACGGTAAGCGAAAACGGGGGAAAAGTAAGAGAGAGGCTCCCAGTGCCCGAATGGATCCCGAATCCTATCGAAACGACATACGGGAGCAAGGCCCGGGTCCGGACGGTGCTGGCATTATTTTTACCGAATTCTGGCGATATTTCTGCTGGAATAAGAATTGACATTATGGTTCTATAAAAATGAAGTAACAGAAACGTCATGCTAATATGGCACTAATCGGGACACCTGTGAGCGTAACTTCTTTATACGAACGAATTGCCGTGTTAAGTAGCTTTTAATCAATAGGGGTGGATGACAATGAATTTCGGAACAATTGGTACGGGCTGGATTACAGATGCGTTCATTCAAGCAGCAAAGGAATCATCAGATTTGACCCATACAGCCGTTTACTCAAGAACATCGGATAAAGCTGAGGACTTTGCCGGGAAATATGAGATTGAAAATATTTATACCGACGTAGAAGAAATGGCGGCAAGTGATGCACTGGATGCGGTTTATATTGCTTCACCCAATTCGCTGCACCATGAACATGTGATGACTTTCCTGCGCCACGGGAAGCATGTTATTTGTGAAAAGCCCATTTTCTCAAACTTTAATGAATGGGAAGAAGCTTACCGGACAGCAGCCGATCAAGGCGTTTTCCTGTTTGAAGCGATGCGAAACTTGCATTCGCCCAATTTTATAAGCCTGCAGAAAGGCCTCGAAGAGATTGGAAAAGTCCGCAGTATGATTCTGCCGTTTGTCCAGTATTCATCAAGGTACGATAAATACCTGAAAGGTGAGGCGCCGAATATATTTACGACGCAATTTTCAGGAGGCGCACTGGTGGAGTTGGGTGTCTATCCTTTGTCGCTTGTAGTCGGACTGTTTGGCAAACCAGTGGACGCTTCATATTTTCCGGTAAAGCTCGATAGCGGTGTGGACGGCAGTGGCACGCTCGTTCTGACGTATCCGGGTTTTACCGGCACTGTTCTTTGTTCGAAAATAACCCAGTCTGCCAACACCTGTGAGATTCATGGCGAGAAAGGGTCGCTGGTGTTTGAGAATGCGGGGGATATGTACTGGCCGCGGGTAGTGATGAACGATACCGGGGAAGTGACGCCCCTTGAGGCGGACGATCACCCGAACAATATGGTTTATGAAGCCAGAGAATTTGCCCGTATTATCAAGTCCGGTGACAAGGATGAATATGAACGATTGAAAAAACTCAGTCATGATGTATTAGCTGTGACGGAAAAGGTCCGGCATGAAAGCGGGATCGTTTTTGACAGTGAGAATGGTTGAATAAGGGCTCCACGAGGGGGCCTTTTTTTATGCATATATGGGGAGCGACCCTCCCGTTCAGTTTAGAGTGTAGACTTAAACTGCCCACGGCGGCAACTTCTACTTTAACGCCTGCTCGAGTTGTAACAAGTCAACGACTGCATTATATTAGAGTTAAAGATATTGAAGGGAGAACATTATGAACATCGTGGTTGCACCGGATTCATTTAAAGGAAGCCTGACATCGAAACAAGCTTCGGGAATTATGGAACAAGCTATCATGTTGGTAGATGAAAAGGCTCAGGTTACCTTGAAGCCTATGGCGGATGGCGGGGAAGGTACATTGGAATCATTGCTTGCTGCAACGGAAGGAGAGCATGTGCCAATAACGTGTATAGGACCGCTGGGCAATACAGTTGACACATCGTATGCCATAGTTAATGGCGATACAGCAATTATTGAATGTGCCAGCATTGCCGGGCTGGTTCAGGTTCCTGAAAATAAACGGCATCCCGATGTTACGACAACGTATGGAATTGGAGAAGTCATGCTGGATGCAATGGATAACGGCTGCAATTCATTTGTGATCGGCCTTGGAGGAAGTGCCACGAACGATGGTGGACTGGGAATGCTTAAGGCACTGGGAATGAAAGCATGGGACCAGCATGGCAAAGAAATTGGTCCGTTTGGCAGAGATGTGCAGCATGTAACCGATGTCAGTTTTGCAGGCATTGATCCGCGACTTGCGGGAGCAACGATCAAAGTGGCCTGTGATGTGGATAATCCATTATGCGGGGAAAAGGGGGCAACGTATGTTTACGGACCGCAAAAAGGGCTGGCTGTGGGTGAAATCGAACTATATGATGCCGCCTTAAACCAGTTTGGGGATGCAGTCGAGTCAGTATTGAACAAACCGTTAAAAAATATTGCCGGTGCCGGAGCTGCTGGTGGGCTCGGTTTTGCCTTATTGGCTCTTGACGGTGATCTTGTTTCGGGAGCAGAACTGTTGGCAGATACCATAGATGCTGAAGAAGCAATCCGTCATGCTGACCTTGTTCTGACAGGGGAAGGACAAAGTGATGAACAGACGCTTTATGGAAAAGCGCCGGGTTACATCGCCTCGCTTGCCGAAAAACATCAGGTTCCGGCCATTTTGATTTCAGGCAGTCTGGATGACGATTTGGATGTTTTAAGAGAAAGATTTGCAGGCTGTTTCTCGATCGTTAATAAGCCGATGTCACTTAAAGAGTGTATGGAAAAGGCTGATGCGCTACTTTGTGAGCAGACAAAGCAAGTGATTCAACTGGCCAGTCAGTTCTAAAAAGGAATGTCCCTTTTTCATCTTTCATTTCAATTGTAGATATAGAAAATTGGATTTGAAGGAGATAAGGAGATGCTAAATGAAAATCACAGGGGATGAAGAAAACCCCTGATCGACGTTTCACTTTATGAATAAGGTCCGGAAAATTCACCCGGACCTTGACGAATGCTAAAGCAATCCAAGCTGTTTAAGGCCAGTGGAAATGCCATCATCCGCAACACTCGCTGTCTTATGTTTGGCATACTGAAATAGATCCTCATGGGAATTACCCATGGCAAAGCTTTCACCGACAGTACCCAGCATTTCTTTGTCGTTCATCCCGTCGCCAAATGCAATAGCCTGTTCCCGTTGAATATCAAGAAGTTCGAGAATTTGTTCAACCGAATAGCCTTTGTTGACATTTTTCCGCAGAATGTCATAGCTGTTTTCGGCTCCATTGACATGGACAGGGGAAAGGCGCAAGTTGGATTCAATTTCATACAAATGGACTTGCTCCGGCGGCACGTTGAGGACGGTCGCGCCCAAAGTCTTATCCGTAATCTCAGGTGTGAATACCGCATTGGCTTTAAGGTCGAAAGTATCAATAAACTGGCTGATGAATGGCCGGTCAAGATTTGTGAAATAGTTCTTTTCGCGTGTGTACATGATCAGCTCGTGGTCATTTTTGGACGCAATATCAATAAATTGCTTCATATTCTGCTCCGGGATTGGCTCGTTGACAATTGTCTTCCCCTGATGGATGGCAAAAGCGCCGTTGTACGCGATAAATGAATGAATATCCAGGTCTTCCGCCAATTCGCTGATTTCATGAAGCGGGCGGCCTGTTGCCAGAAAAATCTCAAGACCCTGCTTTTTGACAGTGGATATTGCTTGCTTGGTTTTGTCAGAGTACGTGTGATCCGGTTTTAAGATGGTTCCGTCGATGTCGAGAAATAGAAGCTTGTATGTCATGTTAATCTCCTTGGGCTTGTGTTAATATCTAAAAGTATTTTAGCATAGGGCGTTATTTTTTGCGAAGAAATGTTTTAAATCGTTAGTTTAGAGGAAGATATCTAAATGCATAGTTAATTTGAACTAAATACAACGACTTATTAGGATCGGATGACAATGGCGAAGTTTTCAGGAAAAGTTGTCGTTATTACTGGCAGTGCCGGTGTAATAGGAAAGACAACTGCCGAAATGTTTTTAAAAGAAGGTGCCAGTATCTCATTGGTTGATATGAATCAGGAGTCTCTTGATGAGGCCAAAAACAGCCTTGGACAATATGGCAATGTGATGACAGTCAAAGCAGATGTTACAAATGAAGATGAAGTAAAAAATTACGTCAAACAAACCGTTGATCAATTCGTTACTATCGATATCTTTTTCAATAATGCCGGAATTGAAGGGGAAGTTGCCCCAATCGTTGAGCAGACAGTGGAAAATTTCAGTAAGGTTCTGACTGTTAATGCTAAAGGAATCTTTTTAGGATTGAAGCATGTTCTACCCGCCATGAAAGAACATGGAAGTGTGATTAATACTTCTTCAGTAGCTGGATTAGATGGCTCACCCGGCGTTTCACCCTATATTGCTTCGAAACACGCCGTAGCAGGCATCACGAAAACAGCAGCACTTGAGGTAGCACAGGATAATATACGCGTCAACTCCATTCACCCTTCACCGGTTGATTCACGGATGATGCGCTCACTCGAAAAGGGAATGAATCCCGAAAATGCCGAAGAAGCAAAAACAGCACAGGAAAATGCCATTCCATTGGGACGGTATGCCGAATCCACGGATATTGCCAAATTGGTCCAGTTCCTTGCCTCGGAGGACAGCAGTTTTATGACAGGCGGACAGTACCGGATCGATGGTGGTATGGGAGCGATGTAATTTGTTAAAAGGGTATTTGCCGAAGTTACAGGTAAAATGCTGAGTTTTATAACATATTCGCTAAAGTTCACAATTTCCGACACAATGATCAGGGGGCGTCCAATATTGGACGCCCCCTGATATGCAATTTTTAACAGGGTTAAATAATGGGCCATGCCAAACACTAATGTTGAACAGATGAAAACAAATAATGTCTGTTCGAGTTCCCACGAGGAGTGATCAGTTGTGGCAGATAACAAAAATGATTTGTTGGTGCCTGGAGCAGAGGATGCAATGGAAAACATGAAAGAAGAAATTGCAAATGAATTTGGTGTCCAGCCCGGAGCGGATACAACTGCACGTGAAAACGGCTCTGTGGGGGGCGAAATGGTCAAACGCATGATCAAAATCGCCGAATCAGGCATGTCCAATAACCAAAAATAAGGTAAATGGACCTGCGCTGGCGAAAAAGCCGTTCCAGTTATCTGGAGCGGCTTTTTCATGGTTCGGGAGTTTTGACAAGCGGTTCATTGTAAGGTAGACTTTTTACCTTACATGATAACTTTTATAGTGGCAAATAATAAGAAAAGATAGAACTTGTATTTTTGATAAGCAGTCACTATGGAAGAAGGGAGAAATAGATATGGAATTTGGAGTACTAACATTACTTCCCCCTGTGGTGGCGATTATACTGGCTCTTATTAGCCGAAATGTTATCCCTGCTTTATTTGCCGGAGTCTGGTTGGGCGCGACGATGATGAATAACTGGAATCCGTTTATGGGACTTTATGCCAGTTTCAGTGACTTTATCATTCCGAGTGTAGGGGATCCATGGAGTGCTACAGTGCTGATTTATTGTGGTTTATTTGGTGTCCTGATTGTATTTTTGCAAAAAACAGGCGGCGCCCAAGCTATTGCGACTGCGATTTCCGGCAAAGTTAAAACCGTACGTGGCACACTGGGTTCAACAATGTTATTCGGTCTCATTGTTTTCTTTGATGATTATTTTAACGCGCTCACGGTTGGTAGCGTGATGCGCTCAGTGACGGATAAGATGCGTGTCGCCCGGGAAAAATTGGCATATGTTGTGGACTCAACATCTGCCCCGATTAGCCTTTTGGCTCCCGTATCCACCTGGGTTGTGTTTGTGATGGGGCTGATCGGAGCACAGTATGCAGAGTTGGGCATCTCGGAGTCGGAATATATGACTTATATTTTTACGATCCCCTTTAATTTTTATTCTATCCTAACACTTGTGCTTGTTGCGATCATGATTTTTTTAAAATGGGATTTTGGACCAATGGCACAGGCGGAATACCGTGCCCGGACGACTGGCAAACTGATGCGTGATGATGCAGAGCCACCATCTGATGACGAAATGACGGGTGTGGAAATGGCAGAGGGCTACACACCCAAAATGCGGAATATGATCATTCCGCTTGTTGTGCTTATCGGGATGATTCCGCCACTGTTCCTGTGGACGGGCGGTTATCCGGAAAAAGATTTTGTAACAGCATTTGGTGAAGCTGATGGTGCCACATCAATTTTAATCGCCGCTTTTGTGGCGGGGCTTGTCGCCATGGTGATGGGTATGCAGCAGAAGCTTTATTCTTTTAAAGAAGCGATGTCCCTTATTGTTAGCGGCTTTCGGAGTATGGTGCTCGTTTACATTATCCTGGCACTTGCCTGGTCAATTGGCAGTGTGACGACAGAACTTGGAACAGCTGATTATATTGTTGACCTTGCTGTTCAAAACACGTTGCCGGCATTCGTTCCGGTTCTCTTGTTCTTTATCGGTGCAATTGTTGCGTTCACGACGGGCACAGCGTATGGTACATTTGCCATATTGATCCCAATTGCAATGCCGCTTAGCGCTACGATGGATATTTCGATGTATCTGGCCATTGCTGCTGTCTTCAGCGGTGGTATTTTCGGTGATCATTGTTCGCCGATTTCTGATACAACTATATTATCTTCGGCAGGAGCATCCAGTGATCATATCGATCACGTGAATACCCAAATTCCCTATGCTATCACAGCGGGTGTCAGCGGGATTGTCGCCTTTTTTACAGCTGGCTTGACCAATTCAGCCGTTCTGTCACTTATCGTTGGCCTTGTGTCTCTGATCGTCCTGGTATTTATTTTGAACAAAATGTGGGGAAAACCGATCCCGAAAGAGTATGAGGCGAAAGTACAATAATTTTTAATAGAAAACGGACTGCACCGGCAGCCCGTTTTCTTAAATCATTTGTTATTTTCCAGCCACTCCTTGATGGGTGCAATGACTGAATCTACACAGCCTTCCGCAAATGGTGACGTCAGATTCGCTGCGTCCACCAATCCGAGGAATGATTGGGAACCGCCCAGTTTGCACAGGTTTAAATAGTCTTTCCAGGCAGCATCCGGTTCTTTTCGTGACCGTTTCCAGAACTGGAAGGCACAAACCTGCGCAAGTGTGTAGTCAATATAATAAAATGGGTCCTCATAAATATGGCCTTGCCGCTGCCAGAATCCACCAGCCTCCAGATACGAGTTGCCATCGTAATCCCGGTGCGGCAAGTATTTTTCCTCAAGTTGCTTCCAGGCATCCTTCCGTTGTTTTGGTGTCCACTCCGGATTTTCGTACACAAGGTGCTGGAATTCATCAACCGCAACACCATATGGCAGGAATTGCAGACCATCTTTCAAATGAGCATATTTATATTTGCTCGTCTCTTCTTTGAAAAACAGCTCCATCCATGGCCATGTAAAAAATTCCATACTCATCGAGTGAATTTCCGCCGCTTCACTTGTGGGAACAATGTATTCCGGAATGCCGATTTTGCGGCTGGAATAAAACTGGAAGGCATGTCCCGCTTCGTGTGTCAGCACGTCAATATCACCTGATGTTCCATTAAAGTTGGAAAAAATGAATGGTGACTCGTAATCCTCGATAAACGTACAATACCCGCCGGCTTCTTTGCCTTTCTTTGCTTCCAGGTCCATCAAGTTACGGTCAAGCATAAACTGGAAAAAATCCTTCGTTTCAGGTGACAGCTCCGCATACATCGTTTTACCGTTTTCGATGATCCATTCCGGCGATCCTTTTGGTGTGGCGTTGCCATCCGGGAATTCGAAATTTTCATCGTGGTATTTGAGCTTGTCCACGCTGATTTGTTCTGCCTGCTTTTCATAAAGCTTTGTAACAAGTGGTACAATGGATTCACGCACCTGTTTTCGGAAGCGTGCCACCATATCGGCATCATAGTCAATGCGCTGCATGCGGATATACCCAAGCGCTACAAAGTTTTCGTATCCCAGCGTGGTTGCGATTTCATGCCGTGTTTGAACAAGCTGATCGTAAATATCATCAAATTTTTCCGCGTTATCCGCGAAAAAACCAGCACTGGCGTCAACGGCTTGTTTGCGGATGTCACGGTCCTCATGTTCGGTAAAAGGTCTTAATTGTGCCAACGTGTATGTACCGCCGTTAAATGCCACTTGTGCAGAGGCAACAAGCTTGGAATATTCGGTTGATAATCTGTTTTCTTTTTGCAGGAGCGGCATGATTTCCGGTGAGAAAGCTTTTATTTCCGATTCTGCAATTTTAAACAGTTGCGTGCCCCATTTATCTTCCAAGTCCCGTCGGAAAGGAGACGTGAGCAGTTCTTTGTAAAATGTAGTAGTCATCTCCTGTATTTCCGGTGCGATCTCATCGAAAAAGTCACGCTCCCCCTGATAAAACGCATCATTCATATCAATTGAGGCACGGATATAGACCAGATTCTCAAGCGTTGCGAGCCGGTTGCGGAAATCATTGATGGCTGAAACTGCTTCGTGCTGCTGTTCAGCTGTGGAAGCATTGCTGAATTGCTGTAAAAGCGTACGAAATGTTTCCTTTTCCTGTTTCATGTCAGGCCGTTCATATTGGTAGTCTTCAAAAGTCTGCATCTGTTCATTCCTCCCTAACGCCAACAATTCGACATTTTTTTAAAAAATCCTGCTCAAGTCATGATTAAATTGACTTTGTTTAAGTGTATAGATAAACTGGTAGTTAGTAAAATAAAGTTTGATGAGGTGAGTGTTATGTTTAATTTGGCTCTGGTCATCGGCATTTCGATACTTGTTGTCATTATGCTGATCAATATCGTTATCACACTGGCAACTTCTGACGGAGGTTATGGCATTTATGTTCCTGCAGCCATCGTATTTGCTGCCGGTATTGTCATGGCGGTGATTGCTACATTTGGAAAAATTGAAATGTTTGGTTTAGGCTTTGGGGGATGGGGAGGAGCCAGCCTGTTTGCCGCTGCAATCGGTACTATTGTCACATCCATCGTTGAAACGTATCGCCATTCGGCATAAAATCATTGGAACAGATATCTGCCCGGCTGCAAGGGGCAGATATTTTTTTGATTTTTGAGCAGAAGCGCGCGGGAATCGGCAGAAGAACGGGAGAATCGGCAGAAGAGGGAAAGAATCAGCAGAAGAACGGGAAAATCGGCAGAAGAACGAAAGAATCGGCAGAAGAACGAAAGAATCAGCAGAAGAACGAAAGAATCGGCAGAAGAACGGGAGAATCGGGGTGTTCCCATCTTCATAGCGATGTATTGTTTCCATATGTATTGGAAAAGGGATACTCTACCTGAAAGAGTATCCCTTTGAATTATAAAGTTACACATAAGCTTTCATTTTTTAATATTATCCGAATATATCGGAGGGAAAATTGTAATCTTCCATTTACCGCGGTCTATGTTCCACTGGTGTTTTCTCAACTTAAGCAACGTCAGCCCAACCTGCTCTGACGTCCTTGCGACCCCGAAGCCGCGCCAGTGTGAATAAGCATCGCCAAAAACAAATAAGCAGAATGCCAGAAATGACAACTTACTTGCACTTTATGTATCAACTTACATTTATACTATAAAATTCGTTGCTTGTCAAGCACCGGATGTTGAAAATGTTGAAAAATGAATAAACGCAAAAGAGCAAGTCCCATCTGTCCAGGAAACTTAATGACTGGTAAGCACGCCAATCGAGTGCTAAACTGGTAAAAGATTTGCTGCATTGGGGATGTTTGGATGGCGTTATTTTTTCAAGTGGTATTACCGATTGTGGCGGTGTTTGCGGCTGGCTTCCTGCTGCAACGGATTCGCATTCTTGACGTGAAATCACTTGCAGCGGCATCGATTTTTATTTTTATGCCTGCTTTGGTTTTTACAACATTATATGAGGCCAGTTTTAATCAAGGCTACACGATGATCGCTATCTTCGCGTTCCTGCTCTTAGTTGCTATGATTCTATTTGTAAAAGTGTTTGCACGGGTTTTCAAGTGGCCAGAATCGGTGGAAAGCGGGGCCATTTTGTCGACTGCGTTCATGAATGGCGGTAATTATGGGGTACCGGTGATCCTGTTCAGCATAGGCGAAGCAGCGATGCCTTATGCAATTTTTTTGATGGTTTTGCAAACGATGATCATGAACGTGTTCGGGGTATATTACGCGTCACGCAGCACGAGCGGTTTTTGGCGGGCTTGCAAAACGGTCTTGAAAATGCCAGCCACATATGCAGCCATCATCGGAGTCGGGCTCCAGGCATTATCCATCAACATACCTGGATCGATTTATTCAACCTTGACAATGCTGAGTGATGCGGCAATCCCGCTGATGATGGTGATACTAGGGATGCAGCTGGCGTCCATCACATCATTATCCTTTAACTGGCAGGTTATTTTATCGGCAGCGGGGGCCCGGATGATTCTGTCGCCTCTACTCGCATTTTTATTTATTTGGCTGGTGCCGGTTGACCCGATGATCGGTGTGGTGCTTGTCGTTGTGGCGGCCATGCCGAGTGCTGCTACAACAACCATTTATGCGATCGAATTTGATTCCGAACCTGACCTGGTTTCCAGTATTACACTTGTGACGACATTGATCAGTATCGTAACGGTTACCATCCTGTTAAACGTCATCACGTAATCGTCATAGAAACGAAAACAACAGTATCTATCACGGTAACATGTTTTCCCGCTTTCAGATCAGGGTACGTTACATTTAAACAACAGTGTCTGAAAGGATGGTACAGATGGTTCGAACGATTTTAATGGTGATTGGTGCGATTGTCGTGATTGGCTGGATCATTTCAATGTTGTAGAGGTTTCGATGCCAAAAGCTGACGTTGTCGGAAAAACAGATCGCCGTCTGAAATTATGGCAGCGCAAAAGGCACTATATCATATTGAAAATACCAAGGATCATGAGTAAAAATGGAGGTAGTAATGTGAGTTGCTGCATCCATTTTTTTGCGGATAAAAAGATACCCATTCGCACACCGCCTAATACAAATAAGCCGCTCATCAACGCAATGGATACGGCTGTTATCGCAGGCGAATAGCCCAACATAGCGGCACCGAGCCCAGCACCGAATGCGTCGATTGCCAGAGCGAACCCTAGAAAAACCGCTTCTGTCAGTGAAATACTCCCGGATTGATCCAAATCAGCCTGCTGCGGTTTCCTCATGACGGTTTTGAAATTGCCCCAGGCTTCTTCGTCGGAAGGTGTTTTAGACGGCGCTTCTTGCTTGGAACGGACAACATTATATAAACAATACAAACCAATGACCAAGAGGATAATCCCGCCAATGTTATCTGTCAGACCAGGTGTGATAAATGACTTCAGCACATTGCCGAGTGTCATCGATAGATAGACGATCAAACCGGAACAGAACATGATGATTCCTAAAGCTGTAAACGGCACGTGAACACGCCGCAGTCCATACGACATACCGACGCCAAACCCATCAAGACTGACACCGATGATTAAAAAGACTAATCCGGTATAATAGAGCATCGATATCATTTTCCTTTCCTAGCAGAGGTTGTTCAAAAAGTCCGATAAAGACGACATATCGACAAGAGGTCTTGTGCTAAAACTGCCCACGTCAATCGCCAACTGCAGAAGTCACCACCTCTTGTGGAAGTCCGCCCTCCACAACTTCGCTGCCTGGAACTTCGACGCGATTGACATGCAATATCGGCGTTGCGACAGGACATCGCGAGCTTAGCCGATGACGATTCTTTTCATCCTCTTTCTTGAACACTTGCTGACTGTCTAAAATAGTGTATGGTAATCACCTGGTGGTGTGAAAGGCGCAAATATCGAAGCAAATGTGTTACAGTAAAAGAAGAAAATCTTTAAGAGAGGATTCCTGTTTATGAGCAAAACGGTTGTATTAGCAGAAAAACCCTCCGTCGGCCGGGATATTGCCCGTGTGCTGAACTGCACGAAAAAAGGCAACGGCTATATGGAAGGATCAAAATATATTGTCACGTGGGCGCTTGGACACCTGGTGACCCTGGCTGACCCCGAAATGTACGAGGATAGATGGAAAACATGGCGCTTGGATGATTTGCCGATGTTGCCCGACTGGTTAAAACTGGTGGTCATCAAAAAATCCAGCAAACAGTTTAGCGCTGTTAAGACACAGCTGAATCGGAAAGACGCCGGCGACATTGTTATAGCGACGGATGCCGGGAGAGAAGGGGAACTCGTTGCCCGCTGGATTATTGAAAAGGCTCGCGTCAACAAGCCTGTAAAGCGGCTCTGGATATCCTCGGTTACCGATAAAGCGATCCGTGAAGGCTTTAAACACTTAAAACCGGGAAAACAATACGAAAATCTGTACGCGTCAGCCGTGGCTCGCTCGGAAGCCGACTGGTATGTCGGACTGAATGCGACACGCGCCCTCACGACGAAATTCAATGCCCGGTTGTCGACAGGCCGCGTGCAGACACCGACACTTGCGATGGTTGCGGCAAGGGAAAAGGAGATCAACGAATTCAAGCCGCAGTCATTTTACGGGATTGAGGCCAAAACGAATACCGGCCTGACACTTACCTGGCAGGATAATAAAAATAACAGTCGGATTTTTTCCAAAGAAAAGGCGGAAAAGCTGCTTCATCAATTAAAAGGGAATCCAGCAAAAATCGTCAGCATTGACAAAGCCTATAAGAAAAAACATGCACCACAATTGTATGATCTGACGGAATTGCAGCGTGATGCCAACCGGATTTTCGGATATTCCGGAAAAGAGACACTATCCCTGATGCAGAAATTGTATGAACAGCACAAAGTTCTCACATACCCACGGACTGATTCACGTGTGCTGTCAACAGATATTGTCCCGACGCTGAAAGACCGTGTGAAAGCAGTTAATGTGGATCACTATGCACGTACGGCAGGCAAACTGATGAAAAAAGAGTGGAAACTTCCGAAATCGGTCGTTGATAATGCCAAAGTCTCCGATCACCACGCGATTATCCCAACGGAAGAATCGCCTGTGCTGGCCGACTTGAATGACAAAGAGCGGAAAATTTATGACCTTGTCGTAAAACGGTTTTTGGCTGTCTTGTCAGATCCGCATGAGTACGAGCAAGTGACAATTGAAGCCCAAATTGGCGGTGAGCATTTTACTGCTAAGGGGAAAAACATCAAAAAGCAAGGCTGGAAGGAAATTTATAACGACAATGACGCGAAGGATGAGGCGAAGCTGCCGGATGTGCAGGAGGGAGCCCAACTTTCTGGTATCAAAATTAAGCTGACGGACGGTGAAACCAAGCCGCCTGAACGTTTTACGGAAGGCGCATTACTGCAGGCGATGGAAAACCCGGTGCGTTATATGCGGCAGGATGAAAAGCATCTGGCTAAAACCATCAGCAAAACCGGGGGAATCGGAACGGTTGCCACACGGGCTGATATCATCGAAAAGCTGTTCAACAGCCAGCTTATGGAACTGCGCGGCAAACATATTTTCACCACATCAAAAGGCCGGCAGCTGCTCGGGCTCGTTCCTGAAGATTTAAGGTCACCAGCGCTGACTGCTGAATGGGAAAATAAACTCGGGCAGATCGCGGAAGGCAAACTGAATAAAAAGCACTTCATCAATGATATTAAAGGATATACCAAAGAGATCGTTCACCAGATTAAAACGAGCGACGAAAAGTTTAAACATGATAACCTGACCGGAAGCAAATGCCCGAACTGTGGCAAACTCATGATGGAAGTTGATAATAAGAATGGCAAGATGCTTGTCTGTCAGGATCGTTCCTGCGGTTACAAAAAGAATATTTTCAAACGTACCAATGCCAGATGTCCGAACTGCCACAAGCGGATGGTGATGCGTGGTGAGGGTGAAGGCAAAACATTCACCTGTCAGTGCGGATTTTCCGAAAAACTGTCAGCATTCAATAAGCGTAAAGAGCAGGAGAAAAACCAGAAAGTATCCAAAAAAGACGTCAACAAATACTTGAAAAAACAGGATGACGGGTTCAAAAACAACGCCTTGGCAGATGCGCTGTCCAAGTTAAAAGAATAATCCCTCCAGAGAAGGATCCTTGCCTCGGCAGGGACCCTTTTTTTCACTGTTATGATTGTCATTTGAGGCCTGCATGCGGTATCTGTTTAACCTTCTGAGTTCAAAAAAGTCGTCATCCCAGTAGAGGTTGTTCAAAAAGTCCAGTGAAAATGACGCATCGAATTTCTTCGTTAGCTTGCTTTTCCGCTACTCATGTATCTAAAGGCATAGAGGAAGTTCTGCTAAAACCGTCCACGTCAATCGCCAACTGCAGAACTCACCACAACACGTGAGAAGCCCGCGCTCAAAGCTGCGCTGCCTCGAACGTTGACGCGATTGACGTGCTAGTGCAGGCGTTGGCGATTGTCGTCGCGAACTTAGCCTGCCGGTCCTTTTCATCCTCCTTTTTGAACACGCACTAGTATGAAAAATGGAGCGGACGAAAGAAAATCCGATTTAAAATAGTATTCTTATCCGTCTACTTGTGTTATTTTAATGAAATAGTACTTTTCTATTGGTTATGCTATAAATAATTGATCATCTAAGGAGGTGACGATTATCGCAAATAAAGAAAAAGGTGAAAAGAATAGCCGTTTTTCCCGATTTTTAAATAGAATCGAACGTATCGGAAACAAACTGCCTGATCCATTCATGCTGTTTGTTACGCTTAGTATACTGGTCATATTACTATCCGGATTTATAGCATTATTTGATGTGACATTCACACAGCCCGGGAGCGCTGAACAGATAACGATAAAAAACCTGTTGTCTGCAGAAGGACTCCAATTCATGGTCACATCCGTCATCGAGAATTTCGTCGGGTTCACACCGCTTGGCATTGTGCTAACCATGATGCTTGGTGTCGGGCTTGCTGATAAAGTCGGTTTGTTGGAGACATTCATTAAAAATACGATTCTTCGTGCACCTAAAGCACTGATTACCTATGCAGTCATATTTACCGGTATCCTTGGCAACCTTGCTGCAGATGCTGCGTTTGTCATTGTTCCGCCACTTGCTGCGATGGTATTTTATAACGTCGGCAGACATCCACTGGCAGGTCTTGCCGCGGGCTTTGCCGGTGTCGGGGCCGGTTTTACTGCCAATATTATTGTCGCTAATACAGATGCAGTCTTGTCGGGAATATCAACCGAAGTCATGCAAACGATTGAAGGCGCGGCAACGGTCACTCCAGTTGATAATTGGTTCTTCATGATTGTATCGACCCTTGTGCTTACCGCTGCGGGCGGATTGGTCACGGAAAAAATTGTTGAACCAAGACTTGGTCAGTATAATGGCGGTTTGACGAAGACGTTTGAAGAGACGACAGCTTTGGAAAAGAAAGGGCTTCGTAATGCTGCTGTAGCGGCTGTCATCTACATTGCTTTACTGGTTCTGGCTTTAGCCTGGCCGGATTCATCACTTCGAAATGACGGGGGTGGCATGATCCCTTCACCATTCATTTCGGGGATTGTGCCGATCATCATGCTGTTTTTCATTATAATCGGTACAGCATATGGTATAACGGTGAAAAAGATTAAGAACTCCCGATCGATCGCCCAATATATGGGTGAAGCAATGAAAGATATGTCGAGCTTTATTGTGCTTATTTTTGCCGTGTCACAGTTTATTGCTTATTTTGAATGGACGAACATCGGGACATGGCTGGCAGTCACGGGTGCATCATTTCTGGAATCAGCTGACATGACAGGGATAATAGTCGTTATCCTGTTTATACTGCTGACTGCTTTACTGAATCTAGTCGTTTACAGCGGTGCGGCCCAGTGGGGGCTCGAAGCACCCGTGTTTCTGAAAATGTTTTACTTTTTGGATTACCATCCCGCGTTTATTCAGGCCGCTTATCGTGTTGCTGATTCCTCGACAAATATAGTTACACCGATGAACCCGTATTTTGTGATTGTCTTGGCCTTTATGAAAGAATACGATAAAAAGGCTGGGCTTGGAACCCTGATGGCCCTGATGCTTCCGTATAGCATGACATTTTTGATTGTCTGGACACTGCTGTTTTTGATGTTTGTATTGCTGGGCATTCCGTTTGGTCCAGGAATTGGTGTCCACGTATAAGTTGGAAATGGCTCCCGAATAGGGGGGTCATTTTTTTATTCTAAATTTTAAAAGCGTATGATAAACTGTATAAAAGATTAAATATTCTATAGATTGAAGGGGGAGTAGAAATGTCGAATAATGAAGAATTAGAACGGGCAACCGGTGATAAGACGATTCAAAAGCTTGATTTCCATCTCGGTCCATTCGGGGCAGCGGTTCCTTTACTGTTTTTTGTGGTATGGGCGATTACGATCAGTGTGATGGATCTGTCCTCGGAAGTTGCCCTTGTTCTGGGAGCCATCATTGGTCTGACACTTGGCTTGCTGTTATGTAAAAGTAAGTGGGAGGATTATGCTCAAGGTTTGTTTGACGGCCTCGCTCAGCCGGTTGGTGTCATTGCCATGGTGGCATGGTTTTATGCCGGCATGTTCGCACAGGTCCTGCAGGTCGGTGGACTTGTCGAAGGACTGGTATGGATTGGGTCTGTGACCGGTGTTGAAGGTGGCATGTTCGTAGCCTTAACCTTCGTGCTGGCGGCCATATTTTCAACAGCTGTCGGTACCGGCTATGGAACGACGGTTGCATTTTGTACGCTGATGTACCCTGCCGGTGTTGCGGTTGGGGCGGACCCGACCTTTATGTTTGCGGCTATTCTGGCGGGTGCGGTGTTTGGTGATAATCTGGCACCGGTCTCCGATACGACGATCGTGTCTGCAACGACTCAGGATGCTGACGTACCGGGGGTTGTACGTAGCCGTTTCAAATATTCGATTGTTGCTGCTGTACCGGCTGTAATTTTATTTGCTATCTTTGGCGGTGGCGGTTCACAGGCAGAACAGATTTCTCTTGGCTCTGTAATGGAGTCGGTTAATGCGAGCGGACTGATAATGCTGGTGCCTTTTGCCCTTGTCCTCATCCTTGCTTTATCCGGTCAGCATCTGCTTACATCGTTAACGTGGGGGCTCATCGCTGCGATCCCGATCATTTTGGTTCTGAACTTAGGGGCCTTTCGTGATATTTTGAGTTTCAATCCCGAGTCGGATACGGTTGTTGAAGGGGCCCTTGTTGAAGGTCTGACAGGCTACTTCAATATGGCGATTCTTATCCTGCTTATTGTAGGAGCTGCACATCTGCTCAAGTTGGGCGGTACGATGGCGGCCATCACGACGGTACTTGTCAAATGGATTAAGCATTCAGTACGAAAAGCGGAAGTTTCCATTTGGGCAATCGTTTCATTACTGAACAGTTCCATTACCATTAACACGGCAGCCGAAATTGCGGCAGCACCATTTGTTAAAGAAATTGGAACAAAATACAACATTCACCGCTACCGGATGGCGAATATGCTGGATGCTGTAACCTCAGCACTGGGTTATATTTTTCCGTGGGGTGCGCCGGTATTATTGGGCTGGTCAACTATCCAGACGATGCAGGGGCAGTATGACTGGCTGCCAATCGTGGAGCCGACTGCTGTTTTCCCATTTGTTTTCCAGGGCTGGTTCCTGTTCATCATCATGCTGATTGCAGCTTTAACCGGCTGGGGATTGCGTTATGAAGGGAAAAACGGTGAGGAACTGAAAGAAAAACCGCGTGATTAAATTTTTCGGGAGAAAAGGATGGAGTGGTCAGGTCAAATAACCGCTTCATCCTTTTTGTATGAATGTTTATTGATATTGTAAAAGGAAGGACGCTGAAACGTACCGGATTATCCTATGATATTTCCCCCTCTAACGTTTCCTTAGCTGACGACTATAATCGGGGTGGCGGTTTTCGTGGCATATATGGTTAAATAAGAAAAGAACCAATTCGTCATTGTTTGGGAGAGAACAAAATGAAGCAGTTACATTATGAAGATATTGACGTGATCAAAACGGCTGTCAATCCATTTTACCGCGTTATGAAGATCCATTTATATTTAATTGATGGCCTGCTCATTGATACAGGTCCGCGGATACGAAAGTTTCATCTCATTCCCGCTTTCAAGTCCGGGCATATTTTTCAGATTGCACTGACTCACAGTCATGACGATCATGCCGGAATGGTCCGGTGGGTCAGTGAACGCTTTTCGGTTGATATATTTTGCCATGAAAAGGCTTTAAGAGTCTTGAGCAAGCATGCACAGCCTTCCTGGTATCGTCGATTATTTTCAAGCCCACGGATCGATTTTCAGGCAAAAGTATATCCCAGTGTTATAAGAACGCCCGATCATGAGTTTATCCCGATTGCAGCACCTGGACACACGGCAGATCATGTCTGTCTTTTGGAACCGGATAGGGGATGGCTGTTTTCAGGCGATTTATATATCACACCATATCCGAAAGTATTTTTAAAACAGGAATCGATTCATGCTTATATCGCTTCACTGCAAAAACTAATGTCCTATAATATTGATACCATTTTTTGCGCCCATACAGGTATCATCCATGATGGAAAAGACATGCTGAAGCGAAAACTGGATTATTTGCTGACGCTCCGGCAGCACGTGACTGAACTGCATCAGGCAGGGCTTAAGGACAGAGAAATCAGGAAACAGCTGCTTCCCGATAAGGTTCGCCTTGAACTGATGTCGTTTGGCTTGTTTTCCCGCCTCAACCTGATCCGGTCGTGTTATCGGGAGTAGGTGCGCTCGAAATTTGTTTATACAAATGACGTATTTATATATGTGTTAATCGGATAAACCCGACATAATAGGGGATATATTTTTGCTTCCGGTGCAGATAAAATTGAAATATACCAATGATTGAAGGAGGATCAACATGGCAGATGTAAACCAGATATTTTCAGAGATTGAATCAGCAATTAAGGAAGATCCGAGCCGTACAAAAGGGGTAGAAGCAGTCTATCAGTTTAACCTGGACGATGGGGCGTACCAGATTATCTTTAACGGTGGTCAAAGTTACACGGCTGAAGGTGAACAGGAGACGCCGGATTGCACATTAACCATGAACTCGGATAATTTTAAAAAAATGGCCGATGGCGAGTTGAACGGCACACAGGCGTTTATGACAGGCAAACTTAAGGTGAAAGGCAATATGGGCCTTGCTCTGAAACTGCAGGATGTTTTGGCATCATATAACCAGACAGCCAAGTGATATACATTTAATTCAATCAGGCAGTAAAGGAGGAGGCACGTGATTTCTTTCCAGCCGACAGAGGAAGAAACGTCATTTATTAAAGTAGCCAAAGATTTTGCCAAAAATAGAATCCGCCCTGCAGCCCGCACATGTGAAAAACAGCGGGCTGTTGATCAGAAATTAGGTGATGAAGCTGCTGAACTGGGATTTTTATCACTTGAATTGCCTGAAGATTGGGAAGGACTGGAATTGCCATTGCTTACACAAGTCCAGCTGATGCAGGCGCTCAGTTATGGCGATCTTGATATCATTCAAGGTCTTCAGGGGGCCGGTGATGCAGCTTCTTTTTTCCGTCTTCTCCGGGACAACCCGGTTTTCAAGGACAAAATGGTAGATTTGACCAGTGGTGCTACCACGGTTTTGATTGACCTGGAAAACAACGACGAACTGTCTGAAAATCAGCTCAGCTTACGTCATGATCACGACGGTTATATCCTTCAGGGACTGTCACAGCCGGTGCGTATGGCGTCTTTTGCCGATTATGCATTGGTTGCCGGTAAAGATTCGCAAGGGAAAAATGTGATTATCTGGCTTGATGATTCCGCTGACTGGATGGTTCACCAGGGTGATTATCGTTTGGGTCTGGTCGCATCCGGCCTCGGCCGGTTTTCATTTGAAAATGTAAAAGTACCCCTCACTCATGTGCTTGTGGAAGGGACGGCAGCAGACGATATACTTCGTGAAGCGCGAAATCGAATTCGTCTATTACAGGCTGCAAAAGAAACCGGCCTGATGGAAGCAGCACTTGATTCTGCAACCGAATATACAGCAGAACGAAAAGCATTTGGCCGTGAGATTGCAGCATTTCAGGGTGTGTCGTTCCGTGTCGCATCGATGGCAATCGAAACGCGCATTGCAAACCACCTTGTACTGGAAGCCGCTGTTAAAGCGGATAACCGGGAGCCTTCAGCAGAACGTCTGTCACTCAGGGCATTGCATCGTGCTCATCGCTCACTGCGTTATGTGACGGATTCAGCTGTACAGCTGCTCGGAGGTCATGGTTTTGTCCGGGATTTTCCTGTTGAAAAGTGGATGCGGGATGCCCAGGCGCAAGTGATGCTTTATGGCAGGGAGAACGATTTATTGGTTCGCAGTGGTGAACAGCTGATTACCGGGGAAGAAGAGGTGAGTGTCACATGATCAGTTTTGAATTATCGGATCAGCAGCAGCAAATCAAAGAAATGACGCATTGGTTTGCTGAAAACGAAATCCGTCCGATTGCCATGGAAGCAGATAAGCAGGAAAAGGTCCCCGATGATTGGCTTGATAAGGTCAACAAAATGGGCATCCATTTGAATACGTCATCGTTCAGCGGAGGCGGGGACAAAGATTCATCCGGCAAAAAAGCCAAAAAGGAACGTGAAGGCAATCGTATGGGCGTTTTGGCGACTGAAGAAATGGCATGGGGCGACCCAGCCGTCACATTATCACTTCCAGGAGCGGGACTGGGCGGCCCACCCGTTGAGAGCAGCGGGACCCCCGAGCAAAAGGAACGGTTTTTGTCGATTTTCAAAAACGATGAGCCAAGGTGGGGCGCTTACGCGTTAACAGAGCCTGATGCCGGATCAGATGCTTCAGCTATTCGTACGACTGCCACAAAAGTTGATGGCGGCTACATATTGAACGGCCAAAAAATTTTCATCACGAATGGCGCCTGTGCCTCATGGGTTGTCGTCTTTGCAACGGTTGATGCCTCACTCGGCCGTTCTGGACAGCGCGCGTTTGTTGTGGAAAAAGGGGCAACCGGATTCAGTTGCAGCCGTCTTGCCGAAAAAATGGGGCTCCGGGCAAATGAAACAGCTGAGCTGGTATTTGAAGATTGTTTTGTACCACAGGAAAATTTGCTCGGCGGTGAAGCACTGTATGAAACGAGCGGATCGAAACCATCCGGCTTTCAGGTAGCCATGAAAACATTTGATAGCACACGGCCGATAGTGGCTGCCATGGCGATTGGCATCGCACGTGCTGCCTACGAATATACCCTTGATATCGTCAAGCACGACTATCCGAAACAGGGCGATTTTTTTCGAATGGCCTCCGAATTATTGGGAGAGTGCGAACAGGACATTGCGGCTGCCCGTTTATTGACGTGGGAGGCTGCATGGAAGGCTGACCTTGGTCTGGCAAACGCGAAAGAGGCTGCGATGTGCAAGGCCCATGCCGGGAAGACAGGGCTTGATATATGTGCCAAATGTCTTGAACTGCTTGGGCCAACTGGTTTGGATGGTCATCTTGTGGAAAAGCTTTACCGGGATGTCAAAGTGTTCGATATTTTTGAAGGAACGAATGAAATACAGCATCTGGTGATTGCACGCCGTCAGTATGCACCACATGGCATAAGAGTTTAAGAGGGGTTGTTCAAATTTGAACACATTTTAAAAGAGAGGATGAATTCCATGGCCTATCAAACCATTACAATCGATAAACGACATAAAGGTGTTGCCTGGATTACGGTTGATAATCCGCCGACCAACGCAATCGGGGAAGAACTGATGCAGGAATTGGAGGCTGCTGCGGATGAGCTGACAATGGATAATGCCGTCCGTGTGGTTGTCATTGCTTCCAATCATGAGAAAATATTCCTGGCTGGCGCTGACCTGAAAGGCATGATACAGAATACCGGCGAAGAGCAGGATGAAGATAATATCATTGCAGGAAAAAGCGCTCGCATGCAAGCATGCTTTCACCGGTTTGCCACCATGCCGAAGCCGGTGATTGCGGCGATCAATGGCCACGCACTGGGCGGCGGCTGTGAACTGGCAATGGCCTGTGATTTCCGTATTATGGGAAAAGGCCGGATCGGACTCTCTGAGCTGTCGTTGGGGCTTATCCCGGGGGCGGGTGGCACACAGCGGATGACACATCTTTTGGGCCAGGCCAAGGCGACTGAACTTATTATGACCGCTAAACAAATCGAAGCAGCGGAAGCGGAAAGGATCGGACTGGTTAATATGGCAGTTGATCCCGTGAATCTGGAAGCGGAAACAACGGCATTTGCCGAACAGCTGGCGGAAGGTGCTGTTCATGCGATGGGACTTGCCAAACGCGCTATAAATGCAGCGGATGGTCCGATTGAAGAAGGTCTCGAGGTTGAGGCAAACGCGTTCAGTGAAACGTTTATGACCGATGAGCCAAGTATTGGCCTTGCTGCATTTTTCCAAAAAGAAAAGCCGCAGTTCATCAAGTAAAGAAGGTTGAAATAACAGTGAAAGGTGGAATCCGTATGTCGTCATGGGAGAACATGCTTGAAGGGAAGGTGGCAGTCGTCACCGGTGCATCAAGGGGGCTTGGGCGTGCAGATGCGCTGGCCTTGGCTGAGGCAGGTGCCGATGTCGTGATAACCGATATATTGATAGAGTCGGATAAAAATAATGAAGCGGAAGCGGAGCGGTTTGGCCCGATTGCCCAGGTGATGCAGAGCACAAACGTCATGTACGCCGACAAAACATCCCAGGAAATTAAGAAGATGGGACGCCGTTCAGCGGCCATTAAAATGGATGTCACCAACCGGGAGAAAATTCAGGATGCTTTTGAAAAAATCAAGGATGAGTTCGGGAAAATTGACATTCTCGTCAATAATGCCGGCACGCTCGATCATGTCTCACAAATCGAGGATCAGAGTGACGAATTCTGGGAGCGTGATCTGAATGTCAATTTGACCGGAGCATATAATTGTACAAAAGCTGTCTGGCCATACATGAAAGAACAGGGATACGGCAAGATCATCAACATGTCCTCTGTTGCCGGCACACTAGGCGGGTTCGGTCAGGCAAGCTACTCAGCCACAAAAGGCGGGCTTCTCAGTTTTACCAAAAGCATGGCGCTGGAGGGAGCAAGACACGGGATTAATGTCAATGCGATTGTACCGGGCATTGTCGAAACAGAAGCATTTAAAATGGGCAATGCGAAAATGAATGATCGGATGATCAGTCGGACAGCGTTCAAGGAACCCGGAAAACCGGAAGACATCGCAAATGCGATCACGTTCCTTGTTTCCGACAAAGCGAACTATATTACCGGTGTCGGTTTAAACGTCTCCGGAGGCATTGAACTGTTCACATTTTGATTCGGAAGGAGGCTGCAACATGACAGAAGCCGTGATTGTTGATGCAGTAAGAACAGCCGTTGGACGGCGAAAGGGAAAAATGTCCAAGACACATCCGGTCGATATGCTGGTGCCCATCTTGAAAGCATTGACCAGCCGGAATGCAGTTGACTCGGCAGAAGTGGAGGATGTCGTAACCGGATGTGTAACCATGACTGATGAACAGGGTGGCAATATCGGGCGGATGGCAGTGCTTGCTGCCGGTTTTCCCGTTGAAGTACCGGCATTTTCACTGAACCGGATGTGCGGGTCAAGTCAGCAGGCGATCCATAATGCCGCCCAGACAATATTGGCGGGCGATGCGGACATTGCCATTGCCTGTGGGACCGAGAACATGACCCGTGTTCCAATGGGAAGTGATATGGGCAGCTCCAGCAATGATCTGGTCGACCGTTACAACATTGTTCCGCAAGGCTTTTCAGCTGAAATGATTGCCAGTCAATGGGGATTATCCCGTGAGGAGCTTGATGAATTGTCACTGGAAAGTCATCACCGGGCTGTGGCTGCGACTGATCAGGGACTTTTTGACCGCGAAATTTTGCCAATTGAAGTCGAAACCGAAAACGGGAACGAAACATTCCGGTATGATGAAGGGATTAGACGGAACACATCAATGGAAAAATTGGCGGGTCTGACACCATCTTTCCAGCCTGACGATGGCGTCGTGACAGCCGGTAATTCCAGCCAGGTAAGTGATGGTGCAGCTGGCTTGTTGCTTATGTCCAGTGAAAAAGCAGAGGCATTGGGCGTCAAGCCGCGTGCCAGAATCATCGCACGTGTGGTTGTCGGCGAGGACCCGGTCATGATGCTGACAGGTGTTATCCCGGCGACACGCAAAGTCCTTAAAAGAGCCGGATTGACACTTGATCAGATGGATGCCATTGAAATCAATGAAGCATTTGCCTCCGTTGTGAAGGCATGGGAAAAGGAACTCGAACCGGATATGTCTAAAGTGAACATCCGGGGCGGGGCGATTGCTCTCGGCCACCCGCTTGGTGCAAGTGGGGCAAAACTGGCAACAACCTTGCTGCATACATTGGAAGATCAGGATGGCAAATATGGTCTTCAAGTCATGTGCATTGGTTTTGGTATGGCGACAGCGACGATTATCGAACGACTGTAAAGGGAGGCATGTCTTATGGCAGAATGCGTAAAGCCAAGTACTGATGAGGTTTTTGCCATGATTGATGCAGCGATCAAATACGATCCGGCTGCAACAGACGGAAAAGAAGGGGTTTACCAGTTTATTATAACAGGTGACGATGATGGCTTGTATCAAATGATTATTGATGATGATGGTCCTCGTACTGTAGAAGGTGAAGAAAAAGATGCACAGGTAACACTGACAATTGATCAAGATGATTTTCGGGATATGGTGGGAGGGACGTTGAATCCCACCGCAGCGTTTATGGGCGGAAAACTGAAAATCAAGGGGAATATGGGGCTTGCCCTTAAACTGCAGACTGTTTTGAATTCGTTTTCATTTTAAGTGCGTGTTCAAAAAGGAGGATAAAAAGAGCTGGCCGGCTAAGTTCGCGACATCAATCGCCAACGCGCACTAGCACGTCAATCGCGTCAAAGTTCGCGGCGGAGTAGTTTTGAGCAACGGAATGTATGCATTTAGATACATGAGTAGCGGAAAAACAAGCTAACGAAGAAATTCGATGTGTCATTTTTGCCGGACTTTTTGAACAACCTCTTTAAGAGGCATGTAAAATGGTGTAAATGGAACCGGGAGATTGAACGGATTAAGATACTGGGGGTTTTCTCATGAAACCGAACAATTTGGTGGAGATGCTTGATCGTACAGTCAAGAAATTTCCGCAAAAATATGTGCTGATGTGGAAGGAAGATGGCGTCTACCAAAGCATCACGTATGAGACGTTTTGGAACAGGATTTACAATGCTGCATCAGGTCTGGCTCATTTGGGGATGGCGGAAAATGATAAGATCGCTATTCTATCAAACAGCAACCCCATGTGGGGGATTACCGATTTTGCGGCGGCGAGCATTGGGGCAGTCACTGTTCCGGTCTATCCGACATTACCGGCTGAACAAGTTGACTATATCCTTAAAAATGCCGACGTGCGTGCAGCTGTTGTTGAAAATGAGGAGCAGCGTCAAAAGATCCTGGCCGGGGATGCAGCGGTTGAATGTATCATTACAATGTATCCTGACAATGACTTCTCCCCGGGAAATAGTGAATTAACGTTTTCACAATTAGAAGCACAGGGTTCAAAAAACGAAATCCCGAATTGGGAAGAAAGGTGGCGGAAGATCGGCCGGGACCAAATTTCAACCATCATTCATACATCAGGCACAACCGGCAAACCGAATGGTGTCATGCTGTCCCACGGGAATTTCCTGTCAAATGTCGAGGCGGTTCAATTTTGGCTGATTGAACTTGTACCGGATGATCTTGCTCTTTCCTATTTGCCACTATCCCATGTCTTTGAACGCATGGCAGGTCACTATACACCACTCTCAGTCGGTGTGACAATTGCTTACGCGGAAAGTATCAATACCATTCAGGACAATTTAAAGGAAATACGGCCGACTGTCCTGACAAGTGTTCCACGATTATTTGAAAAAGTTTATGCCAAAGTGCAGGAACAAATTGATAATGGAACGAAAGTGAAGCAAAAAGTCTTTAACTGGGCTGTCGAGATCGGACTGGAACGTTATGAACGGTATCTTCAAAGTCCGATTAATGAGCTGATCCTTGGTGAAATCATGCCAAAGGAATTAAGGCGGAAGTGGAAAATAGCTGACCGTCTTGTTTATCAAAAAGTAAAATCAGAATTGGGCGGACGAATCCGCGGGATGGTCTCCGGCGGCGGCACACTGAATCCTGATATCGCAAAATTCTTCTGGGCGATTGACTTGCCAATACTGGAAGGTTATGGATTGACGGAGACGTCCCCGGTGATCACGACAAACCCAATGGTGCGTGCTAAAGCCGGAACAGTCGGAAAAGTTATGCCGAATCTGGATGTGCGTATAGCGGATGATGGTGAAGTACTTGTCAGGGGACCAAGTGTGATGCAAGGGTATTACAACAATGAAGAAGCAACAAACAATATTTTTGACGGAGACTGGCTGCATACCGGCGATATCGGTGAACTGGATGAGGACGACTATTTAAAAATCGTTGACCGCAAAAAGCGTATTCTCGTACTATCCACCGGCAAAAATGTCGCGCCGCAATTAATCGAGAATGCCATCAATGAAAGCAGTTATATCGAACAAACCCTCATCGTCGGTGATCACCGCAAATATATCATTTGTCTCGTCAACCCGGATTTTGAAAACTTATTACCATGGGCAAAACGGAATGGGATCGAATCGGGATCGCCGGAAGAAATCTGCCGTCATAAAATCGTAAAGGATTTAATTGAAGAAGAAGTTAAAAGCCATACGCAATCATTCGCCAATTTTGAAAAACCGAAGAAAGCAGTCATTATTGGCGAGGAATGGACAGTGGAAGGCGGGGAATTAACACCGAAATTATCGATGCGGGTTAAGGTGATTGAAAAGAAGTATAAAGAATTGATTGAGAACATTTATGCTGAGGATTCGTCTGCTGTGGAGGCGGTGGCATCAGTCGATAATGGATAATTGTGTTCAGCACCCGGTGTTAAACACGAAAGAATTCAGTCGGATAAAAAAGGAGCATCCTGGCTGAATGCTCCTTTCCCGATCTCTAAATCAGCCCTTGGCGAATCGCTCTTGCAACGGCTTCAGTACGATTACGCGCATCCATTTTTTGCATAATGGCTGATACATAGTCACGGACAGTGTATTCACTTAAGTTAAGGTCGCTCGCGGCTTCACTTGTTGATGCACCTTCAGCCATCAGTTTCATCACTTCAATTTCCCTTGGAGATAAATGCAATGTACCTGATTGATGATCATCTCTTGTGTGTTTATGATAATACTTTGCCAGGATTTCGCCCGCACTCTGACCGAATTTCAGCAATGCGGTAAAGGTATCCTGAGAGACTTTGAAATGTTTGCCCGCGCCCTGATCCAAAATGGCGGCCCCGAACAGTCTGTTATTTGACGAAACAAAAATGGGTGCAATCACGACAGATTTTAAGTCAAATTGTTTAACATAATGATCGGGAAATCCGATTGAGGCATCTTTAATATAAATCGGCTGTAAATAATTCATCGTTTTGCCGAATAATCGCACCAATTGCAGGTTATCCCGGATCAGCGGCAGCTGACTGATATCCTCTGAAATGTTCTGGATGGCTTTATTATCAAGACGATGCCCAAACAGGCCAACTCCCGTCTGTTCATTAGCGGAATAGGAAAAAAGAGCGCAACGTTCAAAAGGCAAATAATTGACAAAGCCCGCTGTTATATTTTCAATCGCTTCATTATAGTTATTGGATCGCATAATCGTTTCATTGAACATAATGACCGAATTTTTCCATTGCTGTTCCTGTTTCGTAATTTCAAATGAATCTTTTCCGTTTTGGAACATTTGCAGTGCGTAAGTGATAAAAGGCATGACATGGGACGTATCATCATGGTCAACGCAAATTAAAAGTGTTACATCATCATGCGGTATTGGCAGGACATTATATTTTTTTCTGTTTTGCCACGGCATTTGACTGAGCAGCAGTTCGGATAAAGCAAAGACTGTGTCCGCTTTCAACGTATCGTTTCCCAATAACAAGTCCTGGCTCAGGTTATTGAACCATTTTTCCAATACATAGGACTGATCCTTTTGGATGATGATCGCTGTCCATTCAATCGGCAGCTGATTGGAGGAAACGAGATTTTTCAAAAAGAAATCGATCGAGAAGTATTGCTGGTATGGCTGTGTAAATATATCCTGGCTGATTGTTGAAAAGAGATAACGTATTGCCTGGTGGTCCTGGTAAGAATGATTTTTTTGTAACTGTGTCACTTTGTGTACCGCGTTTTCCAGCAATGTCAATGTGGACTGACTGGGCTGAAATGCTTCTGGGCACCGGGGTTTCAAGTTCTCCGGCTGTTCATTATCCTGTGAAAAAAAGTATTCGGTAAAAAAGCTGATGGCTGTTTCCATATTGGATGCAGATTTTTTTCCGGTTCGCTGGAGGTGTGACAGAATGCTTTCCCATTCATTCATAATCGGATACGGATGTGATCGGACAATATCCAATCCATTTTGAAATAATGAATCCATCTGATGGTTGATTGTCAGGGACATATTCATTTTCCCCCTTCATTTATTGAAACATCTCACAATACCTTTATGCCATATGACCAAGTGCTACCTCTTGCTATACTTATCTTTATTGAATTATACCATTATTACAATAATTATTTAAATAAATAAGAACATTTAAAATAAATAGCGTCATTGTTAATTTAATGATTATTCTAAGAAAGCGGTTATTATGAAAAAGGACAAGCGACGCAGATTCCACATGACAACTGTTTAATCCCTTGCAATACCTGCTCCCTTTTGCTAAAGTAACGATAGAATCAAGGCATTCGTTCTACATACATTATGGAGGGGGAGAACTTAACTTGCACCACCGTTATGGTACTGTTGCCATTGATCTGGCAAGGCGCCTTCTTACATTAAGTGAAGGTGATCGAATGGATCCAATCGGCAAACTCGCTACCGAATTTGGCACAGGCCGGGGAACCATACAATCTGCATTCAAATTACTGGCTGATGACGGCGCTCTGCAACTGGAAAGTTTAGGGAAACGCGGATCATTCATCAAAAAGTTGGACAGATCCATACTGCTTGAGAAAGCAGAATTAACAGCCATCATTGGCGCCATGCCGGTAGCCTATTCCACTCATTTTCAAGGGCTTGCAACAGGCTTGAACCAAACCTTCCTGGAGTCTGATATTCCGCTTATTCTAGCGATGTTACGCGGATCAAAGAACCGAATACATTTTTTGAAATCCGGCCGTTGTGATTTTATTATCACTTCAAGGCTTACCTGGGAAGGGATCCAGCAAGACAAGGCCTTACGTCTACTTTTTACATTTGGGCCAGGTTCTAACATTGAGAATCAGGTTTTGATCATGGCTGAAAACAATGATGAAAAAGAAATTACCGACGGGATGAGGGTCGGTATCGATTCCTCTTCCAACGACCATATGCGATTGACACTTCAGGAATGTGAGGGGAAATCCGTACAACTCGTGGAAATGTCATACGGACAATCACTGCAAAAGCTTTTGGCGGGAGAAATTGATGCAACCGTCTGGGATGCCGGAGCCGGATTTCATCGCCCGCCGCCATCGTTAAAAGTGCTTCCGCTGACTCGCAGAAACGTGGAGTCGGATGCAAATACGGAAGCTGTTTTAATCGTTCGGTCGGATAGCGGTGCATTGCAGGATCTTATTTCCCAGCTTATCGATCCACAAGAAGTGATCGCTATGCAACGGAAGGTTATCGCACATGAAGTCCCTCCCATTTTTTAGTAAACCAGCATAAGAAACCGGCTTGTTTAAGAGATAGGTATGCGATGCCGTTCAACATGGTCTATATAGGCGTTTATTTGACGCTCCATTTCGGCTTCACCCCATTCCAGAAATTGACCCATTATTTCTGCTGCATTTTTTGCGGCATCGAGACTATGGTTATTGCCGAAAAGAAGAAGCGCTGCCCGCCGATCGATAAAATCAATCAAGGTTTGTGCCATTTCTTTTTCGACGGCAAGCCTGACTTCCCCTTTAATGGCGGGAACGTTTTCGCTCAAGCTTTCCAGCCAGACGGGATCTTCCTGCCCGTAACGCATTAGATCATGTATGGCTGAACCGTATAGCCATGTCAGTCTTTCTGCCGTTTCCTGCCTTATATGACAGGCAGCGAGGATGCGTTTCATTTCCCGTTTGAATGCGGAAAAGTCTCCGCCAATGTCACTGCCTGGGAGCACCACTTCCGCTGTTCGGTTGTCATCATCGAAAATCAGATTAAGGTTTTTCGCCACCTCTTGCATAACCCGTTTTCCCATGTTCCGATACGTCGTCAGCTTTCCTCCGGCGACTGTGAGCAATCCTTCCTTCGTTTTCCATACTTCATCATGTCTGGATGTATCTCTGGCTGTTTTGCCTTCTTCCAAAATTAAAGGACGTACGCCAGCCCAGGTTCCGATAATATCTGCTTTCACTAATTCAGAATCAGGAAAACAATTCTGGGTCATATCAAGTAAAAAATCGATTGCTTTCTTGTCAGCTGTCGGGGAATCGATTTCACCGTCATGCGGGACATCTGTTGTTCCCACATAGACATAATCCCAGCGTCTGATTGCATACCCTTCCTTGCCATCCGATGATTTCAGGGCAACGGCGCCAGTAACTGGTAGTTTCGCAGCTGGAAAGATAAGGTGGATCCCTTTGCTTAATAATAAGTTTTTCGTGGCTTTGAGATTATTTTTTTCCAGGGTTTGCTGTGCCCATGGGCCGGTGGCGTTGACCGTTATTTTTGCTTTTATATTGAATGTTTTACCCGTTAACGTATCCCGAATGGCTGCACCAATAACGCGATCATGTCCATCGAATTGGATGTCAATAGCTTCTGCATGATTGGCTATGCGTGCACCATGTTCGGCTGCCGACAAGGCGTTCATTAACGTAAAGCGGGCATCTTCGGTAATGTATTCACCGTAAACCAGTCCGCCTTTCAATGGATCTCTAAGATTCGGAACATATTCACGAACCTCATCAGACGTTAAAACTTTGTGGCTCTCCTTTTTTGAAGCACCTGCCAATTTGTCAAAAAGCACGAAGCCGGTCCTGAATTTTGTTTTACTGTCCCCTTTATATAACGGAAACACAAACGGCAGCGGATGGATCAAATGTGGTGCGATGGATTTTAATATCTTCCGTTCCCGTGCAGATTCCCTGACCATACGAACGTCGCCATTTGCCAAATATCGAACACCGCCATGTACTAGCTTGGCTGAGCGGCTTGAAGTTCCAAAGCCAAAGTCTTCTTTCTCGACAAGCGCCACTTTCAGCCCCCTTAGTGCAGCATCTCTGGCCAACCCGGCTCCTGTTATCCCGCCACCGATAATCAGCATGTCAAATTCCTGGGATGCCATATCTTTAAGTGCTTGTGAGCGGTATTGTGGGCTGAAGTTTTGTGTCATGTTGTCAGCTCCTTTTGTATTCGGTTGCAGTCAAAGCCCTTACAGTATCGACTGACTTTTCCCAATGCTTGTAACGTTCCTGCATGTCAGCGGCATTATCGCCTGGTGTAAAGATTTTACCCCTTACTTTTGATTGCTTGATTTCTTCTTCACTTGCCCAAAAACCGACTGCTAATCCCGCAAGATAGGCAATTCCAAGTGATGTGACCTGATTGGTGTTTGGCCGTTCAATGTTGATGTCAAGGATATCCGCCTGCATTTGCAGGAAAGCATCGTTCGCCGCCATGCCGCCATCGACCCGCAATGTTTCAAGTGCCGGGAATGGGGCGACCTCACGCAATGTTTCAACGACCTGACGGGTACGGAAGGCGATTCCTTCCAATACAGCTCTCGTTATATGCGCGCGGGTTGTTGATCGTGTCAGCCCAAACAAGGCTCCCCTGGCCTCCGGATCCATATAAGGCGTCCCAAGCCCTTGCAAAGCAGGGATAAAAAAGACACCGCCACTGTCGGGAACGCTTTCAGATAATGCCAGGCTTTCGTTCACCGTTTCAAGGATACGAAGGTCTTTTACAAGGCTGATCGATGCGCCTCCAGTGATGACCGTCCCTTCCAGGCAAAATTCATCCTGACCACCAAGGCGCCATAAGGCAAGGGAATTCAGTTTTTCCGAATAAATCCATTCCTCACCCGTATTGACATTGACCATGACAGAGGTACCATATGTTGCTTTTCCTGAGCCGGGTTCCCGGCATAAATGACCGAACATGGCCGCCTGCTGATCACCTGCTATAGCAGCAACGGGAATTTCCGCACCGAACGCTTCCGGATAGGTGGAACCATATACGTGACTGGACGGTACAATGGTTGCAAGTTTCTCGGCGGGCATTCCAATAATCTGCGCAACTTCCGGACTCCATTCTCCTAACGGTGGAAGCCACATCATTGTTGTGACAGCATTTGAAGGGTCTGTTACAAAAGCTTCTCCTCCTGTTAAATTCCAGACCAGCCAGCTATCCAATGTCCCAATCAGTACCTCACCTTTTTCAACATCCTCCCGGCAATTTGGAACATGATCAAGCAGCCATTCAAACTTTGTAAAGGCAGAAATGGTGCTGACTTCCATGCCGATCAGATCACTAAGCTCTTTACATCGCTTCCGTGTGCGCAAATCCTGCCAGACAAGCGCGTTATGCACTGGTTCGCCAGTTGTTTTATGCCATGCAACAACAGTAGAACGCTGGCCGGTGACACCGATGGCTGCTATGTTTTCAGGTGATGTACCGGCCTTTTTTAACGTTTGGGATATGAGATCCTTCGTTACATTCCAAATTTCCAGCGCATCATGCTCCAATAACCCCGGTTCCGGCGTTATTTGTGTAAATTCGCTGTAAGTGGCTGCAATTTCACTGCTGTGATAGTCATAAAGAATTGTCCGGATACCGGAAGTCCCCGCATCAATTGCCAGAATAAATTGATTCCGCATTTTCTTTCTCCCCTTCATTCACAGGTAAAAGTGTTCCAATGTTCATAATGCCTTGCGGGTCCATAATTCTTTTCAATTTTTTCAGCATAGGATAAGCACTGCCCAGTTCCTGAGGCATCCATGAGGCACGCAGTTTCCCAATACCATGATGGTGACAAATGGTTCCATTGTTTTCTAATGTGACTTCCATGACTTTTTGCCAAATAGATTGATAGACGCGTTCCACACCTTCTGGATCTTTTGGTGGATGGGCTGCAAGAATAAAATACATATTGGTTCCTTGTGGATAGCTGTGGGAAGAGTGTCCGGTCACAAGCAGCAGTTCTGGCACCTCTTTTCTCAGCCGTTCGGTTACCTTTTCATAAATCGTTGCAATATCGCTCCAGTTAGCAGCAATCTCAATTGTATCAATGATAATTCCCTGGCTCGTATATTCCTGTAATTCACCGGTATTGTTGCGATGCTCCAGCCATGACTCGACAGGATCTGGTCCAAGCGAACGCCCCCCTTGTTCAAGGATGATTTTATCGAGTGCCTTTCCTTCTGTTTGTGCGTATCCTTCAGGACCCTCTGACAGAATAAGTAAAATCGATTCTTCACCATTCACAATATCAGAATAACTTTTGGCAGCTTCCATTTGATCGTGAAGCCGTACAACAGCAGGATTCCACCCCTCCCTCATAAACGTCCGAATGATGTGTAATCCTTCACGCATGTTCTTGATTCCATAAGCGCACATCCAGCGGTCTGCCGGTTTGGGAAAAATTTTAAGGGTGATTTCCGTGATGATTCCCATCGTTCCTTCCGATCCAATAAGCAATTGACTCAGATCAGGCCCTGTCGAGCGGCGGGGGACATTTTTGATTCGGACAATTTCTCCCGTCGGCAACACTGCTTCAAGCCCGACAAGCAAATTTTCGATATTCCCGTATTTCGTGCTGAATTGTCCGGCACTCCTCGTTGCGACAAGCCCGCCGATTTGTGCCAAGTCTATAGATTGCGGGTAATGTCCGCTTATGTACCCGTGTTGATTGAGATAATCTTCCAGGTTGCGGTGAACAATGCCGGGTTGTGTTGTAACAGTTAAGTTTTCTTCATCAAGTTCCACGATATCGCACATATTGCCCATATCAATCATAACGCTTTCATTATTCGGCTGGGCACCTCCGTGGACCCCTGAACCACCCCCGTATGGAACAACGGCAATGTCTCTTTTATTCAAATGTTGAAGCAATGCCGCAGTCTCGTTTGTATTTTTTGGCTGAACGACACATAAAGGCCGATCCATTGCTGCGCCAACGGCTTTTTGCACCAGTTTTAACGGCCAGGTGTCTGTTGTGTAATCAGTCAGCAGCTCAGGGTCGTGGTGCACACGGTTATCATCGAGTAAATCCTTGAGTTCGCTTATAACATTATCTGTCATAACATTGTCTCCCTTTAGAAATGTATTAATATTCTTTAATACAGATTACTGTACATAATGTTGTTTGTCAATACACGTTTGTGATAGTATATTGTAAGATTAACACTTTTCTAAATGATTGGAGATGTAAAAATGGGGAGCACGTATTTTTTGACAGGGTATCCAGGTTTTCTTGCCGGCAACTTGGTAAAACAGCTTATCCATGATCACCATGAGACAATTGATCATATCTATTTGCTCGCTTTACCTGACCTGCTGGATCAAGCAACAGATGAAATTACAAATTACGCAAGAAAAGAAGGAGTGGAGACAAGTCTTTTCACAATTGTAAGCGGTAACATTACAAAGCCCGACTTGGCTATCAGTGCGGAAGTGAATCAGGTTTTGCGTGATACCGTTACACATGTATTTCACTTGGCTGCTATTTATGATCTGGCGGTTCCACAGGATATTGCCCGCAATGTCAATGTAAATGGTACACAACAAGTCAATCACTGGGTACAAACGTTAGGCAAACTTGAGCGCTATATATACTTTAGCACTGCCTATGTATCCGGAAAACGTGAAGGGCGCATTTATGAACATGAGCTTGCAGAAGGGCAGGATTTCCGAAATCACTATGAACAAACAAAATATGAGGCTGAGCTGCTTGTGGAAGATCAGAAAAAATCCGTCCCGACGACGATTATCCGTCCTGGTGTTGTAAAAGGTGATTCAAAAACCGGTGAAACAGTCAAGTTTGATGGTCTTTATTTCATGTTGAATTTTCTTGATAAGGCAGGTGGCCTGGGTGTCCCATATATTGGTGATGGTGAACCGGAAGGCAATTTCGTACCAAGTGATTATATTTTACAGGCTGCCAGTTTTCTGGCAATCGATCCGGTTGGTGTGGGGAAAACCTATCATTTGACCGACCCGAAACCATATACAATGAGGGAGTTACAGGAAATGCTGACGGAGCATTATTTAGGGAAAACGCCTAAAGGAAAAATTCCAGTGACCCTAATTAAAGCAATCATGGGACTGAAACCAATCCGCAAATGGTGGCATGTGGAAAAGGAGGCAATGGACTATTTTATCACATGCTCATCTTATGATTGCAGTCAAGCAGTTACAGATCTGCAAGGATCAGGCATCAGCTGCCCCGATTTAAAAGACACGCTTCCATCAATGATCAGCTTTTACAGAAAATATAAAGATGATCATAGAAAACAAATTGAAATAAGATGAACAAGATGCTGGAACTGGATACTTAAGAAATCCTTAAGGCTACAAATTATATACGTACTAAGATAAAAAGCGGTTTCCTGTTTATACAGGGCCGTTTTTTGGTTTGCTCAGTCGACGCTAAGTTGCTTGCAAATTATGCGATGCAAAGAAAAAATTCTCAATTAATTACTTTTGGGTTTTGCAAGAGCGTACGAATAAGCAGTTATCATACAAACGTCGGGATATTATGTAATAATATTGAAGATTCCTATTTTTTTAGGGATTGGTACAGGCTGGTAAGGACTTTATACTAAAGAAGAATCACATAAAGACTTTAGTCCTATCAATCTAACTATGAATGCGTTTTCAATTTACATAATACACCAGTCATCTGAACGAATTCACGGGCTATTGTTTGAGTGATTCAGAAGGTGTGATTAATTTTCGATGATCTGTTAAGGAGGTGATGGGAAAGTTTTGCATCATGATCAAAATAAAGGAGGCGTTTGCAATTAGAAAGATGTTTAGAAAAGTCGCGGCCGGGCTGCTGGCAGTTCCGATGTTGTTTATGTATGCAGGTGGGTTGAATACGGTTAATGCAGCCGAAACAACCTTAACATACAGCTGTACCAGTGTAACGAATTTTGATATGCCTGTGACAATCAGTGCAGAAGTACCGGATTCTGTTTCTCCGGGGGAAGAATTCACGATTACTGAATCCTCAACCCAGGTCACATTACCGGAAGATGTCGTTGGCACTATAGGTGGACTGTTAGGGGGTGAAGCTATTTCCGGTGAAGCAACAGTATTTAATCTTCATTCTGAAAATCAGGATGCCACCATTAATGTGGCTGATACTCCGATAGAAATCCCATATACTGAAGTACCTGACTCTGGACCACTCACTTTTAGTGTACCTGGTGAGGGTGGGGTTGATGCTGGGCCATTTGTAGCTGGTGAAGAGGGTGAAGTGGTTATAAAGGCCGGGAATATTGACACGAATTTAGTAGTTCATGGACCATTGGGAGAATCGCCAATACCGGCTTCATGTTCACCGGTTGGTGAGGATACCACTTTAAATGTCATCCCGATTGAAGAAGCAGAACAGGATACGGAAGCCCCGGTCATCGCTTTGAATGGCCCGGAAGAAATGGAGCTTGAAATAGGCGACACTTATGAAGAGCCAGGAGCAACAGCAGAAGATAATGTAGATGGTGACCTGACAGACGCTGTCGAAGTAAGCGGAAACGTGAATACGGACGAGCCGGGAACATATACAATCACTTACACCGTGGTGGATGAAGCCGGCAATGAAGCGACAGCAACACGGACTGTAACTGTTGTGGAACCGGAAAAACAGGATACGGAAGCTCCGGTCATTACTCTGAATGGCCCGGAAGAAATGGAGCTTGAAATAGGAGAAGCTTACGAAGAGCAAGGTGCAACAGCAGAAGATAATGTAGATGGTGACCTGACAGATGCTGTCAAAGTAAGCGGAAACGTGAATACGGACGAGCCGGGAACATATACAATCACTTACACCGTGGTGGATGAAGCCGGCAATGAAGCGACAGCAACGCGGACTGTAACTGTTGTGGAACCTGATGATGGCGGTGAAGATCCAGGTGATGGCAATGATGAAAGCGGCATGTGGTATGCCGATGAAGGTGATCCATCTGCAGATTTAGGTGCTGAAGGTGATCTTTATCTGGATACTGCTACTTTTGATGTGTACCAGAAAGAAGCTGATGGTTGGACACTAGTGGGTAACCTTAAAGGTGAAGACGGAGAAGACGGCCAAGATGGTGAAGATGGCCAGGACGGAGAAGACGGCCAAGATGGTGAAGACGGCCAGGACGGAGAAGATGGCCAAGACGGAGAAGACGGCCAGGACGGAGAAGATGGCCAAGACGGTGAAGATGGTCAGGACGGAGAAGATGGCCAGGATGGAGCCATGTGGCTTGTGGGCGAAGGCAAGCCAAACATGGAACAAGGCATTTTCGGCGACCTGTATCTTGATAAAGTTTCCGGCGACGTCTACATTAAGTCTGAAGAATCGGAAGGCTGGGAACTTGTAGCCAATATCAAGGGTCCTGAAGGCCCTCAAGGACCAAAAGGCGAACAGGGTGAACAAGGTCCTGAAGGCGACTGTGATTGTGATGATCAGAGTGCAGCCAGCGGAAACGATGACAGCAATGATGGCAGTGAAGGAAAAGCTGCGGGAAATGATGACAATGACAATGACAATGGCAGTAATGGGGAAGAAAATGGAGACGGAAACGGTACGGATAATTCAGGTGATAAAGGCGGAGATCTTCCTGATACCGCGACAAACAACCCTCTGTTTATGCTGATAGGTTCATTAATGGCAGTTGCGGGGGGCGCACTTGTATTTTTCCGTAAAAAGGTTTTAGGATAATATGAAAAAAACAGGGGTCGTATTGATTATTACAGGGATTATAATGGTTGGCTGGTTTGGCTGGCAATATTGGAGTGGCATGCAGTCGGTGGAGCGTATTGATGATAATGTTGTCAAAGCATCAGAAAATGAAGATCATAAAGAGACCTTATCTGTCGGTACAGAGCCTGATAACATTGAGAGGACAGGGAATAGCGGGGAATTGGTCAATACGGATTATGACGATGGTAAGGACATAGCAAAACTCATCATTCCGGAAATTGATCTAGCGTTTGATGTCTTTTGGGGCACCGGCGACGAGGCACTTGCTAAAGGAGTCGGGATGTACGACAGCAAATGGACTGCTCCGCCGGATCAAGGCCGGCATACGGTATTGTCCGGTCACAGGGATAGTGTATTCCGTCCGGTCGGCGATTTGGAAGATGGTGACGCGCTCTACGTGAACTACAATGGTGTAGACTATGAATACCAGATTAATAAAACTTGGATTACCGACGCAAATGATCGCAGTGTTATCGTCGGAAAGGATGAACCGACTTTAACATTATCAACTTGCTATCCATTTCATTTCGTTGGAAGCGCACCTGACCGTTATATCGTCGAGGCCGAATTGGTCAAAAAAGGCGATCTCCTAAACTTGGATTAACTGAATGGTGAGGTATAACGATATCTTGTTCAATTAAAATATGGAGGCATAACACCCCTATGGTTGTTGTGCCTCCATATTTATAGAGGGTGAAACGATGAAGCTTGTTAAGAATTCTTTTTTATTATCTCTGCTTATGATCTTTTTGCTATTTCCAGTTCATACTTTGGCTGATTCCGAACAGTATGATCAGGATTTTGACTATGTAGCATTGGGTGATTCACTAGCTGCCGGCTATTTAAATGAACCAGATGAAGACGGAAATAGGAGAATCGGCAATGGCTATCCTGTATATATTCAAGATGGAATTGAAAATCAATATGGTTATGACGTTAATTTAATAAATGCAGGTGTTGGGGGATTTACTACAGAAGATGTTTATATCCAGCTGTCAAACAATACGAATGGGATTATGGGAGCTATAGCGGATGCAGATCTCATCACAATAGGTGCTGGTGCCAATGATGTATTGCAAAAAGTTGATATCGAAAATGTGGGCCCGGAAGCTATTGAAGAAGCAACCTCAGCCATCAATCAAATTAATTCAAATATGGAAAAAATATTTGATGAAATAGCCAACATTAACCCGGATGCACCAATATTTGTGCTGGGTTATTATAACGCATTGCCTTATTTGGAAGAAAAGCAAAGTTTGATAGTTCCTATGATAGACGCAATGAACCAAACATTAAAAGAAGTCGCTCAAAGTAATGATGCCATTTTTATCCCAACATTTGAAGCATTTGAGGGGAAACATGAAACATACTTGCCTAATCCAAACGATATCCATCCGAATGAAGCGGGCTACGAGGTAATTGCTGACAAATTTCTTGAGGAAATCGTTCCAGCAATTGATGCGGTCAAACCTATTATCTCAATTAATGGCGATGAATCAATGAAACTGGCAGCAGGCGTAAAATATGAAGAGCTAGGTGCTTCAGCTGAAGATAACATTGATGGTGACTTATCAAAACAGATTAAAGTATCCGGTGAAGTCAACACAAATGAACCCGGCGAGTATCCTGTTACATATACAGTAACTGATACAGCAGGCAACACTGCAACAGTAACACGCCTTGTAACCGTCGTGAAGCCGGAACAGATAACGGTAACGCCCAGTGAGAAAACAGAAGTAAGTCCCGGTGTGACGGTTATGATTAAAGGGACCGAAACTACTCTGACAGTGCCTTCAGATATACCGTGGGGTACCACCCTGGAAGTATATGATGCAAGTGACAGTGAAAAGGTTACCGGTGCAGAAGGGTTGGCGCTTGCAGGAGACGTGTACAATTTTAAATTGACCTTCCCGTCTGAGGGAAAAGGCACTTCTGGATCATATGCACTCCAAATGGGATATGATGCAGATAAATTTGATGCTGATCAAGTGGCTATTTATCATTTTCAACCAGATTCCGGCGAATGGAAGAAACAGAATGGTACAGTGGATGAAAAATCAGAAACCATAACGCTTAAGTCTTCCCGCTTGTTAACATATGGTGTATTTGTCAAAGCAAGTGAAGACAACAATCAAAATGACAGTGTGGAGAATACCGGTCAGAAAGATGATGAAAGCGGTCAAAACAGGGATTGCAAGTGTGATGAAGAGGATACAGCCGTGACATATAATGATCGGGGTGAGACCAAAGAAAGCACTTATGACCCTCTTGTTAAAGGCGGCGAGCTGCCGGAAACCGTTACGAACAACCCTTTAATGATTTTGATAGGTTCGTTGACGGCTCTTATCGGTGGGATCCTTATCGCTTTCCGTGGCAAGCATGCCAGTTAGCGAGTATAGTCAGGTGTTATTCAAATTAAATTACCTATAATCGTCGGGTATTAATCATCATGTTTATATTTTACAATGGGATCAACATAAAGAGAATTTTCATTCAATTCAGTCCAATATCATGAAGGAAGGAGGGATTTAGGAATGAACGGAGAAGCTGCTGTTGGATCGACGGTTAAGAAAAAGTTCTTCACAGCGCTTTTGGCAGGCTTGTTTTTATTTGGCATGCTGATTGCAACTTTTGGGTTCACGGGTACGATTTTTGCCGTTCCGCTTGGAGGAATGGGTGATTTTTATGTAGCGTTTGATAAATTGGAAGGAGAGGGATTTACACTCAATCCCAATATTGGTGAGACAGGAAATCAGGATACGGCACCATTGGTGAGAAACAAAATGGATACGGCAACGATTGAAAACTTACACATCTATAAAGATCTCAAGCTACCCGGCGGGGGGTGGATCAGGGTAAATATAGCGGCAAGTCAGCCAGCTGCGATTGAGGGGCTCATACAGGATGCACGTTTCATAGATGCGAATCTTTCATTTAATGATATGGCAATTGAACAATCAAACACCTCTGAAATGTCAGCTGAAGATGCTTTTAAACAGAATTGGACGCAAAATGCCAATACCGTTACGATCACGGATGCGGTGATTGTGACAGACTATTTATTCCAAAACATGGTAACGCTGAATGGCGCCGAAATCTCTCTTGAAAATATCTCAGAGCCTGAACAGATTGATTATGAAATCGGTAACAAAAAATCGGATAGCGGTGTGGCAGCTGTGTCATCTAATGGCGGCAATGGCGATGGCGGCGGGAGTGTGCTGCCAGATACAGCCAGCAATATATTCCTGCCTGTCATAATCGGGGCCGTGCTTGTGATCAGCGGCGGAATTCTTCTTTTAATAAGGAAGATAAGAAGTAATGGTGGAACAGCGGAAAAGGAAAGCATGACCGAAAACATGTAAAGGGGTGTGTCGATTGAAAAACGAAGGTAAGATAACAGTAGGTAAAACACTGAAAAAGAAATTTTTAATAGCTTTGTTGAGTGGCTCTCTGGCACTTGGCGGCCTTTTGTCAGCCTTTGGTTTTAGTGGTACTGCATTTGCGATGCCGCTTGGTGGAATTGGGGACTTTTATGTAGAGTTCGATAAATTGGAAGGTAAGGGTTTTCAACTATTACCACATATAGGGGAAACTGGAAATTCAGATGCTGAGCCTATGGTACGGAATAAAATAGAAGACGTGACCATAACAAATTTGCACATTTATAAAGACTTACCATTACCAGGGGACGGCAACTGGGTCAGGGTTCATATTAGGGCGTCAGGTCCGACAACAATTACAGGGCTGAAACAGGATGCGCGTCTCATTGATGCTGATTTAAGTTTTGATCAATTGGAAATTAAAGAACAGAACACAGATGATTTCGCGAAAAATTGGTCGCAGAATGCTTCTACAATTACGATACAAGACGCTACCTTAGTGACTGATTATCTTTTTCAGGAAATGGTCAGCTTAGAAGGGGCCAAGATTTCTGTTGAGAAAATTGATGCGCCTAAAATGATAGAAGAATAATCCTCATGAGCGGAAAGGGGATACATGATATGGATAAGAAAGAAGCCAGGGCACTCAAAAAAGAAGAGAAAAGGGAAGCCAAAGCATTAAAACTAGAAAAAAAACTGCAAGAAAGATACACGAAAATTGCTGAAGCGGGTAAGTTCAAAAAATGGCGAAATCGCCGACCGTTTTGGGGTGCAACTTTAACGCTGTTTGCAGCACTGCTGATTTTATATATCCCGTTGCATTTATACGCGATTGCCTTTATTCCCGGGAGCCTTGTGTTTGTCGGCTTCATTTTCGGTGGGCTGATGTTGATCATCGGTATTTTCTCGTATATTTATCCGCAGTTTTCGACCGTGTTTGGTGTAGTTGCGATCTTCTTATCTGTTCTATCAGTTATGGGAGCGCTGGGCGGATTTGTCATAGGCACCTTATTCGGTATTATCGGTGGTTCACTGCTGATTGCCTGGGAGAAAAATGAGGTAACCGTTGATAATAAGCGGAACAAAAAACGCGGTAAACATGATAAAAAATCGGAGAAGCGGGTTGAAGAAGACGTCGAAACAGCTCAAGTGTAAAGCTACGAAGGTGAACCTGTTAACAAGGAGAGTTGCATATGAAAAACAATCCAAAATGTTATAAACCTGTTTTTCTTCACGCGGTGTTCATACTTGTGTGTATGCTGATTTTTTCGCTTATTGGTGCTTCTTCTGTTTTAGCGGAAGATGATGATGGGAGTGAAGAAGACGGTGGGGACAGTGGTGGATTTACCATTGAATCCGACAGAGTTGAAGGTGCTATGGATGTCGCCGGTGCCCTTGGAGGTAAGATTGACATAAAAGAGGGAATCATTGAGGGATTGACGATAACCAAAACGCTTGACCGGGGTGAAGAAGAGGGGCTGGTAATTAAAATAACATCTCCAGGTCCGATAGATGTCAAGAACCTGAAGGCACATACGATTGATGGCGGCCCGCCTCACTTCGATGGGCTTTGTGTGTCAGAGAAGTTGGGATGGGCCTGTTTAGAGGGTGTGGAAATGACAGTTCCCCAGCAGTCAGCAGATAATATTTCACTCCCTGATGCCAAAGTCGAAACGTGTTTTGAAAGTGAATGCGGGGGTGCTTCTCCGGAAACATCAATGAGTGAACAGGAAATGGCAAACACCCTGAAAAAGATGGATGAACAGGACATGACTCTAAAGGAAATGACAGAAGGACTGGAAGATGATAAAGAAAAACTGCAAACAATCGAAGAACTGATTAAACAAGCGGAGAAGCATTTTGAGAAAATACAGGATAATGAATACACGAACCATTTGCAGCAGTTGACTGATGTTAGTAATAAGCATCTGACAGCTGACATGACTGAAGAAGAATTGATTCAGTTTATGGAAGAAAATTTGGATTTAAACAGTAACACGTCTGAAGGTGAAGAGGCTAATACGGATAGTGATTCTGATGATTCCGTAAGTCCTTTAGTTCCACTTACACACGAAATTGAGAAAACGTATAAGTCATATGATGATGTAACCGCTGAGTTTTTTAGTGCAGCACAGGAGGCAGCCGGATTAGTCAAAGAATTGGAAGAAAGTATCCAAATGAAAGAAAAGTCTCTGGCAGCACTTGAGGCCGAAAAAGATAAACTGGATCCGGAAAAACAAAAACAGGCAGAAAACTATAATGAACTGAAGGACAAAGCTGAGACTGGTGAGGCCGGAAACGATAAAGAAACCAATCATGATGAACAGGCTGACTCCGATTCTAAAAAGAATTCAGATGAAAAGAATGAAGACCTGACAATCGATGCATTCAAAAAAGAATTTAAAACATTTAAAGAAAACATGGATAGTGTCATGAAGCGGCATGATGAATTGCAAGAAAATGTAAAGTCAATCACTGAGAAAAAAGAAGCCATCACCGATAACATAAAGGATTTAAAAGCTGTCATTATGGAATTTGAAGATGATTATTCTGATGACATCTATCAAAATTTAATGGAAACCCTGTCATTTGTTGAGGTTGAAAAGGGGCAAAAGCCTGAGGGAAAAGGCGAAAATGATGACACAGGGAACAAAAAATCATCCGAAGAAAAAAAGCGTAATGAGGATCAAAACACCGACGAGGATTCCGATTCTTCTGATGAACAAAATGGTGACGCAGCGTCTGCCAGCCAGGACGGAAAACAGGAGAGCAAGAAAAATAATGATGGCAGTGAACAGACAAATGGTAATAACGGTAATGATGGATCAAAGCAGGAAAGTGAAGCTGATCCCTGACAAATCTTAATATAAGCATACATGATTGAAGCAATTGTAATTTGAACGACTTTCATACCCACATGAGTACGGATAATTGTGAGGTGTATTATAATTAACGCGGTGGAAAATTTAGAATCACAGGATCTTTTTCAGCAAATACCGCATTTTGAGGAAGCCCATCAGGATTATAACCCGGGAAGACAATTGCAACAAATAAGAGATGCTGTTCCCGGATTCAAGAAATGGTTTAAAGAAACCGGTAAGGCATCAGCATTTCATTCGTTTGATTTGATTAAAATTCCTTACCCTAAAAAATATGGGTTGTGGCGCGCGGGAAGAAGTCCGGTACCATTTATTTGGTTTACCAACAGGATGTTTATTGTCCAATGGGAGGCACAGGGCCGTACTTGGACATTATTGAACGAACCATCCGAAACGGAATTAGATGAAGGGACGCCTTTCTATTCTGCATTGATTGAAAAATATGGTAAATTTAGTCAAAAATTATTACCCAAAACGTACGGAACAGTAGAAGATTATTTGGAAGATGCAGGTTTGAAGCCGGAAGATGTGGATTACATCACGTATGATCATTTGCACACCCAGGATGTCCGTCGTTGGTTGGGCACTATCAAACCGCAAGCAGACTTAAGCCCAAATGAACCTTTAGAGCCCTATTTCCCAAATGCGAAGCTTATTGTCCAGCAAAAGGAATGGGATATTTTGCCGCGCCTGCATCCATTGCAGGAAATATGGCAGCCGGAAACATATGAGGATATCCCTTTGGATAGCCTATTATTTACAAACGGGGATTTGTTGTTAGGGCCTGGTGTGGCACTCATGTATACCCCGGGACATACACAAGGCAATCATTCACTTGTTGTCAACACAGACACAGGCATATGGGTGAGCAGCGAAAATGCCATTGCAGCCGAATGTCTTGTACCTGAAGAAAGTGGTATCCCCGGTTTGAAACAATATGCGAAACATACCCGTTTTGATGTCGTTATTAATGGGAACACGCTTGAGAATACATCAAGGCAATATAATTCCGTCGTACAGGAAAAGCTGATGGCTGATCTAAGCCGGAAAAACCCGAAGTTTCCGCAGTTCTTTCCGAGCTCTGAACTGACTCCAAGTATCTTTGCGATTGGAACCAAGCCTTCTTTTATGCACAAAAAGGTAGCATTCGGTACGATTCAAAGACCCAAAAGTGATCAAACATGAAAGCGGTTGTTTATGATTTTTCCATATCAAAATATGTGGCAGCAAAGTCACTCGGCAAACAATTTCCCGTGTTTTATTATGGGAAACCGTCTGCCCTATCGTTGAGTGATGTGGAAGAGCCCAATCTCCCAAATGAAAAATGAAAAGTGAAACCGTGAGCGTTATAAGTCAGTCAAAACACTTTTTCGGATTTAGATTACCCAGATCTCTTTTCCTGAAATAAAATATTACTTCATATCGTATACCAGGGTTACATACCTGACAGTTAGAAATAAGAATAGTAACAAGAACGCTTAAGAACTTCTTAGCGTTCTTTTTATTTTTATAAATGATCAAACTCACTAAAGAAAAGGCTTAAATATCTGCGGTATGCTGAAATAGCATCGTTATGCTAAAGTGAAATGTAAAGGAGTGTATGATTTCCATGCAAATAAAAGGGGCTATCGACCGCGAAACGCGCTGTGAACACTATCATAACGAAAACGATAGAATCGCTGTCAAATTTCACTGCTGTAACGAGTATTTTCCGTGCTATCTTTGCCATAAACAATATGGATGCGGGGGTTCCGACGTATGGCCAAAAGAAAAATTTGATCATAAAGCTATTCTTTGCGGGAATTGCAAAACGGAGCTGACAATAACGGAATACCTTGCAAGTAGTTACCACTGCCCTTCCTGTGATGCAGCTTTTAATCCAGGCTGTGCACTGCATGGCCATCTTTATTTCGAAAAGTGAGGTGGACAAGCAGTTTACTTGCAACTGCGCTATCATCTGTCATTAAAAGATAGGTGTGGAAGGAGGGTACGTTAGATGGCATTCGCGATATTGGATCCATGCCGCGGTGAGAAGTCAGGCGAATGTGTGACGGTTTGCCCGGTTGATTGTATAGAAGAAGGACCGGAACAATTTTACATAGATCCGGATGTATGTATTGATTGTGGTACTTGCGTATCCGTGTGTCCGGTCGATGCAATCGTTGAGGAGTATGACATGACGCCCGATCAGGAAAAATACCTGGATGAGGCAGAAGCATTTTTTGCAGAAAGGTGACCGTTCATGATAGATGAAAAAACCCTTGTAGATGTTGAAGTGGACATGGTACGAGGGTTTTCAGTTTCAGGGAATTCAAGTTGTTATTCGTGAGGCATAAACTGGGGTATTAACTTGTTAACTGATGCTTCACTTGGTTGATGTCTCTTTCATTTTGCACCGTTTTCTTCCAGATATGATCCTGATCCGCTCTGAGGATTTTGAATTCATCCATAATTTCCCGGTGACGTTTGTCGCTTTCTGTCTTCATTGCCGTTTGTTCTTCCCTCATAGCAGCTTGCTCCTCTTTCATGGTTGTCTGTTCTTTCTTCAATTCCGACAGATCTTCCTTCATCGTGTTTTGTTCCTGTTTCATAGCAGTCTGCTCTTTCTTCATTTCAGTCTGCTCCGTCCGCATGCCGCCAACCATTGTGATTAACTGTGAAAGCATATTTTCCATCCGTTCCAGACGCTGTTCACTCATTTGTTTCACCTCCTTTAATTCCAGTATACCTTTTCTTTTATTAGAATGCTATAGAGTATTCATTTTTCTTCAGCTTTTTCTGCTAGTTTGCTTGCAATCCAGCGATCGGCGGTTGTTTCTTCCACTTCATAAACTTTGCCTGCACGGAGCAGTTCACCATGATACATTGTCTGGACATTCATTTTGACTTTCTTCATAAGGATGCTCCTCTATAAATATGATTGTTCTAACAGTTTAACATAGTATGGTTTCACAGAAGTGTCGGAGTTTACATTTATTCTCCCTGAACTTCACACATAGAGTGCTCAAAGTTCACAATTGGGCCGCTGACATTTAATTTGTCAGCGGTCTTTCTGAATGTATTCCCAGGCCTTTTCTGTGTCGGTCGTCGGCTGGTGGCATGCAAAGTTTTCGCAGACGTAAATCGTGACCTGGTCATCCAACTGTTTATATCCGGATGTAAACGGAGCGGCTTCAGCCAGTTGTGCCGCATGATGACTGGCCAGGAGGGTGACATCGGGCAAAAATGCTTGTTGAAGCTCCGTTTTAAATGGATTTGCGTCTCCAAGCATAACAACTTCTTTTGTCGGATTTTCCGTGAGAAGCAGGCTTTGAATAAAATGGATGCCAGCTGCAGGAACATGGCTGATATCGTCGTAAAAGGTATGGAACATGTCCTCAAGTTTGTCCAGATAGGCCGTGTCGCCGGTTAAATACCCCATTTTAGCAAGCATAACGGCTGCAACGCTATTTCCGGACGGAAGCGCACCGTCATAGATTTCTTTTTCTCGTGACAGCAGTTTTTCGCTGTCATCACCAATGAAGAAAAATCCGCCCTGTTTATTATCCCAGAACAAGTCAATCATGTCGTTGGTCAGGGCGCGTGCCTGTTTCAGATAGGCTAATGAAAAAGTTGCCTCATACAGTTCAGCATAAGCCCACAGCAAAAAGGCATAATCGTCCAGGTAGCCGTTATAGTTGACTTCCCCGTCACGATAGCGCGCCATCACGCGGTTATTCATGATAAGGTTCGTTTCGAGAAATGTCATGCTGTTTTCAGCGACCCTGGTATATTCGGGCTGATTAAAAACTTTCCCCGCTTTAGCCAGTGCGGCAATCATCATGGCATTCCATGATGTCAGGATTTTATCATCAACATGCGGGTAAGCGCGTTTCTCACGTGCCGACAGCAATTGTTTCCGGGCATCGTCCAGTTGCTGATGGAGCTCATTTACGGTCATGTCATTGTCCTCAGCGATTGATTCCAGGTCACTATCCAGCAGATTTGGAATGTTTTTTCCTTCAAAATTGCCCTCGGGAGTGATGCCGTATACAGAAGTATATAAGTCACCGCCCTCTTTGCCGAGAATGTTAAAAATCTCGTCATAATCCCACACATAATATTTCCCTTCAACACCTTCTGAGTCGGCATCAATCGCCGAATAGAATCCGCCTTCCGAGTTGTGCATTTCTCTTAGAACAAATGTGATCAACTGTTCGCTGATCGTTTTGTACAATGGATTTCCGGTAATTTGGTAACATTCGGTATACGCCATCAGCAGCAATGCATTGTCATAGAGCATTTTTTCAAAGTGTGGGACAAGCCATTGTTCATCAGTCGAATAGCGGGCAAATCCGAATCCGACATGGTCATAAATCCCCCCGCGATTCATGGCCTGTAACGTGCTTTCCACCATTTTCAGTGCAGCGGTTTTGCCGGTGAAATGATAATATCTCAAAAGATACAGTAAATTTTGCGGCGCGGGGAACTTTGGCGCTGATCCAAACCCGCCATACTTCGAATCAAACCGCTTCCCAAGCTGCTTAAAACCTTTATCGGTGATCGCTTTACTCAGCCGATGCTCACTTTTAGTGGTGACCGTTTTGTCGAGCGCATCGGTCACACTTTTCGTTACCTCGGCAATATGACCCGGCTTCTGATGGTATTTCTGATGAAGCTGTGTGATGACATCGATGAAGCCGGGCATGCCGTATTTACTGTTACGGGGAAAATAGGTCCCGGCATAAAATGGCACTTTATCCGGTGTCATAAAAATGGATAACGGCCAGCCGCCTTGCCCGGTCATCATCTGGCAGACTTTCATATAAACCGAATCAATGTCCGGCCGCTCTTCCCGGTCAACTTTGATGGCAACGTAATAGTCATTTAAGTAAGAGGCAATTTCCGCATCTTCAAATGACTCATGCGCGAATACATGACACCAATGGCACGTGGAATAGCCGATGGAAAGGAAGATCGGCTTGTCCTCCTGCTTTGCTTTTTCAAATGCCTCATCACCCCACGGATACCAGTTAACCGGGTTATAGGCATGCTGCTGGAGGTACGGGGATTTTTCGTGAATTAAATGATTCGCTTTATCTGTCATACGTTGAACCCCTTTCTTTTGTAAATGCTTATAAACATATGATTCCCGTGTAAAAGAAAAAGACACTCTAATGAGTACCTTTTATTATAGTGATTTATTACTTGTGCTTGGCCTCTATTCAATTAATTCCAGTCTCTTACTATTTTCTATATTATAACACTCTCTAGCGATATCAGGTAATTCTCAAAGCTAAATGATTGTACAATCGAATACTTCTAGTCATAATAATAGTCAGAAACTATCATTTGAAAGGATATCGATGACATGGAGCTGCGCCAGCTTGAATACTTTATAGCAGTCAGCAAAGAACTGCATTTTTCAAGGGCTGCTGAGAGATTGAATATCGCCCAGCCAACATTGAGCCAGCAAATTAAAATTTTAGAAGATGAGGTTGGTATTCCGTTATTTGATCGCATCGGCAAAAAAACAGCATTGACAGAAGCGGGAAAAATACTGCTGCGACATAGCGAGCGTGTGTTTTATGAAATTGAACAAGCCGAAGCTGCCTTAAGGGATTTGAATGGTCTACAGCTAGGAAAACTTACGATCGGCTCCTTGCTGACGTGTGTCAGTTATCTGTTGCCGCCTGCCATAGCCAGGTTTAAGCATCTGTATCCAAACGTTGATTTATCGGTACAGGGACTTCGGAATGGCGATATTAAAAAGGGCGTGCTTGAAAATGGCTTGGACATGGGGATTTCATTCCTTCCGATAGAAAATGCAGACATCGCGTCAATTCCATTATTTAGGGAAGAACTGTCCCTGGCCGTTCCAGCGAATCATCCCCTAGCCAACGAAGAAGTGGTTGAAATGGCAGCACTTGAGCATGTTCCGACCGTTTTGTTACCTGGCAATTATTTCTTGAGACAGTTGATTGATTCGTACTGTGCCGAGCTTGGTATTACGCTGCAGCCAACATTGGAAATGACAACCCTGGAATCATTAACCCAAATGGTTTCGGAGGGGATTGGTATGACTATCCTGCCGGCACCGTATCTTAGCTTTTTAAATAATCCCCGGATCGTAAACGTCAGGCTCGTGAACCCGACCATAGAAAGAACAATTGGATTCATTTACCGAAAAGATAAATATATGTGTACGACGACAAAAACATTCATGGATCAGGTGATGGAAACAAGTAAAGTATTTTAATGAGTGAAAATGAGAGGCTATCATTACGATGCCTCTCATTTTATAAATCAGCCGTTCTTAACTTCTTCCATGCTTGCGCCATAATTGATGTGATAGGGTTGGCCATTCAAAACGAGTGCGGGGACTGATTTCACCCCGGCAGATTCCGCTTCACTGATACGTGATGAATCATCGTTAAAGTCAACAACCTCCACATCTACTTTCGGATCCAAAAATCCCAGCATATTTTTCTCCGCATCCTGACATACCGGGCATCCGGCATGATAAAAAGTTGCTTTACTCAACTGTATGCCCTCCTTAATTAATGACTTAATGATAGTGTAGACCGTCAGAAATAGATTATCAATTAGGGATTTTCTATGATTATGATAGGCTGTGGCTATTGGACTTGGATATGGATGTTTGGAATAGGCTCGTGGTGGAAAGGTATAAAGGGTCAGAGTTTCAGCCCGTCTTTTACTGTAAATGATACACATGGAAGGCGGTCTGAGGTAACGGTATCGTCTGCTTCAAAAACATCAGCCAGGTCATACTGCCGGCCGTCATTTTCCAGCACGTACTGTTCGATCGCTTCGTTTTTGAAGTCCACGATCCAATACTCAGGTACCCCAAACCAGGCATAGCTTTCTTTTTTCATGATCCGGTCCCGATTGGCGCTGTTGGGTGACAGGATTTCTACCATTAAATCAGGCAGACCAACAATGGCATGTTCCGCAATAATATGTTCCCGGCTGCGGTGAATCATCAGAATATCCGGCTGACGTGTTTCAATGTCGGACAGAATGACATCAATTGGTGAATGGATGGTGATATAATCGTTGTCACATGAATCGGTCAGTATTCGTTCCAGACGATGGCTGATACGCTGGTGTGTTGTGGTTGGCGATGGTTTCAATTCAAGTATACTATTAACAATTTCATATTGGTTGCCATCTTCCGGCAGCTGGTAGTAATCATCGACAGACCAGCCTGGCTCGTTAATGACAGGCTTTTTACGACGTTTTTTTTCATACACAAGAATTCACTCCTCTCTCGATTATTATCGCATTTTTTGAAAAAGTATGCTATCAAGAAGTGGTGTGTCCCTTGCCCGCTCAGATTTCTAAGGATCATGTGGCGCTGGTAAGATTTTGGAAAAATAACCGTCGCGATGCGGTATTCGACCAAGTATGCTACACTGTACAAAAAAGCGGGGTGACATGATGATTTATGAATTTAAAATAACGCTAAAGCATGTTGGTGTTCCCGTCTGGCGGAAGATTCAGATTGACGGCAACACAACGTTCTATGACTTCCACCGGGTATTGCAGGTTGCATTTGATTGGGATAATTATCATTTACATAGTTTTTTTGCCCAAAAGACAAATGGTGAACGTGCTGGCGGACAGGAAATCACAGGTGAATACCATGATGATTTCGGTGATGTTTTGGGCGGGAACCCTTCATACAATGAAAAACATGAAGTGATATCGGATTGGTTCAGCATACCCAAAGATATGGTAACGTACGTGTATGACTTCGGTGATGACTGGAATCACGAAATTGTTTTTGCCAGAAAACTGCAGCCGGAAAAAGATGTAGTTTACCCGCGCTGTACAGGTGCGAAAAATATTGCCCCAGAAGAAGATACCAGAGGGGAAGTTTTGATGGGGGAGGTTGATCTTGCGCTTCCCGATGGAAAACAATTGGCTAAAGATGTGAACGAGGAGTTGCGTTTTCAATTAAACGAACTGTTGATGTCATACGACCAGACTTCTGCCGGGGATGATAAGTGGTATGATGTACTGTCAAAAGCAAAGGAATTTCAGAAACTGAAACCCTGGGACACCTTGTTTGATGAACATATTTTTGCCGTTATGGACCCCGTGACACAGGAGCGGCTGTATTGTTCAGTCCTTGGCGGTGCCGGTGAAGTGTTCGGCCTGGCTGTATACATTGGAGATACGGGATACCGTTCGCTGATGAATACATTGACGACGGAAGAACCCGATTTTCAATCCGTTATCAATCAGCGCAGTATACTGCTGAGTTATGAGGACAGAGAGGATTTGGAAAAGGAAGATTATGCGCTTATTAAATCCTATGATATTCCATTTCGCGGGCGGAAGAGCTGGCCGTCGTTCAGAAGTAATAAACCTGGCCTTTATCCATGGTTTATGGATGACGATGAAGCAAGGCTGATGCTTCTCGGGCTGGAGCGTTCGATTGAGGTATATCATGAGGTCATGAATGGACTGGAATTGCCGGATATGCTGTTTGATGAAGAGATGCTCGTAAAAGTTCCCCGTGAGCAAAATAGCGGCGTTGTGTTCGATAATCAAATCGTTGAATTGGAAGACAGGGAACAAGAACTGCCGAATGTGACGCTTGCTGTTTCGGAGCTTGATTTGAAACGTATGCAGAAGCCAAAAGAGACATTGCCGGCAACGATCGAATTTTCATTGGAATATATGGAAATGCCGGTTCAAAATGAAGAAAATGAACGTCCATTTTTTCCTTTATTGGTGCTGGCTGTTGAACAAACCCAGGGATTGGCCATTTACCATAACATGTTGACAGCCGCTTCAAATCCGGCATCGCTCATTCAGAGTGAATTGTTGAAAGTGTTTGAGTCGATGAACGGCATCCCGGGAAATATCATGGTCAATCATAAAACAGCACATTTTCTGGCACCGCTTATTGATAAACTGAATTTGAATGTGGAAGTGGAAGAAGACTTACCCGTAATCCGTCAAGTGATGGACATGATGCATGATGACATGCTGCCTTTTTAGCAGAAAGGTCAGCTGGGGAAGATTCGGTATTTTAGAAGAGCCTTTAAAAATAAAAGCCTGCCGCCAAATCATGACGGTAGGCTTTCATTTATTCTTATATTCTTATAGAGGGGGGTATTGAAAAGTGTTACATTACAGTATATTCCCTTGTCTATGATTCTTAAACCTGTTTTATTTAAAAATGAAATTTAATTTTAAAATAATACTTGTTTATTAACATAAAATTCTATATTGTAAATAATAGAGAGGGAACTTGTTGGCTTGGAGGTGAACGAAATATGGATTATGTTATGGGGATCGACGGGGGCGGAACGAAGACGAAAGCTGTCATTGCGGATATGAGCGGGAGTATAATCGCGACATCTGCAGCAGGGCCGACGAATCCGAATACCGTTTCAAAAGACCAGCTTAAACAGACCTTGGAATCGTTATTTCTGTCTCTGGAAGTAACTTCTGACGTATCTTTAAAACATGTGAAGAGCCTGTTTGCAGGAATATCAGGTGCCGGGAATGAAACGAATAGAAACGATCTAAAAGAATTAATGGAGCCCTTCATGCCTGGAAATACATCAATTCAAATCGAAGCCGACCCGGTTAATGCATTATATTCCGGTACATACGGCTCCCCCGGCGTTGTGCAAATTTCCGGTACAGGCTCAATCACATATGGCATTAACCGCCATTTAAAACATGACCGTATTGGTGGGTGGGGTTATTTATTCGGTGATGAAGGAAGCGGATATGATATTGGCAGACAGGCCATAATCAGTGCCCTTAAGTCAGTGGACGGGCGCGGTCCTGAAACCATGATGCTTTCAATGATCTATACCCATTTTGCCGTTTCCGATGCCCAGTCCCTGATACGAAAGATTTATGCAGCCTCAATTCCAAAGAATGCTATTTCGCCAATTGCTGAAATTGTATTTGAAGCGTATCAACAGCAGGACAACCAAGCAAATGCTATTTTACAACAGGCAGCCAAAGAGATGGCAGTAAGCATTGAATCATTGTATGAAAAGCTTTTTGAACCAGGAGAACAGATTAATGTCGTTTTGTGTGGCGGTGTTTTTAGTGAAAAAGACGTTTTACCGGCATTCATCAGACAGGAATTGACTCATTATCCTGCCCTGAACGTTACGGTACCCGAGCTCTCTCCTGTGGGCGGTTCAATTATTGGAGCTTATTTAATAGAAAATAAAGCTGTTGATAACAGTGTAATCAACAATATCATCAAAACAATTTGATGGGAGAGGTGACGCATGTGGCACACACAAAAGGCGGACTCGTTATTTTGAAAGAAATGGTGAATCGATTGCCACCTTCAGAGCGAAAAATTGCTGAATACATCTTGAACAATCCGGAAGAGTCAATTCTTTTAACCGCTTTGAGTCTTGGAGAAAAGAGTCAAACAAGCAGTGCTGCGGTGATCCGTTTATGCAAATCGTTGGGATTGAGTGGCTTTCAGGAATTAAAAATCAGAGTTGCCGGCGATCTTCAGGAAGAATCCCGCAATGAATACCGTGATATTGAACCGAATGAACCTTACCGAAACATTATTAATAAAGTGACATCAAACACGATTCAAACGCTAAAAGAAACAATCGATATTATGAGTGAACAGCAGCTGGAGGAGGCGGTATCCGCTTTATCAAATGCCAAATCGATTATCTTTATCGGAGTTGGGGCGTCATATATTGCTGCCAGTGATGCCGAGCAAAAATTCACCAGGATCAATAAACATGCTTTCTCATTTTCAGATGCCCATATGGCTGCCACGTCAATTGCGAATAAGGGGCCAGGTGATGTTGTCGTTGGCATATCGTTTTCAGGTAACACGAAAGAAACAAGCAAGTTACTGGAGATTGCCAAGCAAAAGGAAGTGACGACAATCAGTATTACAAAGTATGGAAATTCCCAGCTGAGTCAGTATTCCGACATTCAATTGCATACATCAGCGGCAAAGGAGGCAACTTTTCGAAGCGGTGCCACCTCGTCACGGATTGCACAGCTGCATGTCATTGATGTTTTGTTCATGAGCCTGGCATCAGTAGAATATGACGAGACGATTCAATACCTGGATGAGACCAGGAAAGCTATTTCACTTTTAAATGATTAGAGGATAATATTTGCTGTGAGTGAAATTATATTACATAATTAAAAAAATATATTGACAAATTAGTTCAAAAAGCCTATACTGAATCTTGAATATAGTCGAATATTAAAGAAAATTTTTTGTATACTCGATGGTTAAGTTGAGTGAAGTTTATAAATACAGGTGACGGGTTCCCGTGTACTATAATAAATCAGGGGTAGTAACATATACGGTCATCGAAGCTGAGGTAGCTTAAAAAATACGGAAGAGACTATTTCGTGGAAAAGATGATGATTCAGTCGGTCTGAAAATTATAATGTGTGCCATAGAACTATTATTCTAATTAGATTCCATTTTAATGAATAAATTAAAATTCTATTACATAAATTCATATAAAACATTGACAAAATAATTCAGTCTATCTATACTTAAAACAAACAATTAATTTGGTAATATTCCGTTTATTGAAAGCGTTTTATAATAACCTTTTGGCAGGGAGATTCATAGACATATGAAATTGGATAAATTAACGACAGAACAGCGTAATGAAGCAAGCATGGAATTGGATCAAATGTCTTCGATGGAACTTTTAAATGTCATCAACCAGGAAGACAAGAAAGTTGCAGGAGCTGTTGAAACCATATTGCCTAAGGTTCGTGACGCCGTTGAACATATTTATAGTGCATTGAAAAACGGCGGCCGGCTGTTTTACGTCGGCGCAGGAACAAGCGGCAGACTTGGCGTGGTGGATGCATCTGAATGCCCGCCGACATTTATGACGTCAAACGATATGATTCAGACGGTTATGGCAGGGGGAACAGGAGCTTTTTTTAATGCGGTTGAGGGGTCGGAAGATGAGGAAGCACAGGGCGTGCGGGATATCAAAGCGAAAAAACTGACGAATCGGGATGTTGTAGTCGGAATCACAGCAAGCGGTAGAACACCATATCCCATCGGAGCATTAAAATATGCACGCGAATCAGATGCTTACACTGTTTCGCTGTCCTGTAATGAAAGCGCATTGATCAGCGGGCTTGCTGATACTGCAATCGAAGTAGTGGTCGGACCAGAAGTTCTGACGGGATCAACCCGGATGAAAGCTGCCACAGCCCATAAGATGATTTTGAATATGATCAGCACAGCGACAATGGTAAAACTTGGAAAAGTATATGAAAATCTTATGGTGGATGTACATGCTAGTAATTATAAGTTAAAACAGCGAGCCAGAAGAATTATTATGGAAATCACTGGTGTTGACTACCACGAAGCTGATCGAACTCTTGTTTTAACGAATAATCAGGTAAAACCTGCCATTGTCATGATTAAAGGAGGTGTTACATACCAGAAAGCAGAAGAAGCGATCAGGCTTAGTGACGGTTATGTCCGTGACGCGATAGCAGAGGTAACTAACTCGAGTGTCTGAGACATCATTAATAGTAAACATGAACTATTAATGAGTTTCATATATTTTAATTAAAAAGGGGGAAGATCATTTTGAAGCGATTATTAAAAAATCCGTTTGTACTTTTTCTGATGATTGCTTTACTGATGATTGCGGTCGCCTGTTCAGACGACAGCTCATCAGAAGGGTCATCTGACGATAGCGGGGACGCTTCAGGTGAAGATGGATCAAGTGACAGCGAGGGGTTAAGCGGAACACTTGAAATTCAGTACTTTGTCGGGGGGTATGGTGACTCATGGTGGAAAGAAGTGATTGGTGATTTCCAGGAGGAGCATCCTGACCTGGAAATTAAAGAACATGCCGGACCGAATATTAATGAAGAAATGCGGTCGCGCTGGGTTTCCGGGGATCCGCCCGATGTTGTTTATATCGATGGTGCCGGATCGAGTGAGACGCAAATGGTTGAAGATGGTCAGCTGATGGATCTGACTGACTGGGCTCAGGATCTCGAAGTTGATGGAACACCGCTCATGGATAGTTTCATTGTGCAGCCGTCAGATTTTGATGGCAGCGTTTACAGCTTACCACTTGTATTTGATACGTGGGGCACATGGTATGACATCCCTTGGTTTGAGGAAAACGGCTGGGAAGTTCCAAGTGATTTTGACAGTTTCATGGATTCAATGGGTCAAATTCAGGAAGATGCCGATATTGCACCATTTGTCACCACAGGCCAGCATCCATATTACTTCCTGCGTGGCATGCTATATCCAGCATTCGGAGCAGCTGGTGGTGATGAATTATTGAATGATGTTATTACAGGTGCTGAAGGAGCATGGACAAGTGACACGGTGCTCGAGGTTATGAAAAAAGTAGAGAAAATGCAGCAGGAAGGCTATATTGATGAAGGATTTGCCGCGATTAACCATACACAGTCACAAATGAATTTCCTGCTTCATGATAATGCCTATATTCCGGTTGGATTCTGGCTGCCAAATGAAATGGAAAGCGACAAACCGGAAGATCTTGAATATGGTTTTGTCCCATCACCAATGAACGATGCAGGTGAACCAATGGCGGTTGTACCGGATATGCGTCCGCTGGCTATTGCCGAGGAAGCAGAAAATCCTGAGGCAGCCAAAGCATTCGTCGAGTTTGTATTTACAAAAGAGTACGCAAGCCTTTTCTCAGAGCATACGGGAGCGATTATGAATCTGCAGGGGGTTGATCTGGAATCAAATGAAAACGTGCCGCAATACTTGATTGATGCCAACAAAATGATCAATGATCCTGAGCAGGCACAAATCTATCAAAAGCCACATCCGATGAGTGCCGATTTGGAAACACCGATCAGTGATTCACTCGTTTCGCTTATGCTTGGTAACATTACGGCGGAAGAGTTTGTTGAGGAAGCTGAACAAGCGGCCAAAGAATACCGCAATAGTCAGTAAGTATTCAAGCGATCGGGTCGTGTTTCAATTCGATCGGGCCAGGCACAAAAAGCGATTGAGCGCGTCATGAATTCGATCGAACACCAGATAAACAAGTCAATATGTATGGGATGTGAAGGCTGTTTATGCGTTTTCACATTCCATACCCTTATTTCACCGGAAAGAGTGATTGGATGGTACAGTCTAAGAAACAAAAATATTTATTTTTGGCCTTTTGCCTCATTCCGACATTCATTATGTTCAGCATTTTTACGCTTTATCCCTTATTCAGCGGGTTGTATTATTCCTTTTTCGATATGTCGGGATCGTCACAGGCAAAGGAGTTTGTCGGGTTTGATAACTACATAAAGTTGTTTTCGGATGAAATTATTCCGGCAACGATTTGGCACGATTATTTTCTTGTTATTACAAAAGTGATCGGTATTATGATTATGGCGGTGTTTATCGCAGTTGCCCTAACACAGCTCAAAATTAAGGAAGCGCCATTTTACCGGATTATCTTTTTCTTTCCAAATATCATGTCGGTCGTCGTTATTGGCATTCTGTGGGCATTCATTTACAATCCGGATTTAGGTCTGATTAATTCCGGTCTTGAATTTCTTGGGCTTGAGAATTGGACAAGAGCATGGTTGGGGAATGAGAATTGGGCGCTGACAAGTCTTGTTTTGCCGTCCATCTGGGCTGGGATCGGCCTGTTCATGCTACTGTTAATGGGTGGGATCGCGAACATTTCCAAAAGCTACTATGAAGCGGCGCGTATTGACGGGGCAAATGAATGGCAGCAATTTTGGAAGGTAACGTTGCCGCTTGTCTGGCCTCAGATTAAAATCTCCATCTTGTACATCGTGATTACAACATTAAACGGTTCATTCATTATTGTACAGGTTATGACCGGGGGCGGACCGAATAACACAACACACGTGATGGGATCGTATCTTTATCAGCAGGCATTTCAGCAGTATAATTTTGGGTACGGTGCCACAATTGGTGTTATGATCCTGGTGATTTCATTGCTGACAGTATTGATTCTGCAATTTATTTTACGCAGAGACAAGGTGGAGTACTGATGGAGAGGGTGAATAAGCATGAAACGCAGCGTAGGTAACATGATATCGAGAACTGGCATAAGAATTCCGTTAATACTATGGTCGATTGCTGTGCTGTATCCGATTATTTGGATGTTTATCGGTTCATTTAAATCGAATGCGGAGATCTATGCGAATCCGTGGGGTTTTCCGGAAACATGGAATATCCAAAATTTCGCGACAGCGTGGACGGAATATAGTATCGATACAAGTGTGTTTAATAGTTTGATTGTCACAGCAGTGGGAGCTATTTTAACACTGGTGTTGGCAATACCGACCGCTTATGCACTTGAGCGGATCCGTTTTAAAGGAAGCCATTTTTTATTTACATTATATATTTCAGCGATGATGATCCCGATGGTACTGGGCTGGATTCCGCTATTTTTCCTGCTGGGGCAGTTTAATTTGCTGGATAATATCTTTGGACTCGCGATTGTGTATGCGATCAGTCAGCTACCGTTTTCGATTTTTGTCCTGACAAGTTTTATGAGTACAATTCCGAAATCGTTGGAAGAATCAGCTGCGATGGATGGCATGTCACCATATGGGGTGCTGTGGAAAATTATTACACCGCTGTCCATGTCGGGAATCATTACGGTGACGATCATGAACGCGATTCAGTTTTGGAATGAGTATTTTATGGCGCTAATCTTTTTGCAGTCGGAAGAAAATTACACACTGGCGCTGGCGATTGATTTTATCAGCAGTGAAGCACAGTATACCAATGCATGGGGAACATTATTTGCAAGTCTCGTCATTGCGATTGTTCCGGTCATTATTTTGTATTCGATTTTCCAGCAGCGGATTGCAAAAGGGATGACAGAAGGTGCGATTAAAGGTTAATTTTAAAAAAAGGATGTCCCGGTGGTGAAACGGTGCATCCTTTTTTTATGCATTTGGCTAAAATAAAAGGAGGGTGCCCCGGCTAACCGGAGCACCCAAAGTTATAAATAAAGGGGGAATCTTTCAACTTATATTCATCATAACCCCATAATGTGTGAGCGTCCATCCAACTTCATGATTAAAAAAATTGGGCAAGTGTGTCTGACAATGTCGAAGGGCCCAGTCGAAAAGTATGATCTATCACATAAGTTGCTATGGTGAACGGAAATTACTATACTAATAGTACGTGTTTAAAAAGGGAGGACAAAAAGGATCGGCAAGCTAAGTGCGCGACGTCAATCGCCAATGAGCACTAGCACGTCCTGTGCGTGGAAAGTTCACAGCGGAGAAACAAATCAACGAGCTTCCACAGGATGCGGCAACTTCTGCAGTTGGGGATTGACGTGTGTGGTTTTAGCAGAAGGTCCTCTATCGACGTGTCTTTTTTACCGGACTTTTTGAACAACTTTTCATAGTATTATGTCAGAAAAAGAGGTTTTTCGATAATGGGAAATGGGATATTAAAACATAGAGGGGTCGTTTGGGGACTGATTCTGCTCATTACAATCATTTGGGGCTATGCATGGGTGTTCATGAAAGCCTCGTTAAATTTCATGGGGCCGTTTACGTTTTCGGCATTTCGGTTTGGAACAGGGGCCGCAACACTGCTGCTTGCTCTGTGGATTCTGAAATCCGGTAGGCCACCAAGACGCATGTGGAAACATTTAGTAATCGTCGGGATTTTGCAGACGACCATCGTGTTTACATTTGTCATGTACGGGATGCAGTTTGTCGATGCTGGAAAATCGTCTGTGCTGTTGTACTCGATGCCGCTTTGGAGCAGTATTTTTGCCGTGAAAATTTTAGGTGAAAAAATCACGAATGGTAAGGTACTCGGTCTTATCCTTGGCATGATTGGGCTGGTGACAATACTTGGCTGGGATATCTTTTTTGTACAGGATTCGTCGGTTATTTTTGGCGAAGTGCTGATTATTGTCGCGGCGGTTTCGTGGGCCGCATCAAACGTGTATTACAGGGTGAAACTGGAGGGGATGACCCAGCTCCAGGTTTCCGCCTATCAGATGCTGTTCGGAACGATTGGGATCCTTATCGCCACATTGTTTGCTGAATGGGGCGAACCTGTCGTATTGACGGGTGAAAGTATTTTTTACATATTATTCACTGGTGTGCTGGCCTCTGCGCTGTGTTTTACCGTCTGGTTTGTGCTTCTGAGTCTTATTGATATGGTGACGGCAACCCTGTCGACACTACTCGTTCCAGTATTTGGCCTGTTTTTTGGCTGGTGGGTTTTAGGAGAGGAACTAACGAATAGCATTCTGCTCGGATCAGGCATGATTATTGTCGGAATCGCAGTTGCGCAGGTTTTTGGAAAAGAGAAAACAAGGCGTGCTGCTGAGGAGTGAAGGGGAGGCTGGAAGGCGAAAACGCCAGATTTCAGTTCAAAAATGCCAGATTAAGATAATAGTCGGGAGTCAGACAGTCTACCATAATGGCCAGACGCCAATCTGGCCGAAAAACGCCAAAATTCCTGTTGAAAACGCCAAACGAGTGGTTCAAAACCGACGTTATTATTGTCAGAGATCAGACAAACGACCCGGCATCTGACGTGACACCGGGACATTTTTAGAAGATTAAAAGAATAATAGTCCGATTGCAATCGGGAAAAAGCTGTACAAAAGAATCATGACACAAAAGCCCATGATGTCACGGACTTTTAAACCTGCAATCGCAAGGAGCGGCAAGGCCCAGAACGGCTGGATCATGTTCGTCCATGCATCACCCCATGCAACGCCCATCGCGGTTTTCGCCGTATCTGCGCCAATCTCAAGCGCTGCCGGAACCATGATGGGGCCCTGCACCGCCCACTGACCACCACCAGAAGGGACAAAGAAATTCACGATTCCGGCGCTGATAAAGGAGAACAGCGGCAAGGTTACATCATTTGAGATGCTCACAAACCACATGGACATTTCCTGTGACAGTCCAGATTCCACCATCATGCCCATGATCCCGGCATAAAAGGGGAACTGGATGATGATTCCACCGACGTTTTTGACCGCATTTGAGATGCTATTTAGAAAGCGTCGTGGCGTCCGATGAAAGATAACCCCCAGAAATAGCATCATAAAGTTGACGATGTTAATATTCAAATCAAAGCCATTTTGTGCAAAATGATAGATGATGAATCCAATCCCCATGACACCTATAACAAGCGAGACAATAGGGCTGTTCTCAAGCCGCTCGGCCGGTGTGCTATTTTCAGTATTGACAGCCTCTTCTCCCTCGGCATCATCATATTCATTCGTACTCCAGGATGATGCATCCGTATTGTTCAGCGGATCGCGAGTTTTCATCAGATACCAGTTTAATAGCGGCAATGTGACGAGCAGAAACACCACAATGAACAGATTATAGCTGCTGAAAAGCGTTTCTGTAACGGGAATAGAGCCAATCGCGTCTGTCAGGAAGTGGTCATCGGTTGCGATCAATAACGGAATCGAACCGGAAAAACCGCCATGCCACAGTAAAAAACCGCTGTACGCACTTGCCACCAGTAAGCGGTAATCAACCGATGTGACGCGCTTTGCCACGTGAATAGCCAGAAGCGCTCCCACAACAAGCCCGAAACCATAGTTGATCAGACAAGCGAGCGAGGCAACAAACGTCACCAGTAAAATCGCCTGACCCGGCGTTTTGGCCAGAGTGCTGATTTTCTCCAAAATTTTTCGGACAAACGGTGTGCTGGCCAGAATGTATCCTGTCACAACGATCAGGGACATCTGCATGGCAAACGCCAGAAGATCCCAGAAGCCGGTACCCCAGTACGAAACCATATCAACAGGTGAACTGCCCGTAATGCCCATGCCGAGAAGGAACACAATGATTGTCAGGATGATGGCAAAGAGAAAAGCGTCCGGTAAATACCGCTGCACCATCCGGTCAAAAAATGACGTCAAAATTTTCAAGCTGAATCTCCCCTTTGTTTTGTAAGCGGTTTAAACACTCTATAAAACTAGCAGAAAAATCGACATACCGTCAAGCGAGCTTTTTTATCCATATGATTCGATAGGTAAAATGATGCACAGGCTGACTGGGATCTGCGCTCAAGCAGCCTGATTTGAGAGGATGTAGGTCCAACTCGAGCGAGCAGAGGTCCAACTCGAGCGAGACCCCCCCTACCCATTCAAAAGTTCACATGAATTTCCACACTTTCTTCGATAGACATATCCCCGCCGCAGACGTACAATAGAAGAAAGTCGAAAATTGCGAGTGATCAATATGCAGGGACAAGCTTTCAAAAAAGTGCAGGAAGCCTCCTATTTGACAGCGGATAAAGCGTGGAGCTACCGCGCGATTCTCCGTTATTTTTACGTGCAGCATGAGCGAATGCGGGAATTTCTTTTTCCGGAAGAAATCTTTACGCATTTGAAGGATCTTGACGGGTTCCAGGACTTTACGGAAGATCAGCTGCATCAGGATCTTGACCAGCTTGTGAAGTGGAACAATCTAGTTGCGCGGCAGGAAATGAGCCGTGCCAGCACCATCGAGGAGTTTAAGAAAAAACGATACCGCTATCAGTCCACACCATATACAATCGAATTTGAACGGATGCTTCAGCAGATGGAACAAGGTGGGGAGGCATTCGGTGGGTCACTTGAGCGGAAAGAGTTTGAACGGCTTTACCAGGAATTGATAAAAGTAGAGACAATAGTCAACGGCCAGGATCTGCCACCTGCTGATGAATGCGCTCAGCTGTGGAATGATATTTTCGCATACTTCCGGTCGATTAATCAAAATACGTCCGACTATATGGCACATATCAACAGTGAAGCGGCTGAGGAGCGGATGCAGACCGAAGCATTTCTCGCCTATAAGGATCAATTCACCACGTATTTGCGCGATTTCATTATCGGCCTTCAGCAAACAGCCCTGAAAATCCAGCAGCTTCTCGGGACCATCAGCATCAAACAATTGGAGCCGTTGATCAATCAGGTCATCATCCATCAGCAACAGGTCCCCCGTTTTGAGGATGTTGGATTGGATGAACAAGCACTAATCACGGATCAGGCGGAAAAATGGCGCAGTTTATGTGACTGGTTCCTCGGCAGTAAACATGGGGAAAGCAATCTGGATATGCTGCAGACAAGGACGAATGAACAGATCCGCCGCATCACACGAATTGTGCAGCGTCTGGGTGAGCGCCATCATTATTTCCGAAGTCGTAAAAAGGATTATCTGCATTTGGCTGAGTGGTTTGATTCGATGGACGATGTAAAAGAAGCTCATGAATTGTCCTCGGTTGCTTTCGGGGTTTTCCACACAAGACACTTGTTCAGTGATCACGTCCCGACCGATGATATTTACACGGATATTTGGGACGAGGACCCGATGGAACACGAAACAAAGCCTCGCATCCGGAATTACCGGGAAAAAACACGGCCCGGTGCCATCCTCAGCCAGCAGCAGCAAAAAGAACAAGCCCGTCTTGAGCATTTGCGGAACAAGCAGCTTGAACAGGAAACGCTGGAAAAATATATGACGGGCAACGAAATTCGGCTGGAAGAACTGCCAACGGTTGAGCCGTATGTACGGAAAATGCTGCTCGGTTGGGTTGGCAAAGCAATGGCCCGGAAAGACCGGTCGTTTAAAACCGAATTTGGCCGCCAAGTAAAAGTCATAATGAAGCAGGGCGAGCGGGTTATTTTGCATGCGGAAGATGGTAGTATTGAGATGCCAAACGTGACATTTCAATTTTTTGATGAGGTGAACGCCTGATGGAAGTTAATCAATTTGATGACAAAGCAGAGCGGGCACTGGCACTGCTTCTGGAAAAATTCTGGATCTTGCGCCTTGAAGAGCCTGAAACGTACCAGCTGATCCGCGAGCGGGAAAAAGTCCTGAAACGTTACGTTGATGATAAATTAGGATTTGACCTGATTGTCCACCAGCATTTCATCAAGCTGGAAAAAATACCGGTTGAACCGAAGAGCTGGATGGGCATTCAGGACTTTCAGGAACCGCGGGATTATGCGATGTTCTGCTGTGCGCTGGCATTCACAGAAAATCGCTCGGTCGATGAGCAATTTTTATTATCCGATATTTGTGAGGAAATCAAAGACCTGTATCCGGGGGAATTTCCGCTTGACTGGACGAACTACAACCACCGCCGTTCGCTTGTCCGGGTGATCAAGATGCTGGAGAAGGTAACGATCCTTAAGTCAGTTGAAGGTGAAATCGACCGGTTTGCCATGGATGCAGAACAGGAAGTGCTGTATGAAACGACCGTTTACGCGCGGTATTTCATGCGCTCGTATCCGAGGGACTTATTCGAATACGAAACAACAGAGGAGATTCTGGCAAGTGAATGGGAGCGACATGAAGCGGATGAACGACGGAAACGCGTCTACCGTAAATTATTCATTTCACCGGTCGTACATCGGGAAGGTGAGGATGACCCTGATTTTGCCTACATTCGTAATTTCCGTAATCGGCTGCGCGAAGATATAGAGGAACACACCCAGTTCAGGCTGGAGGTGTTCAAAAATGCTGCCTTGCTTGTAGCAGACGAACGAAAACAGGAATTGTCTCTGTTCCCGGATCAAAAAGCAATTATGGATGTTGCGCTGCATATGGCAAGCTATTTGCGGAGCCAGGATACCTATCAGCCGGATGAACTTGGAACGATACGCATTTCCCGCATCGCCCTAGAGGAGGTCGTCACCGAGGTCCGGGGAATTTATGGAACAGGCTGGAGCAAACACTATCGGGAATCAACCATCGCCAGCATGACCAACGAATTGGTCGATTGGCTGTGGGATTGGGAGATGCTAGACGTGGAGCCTGTGACCGAAGCATATATCATCAAACCACTGTTCGGACGGGCGACAGGGCATTATCCGAAAGACTTTTTAGCACGGGAGGGTGAGACACATGAGCAAGAATCATAAATGGAAAATGAATCGGGCCGGACTGTTGAACTTCTGGTATTATGACGATGAAATATTTGATTTTGCGGACGGAAAGCTCTTACTCCGGGGCTCGAATGGATCCGGTAAATCTGTGACGATGCAAAGTATATTGCCGGTTTTGCTTGACGGGAAAAAGTCACCCGACCGGCTCGATCCATTTGGGTCACGGGCACGCAAAATGGAAGACTATCTGCTTGGAGAAAAAGACGTGGTTGACCGTGATGAGCGGACAGGCTATTTGTTCCTCGAGTACAAACGTGAGGACACGAATCAATTTATCACAACCGGTATCGGATTGCAGGCGCGCCGCCATAAAAATATGAATTTCTGGGGGTTTGTCATCACCGATAACCGTCGTATAGGACAAGATTTCACCCTGTACGAATTGGAAAATAACGGCGGTGAAAAGCAACGAATCCCGTTGTCACGCGTCCAGCTGGAAAACCGGATTGGAAGCGGTGGCCAAGTTGTACGGACACAGGGCGAATACATGAAACTGGTGAATAAGCATATTTTCGGCTTTGCCGATATGGATGCATATGATGATCTGATCAAATTGCTGATTCAACTGCGCAGTCCGAAACTGTCAAAGGAATTTCGCCCGACTGCCATTTATGAAATCCTGGAGGCATCCCTGCCGCCACTGACGGATGACGATTTGCGCCATTTGTCCGATACGATTGAGCATATGGACCAGACGAAACAGCAGATCGAGCAGCTGGAAAGGGAAGCGACAGCGCTGGAAAAATTGTTGAAACGGTATGATACCTATAATCAATATAAATTGGCGGACAAGGCCAATCAGTATGTTGAAGCTAAGAAGCGCTACAATAAGGAAGAAAAAACGTTTTCCGAAAAACAGAACCAGAAACAGAAACTGGAAGCATCAATTGCTGAATTTGAGGAACGGAAACGTGAACTGGACCAGACGTCAGCTGTCCTGGAGCAGAAACGTAACCGTCTGCAAAGCCATAAAGTGTGGAATTTGGAAACGGAAAAACAGAACGAAGAGAAAGGATTAAGGGAACTCAAGGCTGATCACGACAAAAGAGACAAGGCCCTCACAGAGAAAAAACAACAGGAACTTCGCACGAAAGAAAGACAGGAGCAGCTGGAAGCGGACCTGGATGATATGGGCCGTGAGCTGGGTGACATGATTGATGACCTGGACCAGGATGCAGAAGATGCTTCGTTTTTACAGCACAGTCTTAACAAGGATGACTTCGAGCGCCACCAGGATACGGATCACGATTTTTCGGTGTGGAAAAAAGAAGCCGAACAGCATTATCAGGCGCTGGAGTCGATTACAGACCAGCTTCGGGAGTATGAGCAAAAGAAAACGGCCATTGCCGATCTTGACGGGGACATGGCTTCAGCCAAAATGGACCAGGATAAACTGAAGCAGGAAGAGCAGGACTGGCTCGGTATTTTTGAAAAAGATAAGCAGGATAAATTATCGGAAATTCACACATGGGCTGAGCGCTATGACTTTTTGCCGATCAGTGACGAGGTGCTGCAGCAGACATCGCGGGACATGTATCGTTTGTATGAGCCGGTGAAGTATGAAAATATCAGGACGGCGTTTGTCCAGGCTGGAACCGATTATGAGCTGGAAATCAACAAGCAGATTGCCCGGAAAGATAGTCGGATCACCCGGATTGAAGAGGATATCCGCAGTAAGCAACTTGACCTGGATGAATTAAAAAAGAAACGTGATCCCGAACCGCCGAATCAGCAGGAGCAGACACGCGATGCCCGCCGCAAATTAGCTGAATCGGGGTACCATTTTGTGCCGTTCTATGAAGCGGTCGAATTTCAGGAAGACACGCCGGAAGATGTACGACAAAACATTGAAGCGGCATTGATCGATGCGGGGCTTTTGGATGCCCTGATTACCGATGAGGCATTTCCGATCGAGCATGACCGGATTTTGGAAGCAACTCCGAATATGATGGCGCACACGCTTGCTGATTATTTGCAGCCGGATTTGGATGATAAGGCTACTGTGAGCGAAGTAAGGGTTGATGAAGTTCTGCGCAGTATTTTGGTCGACGACGACACTGCTGACAGTGTGGTGATTAACGGTGATGGCACATATCAGATCGGCCTGATGCGCGGCCACGCCGTACGGGTTGAGCAAGTACGGTTCATCGGCCGGAATGCTCGAAAACGCTACAGACAGCAGCAAATTGAACAACTGACGGCCGAAATCGAAGCGTTGGAAACGGAAAAACAAACGGTTGAGCAGGATATCGACGCATTACGGGTCAATATCCAGGAAGCGAAAGATGCGATCGCTGCTTTCCCGGTGGATGAGGATTTGGCGGAGAGCTTTTCCCATATTAAAGAGAAACGTTTTGACATCAGCCAATACGAGAAAAAATTGCATGAGATGGACGAGCAAATGAGCCAGTTGAATCAGGCCTATCGGGAAATCAAAAGCAAACTGGACGTAGAAACCCGTGATTTCAATCTTGAATTTTCGTATGAAGCCTATCAGCAAGCACAACGAATCATGCGGCAGTATGAAAAAGATTTGCATAGTCTGATCAATAAGCATACGACATACCGCTATACGGCACAGCAATTGCAGCAGACTCAAGAACGGCTGGACGAACTCGTTTCAGAAGTTGATGAACTGCAGGGCGAGTTAAATGTACTTGCTGATCGGCAGTCGCAGAAGGAACAAAACATCGCCGAAATTGAAAAGCAGCTGGAATCGGCAGGCGTTGCCGATATCCGCCGGCAAATCCAGGAAGTTCAGGAAGACATCAGTGCGACGACTCATGAGCTTGATCAGATCAAAACGGATTTGCCGAAAAAAGTAGCGGACAGGGATGTGCTCGTGGGTGAAATGCAGACCGCCGAGCAGAAACTCGGGTTTTGGAAAAACATGATCGGAGCCTGGCAGGAAGCCTTTAACGATGAGGTCACTCTGGGATTTGTTGACGTACCTGATCAGGAGATGGACGCATTAGCAGCGGCGATTGCCAAACAATATAAGGACTTTTTGAAAGAAAAAGACCCATCAACGATTGAAAGCCAGCTGACGAGTGCTTATTTCGAACAGCAATCCAATCTGATGGAATACCGCATGACGGATACGGAAATGCCGGCAACGGAGCTTGATTGGATGCGCGATGATTGGAACGAAGAACAGCGCATCCAAATGGATAACTGGCGGCAGAAAACGAGCCGTCGTCTGATTGAGCTAGATTTTCAAGGGAAGCGGGTCAGCCCGTACTACATTAAGGAAAAAGTCGAAACAGACCGCGCACAGCAACAGTCTATGCTTGATGATCAGGACCGCCAGCTGTATGAAGAAATCCTGTTTGATTCGGTCGGTAAAAAGCTCCGGAGCCGGATCAACCGGGCACAGGACTGGACGGAAAAGATGAACAAACTGATGACGAACAGTGATTCATCATCTGGCTTGTCATTCTCAATCAAGTGGAAACCACGCACCGCCGAAACCGAAGCTGAAATGGACACGAAAGAACTCGTTGATCTGCTGCGGCGTGATGCCCGCTTGCTGAAAGAAGAAGACATTAACCAGGTGATTGAGCATTTCCGCTCCAAAATCGAACGCGCCAAAGAACTCGTTGAAGTGAAAGGTGAGGGCAACACGTTGCTGCAGGTGCTCAAGGATGTGCTGGATTACCGGAACTGGTTCTCGTTTGTTTTATCATATCAGCGCGAAGGCGAACCAAAACGTGAACTAACCAACCATGCCTTTTACAAATTCTCAGGCGGCGAAAAGGCAATGGCCATGTATATTCCTCTGTTCACGGCATGCTATTCACGATACTTGGAAGCAGATAAAACCGCGCCGTATATTATTTCGCTGGATGAAGCATTTGCCGGCGTCGACGAAAACAACATTCGGGAAATGTTCGAAATCGTTGAGGAGCTTGAGTTTGATTATATTATGAACTCCCAGGTGCTCTGGGGTGACTATGACACGATTTCATCATTGGCCATCGCGGAACTCGTACGGCCCAAAAATGAAAGCTTTGTGAGCGTCATCCGCTATCACTGGGACGGCAACACCCGGCATCTGGTCGTAAGCGGGGAAGATGAAGTTGCGGCAACCGATTCGTAAAGGACGTTTGTTATGGATAAAGCAATGCAGGCAGCTGTGAGATTTTTCAAAAGCGAACAAGCCTATCAAAAATTATTCGCTCAGTTTAAAAAGAAATACGAGTCACTCGGTAGAATCGGTGGGACTGTACCAGTTCGGTTGTTTACGGAGAAGGAACTGGAGGTAATCGGCGGCTTTTTCGGCATGCCGGGGTCAAGGTTGGCGGAAAAAGGCTCGATTTCGGTTGTAGCGTTTGAGCGACAGTTAGCTGACACCCGATTTGGTGACGTTGAATTGAAGGCATTGCTGGATGCGTATTTTGGTGAAGTGATCATTTCCAAAAAGCAATGGAAACAGGAGAAGACAGACAGTTTGCGCCGTTTTATTGAAGAATTGCGGGCAGAACATGCTGCTTTGGGATTCTGGTTTGACCACTTGCTGGAAAATAGCGCCGATGTTCGCTGGATATGGACGCTGATTGATAAGGAACCGGATTGTTTTGCGGTGATGGCTGCCCGGGTTGATGGCGCTTATCGTCATTTGCCGGTTTCACCGGAGCGGCTGCCGATGTTCAGTCAGCGCATTACCGGTGACCCGCATGCGTTTGATTTGCAGACGGACTTAGGAAAATTATGGCTGCATCTGTTGGCTGTGGCGGCTGATATTGCTCATCCCTTCAGCACTGAAGCAATCAATGAATTGCTGCAGGACTTTAACATTTACCGCGATGATTTGCTGAACTATGTTACGTGTGCCGGGCTGTATGCGGAAACGGCTGATGGCATGCACCCTGTTTGGAAAGCTGCTGTCGGGCAAAACACGGTGCAGATTGTCCCGATTCGCGAGCTGGTTCCGCTGACAAAGATTTATCCATCTTACGGTTCAGATGTCTGGATCGTGGAAAATTCCGGTGTCTGTGCAACACTGCTGGATTACAAACCGGATGCATCGATTGTCTGTACGAACGGTCAGTTTACGCTCGCTGCATTAATGCTGCTGGATCGACTGACCGAATCGGAGTGCACCCTGCATTATGCCGGCGACTTTGACCCGGAAGGCTTGGGAATGGCACAACGGCTGTTGGATAGGTATCCGGGAGGCCGCGTTCAGTTGTGGCATATGGATGGTATGGCCTATGCTGAGAGCAACCCGGTAAAGGAATTGTCGGAGGAACGGTTGGAGAAGTTGAATCGGATTGAACATCCACGGTTGGTGGAGGTAGCCGATCTGATGAAGGCGAAAGGTAAAGCGGGGTATCAGGAAGCACTGGTGGAGCGGATGGTGAAAGATATTCTATAAAAAGTCTGGTTTTGAAAAATGGCTGTTACAGCAGAAACAAAAATTCATATTTCCTATGCTGAAAAATTAAATTTTCAGGCTGTTATCCTGTCGAATTTCACATTATGTTCGCTTGTTGGACAGGTGCTGGAATGCTATGATAAGTCTATCAATTATTGGGGGCAAACCGGATGAGCAAAATAACCATGGATGATCTGTTTGTGGCGATTCAGGAACTGTCCAAAGATGTTGGGGAGGTACAGGAAAGTGTCAACAGGTTAGACGGCCGTGTCGAAAATTTGGAAAATCGAGTAGGAAATCTAGAAACCAGAGCAGAGAACATAGAGACAGAAATGAAAAAGATGCGTGGTGATGTACGCAAAATCGATCATAAACTAAATAAATTCAACAATGATCTTGCCGAGTCCAATGCTCGTATTTCAATCCTCGAACAAGAAGTGGGCATTGACTACTGAAAGCTTGCAGCACGCAGGCTTATTTTTTTGCCCTTTTAATATCCTTCAAAAGTCCTGTAAATTTTTCCGAAAAAGATTTAAACATTCTCGAAACCTGCCGATATAAGACATACATCATCATGATGCATGAATGTTATGGCCATAACATTAGAAAGGAGATAACAACTTTGAATAAGGGTTGTTATCACGAGGGACACAAGGATGTGACCCGCAAAAAAACTACATTTACATGGAGGTATGGAAAATGAGAATTAATCACAACATTGCAGCGCTTAACACGTATCGTCAGTTAGGCCAAGCAAACAACGCACAACAAAGTTCTATGGAAAAGCTATCATCGGGGCTTCGTATTAACAATGCTTCTGATGATGCTGCAGGTTTAGCAATTTCCGAAAAAATGCGTGGTCAGATTCGTGGTTTGGAGCAAGCACAGACCAACGCGCAGGATGGGATATCGATGATACAGACTGCAGAAGGAGCTTTAAATGAAACACACAGCATCCTGCAACGTATGCGTGAGCTTGCAACTCAGGCCTCAAACGATACGAACACAGATACGGACCGTGGAGAAATTCAAAAGGAGATTAACCAATTAACGTCTGAGATTAACCGTGTTGGGAATACGACGGAATTTAATACGCAAGAGTTGTTAAATGGTGGTTCTACAGGTGAACTGGGGAATTTTTCAGTGGAAACCAATAGTAACGATAGTACCTCAACTCCTGGTGTTTATAATATTGAACTTACCAGTAATGTTTCTGCTGGACAAAAAGTAACTTTTGGAGATGTTTCATTGACAGAGGGAACGGACTTTGATGCTGGAAATGATGCAGCAGCAACGGCAACAGCGATTGCAACAGCAATAAGTAGTGAGGGAACATACTCGGCAAATGCGTCTTCTGGCGTGTTAACCCTTACAGAAGATACAGCTTCAGGAACAGATCTATCAGCTAGTGATTTTTCTGTAACTGGAGGAACTGGAGGGGACGGCTTCCAAGCCAGTTTCCAAGTTGGTGCGAATGAAGGTCAGAGCATGTCAATTGAAATTAGTGATATGAGAGCTAATGCCCTTGGACTAACTGGTACAGCTGGAACGGAAGGCTTTACAGGTGAAGACTCTGTTACAGATGGCACAAACAATGAAACCGTTGAAGCAGCCCTTGATGTTTCAACACATGAGGCTGCTGCTGAAGCTATTACTGTAATTAACGATGCGATTGAAGAAGTATCTTCACAACGTTCTAACCTTGGTGCTTATCAAAACCGTTTAGACCATACTATTAATAACTTGGGCACATCAACTGAAAACTTAACTGCTGCGGAATCTCGTATCCGCGACGTAGATTATGCTTTAACTGCTGCATAAGCAGTAATAAGCACGGTCGTCCTAGCTGGTAACGGTTAGCGAGTATTATCGGGTGAATTGCTGGAAATCCCTTAGAGCTTTTCTTACCACAACGTAATTGGAAACGATAGGCGTGATGGTTAAAAAAAGAAAAGATTGGGCAATCAGCAGCCAAGCTCCTGTGCGGAAACACTGGAGAAGGTTCAACGACTAGGATAAACCATCTAAGGCAAATGCTATGATGATGAAATCCATAGGTGAAGCAATGGCGGTTCAACATTGTGAATCCGAAGTGCCCGACCCCTATCAGAACATTGGAGGGTGAAGATATAGTCTAGTCATTTATGAAAGTAAATGTTCGCACGATGGCGAAAGAAATGATGAACCAAACGAAGAGTTCAATCCTCGCACAAGCATCACAGAGCATGTTGGCTCAAGCAAACCAAATGCCTCAAGGGGTATTGCAGTTGCTTCGTTAATTTAAGATTATTTGTAAGGGACTCTAGAATTTTTCTAGAGTCTTTTTCATTTTTTTGAGAAAGTATATGTAATCTTAAGTATTTTGATAACTATTCAGGTCCAAGTATATAACATACACACCATTTTGGACTGGGAAGAAACTTGATTTAAAAAACCCTCCATTGCAAGTTTACATCCAAGGATTTATTAGAATTAAAACCAAATGACTTAGAAGTTGTGGTTGGTCCACTTTCAGATCGGGATAAAGTTGGTTTACTTTAAAAATACATCTCGGTTTTGAAGCATTTTCAATAAGAATGAATCTCATCAATATATTAAGTCTTCCCCCTAAACATTCCCGACCCATCACCCGATATAATATAAAAGAACCCTAAACCAAATGACTTAAATAATAGATAACCACAAACTCCAGAGGTGAACATTATGCGAATTGGCGGTCTGGCATCAGGCATGGATATTGATAAGATGGTTAATGACCTGATGAAGGCGGAACGTATGCCGCTTCAGAATATGGAACAGGATCGCACGTGGTTGACGTGGCAGCGTGATGCGTACCGCGATGTGAATAAGAATTTTATGGAATTTCGCTCCCAGCTGACAGATATGAAGATGTCGACTGCATTCCGGGAAAGGACGACCTCCTCTACAAACAGCGATCTGGTTACGGCAAGTGCCTCAAGTGCAGCGAGTCAGTCATCCTATAATATTTCCGAGGTCTCGCAGCTGGCGAGCGCTGCGACGAAGGTGAATGCCAGCAGTATTTTCGATGATCCGGAATCCGTTGATACGAGAAAGAGTCTTAAAGAAATGGAAGCAGCATTCTCTAACCCGATTACCTGGAAGCAGGGCAGTGTCAAATCAGAATCGATCTCTGTCAAATCGGATAATAATGAGTTTTCCCTTAACCTTCAGGCAGGCACGACGCTAACAAATTTAGAGGATATGTCGATCCAGGTGGGCAATGACTATTATACCGCAGTTACCGGTAAACCAGCAGAGGAATTGGCTGATCATGAGGTTAATGTGGATACTGATACAGGCGATTTAACGTTTAAAAATGACCTTGGCAAAGGTTCGAAAATAGATGCCAAATACGTTACTGATTTTCAAGTGGATACGATGACAACGGCTGCTGAAGGGACGACAATTAAGCTTTCCAATCAGCAGGTGAGTGCAGATGGTTTAACATTAACGATTGGTGAATCAGAATATACGGCCGCTGGGACAGATATCGTGGACAGTGGAAATAATGTTGTGGGCTCGATTGACAGTCAAGAAGGAATTATTACCATGGATGATGGTCATATTGAAGCCGACTCGGACGTTCAAGTTAAATACAATTATGACTATATGAATTTCGGGGTTGGTTCCCACACTGAAGAAGGCTTCAAAAATGAAATGTTTAATATCAAGGGAAGCCAGTCATTTGATTCAATGGTCAATGAGGTTAACGGGGCTGATAATGGTGTCAGTATGTTTTATGACGACATGACGGGGCAAATGTCGCTGACGAGAACAGAGACCGGTCATTTTAACGAGGGTGGCGACGGGGACGAAATTATAACTTCCGGTTCCTTTACAACAGACCAATTGCATTTCACCGATAACACACAGGAAAACGGGGGCCAAAACGCCAAATTCACCTTGAACGGCTTAACAACGGAAAGAACGTCCAACTCATTTGAAGTATCCGGCGTGACTTTTAATCTGAAGCACGAGTTTTCCGGTGAGAACGTACGAGTCAATATCGCCAACGATACGGATGCTGTTTTTGAGAATATCAAGGGGTTTGTGGAAAAATATAATGAACTGATCGGAAATGTTCAAGATAAGCTCCAGGAAGAGCGCCACCGGGATTATCGTCCGTTGACAGAGAAACAGCGCGAGGATATGTCAGAACATCAGCAGGAATTGTGGGAAGAAAAATCGAAAAGCGGTATGTTGAGAAGAGATCCAATGCTGTCCGGTGCGCTGAATGATATGCGGCGTGACTTTTATACACAGGTAGAAAATAGTGGCATTCCGTCCGGGTACGACCAATTGGCGAGCATTGGCATCAACACAACACCTAATTACCTTGAAGGCGGTAAACTGGAAATTAACGAGGCTGAATTAAAATCGGCTATCCAGAACAATCCCGAAGCTGTTGAAGAGTTATTTACAAGCCAAGGGTCTTCTTATAATGAAAATGGTATTCTGCAGCGGATGACGGATTCGGTTAATCAGGCGATGGATCAGATAACTGAAAAAGCGGGTAATTCATTTACAACCGAAAGCCAGTATACCATGGGCGAACGATTGGATGATATGAACGACCGCATCACCGCGTTTGAAGACCGTTTAGTCCAGGTGGAGGATCGTTACTGGCGTCAATTCACCCAAATGGAAAAAGCGATTCAACAAATGAATTCACAGTCCAATTACCTCATGCAGCAATTTGGCGGCTGATTTTAGCTCAGCATCAGCGCATCGTTCATTTTAGTGAATGGGGCCTGATGGCTTTCAATACATACAAAGCGAGGATTCTATATGGAAAAATATAGTGATGTCATGAAACAGTCTTCAGCATTACTGGAGACAGTCGATGAAGGGCTGCAGCATATGCAAACGTTACTGAAACATGGAAAATATGAAGCGACCATTTCCTTATTCGAGGATATTGTCCAGGCATTTTCTACGATTGAAAAATCTGTGCTTAATTTGCCGGAAGAACTGCTGACCGATGATATCCAATCATTGACAGGGAAAGTCAGAAACGCGTTGGATAGCGTGGTGGATGCATATGAAGCAAACCGTTATGGCAGCGTTCGAGAATTATTACAGTTTACATTATTGCCGGTGTATCGGAAATGGGCGAAGGAACTGAACCGAACGTTTACGCTGTATGTTGTTTCATGAGAGATATCACTTTTTCGTGCATACGTAATAATTGTACAGAATGATATTTTGCCCGCTACGTAACTACTCAAACTTCAAGTATTTAACACCTGGTCCTAAGTATGCTACATTATAACTATGAAACGTTCAATCGGAGGTACATATATATGAATGCACTATTAAAAGATAAAAATATCGTTGTGATGGGGGTTGCGAATAACCGCAGCATTGCTTGGGGGATCACCAAATCGCTCCACGATGCCGGGGCTAATCTTATTTTCACGTATCGTCAGGAGCGGTCAAAGCAAAAATTGGAAAAGCTGCTGGATAAAAATCAAATCGATGCCAAATTGGTTGTGGCATGTGACGTTGAGGATGATGACAGTATTAAGCAAGCCTTTCAGGAAATAGGCGATGATGCCGGAACCATTCACGGGCTTGTCCATTCTGTTGCGTTTGCCAACACGGATGAACTGAAAGGTGATTATGCAGATACATCCCGTGACGGCTACCTGCTGGCCCAGAACATTAGCTCTTATTCGCTTGTTGCCGTGACACGGGAAGCCAGAAAATATATGAGTGAGGGAGGCGGCATCGTAACTCAGACATACCTTGGCTCGGAACGTGTTGTCCCGAATTATAATGTGATGGGTGTGGCCAAAGCTGCGCTGGAAGCAAGCGTGCGTTACCTTGCAGAAGATGTTGGTAAAGACGGAATTCGGGTAAACGCTGTGTCGGCAGGTCCAATTCGCACGTTATCAGCCAAAGGTGTTTCCGGCTTCAACGAAAAGATGTCCGTTATTGAAGAAAAAGCACCGCTCCGCCGGCAGGTTGATCAGGATCAGGTCGGGGATGCGACATTGTTTTTACTGAGTGATTTGGCACGCGGTGTTACCGGAGAAGTACTGCACGTTGATTCCGGCTTCCATATTGTTGCCGGATCCTAGCAAGGCAAGTCATTCCTCATCATTCATACAGTTTTTCAGACGAGCATTCGAACTCAGTGTGCTCGTTTTTTGAAAGATAAAATCGAAATCATTTTAGCCCCTGCCACGGTGCGATCCACTGTGGTATTTTTATTTTCTGTACCATACTTTCTATATAGATACAATATTTTTCGTGTATATCACAATTCATTTCTTAAAAATATTCACAAAAAGTTCATAAATTTAAAATGGTATAAACTCCTTTGAAAAATGGGATGTTTTACCTGAAAATACGACAACAATATACAGCAATCGACATTTTTTCCATCAAAACCCGATTGAAATATTCCCATTCGACAAAACCTGGCAAAAGCTTACGATGTTTGACGGATGTGTATAATAGAAGTGTGAAAAAATTGTAAATATAAAGAGAGAAGGTGAAACGCTTGAAACAATCTTTTTTGGATCACGTCAAACAGTATGATGGATGTATTTATTTTTTTGCTCGCAGACTAGGTCTTTATGACTACTGCGGAACCTATTTTCAGGAGGGACTGTTCGGGTTGTGGGAAGCTTACAGAACGTTTGATGCAGCTAACGGGGAGTTTTCTGCCCACGCAGGTGCAAAGATTAAATCCAGGTTGTTAGACTATTGGCGTCAAAATCATAACCGATATTGGATAGGGCAGCAAATAAACAGCACATTAAAATGGGAGTTGCACGAAAATTTACGGCAAGTGCATCGGGAAGATGATCCCTATCTATTGAACGGTATTCGGTCAAAATTAACCATTAATCAATGGAAGTGGCTTTATGTGAATGTTATTTTGCCGTCTCGGTGATGATTCCCCAAAAGACGTATGCAGTAGAAGTAGAAAGTTGCGGAGCGATAAGAAGCGAAGCCGATTGGCACAGGTTGAGGACTGAAAAAGATTTCAAGGAAATAGGCATGTGATTATAAGCTGACCAAGGGACAATCAGTGATAACTTTCAGGTCAGCTTTTATGATGCTGCTGAAGCTAATTCGTTTAAGTTATGAAAATAAGTTGCTTTTTGTGAAAGGACCGTTTTATAATAAATATAGGAAAATATTACTAGTACTTTGTAACCTTGTCGGTTGAAAAAGGCAAACTATTCGAAAGGGTAGGACGCAAAGCTTAGGGTCTAACGTGATGCACTATGATCGCCTGGCTGCCAATGTAGACGGTTTAATTCTTTGGCTATTCAACTTTCCCTTGAGTAGCTCTTTATTATGTGAAAGGGTGACTGTTTTATTCGATCGTAAATGTTAGGAGGGTTTGGGTGGATACAAATGATTATATCAGCTTATTCCTTGATGATAGTAACGAACATATACAGGCCATGAATGATCATCTGTTGAAACTGGAAAAACAGCCTGGCAATATTGATATTGTCCATGCTATTTTTCGCTCGGCTCACACTCTAAAAGGGATGGCCGGATCAATGGCATTTGATGACATTGCTTCGTTAACCCATAAAATGGAAAATATTTTTGATAAAATCAGGAATAATGAGCTGGCCGTTAATGAAGAGGTTATGGAGATTCTTTTCGAAGCACTTGAGGATTTAGAGGAAATGACCCATGAGATTGGTGAAGGAGACGGTGGCAAACGAGATGTGAGAGGCCTTGTTTACCGCCTGGAACAGCTTGAAAAGGGCACTTCAGATCTGGTACATGGACAGATTGCTGCGGCAATAAATCCAGCTGCCCATGTGGAATTGGATCAATATCAGAGGACGGTACTGAAGCAAGCAAAAGAACAAGACTTCAGCACGTTGCAGATCACGATCAAATTATCCGAGGACTGTTTGTTAAAAGCAGCACGTGTCTACATGGTATTTGAAGTATTGGAGAAGCTTGGGGATATGATCAAATCGACACCTGCTGTTGAGGAATTGGAAGCGGAGAATTTCAATCAGGAATTCACGGTAATTTTATTATCAACCGCATGCTCCGGCGAAATTAAAGAACGCATACATAACATTTCCGAGGTTCAAGATGTAGTGATAGCGAATTATGACATTCGTGAAAGTGAACGTTCAGCAGATAATAGAGAAGATAGGATCGTGAATGAAATTCCAGTCGAACGATATACCAGACAGGATAAATTTAAACATACGGAAAACAAACGTGCTTCAACTAAAACGATTCGGGTAAGCAGTGAACGAATTGAACACTTAATGAATCTGTTTGAAGAGTTAGCTTTGGAGCACGGACGTCTGGAGGATATTGCAACCCAGCTGAACAATCAAGAGCTGATCGATACAACCGAACAGATATCCAAAATTTCCCGGGATATGGAGAGCTTCATGTTAACGATAAGGATGGCACCTGTCGGACAAATTTTTAATCGATTCCCGCTTATCGTCAGAGGCCTCGCAAAAGATTTAAACAAGAAAATTGATCTTAACATCATTGGAGCGGAAACAGAGCTGGATCGGGCAGTCATCGATGAGATTAGGGACCCATTGATCCATTTAATTCGCAATTCCGCTGACCATGGCATTGAACCTCCTGACAAACGAAAGGAAAAGGGCAAGCCGGAAGCAGGGAATCTGTTATTACGAGCATTTCCGTGTGGCAATCATGTTTTCATTGAGGTAGAAGATGATGGGGGCGGTATCAACCGTGAAAAAGTCATGAAGAAAGCAATTGAAAATGGACTGCTGACCGCTGAGGGTTCCGAAAACATAAAAGATGAAGCCATCCATCAATTTATTTTTGCTACCGGGTTCAGTACCGCGAAGAATGTGTCCAGCATTTCAGGCCGGGGTGTCGGGCTGGATGCAGTCCGGATGAAGATTGAATCGCTCGGCGGCGACATTTCAGTGGAATCCGAACCTGGTCTGGGGACTAAGTTTTCCATTCAATTGCCATGGAGAATGTCCAATGCTGGTAACATGACTGGTTAAAGTTCAAAGCGGAGTTTATGTCAGCTTGGGTGCCACGTCACACGGATTATTGCCCCGAATGCATTGAACAAGTAAACGGAGCTCCGGCACAGGGCACCTTTTGATTGTAATGAATGTTCAGATTAGGAAACATAAGATTGGATGCAATATGAAATGGATAGCGAAAAGCCCCGCATTTGATTGAAAGAAGTTGCGGGGCTTTTCGTCAACGGTTAAGCTCGTTTCACCTGCACACGCAATTTCGCTCAATGCTTAACCCCCCGACATGTTGCTCACCTTGTCATACGGGCATTTGCGCCTTTGAATGCTTTATCCCCTAAATGAATTACAAGCCACTAAGCCACCCCGCATATATTATACTATACAAGCATCCATCCCTCTTCTTTGTTTATCCTCATTAGACGAAGCTGTGAAAGCATTATAAATTGAAAATGATTCTAGAGGCTCAACAAGAATATGTACTAAAAAGCAATACACAAACATTTGTTCGCATATCTAGTATAATTTGTGCTATACTACTAACCAAGAGCTGTTCTTTCACGTGGGTAAACGGTTGACACGTCTTTGCCGTCAAAGGGGGTGAGGCTGTTGAGTGTTTTTGAAGTATTCATGGTACTGATTGGCTTCGGTACCCTGTTGATCGGATTGCTGGCGTTAATCATGGATATCACGAACAAAAAATAGACCTCTCATAACATGCCTAACGGAAGAAAAGAGAGGTCTATTCATGAAAAGCCGAACCACTGAAGGAACAGCTTACCCGACCACAGTGCCAGCTGTGGTCTTATTAATATATGCATATCTCTTACTACATTATACCCAGAAGTGTTGATTATGAAAAGAGAAATGATTCAAGCTTGCAGCAAGTGACATTTTTAAAAAGAAATGCCTTGAAAATGTTCACAAATCACAATGAAGTGGGTAACCCGATGAGCACCATAAATCCGGGATTCGCAAGGGTTAACCTATTTCCCGGGAAATAGGACATGCACAAGTTGCCACGCTTCATTGTTAAAACAGAAGGCCGTTGCGCTTTTAGTGCTTTTGTCATGAATGCGAGTTTTTGATGCAGACAGACGCTCCTTTTTTCTTCTATTGACCTGATGTGCTATATTAGACTATAGACTTTCAGGAAGTGGCTATGATATTCACGGTTTTAGAAGGGATCTTCAGCATGGAAAATGGTTATTCGGAAAAACTGTATCGTATTTTACTTGTAGCAGGAATTGTCATTGTCGCGTTTAATTTACGTCCTGCTATTACCTCAGTGGGACCGCTGATTGGTATCATCCGTGATGATGTCGGCTTATCCAATTGGAGTGCGGGCCTGCTCACAAGTCTGCCGTTGATTGCTTTTGCCGTCATGTCGCCGGCTGCACCGAAACTGGGGAACCGGTATTCCAATGAGCGCACATTATTACTAGGGCTTATTTTGCTCTTTGTCGGTATTTCTGCGCGCTCTATTTCGGTAATCGTCCTGCTGTTTATCGGAACATTATTTGTCGGGATGGGAATCGCAATTTGTAATGTGCTTCTACCGAGCGTTATTAAAGAAAAATTCCCGGAAAAAGTGGGGCTGATGACCAGTGTCTACACGACGGCAATGGGGGTTTTTGCTGCGTCAGCTTCAGGTTTAAGCATCCCGTTTGCGCAAGATTTACAGCTGGGCTGGCAACTGGCATTACTTGTTTGGGCGACTCCGGCAGTACTGGGAATCGTCGTTTGGAGTTATCTCTCCAGAAAAGAAAAAGCGCGTGATGATGCTGATAGGCACTATGTCGGCAGCGTGGGCGATAGCCAGATGTGGAAATCACCGCTTGCCTGGCAGGTTGCCTGTTTTATGGGCTTGCAGTCATTTTTATTTTATGTAACGATATCATGGCTCCCGGAGATTCTACATGATAACGGGTTATCTGTAACGGCTTCAGGGTGGATGCTGTCGTTCGCCCAGTTTGTCGGATTACCTGCCAGCTTTATTGTTCCGGTTGTTGCCGGCCGTCTAAGATCGCAACGGAGCATTGTGTTTGTGATGGGATTGTGTGCACTCGGCGGGTATGGTGGACTGTTGCTTGGTGAGTCGTTTACCACCATGGTGATCAGTACGATTTTGGTTGGGATTACATTAAGCGGTATGTTTGCACTTGCCCTGGCCTTTTTGGGAATGCGTGCACGCAACGCTCGGCAAGCTGCGGTATTATCCGGGATGGCGCAGTCGCTTGGTTACACGCTGGCGGCAGTAGGACCGATGTTTATAGGATACTTGTATGACGTCACGCATGCATGGTCGATACCACTTATCACGTTGATTGGAGTGGCCATTTTAGTTGTGACGTTTGGAATGGCCGCGGGACGCAACCGGTATGTGTTGGAATAATATTGGGGTGACCTGAATGGAACAGCGTGCTTATACGATTAAAGATTCATATTTTTGGCGGATTACACTCAGCCTGGCATTGGCATCATTCTTTGTTTTCGCCGGAATGTATGCCGTCCAGCCGCTCTTCCCTGTTTTTGTAAAAGAATTCGGGGTACCGGTATCGGCTTCGGGTCTGGCGTTGTCCATGACGATTGTTGGGCTGATCGTTGGCTTGATTGTACTTGGATTCTGGTCTGATCGCAGCGGACGCACGGTTTTTATCAAACTGTCACTGGCTGGAGCATCGATTCCGTTTCTGCTCATTCCGCTTTCAGATTCGTTTTTGCTGCTGATTGTTCTCAGGCTTCTGCAGGGATTTGCGCTGGCGGGACTTCCAGCGGCTGCACTGGCTTACTTGAGTGAGGAGATAGATAGACGCAGTGTCCATGTAGCGACAGCGCTGTACATATCCAGTAATGCACTTGGCGGTATGGTTGGACGTGTCATGACCGGGTATTTAACCGATCACTTTTCATGGGAAATGGCCTTTTATGTACTTGCAGTGTTGGGGTTAGTTATTTTGGTTGCGGTGATGTTCATGCTGCCAACATCACGCTTTTTTGCTCCGAGTCAATTGCCGTTTTCCAATGACTTGAAGGCGTTTATCTTTCATTTGAAAAATCCGTCTTTGCTGCTCGTCTTTGGCCTTGGGATTGTGTTGCAGTTTTCCTTCACCGGCATTTGGACGTATTTGCCGTTTTATCTGGAAGCACCACCGTTTTCGTTACCCCTTGAAGCGATTTCGTATATGTTCTTTGCATATGGACTGGGTGTCATCGGTTCACCTGCTGCCGGCTGGGTTGCAGGGCGTTTCAGTTTGCGGACTGTCCGATTTGTTGGCGTTATTGTTATGGCGGTGGGCTTTTTGATTACCCTAGGGTCTGCTTTATGGATGATTGTCGTGGGGCTTTGTGTAGCATGTCTGGGGTTTTTCACGGCCCATTCGTTAACGGCTTCATCCGTTGCAGAGGAAGTAACTCACCATAAGGGGAGTGCCTCCAGCTTGTATCTGGTATCTTATTATATCGGCGTTGCCCTCGGAAGTTCCGTGCTTGGACCATTATGGAGCAGCTGGGGTTGGTCGGGACTCATCATTCTGCTTGCCTGTATTCCAGCTGTTTATGTCGTAATGATCCGATTGTTTCAAAGCAAACACCAAAAACCCGCTTCTTAGCATAAAACTGTTCGCTGTTTTTGACGCAAAATCCATAAACTGCGACATATTTACTGGAATGTCGACTTCTCGCGCACCGTCCGGGATCGCTACGGGCGGATGCTTTCCGCGGGCAACGCTTCAGCTTCCTCGGAAGCAAAAACCGCTTCCTGCGGGATCTTCAGCTGTTGCTTTTCCCGCAGGAGTCACCGCCCTCCGCTCACCCGGACTAATGAAGTGGTTTTAAACGTATTTCTATCACGACTCCTAGACCAGTCAATAAAACCAGCGGAGGAAATACACGGAGACTCCTGTGGGAGCAGAGGCCTGGATGAGACCCCTTAGTGCTTAGCTCGAGGAGGCTCATCAGCCGCCCACGGAAAGCGACGAGCAAAACATCCGCCGAGTTAGCTGCGAGTTGCGAGGAGTGCTGCTTCCCGCAATCACTTGCAACACGACGAGCACCAAGTGTATTTCCGCAGCGGCAGTTTAACACTCATGCAACGTTACGTCGCCGTTTATCTTAACAACGTAAAACAAAATTTATAAAAAAACCTAATATAAAAAAGCAGGTAATTGCTATGACGGCAATTACCTGCTTTTTAACAGTTATTTTTTCATCATTTCCGGTATCTCGGTCAGATCGATGTCCCATGCGATAGGGAGCCAGAAATAAATGGCAACTGTGGCGAGCAGGACCCCGAATAGGTTCAGGGCAATCCCTGCTTTGGCCATGTCCGGGATCCGCAAATAGCCCGAACCGAACACAACCGCGTTTGGCGGTGTTGCAACAGGCAGCATGAAAGCACTGGAAGCAGCGACACCTGCAGCCACCATCACCGTGAACGGATGAACACCGAGGGCAACGGCAAGTGATGCCATAATCGGATACATCATGTTGGCTGTTGCCGTATTCGATGTGATTTCGGTCAGGAAAATAACCATCGCGGTAACAACGAGCAATACGATGAATAAATGAACACCTTCAAGCACAGTGAGCTGGTTACCGATCCATTCGGACAGTCCTGATTCTGTGAATCCGCTGGCGATTGCCAGACCACCACCAAACAGAAGGAGAATTCCCCACGGGAGTTTGACAGCTGAATCCCAGTCAAGCAAGTGATCGCCTTTCCTGTTTTTGGCTGGAATGATAAACAGAATAATCGCCGCTATCATGGCAATAATCGCATCACTAATATTTTCATTGACAAATTCAGTCAGCACAAATGAACGTGTGATCCATGCCAGGGCAGCAAACGTGAATACGGTCAACACTGCTTTTTCTTCAAAGGATGCCTGGCCAAGCTCATCCTTTTGTTCCTGGATAATTTCTCGCCCCCCAGGAAGCTGATTCATTTTTTGCGGGTAGGCGATTTTTACCAGATAAAACCAAACAACAAAAATAAACAGCCAAGCAACAGGCACACCAAACAGCATCCATCCAGCAAAGGAAATTTCAATGCCGTACATGTTGCTGACAACACCTGCAAGCGCGGTGTTCGGCGGTGTACCAATCAAGGTTGAGATTCCCCCGACGGACGCGGAGTAGGCAATGGCCAGCATCAGGGCTTTTCCGAATCCGAAATTCTCTTTGGACGTATCAACCGAATCGTTGTCCTTTAGCTGCTCGGATACCTGATAGATAATCGCCAGTCCGATGGGTACCATCATCATCGCAGTTGCCGTATTGGAAATCCACATCGACAGAAACCCAGTCGCGACCATAAAGCCGAGTATGATGCGTTCTGTATTAGTTCCGATAATCGAAATGATGGTCAAAGCGATCCGCCTGTGCAAATTCCATTTTTCCATGGCTAACGCGATCATAAAGCCGCCCATGAACAAAAAAATGGTATCGTCCCCATACGATGATGTGGTTGGGCCGATATCAAGGCCTCCTGTCAGTGGGAAAAGGATGATCGGCAAGAGCGATGCAGCCGGAATTGGAATCGCCTCGGTCATCCACCAGATGGCAACCCACAGCGTGCTGGCAAGTACGGCCTGTCCGGCATCTGACAGTCCCTCAGGCTGGAAAAATAATAATGTTAATATAAACAAAATAGGACCTGAAAATAATCCGATCAATTGTGCGGGTGTGTACGAACGTTTCGTATTCCCGCCATCTCCACCACTGGATTCTTTAGTGCTGTTTGGATTCGTGCTGTCAGACCCCACTCTCGATTCATTCGGTCGTACGAAAAAACGAAGCAGATCTTTTGCCTGATCATGTTTGTCCCAGAGCCAGTCCCATGCAGCAGTCATCATAGAATTCCTCCTTTTTTAAAGCATCAGAAAGTATAAGGTGTGGGCGGCCTTATATGAAAAACGACTCATTCACGAAAGTACGCGTGAATGTGAGCTTTTCTAAAAGTTAAATAATCGAATGAGAAAAGAAACCGTTAACAACGGTCGGAATTATTAATAGTATACTTGATAGATTCTGCTGCAGGCAAACAATTTTGACTCTATTTCAATCAGAGCGTCTACAACGCTATTCGTAAGTATGCTATGATGATGCTAAGAATATTTGTCAGACAATATAGAGTTGTTCAAACATGGCCCATCGAACAATTCATTTTTTACGTAATGGAGCGGTATATATGTCATTTTCTATACAGGCTGTTGGTGATTCAGCTGTTAAAATTCAGTTTTTAGGCAATGTGACGCCTGACTTAAACAAAGAGATTCAGTTTTTTTCAAGGAAGTTGCACCGTACTCAAATACCGGGCGTAGTGGAGTGGGTGCCGGCGTATGATTCGGTAACTGTCTATTATCAGCCACATCAGATCAGCTATCGGGAACTTTGCACGCAAATCGATCACGTATGGCAACTGGAAATAGAGCCGGATGGAATCGAGCCGCGGTGTCTAACCATTCCGGTTATCTATGGCGGAGGATATGGTCCTGATTTGGAACGAGTTGCTGCTGTTAATGGCTTTTCAACTAAGGAGGTTGTGTCACAGCATATTCAGGGAGAATACCTCGTCTATATGCTCGGATTTTTACCCGGGTTTCCGTACCTTGGCGGTTTGGACGAACGAATTGCCACACCCAGACTGGAAGTACCTCGCAGGGAAACGCCAGCCGGTGCAGTCGGCATCGCTTCTAAGCAGACCGGTATTTATCCAATTACATCACCGGGCGGGTGGAATATTATTGGGAAAACCCCGGTTCAATTGTTTGATATCGGCGCAGAGGAGGCATTTTTGTTTCGGCCTGGTGACAAGGTGCAATTTTATGAAATTGAGGAAAAGGAATATAAGGATATCAGAGAGTGTATTTCTGAAGGCAGTTTTGAGATCGGGAGGCTGATCCAAGATGACAAAGCGGATTGATTTAAATTGCGATATGGGTGAAAGTTTCGGCATGTATACGATAGGCGCAGATGAGCGGCTGCTACCTTATATCACCTCGGCGAATATTGCATGCGGTGCACATGCCGGTGATCCGGCCGTCATGGAACGGACGGTCCAATTGGCAAAACAACATGGCGTGGCTGTTGGTGCACATCCTGGTTTTCCGGATATTGCCGGTTTCGGGAGGCGAATGATTGACTATTTACCGGATGAAGTCTACCAAATGGTTGTACAGCAAATCGGCAGTCTGCAGGCATTTTGCACGGTCCATAATGTCAAGATGCAGCATGTAAAGCCACATGGAGCACTTTATAATGCAGCTGCGAAAAGTCGTTCTACGGCAGATGCTATTGCCCGCGCAGTGCGGGATGTTAATGGTGAGTTACTGTTGTTTGGCTTAGCCGGAAGTGAGCTGCTGACTGCCGGGCGTGAAGCGGGATTGCATGTCGCCTCAGAAGTTTTCGCTGACCGGACATATCAGGCAGATGGCAGTTTGACTCCGCGCTATGAAGCTGACGCGTTGGTAACGGATGTGGATGAAGCGGTATTGCAGGTTGAAGGGATGCTACAAACCGGGACTGTTCGTGCGGTTGGCGGTGAGCAGGTGGTAATTGAATCAGATACGATTTGTGTGCATGGGGATGGATCACATGCCGTTACGTTTGCGGAAAAATTGCGTACAGCTTTGGAACGAGACGGTGTTCATGTGAAAGCAATCGGCTGTAATGATTGAAAGACACGTGCCGCCAACTCGAGCGAGAGCGGCTGAAACTCGAGCAGGAAGACCGTCAACTCGAGCGAGAGCGGCTGAAACTCGAGCAGGAGGGCCGCCAACTCGAGCGAGAACGGCTGAAACTCGAGCAGGAGGGACGTCAACTCGAGCGGAAACGCCGCCGACTCGTGCGACGGCGCAAACATTTCGCGCAATAACGACACCGTTTGAGCCTTTCCAAACCGGTACAATCTCTCACAAGGCTGATTTTTGGCACGTGCCAAAAGTCTTCCGATTCCGAATCGAAAATTAAAGTGGTGATCATATGCAACAGCAAACAATCTTCCATGTTCATAAGCCAGGCGTCATGACAACCTTCCAGGACCTTGGCCGAACTGGTTACCAGCAATATGGTGTGCCGGTCTCCGGGGCAATGGATCAATTTTCCCTGCAAATGGCAAATATCCTTGTGGGCAATCCCCGCAATACCGTGGGTCTTGAAGTAACTTTAATAGGTCCTGAGCTTGAGGCAGTTTCCACCATCCCCATTACCGCTGCGATCACAGGTGCAGCGCTGGAACCAAAGGTGAACGGTACACCCGCTCCGATGTGGCAATCATTCCAGCTGAAGCAGGGTGACCGGCTGACTTTCGGCAAACATGAGGCGGGTGTTCGTGCGTATATAGCTGTGGCGGGCGGCTTTGACGCCCCAACATTTTTCGGGAGTCAGTCGACCGACATCAAAAGCGGATTTGGGGGTCCGTTGGAAAAACACCAGACCATTCAGGGCGTTCCGCTGCAAACAAAACCTGGGAGGGGGTTGTTACAGACTGAAAGACCCGTTTATCCAAGTGTCCTTAACGTATCCATTGTAGAGGGTCCACATATGGATTATTTCAACAGACAAGAACTAGACCGATTTTATAGCCAAAGCCACGTGGTTGATACCAGTTCCAATCGAATGGGCTATCGTCTGAAGTCGAAGTCAATCAGGCATCAACACACCGCCGATATCTGGTCAGATGCGGTCCCCTTTGGTGGCATACAGATACCAGGCAACGGGCAGCCCATTATACTGATGGCTGACAGACAAACGACGGGCGGTTATCCACGGATTGGTACGATTATATCGGCCGACTTGCCTAAACTTGCCCAATTGGTGCCCAAAGGAAAAATTCGCTTCCACCCGGTTTCGGTCGAAGCGGCCCAGCAGCGGGCGGTTCAATTGGAAATATTTCTATATAAAATGGCGACATTCACCAAGCATTCGTAACTGTGGAGGTTGTTTCGGGTTATTATAATACATTTCAGGAGGTGAAGAGCATGGACCTGACTCAGCCAAAAATTCATGTCCCCGCTTCTGTGGCGGAAAAAGTGATTCATACCATTACGCTGCTTCTAATCATCGCGGCATTCGTTTACACGATGATGGTATATCCCGGCCTGCCTGAACCCATTCCAATCCATTTCAATGCACAGGGTGATGTGAATAATTGGGGAAGCAAGGCAATCATTTTCTTGCTCCCGGCTATTTCACTCGTGCTGTTTATCGGGCTGTATTTTCTAAATAAAGTGCCGCATATTTATAATTTGCCGGTAAAGGTGACAGAGGAAAATGCATCCCGTATTTATTCGCTCGCCCGTACAATGATGGCGATTTTCAACTTTGAAATGGCGGCCATCTTCACCTATGTAACGTTTGAGATAATCCAAGTGGCACAGGGTGGCTCCGGCACATTGGGCGTATGGTTTATAGTGGCAGTGTTTCTTGTTCCGCTTGGCACGATTGGGCTTTTCATTCAGCCAATGCGGCACCGGCAATAGTATAGATCGATCCATTGCTTAGTTTCACGAAATATATTACAATAACTTGGATTGATGGTAAAAGAAGCGGGTTGATCGATGTGCCGAAATTTGTCTGGCTGTTGGTGATTGGAACAGCTATTAATGTCACAGGGGCCTCGTTTTTGTGGCCACTGAATACCATTTATATGCATAATGAACTCGGCAGGACGCTTGCTTTTGCCGGGTTCATTTTGGCGTTAAATCAGGGCGCCTCAATAGTTGGAAACCTTGTGGGCGGCCTGCTGTTTGATAAATTCAGTGCGTACAAAACAGTATTGATTGGCACGGGAACGGCTTTTGCGGCAGCAGCCACCCTGGCACTTAATCACAGTATTGTGTCGTATTCGATTTTACTCGTGGTGATCGGTTTTAGCGCTGGTATGACCTGGCCGGTGATGTTCGCTATGGCTGGTTCCGCCTGGCCTGAAGGGGGGAGACGCGCCTTTAATGCCGTTTATGTTGCCCGGAATGTAGGTGTTGCGCTCGGTGCTGCCCTGGCAGGCTATATAGCTGATTTATCGTTTGACTATGTATTCATTGCGAATGCCTCACTGTTTGGTCTGTTTTTTATTTTTGCCCTGACAATGTATCACCAAATGGATGCAGAACGGAATAACCGCATGCATACATCGGTCATTGAACAGAGCGAGAAAATCAAGGATAAAACAGCTTTTATGGCCTTAATGATTTTGTGCAGCGGCCTGATGATTACGTGGATTGGCTATAGTCAGTGGCAGTCAACCATTGCTTCCCATACACAGGATATCGGGATTCCACTTGACCAGTACAGCTTGCTGTGGGCGATGAATGGTTTTCTGATTGTCATTGGGCAGCCACTGATTAAATGGACCACCAGCCGAATTACATCGGAAAAGAAACAAATATACCTGGGGACGACCATCTTCCTCGTCTCTTTTCTCGTCGCGATGTTTGCGCAGGAATTTACATTTTTCGCTATAGCCATGATTATTTTAACGTTAGGCGAGATGCTCGTCTGGCCGGCTGTTCCAACATTGGCGCATAAACTGGCGCCAAAAGGACACGCGGGATTTTATCAGGGAATCGTTAACAGTGTTGGCTCTGCCGGTCGGATGGTTGGCCCGTTTCTCGGCGGTTTGACTGTTGATCTTTACAATATTGAGGTATTATTCTTTGTATTATTAGGTTTGCTGCTAATCCCGTATGTCACCACACGCATGTATGATACAGGAGTAACCCAAAAGAGGAGCGTCTAAATGGATATTAAATTGATCGCATTGGATATGGATGGGACATTGTTGAACAGTGAGGGAGCTATTTCTAATTTTAATCGGGAAAAAATTGCACAAGCACTGGCCAAGGATGTCCATGTTGTGTTAAGTACCGGCCGTTGGTTTAATACGTGCTACCCGTATGCTGAATCGCTGAAACTGCCTTCCTTTCTAATTACGTGCAACGGCGGTGAAATCTGGACTGTTGAACAAGAATTGAAAGAACGCCACCTGCTTGATCCTGAACGCGTTAAGTTAATGTGGGAATTGGCAAAAAGCATGGAACTGAACACCTGGATGATTTCAACTGACAAGGTCTGGTACAGTTCAGGTCCGGACGATTTTTCCGCCCACGAATGGCTCAAGTTCGGCTGTGATTCTGACGATAAAGAAAAATTGGACACCATTGTCAAGGAACTTTCGCATTATGATGATCTTGAACTGACGAATTCACTTCCAACGAACATCGAGGTGAACCCACAAGGCGTCAGTAAAGCAAGCGCGCTTAACACAGTTTGTAAGGAAATTGGTATTGGGATGGAAAATGTGATGGCAGTCGGGGACAGTCTGAATGATATCAAAATGATTCAAGACGCCGGTATCGGTGTGGCAATGGGCAATGCCCAGGAAGCAATTAAACAGGCAGCCGATTCTGTGACGGATACCAACAATCACCACGGTGTCGGCAAAGCTATTGAAAAATTTGTGCTGTAAAATTGGACCATTGTCCTTCTATTTGAACGTTTTTGCACATATACTGTCATAGCAACGATCTCAGATTACGATATTTTACTATTATATGACAAAAGCGTATAATAAGTATAATACCATGAAAGGGGATGCTGTTATGTCATTTTCCCGTGGACCAAAACAACCCGTTCCGGAAGTGGAAACAAATGTATGGTCATGTACAAATGAAGACTGTGCAGGCTGGATGAGGGAATCATTTAGTTTTAATGAAGAACCGGAATGTCCGCTCTGTCACGCTTCAATGGAAAAAGAAGTACGTGTACTTCCTGAACTGGAACATTGAAGATGACATGAAAGCTGCAATGAAACATCAGAATAACGCTCTAATCAAGGTGTCTGTGACTGGCATCTTTTTATAATGGGCCAAAAACTGATACCGGAAACCTGCTTTCATACGATTAGAAAGCCGCCTTACTTGTACTATAAGTAAGGTGGCTTTTAGTTTTTATCCAGATAAACTGGTGGAATAATTCAGAATATAATGGTATAGTGTAAAGTAGATGAGTCATCCAGAACCTTCATCATAATTGTAACCGCTTACAATAAAAAGGAGGAATAGCAGGATGCAGTACGCGAATCCGAATACGGAAGGCGCAAAGGTCAACTTTCAAAAACGGTATGACAATTACATTGGCGGGGAATACCGTCCACCAGCAAATGGGAAGTACTTTGAAAATGTAAGTCCGGTAACGGGGAAGGTTTTCTGTGAGTTGGCCAGGTCGACGAAAGAAGACGTGGAAGCTGCTGTTGACGCGGGTTATGCAGCCAAAGATGCGTGGGCAAAGACGTCTGTGACGGAACGCGCAAATATTTTAAATAAAATTGCTGACCGGATGGAAGAAAATATGGAGAAACTGGCGGTCGCTGAAACATGGGATAACGGTAAAGCGGTCAGGGAAGAACTGGCAGCCGACATACCGCTCGCGATTGATCACTTCCGTTATTTTGCGGGGGCTATCCGGGCTCAGGAAGGCGGCATCAGTCAGATCGATAACGACACGGTCGCCTATCATTTTCATGAGCCACTCGGCGTTGTCGGGCAAATTATCCCGTGGAACTTCCCGATTTTAATGGCGACTTGGAAGTTGGCGCCGGCCCTCGCTGCAGGTAATTGTGTCGTACTGAAACCGGCTGAGCAGACACCGGCATCGATTCATGTTTTGCTTGATTTGATTAAGGATTTGCTGCCTGCGGGTGTTCTCAACTTGGTCAACGGGTTTGGTGTGGAAGCCGGTAAGCCGCTAGCTTCCAACAGCCGGATTTCCAAGATTGCCTTTACGGGTGAGACAACGACAGGCCGACTGATTATGCAATACGCTTCGGAAAATATTATTCCAGTAACCCTTGAGCTGGGCGGAAAATCACCGAATATTTTCTTCTCGGATGTGATGGATAAGGATGACGCATTTTTGGATAAAGCCATCGAAGGCCTTGTCATGTTTGCCCTGAACCAGGGAGAAGTCTGTACGTGTCCGTCGAGAGCGCTTGTTCATGAATCGATTTATGATGAATTTATGGAACGAGCGGTTAAGCGGGTTAACGAAATCAAAATTGGTCACCCGCTTGATACAGAAACGATGATGGGGGCTCAAGCATCACAAGAGCAGATGGAGAAAATCAAGTCATATCTGGACATCGGCAAACAGGAAGGTGCAGAAGTGTTGACTGGTGGCGAGGTCAATCAATTGGACGGTGATATGGCAGAGGGCTATTATATTCAGCCGACGATTTTTAAAGGCGATAATAAAATGCGCGTTTTCCAAGAAGAAATTTTTGGACCGGTGCTTGCCGTCACGACGTTCAAAGACGATGACGAGGCCATGGAAATTGCCAATGATACGCTTTATGGACTTGGCGCCGGCGTCTGGACGCGGAATATCAATACAGCCTATCGTTTCGGACGCGGTATTGAAGCAGGTCGTGTCTGGACGAACTGCTATCACAAGTACCCGGCACATGCTGCATTCGGTGGCTACAAAAAATCCGGTATCGGCCGTGAAAACCATTTGATGATGCTTGATCACTATCAGCAGACAAAAAATCTATTAATCAGCTACAGTGAAGATCCGGATGGGTTGTTTTAAGCTGTATCGCTGTTGGTGGAGGTAATTAGTTTTTCCGCATAAACTATACAGAAGGGGTGTGACAAATGGTAGAACGTGTAACGGCGACTGATGAAGCATTGAAGCTGATCGACACCTTGGCTGAAATCCACGGACCGCTCATGTTCCATCAATCAGGCGGCTGTTGTGATGGCAGTTCGCCAATGTGTTTTCCGCGGGGCGAATTCCGGGTCGGTGAATCAGACATGTTGCTTGGGGAAATCGGCGAAACACCTTTCTACATGTCAAAGGACCAATATGACTATTGGAAACATACCCAGCTGATCATCGATGCCGTCGACGGCCGCGGTGGGATGTTTTCGTTGGAAGGCCCAGAAGGCAAGCGATTCCTGACGCGGTCCAGAGTGTTCAATGAAGAAGAACGCGAGGCACTAAAATAAGATGAAATCCATGCAGTTTAGGGGGGCTGCATGGATTTTTTAAGTGGGACAAAGGGTCAGACCCTTTGTCCCATTCAGCCTGAAATCGGAAACTTCGGCCCGAGAAAGAAAACTCCGTTCCGACAGTCCAATCTTCACCCCAAAATAACCCATCTCCATCTGACTCAGCACCAACGGACTAAACTTGTCGAAAGCTGATGCCACATCAGACTCAAGACTGACAGCAAAAACCCCAAATGACTGATGTATAATTTACAAAAATCAGTATACTAAAGATATCAACGATTCAGGGAGGCAGGGAAATGGAATCAATCATTTCGGTAAAGGGCATTTATAAATCGTACAAAAAGCGAAAGTCCAGCGAAATATTCACCGCCGTCAACGATCTATCCTTTGACGTCGGAAAGGGTGAAATTGTCGGCTTGCTCGGTCCGAATGGTGCCGGAAAAACGACGACCATCAAAACGATCTGCGGGCTGCTTGTTCCAGATCAGGGCTCTGTGACGATCAATGGTTTCGACAGTCTTAAAGACCGCGATAAAGCGCTCCGCCACATCAGCGCCGTTCTGGAAGGGAATCGTAACATATACTGGCGCCTTACAGTCTATGAAAATCTCGTCTATTTTGCCGGCAATCGCGGCGTGCCGAAAAAAGATATCCGCCGGAAAGTTGACGAATTGCTCAGCTTATTTCAGCTTCAAGACAAAAAAGATGAACTCGTTAATAATCTATCACGCGGCATGCAGCAAAAACTCGCTGTTTCCGTAGCGATGCTGGCAGACACAGATGTTGTGTTACTCGATGAACCAACATTGGGACTCGATGTCGAAACAGGCTATGAAGTACGGGATTTATTACGGAAAATTGCCCGCGACCAGGGGAAAACCATCATTATCAGTACCCACGATATGCCGGTTGTACAGGATTTATGCGAGCGAACGATCATCATCAATGCCGGCAAAGTGGTGGCAGATGAGCGCGTTGAAGAGCTTTTAAAATTGTTCGAGACGAGTGCTTACCAAATTGAATTACAGGAACCACTCACCGACGAACAGCAAACCATGTTGTTGGCCCAATTTCCAATTCACCAATGGGAAGCCCTCACATTAAAGGTTAATCTTGATCAGGAACAGGATATTTTCAAGCTGATGGATATTTTGAAACAAAATGAAACACCAATTGAAACCATCAACCGGACTGAAATTAATTTTGAGCAGGTCTTCCGCAAACTTGTGAATGAAGGGGTGGCATCATGACAGCATTTTGGAATGTATTAAGGGTCAACACGATGATGGAGTTTCTTGAACTGAGACGATACAAAGCCAACACGATCAGTCTGCTTTTGACATTTTATATTATTTTTGTCGGGATGATGTTTGGCATTCAGGTGGTCGGTGACCCAGCACAGGCCAGCACGAACACACAATATGTGATTGTCAACTATATTTTCTGGTACTTTGGCATGATGACCCTGCAATCAATTGGCTGGACGATATCGGATGAAGCCATGAAAGGTACACTTGAGCAACTGTACATGTCACCGGTCAAACCGTGGAAAATCCTTCTTTCCCGATTGCTTGGCACCATTTTTAATCATTTTGTCCTGGTGGTAGTGCTCTTGTTTTTATCAATGGCGACAGCTGGTGAGTGGCTGAACGTAAACCCAGTAACCATTTTTCCGATTTTGGTGTTGACATTGGCTGGCATGATCGGCACGAGTTTTATCGTCGCCGGGATGGCCCTTGTTTTCAAGCAAATCAACGCATTTCTGCAAATCCTTCAATTTATCGTCGCCGGTCTGACATTCGTCCCACTGTCGGTTGCCCCATTTATGGTGGGAGCGCCATTTGTCAAAGGGGTCGATATGACGCGGCAGATAATGATTCATGGCTATACGCTGGCTGACTTTTCAATGGGTGACTATGCCTGGCTAATTGGCAATACGGTGGTCTATGGCATCATTGGTTTTGTCTTTTATAATGCCTGTGAAAAGCATGCGATGCAAAAAGGGCTGCTCGGCCATTATTAAGGCACTGAAACGTAAAAATCGTTGTTCCTATGCGGGATGACGATTTTTTTGCCCGCTGATTTGGATAGATGGTTCTATGCCTCTGTTTATACTACAATCGAATTAGAAATTGATTTAAGGGTACCATTTCAAAAAATATCATAAAAATTATTTGGCATGCCCCTTTTTCCGGTTTGGTTTCGATTATAATGAAGGAAGAGTCTGATTTTTACAAGGAGGTATCGGTTGATATGAAGAAAAAGATTGCGCTGATTCAAATGGATGTGACGTATGGTGACCCGAAAGTGAATTTTGCCCGTGTCTCGAAACGGGTGATGGACGCTGTGCAGACTGGCGCTGATATTGTTGTGCTGCCGGAGCTGTGGGATACAGGCTATGACTTGGAACGTCTTGACGTGCTGGCAGACAAAGATGCCAAAGCAACGATCGAATTCCTGAGTGATCTGGCAAAAGAATTGAACGTTGTCATTGTCGGTGGCTCTGTTGCCGAGCAGGCTGATGACGGCAAGCGCAATACAATGCTTGTCGTCGATCAAAACGGTCAGCTCATCCACAAATATAGCAAACTGCATCTGTTCCAACTGATGGATGAGCACTTACACCTTGTTGAAGGACAGGATGAAGCTGATTTTGAATTGAATGGTGTCCCGTCAGCCGGTTTTATCTGTTACGACATCCGCTTTCCGGAATGGTTGCGCAAATCGGCGGTGAATGGAGCGAAAGTCATGTATGTCGTAGCAGAATGGCCTAAGCCTCGTATTGATCATTGGCGTACACTGCTTCAGGCTCGCGCAATTGAAAACCAATGTTTCGTTGTGGCCTGCAACCGGGCGGGGTCAGATCCGAACAATGAATTCGGCGGTATGTCGCTTGTCGTGGACCCATGGGGTGAGATCGTTAAAGAAGGTGGCAGCGAGGAGAAAATTATCCTGGCTGAAATCGATTTGGATAAGGTGGATGAAGTGCGACGGAGAATACCGGTATTTCGGGATCGGCGGGAAGAGTGGTATTAAGGTTTAGTTTTTGGTGGGGTGTGCATTTTTTTGTATGGATACCGTGCTCAATTAATGTTTGGTTCGCTTCCAAAAAGGTCACGCGTTCACTTTTAAACAATATATATAACGTTTTTATTTAAAAGAGACCGTTTTTGGGAGCTAACTATATTTAGTTAGATAGTAAACATTAAGTACTCAACAATAAAGAGGCGTTTATCACAAACACGCTTGATTAACATAAGTTAATAAAGAAATATTTTCAAAAAGGAGTGTTCCCTTTGCCAAACCTCCATTATTACGTGACCGGCAACACAGCGGAAGGTCTGGTCAACCAGCTTGATACAAATCTTCATAATATCAGCCGGATTATTGCGTTACAACATCCGTCCGCAGCATTAAAAACGACCATTATCAACCAACTTGCAGAACAATACAGAAATAACCATCTCGAGATCCTCGAAAGCGCCCTTGGAAATGACTATCTTGACGGAATTATCATTCGTGAAAAGTCCCTGGCTGTCATCGACGAAAAGGTGGCAACAACAAGCACTGAAACAATCGACTTAACAGCGGCCTTTCCAGCAGAGGAACAAGACCAAACGAAGATTAACCGCCACACGCAACAAGCATACGACAGTTTCGTGGAAGGTCTGAAAATCCATGATGACCTTGAAGCCATATACATCGATCAAATGGATTTCGAGCACGCGGATGCGTTTGCGGAACAATTTATCCATGATTTGCTTCAAAACATACCGAGTAAGAGCCGTCGACCGCACACGTACACACGTCTATTCGGCACCAACACGGCTGATGGTGTAGTGAATGTTGTGCCCCATCTCATCAAAGACTTAAAAAATGTCCACTTTATTAAGGGACGTGCTGGAACCGGGAAGTCGGTATTCATGAAAAAAATTGCTGATGCATGTGCAGACCATGGCTTTGACGTGGAATTGTATTACTGCAGTTTTGATCCGAATAGTGTTGACATGGTGCTGGTGCGTGAATTGGATTTTTGTATTTTTGACAGCACTGATCCACATGAATTTTTCCCTGAAAAAGATGGTGACGTGACAGTTGATTTGTATAAGGAATTTGTTGTGCCAGGAACGGATGAGAAATATGCAGCAGAGATCCATGATGCGCACACACGTTATAAGTCCTGTATGAAAAAAGGTGTTCAGTGGTTGAAAGAGGCTGGCAATCTGCGTCAGGAAATTGAGAATTACTATATGGAGAGTATTTCTAAAGAGGCTGTTTCGCAATATGTGAAATCTATTCCAACAGTATGAAAACGTGCCGCTGAGTCTTAGGATGAGAGGCTTCTTTATTGATACCTGATTGATAATGACTCATTGAAAAAATCTGTAGAGACTATGAATTGGGACGATTTTTTCTTCCAAAACATAAAAATATATGTTATGATTCATCAATAACGCAATGATTGGCCGACCTGTGCCAATTAATAAAAATGAATGTCGTGTTCCCTGCTATGATAACCATAGCAGGGAATCTCTATTTTCGGGAATTTTACTCTCTATTAATAATTATCTTAATTTTTAACGAAAATAGTCTTCATTTTATACTAGAATTTCGAGGATGGTGTTCAAGAGATGTCAAAACAGGATAATAAAGACGGGTTCAAGCCGTTTATTCCGGCTTCCAAAAATCCGCCTGAATTTACATGGGTTGCCATGGTAATTGGTGCTGTGCTGGCGATTGTATTTGGTGCAGCAAATGCTTATTTAGGCTTGATAGTCGGGATGACGGTGTCTGCATCGATTCCGGCGGCAGTTATTTCAATGGCCGTGCTTCGGATTATTATGAAGCGGACGTCTATTCTGGAAAATAACATTGTGCAGACGATTACCTCAACCGGGGAATCGCTGGCTGCGGGGGTTATTTTCACGTTGCCAGCCCTGTTCATCTGGCAGTTGCAACCAAGCTTAACGACGATTTTCATTATTGCGCTCGCGGGCGGTATTTTGGGTGTTGTCTTGATGGTTCCACTCCGCCGTGCGTTAATTGTCAATGAACATGATACATTGCCATACCCGGAAGGTACCGCGTGTGCTGAGGTACTTCATGCCGGTGAAGAAGGCGGGAAAGGTGCCAAGCTGGTGTTAGGTGGTCTTGGGATCGGCGCCGTCTTTAAGCTGCTGACGGATGCGGTTAAAGCATTCCCGTCTTCAGTGGAATGGGAAATTTATAAATTTAAAAATGCAGCAATCGGTATGGATACGCTGCCCGCAATGCTTGGTGTCGGTTATATCATTGGACCGCGCATTGCAGGCATCATGTTTGCGGGTGGTGTTCTGGGCTGGCTTGGCATTATTCCTTTAATCAGTTTTATTGGTGATGTCGCGTCAGCGCCGATTTATCCGGGTGAAGTGCCAATATCGGAAATGGGCTTTCATGATATCTGGGATAATTATTTGCGCTATATTGGTGCGGGTGCTGTGGCATTCGGCGGTATTATGGGACTAATCAAAACACTGCCGACGATTGCATCTTCATTTGTTGGTTCGGTTAAAGGTTTTTCTTCGTCTGGTGAAACGACTGATTTACGTACGGACAGAGATATACCCATGACATTGATTGTTGTTCTAACCGTTCTATTTGTGGGTATTTTAATGTTTTACCCAAGTATTAACGTGGGAATTATTGGTGCTTTGTTGCTGTTTATTTTTGGCTTTTTCTTCGTGACCGTGTCATCCCGGATTGTTGGTGTTGTCGGAAGTTCCTCCAACCCTGTTTCCGGCATGACGATTGGGGCGCTGATTTTTATTTCATTAATACTTGCCGCTGTTGGTCAAACTGGACAGGCTGGAGCAGCAACCGCCATTATTATCGGTTCGGTTGTTTGTATTGCGGCCGCAATTGCCGGCGATACTTCTCAGGATTTGAAAACTGGTTATATCGTCGGTTCTACGCCAAAATGGCAGCAATTTGCCCAATTGTACGGGGTTTTAATTTCCAGTATTATCATCGGGTTTATCCTTATTTTACTGGATAATGCGTATGGATTTGGTTCCGAAGAGCTGCCAGCACCGCAGGCCGTATTGATGTCGATGATTGTTGATGGCATCATGAGTGGTGATCTGCCTTGGAACTTAATCTTTATCGGTGCTGCCGCGGCGGCAACGGTTGAATTGTTCGGAATCGGATCACTGCCGTTTGCTGTCGGGTTGTATCTGCCGATTCATACGACAGCGCCGATTATGGTTGGTGGTCTGATTAGCGGTATTATTAAACGCCGGACGAAAAATAAAGAAGAACTGGAAGAGAAAAATGAACGCGGCATTCTGCTGGCATCCGGTTATATTGCTGGTGAAGCATTGATGGGTGTTATTGTCGCATTAGCTGTCACGGCTGGGGTTGCATTCCCTGAGGAAACCATCTTTGGCCCTTGGGTATCCTTGATTGCAATTGGCGCTGTCGCATGGTACTTATTCCATACGGCTAATAAGAAACAAGCTAAATAAAGATACAAGTTCTTTTTAGAGTGATCTCTTTTTAAGGGATCGCTCTTTTTTGAAAGATAAGAAGGTCTGAAATTTTTGGCTATATGAAGCTCTTTGTCAGCAATGGCCATGCCCAGCTTCGACGTACAGGACGTACTAGTGCCGGCGTTGGCACAGGACGTGCCGAACTTAGCCGGCCAGTGCCTGCCCCCTCGAGGTCCTAAGCAATCATTTTACGTGGCAAAACCCGCCACTACAAATGCTTGCTTTAGCTTTTCGGGGGTGAACAAGGCGTCCCGTGCTTTACTTATATGCATTGAGAAAGTGGCTTATACAGATTTTTATTCTGGAAAACAAGATGAAAGTCGGGTAGCAGCACACGTTATAAACGGAAACAAAAAGGTCTGTCCGATGAGACGGGCAGACCTTTCACAGCTATTTAATTTCTTTGAAAATATTGGTCACTTTTTCAACAGTGTACGCACTGCCGCCTTTATCTTCGGTTCCTTCAACCATCATGGCAATTAAAACATCTTGATCTTCTGATGGGTAGCCGACGAACCAGGTATTTTCTTCGCCATCTTTGTCGTCGGCAGTCAGCTTCAGTTCCGCTGTTCCCGTTTTGCCGGAAATCGGGAAGTCTGCATCCTGAGCTCCTTTTGCAGTTCCGTTCGGTGCTGCGACGACATCACGTAGTCCTTCCCGGATCAGTTCTGCATGGTCACTGTTTATTAGGTCTTCTTTCCATACCTGCCCTTGTTTGGCATTTGCCAGAAGGGTTGGCTTGAGCATATTGCCGTCATTTAAAAATGGCGTGTATGTCAAGGCTAGGTGCAGGGAGCTGGTCTCGATCTCTCCTTGACCATAACTGGTGTTGGCAAGCATGACCTCCTCATCAATGGTTCCGCTCGATGAAACCTGAGATGATGTCATCGGATATTCAAACGGTAAATCTTCACCATAGCCAAATTGCTGCAGGCCTTTCACAAGTTTTTCACTGCCCATTTTAACGCCTTGTTTGGCAAAATAGATATTATCGGAACGAATGAGCGCATCGGTTACATCCACTGGACCATCCGATTCACTGACACGCCGGACTTCATAGTCGCCCCAAGCTTCACCGTTGCTCCATGTCAGTCCATTTATATCGATGCCTTCACCGGGGACAATGCTTCCATTGTTCAGTCCGATTGTTGCTGTTACCGGTTTAATGGCGGAACCGGGGGCAAAAGTCGCCGAAAAGCGGTTCAATGTCGGCTTCTTCGGGTCATTTTGCAGTTCATCATATTCTAATTGGGATATACCATACAAAAATTTATCTGGAACAAACCCTGGACTGCTCACCAGTGCTAGTGTTTCGCCGGTTTTTGGGTTAATGGCTGCTGCTGTTCCGGTGTCACCATCGTAGGATTCGTATATGGTTTCCTGGACATCAGCGTTGATCGTGGTCACGACGTTTTCGCCATTTTCGACTTCTTTTTCTGCGATGACCGTTTTGTCGTCATTTTCGCTGACGGCGGTTATTTTAGCACCTTCTTCACCTCTAAGTCTGTCTTCAAATAATGCTTCCAGTCCGCGCTGACCTATCATATCGTCTGCATCGTACTCATCAGAGTCCAGTTCTTTGAGATCTTCTGCGGTTACCTGGCTGATATAGCCGGTAAGATGTGATGCGGATTTACCAAGCGGATAGACCCGGCCGGTGACATCACTAATGGAAACACCATCAACTTCCAGTAATTGATCAATCGTATCCTGCTCTGTTGTCGGTAACTTTTGAAGCGGCACATGCATATTCGGTTCGACCCAGTCCTGATTCAGACTGCTGTCGATGGATTCAACTGAAATGCCCAGCAAGTCAGCAATTTTTTCTTTTCCCTGCTCTGGATTATCACCCAATTTTTCCGGGACAATACCAACTTCGTGTACAGTGTCATTGATGGCCAGTGGCATCCGATTGCGGTCAAGTATCTCGCCGCGCTTCGGTTCGGTTGTTTCCAAACTGATATCAGCACCATCTTTGATTTCCGGGAAAATAAATCCGGGATCCCATTTGACGAACCAATTTTCTTCTGTTTCCCCATCCTCACCGCTGTCTGCTTCTTCTTTGATAAGTGTTGCTTCATAGTCAAATGTGATTGGACCAGCGATTGATGCCATCTCAACTGTAAACGGGAATTGTGCTGTCCCTTTGTCCATAGCGGTTTCCATTTGCTCTTCGGATAATTTTTCAAATGATACGTTAAGATCGGATATGTTTAAATCACCATAAATGTTTTGATAGCGGTCAACAAACTCTTCTGTTGGATATGTCTCTGCTGCGTTCGCGGTTAACATCTTGTACATGTCGGAAAATTCCTGGTTATTCCAATGACTGACATATTGATCAAAACGTTCCTGTGGTGTCGGTTCGTCGTTTGAGCATGCTGTTATTACAAACAGCAGAAAAAAAGAAAATAATAATGCAATTTTTTTCATACAATCCCCTCTATCCCATTTAAAGGTCGTTCAAAAAGACCGGTAACAATGACATGCCGATAAAGGGTCTTCTGCTTTAAGAGCGACCACGTTCTGGGCGTAACGCAGAAATCACCGTAACACGTGAGAATCCAGCACTCGGGAGTTCAAGCCGCCTCGAACCTTGACGCAGTTGACGCGTACGTATTGGCGTTGGCCGGCCGGGAATTTAGCCTCCTGGTTCTTTTTACCTGTCTTTTTGAACACTTACTTTTAGAATGCTTTTACTATTATATCATGTCATTTGGACAAAAACATTCATTGAATCGCACATATTATTCTATGTTTTTTCTGTTGGGCGGGTCCAATTTACTTTAATATGAAAATAAGGCAAAAGTCGTTGGGGTTGACTTTTACCTTGTTTTCATATGGTTTTTCAGTTTGGTTATGATGCGATTTAACTCCTCATTCGGTACAATATGACCATACGTCATCAATTTTTTGGCCGTTTCCGCTTAGTTGACTCTGATGTAAAATCGAACGGAGACACCGAGCATCTGGCTGACCGTATCGATTGCGGCGTTTTTAGGCTTGCTTTTTTTCGGCTCAGGTCTTCAAATGAGTTCATCTTAGTTCAGCGGTGCGCTTCAGTTATCTTCAACAGGAAGTGCGGTAATGATGTAGCGATCAGGTGCATTGCCGACATACGAAAACGGATAACATGTTGTTACGGTCAATACTTCCTTAGAGCCTTTTTGGTTTGTCGGGTTGATGACAGAACGATCATCAGTGTCAACCACTTTTGTGTCCACAATTTCATATGAAAAATCTCCATACGGCAATTGGACAGATAAAGTATCCCCCAGCTCTAATTCTCCCATTCGCCGGAAAACTGTATCACGGTGGCCGGATAACACAACTTGATCATTTTGCTGCGGGTAGGCCGTGCCGTTATAGTGCCCAACACCTTTTTCCAATTCATCTTCATCGGTTCCCTCAACAATGGGGAGATCTGCTTCAAGACGTGGAATGTTTAATATGCCAACTGTTTCTCCATGTCCGGGATTAAAATTGTCTACATGATTGGACGAAAGAGGCGACCCGAGCGTTTCATCTTTTTGTTCAGCAAGCAATGTCCGTGCCTGCTGCAGGCTGTCTTTCTGGGCGTGATTTGTTTTAAACAGCTGGTACCCCCCGGCTACTATGAAAAACCCTCCGATCGCCAAAAGCACGATTGCCACCTTTTTCACCATGACACCCCCAGGTTGAAGTTTCACTTTATCCTGACTATATGTTATCTCGAAAAACATTGCAAGTGCTGAAAAAGGCTATAGGTGCTGATTTGCGAAAATATTGTGAAAAAGTAACAAAACTAGTTTGTTTTTGACAAAACAAGACACCCAATAGACATTGTATATGCAGTATAATAGTCTTAGGAAAAATGGAGGCTTCCGCAGAGAAAAGCATACCTATTGAAAAGTAGGAACGCAAAGTTACAGGTCTAAAGTATGTTAACTATGACGGCTGGGCTGCCTGGGAACGTGAATGGGGGGACGTTTGTGTTACGCGATGATGAATATGTGGAGATGGATCAGGAATGGGTCGAATTGATGGTGGAAGCCAAACTGATTGGTCTGACCCTTGAGGAAGTCCGCATGATTTTGAACGGTGACCGGACATTATGTAAATCTTAATAAAGAAGTGTGCTCAATATAGAACCATACACCTTTTTATGGTATAATTCACCATGAAAGAAGGTGTATCGATGATTGGTGAGAAAATAAAACAACTGCGTAAAGAAAAGAAACTGTCCATTTCCGAACTGGCAGAAAAAGCTGGGGTTGCAAAATCCTATTTAAGCTCCATTGAACGAAACCTTCAGACAAATCCATCCATACAGTTCGTTGAAAAAATAAGTTTCGTACTGGGAGTGCCTGCGAATCATCTAATCCGCGAAGATAAGACACACGAGAACTCAGAACCATTGGACCATGAATGGTTGCAGATTGTTCAGGAAGCCATGCATTCCGGGATGACAAAAGAACAGTTCAAAGAATATCTTGAATTTTATAAATGGCGGAATCAGCAAAATAATTGATATCAGAACCGCGGCGCTGGAGCTTGCGGTTTTTTTATTGTCTGGGAAATTATATTTTCAAAAACGCTGTGGATAACTGGTAACCTAGTCAGTCACGTATAGCTCCAGCGCCTAATACCTCGAGATCTTAAGCAATCATGTTACGTGGCAAAACCCGCCACTACAAATTCTTACTTAAGCTTTTCGGGGGATAAACAAGGCGCCCTGTGCTTTTCTAATTGTGGAATTTGCGATTTGAACCGAATTTAATGTAACAAATTTGCTATGTTTTCGTTTGTATAAATGAAGGGGGTGGGAGCTGATTTGAAAAAATACATATTCACGGAGTTGTTTGAACAGTATCAGCTCCCGCTTTACCGTTATCTGCTGCAAATGAGCCGAAACAGGCAGGTGGCAGAAGAACTGTTGCAGGAAACGTTTTACCGGGCCATGATCTCGTTGAAAGTGAAAAACATGGTTCAGGCCAAGGCGTGGCTTTTTAAGGTGGCGCGAAATCTTTATATCGATTGGACCCGGAAATCTAAATCGGAGCAGCGGATGGTAGAGCGGATCCAGCAGGAACGTTCACACGCCAGAGGGTTAGGTGATCCTGATCGGCATTTGGAAAACGTATCAAAACGGGAGCACATCGAAAACGTTTTTGGCCATCTGCCGGAGCGGATGCGGACAATTCTATATTTGCGGGAGATACAGGAATTTACATATAAGGAAGTGGCTGCTGCGATGAATTTAACGGAAAGCCAGGTCAAAACAACACTGCACCGTGCCAGGAAAAAATTCCGGCATTATGATCAGCTGCTGAAAGGGGGATATTCCGATGAAGGAAGATGGTGATAACATGCTTGATGAGTTAAAAGAAAGTGACCAAAGCAAATTTGATAAAAGAAGTGCGCGGAAGATGGTGTGGCGTACACGGTTATCGATCGGTTTTACGGTCGTTCGGATACTTTTGCTTATCTTATTTCTTTATGCGCTTTATATGATCCCTGTAACGATGTATTACGATATGACTGGCAAACAAGCAGGATTTGACCGGCTTGTAACGACTCTTGTTGAAACAAGGTATCCCGGGGTGGAGGTTGATGAAACGCTTGGGCATAAAGCCGAAATCAACCCTTTCCTGACACAATCGACTACAATAAAGTTATACCGGAATGTCGGCGAGTGGGACGTCGTAGTTGGAGAAGTGAAGGGTAAAAAACGCTTGTTCGGTGATGTGAATCTTACTATGAATTTTGATGAAAAATATTTGAATGGAAACCATACCTATAACTTTGCGGTGCCACCTGAGCTGTTGGGAAAGGAAAGCTCAGATGGTAAATCCGGCCCCGCTGAAGATCTGAAAAATCAGCTTGCGAAAATAGATGACGGTCATGTGGCACAGGTTCAGTTTTCTACTAAGAATGCGATGAAGCCGAATGCATTGCTGGAAAAATTGGATGCTTATGATGTAAGCACTTTTCGGATGCCAGTTTATGGCGGGGAGCTGACGGATTTCGATATTCCGCACCATGGAAGTGGTCAGTTTACGTTTACCCGGTCTTTATTACTAAGACCGCAAATTGTCTATGACGAAAACAATAGGCTTTCACGTTCGGTTTTCGCATTTACGGATGTAACACTGGAGGATTCGATCGACCAATTCTACAAAGATATCGAATGGCTGGTGGAGAACGGCCATTATAATGGCCGGCGTATTGATGAGGAGCGGCTCGACTACATCCGTAAAAACGGAGTCCAGGTATATGGGGCTGTTGTGACAGGGCCGATCCGTGAGATTGAGAGGCTGATGGAGGAAGAACAGTTCCATCAATTTCATTTAGGTGGGATTGAAGTGTGGAACTGGGATGAAAAGCAGGGTGAATGAACGATGAAAAAATATATTTACTGGCTGCTGCCGATTGGCTGGATGAGCGTGATCTTTTATTCGTCGGCACAGCCATATGAAAAACAGGATGTAAAACCGCTGCTGGATGGCACGTTTAATTTAGACTTTCTGACACCTTACCTGGATTGGGTTTCATTTACCTATCACCATTCTGAAGTATCGGTTGCCGCTTTGGGTGTCGAAGGGTTTATCGAATTTTTTATGCGAAAGGGTGCGCATGTCGGTGTGTTCTTTATTCTGATGTGTTTGATGTTTGTGGCGTTAAGCAGGTCAACCCGGCTGACATTTCGGGTAACGTTAGCCGTGTCGCTTTTGCTGACAGGGGCATATGCTGTCTTAGATGAATTTCATCAAGGTTTCACAGCAAACCGCACACCTTATTTTGGTGACGTTCTCATAGACGGCGCCGGAGCCCTGATGGCGGCTGTTCCAGTTTTATTTTTACAACGTTATCGGACAAAAAATAATAGCTACTGACGAATTTATTTGACGAATCTTCTAAAGAAAATACTGGATAGCACAAATTTCGACAACATGTTTCCGTAAATTGTGGTATGATTCTCGTAGATTAATCAAAAGAATGTCAAAAATTCGCGGAATGTTTTTTGACGTATTTAAAAGGCGGTATTTAAATGGTGGAGCAAGAGCGATACAAACACTTAATGAAAAAATTGATTAAAGAAACAGAGAGCGCCAGGATTCAAACGGCAGAAGAGCTGGTTAAAAAGCTCGTCAGCGAATTATCAGGTGAATCGTCGTATTCCCCCAATCATCGATAAGCCCGTTACATGGCGGGCCGCGGAAGCTGCATTTCCAGATGGATGCAGCTTTTCGTATTTGGATGGACAGGTTTATGAAAGGTATGCTACGTTAAGTATAGAAAAGTTTAAAGGGATGAGCTGATTGGAAAACACTGTCTATATTAAAAATGCTGCCATTTTCACCGAAGAAGATGGCGTTATTCATGGGTCTGTATTAATCGAAGGAACGAAAATAAAAGCACTCTATAGGGGTGAGCAAACACCACCGGATGGTGCGGCCGTGATCGATGGTGAGGGGCTGAATCTGATTCCGGGATTTATTGATGGCCATATACATGGAGCGGCTGGTGCGGATGTCATGGATGCAACGGAAGAAGCGCTGGATACGATGGCTGAGGCACTGCCGGCAGAAGGGACCACAAGCTTTTTGGCAACGACGATTACACAGGCACCGGAAAACATCACGAGGGCACTTGAAAATGTAGCAGATTACGCATCTAAGCGCGGAATGGCCGAGGTGATGGGAGCCCATCTGGAAGGGCCGTTTATTGAAGCAAGCAAAAAAGGTGCACAACCGCTCGAACACATTATGGAGCCAGATATTGAACAATTTAAGAAATGGCAGCAGCTGTCAGGCAATTCAATCAGGACGATTACGATGGCCCCTGAACACGATGAGACCGGGGAGTTTATCCAATATTTGCATGCATCCGGTGTGAATGTGTCGGCAGGCCATACGGATGCCGGATTTGAAGCCATTAAAAAAGCAATCCCACATGGGCTGCGGCAGTTAACGCATCTATGCAACGCGATGAATGGCATTCATCATCGTGACATTGGTGCGGTTGGCGCAGCGTTTCAGCTGGAAGACATACGCGCGGAGCTGATTGCCGATGGGATTCACGTGTCCCCGGAAATGCTCCAGCTGATTTTTTCCAACGTCGGGAGCGAACGGTTGATTCTAATAACCGACGCCATGCGGGCAAAATGTCTGCAAGCGGGTGATTATGAACTTGGCGGACAGCCTGTAACGGTCACCGACGATCGTGCTGTCCTGGAAGACAATACCTTGGCCGGCAGTATTTTAAAAATGGTCGATGGCGCGCGACAGATGCTGCGGTTAAAGCATGCATCACTTCAAAGTGTTATGCAGATGACATCCGAAAATCCAGCGAAGCAGCTTGGCATTTTTGATCGAAAGGGAAGTATAAAAGTAGGCAAAGATGCGGATTTGCTGCTGGTTGATGATCAGCTGAATTTGAAATATACGATATGCCGAGGCGCACTTGCATATCAGGGGGAGATGTACTAAATGGAAATGATTAGCGTGAAAAATTACGATGAACTGAGCAAGAAGGCCTGTGAACTGCTTGTCAACCAAGTGAAAAATTCAGATAGTTCAGTGCTGGGACTTGCGACAGGCTCTACTCCAGAAGGGCTGTATCAGCAGCTGATCAACGAATACAGGAATGGCCATGTTTCGTTTGGCCATGTCACCACATTCAATCTTGATGAATATGCCGGAGTGGCGGCTGATGATCCGAACAGTTACCGGTATTACATGAACGAAAAATTCTTCAATCACATTGACTTACCGGACGAACAAGCCTATCTGCCGCCTGGTGATGCCGTGGATTTAGAAAAAGAATGCCATGACTATGAAACCCTTATCGCGGACTCAGGCTATGTTGATCTGCAGGTGCTGGGGCTGGGTTTGAACGGACACATTGGGTTTAATGAACCGGGGACACCGTTTGACAGCCGAACCCATGTTGTTGAACTGGATGAATCCACCCGCGAAGCCAATGCACGCTTTTTCCCGTCGATCGATGATGTGCCGAAAAAAGCTCTGACAATGGGAATTGGCACGATTATGGAAAGTAGGCAGGTCGTGTTGCTGGTTTCCGGAAGCAAAAAAGCCGACGCTGTTAAACAACTCGTGCATGGCAAGGTGACCGAAGACTTTCCGGCGTCAATCCTGCAAAAGCACCAAAACGTCACACTAATCACAGACGAAGCGGCACTGTCGAAACTTTAAGACAGTGCCTTTTTTCAACATCAACGGTGGAGCGCTTAGCATCAATGGTGGAAGGCCCGGCATCAACGGTAGGGCGCTGAACATCGACGGTGGGATGCTGAACATCAACGGTAGGGCGGTGAACATCGACGGTGGAGCACCGAACATCGACGGTAGAACACCGAACATCGACGGTGGAGCACCGAACATCAACGGTAGAACACCGAACATCGACGGTGGAGCACCCAACATCAACGGTGGAGCGGTGAACATCGACGGTGGAGCACCCAACATCGACGGTAGAACACCGAACATCGACGGTGGAGCACCGAACATCAACGGTAGAACACCGAACATCAACGGTGGAGCGGTGAACATCAACGGTGGAGCGGTGAACATCAACGGTGGAGCACCCAACATCGACGGTAGAACACCGAACATCGACGGTGGAGCGGTGAACATCAACGGTGGAGCACCCAACATCGACGGTAGAACACCGAACATCGACGGTGGAGCACCCAACATCAACGGTAGAACACCGAACATCAACGGTGGAGCACCCAACATCAACGATAGAACACTCAATATCAACGGTAACAGCAAAACGTCATCGGAAACCGCACCCGCACCCCCAAGTCACACGTCCACTTCCACATAGGCAGTTCCCTTATTCGCGAAGACCACCTGATCACTGGTGAGATTAACCATCCAGGTGCGGAAGTCCTCGTCATTACCGTCAGGAACATATACAATAAATTCCACCTTTTCAAGATAATTGGTCGAATCAAGGATATAGTCCGAATGGCGCAATTCATTTTCCAGTTTCCCTATCAGCGAATAGTCCACTGTGACCGAAATGCCTTGCATCAGTCTACGCTGTACCACACCGGCAGTTTGAATAGCAAGTGACGTTGTACTGCTGTAGGCACGGATCAAACCGCCTGCACCGAGCTTAATGCCACCGAAGTATCGTGTCACCACAACAGCGGTATCTTTTAGATCCTGTTTTTTCAGCACTTCCAAAATAGGTACACCGGCTGTTCCGCTTGGCTCCCCATCGTCATTGGCTTTCTGGATTTGGTTGTGTTCGCCGGCCATGTAAGCAGAACAATTATGGGTGGCGTCATGATGCTTCTTTTTAATTTCCTGAACGAAAGCCTGTGCTTCGGCTTCTGTTTCCACACGTTTAACATATCCAATGAATCGGGACTTATGAATGATTTTTTCGTCAAAATCTTCTCTTTTTACGGTATAATAGTTAGATAGCATGTTTCTTTGCCTCCTGGAAGGTATTATACTAGATTATAGGATAAGAAGGTACTTGAACATTCAGGGAAAAGTTTCCTTAATCTATGAAAAAAGCCCCTATAAATGACAAATTGCTTTCGAATAATTATAACATAGGCTGGTGGGAATATATGGCACAGAAACTGGAACAAAAGGCACTTGACCATGTGATTGATGACATGATCGATATGGTGCAAAACAGCAAGGACGAGATTTTTAACATCGGCGAAGAAGCGCGGACAGAGTTTGAGCAGCTTGAAAAGGAACTTCAGGAAACGCGGGAGCAAGTCATCAGCCATATTACGGATGGCGATGAATTAGAGCAGAAAGTACAATATTCCCGCCAACGTCTGTCCGAAGTCAGTATGGAATTTGACCGCCATTCTGAACGTGAAATCCGTGAAGTCTATGAAAACACACATGCCATGCAGACAAAGCTCGCCATTTCAAGACAGGAAGAAAAAGCACTAAGGGATAAGCGTGATGATCTCGACCGACGTCTGCGTTTGCTGGATGAGACCATTAAACGCGCAGAAGGCCTGGCAAGCAAAATATCTGTCATTCTCACTTACCTGAACGATGATTTCAGACAAGTTAATGAAATGATTGAAGAGGCTAAGGAAAAGCAGGAATTTGGTTTGAAAATTATTGAAGCACAGGAGGACGAACGTAGGAAAATATCCCGGGAAATACATGATGGGCCAGCCCAGATGCTTGCGAATATCCTGCTTCGTTCAGAGCTGGTTGATCGAACATTCCGGGAGGGAACCGTCAATGAAGCGCTTACTGAAATCAAAAGCGTTCGGAAAATGATTCGCTCGTCCTTATATGAAGTACGCCGGATTATCTATGATCTTCGGCCGATGGCATTAGATGATCTAGGTCTTATTCCAACCATTCGAAAATACGCCACAACGGTTGCTGATTACAATGATATTGAAATTGAATTCACGCCGATTGGTCAGGAAAAACGGCTGTATCAAAAGTATGAAATTGCCTTTTTCCGTTTAATGCAGGAGGCCTTGCAAAATGCCGTTAAACATGCTGAAGCATCGCTGATCAAGGTGAAACTCGAGGTTAATTCAACGATGATTGCCATGGTAGTAAAGGATAATGGAAAAGGATTTGACCCCGCGCTGAAACAGGAAAAATCGTTCGGGCTGATCGGCATGCGGGAACGAGTTGAAATGCTGGAAGGATCTCTATCAATCAATTCAACGATCGGCGAAGGAACAACGATTATGATAAAAGTCCCATATGCGGGCTGATTGGCATATTGTGTTTTGTAAAATTTGAAGTATACTGAAATTACACCGATATAAAAACGAATGTTCAATTGGACATGTAATAGGGTATACGTATATTTAACAGACTCATAACCCGGGAGGAACAATTGATGAGCAAAAAACGAACAAAAATTGTATTAATAGACGATCATAAGTTATTCCGTGAGGGTGTGAAACGCATTCTTGAATTTGAGCCTTCGTTTGAAATAATCGCTGAAGGTGATGATGGCAATGTTGCCTCCAAGCTGGTTCGGCAGCATAAACCGGATGTTGTTTTGATGGATATTAACATGCCAAAAGTTAATGGCGTACAGGCTACTACTGATCTCGTAAGAAAATATCCGAATACTTATGTCATCATCCTCTCGATCCACGATGATGAAAGTTATGTCACACATGCATTAAAAACGGGCGCACAGGGCTACCTGTTAAAAGAAATGGATTCAGACTCCTTGATAGAGGCGATTAAGGTCGTTCGTGAAGGCGGCTCGTACCTCCACCCGAAAGTAACGCACAACCTGGTTCAGGAATATCGCCGTCTGGCACAGGAAAACATGACCACCACTTTGACAGAAGCAGGCATCGAATATCATAAACCGCTCCATTTGCTGACCCGCCGTGAGTGTGAAGTCCTGCAGCTGCTGGCGGAAGGAAAAAGCAATCGGGGTGTCGCGGAAAGATTATACATCAGTGAAAAAACCGTTAAAAACCACGTCAGCAATATTTTGCAAAAAATGAATGTCAATGATCGCACCCAGGCGGTCGTTTCAGCTATCCGCAAAGGCTGGGTTGAGGTACAAAGCTAGCTTCTCAAAAAACGCTGCACTTTTTGGCTGCAGCGTTTTTTCTTGTCTGGAACTTTATATTTTCAAAAGCGTTGTGGGTAACTGGTAACCTAGGAGCCTTAGACAGAAGTATAACGGGTTTTATGTAAAAATATGTAAATTAGCGAGTGGAACATCAGATTTTCAATGAAACGGCTTGATCTCCCGCCAAGACAGGAGTAATTAGGTTTTAGACAT
>NZ_SRHY01000030.1 GCF_004565465.1 Lentibacillus salicampi
CTCCCGTAGGAGTCTGGGCCGTGTCTCAGTCCCAGTGTGGCCGATCACCCTCTCAGGTCGGCTACGCATCGTGGCCTTGGTGAGCTCTTACCTCACCAACTAACTAATGCGCCGCGGGCCCATCTGTAAGTGCGCAGCTTATGCCGCCTTTCAACTCCCGGCCATGCAGCCGGAAGTGTTATCCGGTATTAGCTCGCGTTTCCACGAGTTATCCCAGTCTTACAGGCAGGTTGCCCACGTGTTACTCACCCGTCCGCCGCTCGCTCCACAGGCGCACGCCCCGAAGAGCGTTTGTCTGCTTCCCGCGCTCGACTTGCATGTATTAGGCACGCCGCCAGCGTTCGTCCTGAGCCAAGATCAAACTCTCCAAAAAGAAGTTTGTCAAGAGATTGACACCGATCAATCTCTTGTATGGCTTAGCTAAAAATTGATTCAGGGTTTTATTGGTCTTCCATCAAAATCAAATTTTGACTTCCGACCTCTTACCTCTGACATCTGTTTGTCATACTGGTTGTTTTGTTCAGTTTTCAAGGAGCAAAATGGGCCTGGGTGGACTCGAACCACCGACCTCACGCTTATCAGGCGTGCGCTCTGACCAACTGAGCTACAGGCCCTTAATTGGAGCGGGTGATGGGAATCGAACCCACGACATCAGCTTGGAAGGCTGAGGTTTTACCACTAAACTACACCCGCAACAACATAAGATAGATAGTTTATTGAAATTTTCGATGGTCGGGAAGACAGGATTTGAACCTGCGACCCCCTGGTCCCAAACCAGGTGCTCTACCAAGCTGAGCTACTTCCCGTTAATATGGTGCGCCCGAGAGGAGTCGAACCCCTAGCCTTCTGATCCGTAGTCAGACGCTCTATCCAATTGAGCTACGGGCGCTTTGAAGCAACATTCTTCATTGTAACAAGAAAACAAAGCTTTGTCAACAGTTTCAAATGCGGCCGAGAGGACTTGAACCTCCACGGGATTAACTCCCACTAGGCCCTCAACCTAGCGCGTCTGCCATTCCGCCACGACCGCGTATTTAAACAAAAATAAAATGCCGTGAAATCCACAGCAATATAAAACAAATAAAAGTGCGGATGAAGGGACTCGAACCCCCACGTCATAAAGACACTAGATCCTGGGTCTAGCGCGTCTGCCAATTCCGCCACATCCGCGAGTAGTGGTGAGCCATGGAGGATTCGAACCTCCGACCCTCTGATTAAAAGTCAGATGCTCTGCCAACTGAGCTAATGGCTCATGCTATATTATAAAAACATTTGAATTTACAGTGATACGTTGTTCCATCTTATTGCATTGATGATCGTCTGCTAAAAGCAACCGACGCATTTCTGTAAATGGCAGACTGTTAGATACCTTGAGTAACTTGCAGCCCATCTTACAATGAAAAAACTGCACTCGCTTGTCCTTTATGAATAAAGTGTTTCTCTGATAAAATCATTCAGAATCATACGTTTTGACATTAAAAGAAAGTGGCTGGGCTAGCTGGATTCGAACCAGCGAATCACGGGATCAAAACCCGATGCCTTACCGCTTGGCTATAGCCCAAAGAATGGCGGTCCGGACGGGACTCGAACCCGCGACCTCCTGCGTGACAGGCAGGCATTCTAACCAGCTGAACTACCGGACCCAACCGCTTTAGCTTAAAAAACATATAGTGACCCGTACGGGACTCGAACCCGTGTTACCGCCGTGAAAGGGCGGTGTCTTAACCGCTTGACCAACGGGCCATAACATGGCGGAGAAGGAGGGATTTGAACCCTCGCGCCGTTTACACGACCTACACCCTTAGCAGGGGCGCCTCTTCAGCCACTTGAGTACTTCTCCATATAATGGCTCCACAGGCAGGATTCGAACCTGCGACCGATCGGTTAACAGCCGATTGCTCTACCACTGAGCTACTGTGGAATAATCTAAAACTGTTTATCAAAGTAATCAAAAGCAGCATGTTGCGCTCATTGTACTATACGTTACATCAACAACATCAGACTTCGCCACAGAAATAAACATAAATGTTGATTCAGTCATCAACACCGTCAGATACTCTGAAATATGTAAAAAACATTCCATTCACCTAACGACGCGACGAAAAATATCTTACAATACATGAAACTAAATGTCAATATCTTTTCCGAAGGTTTTTTTAACCGGCAAATCTACTTATGAATAAATGGGATTTTAAGGCTTGTTTAATTTAACATGCATAACGGATTTCGTCAACAATACAATAGAACAATTTGTCGTTTTGACGAGCATGGATTCACTCCCCCCGGGCGGTTCAGAGTGGAATGGAGCGCTTGTCCAAGTACCGGGCGCTCCTATTAAATGGACCACATCGTCGTTAACCTCCCCACTTCAAGCTGAGATGAGTGAAGGTTATCCAATTGTCCAAACTCCTTTCATTCCCCGTTGTTCGCCAGAGCCAGTTTTCCTCCGCATTTTCCACATCTATATTTATTAAGGTTAATCCGCTGCAATCGTTTATAAATATGATGACATTTCTGGCATTTATACATATACTTCGGGCGTTTCTCGGCTGATGGCAAAGGCGAGCAATGTCTTGGCGAGCCTGTCTGCTTTAAAAGGTTCTTAAAATCCTGATCACCATGTTTATAGCCCTTCCCTTCTATATGAAGATGATAATGGCAAAGTTCATGTTTAAGGATTCCGGCAACCTCTTTTTCATCACACTCAAAAACGTATTTGGGATTCAATTCGATCGTTCGTTTTGCCGGAAGATATCTCCCGCCGGTTGTTCTGAGCCGATCGTTGAATCTTACACCATCCATAAAAGGTTTATGGAAATATTGACGGGAAAGACGATCAACCCATTCATATAAATTATTCTCATTTAGAATAGTCACTTGCAAAAACCTTCCTTATCATCAGCCACGATACAGGGCTTACTCTCGTTTAGCTTCCGACGGGATTACAGCCACTCGGAATTGCTAATCCATACTATTTACAGAAGACATTATGACAAGTGAAATTTATTATCAACACGTTGCCTGAATGTCGTACTGAAAAATACTATTTAAAATTATTATGATTAAATATTGATTTTTAATCAATTTATATTATAATAGGACACAGGTGTTGAGAATGATTATTCAAAGTTGCGAAGTCAGAATTCCAAGGTGCCACTAACATACTAAATGGGCCTCACATTTATCAATATTTCCATCCGAATAGATATCGGTAAGAAAACCATTATAGGATTTTATAATGTTCGTTTATCACCCTGCTGGTTCAATAGTAACTACACCATAGCAAACGGTTCTTTTTTCCGCAATTTTGTGATTCTGATCACCTAATCTATCAGTCTATTTCATAGTATTATTATAATCACTATGTTATTATAATAATTGTAAAAAATACAGGAGGGAATATATTCATGAGTGAACATGAAAATAAGAAGAAACTGACAACGGCATTTGGTGCTCCAGTTCCTAACGATGACGATTCCAAAACTGCCGGCAAACGCGGGCCACTGTTAATGGAAGATTACTGGTTCCTGGAAAAAATGGCGCATTTCGACAGAGAAGTCATTCCTGAACGCCGCATGCACGCAAGAGGAGCCGGTGCATATGGTACATTTACCGTAACACATGATATTACAAAATATACAAAAGCAGCTATATTCTCTGAAATTGGCAAGAAGACGGATATGTTCATCCGTTTCTCAACTGTTGCCGGTGAACGCGGAGCTCCGGAAGCAGAACGTGACATCCGCGGGACAGCCATGAAATACTACACAGAAGAAGGCAACTGGGATCTTGTTGGTAATAACACACCTGTATTCTTCATGCGGGATCCTAAAAGATTCACAGATTTAAACCACGTTGTAAAGCGTAATCCTAAAACAAACTTAAAAGATGCAAATGCTAAATACGACTTCTGGTCTTTACTGCCCGAATCCCTTCACCAGGTTACCGTTGTGAATAGTAACCGGGGCATTCCAGCAAGCTTCAGGAACATGCATTTATTCAGCAGTCATGCGTATAGTATGATTAATGCTGAGAATGAACGTGTATGGGTCAAATTCCATTTCCGCACACAGCAGGGCATTAAAAACCTGAAAGATGATGAAGCGGGAACACTAAGAGGAAGTGAACCTGACAGCCATACAAAAGATCTGTATAATGCTATCGCAAACGGCTACTATCCAAAATGGACATTATATATTCAGGTCATGACCGAAGAGGAAGCCGAAAACATGCCATACAACCCATTTGACTTGACGAAAGTCTGGTATAAAGAGGACTTCCCGCTAATTGAAGTCGGCGAGCTGGAGCTTAACCGCAATCCGGAAAACTACTTTACTGAAGTAGAACAGGCTGCATTTGCACCGACAAACATTGTGCCTGGCATTGGCTTCTCGCCGGACAAAATGTTGCAGGGCCGTATCTTCTCTTATAGCGATACACAGCGTTATCGTTTAGGGGTCAATCATTGGCAAATCCCGGTTAACTACCCTAAAAATGCGAAGAATTTCCATCCATACCATCGTGATGGTGCGATGCGCGTTTTGAATGGAGATGAAGGTGGACAGGTTTCTTACTCACCTAACAGTTATGGTGAGTGGGAAGACCAAAAAGACCTTACAGAACCGGCTCTTGAAATAAACGGTCCGGCCGATTATCACAACTTCCGTGAAGATGATGATAATTATTACGAGCAGCCAGGAAAACTGTTCCGTCTCCTGAGTCCGGAAGAACAAGAAGATTTGTTCTACAATACGGCGAATGACATGGAAGGTGCAACCAAAGAAGTTAAACTGCGGCATATCACAAACTGCTACAAAGCTGACCCTGCCTATGGTGAAGGTGTAGCCAAAGCTGCCGGTATCTCACTGAGCGAAGTGGAAGCAGCTGTCAGTAAAGAAGACTGAAGTTAAATAAAAAGACTGTCCTAACGGGGCAGTCTTTTTTTATACATATTTCAAATCCTTCAAGCGCAGACTACTTGTCATGTCCGACCATCGACAAAGCGATACGACCTTTATCGATATCGACATTTTCGACCCACACCGTCACGACATCGCCTACTGATGCAATGTCCATCGGGTGCTTAACAAATTGCCTGGCCATTTTGGAGATATGGACTAATCCATCCTGTTTAACCCCAATATCAACAAACACACCAAAGTCTACAACATTGCGGACGGTACCCTGCATTTCCATGCCTGGCTGCAGATCATCCATCGAAAGGACATTCTGTTTCAATAATGGTTTCGGCAAGTCATCGCGCGGGTCACGTTCCGGCCGGCCGAGTGCATTGATGATATCCTGTAAGGTCGGTACACCAACTTCTAACTCATCCGCTACCGCTTTGACATCAATCGTGTTCAATTGATCACGCAATGTCCTGGTTCCGATATCGTCCATCTCGCAGTCAACCATTTTTAAAAGTCGTTCGGCCTGGTCGTAGCTCTCAGGATGAATCGGTGTCCGGTCGAGTGCGTTTTCACCCTCCAGCACGCGCAGAAAACCGATTCCCTGCTCATATGTTTTCGCCCCAAGGCGCGGAATCTTTTTAAGCTGGCTTCGGTTAATGAACTTCCCATCCTCATCACGTTTTTTCACAATATTATTGGCGACTGTTTTGCTTAAACCTGCGACATATTGCAACAACGAGGATGAAGCCGTATTAACATTGACACCAACCTGGTTGACCGCTGTTTCGACCACAAATGTCAGGGATTCATTCAGCGCTTTTTGGCTGACATCATGCTGGTACTGCCCAACACCGATTGATTTCGGGTCAATTTTTACAAGCTCAGCCAGCGGATCCTGGACTCTTCTGGCAATCGATGCAGCACTGCGCTCTTCTACCTGCAGATCCGGAAACTCCTCCCGTGCCAGTTTAGATGCAGAATACACACTAGCTCCTGCTTCATTGGCGATGATATACGGAATATCCAGTGAATGCTTGCCAATCACATCGGAAATAAACTGCTCTGTCTCTCTGGAGGCTGTCCCATTTCCGATGGCAATCAATTCAACGTTAAACTGATGGATATAATCCATAACAACCCGCTCTGCACCAGCTGTGTCATGCTTTGGTGCCGTTGGGTAGATCACATCCACTTGATGAACCTTGCCTGTTTCATTAACGACAGCCAGTTTGCAGCCTGTCCGATATGCCGGGTCAACACCGAGCACCATTTTCCCTTTTAAAGGCGGCTGAAGCAAGAGATTTTTCAAGTTTTTGGAAAATACATCAATCGCCTGTTCTTCTGCCTTTTCCGTCAGGCTATTTCGGACTTCCCGTTCAACAGCAGGATGAATCAGACGTTTGAAACTGTCTTCAATCGCCTCCTGGAGTATGCCGTCTGTCTCCTGATTGGCTTTATTGGTAATCACTTTGCGATGCAAATAGTCCAGTATACGTTCTGTCGGCGGTTCAACCGATACTTTCAGCACACCCTCTTTTTCACCGCGGTTTAACGCTAAACTGCGATGTGGGACCATAGAACGAACCGTCTCATCATACGCGTAGTACATTTCGTAGACGCCTTTTTCATCCTTTGCGGTATCTTTGGATTCCGCATGAATGGCACCGCGCTTGAATGTTTCACTGCGGATGTATTCACGGTATTCTGGCTCATCTGAAATCCATTCAGCTATGATATCATTAACACCTTTTAGTACATCTTCAATCGTCTGCAATTCATGTTCATCTGATAAGAATTCCGCTGCCTCACTGGCGACATCATTTAATTCCTGTTCCCAAACACGTATTGCAAGTGGCTCAAGTCCTTTTTCCTTTGCCTTTGCGGCCCTTGTACGGCGTTTTTGCTTGTATGGCCGGTACAGGTCCTCCACCCGCTGTAGTTGTGTAGCCTGTGTGATGTCACGCTTTAATTCTTCGGTCAGCTTTCCCTGTTCATCAATCAGCCGAATGACTTCCTCTTTCCGTTCAGACAGATTCACGGCGTATTGCCACTTATCCTGAATCAGTTTAATCTGAACCTCATCCAACCCATCCGTTGCCTCTTTTCGGTAACGCGCAATAAAGGGTACCGTGTTCCCTTCATTCATTAAATCAATGACTTTTTTGACAGTAGCCGTCTTGACGTCTACTTCGTTTGCTACCCATTGTTCCAATTCCATAGACACTTATGTTCCTCCTCGTTCGGTCCTCCACGATACAGGTCACAACCGCAATAGGGATAGTCTCCTCTGCACTTTAGTCGTTGGCCCACTTGATCAATCGAGAGACACGCTACACCTTATTCTATCAAAAAAATCTCCAAATGAAAAAAGACCGACCCATTGAAGCCGATCCTAGGAGCCTTGGACAAAAGTAGCTTTATTAAGGAAAGATCCGAACTAGTTGGAGCATATAACCCGCTCCGGAAATATACTTCGCTTTCCGCGGGCGGCTGGTGAGCCTCCTTGTGCTTCGCACTGCGGGGTCTCACCGAGGCCTTTCCTCCCGCAGGAGTCTACGTATATTTCCTCCGCTATAGCAATGTATTGTTCGTTTTTAGTTTTATACATCTTAGTTCTGTCCAAGATTCCTATCTCTCGTATCGTATGGCAATTAACGTGGTATCATCCGCTCTAACGTCCTCATCCACATAACCGGCAAACGATTGAACAACCTGGTGGACATCCTTGTTCAACAAAAAACGCTGCGATAAATCCTTATCTGTAACGCCATCCGAAAATAAAATGAACCGTGTTTGTTGATCAAGCTTATCTGTTACCACTTTAAACGACCTGTGATATCCAGCCAGATAACCGGCATTGGGAATACTCCGCTTCCTCTTACCGTCCTCAGTCATCGTCACAACGCCAATATTCCCAATGGATGAAAAGGAATATTGGTGTATCCGGAAATCGATCCGCAAAATCCCGATAACCGCCCCGCGTTTTCCTGACAGCTGTTGATTACACTTTTTAATCAGTTGTTCAACCGTTACATTAGTGTTTTCCCTTATGATGCTAATCACAATTTCAGAGGACTCCTTGGCAAACTCGCCGCTCCCTAAACCATCTGCCAATGCACAGACATATTCATCATCTGTTTCTATATAAAAATAGCTGTCACCGCAATAATATTGGTTCTTTTTTGCTTTTTGAAAGACAGCTGTTTCCACTCTGTTGAATCTACTGCTCAATCCCGAATCTCCACACTTTCACTCTGCAGTGCTTCGCGGAGTTTTCGTAATGAGCGGCGTTGCAGTCGTGATACATGCATCTGGGATATCCCAAGTCTTTCACCAGTTTCTTTCTGACTCATATGCTCAAAATAGGTACAGCGCAAAATCTCCTGTTCACGTTCAGACAGGACGGGCAGTATTTTTTCCAGCAGCATGCGCTGGTCAACGTTGTCAAAGCCGCTGTCACGATTCCCGATCAAATCCAATATGGCAACGGTACTGCCTTCAGAATCGGCTTCGATTTTCCTGTCAACGGAAAGGGCCTTATAGCTTTTACCCATCTCCATCGTTTCCAGCACTTCTTCTTCCGAGACATTTAAATAATCCGCAATTTCCGGAACAGTCGGCGAGTTCTGGTTCTCGGTCGTTAATTCATCCGCAGCCTTTCGAATTTTTGGACCCAATTCCTTAATTCGGCGGGGAACATGTACACTCCACGTCTTATCACGAATAAACCGTTTAATCTCACCGATAATCGTCGGAATGGCGAAAGACTCAAACGATTTGCCGAACGAAGCATCATACCGTCTGACCGCCGCGATCAAACCGATCATGCCTACTTGTGTCAGGTCTTCATGGATACTACTGTTTTTGGAATACTTTCTGGCAATGGATTCAACCAGATCCGTGTAAGTCAGGACAATCGTTTCTTGCAATGGCTCATTTTCCGGGTCTTTCTGGAGGTCTTCGATACATTGATAAATGTCGTCTCGATTTTTATTGGGTTGTTGAGATTTGGTCGTCATCAAGACCCACCTCTGCTTCATGAAGGTACTTTGTCATTAAAACAATAACACCATAGTTGTTATTGATCTCCACTTTATCCATCAATGCATCAATCAGGAAAAGACCAAAGCCGCCTTCACGCAAATTTTCGACAGATTCCGAAGCCTGTTGCGGACCAATCCCCCCTCTAATTTCGCTCAAGTCAAAGCTGACACCATGATCAGCTACCATAACCTCCAGACGGTCATCGTGCACACCAAATCCGATTGTTACTTCGCAGTCACCCTCTTCATAATAGGCATGATCGATGACATTTGTAATCGCCTCGGAAACAGCCACCTTCAGATCCTCAATAGCCTCATATGCAAAACCCTGCCGACTCGCAATCCCGGAGACACTCAGGCGTACAACTCCCACATATTCTGCTCTGGCAGGAACCTTCATTTCAATAAAATCAAACTTTTCCATTAGTCATTTCCACCTCGAATCGGCGTATCAATTGTTATAATGTCATCAAGACCTGTAATCTGAAACAGTCTTAACACGCGATCCTGCAAATCAACCAGTCTCATGTCACTGTTGTTTTCGTTCGTTGATTTCAACGCGCTAACAAAAACTCCCAAGCCTGTACTGTCCATATAATGAACATCTTCCAAATTAACTTCTGTCTGATGCCCTTCTTTTTTCGTCAGCGGTAGTAATTTTTCTTTCAGTTGAGGCGCAGTGTAGGCGTCAATTTCGCCTGAAAGCCTTATAACAGATTTCTCATTTCCCTCTGCAATATCAATTTGCAAATTCATCAGTTACCTCCTATACGAAAATGTTACCCATCAACCGTAACATGTATCATGGTTCTATTCCCTACACATATACACGCTAAACTTCTTTTCGCAAAACAATCAGCGTGAAATCATCCCGCAATTGAAAGTCTTGCATCCGTTCAAAATGTTTGTAGGCTTTGTTCACCATTTCCTGGGCAGGCAAATCGGCATATTGTGCAATAACTTCCAATACTTCTTCTGTTTCAATAAACCGATCGCCCTGCCGGCATTCCGTGACCCCATCCGTCAGCAGAATAACCATATCGCCTTTCTGAATTGTGCGCTCATACTCCCAGTAGTCCACGTCAGGAGACACCCCAAGAACAAGCCCTTTTGTTTTCATTTCCTCAAATGTTTCTGTTTCGGCATGATAATGAAAACCAGGTTCATGCCCGGCGGATGCGTAACAGATCTTGCTTTCGGATGGGAGATATTGTGCATAAAACATCGTGATAAACATGCTTGCATCAACATTTCTTTCGACAACCCGGTTCAAATTTTTCAATATGGTTTTGGGACTCACATTAGCTTTCGGCAGGCTGTCCATGGAGTATTTAATCATTGACATGCATAATGCTGCAGGGATACCTTTTCCAATCACATCGGCGACAGCAATTCCGAATGAATCATCCTCACCCGTAAGGAAATGGTAATAGTCACCACTCATTTGATGGGCCGGTACACTGACAACACCAATGTCCAAACCGGCTACATCAGGTTTCGTCGTCGTCAGCAGCGTATCCTGCATATTCGACGCAACCGCGATTTCCGACATCAGTTCCGATTGCTGCTCTCTCAATGAATGGTTCTCCTGGTGGGCCACGCCATATGAGATCATGATTTCCAATAAAAAATTCATGGAATGCTGAAAATGTTCCGGTATATCCGGGTATAACTCTGACAATGACTGAATATGCAGGTTTATAATCTCTTCCGGCGGGACATTATTTTTAATGAATGCTTTACTGATTTGCTCGGCACCATAAAGGGACTCTTCATCTCGTATTTCAATGTAGTGCTTTAATAATTGCCGATAGTGACGGATATCTGTATCAATGGTCGCCATACTTCTTGCCTCCCTATGGGTGAATGAAATTGATGAAGCAGAATGTTTTGACCGCTGTTATGAAAAAAATTGGTCATGAGGCTCTTACATGCATGGTAAAAAAACAGCAAAAGGGGCCAGTGCCAACCCGCGTCCCCCTTTTGCTGCTCATGGTTTAACCCGCCTTAACGGGCAGTGAAATCCCTACTAAATGTTATTTTACTTTATCTTATCTTAGTTTTCTCAGCCATTTCATCACTCTGATTTCGGTGCCTTGACCTTCTTCAGATTGAATGTCGAACTGGTCAACTAAGCGTTTCACGCCAGGAAGCCCTGCCCCCAGGCCACCGGATGTGGAATAACCGTCTTCCATCACCTGACTGATATTTTTTATCCCGGGGCCTGTATCAAGTGATCGAACACCCAGCCCGTTCTGCCCCATCTCCTCAACCACTTCAAAACATATCTTTCCGCTGCCGGCATATAAATAGATATTTCGGGCTAGCTCCGATATTGCCGTTGCGATACGGGCTTGATCGACGGTGCCAAACCCGATGTCGCGTGCCCTGTCCCTCCCAAGCTGACGCGCTTTAACGATATCCCACTCTTGTTCAATCGTCACACAGAAAGTAGGGTCCATGCTCATTCCCCCAATTCCTGATACAGTTTAATCAATCCCCGTTCTAAGTCCAATGCAGTCGGAACATCTTTCAAATGTACACCTAAGTCAATTAAGGTGACCGCAACTGCAGGCTGAATTCCGGTCAATACCAACTTGGCCCCCATAAGATCTGACATAGTGACGACATCGCCGAGGACCTTTGCTATAAAAGAATCAATGATTTCCACTGATGTCAGATCAATGACAACCCCGGATGCGCCGGTTTGATGAATTTTGTCCAATAAATCTTCCTGAAACTGTATAGCCGTATTATCATCGATTTCTGTCTGAATCGAAATCAACAGATAATCGTGTAATTTTAAAATTGGTATCCGCATTCTATCACTCTCCACCAAGCGAGTCGATCATTTGCTCAACCGCATTGTTCGGCGGCTTCGTATCAACAATTTTGCGATTCGTCATCTCAAGTGCTTTAATAAACCCTTTTCGCAGTGAACTTTTGGTAGGGAATTTACTCAAGTCAATTCCCAGGTTCACGATCGTCTGAGCAATTTCAGGGCGTATACCGACAAGGATACATGTTGCTCCGACCAGACGGACGGCTTCCGCTGCTTGGATAATGTGATGTGCTACCATGGTATCCACAACCGGTACACCGGTGATATCAATTAATACGACCTCTGAATTGTGCTTCATGACTCCTTCAAGCAGGTTTTCCATGATTAATTTGGCCCGCTCGGTATCAATCGTGCCAACCAGCGGCATAACTGTAATATTATCCATCACCGGGATGAGCGGGGCTGATAATTCTTGAAGCGCGACACGCTGCAGGGATAAAATATTTTCCCAGTTCCCTGAATACTCATTGACCAGCTGTCTAATCAGCGGCTCAACCCATTCATCAACACTCTGCTGCAAGTCGGAAATATAGCTTGTGTCAATTTTATCAGATTGCTGCAGAATAAAATTAATCGTCACCCGTCTGAAAACCTGCAGGCCATCTGTTATGTAACTGACTTTCCAACCAAGGTTGATCAACTTTTCGGAAAATTCCTTCAGCTGCTTTGTATCACCCTCATGTTTAATACTGCTGAAAATAATATTGACAAATTCCCGATTGGTGCTTTCCAATAATTCATCTGAAACACTATCCGTATAATTAAAGCCTTTCAGTATATCAATTTCATCGATCCATTTCTGGACAATAACATCACTGTTGTCCAATACAATCTTTCTAAACTCCCTGTCCATAGTTTCCTCCCACTATTTACCCCTGATAATAAAGTGAAACCTCATTCAGTTGGGGTCCCCTCCCCCGCTTAGCTTTTGTGTCTCACCTCCAATTCGGAAGTGGGGGTCTTACTGCCCGTTAAGGAGGGGATGAATAGTTTTTTATAAATTATTTTTATCTTGTTAGTTCTACATTTTATCATAAAATACGCTAAAGTTCTCACTTTGAACATAAAAATACCCCTGTTCTTAGGTTAGAAAAGGGGCACCATCTACTGATCATACATTTCTTTCAATCCAAGACTGATTTCCAAAGCTTTATCAATTCTGTCCATCATCTGTTTATCCAGCTTTGTAATCTTATCGGTCAACCGCTGCTTATCCAACGTTCTGATTTGTTCCAGCAATATAACCGAGTTACGGTCAAAACCGTACCGTTTCGCGTTTATCTCCACATGTGTCGGGAGTTTGGCCTTCTGAATCTGAGCAGTTATTGCAGCAACAATAACCGTTGGGCTGAACCGGTTACCGATATCATTTTGCAGGATCAGTACCGGGCGAATACCCCCTTGTTCCGATCCCACGACAGGGGATAAGTCGGCGAAATAAACTTCGCCTCTTTGAACGATCACGTGTCCTACACCCCGATCACGGTTCGCTGTAAATTGTTTTTCTCAGCTTCTTCTTCGGCCTGAAAAGCTTCTGAAGCGATTGTCAGATTAATATTAGCCATTTCCATATAACCTTGCTGCATCGATTCACGATACTGCTGGACATGCTCTTCTTTTTTGTGTTCCAGATAATTTCTCGTTGCCTGACAAATGAAATCGCTCAAATCACTATTTTCATACTCCATGAGTCCATCCACCTCGTTTAACAGGTTTTTAGGTAATCGTACTGAAATTTCCTGTAAGCTCTCTGACAACACCATGCACCTCCGACAACTTGTAAAACGATCGATAGTAGAGCGAGTTCAAAAAGGAGGATCAAAAGGACTTTTTGAACAAGCGCTATTAAATTCTTTTTCAATGATACCATTGTATCGGACGGTTTGCAAAGGCTTATCAGGATAATTAAAAAAAACCTGCCTGAAAGATTGTCTTTTAGTGCGTGTTCAAAAAGGCCCTCTGTCGACGTGTCATTTTTACCGAACTTTTTGATCAACCTTTTCTAAACATAATTCACATAATCGGACGCTATTATTCACCACACTCCATCATGTTTCACCCTGGAAATAGGCTCCTGATATTAGTTTATTGCCTGTATGCTTTATTATGCCAACAAATTTCGGGAATGCCCGCGACTTATTTTATCAGCTGCCCTGTTTATAAAGCCTTGGGACACGATCGGAGATCATGCATGGTATTTCATAATTGATGGTTTCAAGTTTTGCCGCGATTTCATCTGCTTCAATTTGGTCAGTTCCCTGCCTGCCAATTAAGGTTACCATTGTTCCTACGGGATATTCTTTATCAAGCCTGATCATCGTCTGATCCATCGTTATCCGGCCGACAATCGGCATTCTTTTTCCATCGACGAGAACGTCCATCCCCTGCAGTTTGCGGATCCAGCCATCAGCGTAGCCAATCGGAATTGTGCCGATATATTCCTGCTCTCTTGTTGTATAGGTGGCACCATAGCTGATAGATTCTCCTTGATCGACTTTCTTCACATGAATTAGTCTGCTGTGCAATGAAAAGGCCGGTTGCAGGTTAATCATACCTTCATCTTTTAAAACATCTGACGGATACAGCCCATACATGGCTATCCCGAACCGCATATAATTATACATTCGTTCAGGAAAGCGGATGGATGCGGCGCTGTTGCCGATATGAACAGCGACAGGGTCATGCGTTATCGACTCAAAAGTATGAAGCAAATCCTCAAAACGGTGTTGCTGCAAGTCAAAATAAGTCAAATCCGCTTCATCGGCCGTTGCAAAATGTGTATAAACACCAGTTAATTGAATGGTCGGACTGTTTGCCATCCACGCTGTCGTCTCTCTCAATTCATTTTCAGTCCGCAGCCCGACACGTCCCATGCCAGTATCCCACTTCATATGCACCTTCACAGGAGACGGAAGCGAAAGCCTGTTCACTTCACGGATCCAATCCGTTTGAAAGCATGTCAGCGTAATGTCGTGTTCTACAGCTGTCGGGACATCTTCCGGGTTCACCCGTCCGAATACGAGAATTGGCGCTGCCATATGAGCTTCCCTTAGTATCAGCGCTTCTTCCAGCAGGGCCACGGCAAGCATTTTTGCACCTGAGTCCAGTGCTTTTTCAGCAACTTCCACCGCTCCATGACCATATGCATCGGCTTTGACCACTGCCATAACAGCACAATGATCAGGAAGTCGGTTACGCATTTCTTTGATATTGTGACCGATTGCTCCAAGATCCACTTCCGCCCACGTACTCCGATACAGGTTGTTGTGCACAGAACCCCCTCCTTTGCCATCTGCCTTATATTTTATCGAAAAAAAGCAAAAATAAAAAGCAGACCCCCTCTCTGATGAGTCTGCTTGCTACGATTCATTTACTTCACTTCTTTGCCTTTTACAGATTGTGCCACTTCAATTAATTCTTCCTTGGTTAATTCCTCACTTGCGAGGACAAAATTATTTCCATTACTGGTCCACTCAATGGTATTTTCGGATAGGGCGCCGATTGCGTGGCCTATGTTCACAATTTGGCCGTTCACCATTTGGGGAGCGGACATAGTTGGTACCACGTCCTGAGTCTCCTGAACCAGCGTGAAATTCTTTTCACCGGAGAATGTCATAATCACCCGTTCGCCATTTTCCGTTTCAACTTCTGATTCCTCAACCAGTTCAGAGCCTAACATATTCTGCGGATAAACAACGGTAAATGCATCCGCCTCACCTTCACCTGAGACTGACGCGTCAGCCGTTCCGCTAGTCATATTCTTCTCCATCGCAAAATCGTCATCTTCAAACTTGGGATCTTGTTTAAAATCAGAAAAATTGACTTGTACCAAAGCATTCCGGTCTTTATCAAGTACTTTTACCATCTCCGGTGTATACGATTTTTTATCAAAGTAAACCTCCTGGAATGGTAAATTGTTGTTGCTTTGATAGTTTGTTTTAGTCTCAAAAACGTAATGGTCCTCGGTTGTATTGAATTCAGCTTCCTTATCTTTCAGGATATCGTTGACAAGTGATTGATACAGATATGGCTGGCTGCCGTTTTCCGGCCACTCTTCCTGAAATTTGAAGCTTTTATTCAACGCAGGAGAAAGAACAAACACCCCGTCCTCATTTTTCAAAATGATTTGGCTGCCTTCTTTATCCTGTTCATTGTTGAGTGCAACACGGTACAGATCTTTTTTCTTATGCCAAATATCAATATTGTACTTCTGGTCTTCCTGGCCGGTGTTCATCGTCATTTCGGCCTTTGCTTTATAGCCATCCATGGATTCGAGATTCGACTCCAATTTCTCCACTACATCTTCCTGAGACTGTTCACCGCAGGCGGAAAGCAAAAAGATGGAACCGACAATAACTACAACCCACATACTTAACTTTTTTTTCATGGACATGTCTCCCTTGTCGCATTCAAACATTTTGCGGGCTTTTCGAACTGACAAAGGGAGGGAAGTCATTGTCACCGTGTTGCCAGAAGCGTACGATATACATTCGTAATGCCGGCACTGATATCAGAAGCTATTAAGTCATAAACGGAATGGACTTCTTCAGTGAGCCATTCAGCAGCCTTTCCATGCACGAAACAGGCATTGCCTAGCGCTTCAGTAACAGTCTGCCGCTGCATAATCATGGCCAAAATGATCCCGGATAATACATCCCCGCTGCCGCCTTTCGCAAGCCCCTGATTCCCGGCGGTGCTGACGGTCTGTGCGCCTTCCGGGGTCGTAATGATTGTAAACGTCCCTTTAAGAATGACATATACCTGATATTTTTCCGCAAACATTTTGGTATAGGCAAAAGGAGACTGTAACAGCTCAGGAACTGACACATCCAACAGCATCGCCATCTCCCCCGGGTGTGGTGTCAGGACAACTGGACCTGTCCGATGGTTAAGACGGTTCAAAAGCGAACGCACATGATACAGGCCATCCGCATCCACAATCAGCGGTCCCTCCGCTTCTACTGCCTGTTGCACCAGTCCGGCTGCTTCTTGATGACGACCCAGTCCCATACCAATTACAGCTGCATCATATTGGTCAAAAGGTACGGCAGTCCTGGCGTTCAAAAAACCGTTCGTGTCATCCAACGTCAGATAGGTTGCTTCCATACAGTTTGACGCAATTGTCGGGATCACACTTTTTGCTGTGGCAACTGTCATCAGACCGGCGCCTGTTCGCAAGGCAGCGACTGCGGACATCGCGATGGAACCCGGCATTTCCGCACTGCCGCCGATAATCAGCCCACGGCCGTGGTTGCCTTTATGCGCGTTCGCTTTCCGTTCCGGCATCGTCTCTTTAAAATCTGCTTCCGTCCAGACCTTCCTCTGCGCCCGATTCTTCGTAACAGGCTTCGGGAGCCCGAATGAAACCGTCGTCCACTCGCCGTAATAAGGAAATGTCGATTCCAGAAACGCGCTCATTTTCGGGAACCCAGCGATAATTGTTTCGTTGGCTTGTACCGCTTGAAAGTCCCGCGCCCCCTCATTAGCAGGCAATCCTGATGGAATGTCTGCCGAAATCACATGAGCTTCTGACTCATTAATGGTTGCGACAACCGTGCTGATCGGTTTACGGAGCATCCCTTTTGTCCCGATCCCCAACATGGCATCGACAACGATATCCGCTTCCTTTACGATCCCCCCGATTTCGGAAGGTTGACACGTTACACGCACCTCCCCGCCGCATCGGATAAACAAATTTTTGTGAAAAAGGGCGTCACCGGCTATTTTATGATCCGGTACAACCTGAACAACGACTATATCGTACCCGTTGTTCAGCAATGTTCTGGCAATCACAAACCCATCGCCGCCGTTGTTTCCGCTCCCAGCCAAAAGCAGGATTTGGTCTGTATCATCAACGCTCGCTTCAATGCGTGCTGACATCGCCCTCCCTGCGTTTTCCATTAACAGTCTGCCATCAATGCCTATTTGATGAATGGCCTCATGATCCATATCGTACATTTCTTCTGCGGTGACAATATGCACACTATTCCCTCCTGCCCGCACTAGAATATATGAGACAACCTTTCCGATTATGCAAAAGTACCCGTCAGTTCTTTTCCTCGATGACAACCTGTGCCACTGCGTACTCCCTGCTATGTGTGATGGATATAAAAATGTTCCAGTCTTCATATCCGCAAACGTCCATCACAGGGGCGCCATACGTATCGGTTGTCACCTCGATATTTTTAAAGCTCAGTTTCCCAATACCGCGGCCGGCAGCCTTCGAAAATGCCTCTTTGGCAGCAAATCGCCCTGCAAGATATTCGGCCTGCCTCTGACTCGTTGTTAAAGCAGCAAACATTTTTTTCTCCGTATCGGTCAAAATCCGGTCAGCAAACCGGCTGTTTTGTTGTACATTATGTTGTATTCGATCCAGTTCAATTATGTCAACGCCAATACCTTTTATCATAAAAACGGTGTTCCTTTCTTTTGTGAACTGCATATCATTATGATTTACCAGCATATTCTAGTAAGATAATATTGGTCATACTATAGAATATAATACTATCATTATAATACCCCCGAGTCCCGTATATAAAACCGGATTCTTATAGGGCAATACATTTTTCAGTAAAGGAGGGAGAACTTCTATGTTTGTACGAAATGAACGCAGTATAAAAGAATTCATGCAATTATACCCGGCTGTCGCCTGGCTGATCATAATCCAGCTTGCGCTTTGGCTTTTGACCGGTTTTCTGCAGACCCCGATCGGCAACCTGATCAGAGATTGGGGAATGGGCATCAACTTTTCCATTAGTCAGGGAGAATACTGGCGATTAATCACATCCATTTTTCTTCATGCTGGCCTCATGCATGTCCTGTTCAATTCGTTTGCCCTCGCGTTGTTCGGACCCGCTCTGGAGCAGATGCTCGGTAAACTGAAATTCCTCGCCATCTATCTTGGCGCAGGGCTGATTGGCAACTTAGCGACCTTTCTGCTCGGGCCTCCGCTGTACTCCCATGTAGGTGCATCAGGGGCTATTTACGGGCTGTTCGGCCTTTATGTATTCATGGTTGCGTTTCGTAAACATTTAATTGACCAGTCAAGTGCCCAAATTGTCACCATCATTTTAGTCATCGGCCTGGTCATGACATTTTTACGCTCGGGTATTAACGTTTATGCCCATATATTCGGATTCATCGGCGGCTTTGCACTAGCTCCGCTCGTCTTAAATCATGTCCGTCCTTACAACCCATGGGCACGGCCGCAGCGTACAGATGACGGCTCCATCGGGTTTGACCCTAACCGTTGGCAGAAAAAGCAACGGAACAAAACGCTTTTCAAAAACGGGCTCTGGATCCTTCTAGGGATTCTTATCATACTCGGACTCTTCAGCAGAATATTTTAAAAGGGGCTGGGACAAAACTCAACTATTTAAACCAAAAACGATTGATCAATCGTTCTTAGTTTAAAGTTAGGATGTGCTAACCATCGCTCCGGAGAAATACTCCGCTATTTGAAGCGCCTATCTCTATATATAAAAATCCGAACAGATTATAAATTTCTCTAAAGAATTTTACATCATTGTTCGGATTTTTATATTCCCTACTGACTTCTATGCGAATACCAGTCCGATAGCTCGTCGGTATGTGATTCCTCAAGATCCTTCATGGTAAAATGCGTCCCTGCTCCCATTGTTCCGACAATCGAAAGTCTCATCGTCTCAAGCCTTTGCAGTTTCTGCACTTTATGCTGTTTTTCCTCAAATGCCTGTATGCGTTTATGAAATATCATGATTGTATTTCGGCTAAAGAGACGATGCCGTATTGTTAACCGCCTCCCCTGCACACGAAAACCGCCGTCCTTATGCCGCAGCCAGCCAAGGAACACACTGCCTGCAAGTAGCACTAACGGGGCCCAGATAAATGATGGGAAGAAGATTCCTACTGCCACTGTCGCCAGCAGGAACAGTATGGAAGATCGCATGATGTAAAACTTCCGTGCCCGTTTTGGCAATGGCCTCAGTTCACGCTGCAACCCGGCATACGCTGGCAAAAATGTTTGCAGGAAGTCTTCCACTTCATCACGCTTCATAATCGGAAACAGAATCGATGAAAAGTCTTCCCCCTTACGCATGGATCCACCGGCAACCTCCGCATATACAGTGACGAAACCAAGCGGTTGCCGAATAATACTTTCCTGAATACCGACTGCCTGAATGCGTTTTAAAGGTATGGTTACTTGTTTTTTCTCAAGCAGACCACGGGTAATAAACAATTCATGTTCATTACCGGTAATCGTAAAATTCCCGTACTTGATAATTGTGCCGGCTATGCCAAATAGCCACAACAGCAGCAAACCCACTATCGTCATCACAGCGATAATGATTATACCAAGCCCAATGAGCCATTGCACAGAGCTCTCATAAAACTGCTCCGGAATAAACTGTTCCACCTGAGAAAAAGCAGTCGCCGCCAGGGCCATAATGACTCCAATACTGCCTGAAGTCGTTCCTGCTAAAAACAATCGTTTAAAACGAATAGTAGAAGATGGGTTTGACGTTTCTGCTGTTTCATCAGCGAACTCGTCATCCCCTGCGGATTCCAGGCTGCGCGATTTCAATTCCTGACGCAACGCTTCCCCTTCTGCCAATTTCACCGCACTGAGCGACGCTTCCGCATCTGTTCCGGACCCTGCCGTTTCAATCTGTACCTTCGTCAATTTAAAAATCCGGTGAATAACCCCCGATGTCAAGTCAATCGATTGAATACGGTTCTTGGATATGTAACGTTTCTTCCGGATAAAAACCCCATATTCAATACGCAATTCATCATCCTCTACCCGATACGTGTAGCGATACCATGTCAGCACACTTGACGTAATAAAAATGACCACCAAACCTGCTAAAATCAGAATAAAATACAGCAATGATTCGTCTCTGAACGTAATAAACCCAAGAATAATAGCAAATAGAAATTCGCGTATCGTTTTAATCAAATTAAAAATAATCGCTGCCGGGTGTAATCGTTTTGCTTCAGACATCATCTTCATCCACCCTTGCCAAAGCCGAGATTCTATCCCGCAGTTCCGATGCGTCTTCCTCAAGCAGCGCAGGAATCTCATGGGTTGTGGCTGCCGTTGAAATTTCCACACTTGCCAAGTTATATTTCTTCAAAATCGGCCCCTGTTTTGTATCAACATGCTGCACACGGATCATCGGTACAAGTGTCCGCGAGACAATCAATATCCCATGTTGAATATAAATCTCCTGTTCAAATACTTCATAACGCCATCGCCTCCAGCGCAGTTTCGGCAGTAAAAAGACAAAGAATAAAGTCGTCATTCCGCTGATTAAAACGGCTACTGCACCAAACCAATAGGAAAATTCAAATATAAATGCTACTACAAAAAGAGCAATCGTTATGAGCCAGAGCATTCCTTCAGCGATTGCAGCCGAAATTTTCCACGCTTTGATGGCATCCGGCGCAATCCGGTTAATCGGTGGCTGTCGCATAATTTCACTTCCTTCATCACAATAGATTCGTCTATTACTTATACGGATTCATACTACCAAAGTTTCGACATTTTTAACAGATAATGACCGCTGCAGAACTTTTACACCGCTTGCAAAGGATGATAGAGCATTGTGAACCCTTCTATCCGGCCTTTTGAGGTGTATTTACAGGATTTTTAGACACCGGGATTTTTCCGGACGTCGTGACAGATGTATAAAAACAAAACAAAAAGACTCGGATTATCAACCAAGTCTTTCGATTTAAAACTATTTAGGTTTTCTTCCTAAACTGAACCCATTACTTTTTATAAGGCCCTTCAGCTGTTCGAGTTGTAGTTACGGCGCTTCTGGTAGTTTCCTTTACGATTATGTCCGCCCTGGTTGCGGCCTCCTTGCTTGCGTCCGCCTTGGCCGCGTTTTCCGTAATACTTCTTATTTTGCGGTCTGCCTTTATTGTTCTTGCCCCGCGTTGCTTTTTTCACGCTGATTGGCTGAACAGATGAAATGTTGACGGGGGCATTACGCCGCTCTTTCGTCATCATTTTAAGGGCAGCAGCCACAACCGTCATGGAGTCGTGCTCTTCAAGCAGCTCGCTGGCGGTTTCCTGATAGTCCTGCAAATCCTGCTGAGCAATCTTTTTCCGCAGTTTGTCCGCTGCTGCCTGCTGTTGGCCGCGTTTTGCTTCCTGATAAGTTGGAGGCGCCATCCGTTTCATTTTGCTCTTGGTCACTTTTTCAATCAAATTCAAATGCGCGATTTCCCGTGGTGTGACAAATGAAATGGCTTCCCCGGTACGACCTGCTCGTCCGGTACGGCCAATCCGGTGCACGTAGCCTTCCGGGTCCTGTGGTATGTCAAAATTATACACATGAGTCACACCTGATATATCAAGTCCTCGTGCTGCTACATCTGTCGCTACTAGTACATCAACACGATTTTTTTTAAATTTGTTCAGAACTGACATCCGCTTCCCTTGTGTCAGATCACCATGAATGCCTTCTGCACGGAACCCGCGTGCCTGCAGCCCGTCGGTAATTTCATCCACCCGCTTTTTCGTCCGGCTGAAGACAATCGCAAGCTTCGGTGCATAATAATCCAGATGGTTGGTCAACGTATCAAATTTCTGTTTCTCGGGAATCTCGATAAAATACTGGTCGATGTTTTCAACCGTCATTTCTTTTGCTTTCACTTTGACTTCTTTCGGATCTTTCATCAGGTTCGTCGCAATACTCCGGATTTCTTTTGGCACCGTTGCGGAAAATAGCAATGTCTGCCGTTCTGACGGAATGTTTTTCAATATATCACGAATGTCATCAATGAAACCCATATTCAGCATTTCATCGGCTTCGTCCAGAACGACTGTTTGGATGTCGCCTGTCCGGATGGTCTTGCGTCGCATGTGATCAAGCAGTCTTCCCGGTGTTGCGACGACAATGCTCGGGCCGTCTTTTAACGCACGTATTTGCCGCTCCATATGCTGCCCGCCATAAACTGAAATGGCACGTACACCTTTAATTTTACCAAGCCGATTCAGTTCCTCGGCTACTTGAATGGCCAATTCTCTTGTCGGCGCTACAACCAGCCCTTGAATTTTCCGTTGTTTCAGATCGATGTGTTCAATCATCGGGATTCCGAAAGCCGCAGTTTTTCCCGTTCCTGTCTGTGCTTGTCCAATCACGTCATTTCCTTGCATGGCAAGCGGGATTGTTTCCGCTTGAATAGGTGTTGATTCTTCAAAGCCCATTTTCTGTAAAGCTTTCATAATGGGATCTGAAATGTTTAGCTCATTGAATGTTGTCACTGTATAACTCTTCTCCTTTTTTGTTTAAATATATGATTCAATTAATGAAGGCTGTAAAAAGAGGCTTTTCCCAGTCATGGAAAAAGGCCTCATCCGCGAACGCTCATCCAAAAATAACAGTCATTTTATATTAACACAGTCACTCGGATAATATCCACTACTTCCTATATGATTTTTTACGTGTGGCATGATAAACTATACAGGGTTCTATAAAGAAGCAATCAAACAAGGAGGTTATTTATGCGAATCCCTCCGTTTAATCCATACATAGCGATTGTCATTGGCGTTATCGCCGTGTCCACATCAGCCATTCTGGTTAAACTTGCGGATCAAGCCCCTGCAGCCATCATTGCCAATTACCGTCTACTTCTTGCTGTTCTAATTATGGCACCATACGTCCTGCTGAAAAACCGGCACGAGTTTCGTTTGATTCAAAAAAATGATTGGATCTTCTCTGCCCTTGCCGGTATTTTCCTGGCATTCCACTTTATTGTCTGGTTCGAATCCCTGAATTACACGTCCGTGGCTAGTTCCGTCGTGCTCGTCACACTGCAGCCGATATTCGCCTTTTTGGGGACTTATTTCTTTTTCAAAGAACGTTTTTCATACGGCGCCGTCATTAGTATGCTGATTGCCCTTTTGGGAAGTGTCATCATCAGCTGGGGCGACTTTCAGATTAGTGGCGTCGCACTGTTTGGCGACATTTTGGCACTCATCGGAGCGATGCTGGTAACAGCCTATTTCCTAATGGGGCAGCAGGTCAGAAAGCGCCTGTCGCTAATGACGTATACATTCATCGCTTATGGCATCAGCTCCCTTACGCTCATCGTGTACAACCTGATTGCCGGTAATGCCTTTTTCGGGTATCCTGCCGATAATTGGCTTGTATTCCTGGCATTGGCGATTTTCCCGACTTTCTTCGGGCACACGTTATTCAATTGGGCACTGAAATGGCTGAGCACCGCAACCATCTCGATGGGGATCGTCTTTGAACCGGTCGGCGCTTCCATCCTGGCTTACTTCATATTGGGCGAAACGATTACGTGGTCACAGTGGCTGGGCGGAACAATCGTCCTGTTCGGGCTGTTTTTGTTCATCATGAGCACAACAAAGAAGCGCAAAGTCACTATCTCACAGCGCAAGTGACATCGGAGGCTCGACCGGACCGCGCTATGTTGAGCAAAAACGCCCGCCAGGTTGAGCTCTTGTTTGACGTTTTTGCCCAAAATTTTGGCGTTTTTACGCTTTACGGCCCTAAAAACTGATATAATAAAGGCAATACAAAATCGAATTGGGTGAAATCATGCATATACAATTAATGACCGACGGAGGGGCAGACGTTCCGAAGCGTTTGCACGATGCATTGGATATAAAGGTTGTACCACTCTATTTACATTTCGGGAATGAAGAATACAAAGCCGGTGTAACGATTGATCTCGAAACGTTCTATCAAAAAATGGCCGAAGCCGATGAACTACCGCGCTCCTCAGCACCAAATCCGAATGACTTTTATGAAGCCTATAAGCAAGTCGATCCGGAAAAGCCGATTATCATGCTGAGCTTATCAAAAGGCTTAAGCGTTACCTATGACAATGCCGTTCTGGGCAAGAATATGCTGCTTGAAGAAGAGCCAGATAGAAAAATCGAAGTCATCAACTCCAAAACTGCTTCATGCGGGCTTGCACTATTACTGCACGAAGCGAAAACAAAAATGGACGAAAATTATACGTATGAAAGCCTCGTTGACCATTTGTATGAACGCATTGATCAAACGAATTCGCTGTTTGTCCTGAAAACACTGGAGAACCTGATACGTGGTGGACGACTTGATCGTGTGAAAGGCACCATCGCCAAAACATTAAATATAAAACCACTCATGCGTGGTAGTGATGAAGGTACCATTGAAGTAACTGAAAAAGTGCGTGGGAATAAAAAATCGCTCAGACGATTTGTTGAACAAATTGGTGAATACAGCAGGAACTTCGAGAATAAAGTCATTACCATGACACATTGTAATGCCGAAAACCGTGCCAAAAAAGTACTCGCGAGCATCAGAGATAAGTACCCGTTTAAAGATGCCTATTTGACGGATATGGGGCCGTTGATTGCCAATTATGCTGGAGAAGGCGGCCTGGTTATTTCGTTTTTCAAATCATAGAACTGCGCAGAAGATAAGAGGAGGATGCTCACGTGACCACGTCCTCCTCTTTTTCATTGATCAAAAAATCATACACCATTTTATTCAATGCATCGTGGTCGTCACCCAGACAGATGAGATGTCTGGATCGTTCAAAAAATACGACTTCCTTCCGTTCCGAAGTAATTTCCTTATCAAGATAATAGCCTGTTTTATAAGGCACCATCATGTCCTGCTGCCCATGCGCGATTAGTACAGGCGAGGTTACCTTATTTAAGTATTGGCGGGTAAACCTGACCAGTCTGAGGAATTCGATATTTGCCTTAAATGGCACTGTACCCCATTTTCGTTTGTAGTGGAGATAAAGGTTGTTTTGTTTGAGCTTCCCTTTAAATCCGTCGGTAACAGCACCTGTGAAGTCCCTTATCATTTGCCGGAATGACAAATATTTTCCTGAGGGGGCAAGCAATACCAGCTTATCAATATTATGTTTAGATGCCAGATAAGCGGCAATCATCCCGCCCATTGAAAAGCCGATCAGGTATATTTTATCCGATTTCGTCTTTAATTGTTTTAACGAATTTTCTGCTGCGACGAGCCAGCTTTTATATGAGACATTTTCCAAAGCAAGTTCGCTGCCATGCCCCGGCAATGTTGGTACGTCTATACGCCAATCTGTATGTTCTCTCAGATATTCCGCCAACGGCCCGACTTCATACGGACTGCCTGTATAGCCATGTATGATGAGACATCCAGTCATGTCAATTCTCCTTATCGATCGTGTTCAAAAAGACCGGCAGGCTAAGTTCCCGGACCACAATCACGGACGCCTGCACTAGCACGTCCTGTGCGTCAAAGTTCCAGGCGGCGCGAGTTCCCGAGCACGGGCTTCTCGCGTGTTGTGGTGACTTCAGCGTGCCTCAGGACGGGGGCGTTCCTGGCAGAAGATCCCCTATCGATACCTGACTTTTTGAACAACCTCTTATCATTCGGTCTATTTTCATTTTCCCTTACCTGTGCTTATTCATCCGCGGCAAAATAATCCGGTAATGCCAGCGAGTTGCACGTTTTTAACAAGCTGCTCCGTGTGTGGCAGTGATTCAAAAACATGGCGCGTTGGACACGCACGTTACATATAATCCGTTCGATTGAAAAGATTCCCGACTTCTTTAACAACGGGCGAAATCTGCTGAACCGTATCAGCTACTTGTCCGGCCGCTGTCAACATTTTATCAAGGTCAAATTCACCGTTAGGATCCTGAAAATAATACAACAGATTGCTTGGCTTTGGCGGTTGGGAAAATGTAGTGTCCGTATAGGGATCAGTTTTCCAGTTTATCGGCTGCTTCGGTTTCGAATACACGTCAAAAGCTGTAGGATAATGTGCTATAGAACCCGTATTGATTGAATGAGGTCTCTCGAGGTTAACATTGGCTGGACTGCTGCGATACGATGGCCGAAAAGAATAGCGCGTTCTCGACATAAACACACACCTCTTTTGGATGGTCTTTCGTTATCCTATGCAAGACACCTCAACATGTGTGAAATACCCATTCCATCCCTCATGACCAATCAAATGAGGTGTGCGAATGGTAATGATTCGATATACCCAGTGCGTGTTTAATTTTATTAATTTGTGTGCCCAAAACAACTTTTTTATCCACGAATGTCGCAGGTGTGCCAAATATCCCCTCTTCCTGAAGTTCATCTAAATATTTCCGATGCTTTGTCACATTACGCTCACTGTAGTTAATATCGGATTGATTTAATTGCTCCAGCAGTTTCTCACACTGCAGACTGTTTTCGCTAGTGTATACGATCACTTCTTGTTCGTTCAATCTTGATCTCCCCCCTCATTCTACCTGCACATGATTAATCAGGCTGTTGACATATACCCGCTATGTAACAACTTAAACACGTTTTTTACAAAACCATTACATAAAATTTTTCCAGCAATCGCTACTAAGAAAAGCGCGGGGCGCCTTGCTCCCCCCCGAAAAGCTTAAGCAAGAATTTGCAGTGGCGGGTTTGGCCACGTAAAATGATTGCTTAAGACCTCGAGGGGGGGTAGGCGCTGGCCGGCTAAGTTCGGCACGTCCTGTGCCAACGCCGGCACTAGTACGTCCTGTACGTCGAAGCTGGGTATGGCTATTACTGCCAAAGAGCTTAATATAGCCGAAATTTTTTCCATTCTTATCTTTGAACAAAAAAAGCAAACCTTCCTTGCAACAAAAGGTTTGCTTTTTGTTCGTATTCTCCAAAGGGCAGAGATCATCACACGTTCGGAGATGTTTTCACCATTCGGATATGTTTCGGTAAAATGGTTATGTCAGACGGGGTGGTTCCATCGACTTCTCCATCCATATCAACAGCTTTTTCATCGACAGTCGATACCTTTACCGATGCTGCTTGAAAATGGGTCAATTCGGTTAACTGTTGTGGATTGGTATCGGGCCTGTTCATCGACAGCAATTCTCGAAATGAGGCCAAAGTGGAATTCTTGATGACAAGCACATCAAGTTTTCCGTCATTCGCGGCGACTGTCGGCAGGGGCAGTTCCCGTGTTCCGATAAATCGTCCATTGAGTACAAGAATTAAAACGCCTTCTCCATCATACCGTTCACCATCAGCAACAATTTCATAGGTAAAAGGTGCTGCCTGATTAACCGTTCGCAATGTACTCATAAAATAACTTAGAACACCCAGGCTTTTCTTTTGTTCCTCGTCAATATTTAATGATGTTTCCGACACAAGGCCAATACCCCAAAAATTCAAGAAATATTTACCCTGCGCTCGGCCGAGGTCCACATCAACCACTTCACCTGTTGCAATTGCCTGTGCTGCCTGGTACAAGTTCTGCGGTATGTTTAATAATCTGCTGAAATCATTACACGTGCCTCCCGGTAAAACGGCAATCACCGGCCGCTGGTCTAACGGTGCAATGCTATTGATGCATTCATGGAGCGTACCGTCTCCTCCAAGAATAATCATGATATCGACGTGTGCAGCGTATTTCGTGACAGTGTTTTTGGCGTCATAGATGGACGCTGTCTGAACAACCGTCAGCTGTTTAATCACCGTTGCAAGAACCGGTAATGTTTGGGAAAGCTTTTGTTCGATATTTTCGTTCCCGGCAGTGCCGTTATATATAAACAATCCATTCTCATATTTCAATTGAATCACCCTCTGATAGCACTACCCATTTTTATACCCCATTTTAAACACAATGGAACATGGTTAAAAAAGGAAACCGTATTATAAAATAACCCCCTCAGGGGCAGTGTGAACTGCACAGTTTGAGGGGGAATGTCAGCAAACCGGTCGATTATTTTTCGTCATCTTTATCGTCGTCGCTGTCGTCCTGGTCATGGTCATTTTCGTCTTCATTCTCGTTGTCATCATGATTATCATCGTCGTTATCACTGTCGATCTCCATCACCAGAATATCACCGGTATAGGCATCAATTTCGATGTCGGCTTCTTTGTTTTTGGATATCATCCCGATTTCATAATATAAACGATTGTCATCCTCATCCAATTCCATTTCCACAATCGTGCCGGAAAACGCACCCTGTGCGATCTTTTCTGCCTCTCCCGTACTGATGACAGCCGACTTTGATGGCTTGTTATGAGCACTGTTTCCACTTTGGTTTAATTCCATCTGGTCCGTATTGTCTTTATTGGAATCACTTTTGTCCCCACCATCAGCATCGTTGCGCGCTTTTTTGTCGTCATTTTGCTTGGTATCATTTTTGTTGGCGTCCGTTTCACCGGACTTTTTCTGGTCCTCTACACTGTTCTGTTCATTGTTATGTTTGCCGGAAAATTTCTTTTCCAATTCTAAAACCTCACCTGTATCCCCATCCATTTTTATCTCGTATTCTGTTCCATTATCGTGGATTTCTGCCTCGTATACAGCCCGGTTTCCGCTTTGTTCCAACTCCAGCTCGGTAATGTCACCCGGATACTGCGATGTCATTAATTCCCTGATTTCCTGTTCGCCCAGTTTGGGTGACACCTCGGATGCACTTGACTGTAACATCCCCAACCCCATCGCAGAAATACTAAGAATGACAGCTAATACGATACCGACTTTTCTTTTCATTTTGAGTGCCTCCTCGTTCGATTTCTGATCCTATCGTAACTTGCGCATATGAAAAGACACTGTGAAGCCCATTAGAATTTGATGAGAAAGCCATTAACTTTCATGAGACACCGGAAGCGTCAGCGTAAAGGTGGATCCTGCTCCCTTTTCGCTTGAAACAGTAAGTGTGCCGTTGTGCACCCTGACGATTGTTTTGGCAATGGACAGCCCGAGCCCGGTGCCGCCTGTTTCCCTGCTTCTTGATTGGTCAATCCGGTAGAAACGGTCGAAAATCTTTTCTTGTTCTGATTCAGGGATTCCCGGTCCCTTGTCCTGGACAGCGACCTCAACATACCCGCCATCACGCTTAACAGACAGTTTCACAGTGTTCTGGCTGTATTTGACCGCATTATCCATCAAGATATAGACAACCTGCTGCAATTGGTCATCACTTCCATTGACTTGAACGTTATCCGCAGTTGCATTGAAGACAATATCCCTGTGATAGGCTCCTTCAAATGTTTCTGCTGCTGATCGGCATAGTTCAACGATATTAAATGGTTTATAGTCTTCCCCGTCCTTAAGTTTGGCCAGCAGCAGCATTTGTTCCACAAGTTTCTGCATTCGGTCTGCCTGTGATTCAATGGCTTCCGTTGATTCTTCCAATAACTCCGGGTTATCGGCCCCACGGCGTTTCATCAGCTGAGAATAGCTTTTGACAATCGATATCGGTGTTTTCAATTCATGAGAAGCGTCTGACACAAACATCTCCTGTTTTTCAAAATTCTCCCGTAAATAATCGATCATCCGGTTAAATGTGATTTTCATTTCATACAATTCATCGTTTGACGCATCAGCCTCACTGATTTTTTTCCAATTGCCATAGGCGGTATTTTCCTTCATGGCCGCAGTTAGTTCCTTGACGGGTCTTGTTATGAACCGGGATAAAAAGACACCCGCCGCAATGGTTGGAATCAACATAATCAGTGACGCGACAACCAAAACATAAACAAGCGTTTCCATGGTTGACGCATGACCTGTCAGGTGTTTATAAACCTGCAGTGTCACAACATTGCCGTCCTCCCAGATAATTGGTTTGGCTACGGTTGCAAAGTCAGGCTGGTCCTTCATGTTGATAATAGAACGTGTTTCCGACGTCACATAGTTTGCCGGAAGATCTGTATAATCCGCCTTCATCACTTGCGCGGAGAACGAGCCACTTTCGCCAATGACCCGGATCATGCCTTCTGTTGGCAAAAAGGCTTCGAGCAATTCTCTCTTCGGAATATCCGGGTTGCGGTTCAGCGTCTCAGCGATTTCATTTGTTTGCGTGCTCAAATCAGCCAATTCCCTGTCCAATGATATCGTATGAAACAAATAATAGATGGATGTATTCACAAGCAAAATCAGCACAAGCATGAATAGACTGGAAAATAGGCGAATTTTTACAGAAAGCTTCATGAAGCATGTTCCTTTATCGTATAGCCAACGCCACGGACGGTTTGAATGTAAGGCTGATCAAATGGCTTATCGACCTTCTGGCGTAAATACCGGATATAGACATCAACCACATTGGTGTCCCCGAAGTAGTCAAATCCCCAGACATGTTCTATCAGCTGATCCCTGGTTAGCACGAGATTTTTATTTTGCAACAGATAGACAAGCAGATCGAATTCCCGCGGCGTCAGCTCAATTGGCTGGGAGGCACGGCGCACTTCCCGGGCTTCAACATCAACGGCCAAATCACCGACCCCCAATTCTTCATGCTCGTCTGACGTTTTACGCGGCTGGCGAAGATGAACCCTGACCCTGGCGAGCAATTCCTCAATTTGAAACGGCTTCGTAATGTAGTCATTGGCACCCTGATCAAGACCATTCACTTTATCATAAACCTCGTCCCGTGCTGTCAGTAAAATGATCGGTGTAGACTCGTCAAATCGCCTCACCCGACGCAGAACTTCCATCCCACTCAGTTCCGGCAGCATAATATCCAGAAGTACCAAATCCCATGTTTGATCGGTCAGAAGATCCAATGCGGTTCTCCCATTATCAGCCACAGTTGTCCGGTAATTTTCATAATCCAGTTCGAGCTGCAGCACCCGACTTAGTTTTTGTTCATCCTCGACAACCAGTATATCCGGTTTTTTCATGGTCACATCACCCGTTCCTTAAACTTTTGTAGTTACTATACCAGATATTGATTGAAAAGTGGATGGATTGACCGATTCAAGTCAGCGAAATTGTGACAGTTTGGGCGGAAAAACTGTGAGCTTGGGCCGATTTTGTGACAACTTGGGCCAAATTACTGTGAGCTTGGGCCGACTTTGTGACAACTTAAGCCAAACCGATGTCAAACAAGTGCAAATACTTCCCATAACGTCTATTTAAAAGTAAGATGGCGGTAGGAGGAGATCATATGCTTGCTATTGATCATATTGTCATTGCCGCCAAAGATCCGGAACAAGCGGCAAGGGATTTCGGAAAAGAATATGATATACAAATTACGGAAGGAGGCAGGCACGCCAACTGGGGTACATACAACTACCTTGCCTATTTCCGCAATGACTGCTATATCGAATGGCTTGGCATTTTTGACGAAACAACCGCAGCCAGATCCGATAATCCGTTAATTCATCTGCTCTTCCGGGAACTCGCGGAAGGTCATGAAGGGGCGATCCAATTTGCACTAAGGACTAACCAGATGGATGATGCGATTCAACATCTGCGGAAACTTGATATGCCATTCACCGGCCCTGTACGGGGTAGTCGCCAACTTCCGGATGGCAGCCTGTTAGAATGGCGAATGCTTTTCCCGGAAACGAATTGGGAGGTGCTGCCCTTTATGATTGAATGGAACAAAGGGAAAAATACACCACAGGACCCTAATCTGATTAATGACAAGACGATTTCACTGACTACGCACCTTACAGACCCTGGCATGCTTTCATCCATTTATCAATTGAATGTGAATGACGGGATAGTTCGGCTCGATAATGCAGAGTTGACCCTTTCAGGTGAATTGAACGTTTCGGTTGAATAGGACTCAAAAACAACGCGGCAAAGCACTCCGGGATGAACCATGGTCCGAAAGTAAACGTGCCATCAATAAACTACATGACCTTGGCATCAAACAAACATTCATGCTAATACAGATGACCACGAGCAAACAGCCAAAGCCTTAAAAGATGACTTGAAGTTGACGGATGTTAAAGCAGGGCTGCTCCCGAAAGATAAATTGCAGTTCATTAAAGCACAGGACAATGGCAACATTGCCATGATCGGGGACGGTATCAATGATACACCCGCTTTAGCCGCTTCCAAAGTTGGGATTGCCATGGGCTCTGCCGGAACAGATAGCGCATTGGAAACCGCCGACGTTGCCTTAATGGGAGATGACTTGAACAACTGCCGTATACTGTCAGGCTAAGCCGTAAAGCATTGCGTATCATCAAACAAAATATTAGTTTTGCAATCGGCATAAAAATCCTGGCGCTTCTGCTCGTCATTCCCGGCTGCTGACCCTCTGGATTGCCGTCTTTGCCGAGATGGGGGCGACACTGCTGGTGACATTGAACGCATTGCGGCTGATGAAGGCAAAATAAGAGCGTGTTCCAAACGGAGGCGCTCTTACGTTCATGAGAGCATCGAGTAAATAACATCGAAATGAACATCTTACAGGCACCACATTCTAAATGTCTTTAAGTGCGTGTTCAAAAAGGAGGATGAAAAGGACCAGGAAGTTCGAGGCAGCGCAGCTTTGAGCAACGGAATGTATGCCTTTAGATACATGAGTAGCGGAAAAGCAAGCTAACGAAGAAATTCGATGTGTCATTTTCACCGGACTTTTTGAACAACCTCTTTAAGAAGTTTTGGACAAAGGTTTCAGCTTATTGTTCTGACTTTTTGTAATGCGGTTCATGATGATTAACAGAAGAATACCCGAAACAATTGTCATCGGTTCAGAGATCATGACAACAACTGCATCCACTTGATAATCACGGACCGTTTCAAATGAAGACGATGCATTCGTGCTTGAAATGATATTCCCAAGTATAAATAGCACCCACCAAATTGGCAATAACCGGGGAGGCTTTTGCCCTTTCCAATTTGGTGTATCTGCATAAATCGAAGCCAGATAGGTTTCTTTCATAACCACATACGGTTTAACTAAGTTTGCAAACGGTATAAAGTACCAGCCGACTGTCCATCCCGGCGAATGCATCAGACCTTGGATATCCGCAGCAAGCATGTTTTTGTACGAACGATTCAACCACATGAGAAAAGCAATTACAAACCCGATAAAAGCCAGGACCCATAACATATTAGCCATGCTCTGAAACAGAACAACAAGTGCTGTCGCATCTGTCATGACTGAGTAAGGGGCATTGCCCTCAAGACCAGCAAGCATTGAGGATTGAATAATGCTGCTGATGAACGAGACTGTCGACATGGCCAGAAGAGTAATCATGAAAACAATGGCAGTCGTTTTTCTTGGCCCCGCTGTTTGGTAATTTTGCATTAGCAACCATCTCCTTTCAAAATTACAAATTAAGGATATTATGCCAAATATCCGACTGTAATCCCTTTATTTGAAACCCCTTTTAAATATGAATATTCTGATTAATTAGTTGGTTTCTCTGCGACGATAGAGTAAATTTTGAGAAAAAATAAAGGAATCACCCTCAAAAATAAGGGTGACTAAATGTTATTATGCCAATTGTTGATGCAGAAATTCGCTGACTGATTCGGGTGTCTTCGTATCGGCACTGTGCTGATGGGCGAGTTTTTCCCCATCCTTAAAAATCAGGATGCTTGGAATGCCCATTACCTCATATTTCCGGGCAATCCCTTCCACTTCATCGCTGTTGATTTCGTACCATTCGTAGTTTTCAAATTCATCCATGACATCCCCGATAAACATATCCATGCGTTTGCAGTCCGGGCACCAATCAGCAAAAAACTTCACGATAACCGGCTCATCTGACTGGATGATGTCGTTGAATTGTCCTTCTGTATCAATATGCTTCATTGTGAATCCCCCCTTTAGTTCAACTGCCTTCATTGTAACTGTTCCACAGCTCCATGTCTTTTAGTTTGTTTATCCCCTGATAACGAACTGTGGTCGCCAATACGGTGATGGACTGGTTCTAAGTCCGTTGCTGTTTAACGAATAGTCACCCGACTAAACCACTCCCGCTTCATGAAGTATCGCTTTACTTATATTCGACTTTTCCAAGTAAATAAGCCGCAGCCAACCCCAGTGCAAATGTAACAATACTTAACAGTACCAGTGAGCCTTCCACTGGCCAACCCGGAAACACGACAAAAACAGAGCCGATCACCATTCCGATAATAACCGCAAACGTTCCCGTATAATAGTTATTTAAAAAGAAATGAACGATTTTACTCATCACGACAATACCAATCACAATTCCTACACCAGTGATGGCAATAATATCAAGCTGCAAATCACTAACCGCAGTCATGACGGTCTGATAAACACCAAGGATCAGCAACATAAACGAGCCGCTGATACCCGGCAGCACCAACGCACTGCTGGCGATAATCCCTGAAAAAAACAGCAGGATGTAAGTGGAGGTCGTCACATTTTCAATGACTGCCCCTTCACTGGCCTGAAGGAATCCCAAAGAGCCTACAAGTGCAGCACCTATTAATAGCATCAAAATATGTTTAGCCTGGAACTTACTTTTCGCATCAGCTTTATGGAACAAATAAGGCAACACACCTAGGATAAGTCCCAAAAAGAAAAATTTTGTCGGTCCCGGATAATGTTCAAACAGCCACTTAATCACATTTGCCAGTAAAAAGATTGACGTTACGATTCCGATCCCAAGCGGTATTAAAAATCCCAATTGTTTTTTCCAATCCTTACTCATAAGGCCATTAATGGCAGCAATCAGCCGGTCATAAATCCCGAGCAGAACAGCAATGGTCCCTCCGCTAACGCCCGGAATGACATCGCTCGCTCCCATTACCAAACCACGATAAATATTTTTCCATTCCATTATTCGAAATCTCCCTTGTCCAGCCTCTGTACAATCATAAGAACATCATATCAAAATTATGCTTGCAAATCACTTGTGAATTTTATATACTGCAGTTAGGCTATTTTGTTATACAAGATAGCTATCATAAGATTTGGTATCTTGCATGACAAGGCAGGTTGAAAAGATGACACTTCGAAGTCAGTTACTGAAGGGTATTCTCGAGGGCTGTATTTTATCCATCATCAGCCGGCAGCCAACTTACGGCTATGAGCTTTCCGTCAAACTACAGGAATTCGGACTGAACGATGTCAGTGAAGGATCCATCTACCCGATTTTGTTGCGGCTACAGAAGGAAAATCTAATTCAGGGGGAAATGAAAAAATCCGATACCGGACCCAAACGAAAATATTATGCGTTAACCAACGAAGGACACGAAGCACTGAAGCAATTCATTTATCATTGGCGAACGATCAAAGCGCCGGTGGACACGATTATCGGGGAAGGAGGTAATATACGATGAACACAAAAGATCTGATCCAGCTTAACAATGAAAAGCGTGAGCAATTAACCGGGACGAATAAGGAATACTATGGCGATATGCTTGTGTATATACGGACAAACTTTAATAAATCCGAACGCTATACGGAAGAAGTGCTGCTTGAGTTACTGGAGCACTTACTTCAGGCACAGGCGGAGGGACGAACGGCCAGGGACGTATTTGGCGATGATCCAAAGGCATATTGTCAGGAAGTCATTGGAGAAATCCCTTCAGAGAAAAAAACCAACCGCCTCTCATTTATTTTATATATTGTGATGAATCTTATTGGCCACGTCAGTTTAACAGTCGGCATTGTCGGGTTAGCCTTATATTACTTTTTTAACCTCGGAAACGGGAACATCTCATTTCCCCTTGGTTCCGGAATAGTGATTATACTTATCGACCTATTCCTGTTAGCGTTATTTGTTTTGATAATTTTCAAGAGGATCAAAAGCTCCACATTCAAGAATAAGCAGCCAAAAAAGTGGATTGAATTTCTGCAGCTATGGGTATTGTGTACATTGTTCATCGGTCTGACACTGCTTGCCCCGTGGTTCATGCCGGATTTCGGAGCTAACATGCATATTTCCTTTCCAGTTTTCATCCTGGCCGGTGCTGTCTTTTACATCGTTTCCTTTGTCATGAATAAGAAGATGCGGCTGATCAATTAAGAAAAGCGCAGGGCGCCTTGTTCACCCCGAAAAGCTTAAGCTGTAGTGGCGGGTCTTGCCATGTAAAATGATTGCTTAAGGCCTCGAGGGGGTAGGCGCTGGCCGGCTAAGTTCGGCACGTCCTGTGCCAACGCCGGCACTAGTACGTCCTGTACGTCGAAGCTGGACATGGCTATTGCTGACAAAGAGCTTCATATAGCCAAAAATTTTATACTTCTTATTTTTTAAAAATACCCCACCCAGCATTTATTGCAGGGTGGGCCGCCATTTCTCCTACTTCTCAATAAACTCCAATTCCGGCATCCACTGTGACATGTGATCTTTCATTTCCTGGTAATGCTTTCGGGAATCTGCCAGTTCATCGTCCGTTAATTGATACATCGGAGCAACTTCATAATTTGCCGAGTTCCGGAATTTCACAAATGTTGGCATGAATTTTGGCGCCTTCACTTCGATCGTTTCCTCTGCCCCTTCAGTTGATTTTTCAATCGTAAATTTAAAGATCCCGCCGATCCGTCGATAAAACTCATCCTGGCCGGACAGAAAATTTCCGAGCGAATAAGCAACAAGTGTCTGATGTCCATCTTTTCCGCGAACCCAGTCTATCGGCTGCAGAACATGCGGGTGATGGCCTAATACAACGTCTACACCTTTATCCGCCGCAAATTGGACAAGGTCTTTTTGTTCTGTACTTGGCATGCGCTCATACTGATTGCCGTAATGCAGACTTAAAATGACCGCATCTGCCTGCTGTTTGGCCTCCTTAATCCGTTCACCCATGATTTCCCGATCAATCAAATTCACCAAATAATCTTTTCCACCCGGAACCGGGATACCATTTGTTCCATAGGTATACGCCAAAAACGCTACCGAGATGCCTTCATCCGTGTGATAAACACGTAATTGATTTCTGTCTTTCTTGCTCTTATAAGCTCCTGTATACATCATATCAATGTTTTCCCAGTGATCAATGGCGCTCATGATGGCTTCTTCTCCACCATCCAATGTATGGTTATTAGCAAGTGACACCACGTCTACCCCGGCGTCTTTTAAAGCATCTCCCACGGCATATGGGCTGTTGAAGGCCGGATAGGTAGACAAGCCCAGCTCTTCGCCACCGATCATCGTTTCCTGATTGGCAATCGTAATGGTCGTATCATTCAAATACGGCTTCACCCGCTCCAGCATCGGCATGAAATTAAATCCGCCATCAGCGGTACGCGCATCTTCATAGACCCTCTTATGTATCAGCATGTCACCAATGGCGGAAAGGGTAATCTCCTGTTCCGTCACTTCAGGATCCTGCCGTTCCTCTTTGTTTTCAGATTCTGTCGCTTCTTGCTGATCCGTTTCTTTATCCGGTTTTGACGGCTGTTTCGGTTCATCACTGGTACAAGCTGCCATAACGGCAATAACACTAAATGTCAGCAATAACCGGACGAATTGGTCCCGTTTCATACATCTTGCTCCTTAGTCATTTTTTCCTATCGTAACATGACAGCGAGCAAAAAACGACGAAAAATGAAGTGCTGGTATTTTCCTCTACAACTATAATCGAAGCCAAAGTCCAAAAAGGGACACAGGAAATTTTAAAATTGATGCCCCTTTTTTCGGACTCCATACGATTATAGTTATGAAGGATGGTGAAAAAATTCAATGTTCAGGATTTTGTAATGGTTCATGTTTAACACGATTCAGGCAGGGAAAAGACTAATAGATTCTATTAATAGAAAGGACATCTTACTATGCCAAAAACACAATATCAGCCGACAAAGGACAAACAGCTGACAGACGCCCAGGAAGTCCATTTTACAAAAGATTTTAAGCAGGCGGACATTGCCGGCGGATACCGGGGGCCAAAAGTCAGAGACGCAAAACGTGATAACCCTGAACTGAAAAAATAAATATATGATTCGGATTTACCGAATGTGCGGCCGCTTGCAAATTTGTCAGAGCGGTTTCCTTTCCACGACAGAAGAAAAGCTGCCGCCAGCGAGTTGCGCTCATATAGAAAAATAATCCACCAAAGCTGCTAATTATCAAGGGTGGATTTTTTTTGCTTAGCGGATCCTCACAGACATAGTCAGCCTCTATTTCTCAACGCTAATATTCCCGTTATCAGTTGTTAATTTTATTCGATTATCCCCGTTTCCAACGACAGTGTTCCAGTTAGAACTTCCAAAAACAGTCGCACTGCCATTATCCGTATTTATGTCAAAAATTGCATTTGTCGGTTCCTTTTCCGTTTCAATTTTAATGTTTCCATTATTGGATTTCAATGTTATTGGGCGATCCAGATTATTTGTTTTAAGATAAATTTTCCCGTTGTTTACTTCCCCATTAATTTTACCCTCTACATTTTCAAGAGAAATTTTTCCATTATCCCCCTTGGCATTTATTGTGGTTGCAGTTATATTTTTCATTTCAATCAGCCCATTATCCAGATCCGTTTCGATATGCTTAATGTTTAATTGTTCTGCATGGGCACTTCCATTATCCATATCAATCTCTAATGATTCGTATACTTTTTCGGGCAAATAGACGCTTAATGTTAAGGATGTTCCAATGAAATCAAAAAAGTTGAACAACTTTTGATGCTCATCCACTAATTCGATGGACAATATACCCTCTTCAACCTCAACATTCATCCGTGTTTTTATATTCCCGTTCCTTCTGCCCGATAATTCCACTTTTGCTTTATCTTCATCTGATGAAATAAGCTCTACTCCCTGGTTATCTGCACTAATTTCAATATCAGTAATAGCTTTATTATCAATGACTTTCTCTTCCGAAACAGGGACAGTATCATTTATATTAAATGTAAAAAAACTCCCGATAACGCCAACTAATAGAAGAACAAATGCAGCAATGGATAATTTCTTGATACTACTCATGCTTTAAGCCTCCCTTCACGAGTGAAACGTTGTATTTTAAATAGCGTACAAATTGTTTTGTCAATGCTTTTGTTGCGAAAAACATACCAATTGCAATAAACAGTCCAATACCACAAAGCAGGGATGAAAAAAAGAAATCAAACCATTCGAATGTTGCCGGATATATGACCACATTGACTAGAACCATTAATGGCGATGCAATAAATGCAACTCCAATAACCCATCCCGCAAATACCATGGCCAGTAACGCTACAAATGGCCCAAACACGATTACAAAATTAAAGAATCCCAACCCAATTACAGCCCAGACTGCACGGAATATATCCCCCGTCGACTTCGTTGCCTTCACTTTTTCAATGTGATAATTAGCCAGTAATTCTTTTGCAATCTGCTTAGGTGACCCAAGTGAATCAGCGATTTGTTCTTCTGTTTTCCCCTCTGCCAGACCAATGGAAAAATGCTCCTGAAAATCCTGTATGATATCTTCTTGTTCTTGTTGAGAGAGTTTTTTCAATCCATTTTCCAGGCTCTTCAGGAATTGCTCTTTATGCATGGTCAACACCTTCCTTTATGATTTGATTCACGCCATTTGAAAATTGCTTCCACTCATCGTGAAGGACGTGAAGGTAATCGCTGCCTTTATCCGTGAGCCTGTAATATTTTCGTGAAGGGCCCTCTTTTGACTCCTGCAAATAGGTTGTTAAGTACGCCTCTTTTTTCAATCTCCTGAGCAGCGGATAGACAGATCCTTCAGAAATGACGATCTGATCCGAGACTTTTTGAACAATTTCATATCCGTAACGATCCTGCTTATTCAGTAATGCAAGGACACATAGCTCTAAAGCACCTTTTTTAAACTGTATGTTCATTCGGTTGTACACCTCATTTTCACTACTGTTCATTAAACAGTACTATAATAGAAAAGTACCTTGCAGTAAGTAATGTATCATATACTACTGTTCATTGCAAGGTACTGTATAGTTTTGTATGTGTCAATCTTTTCTCGATGTGGTTGTCACACCAATATATTTGGCACTCTATTTTTGTACACGTTTTCCGGCTACCGCGCTGTCGCTTGGTGGCCTGCATGTTTTCGTCACGTTCCAAAACCCGGAACCTGACAAAAACATGCAGGGTATTACCTAAAACTCTTCATCAAGTTTCCTATCGCTGATGAATGGGCTGTATATAAACTGATGGAACCTTCTTTTGCGCCAATCGATGGGCGT
>NZ_SRHY01000031.1 GCF_004565465.1 Lentibacillus salicampi
CCGAACTTCGGGAAGGCATGAAAATCCGCGATCAGTTGTCTTCAGATATCCAAATGGTCGAAGGGCGCATCGATAATTGGCTGGATCGGTATTTTCCTGAATTCCGTACCGTTTTTAAAAGCTGGCGGGGAAAGGCTGCACTCTACACCTTAGAACACTTTCCACTACCCGGGGAGATCACAGCGATGACAGCCGAAGAAATCCTGGAGCATTGGCAGACGGTTGTTCAACGTGCCGTAGGCAAGAAAAAAGCTGAAACGTTACAAAAAGCTGCCAAGCAGTCCGTGGGTCTTACGAAAGGTACTCGGATGGGAAAACGGGAACTCGGGACGCTACTCCAGCAATATCATCAGTTGCAGCACGAGATGGCAGATACAGACGAAGCGATTAAGGGTTTGGTTTTTACGATTCCAGGCGCGAAAGAAATGACTGCGATTAAAGGCATCAACGTGATGACCGTGGCGAACTTCTTTGCCGAGGTGGGAGATATCACCCAATTTGAGCATCCCCAGCAGATTCAAAATCTTGGAGGACTCACCTTAAGACTGCATCAGTCCGGCGTTTACAAAGGGGAAACGAAAATAACCAAACGGGGACGAAAGGGGCTCCGGAAGACGTTATACCTGGCTGCCCGTTCCCTGGTGCTTCATAACCCATACTTCCGGAAACTGCATGACTATTATAAGTCACGATCTGATCATCCGCTCACAAGTTTGTAGAGGGAAGTAATTGGTATCAAAGAAACGAGGGTGGATTTTGGTCTCCTAAAGCACATATAGAATTGACTCAGAACTTAAAGTATGATGGCTGTGTTTCTCTATTATATAGGGGTCGCTATGTCGATTACTGGTGCCATAAAAAGGGTGAAAAAAGTTAATTAAAGTTATTCTTCAATACCAGCCAATAGTTGTCAACACTTAAGTCTAAAAAAGTTTAACAAAACATGTTACACTAAAAATTGAACATACCAAATAGCCTTACTGCTGAACCAGTAAGGTTTCAGAGTATTGTGAACTTTAATAGTTTCTTAGGATTGGTCTACAAAGACTTCCTGACGCTTGAACATGGCGTGAATCCAGTGAACGAGTTTATTGGCACAGGCAATCACAGCGCCCCTGTGTGGCTTGCCCTCGTTTCTTTTGCGATTATAAAAGGCTATCAATTTCTTGTTTCGGTTTTTGGCAAGACCACATTGCACAGCTGTGTAAAGGGCCTGGCGCAATCGTGACGATCCTCTTTTGGTGATACGGTTGATGGATGCTTTATACTTGCCTGACTCAAAAACACTTGGGTCTAATCCTGCATAAGCAGCCAGTTGCTTTGCGCGTTCGAACTGATTGATTCCCCCGATTTCGGAGATGATTGTTGCTGCAAGCTTATCTCCAATCCCGGGAATCGACTGGACCAATCCATGGTCTTCAAAAGACCGAGCCAGGGCATCTATTTCTCGTTTTAATTGGGATAGGTGCTCTTGATATTGAAAAAGCATCTGAGTATACATCTGTAAGCTGACAATATGACCATGACAAACAGAATGCTGAAAGGGATTACGTTCTGCCGCAGCTTTTAATTGGGCTGCTTTATCCAAAAACCATGCGTCGGAACGTCTAGCTTCGAATTGACACATATCGTCGGCTAATGTTTGTTGAGAGACTTTTTGAATAGCCGAAGCAGTCGGATAATGCAGTAAGGTGTTCAACGATAACTTACCACAAAGATCACTGAAGACATTGTGATATTCCGGAAAAATATGATCGACTGCATCTTGGAACTGCAATTTTATTTCAACATAGCTATCCGTTAAAGCACTGTGCTGTCTGGTTAATTGACGCAGATCCAGGTATTGCTCGGTTTTCTTCTGAAAGGCTTCCAGATCTTCTTTATAGTACAACTCACCTAGATGATACGCATCGACTTTGTCTGTTTTCACCTTACACAGCCCCGTTTTTTTGGCTTCGTGAGAAACGACCGGATCGATGACATAATACGTGATAGCCTGATCTTCCAAAAATTGAAGCACAGGTTCATGATAGTGCCCTGTGGATTCGAAAATGACGGCCGGAGGCTGATCGGCAACCTGTTCCACTTCCTGATAAAACTGATAAAACTGATAAAATGTGTGAAGTCCTTGTAGATGGTGCGCAAATTTAAAGCTTTGCTTATACGTTTTTTCCTTTGTAAAAAGGCTTGGACCTGGCTTTCACCTTTGGCAACATCCAGGCCGATAACAGGATTCATAACTGATCACAACTCCTTTAATAAATTCGCCGGTGCGCCCCTCGCATCCCTTGTAGTGTCATAGCTTCGCTTGTTATGCGGGATCATGTCCCAACCAGCCTCAAACATGTTTCTACAAGGAAGGGGTGGACAGTATTACGGACGGGATCAGTGTCCCACGGGCGCACACGTCCTCCCCCGACTTCCTCAAGCATAAAACCTATAAAAAATAGGTCAACCAGTGTAATGACTGACTGACCATATAATACGATCGGGCGCGATTGTGGAAAAGGAAAAATAAATTATAACGCTTTAAAAAACGCTCGGATATGTTCTGAGCGTTTTTGTTTGGTATTTATATTGTTAATTTACAGGTGAAAAGAATGCCAATCTGTATGTTTTTTCCCTTGCTATTAGCATTTTTCTCTCCTGAAACTGAACCCGTTAATTTTATAAAGGGGTCTTTTACCAAGCTTTCATGTTTCTCGGGATAATCTTACTCGGTTAATAGAACTTGGTAGCAGATCATGTTGTCATATTAGAAACTCATAACGATAAGACTCGAACAACTGATTATACAACGGAACGGTTATGCTTTTTCATATCCCTTAAACTTCAGCATCGCTATAATTCCCAGTATCGGTCCAATACTGAGCAATGTAAATACCCACTCCCAGCTGATCCATTGCTGAACAAGCGGGATGAGGTTTATCGATGCAATTGTTATCAAATAGCCAACACACATCTGAATCGTTAAAGCTGTCCCGGCATATTCCGCTTTCGAAAATTCGGATACAGCAGCTGAGAACTGGGCGGATTCAGCAACCACAAACATACCCCATATAAGGGCGAGCAGAATCGTCAGCCAGTGGGAATGCCCGTATGTTAATCCAATAACGATGGCACAGGAGGCACTGTTATCCTCAGGATACCTTCTGCAAAATGGCTTCCACTTCCTTATTGATCGACTGGAAATGAGGCATTGGCGTCTTTTCATCCGACAGCTGATATTTCGCCTTCAAATGTGTGATACGTTCGACACTTTCGTCAATCCGATTCAAACTTATTGCGCCATCTTCAACAGCCGCTTTCAAATTATCAAAAACATTGGCAATTAAATTTGGATCATGTGCAACAAGCAGCAAATCTGCGCCCGCTTTTACTGACTGGACTGCTGCATCCGCAACACTATAATGGTCTGTAATGGCTTCCATCGTCAAGTCATCGGTAATGACAACACCATCAAAATCATAATCATCTCGTAAAATACCTGTGATTACCTCTTTCGACATAGATGCAGGGTAGTCTTCATCGATGCTTGGCAGGAGAATATGTGCAACCATGCTGACATCGGCTCCCTCCGAAATAGCTTTCTTGAATGGCACAAGTTCCAATTTGGACAGCTCCTCGTAGTTTTTATTGACTTTTGGGAGCTCCAAATGGGAATCAACGCCAGTATCCCCATGTCCGGGAAAATGTTTCATGACTGAAATAACCCCTTCATGCTGAATCCCTTTCATCGTCTGGATGCCGAGCCTTGTGACAATATTCGGATTATCGCCAAATGAACGGTCACCGATAACAGGATTATTTGGATTGCTGTTAACGTCGAGAACAGGGGCAAAGTCCAAATTGAAACCGAGTGCGTTTATCTGCTTACCGAGGATGGTTCCGACATTGAAGGACACATCCGGATCGTTCAGTTCGCCAATCGAACCGCTTGACGGCAGGCTTTTGATCGCATCAGGCATTCGTGTCACACTTCCGCCTTCTTCATCGACTCCCAGTAGTAATGGGTAAGGGTTCTCAGCGTTAGCGGTTTTTATCGCATTTAAAAAGTTGACGGTTTGAGTCTTACTTTCGATGTTATTGCCAAATAAAATGATTCCTCCAACATGATACTTCTTGATGGTATTTTTCGTCTCAGTGGTCATTTCCGTTCCATTGACTCCGCTAAAGATCATCTGGCCGATTTTTTCATCAAGACTCATATTTTGGTTGCCTCGATCATCAGAAGCATCGCTATTCTTCCCATTTACACCATCACCGTTTATTTCCTTCGATAATGAAATATGATCCACACCCGGGTTATCTGAATTACTGGCGGGATTTGGCAGCACCCATTTCAAGACATACCCGCCGGAAAGTTCATAGACAAGAATGATTTGGTCATTGTTTTCGTCCTGATAATAACGTGTGTCATCAGGTTTTTCATATGATTCAATCGTATCCAGATCGAACGCCGTAAATGGATCCTGCGACGAGCGCAAATCGGACACAATATTATCTGTAATACCGGCATCGATGTCATGTGACGGATAGTTCAAAAAAAGGCCGGCATTCGTATCTGCGGTCTCATCCGGCTTTCCCCAAGCGTCTTTTACCTCGTCGGCAGTCGTTTCACCAACAACGATATTGCCCCCCGGGATTTTTCCTTGTTTGGCCAAGTCGAATATGCTGCCCAGAGATGGTTCCCCCTCCGGAACATCTTTGTTTTTATTACCCGGTGATGTTTTCTTTGATTGTTGATCTGCTTGTTTATCATTTGGATCTTCACCCGATGAACTGATGAAAAAGAAAGCCGCCCCAAGAGCGATGATGGCAATCATGATTATAATGGTAATACGCTTGATCACAGGAACGCCTCCACGACTTTGGATTTAACCTTGCTTTGATTTATAAATATTTCGCGACTGTGTTTCATATACGATTCGTTTATCTTCAGGATAATCCGTCGGTACGCCAGGATAACTTGTAAATAAGGCGAGCCACCAAATGAAAGTTGCGATGGCTCGCCTTATATTGTTTACTATAAAGCCTCTTTGATGACTCGTTTATAATAAAGTACCGACAAAATGCCGAAGATTGAGTACAGGACGGTATATAACAGCATGACAATCACCATTGGCGTTACCATTTCCGTACCGAACATGAACCAGCCGGATTTGACAGCAAAGTAACTGTGCAGCAGTCCGAGTATCAGAGGAATACCGAAGTTAAAGAGCTGCTTAATTCGAATCCCGCGTAATAGATCACCCTGGGTGAAGCCAAGTTTGCGCAAAATCGTGTAGGTGGATTTTTCTTCTTCACTCTCATCCATTTGTTTGAAATAAAGAATACAGCCGGATGTAATCAAGAAGGTTAATCCCAGAAAACCGACAATGAACATGGTAAGACCTGTTGCTTGTTTTTGTCGGTTGACGCTCTCCAAGTAACTATACGCCGGATTTCCCTCCTCGTCATACCAATCCTGAAAGATGTTATTTGCTTGTTTTAGTTGATCGTGATCTGCAATATCAATCCCGATATATTCAGAACCGAAAGCCCCCTGAATGTCCGGTTCCGGATTTTTGGCCAGCTGTTGATAGGTGCTGTCATCCACGACAGCAACCGCAAAGCCAAATGATAAAATACTTGGTAAAATGGATTGTTCTTGAATTTCCGTATAATGTACATCAACGGTGTCCGTTTGACTGGACAGAGTAATGTCGCCCTGATCTTGAAAGGAAATAATCTGTGAGATAGCACCACTAAGTCCCGTGAGAACTGCTTCATCCGGTGAAACATTGATGTCCGCTGTTGCTTGATCGCTGATAATCTCCATCTCTTCATTTTCCAGATCGCCATTGTAATTGACCGGGGACGATTCTAGGGCGTCTGCAATATTGGCTTGGATTGTGAGGAAATCAACATGCGTTTCCTCGTACCCGATTTGTTCCGCTTCCAATTCCTTCATAAAGCTGTCTGCATCGTCTGCATCCGTAATGGAAAAGTCGTTTGGTACCATCTGCTGGGCCGATTTTTCTGCTGAATAATAGGAAATATAGGTTAACGATAATAACCCGATCGCCAAGGCAGAAACGGTTGTAATGACCGTCAATAGTACAGCATTTGATTTCATACGGAACATAATCGACGACAATGATAATACATTGTTAATCGATAAGTAACCTGCTTTTGATTTCCGAATCAGCTGCAGTATAAAGCTGACTGATCCTTTGAAAAACAAGTAAGTGCCAATGATAACCGAACCGAGAATACTTAACATCACAAACATCAGGTTTGCACCCAATTCACCACTGAATAATCTCGTGGATAAATAATACCCGAAAGCAATCAGTCCGATGCCAAGGAGCCCGACCAGTATTTGCACAACCGACATTTTCTTCACGTTCTCTGTTTTAGATCTCGCCTGAAACAGGGATAGAACGCTTTGTCGCTGAACAAACAAAAAATTCATGGCCATAATGAACAGATAAATGATAAGAAAAACAAGCACTGTCTGTCCCATAGCTTTAGCGGAAAAATTCAATGCCGCAACCTGATCGATCCCCGTTATTTGGAAGAAAATCAATTTGATCAGTTTCGAACCAGCAAACCCAAGAAAGATGCCAATGACTAACGATCCGACATAAAGGGCCATATTTTCTACACTCAATATCCGGAAAATCCTGCTTTTTGTCATGCCAATCAGCTGAAATAAACCGATCTCCTTACTTCTGCGTTTAATGAATAGTGTGTTGGCGTATAACAGAAACACAGCGACAATGGCGACTAGCATGATCGAACCCACTTTAATGCCGGCCGCTCCTTTGACGGTGTCTGCCTTAGCGTCAAGGGCCGGATCAAACTGCAGTGTCACAAAGGCAAAATAAAGCGCCACACTGAAAACCAAAGCAAACACATATAAGTAGTAGTTCCGGATATTCTTCTTCAGACTTTGCCAGATCAGGCGATTAATGCTCATCCTGTACACCACCCAGGACACCTTGTGTTTTCATGATGTCTTTTAAGAAGGTTTTCCGCGTTTCGTCGCCTTGATTGAGCTGGGTATACATTTGCCCGTCTTTGATAAAAATCACGCGACCGGAATAGCTGGCAGCGACCGGGTCGTGAGTGACCATGACAATCGTTGAGTCCCGTGTTTCATTTAACGTGTTCAGTTTATTTAATAGATCTGATGCCGATTTTGAATCAAGGGCACCGGTTGGCTCATCCGCAAAAATGATGCTCGGTTCATGGATAAACGCACGTGCTGCGGAAGTACGCTGTTTTTGCCCGCCGGAAAGTTCATGCGGATACTTATTCTGGATGTCATAAATGCCGAGCTCATCCGCTACTTCCTTAAATGTTCGGTTCGCCGTTTTTTTTGAGACATGATTAATCGACAGTGGCAGTAAAATATTTTCTTTAACAGTCAGGGTATCCAGCAAGTTATATTCCTGAAAAATAAATCCTAAGTGGTTTTTACGGAATGCTGCGAGCTGTTTATCTTTCATGGCGGTTAATTCCTGACCTTGGATGACAATCGACCCCCGGCTGACACGATCAATTGACGACAGAACGTTTAGCAAGGTCGTTTTGCCTGATCCGGACGCCCCCATGATACTAATAAACTCGCCTTTTTCAACGTTGATATCGATGCCTTTTAAGACTTCTTGTTTATTGAATTTATTTCCAAAGCTTTTATGAATTTTTGTTGCTTCCAACATCATGTTTCCCTCACTCCTTTTTACAAGATAAGAAAGTATAAAATTTTTGGCTATATGAAGCTTTTTGTCAGTAATAGCCATGTCCAGCTTCGACGTACAGGACGTACTAGTGCCGGCGTTGGCACAGGACGTGCCGCACATAGCCGGCCAGCGCCTGCCCCCTCGAGGTCGCCATCATTTTACGTGGCAAAACCCGCCACTACAAATTCTTGCTAAAGCTTTTCGGGGGTGAACAAGGCGCCCTGCGCTTTTCTTATCAACTTCTTCTATCATAAAAGCTTGCCACTGATTTGTCCTTCGATTCACCGAACAAAAGAAGCAGGCATGTGACAATCCTGTCACATGCCCGTAATCGCCACGAATTCATTTTTATTGGGAAACGTTAGCGTAAACACGGTGCCTACTCCGACACTGGATTGGACACCAATGCTGATGTTTAATGGTTTGGCTGCTTTTTTCACCAAATAGAGCCCCATACCCGAAGACGAGGTGTCATGATGTGCGATCGTCGAGGTGAAACCGCGGTCAAAGATGCGGCGAAGGTCTTTGGCATCAATGCCTCTTCCGTGATCCTGGATGGCAAGTGTTATGTGCTGCCGCTCGTGGTAACTGGTAATCGCAATATCGGCGCCTTCCGTATATTTAATCGCGTTCGTTAACAGCTGCCGGATGATAAACGCAAGCCATTTTGCATCGGTTAATACTATAGGAACTTGTAAATCAATGTCAAATCCAATGCCTTTCCGCATGCACCATGCTTGTAATGTTTTAATTTCCCTGGAAATCAGCGGCTCCAGGCTGGTTTCTTCCATGTATAGATCATTTTCGATAAAAGGGATACGCTTTTGGTGTAGCTGCTGGTCGAGAAGCAGGTGTGTCCGCATCCATTCGTATTTTAGCTGCTGCTTGACTTTTGGATCGTCCACACGTTCAATCATAAGCTGCATTGCGGTCAGCGGTGTTTTCACCTCATGAATCCATGACAGCAGTTCATCTTTTTCCTGTTCCAACCGGGTGGTATGTTTGGAAATCTCTTTTTGATAAGTATTTGTTTGTGCCTCTAGTCGTTCTGCTACGATTGTTTCAAATGGACTCGCCGGTTTTTTTATATCGGCTAACTCATAATCGCTATCCCAAGCTTCCAAGCTCTTGTAAAATGCGGTTTCTTTTTGATAGCGAACGATGAAAAAGATAACCAGGATGACGGTCGATAAAAAGACAATATATAAAACAGGTCGTATTGTGATGGACGGATCGATGACAGCAATAAACAGTGTCAGCAACTGTAATGCGATAAACAAAATAATCCAACTACAACGTTCGATAAGGTATTGTTTAATCATAAGGATATGTTGCCTCTTTTGCCTGATACCCCTGTCCAACCTTCGTCTCGATAAATCCGCTCAGCCCCAGCTCACCCAACCGCTTGCGCAACCGGTTCACATTGACAGTCAGGGTGTTATCACTGATGAACCGCTCGTCATCCCACAATTTCTGGATGATTTCCTCGCGGCTCACGACCTCATTTTTTCGCTCGGTCAAACACTTCAGGATGTAAGATTCGTTTTTGGTTAGCTCAATCGTTCCTTGTTCATTGGTGACTGTATTTTTTGCATAATCAATGGTTGCGTTATTCCACGTACGCAATTCGACCTGTTCGTTATTATAATCATAGGTTCGACGGAGGATAGCTTGTATTTTCGCAATCAATACGTCAAAGTGGAATGGCTTTTGCACATAGTCATCCGCCCCAAGCTGCATCGACATGACCATATCAGTTGGATGGTCGCGTGATGATAAAAAGATGATGGGGACGTTGGAATGCGTCCGAATCATCCGGCACCAATGAAATCCATCGTACTTCGGCAATTGAATATCAATAATGACCAAATCCGGTTTTAGGCTTGTAAAATCCTGCATGATATCACCAAAGTCGTACACTCCATACACCGCGTAATCCCAGCTGGCCAGTTGTTCTTTTATTTCCTGAAACAGGCTTGTATCATCCTCAATTAATAAAATCGTGGACATGTCATCACTCGCTTATTCGTAATCGCTTTGGTTCTATTGTAGCGAAATCACGTCATGATGTATAGATTTGACGGCTGGGATGGAGAAATACTGAGGGAGATGGCGCTGCCAGTGTCACAGTCGTTCAACTGCGATTCATTTCTGACAACAAATAACAGGAATACCGTCGGGGCAACAGTATTCCTTCTTTGCTGGAATAGGGGATCAAAAAGTTTTTCTGTTACGTTAACTGTCTCTCTCTTTATCCTTCGGTTTATACTCCCTTTGGATTGCTTTAAATATAGCAGCGATCATAATCAGAAGTATAACTGTAAATGGTAATGCTGCCGTTAACGAGGCGGTCTGTAATGCATTTAAGCCACCGGTAAATAATAACACAAGCGCAATCGCGGTAATCAGCACACCCCAGATGACTTTCGTGGTCAAAGCCGGGTTTAGGCTTCCATTGGATGTCATACTGCCCAAGATATAACTGGCAGAGTCAGCGGATGTTACCATGAATGTGAAAATAAGTAAAATCGAGATAATCGATAAAATGTCTGTAAACGGAACAACACTTAAAGCTTCAAACAAGGCAACCGTAACGTCCTCATTAACAGTTTCGGCAATTTGCGTTCCATTGTTTAAATCACTGTATACGGCCGTACCGCCAAAGACCGCAATCCAGACGCAGGCAATGGCCGGTGGCACGACCATGACACCACTGACAAATTCACGGATCGTTCTGCCTCTGGATACGCGTGCGACAAATGCCCCAACAAATGGTGACCAGGCGATTGCCCACGCCCAATAGAATATGGTCCACTGATAAACCCAATCACCGCCCGTATATGGATTTAGACGCAAACTGTACTGCACAAAGCTGGAGATATAATCACCCATTCCGAGAACAAACGAGTTTAAGATAAACACGGTGGGCCCCAGGAAAAAGACGATGGCCATAATAAGCAGGGCCAGCACCAAATTCATATTACTCAGCCATTTAATGCCCTTATCCAGCCCTGTCACGGAAGAAGTCAGGTATGCCGCCAGCATGACCACCGCTATAATGACCTGAACCCCAATATGATTCGGTATGTTAAAGACGGATGACAATCCCCCATTCAGCTGAATAAATGACAGGCCGACAGTTGTCGCAACCCCCATTACGGTAGCGATGACAGCCAAAATATTAATGGTATTTGCGACGCCTTTATTTTTTCCGACCACCGGTTCAATGGCAGCGGAGACTAGACCGCTCCTGTTTTTTCTGAATTGGAGAAAGGCAATCCCTAAACCGGCAATGGCAAAGACGGCCCACTGGCTGATACCCCAGTGGAAAAAGGAATAACCCATTGCGACTCTTGCAGCTTCCTCCGTCTGAGCTTCCTGACCGGGGAATGGCGTCGTAAAGAAGTGAGTCATCGGCTCTGCAACACTCCAGAATACAAGCGAGACTCCAAATCCGGCAGAAAACAGCATCCCAACCCATGTAAAAAACGAATACTCCGGCCGTGAGTCAGGTGGCCCCAGCCGTGTTTTCCCATGTTTACTAATGGAAATGCCGATGAGGAACACGATGATTATAAATACTGCAAGTAAATAAAACCATCCGAAATTAACTGTTGTAAAATCAAACAGCGATTGCCCGACCCGACCAAACTGTTCCGGCAAGAACGCGCCGATGATCACCAATAATCCTACGATAATAGCGGAAATAGAAAATACCGGGTTCATGAATGTCTCTTTTATCTTCATAGAAAATCCTTTCCATTTTAAATTTTGACTTCGTTTTTTTTACAAGGGAAGAGAAACGTTATTGAGTTAAGATTATATTACCCGGACCCAATCATCTTAAACTTCCTGTTAATGATTCTCATGCTGCATCCGTTTTTCCCTTTGGTGATGGCTAGCAACCATTTCCATCAGTTCGCGGTTAACTTCTTGCGTCCGACCTGGGAGTAGTCTATCCGTTATCTTTCCTTCCCAGTGTTAATGCTCCAACAAACAGTGGAATCTGCAAGGGTAAACGCAGCCAGAGGATCCAGGGGTTCGCCTGTTTCCCCGGTTGGAATGATATTCTTTTTATAGCCATGTACACATTTGCCGGGAAAACAGCAATCATAAAAAATGCTAAGAGTTTCCCTGTAATATGCTGTCCTTTTCTCACCCAGAGCAGGACGGAAAAGATCATTTCAAAAACGCCGGAAACCAGCACAATGGTCCGTCGTAAGGGCAGTGATTTCGGGACAATTCTACGGAAGCCTTGTTCATGGACAAAATGCAAGACACCAGCTCCAAATAAGAGGATCGAGTACAACATTCGAAAAAACAACTTCATATGTATGCCACCTTTCTTTGATTGTGAAAAGTTCGTTTCTTTATTAACACAACGTATCCATCAGAACAATAAACCCGGATATTTAATAGCTTACCTGATATAAATGGTGTATCATACCCTTGAGCTTGAAAAATTTAAATAGCCCATCAAGTACGACGAAAAGTTAAAAGCATGGAGGAACATTTTGGAAAACCTTTGATGATGTTGGCAGCCAAACATGATATAATAAAATTAGGTCAAAGGTATGAAATGGGCTGGAGTGAGCTACCAGGAATTAATTTAAGGTTTGACCATGAATAATTACGGTTAATGCTAAATAGAATGGAATTGGCTGTTTTTTCGAAGACCGTGAACGAGCCGCAAGCGGCAACTTGCGACTCGTGACAGCTATCCGCTTGAGGATGGCGGCTTCAATCTGCGGATGAAAAGTAATGCCCCGAATTTATCAGTAAGATAACGGGGTATTACTTTTTATCATTTGAACCTGCAATTAACAATACGAGCGTCCCAAACATCAGCATTAACTCGAGTACTTTGTCAATTGGGATCACTAACTTCAACCCCCTTCATTTAAGGGATATGAAGCCGCCAGCAGGTTAAACATCTCCTGCTGATTTAATTTGAATACATCCTCGCAGTATGCTATCAATTATAGTATACTATAAACTAATTGGAAAAGCTTGTCATTTTCTAAAAATGGTATAATTTTCTCATAATTTCATGTGTTAAGGCCTATATATTTGGAGTGTGCTTGCCGTTGTCATGCTTATACTTCTGGTAAAATGGAACCATTGAACCGTGTGTCTTTGAAATCTGGACAGGAAATCCCTGATCCGGTCAAATCCGTCTCCGTAATGAAACGATCTTTGCAGCGATTGTGAAGTAGTCCATCACCTCTTGTTCAGCATGGACTTACGCTCTCTTAGACCAAGGCTATTCTGTCCGTTTTTTTCTGAGTCGTTCCGGTATTTCCACGACCTACCATGCCCGAGAGGCGGGGTGGTTTGTTATAATAGAGATAGATATATAGATGAGAGGAGAGGCGACGTGAAGCGGAAGACTTGGGTGAAAATTGGCATCGGGATATTGAGTGTCCTTTTAATCATAGATATAGTGGCAAGTTTTTATTTTTATCATTTAGCAATTGAACGCGGTGAGAAGGATTTCCTGCAGGGGAATGAGGATTTGGACGTATCCGCGGAGACGATGGATGTCCTGCTTGAAGGCGGCTGGCGGACGTGGGGTGATGAACAGAATTTTGATGAGTGGACCATGACAACGAATGATGGTCTGGACATGAAAGGTTATTTTCTTGAATCAGAGGAGCCGTCCAATAAAGTTGTTGTGATGGCCCATGGCTATCTGGGAAATGCCATGGATATGGGCTTGTTCGGCCAGTATTATTATGAACAAAAAGGCTATAACATATTTACAGCTGATGCGCGCGGTCACGGGGAAAGCGGCGGTGATTACATCGGATTCGGCTGGCATGATCGGTTTGACTATGTGGACTGGATTGACCGGATTATCGAAACATACGGTGATGATACGGAAATTATTCTGCATGGCATTTCGATGGGCGCGGCGACAGTATTGATGACAGCTGGTGAGGATCTGCCGGATAATGTAAAAGCTGTTATCGCCGACAGTCCATACACGAGTGTGCACGATTTATTCGCTTATCAGATGGATCGAATGTTCAATCTGCCATCGTTCCCGTTCCTGCCGTCGACCAGTGTTGTCACACAGATGCGGGCGGGCTATTCACTGAAGGAAGCCTCGGCTCTGGACCAGGTTAAACAAGCGGAAGTGCCGATCCTGTATATTCATGGAAATGCCGACACATTTGTTCCAACAAGCATGTCGAAAACATTATATGAAAATACGAAAAGTGACGCCGAGCTCATGATCGTTGACGGCGCCAATCATGGTGAACCATATGTCATCGCCGAAGATAAATATATTGATAAGGTTAATGCATTTCTAGGAAAATATACAGATTGGGAATAATAGAAAAAGACGCCCTCAGTAATGGGGGCGTCCTTTTAGTTTTACAGATATTCGTCAAACCACCGTGTGATATGATTCAGGCGTTCAATGCGCATCTCGGGTTTGCCGCTCCGGCTTAATTCGTGGCTGGCATCAGGGAAGCGGACAAATTCAACGACCTTGTGCAGATGTTTCAGCGTCACAAACAGTTGCTCACCCTGCTCAATCGGGCAGCGATAGTCTTTTTCCCCATGGACAATCAGCAATGGGGTTTCAATATTCTCGGCATATTTCAATGGAGAAAAGTCCCACAGTTTTGCCGGGTCTTCAAGCAAGTTTTTCCCCAGCTCCCATTTGGTGAAAAAATAACCGATATCGCTGACACCGTAAAAACTGAGCCAGTTGCTGATGCAGCGCTGTGTGACGGCTGCTTTAAATCGGTTCGTATGTCCGACAATCCAGTTGGTCATGAAGCCGCCATAGCTGCCGCCGGTGACACCAAGCCGGTTTTCGTCGATAAAATCATATTCGGCAAGCACATAGTCGACGGCGCTCATCAAATCGGTATAATCTTTCCCGCCGTAGTCTGTCCGGCATGCATCCACAAACGTCTGGCCATAGCCGTGGCTGCCTCGCGGATTGGTATAGAGCACCACGTAACCTTTGGCGGCAAGCAGTTGTAATTCGTGGAAAAACGTCTGGCCGTACATCGCGTGCGGACCGCCGTGGACTTCCAGTATGAACGGGTATTTTTTGCCTTCCTCAAAACCATATGGACGGAGCAGCCAGCCTTGAATATCCCATCCGTCCTTGGCCTTGAACGTCAATGTTTCCGGTTCACTTAATTCAACGGTATCAAGGAATTCTTTATTCGCATCCGTTAAGCGTGTTATGTTGCTGTCGTGATTCATTAGATAAAAGTCGCCGGGGTTTACCGGTGTGCTGATACCTAGAATAAACTTGGCGCCATTACGGGAAAATCCGAAGACGTGACTGTTGTCTTTATATAGCACATTCAATTCGCCCTTCGTATCAGCCTGGTACAGCCCCGTTGCGCCAAAATCCGTTCCAATGAAAAATAAATGCTGGCCGTCATCACTCCAGACGGGCCCGTTTTCCGATTGTCCCAAACGTGTATCACCAATCATGGCGTCACCCAATTGAAAATCCCAGTCGTTGCTGAGGCAGGTTCCGTCACCGGATGCAGCATCAAATATGAATAAGTCATTCAGTGTCGCACCCTGGTATGCAAATTCGTGGCCGAAACAGGCAATGGCTGATCCATCCGGCGAAAAACGGGCATTGCCATATTGTCCCTTTCCGTTTGTCAGGGTTTTCATTTCTTTTGAGGTTACATTCAGTAGATAAAGGTCGTTCGTTAATTCGTAATCTCTGTCATCGCTTAGGTTAGCACTGAATAGAATATGATTTCCATCCGGTGATATGTCTTCAAAATGGTGGTCTGTATCTGTAAATGTTAGCTGTTCGAAGGTTTCATCTTCCACATCGTACAGGACAATTTGCGTGTGTTTGTCATTGTGGAATCCTTCACCATCCGATTTATACTTCAAACGATTGATAACGAGTGGCTTTTTCTGTTTTTCTTCCTGTTCTTTTTGGCGTTCTTCTTTGGATGGCTCATGTTGATTTGTCACGTCGTCGTCTTTTTCCAGTGGCGCACTGAAAATGATCTTTCGGCCGTCTTTTGACCATTCGGGGCTGACAGCACCATGTTTAAATGTAGTCAGCTGCCTTGCTTCGCCGCCGTCAGTATGTAATAGCCATAATTGCGGGACTCCGCTTCTGGTTGACTGAAAGACGAGTTTTTTGCCATCAGGTGAAAAGCGCGGATGACTGTTCTTGGCATTATCAAACGTCCATTGCTTTGGTTTTTGTCCATATAATGTCTGGACAAATATTTGTGACGCGTAGTCATTGTCATTATTTGCAACGGTGGATACAAATGCATACGCATTCCCGTCCGGCGTCCATTGCGGGTCGCTGTAGACTTCAATATGTTTCAAATCCTCTGCCGTCAAGTGGCGCTTCGTTTGGTTCATAATGGGTCCCCTCCCAATTGGATTTTTAATCATGTGTCCCAACCTAAATTCAGACCACACGGGCCGCTACTTGATGGACGCGCCCATGTTTCAGGGAAACGCGTCCATGTATCGCGTTTACGCCTGAATTCCGTCTGCCTTTGAGTCAACCTTAAACTGTTTCGCGTTACGAATCAATCCGGCATGATGAAATAAGAAGAGCCTTTTGCGTACGCAAAAGGCTAAGCTTGCTGTTTGTTGATGCCGGCATCGGTCTCGTATACCGCCTGCAGTCTTCTGGTGATGCTGCCGGGTGCACCATCAGCAATCTGATTGCCGTCAACGTTCACAATCGGCATAACTTCTGATGTGCTGCTCGACAGGAATACCTCATCAGCATCCTTGATATCGTCAATCGAAAAAGCTTCTTCAACAAACGGCATATCCAAATCACCAGCAAACTGTTCTACGCGCATGCGGACACAGCCGTGGAGAATCCTGTTTGTCGCAGGGTGGGTATATATGGTCCCGTTTTTTACGAGATAGATATTGGAAGAACTGCATTCAGTCACCATCCCGTCACGTTCCAAAATAGCCTCATAGCTGCCATTCTCTTGTGCTGCCTGCTTGGCGAGAACATTCGGAAGCAGATTTAAACTCTTAATATAGCAATTCTCCCAGCGCGTGTCCCGCTGTGTGATGGCTGAAACCCCATTTTTTAGGTTTTCCGTTTTGCGTGGCATATCCTGAATATAGGCGTATACATTTGCGGGCGTATCTGCCGGAAAAGCATGGATGCGTGGCGCTGAACCACGTGTGGCCTGCAGGTATACAATCCCGTCAGACGCCATTTCATTTTGAGTCAACAAATCATTTAATAGATTCGTAATCTCCTGTTTGGAAAATGGCAATTCAATTTTAATACCACCAGCGGAACGGAATAAGCGGTCAATGTGCTCGGTCAATAGGTAGTATGCCCCTTGATAAATCCGGATGACTTCATAGACACCGTCGCCAAACTGGAGCCCCCGTTCTTCAAAGGGGTATGTTAGGTCGTCACGGCTGATAAGACTGGTTTGTGACAGTATTGTCGGATAAACAGACATTTCATTCGCCTCCTTGAAACTTACTGTTATTTTATAGTGCAATTCTTTTTCTGTAAAGCGTGACCAATATCACGGAATAATGGTTTAAATTCCCTTATAATAGGGTTATAATGGCACTAGGAAAAGGAGGAACACTGATGGAACCTATCCTGGAACGGTTAAGCGCATCGGATTGTGATACGCTTATTGCTGCGTCAAATGAATTACATATACCCAAAAATTCACTCGTCTTTGAAGAAGGCGCTCCCGCTGATCATTTATATTTTCTGCATAGTGGAAAAGTACGCATTTTTAAACACATTGAACCACACAGGGAGCTGACCGTTTTCACCCGCGGTATAAACGATGGCTTTGGTGAAATTGGTGTCTTTGGCGGTGATCGTTATTCCAACGCCGCAAAAGCTTTACAGGGTAGTGTTGTGTCTGCGGTAAAGCGGGAGACAATCGCTGACATTTTATCGCAAAATGGCCGAGTCGGTCTTCACTTTACCCGCTGGATCGCTGAATCATTGGAGGCAAGCAAAGCGAAAATACGTGATTACGTTGCTTTTGGATCTGAAGGCGCGGTCGCTTCTGTATTTGTGCGTTACGCGAACATGCATGGTGTCGTAACCCCTGAGGGTGTTCGGATTACCGAACCGGTCATGATCCAGGATATCAGCAGGCATATTGCTGTTTCCAGGGAAACCGTGAGCCGGATTGTGAATAAATGGAAAAAACAAGGAATTATCGTCAATGATAATAAATTTTATCTGATCAAAAATATGAATTACTTCACCAAGATGCTTGCCTGCCATCAATGCAGTGTGGAAAATTGTGTACTATAGGGGAGGCGTAACTATAATCGAAGGAAGATGGTCAAAAGGGGTATGAAAAAATAAAGATATTTTCTTCGTTGGTGCCTCCTAATTGAATCTGGCTTCGATTATAATCATGAAAGAAGAAGGTCGAGGATGTTCAGCGAAAATTCATCCAAAATGGTTGATTTCATTATGCCGGATTGGTATAATGAAAAATGTTCCGCAAAAAAATACATATTTTGCAGGTGACGATTTGTGCGGGTGTAGTTTAGTGGTAAAACCTCAGCCACGAGCAACGCATCCACCGAATAAGCTGCGAGTTGCGAGGAGCGTATGCTTCACAGACATCACTTGCAACGCGACGAGCATGACAGGCTTGTGAGTAACAAAATAGAATTCATCAATTAGCCATGCGCGGGTGTAGTTTAGTGGTAAAACCTCAGCCTTCCAAGCTGATGTCGTGGGTTCGATTCCCATCACCCGCTCCATACATATGTCTTAACGCAGTGTTTCGCCAACTATCGAAGCATTGCGTTTTTTACTTATATCCGCATTGCTTGAATGCGCCATGTTCACCATGTATTCTAAGGTTAAAACTACCGTAAATTGAGGGATACGTTATGAAACAATTATTGCAAACATTGAAACAGATTGATGGGAAAGGCTATAAAGCATATAAGGATATTCAGGGTCACTACAAATTTCCCGATTTTGATTTATATATCGATTATGTTCAGGGTGATCCATTTGCCACACCATCTAAAATCCGGGCGATTGTTCCGCGAAAAAAACGTGCGCTTAAAGACAGCTGGCTCGAGTCGTACAGACGCAGAGTGGCAACAGAAGACGTCATTGCGCGCAAGGTCGGTGACGCCATTGCAAAAGGCAATTTTTTCATAAAAGGATCCGGAAAAAGCGGCAACATTCAATTTGATTCTCCTGGGCAGGAAGTGCTTGAGCGCAGTGCTGTGCAAGCTGACTCAAACGCCATCACTGTTTGCATTTCAGTAGGCTTGCCGGCGAACGGGCGCAAAATTAATGGGAGAGAGGCAGAGAAATTGTTTGCCAACGCCATCCCTGCCATTTTAAGAAATTCTGTTTTTTCAATTAACGATAAAGAAATTGAAGATGCTGTCCAGCTTGCTGACCAGCAGGAAGCAATCAGGGAGAAAATGCGTCAAAACAACTGGATTTCGTTTGTTGCCAATGGGTCTGTTCTTCCAAGGGGGAGCGGAATCAGCAACCGGCCTTTGAAAAACGCCGTTCCGTTTCAGAGCCCGAAAGAAAATGAGGTGGCCATCGACATCCCCCATCAGACAGAACCAATTAAAGGCTTGGCAATCGATAAAGGCATAACATTAATTGTCGGCGGCGGTTACCACGGGAAAAGTACTATCCTGGAAGCGATTGAACGCGGTATTTATTCACATACACAAGGGGATGGGCGTCAATATGTGCTTACAGATCCGGATGCGGTGAAAATCCGTGCTGAAGATGGCCGTCAAGTAACAGGTGTGAATATTTCACCGTTTATCAATAATTTGCCGCACAAGCAGGACACGACATTTTTCTCAACGGAAAATGCCAGTGGCAGTACGTCACAGGCAGCCAATGTGATGGAGGCACTGGAAGCCGGGGCTGGAACGCTGCTGATTGATGAGGATACGAGTGCCACCAACTTTATGATTCGTGACCAAAGGATGCAGCAGCTGGTGCATAAAGACAAAGAGCCCATTACCCCGTTTATTGATAAGATCAGACAGATGCGTGATGAGCTTGATGTGTCGACACTTTTGGTAATGGGTGGTTCCGGAGATTACTTTGACGTTGCCGATTCGGTCATTATGATGGAGGCTTACGTGCCATACAATGTGACAGATGAAGCAAGAAGGATACTATCTGAAAACCCAATTGACCGGGGGGCGACAGATAACGATGCATTTGGCAGCATCAGTGAACGGTGCTTTCAGCAGCATTCCCTGCAGACCAGAAAAGGTAAAAAATCCAAAACGCAGGCGAAAGGGCTGACTAAAATACTGATGGGACAGACGGATATTTCGTTTGCGGCGACTGAGCAACTCGTGGATACGTCACAGACACGCATGATTGCCGAAATCATCCAATACCTGGACCGTACTAATGCGCTTGGGGGTAGAACACTATATGAACTCCTCGATGACATCGAGCAGCAAATGAATCAAAACGGACTTGCCTCGTTTACGGTGTTTAAAGACCAGCACCCTGGCGATATTGCCCGTCCAAGACGGTATGAAATTGCCGCTGTCCTGAACAGAATGCGCACAGCAAGGGTTAATCAGAAGTAATCTGACAGAAAGGGAGGCAGCTCGAATGAAGACAGAACAACTCAAGAAAGATATCGTGGCATACAGCCGGGAAATCGGCATCGACAAAATCGGGTTTGCTTCTGCAGACGTATTTGCAGGATTGAAAGATCGATTGAAGCGCCAACAGGAACTTGGCTACCAGTCGGGTTTTGAAAAAGGGTCGATTGAGGAACGGACAGAACCTGAGCGGCTGCTGCCAGAAGCTCAATCAATCATTTCCATTGCGCTGGCGTATCCATCCCGTATAAAGGATGGTCCGAAAAGCACGAAAGAAGAGCGACGCGGCGTGTTTTGCCGTGCTTCGTGGGGTGTGGATTACCATGAAGTCTTAAGGGAAAAACTCGGGAAATTGTCAGCCTTTATCAAGGAAAAAGTACCTGAAGCGTCGATGAAAGTGATGGTTGATACGGGTGAATTGTCTGATCGGGCTGTTGCCGAGCGGGCCGGGATCGGGTTCAGCGGCAAAAATACCGCGATGATCACACCGGAATTCGGTTCGTATGTCTATCTGGGTGAACTGATCACGAATCTCCCATTTATTCCGGATACCCCGCTTGAGGATGGTTGCGGCTCGTGTACGAAATGCCTGGATGCCTGTCCGACCGGAGCGCTTGTGCAGGGCGGACAGCTTAACGCCCAGCGCTGTCTGGCATTCTTAACACAGACGAAAGGGTTTATGCCTGATGAAGACCGCTCGAAAATCGGGAATTTCATCTACGGATTTGATACATGTCAGGTCGTCTGTCCCTATAATAAGAAAATTGATGTTCATCATCATCCCGAGTTTGAACCAGAACCGGATGTGGCCAAGCCAAAATTGAAGCCGTTGCTCCGGATTTCCAATCGGGAATTTAAGAATACTTTTGGACATATTGCCGGTTCATGGCGTGGCAAAAAACCGTTGCAACGCAATGCTCTAATCGCGCTTGCTCATTACAAGGATGAGACAGCTGTCGATGACATGATTGCCGTTATGAATAATGACCCGCGGCCGGTCATCCGTGGTACAGCAGCATGGTCGCTTGGGAAAATCGGTACAGATGAAGCATTTGCAGCAATTGAAGCGGCAACGGAAAAGGAAAGCGATGAACAAGTCATGGCCGAAATGGAAAAAGGACTTGCGTTTAACAAATTTGCCGAGAAGTCTCCTTCAAAATCTGTGATTTAGTGGGGGATGAATCGGTGCTTTATGGTTATAAAAAAACTAAAGATTCTTGACAAGGGAACACTTGTTTGATATAGTGATGATAAAGCTAACGTTCGGACGGTGACAACAAATGCTGGTGCGCATGAATTATAAATATGAAGTGTTTCCAAACAAAGAACAGATTCAGACATTGGATAGCTGGCTATCCATTTGTCGCCAGCAGTATAATTCCGCCCTTTTGGATAAACAGCGTTTTTACCAAAAGAACAAGACAGGGCTGTCCCGAACACAATTACAAAAACAGCAAAAAGCAGATAAACAAAAGATTCCACTTCTTAAAACGGTACCGTCGCAACCTTTGCAGGAGGTATTTTTTCGTCTGGAACGAGCGTACAAGAACTTTTTCGAAGGGCGTGCACGTTATCCGAAAATCAAGAAATATAAAGATTATAATTCACTGACATTCACACAATTTGGGGTCGAAAAGCGACATGTAAAAAAGAAAACCGGTGAAGTCAAAGTAAGTGCTGTGCGTCATGCTGCTTCGCTAGACGAGAACAATCATCTTCTTATTTCAAAGCTCGGGACAGTGTATGTAAATTTTCATCGTCCATTGGAAGGGAAAGTGAAACAAGTCACTATCAAACGTCAGGGTCACCGCTGGTTTGCGATATTCAGTGTTGAAAGACACGTAAACGAAACGGTTGAGTTTCCTGTTCAATCAACAGGCATTGATGTGGGTATTCAAAAGTTTGCCGTCTTATCCGATGGGACGACAGTCGAAAACCCAAAGTTCCTCTTGAAAGAAGAAAAGAAACTGCAGCGAGCGCAAAAGAAACTTTCCCGCATGAAAAAAGGCTCAAACAACTGGAAGAAACAACTTCAAAAAGTGCAGCAGTTGCACATAAAAATTGCAAACCAGCGCCGTGACTTTCTCCATAAGCTGAGTTTTCGTCTTTCGAAGACTTATCAATTTGTTTTTGTAGAAGACCTGATGATCCGAAACATGGTGAAAAACCGTCATTTGGCAAAGTCGATTCATGACGCTGGCTGGGGTGCTTTTGGTAATATGCTCGCATACAAATGTAACAATAATGGTGGAAAACTCGTAAGCATTAAACCGCACTATACCAGTCAGGACTGTTCCGGATGTGATGAGCGTGTCAAGAAATCTCTGTCTGTTCGCACACATGTATGCAAGTCATGCGGGGCCATTCTTGACCGCGACCATAATGCTGCCATCAATATTGAAAAAGCTGGACTGGCTTTTCTGGGTCTGTGTCCAACCGCATAAATAGATTGTTCCAACCTGTAGGGCAAGGTCCTGTCCGAACAGTATAAAACAAAGCCCTGGGAGATGATGTAAAACTCGGTTCGTTAGAACAAAGCCATCGTCCGTGAATAGGGAAGCTCCATCAAAATCATTGATTTAGGGGTGGAGAGGTTCACAAAGGCTGTTCTCTAAACGATTATTGCTTTTACACAAAATCTATAAACTGCGACGTAGACTGAGATGGTGGTTGGACTGCTGCTACGGAAATACACTCCGCGAACCTTAGGGCTCGCGATGAGTCTCCTCGTGAGAAAACCGCTCACTGCGGGGTCTCATCGTCTTCGTTTTCCCGCAGGAGTCTCCGTGTATTTCCTTCGCTAACATGGCGTTGATTGGAGCGAAAGACAGTTCCCGAAATAAGGGATAAGTGTTAATTCGTCGCACAGGAAAAATACTCGCTTTCCATGGGTTTGGAGCCACTTGTATTCAGAATTCCTTTCGCCATCGGAGGCAATATACGTAGACTCCTATGGGAACAGCACGTGTCCGAAGACCCCGCAGGAAAGCGCTCTTTGCTTTCCGAGGAGGCTGAGGCCGTGCCCATGGAAAGCGAAGTATATTGCCGGAGAGTTTCTAAGCACTTAGCGGTAATCAGGGTGGCATAAACCGATTTCTGAAAATTTTAAATACATTGCAGTTTATCTCAACTATGAGAGAACAGGACATGAAAGTTTATAAAAAGGTTTTTTGCACCTGATTAAAAACTACTTGAAAAGAGGCGTTAATGATGGAGATGTACTACGGTGAAATGAACTTTCAGATTGGTACACTCACGATTGTCAGTGATGGTGAAAAAGTTCTCAGAATAGATTTTGGATCGTTTGCTGATGTTGAAGCGAAACTGCAAAAATGGAGCAGCCGTTATTTTGACAAGCCAGTATTCATTCAAAAGCCTGAAAAAGTCGACCATGCTGCAACCGAACTGCGTGAATATTTTCAGGGAAAACGACGGGACTTTACATTCGATGTCACATTTTATGGCACTCCTTTTCAGCAAAAAGTCTGGCATGCCTTGAATGACATTCCATACGGTGATACGAAAACCTATAAAGATATTGCACAGGCCATTCATAATCCGAAAGCCGTCCGTGCAGTTGGCGGTGCTGTCAACAAGAACCCGTTTTCGATCGTAGTGCCTTGTCACCGGGTTATTGGAACGGATGGCAAAATGGTCGGTTACGGTGGCGGCTTAGATAAAAAAGAATACCTGCTGTCACATGAAGCCCGGTGAAAGGAGATAGTTTATGAACCTGGATGATTTTCAACAGTATGTTAAAGCGTTTTGCGAGGAAAAAGGGTTTTCTAATGTTTCCGATGAAGAACGTTATTTATTCTTTATGAGTGAAGTCGGCGAAATGAGTGAGGAATTGTTAAATTTAAGGTTTGCAGAGGATGATAAGCAGCTGGAAATAAAAAAAGCACTTAGTCATGAAATATTTGATGTCATATGGAATGCTGTCGAAATTGCAAATCGACAAGGTATAAATCTTACACAGGCATTTAAGGAAAAAATGGAGATAAACAGTAAACGGTCCTGGTAAACGTATATTATACATATAGGGGTGGGATTGTTTTTGGAGTGTGTACATTTTGAGACTGGATTTCCCGAACAACAGTTAATGGCCCAAATTTTAAGGTTACATGAAGAGATTTTCGAGGACTCTGCCACATTAATTGAGAAGGCGAAACACAAGCACAAAATTCTCTTTTCAGTGGGAATAGAAAAGGAAGAGGTTGTGGGTTATAAAATCGGTTATGAGATGAAACCGGACATATTTTATAGTTGGTTGGGCGGGGTCAATAAAATTCATAGGCACCAAGGCATTGCATCCAAACTGATGAATGAACAGCATTCTCACCTGAAAAGCAAGGGTTATAAGACCGTTCAAACTAAAACAAAGAATAAATGGCGAAATATGCTTATTTTGAATATAAGATGTGGCTTTAATGTGGTTGGTATAGAAACGGATCAACAGTGTGAACCCAAAATTATACTTGAAAAAAAACTATGAATAGCTTAGGTGCGTGTCTTCACACAAGAAAACCTGAATATATGGAAAGAGCCATATGGTGTTAAGCGAATTGGTTTAAAGGTGTTACAATAAGAATAACCTAGGAGGTGTCTATTGTGAGCATAAATCAACCGCATTCCAAGAGAGTAACCTATGCTGATTATCTCACTTGGTCTGATGAACCACGTTATGAAATCATTGACGGTATTCCCTATGTGCAAGCAGCACCTTCGAGACAACACCAACGTATTGTAACCCAACTTACGGGGGAACTATACCCAATTTTAAAAGAGCGGCCATGCGAAGGATATGTTGCTCCTTTTGATGTTAGATTATCAGCCGCAGATGATGAACAGGAATATCATGTTGTACAGCCTGATATTAGCGTGATTTGCGACGAAAGAAAATTAGATAGCAGAGGGTGTAAGGGCGCCCCGGATCTCATAGTGGAGGTTCTGTCTCCTTCCACTTGGCAAAGAGACCGCATTGAGAAATTGAACCAGTATCAAAAATATGGTGTGAAAGAGTACCTGCTCATTTACCCTAATGAGAAAATTATGGAGCAATATATCCTTGGAGAAAACGGTATGTTTGGAACACCATATATTTACAAGGAAGAGGATATCTTTTCTTCAGATCTTTTTCCGGACTTTGAAATCGTAATGAGCGTTATTTTCTCTTGAACGGGACTTCTGAGGGTTATGCCCCGTCCTCTTTTAATGGCCTTTTTTTATACCACAACAATTAATATGTTTAGCACTGTACCAGAAGCGGTCTATAAAGAAATAGTATTCAGTGAGTAAAAATCACATAGAAGGAGCCGAGTTATAATGGAAAAGGTTACACCATTTTTAATGTTTCAGGGTGGAAAGGCTGAAGAAGCCATGAATTATTACACGTCACTTATCGAGGATTCAGCTATTACGAATATTGTCCGTTATGGTGCGGATGATGAAAATGGAGAAGAGGGGACCGTGATGATGGCGTCCTTTTCATTAAAGGGACAAGAATTTATGTGCATTGATAGCTTACCCGTTCATAATTTCTCTTTTACACCATCCTTCTCAATTTTTGTGACGTGTGATTCGGAAGAGGAGCTGAACCATCTTTATGACAGTCTTCTTGCAGATGGAGAGGCTTTGATGCCTCTTGGTGACTATGGTTTTAGTAAGAAGTTCGGCTGGGTCAATGATCAGTTTGGTATATCATGGCAGCTTAACCTCGAATTGATTGATGTTAATCAATCATAAAATTCCGTAATTCTTGAGTGTCCCACAGTGTACATGATGAGCAAGCAAAAGGCGCCCGTAAAGGACGCCTGATTTTAGACATTGATGTTTGTTTCAAAAGATAAGAAAGTATAAATTTCCGGCTATATGAAGCTCTTTGTCAGCAATAGCCATGTCCAGCTTCGACGTACAGGACGTACTAGTGCCGGCGTTGGCACAGGACGTGCCGAACTTAGCCGGCCAGCGCCCAGCAACTATCAAACTTCACACTCCTCCACTACGATAAGTCAACATCGGTTCGCTTCCAGCTCACCGTGTTTCCTTTATCTCATTGCGAAGTGCTCCAGTTTGTACGTTGCTAAACGGGCGCTTGCGTTTTTCTTAATACAGGGTGTACGTTCAGTTATAACTTCTTAACGGCATCCCCAATCGATCCGTTCGCTTCTGTGATGGCGGATATAATAGCAACCCCGCTGGCACCTGTGTCGATGACATCATTGGCGTTTGTCGTATCAATCCCGCCAAACCCAACTACCTGAAGCGTCGGATACGTGGCGCTGATTTGTTTGATGAGGTCCAGCCCGATTGGCGCTTTCTTTTCAATATGAGGCAAATCTTCAAATAAGGGACCGACAGCCACAAAATCCACTAACACCAGCTGACCGCCATCCTCCTGTTCTGCCGATGACATCGTCAAGCCGATTAATTTATTGGGATATTGTTCTCTTAATTGTTCAAATCCTTCATATTCCTGATTCAAACGAATTCCGTCCGCATTCAGCAACTTCATCATTTCAATGTCATCATTAACGATAAAAGGGATATCATACTGTTTACAGATTTTACGCAATTTGGTACCAAAATTGATTTTGTCTGTTCCAAAAAGCTGGTCCTCTCCCAGTTCACGGAATTCAAAAGCCGTAATACCTGCCTGAATAGCTTCTTGTAGTATGTTTTCTGCATCTTTATCCGCTGGCACATCCTGGCTTCCCATCACAAAATATTTTCTCGTGAAATTTTGATTTGACATTTATTACACGTCCTCTATTCAAAAAATTTCATTTGTTATCAATACTAACGTTCCCATAAGACCATACCAGTAAACGTTATAATGAAACAGCGTCATTCACTTTTTTTGTTTCAAATGGCCAGGATTTGGACAATCATTCTCTCCATATACTATTAATGGAGGGGATTTTTTATGGAAACATTAAAAAAAAGCTGGCTTGATTTTTTCCAATCTGAACGGCAGGAGGATAATTGGTGGAAACGGAAGAAGGATTTATACCGGGAGCGTGAGGCTGACATTGTCCGGGTCAACGGGGAAGGGCATGTATTTGAAGAACTCCGGTATTCCGGTCAATCGATCAGCCGGTACCTCATGCATTTATCATTTTTGGTCAAGCAGCAGGATCAATTTTTTCGGGAAGAGCAGGTCGTGCCGTTTCAATTAAGACGGGAAAATGGGGAAGTCATGGAACATCGGAGGGAGGAGAGGCCGCTTCCGGATGAAGAGAATCCGGTGATCGAATCGGAATCGCTAAGAGATTCGGCAGGTGAGCGGTTTTCTTATGACAGGCGTGCAGCTGTTCAATATGCGGAGCGGTGGTGAAACAGTTATAATCCGGCGTAGCGGCAGTTTGATGTGGATTGTACCAATTATGTCTCACAGTGTATGCGTGCCGGCGGAGCGCCTGACCGGGGGAGCGGCTGGTGGTACCAGGAGGATAATTGGAGCTACAGCTGGGCGGTGGCCCATTCAATGCGCTGGTATTTAAGCGGCTCGACGTCCGGGTTAAAGGGGGAAGAAGATTAATTAACCTGGTCTTGAGGATTTTCTTTTAAATATTCAAGCAGTTTTTCGTAGTCATACGTCTTATATACCATACCATTTGTGTCAAACAGAATATATGCAGGAGATTTTTCAATATTTAATTTTGGATATTCATTATTAACTAGATCCGATGATGATTCATAGATAATATTTGAAATACCGATGTTTTGTTCTTCTAATTGTTCTGAAGTTATATCATCTTCAACAGAGAATAATAGATATTGCCCTTCCTGATCAGGTATTAATTCAGTGTAATAACGTGCGTAATCATCTATTGGATCTTCGCTACAAGAAGCAAAGATCATAATTGAAGCCAACACAAAAATAAAAAGTGTTACCTTTTTCATACTTCCATTCCCCCCACTATATACTTAAAAATATTCTAACGGTTTTCAAGAAGTGGCAAAACACTTTTTATGAAACTGAAGTTTTGCCACTTTTATATTTTACCTAATATTGATTTTGCAGATGTAACTCCCAAGTATCTCCAGATTTTGAAATATCTGTATAGCTATTCATTCCAAATATATACCAGCTAGTATCAAAGGTAATTGGGTACCATGAAGAGGGAGTATAGTACGTATAACTAAAACCACTTAGATATCTTGTTGAGTTTTGATCTCGTACATATCCATTTGCATATGAACTCCATCCTTCTGCACCGTAATTAACAGACTGATTAGATAAATTGAATGTGGGATCATTCACATCCCATCCTCCTGAAACTCTTGTTAAATCATAATGTACTTTTCCATTTGAATCAGTAACCTCGTCATAATACAGTGTGCTATAGGCTCTTACGCCATAACTTGAATCAAAGTCTTCTCCATATTTTCGACCAGAACGACTAGTGACATCTAAGTCCTTCCCTGTTACAATGTTGAAACTAGTAGTTGCAAAAGACTGTATTTGTGCATCATTTGGTTTTATTTCCTTTTTTAATAATTGAGTTGTAGACTGACTATTTATTTCTTTTGAAGTTTTATCTCCTTTTAAAATACCTTTTTGTTCAACCATTTGCGGCAATTCTTGTTTTGGGATATCTGAAATATTATGTTTCGCTCTTTCAAATAGCTTTTCAACGTCTTTAATTTCACTAGATTGATAAATTACTCCCTCATCAGTTGTCTCGGCAAAAACGGGTGATCCATAAACAAACAGGGTTAATACAAAACTTGCAGTGATAGTCAAAATACAACGTTTTGACATTTAAATCCCTCCATTTTGTAACATATAAGTTTCCCTGAAAACAATGCTTTCACAAAGTAATGACTTTTTCTACCCTCCTAGTTTATGATGGGAATACTTGCATATTCTAATATAACAAAAATATTACAAATTGTAAATATTTTAATAATTTGAATTAGACTGATATAGAGGCTTTTTACAGTAGAAGAAGATATTAAGAAGAAGGATAGTAAAAAATATTACTGTTAACAATAAATTGGATATCTGCATTTTTGCTTTATATATTTAGTTCTATTGCGTTTGGTCCTTTTGCATTCTTTCTTGGAGTAGTTTTAAAAAAGGGATAGCAAAGTAGGGGATCAAGGCAAGATAATTAGGGTATTGGTGGTGATTTATGAAGGGATGGTATTTTCCAATTGAGATTAGCAATCTTAGATTCTAAGTAACTTCATCTTCATTATATGGGATTAAAAACATTATATTTTCTCTTAATATATCCCTCGCTTTTGGGGATTACGGTCCATTTTCACCGGATCTGTTTTCAGTGACCAGGATTTGGACAATCATTCTCTCCATATACTATTGATGGAGGGGATTTTTTATGGAAACATTACAGGAAAGCTGGCTTGATTTTTTTCAATCTGACCGGCAGGAGGATAATTGGTGGGAACGGAAGAAGCGCCTAAATCGTGAGCGTGAGGCGGAGATTGTCCGGATCAGCGGAAAAGGGCATGTATTTGAGGAACTTCGGTATTCCGGCCAATCGATCTTCCGGTACCTTATGCATTTATCCTTTTTGGTCAAGCAGCAGGATCAATTTTTCCGGGAAGAACTGGTTATGCCGTTTGAATTGCGGCGGGAAAATGGGCGCGTCATGGAACACCGGCTGGCAGAAAAACAGCTTCCGGATGAAAAGATCCCGGTGATGGAGCCGGAATCGCTAAGAGACTCTGCAGGTGAGCGGTTTTCTTATGATAGAAGGGCCGCTGTCCAGTATGCGGAGCGGTGGTGGAATAGTTATAACCCGGCGTACCGGCAATTTAACGTGGACTGCACCAATTATGTTTCACAGTGCCTGCGTGCTGGCGGGGCGCCGATGCGGGGGGCGCCTGACCGGGGGAGCGGCTGGTGGTATCAGGATGATAACTGGAGCTTCAGCTGGGCGGTGGCCCATTCAATGCGCTGGTATCTAAGCGGATCAACGTCAGGGTTAAAAGGGACGGTGATGGAATCGGCCCGTGACCTGATCCCCGGTGACATTATCTGCTATGATTTTGAGGGGGACGGCAACTGGAATCACAATACGATTGTCGTTGCCAAAGATGCCAATGGAATGCCGCTGGTTAATGCCCATACAGATAACAGCCGCAACCGGTACTGGTCCTACGAGGATTCCACTGCCTGGACACCTGACATTCAGTATAAGTTTTTCCGGATTGATGGTTAAGTGGTATAATGTTGGAGTTGTAATGTATATTTGGAAGAGGAGAATGGAACGTGAGCCTGCATGTCGTACTATACCAGCCGGAAATTCCGGCCAACACAGGAAATATTGCCAGAACGTGTCTGGCAACAAACGCAACCTTGCATCTGATTCATCCACTTGGATTTTCCACCGATGATAAAATGGTTCGCCGGGCAGGACTGGATTATTGGCCCTATGTGGATGTCCGTGAATATGAGGACATAGAAGAGTTATATCAGGATCATCCGGAAGGGGCGTATTACTATATCGAAAATGTCGGATCAAATTATTACACCGACTATGATTTTACCGATACGGATCAGGATTTATTTTTTGTGTTCGGCAGGGAAGGCAGCGGATTTCCGGATGACTTTTTAAAAGGGAAAGAAGATCAATGTCTGAGGGTTCATATGGGTGACAAAGTCCGTTCGCTGAATTTGGCGAACACAGCAGCCATTATTGTTTATGAAGCATTAAGACAGCAAGGATTCCCAGGAATGGCATAAACGGTCTCTATGAAAAAAGCATCGGCTGAACTGCCGGTGCTTTTGATTCGTGAACTTCTTATTGATCCCGCTTCGGTACGCCAGGTTTCGCATCATAACCCGCAGTAAAGCAGGAAACCACAAATGTTACAGCAACAGCTAAAATCAGTGCCAGTTTCATGATATTGCCTCCTTGTCTAACCTATGTACAACACGTTTTGTTTATATCATGCCCTTATTATATCGAATAATTCCTCTGATGTGAACCGTGAGCGCTTATTTTGAAATGTTGTTCTCCCCGGTTGGAAGATTGAATTATTTTATTTTTAAAACACCTGGTTCCTTTATTGTTTCGTTTGCTTAAATAGGGTATATTAGTTGAAGAGTCGAACGCTAAAGTTCTATAATGGCAACAGAGTTCAAAAGCCGTTTTGAAACGGGATAAAGTTAACTTCTAATGGGGGTATAAGACGTGGCACAGAATGAAGAAACCCATGAAGGATTCTGGGGCAGATTTCATGGGCCGAATATGGGCTATATTGAGGAACAATACGAGTTATACAAGGAAAACCGTGATGCAGTTGATCCATCTTTAATTGAGCTTTTTGATAAGCATGGCGCCCCTGATTGGAGTGAATCTTCACAAGGCACAAGCCGGACAACTGAACCCGTGTCGTCTGGTGGCGATATTAAAAAGTTAACCTCAGCAATGAGACTTGTTGAGGCTATTCGTCGTTTTGGACACCTTGAGGCAGACATTTATCCGGTGGGGCATGTCAATCGTAAAACAAATCTGGTTGACCCTGAGACGTACGGATTATCTGAGGCAGATTTACGGAATATCCCGGCTTCCTTATTATGGGAGCAGTCTCCGGATAAAGTGGGAGATGGCTTTGAAGTGATCCGGGAGCTGAAAAAATTGTATTCCGGGACGATTACGTTTGAATATGACCATGTGAACGATGATGATGAACGCGAATGGCTGCTGGATTATATCGAGTCAGGCAAATATAATGCGGCAGGTTCAGATGAAAATAAAAAAAGCCTGCTTGAACGGTTGGCTCAGGTAGAAGGGTTTGAAGAATTTCTGCAAAAAACTTTCGTCGGACAAAAGCGTTTCTCCATTGAAGGATTGGAGTCGATGATTCCGATGCTTGATCGCGTTGTAAAAAATTCAATCGAGGACAAGATTGAGCACATTATGATGGGGATGGCACACCGCGGCCGTCTCAGTGTATTGGCACACGTTCTTGGTAAGCCATTTGACAATATATTTTCCGAGTTTCACCATTCTCCTGACAAGGAATTAATCCCTTCTGAAGGCTCAACCGGTATTAACTCCGGCTGGACAGGGGATGTCAAATATCACTTTGGCGCAACGAAAGATGTCAAAGAAGAGGACGGAACGGCAACACGGATAACACTTGCCAATAACCCATCACACTTGGAATTTGTGAACCCGGTTGCGGAAGGATTTGCACGTGCAGGCCAGGATAACCGTTTTCAAAAAGGCTACCCTGAGCAGGATTTCAGCAAAGCATTACCTGTATTAATTCATGGTGATGCGGCATTCATCGGGGAAGGTGTTGTTGCTGAAACGCTGAACTTCAAAGGGTTGCCGGGCTATCAGACAGGTGGAACACTGCATATTATTGCGAATAATCTGCTCGGTTATACAACAAACCAGAACGATGGTCGTTCAACACGTTATGCCAGTGACTTGGCAAAAGGGTTTGAGATTCCTATTGTTCATGTGAATGCTGATGATCCGATTGCATGTGTGGTTGCCATGAAAATGGCATATGAGTATCGTCAAACATTCCATAAAGATTTTCTGATTGATCTCGTAGGCTATCGCCGTTATGGTCATAATGAAATGGATGAACCACGGGCGACACAGCCTTACTTGTATCAGGATATTGATAACCACGCAACGACAGCACATGTTTTTGCTGAAAAGCTGCAAAAAGAAGGTGTTGTTGAACAGGATGAATTGGATCATTTAAAAGAGCGGACCGAATCCAACCTGCGGGAAATTTATGAAAATATGAAGGAAAATGATTCAGGTGAGGCGGAAGCTAAACGGATGCCAAAAGCCTTAACAAACGGGCTCGACCAGTTTGATACAGCTGTACCGCTGGAAACCCTGAAAAAACTGAACGGCGATTTGCAATCACGTCCGGACGGATTTACGGTTTTCCGTAAATTGAAACGGATCCTGAGCAGACGTGATGATGTGCTGGAAGAAGGGAATAAGGCGGACTGGGGTGCAGGTGAAGCATTGACTTATGCATCTATTCTTAATGATGGAATCCCCATTCGTATAACAGGCCAGGATACAGAGCGCGGGACGTTTGCACATCGTCATTTGGTTCTTCACGATGCCGAAACAGGGGAAACCTATTGCCCGATGCACGGTCTTGAAGGCGTGGATGTATCGTTTGATATTCGTAACAGTCCGCTGTCAGAAGCTGGCGTTCTGGGGTTTGAATATGGCTATAGTGTGCAGGCACCGAATACACTGGTTATCTGGGAGGCACAATTTGGTGACTTTGCCAATGCTGCTCAGGTGATTTTTGACCAATTCATTGCAGCTGCTCGTGCCAAGTGGGGCGATAAATCAAATATGGTGATGTTGTTGCCGCACGGTTATGAAGGACAGGGCCCTGAACACTCCAGCGCACGTCTGGAACGCTACTTGCAATTGGCAGCGGAGAACAATTGGATTGTGGCCAATATCACGTCGTCCGCGCAATATTTCCATTTGCTTCGCCGGCAGGCAGCGATGCGCGGAAAAGAAGAGGCACGTCCGCTCGTTTTGATGTCGCCGAAGAGCCTTCTGCGTAATCAGCGGGTCGCTTCCAGCCCGGAAGAATTTTCAGAGGGCAAATTCGAACCCGTAAGACAGCAGCCTAATCTGAAAGTGAGCAAGAAAAATGCAACAAGACTGTTAATCGGCAGTGGTAAAGTCATGGTGGATATTGAAGAGGCCATTGTTGATTCGGACGAAACGTTTGACTGGCTGCGCGCGCTCAGACTGGAACAGATTTATCCGTTCCCGAAAAAGCAGCTGGAAAAAGAATTAAAAGAACTGCCGAACTTAAAAGAAATCGTCTGGGTACAGGAAGAACCGCAGAACATGGGTAGCTGGGACTTCGTTGATGATTACCTGCGGGCGTTATTAACAGACGATCAGACACTGCGCTATATCGGCCGTCCACATCGTGCATCACCAGCTGTAGGGGAGCCTAATGTGGACAAAAAAGAAAAGCAGCAAATTATTAAACAAGCAATTAATCCGTCAGAAGGAGGAGATTCCAGTGAGCGAAATTAAAATTCCGGAATTGGCAGAGTCGATTACTGAGGGAACGATTTCTGAATGGCTCGTCAAAAAAGGTGACAAAGTTGAAAAGGGCGATGCGGTAGTTGAACTGGAAACAGACAAAGTCAACGTTGAAGTGAACACGGATTACGCAGGTGTTATAACTGAAATCACAGCCGAAGAAGGCGATGATGTTGAAGTTGGAGACGTCATTGCAAAATTGGACGAAAATGCTGAGGCTGGCGAAAGCAATGCCAGTGAAGAAACCAAAGAGGAAACGGCTGAAGCCGCTGATGATGGTGCTAAAGAGAATAAAACGGCAGAATCATCAAAAGAAGAGGCCAAGGAAGGTCAACAGGAGGAACAGAAAGATGCTTCTTCCGACACCAGCCAAGATGTCGTTGCATCTCCTGCAGCCCGTAAGCGCGCCCGTGAACTCGGCATTGACTTGAGTGATGTCCAGTCACGTGATCCATTAGGCCGTATCCGCCCGGAAGATGTTGATTCCACTGCGAAAGGCGGAAGCGAACAGAAGGAATCGAAACCGTCTAAAAAAGAAGCACCGGAACAATCGGAGAAAACAGAATTTGATAAGCCGGTTGAACGTGTGAAAATGTCACGCCGCCGTCAGACGATTGCCAACCATCTTGTGGATGTTCAGCAGGAAGCAGCTATGCTGACAACATTTAACGAAGTCGATATGTCGGCGATCATGAAACTCCGGAGTGAACGGAAAGAAAGCTTTATGCAAAAGCACGATATTAAGTTAGGCTTTATGTCGTTCTTTACCAAAGCTGTGATCGGTGCATTAAAAGATTTTCCGCTGTTGAATGCAGAAATACAGGGAAAAGAACTTGTGCTGAAAAAATTCTATGACATTGGTATTGCGGTATCCACGGAAGAAGGACTGGTCGTACCGGTCGTTCGTGACGCAGACAAGCTGGATTTTGCCGGGGTTGAACGGGAAATCCGTAATGTCAGTCAAAAGGCAGTCAACAAAGAACTAGCGTTGCAGGATTTGCAAGGCGGAACCTTCACGATTACAAACGGTGGCACATTCGGATCGATGATGTCAACGCCTATTTTGAACGCTCCGCAAGTTGGAATACTTGGAATGCATAACATTCAAAAGCGTCCTATGGTTATGCCGGATGATTCGATTGAAGTGCGTCCGATGATGTACCTTGCTGTATCATACGACCACCGGATTGTTGATGGCAAGGAAGCTGTCCAATTCCTTGTGCGTATAAAAGAATTGCTGGAAGACCCGTATGATTTATTGTTGGAAGGCTGATTGAGTTGAATACGCCCCCGCATTGATGAGAAGTCATTGCGGGGGCTTTTAAATGGCTGAAATTCGGGAATTATATTGCATAGTATGGTAAAGCTTCTCCCGAAAAAGACATTTTTAGAGGTTATTCAAAAGTCTGGTGAAAATGACACGGCAAACTCGAATTTTTTTGTGATGTTAAAATTCATGCTTACAGGGAATGACTAACAATATCATATAGAAAAATTCTACCTTGCCAGACGTCTGACAACCTGTTACAATCACTTAAGGAAAAGGCGTTGTTGTAAGCCATTTCAGAGTCTTGAACTCGGTTTAACTTCAAAGGGAGGCACATCAGTGGATATTTTGTTTGGTATTTTAGCAATCATGATTGTATTAGGACTGGCTTATTTAATGTCCAATGACAAGAAACATATTAATTACAGGGGCATTGGTGTCATGCTGCTCGCACAACTTGTCATTACCTGGTTCATGTTTAATACAGAGATAGGCCGCACCATTATCGAGGGCATCTCAGCCGCGTTTAACAAATTGATTGAATTCGGTACAGAGGGTGTTAATTTTGTTGTTGGCGGTATTCAGGTAGCAGAAGGTGGAAGTGTATTCTTCTTTAATGTTTTGCTTTTAATTATCTTTTTCTCGACACTTCTTTCTGTTCTGACATATTTGCGGATTCTGCCACCGATTATTAAATACTTGGGCGGGTTATTATCAAAAATAACCGGGCTGCCTAAAGTAGAGTCGTTTAATGCGGTCAATAGTATCTTCTTTGGACAGTCCGAAGCCTTATTGGCCATTAAAACGCAATTCCATCATTTGGATAATAACCGGCTGTATATTGTCAGTGCATCGGCGATGGGGTCAGTATCGGCGTCCATTGTTGGTTCCTATCTGCAAATTCTGCCGCCTGAATATGTACTAGCGGCATTGCCGCTCAACATGTTCAGTGCGATCATTCTCGCGTCTATGATTGCACCGGTCAATGTGCCAAAAGAGGAAGACAGAGTTGATGTGAAAGAAGTTTCGCAGGACAAAAGTATTTTTGAAGCCATGAGTAATGGGGCACTGGACGGCGGTAAAATTGCTTTAATTGTTGCGGCAATGCTGATTGCATTCATTGCTGCACTTGAATTGGTTAATTGGTTGATTCAATTTATATTTGCCGGTGTCACGCTGCAGGAGATTCTCGGGTATATCATAGCACCAGTTGGTATTCTAATGGGCATTTCACCAGGTGAAGTAATTGAAGCCGGTGGTGTCATGGGAACGAAAATTGTTACCAATGAATTTGTCGCGATGCTGGAATTTGAACAAAAACTTGGATACATGTCCGAAAAAACAATTGGAATCGTCACGGTGTTCCTGACCAGCTTTGCCAACTTTTCGTCGATTGGCATCATTGCAGGAACTGTACAGGGAATTGACAGCAAAAAAGCTGTACAAGTTTCCGGCTTTGGTATGAAACTGCTTATTGGCGCAACGCTGGCTTCGATTCTGTCCGCCACGATTGCAGGACTGTTTCTTTAAGAGGTTGTTCAAAAAGTCCGGTAAAAACGACACATCGAATTTCTTCGTTGGCTTGTTTCTCCGCTCCTTGGAAAAGAAAACCACTTTTCCTGCGTGCGATGCGGATTCATTGAAGCATTCCTTATGCTCATGTATCAAAAAGGCATAGGAGAAGTTCTGCTAAAACCGCCCACGTCAATCGCCAGCGCAGAACTCACCACAACACGCGAGAAGCCCGCGCTCAAAACTGCGTCGCCTCGAACTTCGACGCGATTGACGTGCTAGTGCAGGCGTTGGCGATTGACGTCGCGAATTTAGCCGATGACGGTCCTTTTTATCCTCCTTTTTGAACACGCACTTTAAACCTTTTTTCAAAGGCCCAGATCCTTGAAAAGAAAGCAATGAACAAAAGCAGGCGCTCATCCATAGGGGATTTGTGCCTGCTTTCATTTTAAGATAAGAAATTTTTGGCTATATGAAGCTCTTTGTCAGCAATAGCTAGTTCCAGCGCCTGCCCTCTCGAGGTCTTAAGCAACTATTTTTACGTGGCAAAATCTGCCACTATAAATTTTGCTTTAGCTTTTCAGGGGTGAACAAGTTACCCTGTGCTTTTCTTATAATTAAAGTAAAAATGTAGTTGAAAAAGATATTTCATGATACTGTAATGAATATAATCAGCATGGTATACACGTTGCTTGTATGAACTCAGAGTAGCGGACATATTTGGGAAATTTGATGTGTGTCCGGATTTTTCGCATGTGTTGTGATAGAAGGAGTGCTTTGTTATGCGTACGAAACGAATCTTATTTACAGGAGGCGGTACTGCCGGTCATGTGATCGTCAATATTGCACTGATACCTGTTTTTCAGAGGGAAGGATGGGAAATTGACTATATCGGTTCCAAAAATGGCATTGAACAGAGACTAATCGAATCACTGGATGGTGTCACGTATCATTCGATTTCTACGGGTAAACTAAGACGTTATTTGTCAAAGGAAAATGTGAAAGACCCGTTCAAAGTGCTGAAAGGGACAATAGATGCGTGGCGCATTATCGGAAAACGGAAGCCGGCAGTTGTGTTTTCCAAGGGCGGGTTTGTTTCCGTACCGGTTGTCATGGCGGCAAGACTGCGTGGCGTGCCAGCAGTCATCCACGAATCTGATTTTACCCCGGGCCTCGCCAACAAGATTGCCATTCCTTTCGCTAAAAAGGTGCTGGCAACCTTTCCGGAGACCATGGAATATCTCCCGGAAAAAAAAGGTGAATACGTCGGGGCAGTTATCAGGGAAGAGCTTTTCCAGGGTAATAAGGAAAAAGGACTGGACATGTGCGGATTTACCAAAGAAAAGCCTGTGTTGCTCATTATGGGGGGTAGTGGTGGAGCGGAAAAGATCAACCAGACAGTACGGGCCGGTCTTGATCAGCTTTTATCCGAATTTCAAATCGCCCATATTTGCGGTCAGGGGAAGACTGACCCGTCCATTGACCGGGATGGTTATACACAGTTTGATTATGTCAATGACGAGCTGAAGGATCTGTTTGCAGCAACTGATTTTGTCCTGTCACGTGCGGGCGCCAACGCCATTTTCGAATTCTTGGCATTGCGAAAACCAATGCTGCTGATTCCACTGTCAAAATCAGCAAGCAGGGGCGATCAGATCATCAACGCCAACTCATTTAAAAATAAAAACTATGCCAGAGTGATGGAAGAGGAAGCCTTGGCAGAGGAAACTCTGGTACAGGAATTGTTTAAGCTGAAAAACCAGGCGCCGGTTATGATTGATCATATGAAAAAGTACCAGAGTGAAAAAGCACGTGAACGGGTAATTGAGATTATTAAAACGACCGGCGGGATAGCGTCTGAATAAATGCAGGAAACGGACGATTACGTTTGAAACCGGCTGGTCATCGCCAGTCAGTACCAGCTGACAGATTCTAAAACCACCATGACCGATTATAGTTGCTTCATCTTAAAACTGTCTTCATTCAATTGGAGGCAGTTTTTCTTAAAAGGTAAGCGCTTTTTTTATGAGAAAGATGAAACTGCATAGATCGTTTATAGTCATTTCATGTTGATTTGCTGAGGTTTTTTAATTGAACAGGTGGATTTATCAAACTCACCTGGCAATGTCCGATTTTGTCGATATATCGAGTATTTTATCAAATAAGTCTGGTTTTAACATGTTATTTGTGAATAACGTTGTCATATCTGTGTTTATCGTATCATATCAGTCTATTTGCAATTTGATAAATAATCATTTGTTTATTAACATAAATAGGTGTTGCAAGAGACACAACCCGCACGCAAGCTTCAAGATCCATTTTGCCCAAAACCCTCGTTGGCCTTTTTCCTCGTCAATTGAGAAGGTACTTATTTTTGTATTTCAGAAATATTCGATTAAAACATAAAGACCTGCGGTAAGATGTCAAGTGAAAAATAAATAAATATTTAGTTATCAAGGTGCGATTTGCTTAAAAAAGGCAATAGGAAACTAGACCAGTAAATAAATGGTAATTACTGGAAGACAATTAAA
>NZ_SRHY01000032.1 GCF_004565465.1 Lentibacillus salicampi
TGTTTTTGGAACTTACATGTAGGAGGTTATTAGATTTAGGGATGACTGGCAAGGCTCTTTTTTTATAAACGGCAGTTGTGTACTTTTAGGCTGCCGAATTATGTACTTTTATTTTGCCATATACAACTGTGAAAGAATCTACTAGTGATGCTGTTGGTTTAGTTGAGGTATTTGATAAGGATACCGGAAAGTTTCTTCAGGACTTTAAAGTGGAAGAAGAAAAACAAAATAACGAAAATAATCCTTTGGCGGATTATGGTATTTCCGATTACAGCCTTAAGAATGTAAGTAGTACAAAAGCTGAGGGTCCGAGCAATGAGCTTAGAAGTACATTGTATGCAAAGCTTTATATTTATAGTACGGGAAGTTTCCGCCAAATTAATGAGGTGCGAGATACTTGGTGGACTACTTCATCTGGTGGTCATACATTAGAAAACACCCAGTCTGGTGCTATTTCTACTTCTGGAAGCTGGCCCGCTACCGAGGTCGAAGTTGATGGGAATGCTACTATTGAAGTAGCTATTGATGCATCAGCCTCAGCAAGTTTCGAAGCGGCTGGATTTTCCGTAGGAGTTGAAGCTGGAGGGACTTATTATGCAAGGAAAGATATTTGGCACGATTTCAGATATAGTGTATATTGAATGCTAAGAAGGGTAGAATTAGTCGTTAAAATAAGGTAAGTGGAAGAAAAACAACTCTTTTTTCCCACTTGCCTTCGTTTTACTTTGATTTGACGTAACGTAAGTAGCTAAACAAAAGCATAGGAACAGTGTTGTGCGGTGCTTTTGAAACATATAAAGTGTGTAACCAGGGTTAAAGTTACACATTAAATTTATTGAAAAATTTACCCTATTAACTATCAAACTTTATAGAGGGTACTGTTTAAAAATAAAAATAGTACATAATTGGACTTAAAGCTAAATAACTGTTTTAAAGCTGGATTATCGTTCATTTTTACTGCGCTCAGACAAATAAAAAACATTTAGCTGCTCTTTTAACAGTCGGTATCTTAAAAAGTCTCCATGCATAGGCTGTATTAATCAGCCACTGGATGGAGGAATAACATGAATATACTCAATAAAGTGAAGGATCATCGTGAGGAAGAACAGCGCCTTAAGTGGGAAGGGACTTTTGCCGAGTACCTGGAAATTGTAAAAGAAAGACCGGAAGTTGCGCAAACAGCCCATTCACGCGTTTACAATATGATAAAAAGTTCCGGATTAACCGAAAAAGACGGCCGGAAAATGTACAATTTTTTCGGGGAAGAGATATTTGGGCTGGAGGATGCGATTGAAAAGCTGGTGGAGGAATACTTTCATCCGGCGGCCAAACGGCTAGATGTCCGGAAGCGGATTTTGTTGTTGATGGGCCCGGTCAGCGGGGGAAAATCCACGATTGTGACCATGCTGAAGCGCGGGCTGGAGCAATACTCCCGGACAGATGAGGGTGCAGTGTATGCGATTAAAGGCTGCCCGATGCACGAGGATCCGCTTCATCTGATTCCAAAGCATTTGCGGGAGGATTTTTATGACGACTATGGCATCCGTATTGAGGGGAGTCTGTCGCCGTTAAATGCGATGCGGCTGGAAACGGAATATGACGGGCGGATTGAAGATGTAATGGTGGAACGTATCTTTTTGTCCGAGGATAAGCGGACTGGTATTGGCACATTCAGTCCGTCCGACCCGAAATCACAGGATATTGCTGATTTGACCGGGAGCATTGACTTTTCCACGATTGCGGAATTCGGGTCCGAATCCGACCCGCGCGCTTATCGGTTTGATGGGGAACTGAACAAAGCTAACCGTGGCATGATGGAATTTCAGGAAATGTTGAAGTGTGATGAAAAATTTCTCTGGCACCTGCTGTCCCTCACACAGGAAGGCAATTTTAAAGCAGGCAGGTTTGCTTTAATCTCTGCGGATGAATTGATTGTTGCGCATACTAACGAAGCGGAATACCGGTCATTCATTGCCAATCAGAAAAATGAGGCGCTGCAGTCCCGGATTATCGTTATGCCGATTCCGTATAATCTGAAGGTGAGTGAAGAAGAACGCATATATCAAAAAATGATCAATGAAAGTGATATGGCTCATGTGCATATTGCGCCACATGCTCTGAGAGTGGCGGCGATTTTTTCAATTTTAACACGGCTTGAGGAGTCAAAAAAGCAAAGCGTTGATCTGATCAAAAAAATGCGCCTTTATGATGGTGACAGTGTTGAAGGATATAATCAGGTGGATGTCGACGAACTGCAGAAGGAATATCCGGATGAAGGGATGCGTGGCATTGATCCACGTTACGTTATCAACCGGATCTCCTCAACCATCATCCGTAAAGAGGTGTCCTCGATCAATGCGCTCGATGTGCTGCGTTCCCTGAAGGAGGGACTTGAGCAGCATCCGTCGATTGCAGAGGAAGACAAGGAACGTTATTTGAATTATATTGCTGTTGCCCGGCGGGAGTATGATGAAATTGCTAAAAAAGAAGTCCAGAAAGCGTTTGTCTATTCGTATGAAGAATCTGCTAAAACATTGCTCGATAATTATCTCGACAATGTGGAAGCTTACTGCAATAAAACGAAACTGCGCGATCCATTGACTGGGGAAGAAATGAACCCGGATGAAAAGTTGATGCGCTCGATTGAAGAGCAGATCGGCATTTCGGAAAATGCGAAAAAAGCGTTCAGAGAGGAAATTCTGATCCGTATTTCCGCTTATGCCCGGAAAGGAAAGCGATTTGATTATAATTCCCATGAGCGTTTGCGTGAAGCGATTCAGAAAAAGCTGTTTGCCGACCTGAAGGATGTCGTCAAAATCACGACATCATCACAGACGCCGGATGAGTCGCAGCTGAAGAAAATCAATGAAGTGATCGCCCGTCTCATTGATGAATATGGCTATAATTCAGTATCCGCCAATGATCTGCTGCGTTATGTTGGGAGTCTGTTGAACCGATAAATAAACGATAAAAATAACAAGACTGATGATCATCGGCTCTTGTTATTTTTAGCTCGTTTCGTAAATTGCGTAGTTGATATGAACTGCGACGAGCAAAACATCCGCCGAGTTAGCTGCGAGTTGCGAGGAGTGCTGCTTCCCGCAATCACTTGCAACACGACGAGCACCAAGTGTATTTCCGTAGCGGTGTCATTCCACTCAACTATTGACTTACGTCGCAGTTTATGGATTTTGAGTCAACAATCTTTTAGGATAGAGTCTATTTTGTTCAACCTTTAATAACTTGTATGGTTAAGCTCGCATAAACTGATTAAAAGCATAAGGGAGGGGAAGATGTGCAGGAAGAAGATAGAAGTTTCACTGTCTCACAGGAAGATTGGTCCCTCCACCGGAAAGGTTATCAGGATCAGAAGCGTCACATGGATAAGGTAAAGGACGCGATCCACCAAAACTTACCTGATTTAATCAGTGAAGAAAACATTATCATGTCAAACGGCCGGGATGTCATCAAAATCCCGATCCGTTCATTGGATGAGTACAAAATCCGTTATAACCATGATAAATCCAAACATGTTGGGCAGGGGGACGGCGATAGCGAAGTCGGTGATGTCATCGCACGCGCCCCGAACAGCGGTAAGGGGTCCGGCAATGGGAAAAAAGCAGGTGATGCGCCGGGAAATGACTATTATGAAGCAGAAGTGTCGATGGCGGAACTCGAGGAAGCTTTATTCAAAGAGCTTGAACTACCTGATCTGAAACAAAAAGAAGAAGCGGAAGTTAACACCGAAAAAATCGAATTCAATGATGTCCGTAAAAAAGGTCTCATGGGAAACGTTGATAAGAAACGGACGATCCTGACCGCGTTAAAACGGAATGCCATCAAAGGGAAACCGCAAATCACACCTATTTATAATGATGATCTGCGCTTCAAGACGTGGAATGACGTTGTGAAGCCGGAATCCCGAGCTGTCATCCTTGCCATGATGGATACGAGTGCATCGATGGGGAATTTTGAAAAATACCTGGCCAGAAGTTTCTTTTTCTGGATGATGAAGTTTTTACGTTCAAAATATGAAAGTGTTGAAATTGCCTTTATTGCCCATCATACCGAAGCAAAAGTCGTCAGTGAGGAAGCATTCTTTTCAAAAGGCGAAAGCGGCGGTACCATTTGTTCCTCCGCCTATGACAAAGCTTTGGAACTGATCGCGAACGAATACAGTCCGACACGTTATAACATTTATCCGTTCCACTTTTCCGATGGGGAAAATATCACATCAGATAACCCAAGATGCCTTAGGCTTGTGAACGAAATTATGGATGTTTCCAATATGTTCGGCTATGCGGAGGTGAACATGTATCAGCGTCAGTCAACGCTGATGCGCGCTTATCGGGAATTTGAAAACCCGAAATTCCGCCATTATATTTTAAAGGGAAAAGAAGACGTTTATCATGCACTGAGAACTTTTTTTCGGAAACAAACAGCAACCGTTTAAAACCTCCGTACTGCGGGGGTTTTTCTGTGTGCCGCGAATTTACGTTTGTTTGCTATAAGACGCCCTTTTAAAACTTATGACCTCAAAAGGAGCGAATTTTCTGCCGTTCCCCCCGCAAGTCGGAGGTGTTTTGTCGGAGAGAAGCGCTCTATCTGCCGTTTCATTCACTTCCCGGAGGCATTTCGGCGGAGAGAAGTATTCCTTACCATTCCATGCCCAGCCTGGCTCATTCTTGGCGAAAGAAGTTTCTATCCCTATTCCTTCTCAATCTTATACACCCCGCGGGAGGTGCTCAGCAAAAACTGTTGACCATCAAATTCATACAACGAGTTGTCTTCAAGTGGAATTTCATATACAGATGACGGCAATGGCTGGGCGTCATCGGCATCGGTCTCAGTCGTACCTGTTCCATTCAGCTGTAGTGCGTGCATCGGCTCATAATCATCAAGCCGGCGTGTGTTGCGCTCGTACGTTATATCCTGGAGTGTCATTAATGTTTGGTCCAAATCATCCAGTTCATGCTTGGAGATTTTGATGGTCTCACCATTCCACCGCTGTAATAAGTCATTGAACTCCTCAACCGTTAAAAACCGCAGTTCCATGATCATCCCTCCTTGCCCATAGAATTCGCGCAATCACGATAATCATGCACAAAGGAATCGTGGTAATTTTTACTGAACATGCTATGCTGCAGAAGTCGGCAAAACAAAAAAAGACTGGCTCAATAATGAGACAGCCTTAACCTTAAATAACACCCTGTGCGATCATCGCATCGGCTACTTTCATAAACCCGGCGATGTTGGCACCGGCCACGAGATTGTCCGGTGTGCCATAATCTGACGCAGCTTGTATACTGTTTTGGTAAATGCCCTTCATAATTTCCTGCAGCCTGGTATCAACTTCTTCAAATGACCACATATGCTTACTGCCGTTTTGGGCCATTTCCAATGCGGAAACAGCGACACCACCGGCATTGGCAGCCTTTGCAGGAGCGAAAAGGATGTCTTGGTCAACAAACACATTCACAGCTTCTAGAGTGGAAGGCATGTTGGCCCCTTCACCAACCGCTTTAACGCCATTGTTAAGCAATGTTTTGGCGGTTTTTTCGTCAATCTCATTCTGGGTTGCACACGGTAAGGCGATATCACATGGGATCGTCCAGATTTGGGTGCAATCCTCCAGATACTGGGCATTTGGATGTTTCTCGGTATAGGCGCTGATCCGCTCATTACCGGTTTCTTTCAGTTTTTTCACTGTATCCAGGTTAATGCCGTTTTCATCATAAATACAGCCGTCGGAATCACTGCATGCGACAACTCTTGCACCGAATTCCATTGCTTTTTCGATCGCATAGATGGACACATTGCCGGAGCCGGATACGACGACAGTTTTGCCGTTAAAGTCGAGCCCTTTATCCTGCAGCATTTCCCGCACGAAATAAACGAGTCCATAACCGGTTGCTTCCGTACGTGCCAGACTACCCCCATATTCGAGCCCTTTTCCGGTCAATACCCCGGCTTCAAATTGACCGCGGAGTTTTTTATACTGTCCGAACAGATAGCCAATTTCTCTTGCGCTGACACCGACGTCACCAGCTGGAACATCGGTGTCAGGTCCAATATGCTGGTAAAGTTCTGACATGAAACTTTGACAGAACCGCATCACTTCCATGTCTGATTTGCCTTTTGGATCGAAGTCTGACCCACCTTTTCCCCCGCCGATCAGCTGTCCAGTCAGGGAGTTTTTAAAAATTTGTTCAAACCCCAGGAATTTAACGATACTTTGATTGACGGTTGGATGGAAGCGTAAACCGCCTTTGTATGGGCCAAGTGCACTGTTAAATTGGACTCGATACCCGCGGTTAACCTGAACCCTCCCATGATCATCCACCCAGGGGACGCGGAACGAAACTACCTTTTCCGGTTCCAGAAGTCGTTCAAGTATGCCGGATTCCATGTATTGCGGCTGGCGGGCTAATACCGGGATGAGGGAGTCGACTATTTCTTTAACAGCCTGCAGAAATTCAGTTTCGTGAGGATTACGCTGTTCAGTGGCATGATAGACATCTTTGACATATTGTTTGGCCTGTTGCTTTTTGGAATTTAACGTTGCTTCAATCGTACTCATAGGTCATCTCCTTTTTATAAAGATTGCACTGAAACTTTAATGTAATAGTATTATTTTACACGAAATAGACAATAAAAACAAGAATACTGAATATTTTTAACTAAACCGATAAATTGGAAACGCTTTAATTTCCTGCATGGCAGGGAAAAATACTACTTGACAATTTTATGAATTATCGTAAAATATAAACAACCCCCATCTTTCTTTGCAGTTTTCCAGACAATAGCCACTTTAATTCCCACCGTTTTCGCATCATTTATTTTTCCAAATGAAACATTCATATTCAGTATAAAGGAGAGAATTTTTATGGGATCAATTTGTCAGTCAATAGCTTGTCCGCATTGCGGTTGTTCTGCTACAGAAGACGATTATTACAAAACCGGCGAACGATTCATCTGGTGTTTCCGGTGTGGCTATACGTATTACAAAACGATTGATTATACGGTGGGCGATGTGACACCTTATAACGAAACGGAATATAAAGGTCATGGCATGTTTTATCTGGTCAGTAAAGGGAAGAAACGGGAAAACGATGGCCGGCGTATCCTGAATAGACCACTGACTGAACAGGAAATGAACGATTTCAAAGCAGAACTTCAGGATGAAGCGGTTGATCTTGAAAAAAGTTACTTTGTGATGTATGAAAATGGAACGTTTACCACCATTGCCGGCAATCCACCCGACGATTTTTATTTGCCCTTTGACGTTTATAAAAACAGAGTGGGGAAAGACAATATGGAAGTCATCGTTCCTATTAACCCACATTAATGCAGGGTCCATCATCTTTCAAATCCTCAAGATGTTCGGCCTCAGATAATCAGCCCACAAAATCCATCTCTGCTAATGAGTCAAAATTTCACTCCGGTGTCATAAACTATAAAAAGAACACTTGGAGGGATCATTTTGACGGAGACACAAACGCTGAACAGGGCGATTGATGAAATCACGGAAATAGCGACCGGATTTGGCCTTGACTTTTACCCGATGCGGTATGAAGTATGCCCGGCTGATATCATTTATACGTTTGGCGCATATGGCATGCCAACACGATTTTCTCATTGGAGCTTCGGGAAACAATTCCATAAAATGAAACTGCATTATGACCTCGGACTGAGCCAAATTTATGAGCTTGTCATCAATTCCAACCCATGCTACGCCTTTCTGCTTGATACGAACAGTCTGATCCAGAATAAGCTGATTGTGGCGCATGTGCTGGCTCATTGTGATTTTTTCAAAAACAGTGCCCGCTTTGCCAACACAAGACGTGATATGGTGGAAAGCATGACAGCAACAGCTGAGCGGATTGAAAGCTATGAGATGATCTATGGGCGCGACGAAGTGGAGCACTTTCTCGATGCTGTCCTGTCCATTCAGGAACATATCGATCCATCGCTTACCCGGCCAAAATTATCCGAATATGCAGAAGCTGATTTAGTAGGTGAGGAAGACCGGCCCGCTGACAAAACACCGTATGATGATTTATGGGATCTGGATAAACCTCGGGCGGGGGATAAACAGCCAATCCTTGTTCAAAAACGTCAAAAGAAATTTCCGCCGATTCCGGAAAAGGATTTGCTGCTGTTTATCGAGGAAAACAGCCGTGAACTGGAGGATTGGCAGCGGGATATTTTAACGATGATGCGCGAGGAAATGCTTTACTTCTGGCCGCAACTGGAAACGAAAATTATGAATGAAGGCTGGGCGTCATACTGGCATCAGCGGATTTTAAGGGAGATGAACTTGACGTCAGATGAAGTCGTTGAATTCGCCTCACTGAATGCAAGCGTCGTGCAGCCATCCAAACAGCAAATAAATCCGTACTACCTGGGGCTGAAAATATATGAGGACATTGAAGAGCGGTATAATAACCCGACTGAAGAGATGAAGAAGCTGGGGGCTGAACCGGGGTCAGGTCGGGAAAAAATCTTTGATGTGCGGGAAATTGAATCGGATCAGTCGTTTATCCGCAATTATTTAACCAAGGACCTCGTGAACCGGGAAGACATGTATCTGTTTGAGAAACAAGGCAGTGACTACACGATTACGGATAAAGATTATGAAAATGTGCGTGATCAGCTCGTCTTGCAACGTGTGAATGGGGGCTTTCCATATATCACAGTCGAAAACGGCGACTATATGCGAAATGGCGAGCTGTACTTAAAGCATGGTTATGAAGGCACCGAACTCGATCTGCATTATCTGGAAAATGTCCTGCCGTATGTGTATCAATTATGGGGACGGAATGTCTACTTGGAGACGGTTGTGGAAGATAAGCGGGTGATGTTTATGTATAATGGAGAGAAAATGCAGCGAAAGTTTTTGTAGGGGGGGTAAAAAAGATAAGCGTGGGCTTTCCGGGTCCATGCTTGTCTTTTCATCAAATACGTTACACGCTGGTTTGGGTTGTCTATCTAAAGTAAAGGAAAAAGAGAAAAGGGGGTTATGATGAAGTGGTCTGAGGTCCGTCAAAACTTTCCAAACCAAATTGTACTGGTCGAGGCGGTAGAGTCTTCATCTGAAAATAGTCTTAGAACAATACAGGAAATGGCTGTTATAAATGATTTCCGTGATAATCTGGAAGCATCGGGAATATAAAAATCTTCATAAACAAAGTCCTAAAAAAAGATCTTTATATTCTGCACACGTCCAATGAAAAAGTAGAAATTATGGAGTAGTTTTTTTCAGGGATTAGAGGCAGCATATGAAAGGTAGTTATTGATTTTATAAATGGCATACCTACTAAAATGTATGGTGTCGGAGGAGAAGGGGGAGTTTGTACTCAGCAAAAAGTAAACAAATTAAGTGTTGACCATTGATCGTTAAACGACTTTAATATACAACTTGGCATGGTACAGGATATATATGGTTTTGATGGTTTACTGGGATTGGAATCCATGCTTGAAACCGGGTTGACGATTGACTTTAAAGCACTTAAGGTGAGGTACGATTAAGTTTTGACACCCCGTATCAAACAAAATCCTCGTTTATGGTCATTTGTCCCGCATCCAGCCTCATTCGCATAAAATATATCAACCAGCAATGAGGGATGTGATCACGTGGGGCTTTTCATCAACAATAACGAACACCCCAATGTCTTTAAAAATAACAACCAAATTCTGGAACCCAATCAGGGGTACTACCATAAAGATAACTTTTCCGAAATGATCAATGAACAAAAAGAAATCAATCAAACGCTGTCCAATGCATTTCACGAACTACAAACAATCCATCATCGCCAGCAGCACGCCAACGCAAACCAATGGAAAACGGTTGGTGATCAGTTGACGGCATTGAAAGAACGCGAGCATGAGCACGAAACATTTGAACGTCAGGCGATGGCGTGGCTTGCCAAACTTGACGGGAATAATCAGAAGCTGCAGCATATCATTGAGCATGAAGACACGATGAAAAAGGACGTGGCAGACAAGGTTGCGTCACTGAATGAATCAAGCGAAAAGATTATGGCGCGTCTAACAGCATACGAGTCGGCTAACCAAGAGATGATGCAGCAGATGAATGAGCTTGCCGACTTGAACCGGCAAATGTCCGAGTACCTGGCCGGTCAGGACAGGACGCAGGCGGATGTACTTGGCCGGCTGGAAAATCAGGAAGCTCTGATGGAAAAAGTCCATCGGCAAATCAGCGAATTCCGTTCCATCCTGTTTGAGCGGAGCAGCTATCTCGCCGATAAGATTGAAGACAGCTATAACTTGACCTCATCGTATGTTTATAAGCTGGTGAAGGGATCCGACCAGCCGCTAATGTGGTATGTGAATCAGAAAAAGGCGGACAGTGACACCCGTCGAGATTAAGCCAATAATGGCACGATCACGGTGCCCGGTTGATACTGCATATAGTTGACGCTATGTGCCGTGCCGGAAATCCTGTGGTCAGAACTTTAGCAGGCCTTGAACGCATGGTTTAAGGCCTGAATTGTGTTTTAAGCCCGAGACTTATCTCGGGTCGTTTTCACGGAGGAGGAAGCCCCAAAAGTGTATCGAGAGCGCATCTCGGGTCGTTTTCACGGAGGAAGAATCCCCAAAAGTGCATCGAGAGCGCATCTCGGGTCGTTTTCACGGAGGAAGAAGCCCCAAAAGTGCATCGAGAGCGCATCTCGAGTCGATTTCACGGGGGAGGAAGCCCCAAAAGTGCATCGAGAGCGGTACTCGAGTCGATTTCACGGGGGAGGAAGCCCCAAAAGTGCATCGAGAGCGCATCTCGGGTCGTTTTCACGGGGGAGGAAGCCCCAAAAGTGCATCGAGAAGAGATCTCGACTCCAAAATACTGGGAAGCAATGTGAAAACTGCATTGACAGCAGCTGCTTCACAACAAAAACCCGATTGTGATTGAAAGATTCAACAGCCATAAAAGGTTTACTTATAATATATCCACCGGTTCGACCCCACTCTTGTAAAATGTTGATTTAATACTTTCTGGATACGCCTATGCGAATAAACGATGCGGCACCAGTCATGAATAGCACGCGTGGTGATTTTATGTTTCGGAAATAGAAGCATAAACTCCTTAACAGCCCGCATAATGGTATTCGCAAGGGCCTCTTTATGACAGCACTCCCGGCACTCCAGTTTGTGCCCTTCTACTACAGTTGAAAGAGAATGACATTTCAAGCAAGGAATACCTTTTCGAAGCTCTTCATAAGTATAGCTTGGCAACTTCTGATACGGCGATTCCTGAATATGAAGCGCGCATAATTTGTCCGCGAGCCGCTTGTGCTTTTCATTTAGCGCTGACGGGATTGAATTTAATTGACTGAGGTGCTTTTTGACTTGGGTCGGTAAAATAATCGGTTTATCGAGAGGGGCTTGATATAACGTAAATTCCGGGTTGATAAAAACGACGGAAGCTTCAATCGGAAGGCTAACTTTATGCTTGAGGAGTAACTGTCGGAGCAATGATTCGCTTCTTCCTGATTGGTGCAGCGGATTGACAATTTCGTATTGCGGCAGTTTGAATAATTTTTCACTTTCGTAATAATACTCCCCTTCATGGTTTTTTACTTCATAAATGTAAATCGTCTTTGCTGTGATAATCAGCGTGTCAATTTGAAAAGTCGCGTTATTTGCCTGCAGCAATAGGTCATTTAATATGTAGCAGTCACACTGAAGCTTCTCCGTCAATGCGTCAAATTTTACCTCGCCTTCATAGCCCTTGCTCAAATTAAAAAAATGCTGCCTGTCTTTTGTAGACAAAGTCATCCGCGTGTTCAATGCACTCAGTATTTGCAGCTCAGCAGGTTTCGTTCGCGGTTTGTAGAGCATGTCCCACTTCCTTTCTTAGTTTGGGTCTATTATACCAGTAAATGCAGAAATGTGATCTAAATTTTTCAAAGAAAGAGGAAATGGCGGATGAATGTCGAATGATGAAACGGGTCAAAATTCATTACGCAGGTTATAATGACTGCATTTGTCATCTTGAATATAGGGAAATATGCCTCTATTTTTGTTAAACTGGAAAAAATGAACGAAAGAGGTTGACTGCCTATGAATATCTCCATAATCGCCGTCGGAAAGCTGAAAGAAAAATACCTGAAACAGGGCATTGAGGAATACTTGAAGCGGCTCAGCCCTTATGCAAAAGTTCGAATCGTGGAACTTGCTGGTGAAAAGGCCCCGGAAAACATGAGTGAAGCCGAAATGCGGGAAGTGAAACGAAAAGAAGGCGAGCGGATCTTGTCCAACATAGGCCGGGACACGTATGTCATCACGCTGGAGATCAGCGGGAAAATGCTGACCTCGGAAAAATTCGCTGTCAAATTGGACGAACTTACGACCTATGGCAACAGCAAAATCGCATTCATCATCGGCGGTTCGATCGGGATAAGCGAGGAAGTGCAGAAACGCAGCGATTTCGCACTGTCGTTTTCCAAGCTGACGTTTCCCCACCAGATGATGCGGATGATTCTCTTGGAGCAGGTGTACCGGGCGTTTCGGATTATAAGGCATGAACCGTACCATAAATAAAAAAGTCTCATGGCTATCTTTTCAATCTGAATATTGCATACGCCTTCAAAATCTTCAAAAATCACTTGGCATTTTTCGCAATTAACGTAAAATATAAATAAGTCAGTCACTTCTTTGCTGCCCCTTGCATCAGGGCAGATTTTTCCTCATGCGATACACCACAACAGTATTCCTATCATTTTGCCCGGCTTAACGTAACATGATAAACCTGCCAATCCTTTCTGCAATTCAATGATCGCGCCATTTTTGAACATGTCGGGAAGGTATCTAAGACGGTCGTGGACAAGAAAGCCGTCCAGGAATATGAAAAAATAATCAGCATCGCATGACTCAGGGCTCATCCGATGGTTTTGACCAATTTATTGAGATCAATCATCTGAAGATATAATTCAATTTGATGCGTAAAAGGAACGTGCAGCATGGACGAGGAAAAGCTGTCAGCGAAAACGGTACTAAATGGTATCGTTATTTTTTGGCAGGATAAGAAGGATGGAGGGACGCGTATGTGATTTTAAACGGAGAAAAGCTTTATGATTCTTGCACGGGATATGAAACATAAAAGAAATAGCATGGACCTGCACGTTACCCCCAATCTATTCTTTTACTCCGCCCCCCCTCATCAGTTGCGTATGTGACAAAAATATTTCAGTTTACCGGGAAATTTGATACACTATATAGTGGATAATCATAGTCCTTGAAAAGATGTATAACTTATTGGCTCCTGGGTTACTGAGAAACCCCAAGGGGCATTAGCATATTTTCTGCAAATCATAGGAGATTGGGATGAATGACATGAGTAACAAGCATACGACATCAGATGTTATCCTGATTGGCGCCGGAATCATGAGTGCAACATTGGGATCTCTCTTAAAAGAATTGGCACCGGACTGGAACATTACGATTTTTGAAAAACTGGATCATGCTGGAGCGGAGAGTTCGAACGTATGGAATAACGCAGGAACTGGACATTCTGCGCTGTGCGAGCTGAACTACACGCCGGAACAGCCGGATGGGTCGATCGATATCAGCAAAGCACTGAATATCAATGAAAAGTTTCAGGTATCCAAGCAGTTTTGGTCCTACTTGGTTAACAGTGGCTTAATCGAGAATCCCCACGACTTTATCATGCCTCTGCCACATATGAGTCTAGTGCATGGGGAAAATAACGTCAGATTTTTGAAAAAGCGCTTTAATGCACTTTCGGACAACCCCCTGTTTGAAGGCATGGAATTTTCCGATGATCCGGAAACATTAAAGGAATGGATTCCATTGATCATGAATGACCGAACAGTTGATGAGTCAATTGCAGCAACTAAAATCGACTCCGGAACCGATGTTAACTTCGGGGTGCTAACAAGAAAATTGCTTGACCACCTGGAGAAGCAACATGTGAATATCCGGTTCAATCATACGGTGGATGATTTACAGCGTACGGATGACGGTAGCTGGGAAGTAAAAGTCAGGAACTTTGAAGACAACACCCTTGAATATCACACGGCAAAATTCGTCTTTATCGGCGCCGGCGGAGGTGCTCTGCCACTGCTGCAAAAGACGGGCATTCCTGAGAGTGAACATGTAGGCGGATTCCCTGTTAGCGGCCAATTCCTTGTCTGCAAAAATCCTGAGGTGACCAAAGAACATACTGCCAAAGTATACGGCAAAGCTGAAGTTGGTGCGCCGCCAATGTCGGTGCCGCATCTTGATACACGCTATATCGACGGCCAAAAGACATTGCTGTTTGGACCATTTGCCGGCTTCTCGCCAAAATTCTTGAAAACCGGCTCGAATATGGACTTATTAAATTCCGTTAAACCGAATAATGTGTTCACGATGCTGGCAGCAGGTGCCAAGAATGTGCCATTAACCAGATATCTGGTTGGGCAGCTGATGTTATCGAAGGAAGAACACATCCAGGCATTGCGCGAATTTGTTCCCGACGCACAAAGCGCCGATTGGGACCTCGTTACAGCGGGTCAGCGTGTCCAGGTGATTAAGGATACGAAAGATGGGGGCAAAGGCACACTTCAATTTGGTACTGAACTTGTCAGTGGCGCCAATGGAACCATCGCTGCATTGCTCGGTGCCTCGCCAGGCGCTTCAACGGCGGTTTCCATCATGTTTGAGGTCATGGAAAAATGCTTCCCCGATCAAATCGACGAGTGGGCACCGAAGATCAAAGAAATGGTCCCCTCATATGGCCAGTCATTACAGGCTCATCCGGAGCTGATCCGTAAAATCCGCCAGACAACTGCTAAGGCACTTGGCCTGGCAGATGAGAGCGAAGTAAAACCGGTATAATCGATATGGAAATACGGATAAGGAAACATCATTTGCCGTTGAAGCAAATGGATGTTTCCTTTTTATTTTTTTATAGGATAGCGCTTATTCATTTATAACACAAAAATTTACACTATTTTATATTTACCTGTTGAATCGCACGTAACGTGTTGTTATATACTTGAGGAAATAACAATAAGGGGTGGCGGGAATGTATACCATTGGGCAATTGTCAAAGAAGACTGGGGTGACGGTAAGGACACTGGATTATTATGATGAAATCGGTCTGATCAAACCTTCGTCCAAAACGGAGGGTGGACATCGTTTATATATGGACAACGATGTGATGACCCTGGAGCGTGTTCTGGCGTTAAAATATATGGGTTTTTCGCTGGAGAAAATGAAAGACGTCCTGAATGAGTCAACGTCGACCTGGCAGCAATCAATCCAGCATCAATTGGAAATGGTTCAGCGTGAACAGGACCGGTTAAAAACGCTGGAACAAGCGCTTACCGGTATATCGTACGCCATTGAATTTGAGGGGGAAATCAATTGGTCAATGATTTTCGGTACGATCCGTTTGTTTCAACAAGCCCCCGAGGATGCCCTGCAGCAATATAAAGGCTACCTGAGTGACGAAGAAATGCGAAAGATTATGGACATCAATGCCGGGATGAGTGAGGACGATATCGCGGAATGGACTGGAATTATTCATGATATCAAAAATAACCTTGAAATTGATCCGGGTTCAGAAAAGGCCCAACAGCTGGCCGAACGATGGATGAACCAGGCAGACAACATGTTTGAGCAGGACGAAGAATTACTCAGTGATATGTGGGAAGCACTGCAAAATCTTAAGGAAGGCATAGCCTTTTACCCAATGGATCAAGATGTCATCAATTTTATCGAGCGTGCTCTAACGATTAAGTATGCGCATAGGGAGGTAAAGAAATGATTCTCGATGTGAAAGGTGTCACAAAGGTTTTTGGTGATGGAGGTAAGTCCAGGAACATGGCCAATGATCATCTTACATTCCGTATTCATGAAGGTGAAATATTCGGGCTGCTGGGACAAAATGGTGCAGGAAAGACAACGCTGGTAAACCAAATTTTAGGACTGTCAACGCCCGATCGCGGTGACATTGACTTGCTTGGTGAATCGGTTATCCAATCACCTGCCAGGGCACGGTCTATTTGTTCCGTGCAGCCACAGTCCCAGGTACCGATCGGCCTCCTGACCCCGAAGCAGGCCGTTTCGCTTATGGGCAAAATGCGGGCAGGGAACAATTTTGATCCGAAGCGGGTGGGAGCACTCTTTGATGCGTTGAATATGCAGGAATGGGCGAATACACCAGGTGAAAAGCTTTCGGGCGGTGCCCAGCGCCTGACATCTTTTTGCATGGCAGTGATTGCTCCCGGTAATTTAGTCATACTTGATGAACCGACAAATGATGTGGACCCGGTTCGCCGGCGTTACCTTTGGCAGGTGATACGCGATTTGACGAATGATGGTACTTCCGTCATTCTCGTGACACACAATGTGCTGGAAGCTGAAAGGACAGTTGATCGTGTAGCGATTATGCATGAAGGTAAATTTCTGGCTCAGGGATCGCCATCCGAAATAAAACGTTCCGTCAGCAATCACATGCGCATGGAACTGAGTTTAGCGTGTGAGCCAGCAGATATCGAAATTCCAGGTTGTGCACTTTCCGCACATCAGAATGGATCCCGTTTATTGTTTTCCATGGATCCAGCAAATGTGCCACCAGCTATTGATTGGGCAAAAGACCAGATTGATAGAGGTCTGATTATGGATTATTCCCTGTCACCAACAACCATTGAAGATGCTTATATTGCATTAACGTCCGGAAAGGCGGTTGGATAAATGATGACGACATTAAGCCATTACAAGTATGTATTTCAAATGCAGTTTTTAAGAAATGCAGGTTTTCTCGTAGTTATGATGCTGATTCATATATTGATATCAATCGGAATCGTGATCGGCTTTACTTATTTGATTCCGAATCCCGATACAAGCACCATCCTTTTTTTGGCGACAGGTGCACCGACAATTATTTTAATTTTTACGGGACTAGTTGTTTTGCCTCAACAGGTTGGTACTGCCAAGACAGATGGGTATATGGAATTTATGCGGACATGGTCAGTAAAACGTTCTGTTATTCTCGGAGCCGATACAGCCATATGGTTATTGATCACCATTCCAGGGATTATCGTTTCTTCCTTTGTCGCACATCTCATGTTTCATCCAGGATATGATATCTCCTGGACGATTATTCCGGCATTGCTCATGATTGCCTTAACATCGATTGGGGTCGGGTACGGATTTTCCTATCTTTTGCCGCCGGCCGCTTCACTTGGTATTTCTCAGGTAGTTGTCTTTGGAGCGCTTATGTTTTCACCAGTCAACTTCCCCATGGAGCGGCTTCCGGGATGGCTCCAGGCACTTCATGAAGTACTGCCCATCTATTCGATGGCAGAAGTGATGCGCGCTTCTTTAGCGGCTTCTGCTTTCGACGCCAACATGGGAAATTACATTAATTTATTGATATGGTGCGTATTGGGGTATGGTGGGGCTATTGTGATCTTGAACAGGAAATAAGTTGAGTCTTCAGGGTTGTTGGGCGAGGGTCAAAAGAGGTGGGGGTGACCCATTGACATAAAAGTAAATTTAGTCCATAATGTTGCTAATTTATAAATAAACAGATGCTTGCAATTTTATACGGAAAAGGTAATGACTGGGAATTAGTAAATAGTCCTCAGGTACAAGAGAGTAAAATTCATCGGCTGCAAGATTTTACAACCTGCCATGCTATTGAACCTGTCCCTTGAACTGTCGGGTAAAGCCTGACCGATTTCCTGCGTTAAAGGGTTTTTGAGTGGATACTGGAATGAGTTCTAATATCAATGAAGGTGGTACCACGGAGACAATGCGCTTCCGTCCTTTTATAGGGGCGGAGGGGCATTTTTTCTATCAATAATCGGGAGATGAAAGATCATGAAAAAGCAGCGAATTGTCGTTAAGATAGGCAGCAGTTCCCTGACAAATAATGATGGTGGACTAAGTAATGGGAAGCTGCATGAGCATGTAGCGGGACTCGCCCGTTTAAAGCAGCTGGGGCATGAAGTGATTCTCATTTCATCTGGAGCAGTTGCAGCCGGCTTTGCTGATCTGGGCTATCCTTCGCGTCCCAACACAATTGCCAGTAAGCAGGCGGCTGCAGCGGTAGGCCAAGGCCTATTATTAAAAGGTTATACGGAAGAATTTAAAAGACATGGTATTGTGGCAGCACAATTATTGTTAACCCGACAAAACTTTCTGCATAAAGGTCAATATAACAATGCCAATGCAACGTTATCCGAGCTTTTAAAACGTCATGTCCTGCCGATTATTAATGAAAATGATTCCGTGGCAGTAGATGAATTAACTTTTGGCGATAATGACATGTTATCGGCATTGGTAGGTGGTTTCGTTCATGCCGATTTTTTAATAATTATAACTGATATCAATGGTATATACGATCAAAATCCACGAACACATCCGAATGCAACTAGGTACGACTTCCTTCATGAAATTGATGATACATTACTAAGCCATGCGTCCGGAACTGGTACAAAGGTGGGTACCGGCGGGATGAAGTCAAAACTGGAGGCAGCACAAACAGCATTGAATTTAGGTGTTAAGGTGTTTATCGGATTGCCTGCCGGAGAGGAAAAATTGGTTGATATTCTCGATGGAAAGGGGGATGGAACCTACATTGGAGACACCTCCATACCAAGTATGAACACATCAAAGCAGTGGCTCGCGCTTCATTCCGTTCCGAATGGAAAACTGGAAGTCGATCACGGCGCTGCAGTTGCTATTTTGGAACATGGCAAGAGTCTGCTTCCAGCTGGCATAACAAACATCGTTGGAACATTTTGGGCCAATGATGTCGTAAGGGTCGCTAACGACAAGGGCGATATTATCGGAAGAGGCAAAGTGAATTTTTCGTCAGAGGAACTACTAGCTATTAAAGGACTATCAAGCACAGAAGCCATGATAAAAATAAACAGTCGTCAACGCGTTGTGATTCACAGAGATCATTGGGTGAGTAAAAAAGGAAAGGAGAATGAAGTATGACGGAAAGCGTCCGGGAAAGGGAGTTAATTCAAAAAGCCGGAAAAGCCAAAACGGCTGCTTCCTCTTTAGCAAAAGCGACCACTGAACAGAAAAACAAAGCACTTTATGCTATTTCAGAACAGCTAATTAACGAACAAGCATTTATCTTATCCGAAAATCATAAAGATTTACTGGCTGGAAAAGAAAATGGAATGAGCGAATCGCTGCTTGACCGTCTAAAGCTAAATGAAGCACGTATACAGGATATGGCGGATGCCCTTATTCAGTTAATGGATCTTGATGATCCAATCGGTGGGGTGATAGATAAATGGAAACGTCCAAATGATCTTAGTATCGCACAAATCCGGGTTCCGCTTGGAGTAGTAGGAATGATTTATGAGGCCAGACCCAATGTGACGGTTGATGCATCCAGTCTTTGTTTAAAAACAGGAAATGCCGTATTGCTCCGTGGAAGTTCAACAGCTATCCATTCCAATAAAGCAATTGTTCATGTCATCCGGCAGGCGCTTGAATTTAGTGATCTGCCAAAAGAGTCCGTCCAGCTGCTGGAAGACACAAGGCGGGAAACGACCTCCGAAATGTTTAAATTAAACGAATTTCTCGATGTTTTAATCCCACGTGGCGGTGCAAAATTGATTCAGACGGTAGTTGAAAACTCGACCGTCCCTGTGTTGGAAACGGGTGCAGGTAATTGTCATGTTTATATTGATGAGACAGCTGATCCCAAGATGGCGGTTAAGATTGCCATTAATGCCAAAACACAACGCCCGTCTGTATGTAATGCCTGCGAAAACATTCTTGTACAGCGTAACTGGGCATCCAACCATATACCTGATTTAATAACTGCCCTAAAGGAAAAAGAAGTCAACATTCATGGAGATGAAACGGTACAACAGACAGGAACAGATATCACACCAGTAACTGAAGAAGATTATGGAACGGAATATTTAGGGCTGGACGTTGCAGTGAAAGTGGTCGAAAACGTTGAAGAGGCCATTCAACACATTAATCAATATGGAACCAAACATTCCGAAGCCATTATTTCTTCCTCAATGGATAATGTCGAACAATTTTTCACGGAAGTTGATGCTGCAGCTGTCTATCACAATGCTTCAACCCGTTTCACAGATGGATTTGAATTTGGGTTTGGTGCCGAGATTGGGATTAGCACGCAAAAGCTTCATGCCCGTGGCCCGATGGGATTGTCTGCTTTAACATCGACGAAATATGTGGTTAGCGGGAGTGGGCAGGTGAAGTAGGGATTGGAACAGGGGGACAGGTTCTTTGTTTCATTCGTGGGTTCTTTCTTAAGGATCAAACTCCTTCTGAATAGAAAGGGCCAGCCCCCCGCTGTCCTGGAGTGTTAGCGTTGTGGGGGATTGACCCTTTTATTCAATAATATTTTTTATCCGGGTTTTCCATTTCGTTGTGAAACAAACGAATACGAGCTTACCTCTTCACTGTGCCTGCGTCTACTGAATGTACGCCATGACGGTAATAGTCCTTATGTTCAGGTTTCATTGGTTTTTGTCCGCGGATGATGTCAGCTGCTTTTTCGGCCAACATCAACACCGGTGCATGGATATTTCCATTCGTCGTATGTGGCATGGCAGATGCATCAACTACCCGCAGATTGTCCAATCCATGAACTTTCATGGTCAACGGATCGACGACAGCCATCGGATCAGTCGCGGGTCCCATTTTTGCAGTGCAGGATGGATGGAGTGCTGTTTCCGCGTCATTCGCTACCCACTCCAGAATTTCCTCATCTGTTTGCACAGAAGGGCCAGGTGAAATTTCACCCGTACTGTAAGGCGCTAACGCTGGCTGAGAAAGAATATTTCGGGAAACGCGTATTGCTTCAATCCACTCCTGTCGATCTTCTTCGGTAGATAGATAGTTAAAGACGATACTTGGATGCTGAAACGGATCACGGGACGTAATCTTCAGGCTTCCTCTGGAGTTGGAATACATCGGTCCAACGTGTACTTGGAATCCATGCTCCGTGTCTGCTTTTTGCCCATCATACCGAACCGCAAGCGGGAGGAAATGGAACATCAGGTTCGGATAATCAACTTTTTCATTCGAACGGACGAATCCGCCACCTTCAAAGTGATTCGATGCTGCCGGGCCAGTACGTCCAAGCAACCATTGCAAGCCAATCCATGGCATTTTGGCTTTATTTAAGCTAGGTTGTTCCGAAACTGGCTTTGGACAAGCGTGCTGAATATAAACTTCAAGATGATCCTCAAGATTTTCCCCGACTCCCGGCAGGTCTGCGATCGGTTCAATGCCGAGAGAGCGCAGATGATCAGCGTCCCCTACACCGGACAGTTGAAGCAGCTGTGGCGTGTTGAATGCCCCGCCGGCCAGGATCACTTCGCCTGCGTCAACATGATAGGTTTTTCCATTCTTTTGGTATGTTAAACCTGTAGCTTGCGTACCATTAAAATTGATATTGGTAACAAAAGCACGTGTCTCTACTGTCAAGTTTTTGCGCCGCATTACAGGCCGCAAATAGGCGCGTGAAGCGGAAACCCGTCTTCCGTTGTGCACATGGCTGTCAAATGGGCCAAACCCTTCCTGACGAAACCCATTTACATCAGGTGTTCTCGTGTAACCAGCCTCAACGCCCGCATCGAAAAAGGCTTGAAATAAAGGATTCGTTGCAGGACCGCGCTTTAATTTAACTGGACCGTGGTGCCCGCGGTATTCATCGGAAGCATCTGCTCCAAAGGTTGTTTCCAGCCGTTTAAAGTACGGCAGACAATGGGCATAGTCCCACGTTTCCATACCTGGTTCAGATCCCCAACGTTCATAGTCCATTGGGTTGCCACGCTGATATATCATACCATTTATGGAACTTGATCCTCCAAGCACTTTCCCCCGGGCATGCGCGACACGCCGTCCATTCATATAAGGTTCTTCATCCGTCGAATAAATCCAGTCATAGAAACGATTGCCTGACGGGAACATCAGAGCTGCCGGCATTTGAATAAACAAATCCCAAAAATAATCACTGCGCCCTGCTTCCAGAACCAGAACATTGCTTGATTTATCCTGACTTAAGCGGTTGCCAAGTACAGAACCTGCACTACCTCCGCCAACAATTACATAGTCGTATGTTTGAGTCATCTATAAAACCTCCTTCAAGACTGTTAAATGAATACAATTTTTATTTTGTTAAATATATTTTTAACGTATGAAACAGTATAAATATAACACGATTTAGTAAACTTGTAAATCTCGAAGCAGTATTCTGTTTAATGGACAAGGCGCTTGTTGATCTAAACTCAATATAGCTCTAAACCTTTCAATTAAAAAAGGCTTAGAGCTATTGATTAGACGGTATAGAATTACATAAAAATTACTTAAACCAATGAAGAGGTTCAGGTTGTTTATTCCGATAAATATGCTTTACTTCGGTATACTCTTCCATACCTTCATGACCAAGTTCACGGCCAATGCCTGATTGCTTGTAACCACCCCAGGGTGCTTGTGCAAAATACGGATGGAAGTCATTGATCCAAACGGTACCCAAACGCAGGCGTGCTGCGACAAATTCAGCCTTATCTAAATCTTGTGTCCAGACAGCACCAGCCAAACCATAAATCGTATCGTTTGCTAATTTGACAGCTTCCTCTTTGGTTTGAAAGGTTTCGACCGTCAATACCGGTCCGAATACTTCTTCCTGGACAATGCGCATATCGTTTGTACAGTTTGTAAAAATGGTAGGTAGATAGAAAAAACCGTTTTGCAACTCAGGATCATCAGGTCGCTGTCCACCAACGGCCAGTGTGGCTCCTTCTTTTTTCCCGATTTCAACATATTGTTCAACTTTCGTACGGTGTTCTGCAGAAATTAGTGGGCCACTTTGTGAGTTTTCATCAAAACCATTGCCCAATTTGATTCGTTTCGTCCGTTCAATGAGTGTTTCAACAAATTCATTATGAATGCCTTCCTCCACTAAAAGCCTGGCCCCTGCAGAGCAAACTTGCCCGGCGTGGAAAAATACAGCATTTAGTGCTTGATCAACCGCTGTTTCAAAATCAGCGTCAGCAAAAACGATATTCGGATTTTTTCCGCCAAGCTCCAATGCAATTTTTTTCACATTATGACTGGCTGCCTGCATGATTGTTTTTCCTGTCTCAATGCCACCGGTGAACGAAATTAAATCAACGTCACGATTGACAGACAGTTCTGCACCTGCAGAGGCCCCGGCTCCAAGCACTAAGTTGGCGACACCCTTTGGTATGCCGGCTTCTTCTATAAGTTTAAAAACTTTAACGGTTGTTAACGGTGTGATTTCACTTGGTTTCATAACAATGGTGTTACCTGCTGCCAGAGCTGGAGCAATCTTCCATGCAGCTTGTAATAAAGGATAATTCCATGGTGTGATTTGACCACATACACCAACAGGCTCGCGAACAACTTTACTTTCAGAGTCTGGTATCGGTGATTGAATGACCTCACCACCATCTTTATCCGCTAAGCCTGCGAAATAAAGAAAAACATTCGCGATGTCTGCCATATCATCACGGCTTTCCTGGACGGTTTTGCCTGTATCCCATGTCTCCAGTTCGGCGAGCTCCTGTAAGTCCCGGCGGATCAATTGACCTATTTGATAAACGAGTTCACCGCGAGCACTAGCAGGCATTGTCCGCCAGTTGCCTTCATCAAATGCTATCCTTGCTGCTTGAATGGCTGCCCTGGCATCTTGTTCATTTCCTTCTGCAGCCATTGCAATGACTTCTTGATTATAAGGATTCACAATCTCACGCGTTTTACCGGATTTGGCATTCACCCACTCGCCATTAATATACATCTTTTGTAAGTTCAAATGACTCACTCCTTTGGCATAACCTGTGCGTTAAATATGTTTAATCCAAATTTAACATAATTAATAAAATTAGGCTATCAATACTTTAATTGACTTGTCAACTTTGAAGAAATATAAAATCTTTGCATGGTTGGTAAGAAAACGATGAGACGAGATGAATTGAATTTTGGGTTTGACAAAACAATATCTTTCGTTATCCTGTATATATGCAGGGTTCATTTAAAAAATATTAAATGTATTTAATTTAATAAAGGAAGGTGAAATGAAGTAAACGAATCGTTCTCCGGGCAAAAATGAGTTTGATTTTCAAAAAAGAATTTGCCTAAATTATTAAACTAGAAAGGTGTATGTTATTTAATGAGTTTTCATAGAAAAGGTCAATTGATTTTATTCACCGTTCTACTTATCGTGCTATCAGCTTGCGGTTCAAATAGTGGAAGTGATGGATCGGACAGTACAAGTGATGCATCAAATGAAAATAAAGGCGAAATCACGATTGGACAGATTAATTGGCCTGAAAATATAGCTGTTACGAATATGTGGAAGGCTATCTTAGAAGATGAGGGTTATGACGTGTCGTTGGACCTTATTGAGATGGGTCCCCAAATGGCTGCTATAGCTGAAGGAGATTTGGATGTAGCACCGGAAGTTTGGCTGCCGGTACAGGATAAGAGTTATTATGAAAAATATAAAGACGAAGCTAATTTTTTCGAAGACCCCTGGTATGAAAATGGGAGAGTTGGATTGGTCGTTCCAGCATATATGGAGAACATCAACAGCATTGAAGATTTAAACGAAAACAAAGATCAATTCAATGGTGAAATAGTAGGGTTTGAGCCTGGGGCAGGAACAATGCTGGTAACAGAAGATGTCATTAAAGAATACGGCCTTGATTATGAATTGATAGAGAGCAGTACAGCCGCTATGGTTTCATCCATAAAAAGTGCTGTGGAGCAAGAAAAACCTGTCCTTGCCCCGCTATGGAAACCACATTATGTGTTTTCTGAAGTGGATTTGAAGTTTTTGGATGACCCAAAAAAGACCTATGGGGAAATAGAAAAAATTTATATGGCAACTCGTGACGATTTCTCCTCAGACTTTGAAAAAGTTAGCAAATGGCTGCAAAACTTTAAATTGACGGATGAGCAGCTTGGTGAATTAATGCTTAATATCGAAGAAAACGAAGAGGACCCCATAAAAGGTGCTGAAAAATGGGTGGAAGAAAATCAGGATGTCATTGACGAATGGATGAAATAAAAATAAGGGCAAGAGACGATTCTCGATAAAAGAATCGTCTCTTTTCTATATGAAAGTGGTACCCATGTGTATTACCGGTAGGATCATTTTGTGTTGGTGAATTTATGTTGCATATCAGTCATATTCAGTATAAAATGAAAGAAACATTTAAGTAATTATGAATGAATTTAACAGCTCAGGGTGTCTGATGCTCTTATTTTCCACAAAAGGGGTGCCATCATGGAAGGGAATCGGAATAATATAAAATATGAAATGGACCAAGAGAAAATCGACCAAGCGGAACGTATAATGGTTAATACGATTTCAGAAACGATGGATCTTTATGGTGTAACTCCTTCAGTGGGACGTTTGTACGGCATGATGTATTTTACACATCAGCCCATTACCCTGGATGAAATGAAAGAAGCGCTCGGTATGAGCAAACCAAGTATGAGTACATCTGTTAGAAAACTTCAAGATATCAATATTGTCCAAAAGGTGTGGCAGAAAGGCTCCAGAAAAGATTCATTCGTAGCTGAAAAAAATTTCTTCAATTATTTCTCTCAATTCTTTGGTATGAAATGGGAACGCGAAGTCGAGATGTTTTTGGTTAGTATCAGGAAGACTCAAGAGCAACTCAATGAGGTAATTGAAAATAGTGAGACGGATGAAACATTACGGGAAAGAGCCAGGTTGGATTATCAACAACTTGATGAAGCCTTGATCTATTATCATTGGCTGGAGCGGCTTACCAAACTAACGAAATCCGGCGAAATATATAATTATATCCCCGTAGAAGATACAGATAAAAGGGATTAGTAATTGTTAAGATGTCGCTTAGGTTTCCGAATTACCTCAGAAACGAACTGCCTGAAATGTGTTATGGATTTCCTGAGGATGCAGACGTGCAACATAACATTATCAAATAACGATTAATTTATCCTTTTTTTTGAATAGATCAGAATAGAGACGAATATAGTATATAAAAAGAGAGGGCTGGTCCCCTCTCTTTTTTGGCTGCATTTGACTTTGTTAAGTTACCATTTTTTGATGAATTCGTTCGCATTCCTCATGAGGTAGTTGTAAGCATTATCGGACATTTGATTGTTTTCTTTTCTGTGTTCCAATAAAGACTTAACTTTAGTCATGTGTTTAATAGCTTTTTCCGAATCATTTTCTTCTATAAATTTGTTGACTGTTTTTAATTGAGCTTTCAATGATTGAGCAACGCCATGGTTTACGAACGCCCCGCCATCCTCAAATTTTTGGATGACTCCCTGCATTTCCGGAACACTTTCTGCTAAAGTTATTGCAGTTGTCATTAGCTCATTACTTACATTTCCGAATGCATCAATAGCCTGTACATTCATTTGATATGCTGTAGCTGGTTGAAGATTGTTCACAGGAAATGTTAATGAACTTGGGACCTCTCCTTTGTAGTATTCCGAAAACGCCTTGTACTGATTTGTGACTTTACCGGTTTTTTGATTTATGGCAGTTACTTGATAAGAATGTGTTAATAAATTATCAAATGCCTGCGGGAAAGAAATATTTAAGCTATTCACCGTCAATCGACTAACGGAAGGATTCGCATTCTTATCGAAATAAGGGCTTTCCTGATCACGATTGTCTGTGTATTTAAAGCCTTCATTACTTTTTACCGGCGTTTCAATAACCCAGGGGTCCTGCACCCATCGTTCACCGGTAAAGTTACGGCGTTTGATGACAACCTCGTTATCATAGACTTTCACAAGAAGGCCGTTACTAACCTCTGTCTCAGGGACTTCACCTTGAAGATATCCCTTTTCTGTCCACATATAAGATATAGAACCCGAATTGACAGCGGTGTAGTCTTTTTGATAGACAGATCTTGGGTCACTTATGGGATAGTGCGTATGGCCGGCCATTAAGACGACTTGTGGATACTGTTTAAGCGTTTCGCGAAGCAGTCTCTGGTTATCATTTTCGATATACCAATCTTCCGTGCCGTATGTTGTGTCTTTAATACCATGGTGCAAGAAAATGAAAATTGGTTTATTCGGATCCCTCTGTTCGGATTGCTTTAATTGGTCTCCTAACCACTGAACCTGCTCTTTTGAATAGAAGTAACCACTCTCTTCACCCATCATGATAAAGTCGTAGTCTTTGATAGTTTTGTGATAGTAAAGAGATTCCATGCCTGTTTTATCAAAAAAACGTTGTTGCGACCCCTCGGGTGTGAGGCCGTTATAATCATACTCATGATTTCCAATACCAATGAGTTGCTCCGCCTGAGGCTGAACATGTTTATTAAAGACGGATGACCATGTGTCATATTCCTCTTCATAGCCATGACTGGTTAAGTCGCCAATAAAAACGAGCGCATCTTGATTTGGTGCTAGTTCATTAAGTTGATTCATAGCATTGTCAAATCTCTCCGGGCCACCTTCATCTCGACCGATTTGTGTGTCGCTGATTACAGGAAAAACCAAATTTGGTTCTTCCAAAGTGGTATTCGAATCTCCCGAATGATCTTCTGCCTGTGTGTTCCAAGGATATGCAGTCATTCCCAGTGAGAAAACTAGAATTGTTGCAACAAGCAATTTTATAAAATTCTTCTGAAAAACATTTGACATGTAAGTACCTCCTGAATCTTGGTTTTTTCGATGGACAAGAAAGTATAAAATTTTTGGCTATATGAAACTCTTTGTCAGCAATAGCCATGTCCAGCTCTAGCGCTTGCCCCCTCGAGGTCTTAAGCCATCATTTTACGTGGCAAAACCCGCCACTACAAATGCTTGCTTAAGCTTTTCGGGGGTGAACGAGGCGCCCTTCTCTTTTCTTAGTGGATCGAAACAATGTAATTTATAGAAGGTTTCCTTTGCCTCAAAAATCACCTCTTTTCCATTTAACTTAATGAAAGTATTAATGGATGGTGCTGCAGTTTATTGAAGCAAAGCGTGGTTTTACCTATTAAAACTCGGTATAATGAATGGTGTGTGGAGCCGATGGAAGTTCAACCCCTATATGATCGCCCTTTTGATAATTTATTGCATCACGTGGATTGAATTCATCAACCATCAACTCCTGTTCACCAACTTGAATAAAATAGCGCGTGAAATTCCCATTATACACAGCGTTTGTTAAAGTACCTTTAATAGAGCTTTCTTCATTTATTTTAATTTGTTCTGGGCGTATGAGCACTGTAAATTCTTCGTTTTCCGTATCACTGACAGAATCGTCAACCGGAAAACGGAGTATCCCTGCATCAAAACATCTTCGTCCCTCTGCCATAACTATCTTTCCGGTCAAGAAGTTAGCATGTCCAACAAATGTAGAAACAAATTTGTTATTCGGATAATTATAAATGACATCTGGTTTATCCAACTGTTGAATCGAGCCACCATTTAAAACAGCAATTCGATCAGAGATACTTATCGCTTCCTCTTGGTCGTGTGTAACGAAAATAACCGTTAAGTTTAACTTATCTTTAATTTTGCGAATTTCTTCCCGTAACACCAAGCGCAGATTAGCATCTAAATTCGATAATGGTTCGTCCAACAGCAATACTTTTGGTTTTAGCACGAGACAACGGGCAATAGCAACCCGCTGTTGTTGGCCGCCGCTTAATTCACTAGGTTTTCGATCAGCATGTTCCCCTAATTCCACCTGTTCCAAAGCTGTCATAATGTGCTCATGCCGATCTCTTTTTATTTTTTTCTGTTTTAGCCCATACGCAACATTTTCATATACTGTCATGTGTGGGAACAACGCATAATTTTGAAACACCATACCAGTTGATCGTTTCTCGGGTGACAGGTTATCAATTCGTTCACCATCTAAAATAATTTCACCAGAGTCTTGTTTATGAAAACCGCCAATGGTTCTTAGAAGGGTTGTTTTTCCACAGCCACTTGGTCCTATGAATGAGACGAGTTCCCCCGCTTCAATAGATATCGATATATTGTCAACTGCTTTCACATCATCAAAATATTTATATAAATTGTTTAGTTCCAGAAAGTGTTCTTTTGCCACTTAGCAATCCTCCTTACTCTAAATCCATGTACCACCTATATTCGAACACCAGTTCTTCGTTCGATAAACTTCAATAATGCCAAGCACATTAATACAATGACGATCATAATGAATGACATAGCAGATGCTAAGCCGACTTTTCCTTGTTCAGCCAGGTTCAAAATATAAACGGCTACCAGGTTGGTCCCTGGTGAAATTAGAAATACAACCGAACTAATCGAAACCATTGCTGTCATAAAGGCGTAAACAAAGCCTGCTACAAATGCTGGTGTTAACAATGGGACGATGACCTTGAAAAATGTTTTATATGGCCCTGCACCAAGGTCATTCGACGCTTCTTCCATTGACATGTCAATTTGATGCATTTTACTGATCGCGGCTTCTAAGCCGACACCAATTTTTCTAAAGGTCATATTAAGTACCAATAAGAGTACTGTTCCGGTTAAGAAGAATGGCGGCCCATTAAAAATCAGCACGTAGCCGATCCCCATTACGGTACCAGGTACAGCCAACCCGAACAGCGTCAAAAATTCTAACATTTTTTTACCTGGGATGACTTTTCTGGCAAATAGGAAACCTTGCAGTATTCCGAGTCCAGCAGCCAGCAGCGCACTAATCAAGGAAACCAGTAAACTATTATACAATGAACCCCAGCCTGTCTGATTATTAAAGTGGTCTAGTGTAAATGTATTATTAATGCCAATAATTTTTACAAATGCACCAAGAACGACCATAACAAACATTAGTAAGACGAAGGCCGAAAAGATTGTACTAATCGTTCCAACAAGTGCTTTAACCGGTTTGGATAATGGAACATTGGCAATTCCCGAATCACCGCTAATGGTTGCTATATCACTGTCCTTCAAAATATACGTCTGAAAGATAAATATAATTAAACTGGGCAAAATTAAAAACACGCCCAGTACTGCGGCTTGTTCAAGGTTTTGTTGACCGACAACTAATAGATAAGCTTCAGAAGCCAGGAAGCTTTCTCCTCCCCCAATAATAAGTGGGTTGGAAAAGTCAGCAAGTGCCATAACAAAAACAAGTAAAGCTCCTTTAATAATGCCTGATTTGGCCAGTGGCAATGTAATACCACCAAGTGTTTTCCACTGGTTGGCACCTAAGTCTTGTGCAGCATATTCCAGGTTGGCGTTCATATTACGAAACGTACTTTCAATTAACATGTAGCCAATTGGAAAATAGCCGATAATTTGCGCGAGTACAACGCCCCAAAATCCATAAATACTAAATTCTGGTCCAAATAGATCGCCAAAAAAGTTTGTAACAACCCCACTTCTACCAAACAATATGATTAACGCTAATGAAAAAATAAATGGTGGTGCAACGAGTGGCAATAAAGCTATTCCCTTGTAGGATTTTGCAAGAAAATTATTTGACCTTGTCACGTATAGAGACACGGCAACACTCAACATGACGACAACGAACGTCGTGATTAGTGACGACATGACACTATTATAGAGTGCATTTAGATAGTAGGATTCCTGAAAAAACTTCGTATAATATTCGAAAGTAAAGCTGCCAGTTCCCAATCCGAAACTTTTTAATAGAACGGCAAAAACTGGTGCTACGATGAATAATAGAATTGCCAGTGCTAATATAATGGTTAAAATAGCAAACCATGGTTCAGCCCAGAACCGTCTCCATGTTCCCGGAGACGGTTTCTGCTGAACGTTTGAAGGTTGTACTGATTCCAAATCTTACACCTCCTTATTCAGAAAATCTTTCACGCCATTCTTCCATTATCCGATCACGATTCTCTTCAGCCCATTCCGCATCGTAATCAATCAAATGCTCTTCTACGCCATCTACCGTTCCTTCGATGCCTGGTTTCGTTACCATGGAACGATGCTTAGCAGAACTTTCCATACCCTTTTCAGATCCGATATAGTCGATGACTTCCTCTACAGTTTCACGGTTTTCCGTATTTTTGAACATCCAAATAACGTCAAGGTCGTAACCAACGCCTTCTGATGGATAAACAGGTTTTAATGGATAGCCCTCATCAATGCGGTTGTATACTGCTTGGTCCCACGTAATACCGACTGCATATTCCCCTTGTGAAACCATCTGGGCAGGGGCATCACCTGATTTGGTATATTGACCGACATTTTGGTTAAGCTCCTCAAAGTATTCCCATCCTTCTTCTTCACCCATAATTTGCATAATAGTAGAAACAAATAAGTATGCTGTACCAGAAGTACCTGGGTCAGGCAGTACAATTTCACCTTTATATTGTGGATCAAGTAAATCTTTCCATGATTGAGGGACGTCAAGGCCTTTTTCTTCTATAATATCCTCATTAATTGCCAGTAAATTAAACCAGTAAGACCAGCCGTACCATTTTCCTTCTTCATCTTTAAACTCATCTGGAACATCTTCCCATGTCGGGGATTCATACGGTTCAAGGTAATCTTCTTTCTCTGCTTTTAGTGCAATACTGTGCAGCATTCCCCATTGCATGTCTGCACCAAAATTAGGAGCCTCAGACTCAATTCTGCTCCAGCCTTCACCACTGGACAGACGTAATACGTTTACATTAATCCCGGTGTCTTCTTTTAAGTCTGCTACGAAATCCTGCATTTCTTCTGAATCATTATGTGTATAGACGTCAATTTCCTTATCAGTAGAATCTGAATTATCATTTGAACTGGAACTGTCACTACATGCAGCTAACATTACCGTTAAAGTTAGTACAAAAGAAACGATTAAAAACTTCTTCATTACGATAAAAACTCCCTTTTTATTATTATTTTGCAATTGTAATAGAATCATAAGTTCGAATAATGTGATCAGCATCTATTAAATGATCAGCCGTTTGATTAGATTCTGCAACGATTCCAATACTTGCAACTGTATTTCCTTTTTTGCCAAGTATCATATCACCATTAGAGTCACCTATAATTAATGCGCGTTCCGGGTGTATTCCTAGTTCCATACAGGCCTTATAAACCATATCGGGAAACGGTTTACCGTGTTTAACCTGGTCATGGCCTATAACGCTACAAAAATACGACTTTACTTCCAGTGCCTGTAAATGGCTTAATGCCTGTTCGTGGTTATCAGAAGTAACAACCCCAAGTTTCACGGAATGTGTGTCTGCTTGCCGCAGCAGATTGGCTAATCCAGTGACTGGCTTAATGGATTCTTTCCAGTCATTTTGTTGTTCCATTTCGGCGTGTGCATTTGTGACCATCTCTAATGCCGCGTTCCATGGCAGACCTCGTTTATATAGATGTAATGCACAAATTGTTTTCAGTTCATCAAGTGATCCGATACATAATGGCCCCGTTGGATCCCATGCACGTTGACTGTCTAGAAAACCAATGGCATCTGATAGTATATCTCTATCCTTTTCAGGCAATTTTGCTTTTGACATAATGGCAGCAATCAATTGTTCCGCCCAGATCACCCACAATGAGCTAAATTCAATTAACGTTCCATCCTTATCAAAGAGAATCCCATCAATGTTGTATGTTTGTTGTTGATTGATCGTACATTTAGCCATTTTCTACCGTCCTTTTGTTTTCGTGAAAAGGTCTCCATGGTCTGTTTTTTGGTGTATAACAAGAGTCAAAGCCTATTTCACCCCCCCCCTTTAATACGAAGACCATATAGTGGAATCATTTTTGGAAACCACGTAAATAAGAAGTAAGTTTATTAATGTATTAACTATTAAAAAATAATTAAACATTATTAACAAACTTTACACTTTTATACCATAACGTACGAAACGGATACCGTCAAATGCAATTTGGCTAAAATTTAAAAAAACGGCATAGAAAGAACTTATATGGTACGACTCATGATAAAATACAATTATAAGTGTATATTCAACTCGTAATATTATTAGGAGTATAACGAAAGGATGAAATCAATGACATTTGAAGAAATTCTTCCACACTTAAAAGCAGGTAAAAAGATTATCCGCGAAGGCTGGGGTAGTGCCGAATTATATGTGAAGCTTGTTGGAGAAAGTACGCATGACGGGGAAACGTTAAATCCGTATATGCTGATTAATGTAGAAGGAGAAGGCTATACGATGTTTACGCCGGCTGTGTGTGATATTCTTGCGGAAGATTGGACGATTGTGGAATAGCTGTTGAAAGAGCCTGCAACTACGATGGGTTTGTTATATAAGAAAGGAAGAGTTTATGCGTTTTGATGAATTTGCAGGGAAGACGGTGTTTGTTACGGGAGCGGCCTCAGGTATAGGACGGGCACAAGCAATTGCGTTCCTTAACAATGGTGCGAATGTATTTGGATTTGACCTTAGTGAAGACGGACTGCGTGGGTTTGCGGATCAATACGGGGAACGTTTTACGTATGCGGTTGGGAGTGTGACAGATCGAGCGGCGGTTGAACGTGCTGCCGTGGAAGCATTGGCGGCTTTCAATAACGTTGATGTTTTGCTGAATACAGCAGGGGTTTTAGATGATTATGCTAAAACATTGGATACCGATGAAGCATTGTGGGATTTGACGATGGATACGAATGTGAAAGGAATTTATTTGGTAACGAATGCTGTTCTTCCAGGAATGCTTCGGCAAGGATCAGGCGTGATGGTGAATACGGCGTCGATTGCAGGGTTTGTTGCAGGTGGCGGCGGTGCGGCATATACCGCGTCCAAACATGCCATTATCGGTTACACGAAACAGCTGGATTATGATTATTGCCGGGATGGTATTCGGGCCAATGCCATTGCACCTGGTGCGATTCAAACGCCGATGAATCAGGCCGATTTTGCGGGCGACGGCGAGGTGGCTAGGTGGGTTGCTGATGAAACACCTGCAGGACGGTGGGCACAGCCGGAAGAAGTTGCGGATCTGACGCTTTTTTTGGCAAGTCATGCCGCGGATTATATTCATGGTGCGATTGTACCGATTGATGGCGGATGGACTGCAAAATAGGATATAGGCAGGGTGCGATCTTTTTGGTACACTTAATTGGCAGGCAATCGTGTGTCTGCACTGTGGAACTTATCTTCTTTAGCCACAGTTATTACTAAAACAGCGGTCTGGCTGTTTTACAAAGGAGACGAAAAAATGGATAAAACAATTTCTGCTGCCCCCTCACGCATCTCTATAGGGGAGCTGACGAAGATTTCCCTCGTTGCAGCATTGTATTTTGCTGTGACTGCCTCATTTGCCGTCGTGGGTTTCGGTGCCGTTCAACTGCGGTTTTCCGAGATGTTTAACTATCTGGCATTGTACAATAGACGCTATGTAATTGCTGTTACATTAGGCGTTGTTTTCGCAAACTTTCTCTCCCCCACATGGTTTCTCGATGTTCCGATTGGCGGTCTGGCGACATTTGTCGTGCTGCTTATTTGCCGCGCCGTGACAAGACACATCAAAAATGAGATTGCCAAAATTGCGGTTACCGCGGTGATTTTTGCTGTCTCGATGTTTACCGTTGCAACGCAGTTAACGATCCTGTTCGATCTGCCATTCTTTTACACATGGTTAACGGTTGGGGCAGGTGAGTTATTATCGATGACAATCGGGGGTATGGTCGTCTACTTTTTAGGGAAAAAAATAGACTTGAGCAAATGATGGATAAAGACACTGGATGGTGAATTGAGAAGAATTTTGATTAGTTTCCCTGAAAGCACCACAAAGGACTGCCTAGGAGCCTTGGACAGAAGTATTTCAAAAAATCCCGCTTCATTTCACTACAACCTATTTTTATGTAAAAAAATGGAAATGATTTAAAAAAGGGTATGCCAAATAAGCTTCACGTTTATGTCATT
>NZ_SRHY01000033.1 GCF_004565465.1 Lentibacillus salicampi
ATGACGAATTCCGTTTGTACCTTGAAAAATTAATAAGAAATTCATTCGCAATCGCAGGGATAAACTGGCTGGCAAGGTTATGTAAAAAAGTATTGCCAACTTATGTACTTTTCACTTGCCAAACACAACAGTTACATCTTCTTTATTGTATGGTACTACAAACTCAATTCCTTTAATCGTAACTGTGAACTCATCTTCCGAATTTATAGCCGGACTTGCTGCAAAACTCGTAGGTGCAAACAGTGAGGCTACCATAATTACAACGCCTAAAATTGTCAACAACTTTTTCATCATTCAATTTCTCCTCCCCAAATATTATATTATACTAAGAATTTGTCCTAGTATGAAAATTATAAAATAAAAACGTGATAAAAGTAAATATGTTCTTGAAAAAAAGGTAAAATATACCTATTTGGTTTGGTTCGAATTGACTATATATCTACAAATCTAAGTATCTTTCTATTTCTGTATTTTATATTTTCAGTATGCAGTTACAGATAATTGAATGTAAACTAAAAATAAAAGAATACCATTAAAACGGCATCTATTTACGGCGATTTATTAATATACTTCTATATAAAACTTAATAATAAAAATCTTCTCACATAAAAATCTTGACATGCTAAAATTTATATCTGATAATAAATGGTAAAATAATAAGGAGTATAAGGAGTGAATTATGATGACTGATAGTCAATTCAATTCAATTAGGGATGCGATACGAAACGTAGGCGGAGAATATACAACAGAATTTGAGAGTCATTTGAATCTATTGAAGGAATTAAATGGCACTTTATTTGTTTCTAACATCATATTGGGAGTGATTGCAATGGTTTTGATCATACATACGATTATCTATATTAAAAGTAAATAGTATGATAGTATGTTTCGATACCAAAAAGGATTGTTTGCATTCTTTTAATATTGGAGCGGTTATGTATAGTTAGCTATAGGCACTACGGCAAAAGTCCCTTCCCACTTAAGGCGCCGTTCTTCCTCACGATGATCCTTCACTTTATTGAGTATATTCATGTTATTCCTCCATCCAGTGGCTGATTAATACAGCCTATGCATGGAGACTTTTTAAGATACCGTCTCCCGGTAAAATTATTCACGCAATTGCGCATGAATTGGAGGAGTCCTTTTTTACGTCATCTTAGGTTCAGCTGAAATAGTATTGAATGATAGAGAGTGGGTTTACACACTATTATGGCAGGAATGATCGGCTTCATAGTTACCCAAAAAAAAGCAGTTAAAAGAATGATCTTTTAACTGCTTCTATCTTTATTTTTCGGTTTATATTCCCTTTGGATTCCTTTAAATATCGCAACAACCATAATCAGGAGGATCACTGTAAATGGCAATGCTGCAGTTAGCGAGGCGGTCTGCAATGCGTTTAACCCGCCTGTAAATAATAATACAAGCGCGATTGCTGTAATAAAGACACCCCAAATGACTTTCGTTATCAATGCCGGATTTAGACTCCCTTTGGATGTCATGCTGCCTAAAATATAACTGGCCGAATCGGCAGATGTTACCATGAATGTAAAAATAAGCAAGATCGATATAATTGATAGGATGTCTGTAAACGGAACTACACCCAAGGCTTCAAACAAAGCAACCGTGACGTCTTCATTGACAGCTTCAGCGATTTGCGTTCCATTATTTAAATCACTATAGACTGCCGTTCCGCCAAACACGGCAATCCAAACACAGGCAATTGCTGGTGGAACGATCATCACACCGCCGATAAATTCACGGATGGTTCTGCCCCTGGACACCCGTGCGACAAATGCGCCGACAAATGGCGACCAGGCAATGGCCCATGCCCAATAGAATATGGTCCACTGATCAACCCATTCATTGCCTGTATATGGTGTCAGGCGCAAACTGTACTGTACGAAACTGGAAATATAATCACCCATTCCGAGAACGAAGGTGTTTAAAATAAACACGGTTGGTCCCAGGAAAAATACGATGACCATAATGAGCAATGCCAGCCCCAGATTCACATTACTCAGCCACTTGATGCCTTTATCCAGGCCTGTGATCGTAGAGGTCAGGTATGCTGCCAGCATGACAAGCGCTATAATGACTTGGACCCCAATATGATTGGGTATGCCGAATACGGAGGACAACCCGCCGTTCAGCTGAATAAATGATAGGCCGACGGTTGTCGCAACACCCATTACGGTAGCGATGACAGCCAAAATATTAACCACATTCGCTACACCTTTGTTTTTTCCGACGACAGGTTCAATGGCAACGGAGACTAATCCCCTTCTTTTTTCTCTGAATTGAATAAAGGCAATCGCTAAACCGGCAATCGCAAAGACGGCCCACTGGCTGATGCCCCAGTGAAAAAAGGAATAGCCCATTGCGACCCTTGCTGCTTCCTCTGTCTGCGCTTCCAGATCGGGGAATGGCGTAAAAAAAAGTGACTCATCGGCTCGGCAACACTCCAGAATACAAGCGATACCCCAAAGCCGGCGGAAAACAGCATCCCAATCCATGTAAAAAAGGATATTCAGGACGTGAATCAGAAGCTCCTAATCGCGTTTTCCCATGTTTGCTGATGGAAATGCTGACAAGGAACACGATGATAATAAATACGGCCAGTAAATACAACCACCCGAAGTTAACCGTTGTAAAATCAAAAAGTGTTTGTGCGACTGTGCCAAACTGTTCCGGCATAAATGCGCCGATGATCACCAGTAACCCTACAATAATGGCGGAAATAAAAAATACCGGATTCATATACGTTTCTTTTTTCTTCATAAACGTTCCTTTCCATTCTGAATTTTGATCTTGCTTTTTCTATGTAGCACCGATGAAGAGAAACAAAAATCCTTAAGATTACTTTACCCCAACCGAAACATCTTAAACTTTATCATAGAACAATCGGGTTCGTCGACATGATGCCTCCCATTGAATTCCACTAATTTTTGGACTCATAATTCTTGAGCTTTGGCAAAAACTATTGAAAGTAAATCTGACAAAGGATGGATGCGAATGAACGTCGCAGAATTACTCGTCAAATGTTTAGAGCGGGAAGGTGTCGAATACGTCTTTGGCGTACCCGGGGAAGAAAATATCGATCTGATGGATGCGTTTTCTGATTCCGATATCGACTTTATCGTCACACATCACGAAACGAGCGCCGCCTTTATGGCCGCTACATACGGCCGCCTAACAGGGGATCCCGGTGTCTGCCTCGCGACACTTGGACCGGGTGCCACGAACCTGATGACCGGTGTTGCCAACGCCAATATGGACCACGCGCCGCTTGTCGCCATCACCGGCCAGGCAGGTCTTGACCGGCATCATAAAATTTCCCATCAGTATTATGACCTGATTAATATGTATGAGCCGGTGACCAAGTGGAATGCCCAGATCAAATCAGGGGAAATCACGCCGGAAGTGGTCCGCAAAGCGTTTCAGGTCGCTGGCCAGGAAAAGTGGGGAGCGACACATATCGATCTACCAGAAAATGTCGCGAGTTTAGAGATCGATGAGACAACACCGCTCATGACGAATGAACGTCCGCATACGAAAGCACATGAGGGGGTAATCGAACAGGCTGTCAACATGATTGAACAGGCGGAAAACCCGCTCATTCTTGCCGGTAATGGCATCAGCCGGCAGCAGGCGACTGAAGAGTTCCGGACGTTCGTGCAAAAAGTGCATATTCCTGTGGTCCATTCGTTCATGGGCAAAGGCGCTCTTTCCTGGGAAGATAATCTGAGTCTTCTCACAGCAGGCATCGGCGGCAATGATTATATTACGTGCGGTTTTAACAAAGCCGACCTCATTTTGACGGTTGGATTTGATATGGCGGAATACCCGCCGAAAAACTGGAACCGGAGTAACACGCCGATCATTCACATGGACACCGAAGAGGCTGAAACAGACGCCAATTATCCGGCAGCCCTCAATGTTTTGGGTGATATCTCGGAGAATTTGCGGCAGCTGGGCCAAAACATCCAAAACGCAAACCGCGATGCCAAGTGGGCAGCCAACATCAGAGAACAGGCACTTAATGAATTGGAATCGTTTCGCGATGACGCTCATTTTCCGGTGAAGCCACAAAAGATCATATCCGATTTGCGCGCCGTTTTAAATGAAGACGATATCGCCATATCGGATGTCGGCGCCCATAAAATGTGGATGGCTCGCATGTATCACACGTATCAGCCGAATACCTGTCTGATTTCCAATGGGCTTGCCTCAATGGGGGTTGCTGTGCCAAGTGCAATTGCCGCAAAAATGGTCCATCCGGAGCGCCATGTTGTCGCTGTTTGTGGTGATGGTTCATTTCAGATGACCGGTGCTGAACTGGAAACGGCCAAACGGCTTGAGCTGCCAATCATTGTACTGATGTGGCGCGATGGTGGTTACGGGCTGATTGAATGGCATCAGGTAAAGAAATTTGACCGGGCATCGTATATCAAATTCGGCAACCCGGATTACCAACAACTTGCTGGATCGTACGGATTTGAGGTGATGACCATCACCAAAACAGACGAATTAAAATCAGCGTTGGAAAAGGCCGTCGCCATGAATAAACCGGTCTTTATCGACTGTCCGGTTGATTACAGCGAAAATATGAAATTAACCGAAAAACTCGGCAATATTATTTGCTGACATTTCGAAAGGAGGCCATCTGCCATGATAGGATCAATTATTAATGGTAAAGAGATAAATACAAGCAATGAATCAGTTGATGTAAAAAACCCGTATAACGGGGAGACAGTAGAGGAAATTGCACTGGCATCGGATGATGAATTTGAGAGTGCTGTCTCCAGTGCGTTTGATACCTTTCATGAAACGATGAAAGACATGCCGGCACATAAGCGTTCAGACATATTACGCAAAACGGCTGATTTAATGGAAGAACGGGCGGATGATTTTGCTGAAACCATTATGAAAGAGGCCGGCAAACCGATTTTTTTTAGTCGCGGTGAGGTACAACGCGCAATCCAAGTGCTCCGCTTCGCCTCTGAGGAAGCGAAACATATCGCAGGTGAAGTAATCCCAATGGATGCAGCGGTCGACGGGGACGGACGCCTCGGACTGGTTAAACACATCCCACTCGGCGTTGTCGCAGCTATCACCCCATTCAACTTTCCATTGAACTTGTCCCTGCATAAACTTGCACCGGCCATTGCAGCAGGGAATACCATTGTGTTCAAGCCTGCTGAAAAAACACCAGTGTCCGCACACAAATTGGCGAAACTATTTCATGAAGCCGGGCTGCCGGATGGGGCACTTAACCTGTTGATGGGAACAGGGGAAATTGGCGAAAAGCTGGTTGCTCATGAAAAAATACACAAAATATCATTTACCGGAAGTCTGCCAGTCGGACGATCCATTAAAGAATCAGCCGGGTTTAAAAAAGTCACGCTTGAACTGGGTTCCAATTCACCCAATATCGTTTTTGATGATGCCAGTCTTAATGAAGCCGTCAAGCTGCTCGTCAAAGGAGCATTTTCATTTTCCGGGCAGGTTTGTATTTCCGCACAGCGCGTTTATGTGCAAAAAGGCATTTATGATGACTTCCTGAAAGCATACATCAAAGCAACGGAAGACCTGACCATTGGCAACCCGGCATCCGAAAAAACAGATATCGGTCCGATGATCAGTGAAGAGGAAGCCAAGCGGGCCAAACAATGGATTGATGACGCGGTCGAAAATGGCGCCAAGGTCACAACAGGCGGCGAGCGGGAAGGTACCGTGTTAAAGCCGACCATCATGACCAATGTTGAAAGCAACATGAAGATAATTGCCGAAGAAGTCTTTGCCCCAATCGTATCGGTCATTCCGTTTGACACGGAAGAAGAAGTGGTGGGTTACTCAAATGATTCCATTTACGGTTTACAGGCGGGTGTATTCACCAAAGATGTTGACCGGGCCTTCCGGGTGGCTGACCAACTGGAAATGGGCGGTGTCTGGATTAATGAAATCTCCACTTACCGGCAGGACAACCACCCGTATGGCGGCGTTAAACAAAGCGGCGTCGGCCGGGAAGGTGTCAAATATGCCGTCAGTGATATGACCGAAGTGAAATTTATCGGGTTGAAACTGAAAGAGCAGAATGATTAAAAGGGGATTCCGCCCTTTTTCGTGCATAACACCATAAACCTTGCCTGGTTTACCAGCACAGGCGTATTTCATCAGGAATTTTTATTAATGTAAAAAGGCTCCCTTGCTTGGGAGCCTTTTTGCTAGTGTTAAGTGAAAATAAGGTTATTTACTATTGACGCTGAATAACAGCATTCTTCTGTTGAGAAATGCTGCAGTTTAAGAAAAGCGCAAGCGCCCGTTTAGCAACGTACAAACTGGAGCACTTCGCAATGAGATAAAGGAAACACGGTGAGCTGGAAGCGAACCGATGTTGACTTATCGTAGTGAAGGAGTGTGAAGTTTGCTAGTTGCTGGGCGCTGGAGCTGGACATGGCTATTGCTGACAAAGAGCTTCATATAGCCGGAAATTTATACTTTCTTATCTTTTTAAAAAAACTCTCTTTACCTTTCAATTCCACCCCAAGCATTACAATGGTGTTTATGAAATTAAAGTTGTTTACTGTTATTGCGCAAAAGCTCACGATTGTTTAATACAGTTACCTTTTCCAATAAAAATAAGCCCATCTACAATATCATTAGGGCTTTGCTAAGAAGCATTTATTTTTCACCAGGAAATAATATACCGAGGACTATGATGTTATCTTGATCTTTTTCGTAATAAACCCGAAATTTCCTAAAAACGATTCGTGATAGACCTTTATAATCACCAAATTCCTCTATATAGGTCTTTCCAACAAACTCATTTTTTAAGAGTTCCTCAATATCTATAATTAATTTAAAAATGAATTCCAGAGTCTCTTCTGCTGTGAAATGTTCACTCCTAAACTGTAGAAGCTTTTCTCTTACAATTGGAAGCCATATTATATTTTTAGTACCCACTAATCGAAATCCTTTGCAGAAAGTGAATTTAATAACTCTGAAGTTGACATACCTTTTCCTTTTTTATATTCACTTTTGCTTTCCTCAATCATCTGTTTAAGTTGAGGATTTTTTTCTATATCAGATTTAATTGAATTTTCATCCTCTTCCTGTAATACGAGGGTGAACTTTCCCTTCCCTAGGATAGAAAATTGAAAAACTGAATTTTCACGATCCATATTTGCTATGCGACTCATAAGCTCTTCTGAAGATTCAATAAATCCCATAAAATCACCGCCACTTAGTGTTTTCTTTATCATAACACAATATAAGATTTCTGTATTTTAAAAACTCCAAAGTCTGGCTACTTAAGTAAATGAGCTACTGTCTTATTCTACAATCGCGCCCGATCGTATTAGCACTTTTATAATGTAGTAATAATCGGTCTTTCCTTGGTAAGAATAATTGTATGTTCATATTGGGCTACAAAGCTTTCATTGGTTAGAAAAGTCCATCCGTCGTCCTCGGATTGGTAAACTTCCTCTTCAAACGTAGAGACAAAAGGCTCAAAGGCAATTACCATACCGTCTTTTAAGATTTCGTCGTCCCAGCGGTTGTTGAAACCGAAAATATTTGTTGGTTCTTCGTGAAGAGAACGTCCAATACCGTGTCCGGTAAGATTTTTTATAACTGTTAATCCATGTCGTTTCACTGCACTGTGTGCGGCTTTTCCAAGCGCACTTTTTTTTGCACCTGGTTTTGCCTTCTTAAGTCCAGCATTGAATGCTTCTTTAGCAACATCACATATTTTTTGTAATTCTACTTCTCCTTTCCCTACTACAAAGGAAATGCCAGTATCAGCGTAATATCCGTTTTTTGAACCCGAAACATCAATGTTTACTAAGTCTCCTTCATGAATTTTTCGTTTCCTTTTCGGAATCCCATGCGCTACTTCTTTATTTATACTGATGCATGTATACCCAGGAAAATCATATTCTCCTTTTGGGGCAGATTGGGCTCCTGCCTTTTCAAACATCTCTTTTGCAATTTCATCCAGTTCTATTGTGGTTATTCCAGGTTTCGTACTATCGACTAATTCATCTCGAATCGCTCCACAAATTTCACCAATTATTTTCAATCCATCAAAATCCTTTTTAGTCTTTGCAACCATTGATATCCCCGCTTTTAATGTATTTTATATTAGTATTCCATATAGTTTCTAACATAAACGGAACAGGTTTTTCTGCAACAATCTGGCCCGATTGCTTAAGAGTGACAACCGGTTTCAGTATAGAACTTGAATTCAAAGTGAACAACCTTATTTTCCTAAAACACCTAACGCTTGTTTTTTTATCCCGCATGTAATGGACAGTAACCCACCAAACTACGGCGGACAACTGGCCTTAAATGTCCGATTCTGTTTAATTGAAGTTTCACTTTATTGTCTCCCTGAACATTTCAATAAAGCGTTCCGGTGATTGTTTAACGGTATAGACATTGACGCCTTCGCTGGTGTGTAAATACAACAGACCGCCCTTGCCATTAACGGGGCGGTATGACATGTCCCAGACTTTTTCAATAGGAAATGCGTGATGCCTGCTCACAATCCGGTCATTATACAAATAAAGCGTACGGTCATCCTCAACATAATACAGCCCTGTACGTGCAATTTGCCGATCCACTTTGACATACGGCTGTGCAGCAATCAGTTTCACAACAATTCGCCTCCGCGCGCTGCTTTAAAGATTTTCCATGAACACCCTGATCACATCTGCTCCGCCAATGAATGTTCCGATCGAACTGCCGATGTTGGCCAGTACAACAATCAAGAGGATGCGCGTTACTTTATTATGCCAAAAGCCTTTCACACTATGAACATCCTCAGCTAATTGTTCAAAATCACTGACATGCGGTTTGCGGATCATTGCCTGAACAATGCCGGCAAACCAACCTGCTGCAATCAGCGGATTCAATGACGATATCGGGGCAGCGAGAAAAGCGGTCAAAATCGTCAATGGATGTCCCAAAGCAATAGCTGTCCCAAGCGCCGACAAACTGCCATTCCATAAAATCCAGCTGACCGTCTGCTGCCACCCTGCTGCTGGATTTGTCATAAATGTGTACGCGATAATGGCGATGATCAAAATCGGGATCGACCAGCCGATAATCTTCGGTACCTTTGACTTCGGCGGCCGGGCACTGAGTCGTTGTAAATCATGTTCTTGCTTGATCTCTTTCGTAATACCCGGGACGTGCGCTGCACCTAAAACAGCAACCACCTTCTCACCCGGTGCCTTCCTGATTTTTTCGGAAAGGTACTGGTCACGTTCATCGATTAGCGGTTTCTTCAACCGCGGAAAATGTTCGGTAAACTCCTCCAGCATACTATCGAGCATATCTTTTGATTTGAGCTTTTCCAGTTCCTCTTCAGAAATCGTCTCCCGGCTGAAAATGCTGCCGATCACTTGCATCAGGAGCATCGTTTTTCCTTTGAAACCAAGATTGCCCCAGATACGTGAAAAGGTGATTTGGATATCACGGTCAGCCAGCACCAGTTCCGCGTCGATTTCTTTCGCTGATTCAATCCCCTGAATCATCTCCTGGCCGGCGTTGATCCCGAACTGTTTGGCCATGCGCTTCTGGAAAGAGGAAATGGCCAGGTTCATCAGCAGTAAAGTGGCCTTCCGTTCTTTGATAACCTGGAAAATATCCATGTCCTTCCATTTATTACCTTCTGTAACCGACTTGTACCGCTGCTGATCCAGCTCGATACAAACAGCATCCGGTTGTTCTGTATCAATTACGTCCTTAACCTGTTCCGCACTATTTTTGGACACGTGCGCCGTCCCAATCAGTATGTATTCTTTATCATCCAGATGAATTCTCGTCAAATTTTCTTCAGACATATCGTTAGCTCCTGTCATGTACCCTATTAACCATAGACACTATTATACTGCGTGTCCGGCAATATGCCAAATTGAAATGAGCCTGCGTCATTCCATGCAAAAAGCCCGGTGTGAGACCAGGCTTCTCTTATCAGGCCATCCATTTCGGCGGAATATTTTTATCCCAGTAGATATCCCCGATGTCATGATGGCGTTCAAACCCATCACGCTTGACATGATAGTGAAAGTTGAACCAGTAGCCCTCCATGGGGCGGTTTTCGCGTCTGACATCGAACCTTGCAATGTCTTTCCCGGTCCGTTCATCATAAATGTTAAAAATCCGTTCACCCAAACCATCAGATGGCTGCTCGGTGATACTGTAATATTGAAAATCGGTTGTCTCTGTTTCGTCCAAAATCAATTGTAGAGCTTCTTCCATTTTGGGCAAAATGGCAGTCTGGAATTCATCCTCCACTTTGGCTGTAATCCGCGGCCCCATTTTCACCAGGGCCTGTTCCCTGGCTTTGTCACGCAAGCCCTGAATCGGATCAGGCTCTGAAATGTCTGTATACTCATCTGGCAGTTCTGCAGACAGAAACGGGGCTTCACTATCGCCTGTAATGGCTTTCTCATGCAAATCTGAATTAGGATCCGCCGTTTCCTTACTTTGCTCTGCCTCAACATCTATATCCAATTCCGGAATGTATATACCTAATGTGATAACAGCAATCAATGCTACTGCTATTTTCCGCATCCAAAGCTTCATCGTGATTTTCTCCTTCTTGTTTCTTCTCCTTAAATTTTATCATTTATCAGACAAATACGCCACAGGATTTAAAGGTTTTTAGAAAAACTTGCATTCACTTGTCCTTTCGTGAATGAGTAGTTTTACTTATAAGTGCGTGTTCAAAAAGGAGGATGAAAAGGACCGGCAGGCTAAGTTCGCGACGTCAATCGCCAACGCACACTAGCACGTCCTGTGCGTCGAAAGTTCAACGCGGCGCTGTTTCGAGCAGCGGAGAAACAAGCCAACGAAGAAACTCGATGCGCCATTTTCACCGGACTTTTTGAACAGCCTCTATAAGGTCGTCCATAACTTATTCGTTTCGACGTTATAATGAAAATGAAACATGTTTTACACACTTTCTCCACTGAGGTGTACCCCTGCTATCACTCTAAAATCTTATTTAATTCGGCCTCATAGGCTTGATAATCCTTTTCTGAAAATAGCACCATCACCACACTGCCGAAATCATCGTCTTTTAAAAAATCAATGATGGTTTGCAAAGCTGTTTTGGCAGCCAAATCGACCGGAAATCTATACACACCTGTGGAAATTGAAGGGAATGCAATACTGGATGCTTTATTTTTCATTGCAAGCTCAAGAGAGTTCCGGTAACAAGCGGCAAGCTGGGTTTCCTGATCAGCAGCATGTTCGTTCCAAACCGGTCCCACGGTATGAATCACATATTTCGCCGGGAGATGATAGCCGCCCGTGATAACGGCTTCCCCAGTCGGCAAGTGATCGCTATTAAGCTGTTGTTTCCGAACTTGTTTACATTCTGCCAGCAACCCCTGCCCGGCTGCCCGGTGAATCGCACCGTCGACGCCACCACCGCCCATGAGCGTCCCGTTGGCGGCGTTGACAATCGCGTCTGTCTGCTGCTGTATTATGTCACCCGTGATCAGCTCAAGTGTGTTTCCGTTAATACAGGTTTTCATCAAACCATCCTTTCCTGACTTAGTTTCATTTTCGGGTATAACGAAAGGTTTTTCAACATATACCACCGAAATGTTTCGGGGCTCGATCATACGGGAAGTGTCCTGCAAGAAATATCATGACAAAGGAGCATCCTAGCTAATGGAACACATTCTCTTCATCCAGACAGGAAGCGGTATTGATGTTCATGGACAGGATATCACGAAGGCTTCAGTGCGTGCCGTTGAAGATGCTATTTACGCCAACTCAATGCCTGGAATTGAAAAAAGCCTTCCGGATGGAAAGCTTGAGAACATGCAAGTGAACATCCGGCTAGCCGTACCGCTTGACCGGGAAAGGCTAGCTGTTGATCAAATAAGAGACAGCATTCCGTATGGTTCGGTCACCGTGGATGTCACAGATGGCGGTATGGCCACTTCAAGCGGTATCATGCTGGACGACAAACACGATGAAAATGACTTAATGTATATAGTGAACGCTGCCGTTGAAGTCGGTTATTAAAGGTGAATTACAGGCATTTCCCTTCAAAAACCAATCTGCCAGTCAGGTTGGTTTTTTGAGTTCTATAAGCGCATCTGCTATTTCCTCAACTCGTTTTCTTCGCTGTCTAATTGTTCGGGCAGGAGGTTTTTACGTTGTATTAATATCGCGGATCCCAAAAAACTGGGATCCCCTATACATTTTAGAACGCGTGTCCTGCCAATGCGGTAGCAATCGCATCTTCAATCGCTGTATCTGAACTCCCCAAATAATTGTTCAGCATAATGGAAAATACCAGCTTTTCACCATCCCGGGATGTGACATAGCCGGACAACGTTGAAACACCGGTCAATGAGCCGGTCTTGGCAACCACATTGCCCTGTGCCGGTTCCTCGGTCATCCGGTAGCGGAGTGTACCACCAACTAAGCGTTCCGGTGCACCCGCGACAGGCAGGGAGTTTTCAAATGCCGGGAACCAGTCTTCATCCTTTATGGCTGTCAAAAACTGCGACAATTCATTTGCCGGGATCATATTTTTATGCGACATACCTGAACCATCCCGCAAAAGAATGGTATCGGTATCCAATCCCATATCAGTGATAAATGCTTCTGTCACATCAAGGCCGGCATCCCAGCTGCCTTTATCATGGACCACTCTGCCCATTTCTTTCGTCAGCATTTCGGCATGTCCATTATTACTCAGCTTCATAAATGGCATGTACAGTTCTTCAAGCGGCATCGATTGTCGTGAAGCCATGACAGTCGCATCCTCCGGGGCCTTGCCGGTATCGACACTACTGTTGCCGATGAACTTCAGACCATGTTCCTCGAGTGATTTTTTGAAAACATCCACAGCATATCCGGTCGGCTCCCATACCGATACCCATGATCTGGACCGGGCGCCGTCAACTGGTATCGTTCCTTCAACGACAATATCATTTGATCCATGCTCCCGCTCAATGGAAATATCTTTCGTTTCCCCGGCTTTAACGGTTTCCGTGTTATTAACGATCGTGACATAATCATTGGCCGGTGTAACCGTTACGTCCGCCTTTTCACCGGTCTCATCAGCCGGGTGCGCGTCAACAATGACAGTGCCTGCATCATAATCTTCATTCGGTGACAGTGTTAAAGCTGACACCTGGGCGCCCGTATAAAATGGCTCGTCCGACCAATTCAGGTCAAGTGACAGACGCACATCATCATACCATGTGTCGTCACCGATCAGATCACCTTTAATATTTTTGATGCCCATACCTTTCAATTCAGCGGCAAACTGATCGAGATCTTCCTTCATCAGGGTCGGATCACCTTTTCCCTTAAGATACACATCCCCATGAAGGACTTTACCACGCACATCACCATCCGTGAGCACTTCGGTCGTCAATTGGTAGTCTCCGCCCAGCGTTTCCATAGCCGCTGCACCCGACAGCAATTTCATGTTGGACGCTGGATGTAGCCTTAGGTCGCCATTATGTTCATACAACAGTTCCCCGTCGTCCGATGTCCGGACACTGACACTCACACTGGTTCCATCCAGACTGCTGTGACTAAGGATTGCGTCAAGCTTGTCCGAAAGATCCTTATCTTCATTCGTTGCTTGAATCTGCGTTGTTTGCTCCGGTCTTTCTGCCGTTTCTTTGGATGCTGACACAAACGATTGCTCCTGGCTGGTAAACGGAAACAAAACAAGCAATGCCAGCAGGAAAAGGAGAAAACATTTCTTCCCACAACGTCGTACAAACATTTCTTCCTCACACCCTTTATTATTTGTAATATTTCCATTATAATAAAATTTTTTATTGATTTCTCCAATTTTTTAAAAAATCGTTCTTTTTAACTACAATACTTAATATTTAGCCACCAACCAGGAGGTATGGGTTAAAAACATAAAAAGAGGCAGGCCGTAACCTGCCAATTATTATTCCTTGATAGCATTCTCCACATTCAAATAACCTGCGCCGTATACATTCGGGTCCCTATCCGTCCAGAGATCGGCTCCGTTTTTCAAACGGTTTTTCAGCCCATCAGGAGAGGCATTCGGATAAGCCTGTTTCATTAAGGCAACAGCACCCGCACAGATCGGTGTCGCCATGGACGTGCCTGACATTGTGAAATAATCATTCCCGACCTGGCTTGATTTTTGTAATTTATCAAGATAGGAACCCGGGGCACGGAGCGATATAATATCGGCGCCTGGAGCCAATATATCAGGCTTCACCACACCATAAACTGTCGGGCCTCTTCCGGAAAACTCAGCAACCGTGTCATCTTCACGTGTATCTGCTGTATCGTTGTCATCAAGCGCACCAACAGTAATCACCTGATCACTGACACCCGGGCTGGCGATGGTTTGCGGCTCTGGTCCGGAGTTTCCTGCTGCAACACACATGATGATTCCTTCATCCCAGGCCTTTTCGACAGCTTTGACCACGGGATCGTCATCTTCATTGTTATAAGAACCGGGGTCACTTCCAAGCGACATGCTGATGATATCAATCGGATCGTCCGGGTGATCTTCATTATACTGGATGCACCAGTCAACTCCTTGCATAACGGTCTCAAGTGAACCGGACCCCATTCGGTTCAGCACCTTGACACCGATCAGATTCGCCTTGTGGGCAGGCGCGCGGTATTTGCCTGATGAAGCGGATCCATCTCCAGCAGCATCACCTGCACAATGGGTACCATGCCCATTATCATCATACGGATCGGTCCGGTTATTGACCAAATCAGTAAATGCTTTAATCCGGCCGGACAGATCCTGATGTGGGTGGATGCCTGTATCAATAATTGCTATTGAGACGTCTTCTCCTGAGAGTTCTGTATTGTTATAAACGACATCGCTTGCGTTAATCGCATCTGTCGCCACATCCATTAGGGCATGAACTTCCCGGTTCATATAAACCCGCCTGATATGATGGCAATTTGATAACAGATCTTCAAACCCTTTCGGTGTGATATCCACACTGCAGCAAGAGACCCGCGGAAACGCACAGCGAAATTTATGCCGCATGCCTTTCCCCGTTACTCTTCTGACTTCACGAAAGCCGTTGTGATAACACCCCTCCTTAAACTCTATAATTAGTGATAGTTTCCTGAACCGTTTCAGCGAGCCTTCCAGCATCTTGTGCAGAAAACAAGGCGTCCACCTGAACGGTTTATACAAATTCAGTATTTCACCCCGCAGATGTTTATCCATTTTATCTGCATGGGCACGTATCGTTTGGACCATCGAATAGCCAAACATTCTGCCACCACCTTTCACATTTAATCTATGAAAGTGTGGCACTGCAGCAACGGTACACGCACATTCCGAAAGTAAAACAGGCTGATTCAATATATTTGGCAAACTTCAAAATTCTGCTTGATAAGTCCGGCAAAACTGGTAAAATAGTTTTCAACTTGAAAAGGTTGTTCAAAAGGTCCGGTAAACATGACACATCAAACTTCGACGCACAGGACGTGCTAATATCGGCGTTGCGATTGTTGTCGCGAACTTAGCCGATGACAGTTCTTTTTATCCTCCTTTTTGAACACATACTTTAAAACAGGGGGCGCATGATATGTTTTTATTTGAAATTGACGAGGAAATGGCTCTTAAACATCTGGAAATTCACGATGCGGCTCCTTTATTCCAGCTGACGGAGGAATCAAGGGAAACATTGCGACCTTGGTTGGCGTGGGTCGACCTCACCAAAACAGCCGACGATTCCAAGTCGTTTATTGAATCAACTTTGAAGCAATTTGCCGAGCGGAGCGGGCTCACCACTGGGATCTTGTATCATGGTGAACTTGCCGGCGTTGTGGGCTTCAATGACTTCAACTGGAGAAACAGCATCGGTACAATTGGCTATTGGCTCGGCAGCAGTTATGAGGGAAAGGGCATCATGACCCGCGCTGTCAGCGGTCTGATTGATTATGCGTTTAATTCGCTGGAGCTGAATCGCATCGAAATCCGTGCAGCTTCCGGCAATCAAAAAAGTCGGGCCATTCCCGAGCGACTCGGCTTTGAGCAGGAAGGGCAAATCCGCCAGGCGGAATGGCTGTATGACCACTATGTCGACCATGTTGTTTATGGCATACTGGCACAGGAGTGGAATAACCGGAAACAGTAGAAATGCGGGCAGCAACATGCCCGCATTTTCCTATTGATCGCCCGCATAAAGTTCATCGAAATGATGAACCATTTCAAAATCGAGGTCGGTCAGTCCTTTCATCTGCCACGATGAAATTTTCATGGTCACGATTTTGTAGTCAATCGATATGAACGGATGATGGTGTTTGCCTTCAGCGTATTCAGCCACCTTATCAACAAAACGTACCCCATCCAAATAGTCCTTAAAACGATAACGTCGTCCAATCCACTTTTCATCAAGCCGTTTCCAGTCGGGCAGTTTTTCCAGTTCCTTTTCAATCTGTTCTTCACTTAAACGTTCCATGATTCCGCCTCCATTCGTTTATGGTTAGCACGAGTCATGCTGTTATCTCCAGTTTAGCAAATTTCCATACGATATACATCAGTCAGCATACTATCCACAGTTCATCCACAGGATTTTGGGGATAACTTCTGGATAAACACGCTCCCATTAACCCTAAAGTACGGACAATCAGCGCATCTGCACCTCATGCAAGTGCGCGAATATCCCATCATGCTCCAGTAATTCTTTATGGCTGCCTTCTTCCTCAATGCCGTTTTTCGTAACAACCATAATTCGGTCAGCATTTCGAATCGTTGCCAGCCGGTGGGCTATCACGAGGGTTGTCCGGTCTTTGGACAGATCGGCCAGCGCCTGCTGGATAATCGTTTCGGTTTCGGTATCCAAAGCAGATGTTGCTTCATCGAGAATTAAAATGGTTGGGTCTTTCAAGAACATCCGAGCAATGGCAATCCGCTGTTTTTGACCACCTGAAAGTTTCAGACCTCGTTCACCAACCTGGGTTTCGTAACCATCCGGGAGCTCCCGGATAAATGCCTCCATATGAGCCTGACGGGCAGCATGTTCGATTTCCCCATCGTTCGCATCAAGCTTCCCATAAGCAATATTTTCCCTCAGCGTCCCCGTAAACAAAAATACATCCTGCTGGACAATGCCGATCTGATTGCGCAGGGATTTCTTCGTCATGTCCCGTATATCCATCCCGTCGATCGTGATGCTTCCGTCTTCCACATCATAAAATCGGGGGATCAGTGAGCTGATCGTCGTTTTCCCAGCACCGGACGGACCGACAAAAGCAATAGTTTCACCTTTATGAATGTCAAAGCGCAAATCTTTCAAAACCGGCGCCTGCGTTTTTTCATATCCGAACGTGACATCATGAAACGTGATATCACCTTTGAATGTATCCACAGCGACGGCGTCTTTCCGGTCAACCACATCAGGTGCAATATCCAGAAGATCGATGAACCGCCTGAACCCAGCCATACCTTTCGGGTAGAGCTCAAGCAAAGCACTGATTTTCTCAATCGGTTTGAACAACACGTTGACATAAAGCACGAACCCGACAAGTTCGCCATACGACATCCGGTCATTGAATGTCAGCCAAGCGCCGACGACAAGCACAATCAAAATAACCAGCCGCATCATCATATAGATATTTGAATTCACAAACGCCATCACCCGATAAGCGCCCAATTTTGCTTTGCGAAAACGGTAATTATCTTTCGTAAACCGCTCCATTTCATGTTCTTCATTTGTAAACGATTGGACAACGCGGACACCTGAGACCGCATCCTCCACACGAGCATTTACATCGGCAATATCGCGGTACATCGCACGCCATGCCTTGCTCATTTTAATGTTACTGTAAGCGATCAGGAAAATTAAAAAGGGCACGGTGATTAAAATAATCAAGGCAAGCTGTGCATTTTGCAGGAACATAATCCAAAACGCCCCGACAAATGTCATGGCAGCGATAAAGAAATCTTCCGGTCCATGATGGGCCAGTTCACCGATGTCAAACAAGTCATTGGTAATCCGGCTCATAATATGGCCCGTTTTGGTGTTGTCGAAAAATTTAAATGACTGTCGCTGTACATGCTGGAACAAATCCTGACGCATATCCGTTTCGATGTTAACACCAAGCTTATGCCCCAGATAAGTGACGACGTATTGTAAAAATGTACTGAGCAAATAAACGATGAAGAGTCCAATACTGACGAGCACAATTAAATCCCAGTTATTGCTTGGCAAAAGCCGGTCGATAAATTCCTGAACGGCAATCGGAAAAGCGAGTTCCAGAATTGCCACAATGACGGCAGAGGTGAAATCTATGACAAATAACCGCCGATGCGGCTTATAGTATGAGAAAAAACGTCGGATCAACAGCTGCACTTCCTTTTCTGTTTGTCTAAAAGAATTATAAGCCGAAACTTGAGGATTGGCAAAGGGAAAAACTCATCCGCGGAAAGCGCGTATATTTCCCCTTTTTATGTAAGGTAATTATTCTAAAGCGTTTTTTAAAATGCAGGAAGAAGATTGTCAAGGTTGTCCGAGGACTTGCATATGTATTAAATATTACGAATGATGGAGGTGTTCTCCAATGCGAATGATGAATATGTCAAAGTGGATTTGCTATGCGGTCGGTTATGTTTTTTTGACATCCGGCATTCTTAAGCTCGTTTCCAGCGATTTTCAAACAATATTCATGGATCTTGGACTGCCATCCCCAAGTATGATGCTGTTTCTCGTCGCCATAACTGAAATCGCCTGTAGTGGACTGATATTGGCACAATTATACGTGAAACAGGCTGCCGCACCGCTTATTCTGATTATCCTCGGGGCGATTTACCTGACGAAACTGCCGATATTCATGAACCAGGGATTCCTGCAATTCGCCTTTGACGCGCGTCTTGATATTGTCATGCTTATTTTATTAATCCTGCTGTGGCAGCATAGGCCCGGAAAACAACTTTAGCGGAACGACTATCCACAAAATTATCCACATATGCACAAATGTTCGCAGTTATGTTGTTGCAGAAATTTTGTTCTATACTAAATATGGAGGTTATCTACAGGTTATTCACAGATTGTGGATAACATTAAAGCAAACGGATAAGAAAAGCGTAGGCGCTGGAGCTGGACATGGCTATTGCTGACAAAGAGTTTAATATATCCAAAAATTATATACTTTCTTATTCTTAAATAAAAGTAAAGCTATCCTCTCATGAAAGGATAGCTTTCTCCCGATTGAATGAGTCATCACGAACATGATGTCCATAGCAGGTACAGACAGTCCCGCTACCGTTGTTCAACCAATTCAAATGTAGCTTTCTGCTGCTCACCTTCGCGATAAAAAGTGACCGTCAGTGAATCCCCGACTTCTTTTTCCTGGTATAAAATCTTGCGCAGGTCAATCATGTTCATGACCCGTTCGCCGTCGACTTCTGTAATGACATCAAGCCGTGTAATGCCTGCTTTGTCTGCCGGGGTTCCTGGTTCGACCGTCCAGACATACACCCCACCTTCTACTTCATCCGGAAGATTCAAGGTGTCCGCCCATTCCGTTTGTGGCACTTCTTCAAGCGAGTATATTTCAATACCCATATATGGACGTGTTACTTGTCCTGTCTGTTCCAATTCGTCCACGATCGGTCTTGCCGCATCAATCGGAATGGCAAAACCAATACCTTCCACCGCCTCCTGATTAATCTTCATCGAGTTGATGCCAATCAGTTGTCCATCAATATTAATCAGAGCGCCACCGCTATTTCCGGGATTGATGGCTGCATCGGTCTGAATAACCTCCGCCTGCCAGTCGGCCCGGCCATCTTGGTTAAAATCCTGTGGAATCGTACGCTGCGTTCCACTGATAACCCCCTGTGTCACCGAGCCCAGAAACATGCCCAGCGGATTGCCGATTGCAATAGCAGGCTCACCAACCTTCAGATTTTCCGATGAACCCATTTCAATGGTCTCCTGGGCCTGGTCACCGTTCATCCGTAACACGGCCAAATCAGAAAACAAATCACTGCCAAGGATTTCCGCTTCCACCCGCGTATTGTCCGAAAGTACGACCTCAACGGTATCCGCACCCTCAATGACATGATGGTTGGTAATCACATATGCATGTTCATCCGTATTTTTATAAATGACGCCAGATCCCGACCCGGCCTCACTCTGCTGAGAGCCTTCCTGCTGCTGCCAGAAGTCACCCTGCCTCTGAATATTGATGACACCCACGACAGCAGGCGTTACCGCATCCACCACATCCGTTATTTGGGACGACACATTGACCGAGATATAACCACTTGAATCAGGACGGGCAGCATCTCCGTTTGTCTTATCCTGTGCGGTTTCAGTATCCTCAGTCCACACTTCAGGTAAAATATCCGATTCTAAAATACCAGGTAATGCGATCAGCACAACAGCGATGCCAATAACAATTCCGACCAGCGTTGGCCCTATCCAGTGGCGTTTTTTATTATGACTCTGCCAGTCGTCATCATCAAAATAGCCCATTTAAACTGCTCCTTTAACATAAAGGATTTGATCCCGCCTTAACGGGCAGTAAAACTCCACTTCAAGAATTTCAGGTGGATCCCAAGCTGAGTGAAGTTTCACTTTACGCCTATCACACTATAGTATTACACCAATCGGAAAATTATTATCCGACATCATACAATGCCGTTGGTGTTTTTGGATCGGTGTCACGAATATCAAGCGTAATACCGCGTTCTTTTAAAATATGATCAACCGACATGCGCGCCAAATCCTTCATGTTATTATCCTGGCTTAAATGGGCTAAATAAATCCGGCTTGTCCTGTTCGTAATCAAGTCACTTAGAGCAAGCCCGGAATCTTCATTGGACACATGTCCGGAATCGCCTAAAATACGGCGCTTCACATTCCACGGGTAACGCCCCATTCGTAGCATGCTCACATCATGGTTGGCTTCAAATATGTAAGCATCCGCATCCTCCACTGTTCGCTTAATCCGTTCCGATACATAACCCAAGTCGGTTACAAGGGCCACTTTTTTCTCGTCATTTCGGAACGTGAAAAACATGGGCTCCGCCGCATCGTGGGATACACCAAACGATTCCACTTCAATATCACCGAATGTTTTGATTTCCTCCATGCCAAAATGGAATTTCTGATCAAGGGAAATCGTTCCTATGGCGTCTTCCATTGCCTGCCATGTCTTTTCGTTTGCATAGATGGGCAGGTTATATTTTCGAGCGATGATCCCCAGTCCTTTAATGTGATCGCTATGCTCATGGGTTACCAAAATACCATCCAGACCCTTTGGATTGACGGTGATTTCCCCAAATAGCCTGTCCATTTGCTTCCCACTTAACCCAGCGTCTACTAACAGCCGTTGCTTATCCGATTCTATATAAAAAGCATTTCCGGTACTTCCTGATGCTAGTACACTAAAACGTAATGTCATTCAATTTCACTCTCCGATTGCTGATTGGATGCCAGTAATTCATCCAGATATGCCAACACAAAGCTTTTCATCTCACTGGCGTCATCAAGCTTTTGGATTTTTTCAATCGTAAACGTGATCACACCTGTTAAAAATGTCCGTTCATCACTGGAAACGACCAGATTTTCAATCGCATTCACATGGAATTTCTCCTCATGATTGACCGTTATAGCCCATGTCGGTGAAAAGACTCGTTCACCGTTATCCAATGGAATTCTTGTATGCAGTCCCATGTTAACATCCGTTATCTCGTCGCCACTCTCCAGTCTGTTGCCTTCAAATATCGCCTGAATAGCCTTAATCGGTTCATTCAACGTCTGCTCTTCATCTGAAGACCCGGCTTCTCCAAGCATTGTCTGCGTATAAAAGAGCATCTCATTATCATCATTTAAGTAAACAAGGACGATGCCACTCTGATTATAATAGATGGGAAAATCGTTTTTTTGCTGAAAAAAGACAAGCACATTCATTTCTTCATTCCAGCTTCCAAATGTGTATTGATCAGCCATTGGAATGTTGCTCTTCACAATCTCATTGATTAAACTGCTGTCTGCTTCATCGGGTATGGCAACGGGCTCCTGGAAACGGGATAAGATAAAAGTGTCATCCATGACCACTGTCTGCTGGTTATCGGCATCTTCAAAAAAAGCCAGCTCATCATCCGTAAATGATTTCTGATTTAAATATAATTGGGGCTCACTGAAAGTCCCGCTGGGTAAATCAGCGCTGACGCTGATATCAGCGGCTTCGAGCTCCTGTGCGAATGTTGAATCAGATGTATCCGGCAGTGCAAATTCAGCAGCACTTTGTTTATTAATAAACATCAGCAGCAAATATATATCCAGGACAAGAAAACAGAGGATAAATAATGTTTTAATTTGTTTCCATTGCATCCTCAGCTACCTCCTTCCTGCTGTGGATGGCCATGGTTAAACTTCATTTTCTGCCAGGTGCCATTGTAATCCACAAACCAGGCAGGTTCCAATGTTACCGCATCAGCCTCACTCCGGTAAGTTAAATCATAGCCGTTTTGAATATCATAGACGTTATCCATATTATAAGTATCGCTGTTTTCCAGTCTTTCAATGACGCTTTTTCCTGACATCAGATCCGAGGAATCATCCCCGCCCAAATAGTTCGCCAGTTTGAATAACGGGCGATTATATTGAATCAACTCCGACTCGCGGTATTGCTGCTCAATGATTGATGAATAGTTGCTGCCAAAAACAGGGTAACCCTCATAATACATTTGATAACGAATCTTATTGGTAGCCGCATTGATGGCAATATCCGATAAACGATAGTCATTTGTCCACCCGCGATGATCATTAATGTTCAATCTGCTCTGCTCAACCAATACAGACGGTTTCAGCTGTGTCTCGTTGGATGACTGGAGCGGATTTTGAAATTCAGCTGTTCGTCTGTGCGGGTAGACCTGCATGATACCACGTGCATTATCGGTAAAGTAGATTTCATTTTCCCTGATACGGTTCCGGCTGACGATATCCGGATCCGAAAACAGTGTATCAACCATGGTTTGCGAATCAATGGTTTGAACGGCTATCGATTTAGTGCCAATATTTTTCGGCTGGTTTGGTATATAAATTCGCTCTGGAGCACCTTTCACCCGCAAATAGTCCGTCAGTCCCTCAAATGTCGTGAGGTACTCCCACAAAAGCGCATATTTTTCGGAGTTATTGACGACCGCTGTTGCCTGCTTGCCGCCGTCTTCAGACAAGAAAATTACATTCATCGTGTTGGAATCCTGGTTGAATGTCATAAATATGCGTTCAAATCCCCAGCTGGGCATTTGCACATCCTCGTTGAACGTAAACAAATTAGCGGCCATCTCCATCGGTATCGCATCCGGGAAGATGATTTCCACCTGATTATCTTCAGAAGGCGGGCCATTGCCTTTTGTCGTCCGGAAATCATACAAACTCCAGTTTTGCATGTCCTCGTACAGTGATTGGCGTTCACCTGGATCCGTAAATCCAAAGTATTGGCTGCTGCTCTGAAAAATAATGGAAGTTGGTTCAATGAGTGTATTCTGCGTTTCTTCAGTGCCGCCAAGGTCTGTTCTGTCCTCCACGAAATTTTCCGATTGCTCCATTTCCGGCCTATAACTCCACAGGGTGAATGTCAGCAACAAACTGGCACCCACCAGTACCCATAATATAAACGACTTTACAGTTTCAAGCTGCATTAGTTCACCCTCCGCTTCTTATTTATCAGCGGAAGTGTAAAGAGAATCGCCGTCCCTTTACCTTCTTTACTCTTGGCCCAAATGCTGCCGTGATGCGATTCAACAATTTCTTTAGCAATCGCAAGTCCCAGGCCTGTTCCGCCAAGCTTTCGTGATCTAGCCTTGTCTGCCCGATAAAAACGGTCAAATATTTTATCAACCTTATCATATGGTATACCGGGGCCTTGATCTGACACAGTGATCAGCAGATTTCCTTTCTGTTTAGCCACTTTAAAGCTGATTGCCCCGCCTTCCGGAGAATATTTAATCGCATTGGAAATAATATTATCCAGTACCTGAGCCATTTTATCTTTATCAAGCCAGACGTAAAGTTTTTCTTTCGGCAAGTCACGCTGCAGCTCTATTTGATCGGAGACATTCATCTCAAAACGGTCAATTACCTGTTGAAAAAAGTCAATAAAGTCCACCCGCTCCTGCTGCAATGATTCACTCCTATTATCCATTCGGGAAAGCTGCAGCAGATCATTGACCATCCGGATCATACGGTCTGTTTCTTTTTGGGTGACGGACAGGAACTTCGGTGCAATATTTCTGTCCTCCCATGCTCCTTCCGATAACGCCTCAATATAACTGCGCATGGTTGTTAATGGCGTCCTGAGTTCGTGTGACACATTGGAGACAAATTCACGGCGTTCGCGTTCAATTTTTTCCTGTTCGGTCACATCACTGAGAACCGTTATAAACCCAATAATATCATTATCCTCATCGGCAATGGTCGAGAACTTGGCACGAATTAGATAGATCTCCTCATCATTGCTGAAGTCAATAATCATCGAGCCACTGTCAGGCAGCTCTGAAATATCAACAGAATTATCGTCCAATTGCAATACATCAAGCAGAAATTTTCCCTTGGCTTCTTCGGGATCCTGATTCATCAATACCCCTGCCGCATCGTTTATAAGTGTAATAAATCCGTTCCGATCAGTCGCCATCACACCATCAGACATATTGGACAAGACAGAGCTTAATTTACGCCTTTCTTCCTCCGTTAGTGCCCTGGAGTGTTTCAGTCGTACATTCAAATCATTAAACGATTCGGCAAGCTGACCGATTTCATCTTTTCCATAAACATTGACTTTCTGAGAAAAGTCTTCCCGTGCCATCGTCTGTGCCTGTTTGCGCATCTCCTTAATCGGCTTTGTTATGGTCCTGGCAACCAGAATCCCCAGAAACGCCGATACGGTAATCGCTAAAATGGAACCTTGTAGAAACACACGGTTAATATCATTCAGCTGTTTATAAACCTGTTCAAGCGACGCTTCAACATAAAGGGCGCCCACTTGCGTATTCTCATTATTATAAATCGGAACGGCCCGCCTGTAGATCCGGTTCCCATCCCTATTCACCATGTTGCCCTTGTCTTCGTTCCCGAACCTTAGTACATTATTAATAAAATTGGTGGTTGTTTTTTTGTCGATATCACTGTTGCTCGAGGTGTCACTTGAAGCAATGATTCTGCTTTGCATATTAACGACTTGTACATTAATAATATCTGCCGTGTCATTAACCCTCACAATCGTCTGTACGTCTTGCTGCTGCGTCGATTCTCCATTATCATCAGATCGTTCTTTGCTGAATGCCTGTTTCAGGTTTACCTGCAGGATATCAACACTGGCTTCGACGGACTCCTCGAAATTTTCCCGGAGTTCTGTTTCCAGTCCACGGACAAAATAGGCACTAATCACCTGTATCGTCACAAGCAATAACAAAATGAAAATAATGATAAATTTCAGTTGTATCGAACGGAAAAAACCAACGTTACGCATCAGACCCGCCTACTCCTGTTCAGGATTACGCAAATAATAACCAACACCACGACGTGTCACGATCCAGATCGGGTTGCTCGGATTTTCCTCAATTTTTTCGCGGAGGCGTCTGATCGTCACATCAACCGTCCGAACATCACCAAAATAGTCATAACCCCACACTGTTTCCAGCAAATGTTCCCGTGTCATGACCTGGCCGATATGACGGGCAAGATAATGAAGCAACTCAAATTCCCGGTGGGTGAGATCCAACTGTTCCCCGTCTCGTGTCACAGCATATGCGTCTGGGTGAATCACCAGGCGTCCAATTTCAATATTCTTGGTGGTTTGCACCGCATCATCCGGGATCTGCTGCTGCCTGCGCAAGTTCGCCTTCACTCTGGCAATCACTTCCCGATTACTGAACGGCTTGGTCACATAATCATCTGCTCCAAGTTCAAGTCCCAGCACCTTATCAATTTCAGCATCTTTGGCTGTCAGCATAATAATCGGCATGGACTGTGTCTTGCGGATTTCCCGACAGACTTCATTACCGTCTTTACCCGGCAACATAATATCAAGCAAAATAAGATCAGGCGTTTCCTCATCAGCAAGCTTGATCGCCTCATCGCCATCATAAGCCACGACAACGTCATAGCCTTCTTTTTTCAAATTAAATTCCAAAATATCGGCTATCGGTTGTTCATCATCAACTACAAGTATTTTTTGAGCCATTATCCATCACTTCCTTTTTAACGTTGTTTCAAAAGGTTGAACTTCAAGCAAACGCGTACTTAACCATTCTTTCATCTATTCTATCGTACTTTCGCTTAAATGTCTTTTGTTATTAGCTGAAATTAAAGTCGGCCTATCTGGGGCCGGGTAATTGTTCGCATTTTTTTCAACAAAAAGACTGACTCCAACCTTGCCTGAGTCAGTCTTGCATCGAATTTATTTAAAGATAAGAATGTCTAAAATTTTTGGCTATATTAAGCTCTTTGTCAGCAATAGCCATGTCCAGCTTCGACGTACAGGACGTACTAGTGCCGGCGTTGGCACAGGACGTGCCGAACTTAGCCGGCCAGCGCCTACCCCCTCGAGGTCTTAAGCAATGTGGCAAAATCCGCCACTGCAAATTTTTGCTTAAGCTTTTCGTGGGGTGAACAAGGCGCCCTGCGCTTTTCTTTTTTACTTTAGATAACCCTGCCGTTTTTCATCAGCTATAGACACTTCTTACGACGTTTGTCTGGGTGCGGTCAGGTCCAACTGAAAAAATTGATAAATTAATTTCCGTTAACTGTGAAATTCGCTCCAGGTAATGCCGGGCATTTTCCGGAAGTTCGTGGATACTTCTGACGTTCGTTATATCGTCATTCCATCCAGGCATTTCCTCATACACGGGTTCACATTCGGCCAGCTTGTTCAAATTGGCCGGAAATTCATGGATGATCTCCCCTTTATATTTATAGGCTACGCAAATTTTCAGCGTATCAATCCCAGTTAATACATCCAGTGAATTGATGGATAAATCCGTAATCCCGCTTACCCGCTGTGCATGACGGACAACAACACTGTCAAACCAGCCGACACGGCGCGGACGTCCTGTCGTCGTGCCGTATTCATGGCCGGTTTCGCGGATCTGTTGGCCGACCTTATCGTGCAGTTCGGTCGGGAATGGACCATCGCCAACGCGTGTTGTATAAGCCTTTGACACACCAACGACGTGATTGATTTTCGAAGGCCCGACACCAGATCCAATGGTGACACCGCCTGCGATTGGATTGGATGACGTCACAAATGGGTATGTCCCCTGGTCGATATCAAGCATGACACCCTGTGCACCCTCAAACAGTACACGGCGGCCGCCATCAAGCGCCTCGTTTAAGACGACTGACGTATCACAAACATACTTTGCCATCTGCTGACCGTATTCATAATACGCATCCAGGATATCATCCACCTGGAACGGATCACTTTCATAAATCTTCTCAAACAAACGGTTCTTTTCTTTTAAATTTTGTTCAAGTTTTTTGCGGAATGTTTCCTTATCCAGTAAATCGGCAATCCGGATTCCGCTCCTGGCTGCTTTATCCATATAAGCCGGTCCGATCCCTTTCTTCGTTGTGCCAATTTTGTTGTCGCCTTTATCTTCTTCCTGCAGTGCATCCAGTTTTAAATGGTACGGCAAAATAACATGTGCCCGGTTGCTGATTCGCAGATTGTCAGTAGAAATACCACGTTCATGCAAATATTTGATTTCCTCTGCAAATGCTTTCGGATCAATCACCATTCCATTTCCGAGCACACATAACTTATCATCGAAAAAAATGCCGGATGGGATTAAGTGCAATTTATACGTTGTATCGTCAAATCTGATGGTGTGCCCCGCATTGTTGCCGCCCTGATAACGGGCCACCACTTCAGCATTCTGTGATAAAAAATCGGTAATTTTCCCTTTGCCTTCATCGCCCCATTGCGTGCCTACTACTACCACTGAGGACATAGTGCACCTCCATATATATTAACGTCTGTAATTTCCTTATGAACAGCGTCATTTTACCAGTGAATTCAGCCTATGTCAAACTAAATACGAATAATATATAAATATAATACTAAAATATTCGTAATATCTACAGTTTATTTCAGCTCCAGACACTCGTTTCCGCAAACCTTGTGTCTTTTGGCTCAACAAACCCTATAATATTAGCATTCAAATAAGATGTACTTCTTTTAAAATGTTTTCATATACTTTGATACTTTTGCTCAGCAGAGATAAACTGCGACGTAATGTTCCATGAGTGTTAAACTGCCGCTGCGGAAATACACTTGGTGCTCGTCGTGTTGCAAGTGATTGCGGGAAGCAGCACTCCTCGCAACTCGCAGCTAACTCGGCGGATGTTTTGCTCGTCGCTTTCCGTGGGCGGCTGATGAGCCTCCTCGAGCTAAGCACTAAGGGGTCTCATCCAGGCCTTTGCTCCCACAGGAGTATCCGTGTATTTCCTCCGCTGGTTTTATTGACTGGTCCAGGGGTCGTGATAGAAATACGTTTAAAACCACTTCACTAGTCCGAGTGAGCGGAGGGCGGTGACTCCTGCGGGAAAAGCAACAGCTGAAGATCCCGCAGGAAGCGGTTTTTGCTTCCGAGGAAGCTGAAGCGTTGCCCGCGGAAAGCATCCGCCCATAGCGATCCCGGACGGTGGGGTGAAAAGTGGACGTACTTATAGAAAACATTCCAGCACTCACGTCGCAGTTTATGGATTTTGCGTAAAAGAATCTTTTAAAACAAAAAAAACAGCCTCAACGCATGAAGCTGTTTTACACTTGAACAGGTGCAGGCGGCATGTCACTGTCTGTGTAACGGTGATCCAGATCAACGAATTTATTGTATTCTTTGACAAATGCCAATTCAACATTGCCGACGGGACCATTCCGCTGTTTGGAAATAATGATTTCAATAATATTTTGCTTCTCGGATTCCTGATCATAATAATCATCACGGTATAAGAATCCAACAATATCGGCATCTTGTTCAATACTTCCTGATTCACGCAAGTCCGACATCATCGGGCGCTTGTCCTGCCGTGCTTCCACGCCACGCGAGAGCTGTGACAATGCAATCAGCGGCACATTCAGTTCACGTGCAAGAGCTTTAAGGGCACGGGATATTTCTGACACTTCCTGTTGCCTGTTTTCACGAGAGTTGCCGCTTCCCTGAATCAGTTGCAAATAGTCGATCAAAATCATGCCAAGCCCGTGCTCCTGTTTTAACCGACGGCATTTTGACCGTATTTCATTGACGCGGACGCCCGGCGAATCATCGATATAAATACCAGCGTTAGACAAGCTGCCCATGGCCATGGTCAGTTTACTCCAATCATCCGCCTCAAGCTTTCCGGTCCTCAGACGCTGCGCATCAATATTGCCTTCTGCGCAGAGCATACGGGAGACGAGCTGGTCGGCCCCCATTTCCAAACTGAAAATCGCCACATTTTCATCGGTATTAATGGCGACATTTTGCGCAATGTTCAGGGCAAAAGCCGTTTTACCTACCGATGGACGGGCCGCAATAATAATTAAATCATTACGTTGAAAACCGGACGTAATCTGATCCAGATCACGATAGCCTGTTGGTATCCCGGTCACATCGCCGTCATGGTAGTGAAGCTGTTCAATATTATCGTATACGTCAATTAGAACATCCTTAATTGCCTTAAACGCTCCGGTATTTTTCCGGCCGGAGACATCTAAAATGTTCTTTTCTGCTTCATTTAGAACTTCTTCCACATCATCTTCATTGGAAAAACCTGAACTAACAATATCTGTCGCTGTCCTGATCAACCGGCGCAGCACTGACTTCTCCTCAACAATTTTGCTGTAATAGACAATGTTTGCTGCAGTTGGGACACTTCCGGCTAAATCAGATAAATAAGCCACACCGCCGACCTCGTCCAATTTTTTTTCATTGGAAAGCGATGTTGTAACGGTGACAAGATCAATCGGCTCGCCTTTATCTGTTAGTGTCAGCATGGCTTCAAATATTCGCTGATGGCTTGCCCGGTAAAAGTCGTCCGGCATTAAACGCTCAGCCACTGAGGAGAGTGTCTCAGGTTCTAAAAAGATGGCGCCGATGACAGCCTGTTCTGCTTCGATATTATGTGGTGGTGTACGATCATTCCAAAGTTCACTCAATTGTTTCCCCCCTTGTGGAGAGCGCTACTTCATGTTGGCCCGGGAGGCACTCTTCGTTATTTCTCCACGACGTGAACTTTAATCGTGCCGGTCACTTCCGGATGTAGTTTAACTGGCACATTGGTATAGCCAAGAGTACGGATTGGGTTATCCAGTTCGATTTTTCGTTTGTCAATGTGATAACCATAGTCTTTTTTCAGGGTATCGGCAATATGCTTTGACGTAATGGAGCCGAACAATTGCCCGCTGTCGCCTGATTTTGCCGCTATATCAACGGTCGAATCAGCAAGCTCATTTTTCAGAAGTTCCGCTTCCTTTTTTTCTTCATCGGCTTGCTGCTTCTGTTTGTTCTTTTTCGCTTCCAATGCTTTCATGTTGCCTGGTGTTGCCTCTTCAGCCAGGTTGTTTTTCAGTAGATAGTTGCGGGCATAACCATCCGAAACATTTTTCACGTCACCTTTTTTCCCTTTTCCTTTAACATCTTGTGTGAATATCACTTTCATTCGGTTTCCCCTCCCGTAAAATAGTCTTCCAATATGTCTTTCAGCAGACTTTCTGTATCGTCCATTGTTGTATCTTCAATTTGCGTAGCGGCATTTGTTAAGTGACCACCGCCATTCATTTTTTCCATAATGACCTGTACATTGACATCACCAAGTGAACGAGCACTGACCCCGATTCGTCCGTCTTTTCGTTCAGATATAACAAATGATGCATTAATTCCGCTCATCGTCAGCAAGGTGTCCGCCGCCTGGGCTATTAAAACACTACCATAGGTTTCATCGGGGGCACCTTTCGAAATGGCAATGGTATCACGGTGAATTTGCGCACGTTCAATTAATTTGCTGCGTTTAATATAGACATCCAAATCTTCCTTCATGAATCGCTGTACCAGTACGGTATCTGCCCCTTTTGACCGCAAATAGGAGGCAGCATCAAACGTCCGTGATCCCGTCCTCAGGGTAAAGCTGTTGGTATCGACAATAATCCCTGCCAGCAATGCTGTTGCCTCCAGCATTTTCAACTTCAGGTTATTTGGCTGGTATTCCAGCAGCTCTGTCACCAATTCTGCTGTTGATGATGCATATGGTTCCATATAAACCAGTGTCGGGTCATCAATGAAATCCTCGGCACGGCGGTGATGATCAATCACGACTTTATACTCGGCTTTCGTTAACAATTTTTCATTCGCAACCATGCCGGGTTTATGTGTATCCACGACAACAATAAGACTCCGGCTGGTAACCAGCGCTTCCGATTCTTCGGGGTCAATGAAGTGAGGCCACAACTCTTCCTCTTCTTTGAGCTCGTCAATAAGCCGGTAGACACCGGTGTCAACATCATCCGGGTCAAGTACAATATACCCTTCCATATTGTTGGTTTTAACAATATTCAAAATGCCTATCGCCGCACCAATTGAATCCATGTCAGGTGATTTATGTCCCATGATAATGACATTGTCACTTCCTTGGACTAAATCCTTCAGAGCATGTGAAATGACACGTGCTCTGACCCGCGTGCGCTTCTCCATCGGGTTGGTGCGCCCCCCGTAGAATCGGACCTTCCCAGCGTCATCTTTTATGACGACCTGGTCACCACCTCGGCCCAGCCCTAAATCAAGGCTGGATTGCGCCATTTCGCCAAGATCGGGCAAGGCCATGTCGCCTGCCCCTACACCAATACTCAAAGTAACCGGTAAATTCTGTTCGGCGTTCAGTTCACGCACTTCATCCAATATATCAAATTTCGATTTTTCCAGCTGGTCCAATATTTCCTTCGCTAGAACAGCGATAAACCGATCCTGTGATGTGCGCTTCAGAAAAATACCGTAATCATTTGACCAGCTATTCAAAACCGATGTGACTTTTGAGTTTAATTGGCTCTTTAAGGTGTCATCCATATTTTGTGTGATTTCTTCATAGTTATCAAGAAATATAATGGCAAGGACCGTTTTCTCATTGACGTAACGTGATTGAATGTCGGATTGGACTGTACGGTCTGATAAATACAGCAAGCGTTCTTCCTTTTTGATCGACATCTGAAAATGATGTTCATCAAGATCGAGCCATATGTCCTCATTATTTTCTTTAACTCTGGAAATCAGGTCATCCGAGAGTATATTGAGTGACTTTCCAACTAATGTGTCATCTTCTGTAAAGCGGTTCATGTATGGGTTTGCCCATTCGATTTTATAATCGTCATTAAACAAGATGATTCCGATTGGCATCTCCAGCAGCGCTTCTTCGCCGACACGTTTGACCCGGTGGGAGAGTGTTGCAATATAGTTTTCCGTATCCTGCTGCCTTTTTCTTTCCGCCAATATGCTATAGTACAATGATACACCCAATACAACAGTCAGAATCAGACCGATCAGCCATTGAAAGTACCAGATAAAGCCAAGCAATATGACAGATAGTGAATAAACCACCCATAAGTGACTGCTTAACATTTGCTTTCGTTGAAAATCTTGCATATCATCAGCTCCTACCTGAACTCCCACTCACTTTTTATCATTGAGTAAGCGATCCCTTAAGGAAAAACCTAGATCAATTATACCTAATAGTCGCACCAGGTAAAAGAAAATAAACGGGATAAATATTGTCAAAAGAACACTTGCAACCGGCAATGCTTTCGACATTTGCTTGGCATAGGCATAATAAAATATAAATGAAAAGCCTTGCAACGTCATCAGTATGCCCGTAAGCATCAAGATATTATGAACGGCCAAAAACAACATACCGTCCGGATCAAGGTCAAAGAATGTCATGATTAACGCAAAAAAATAAACCCAAATTAATGAAACTGGAAACCGCAGCATCCGGAAGGGCGGGAAGCTCAACTGTTGACGATCTATCCGGTTGATGACTTTATAACTGACCCATTGGCTGACAAATGCAAACAGCAATGAAGCTATTGCTATAAAAACAGGTAACAGCTCTGTCAGCATGCCAAATTGTTCAGTTATCATAGTCATCTGCTTTTCTGTCAGTTCATTCATACCAAGTTGGTTCATGAGATCCTGACTCGTTGTCAGTGACTGCTGAATCATGTTATCTATTTCATTTACCAAATTAACTTGAAATACATATTGACTGAATACAAAAACGAACACAAATCCAATCACAAACCCGATGGTGCCACGAGCCAGGACTTCATACGCAGAAAATTTCCTGTAAAGAGCACTTCCGCTCAAAATTCCGCCAATCCCCATTAACACAGGAATTGGCAAAGAGAATATAGTTGTAAGTAATGATGATAGAACAGAAACAACGATCAGCATGATAATCGCTGGCTTCCAATCATATCTGGAAGCAAATATAATAAATGGGACTGGTAATAAGAATGTGGCGATTAGTGTGATAACAGGGACAAACGTCGCAATCAGCATTAATATCATGAATACGGCCGTTAACAATGCTCCGTCTGTCAGCTGTCTTGATTGGTTCATCGATTGCACCCTCTATAGTCATTTAATTTGGTTGTTTCTGTTATGTTACAATTCCTCATGTAAGGTTACCACCTCGTTGTTATATGATAACACGATTTCAACTGCAATTGGTGTTAAAAATAACATAAAGTGAAACTTCATTCAGTGGGATGCTTTTCCCCCACTGAATGTTTAGTTGAACAGAATCGGGCATTTATGGACAGTTATCCCCTGTTTTTTAAGGGGATTAGTGTCCATTACATGCGGGGTAAAGTGAAACTTCATTCAGTGGGATGCTTTTCTCCCACTGATATTGGGAACAAAGGCTAAACCCGCCACCTCCTGTGGCAACGCCTTTGTGACCTGCATCCTGCAGGCCCGAACAGAATCGGGCATTTCCTGGTACTCTACCGTGTTATGGGATCTTGCTGCCGGATGACCTCCCTCTATTTATTTCGACTTCCTTAAAATATCGCTGTTTTTCTCACCTTTTCTACCATATTTGATGAAGCCATCTGATAAAGCTGAAGGCTATACATCCGTAAAGGAAAAATATGGAAATGTTTAGTTAACCTTGATACACTTAGCGCCCATATTTCTGAAAACTAAGAAAAATGTATCGTATGATTGCACCTTTGGATCTCCACATTCAACATGGTGGTGGACCCTCCCATATCTCTCGGCGTCGTGCGCGTAAATTCCTTAGTTCAACCTTACCATGTGTGGATGCCGGAAATGCTTTTTAAGTGGGTCTATG
>NZ_SRHY01000034.1 GCF_004565465.1 Lentibacillus salicampi
AATGACATAAACGTGAAGCTTATTTGGCATACCCTTTTTTAAATCATTTCCATTTTTTTACATAAAAATAGGTTGTAGTGAAATGAAGCGGGATTTTTTGAAATACTTCTGTCCAAGGCTCCTAGCTCCCATCAAAAGAGTTACTTCATTTTGATTCAGCTTAAAGTCGAGACCATTAAACAATCGCTGTTCATCGATTTCCTCATAGGAGAAAGAAAAGTTTCGTACCTCTATTATCGGCTTCTGCCGTCCCTTAAGCACTTTCATAATTCCGCTTCCTCTGCAATTCTTTTCCTAAAGCATAGCCTCGGAGCACACCGGTTTTGGCGAGCTGGTCACTAAGCCATTTGCCGAGGACCCCCGAAATCAGGGCCGCACTGATGATCCGTACGATCAGTGTCGAGACAATCAGCCACGGTGCCAGGGCAATCATCCCGGCTGAATACAAATGCCAGGCAAAACTGACCACGGCAGTGGATATACCAGATAATACAAGAACCCGCAGCCGATAATCCTTCCACCCGGTCAGGGCAAAAGCAAACTCTGCCCCTGCCCCTTGGATGGCAGCGGAAAGAAGCAGCCCCGGTCCTGCCGCCGAACCGAGCAGGATCTCAACCACCCCCGCAATCACTTCTGCGGTGAAAGCAACACCGGGTTTTCGCAGGATGTAGGCCGCCATGATCGAGACAATGAACCAGATACCGTAAATCACCTCATAGCCAAATGGTGCCAGCCCGAATGGCGCAAGGATATTGCGGATCCCTTCGCCAACCAGAAAGAATAGTAGATAGATGACCCCGAATACCACCCCTAAAATCGACATCAGGACAATTTCTTTCAATTTCCATTGCTTCGTCATAAAAGCATCCCCCCCCTTATGCTTTATTGGACGGACTGTTTGCTGAAATGGTAAAGGACATGGTGACATGGGAAACCTCCTCCTGCACACTGTCAAAGGACTGATGCAGCGCCCCGAATATATCCTTCACATCTCCGTCCAGCCTTGTTGCGTAATGAGAAGCGCTCACCTCAACATTGCGGTGTTTGGAAAGATCGATCTGTTCATAGATCGCATCCATATAGTCCTCCCTCCCCATCGGGTAAAGGGAAAATTTGCAGCCTGCTTCCTGAGAGACCTGATTGGATTTTGCTTCATTCAGCGGTGTATCCGCCTCATCCATATAGGAATCTGCATCCGTATCCCCGGGGCAGCCGATAGAAAACGTACCGCTCATCGCCACATGCTCTCCTGTTTTTGCCGCATACAAAAAGAGCGCCTTAGTCACATCAAACACATGTACCATCTTCCCACGCACACACGTGCTCACATCATCGGTATCCTTCCAAACCTTCGACGTGTCCACCTCTTCCAGTACCCCTAAAATAATATCGACGAACTGATCACTCATCGGATACAGGGTGAACTTGCACCCGGCGATTCTGCTTGTTCCGCAGCTGTTGTTGCTCATGTTTCTCCTCCTCCTTGGTTTTTAGTCACAAAAAAACTGCACTCCCGAGGGAATGCAGTTTGAACGTATATAGCATAATCGCTTTCATTAATCATACAGTGAACTGCACTTCCCCACGCTGGTATTATCCAGTTCGGGTTCAAAGGGTCAGACACAAAATCCTCTCAGCCGCCGCTTCCGGCAGCCCCCCTAGTGTTTATCGGTTATGCAGTTTTCATGTAGCTTCATCATAAATAACTTTTGGAATTTTGTAAAGGCGTTGCAGCAGATTAGGTTTCATCCCCTAGCTATTTTTTATTAGCTGCTATGAGTATACTCGCATTATTAATTGGCCATTCTATATTATAGGTTATCGGCAAATGATGACACAAATCACCACAAGTCCAGAAAATACCCAGAATGATAAGTTCTTTAATAAGGAAAAACAAAATAAGACTGATTTGGTCAAAGTTGTTGATAAGATTGGACAAAATAACAATCAGTGGAGGTTTTCAAATGAAAAAATCTAAATTATTGTTCCTATCCGTATTCTTAATAACCGCTGTGATGCTTTCCGCTTGTGCGTCAGATGATAATGAAGGTGAGTCAACAAATAGAGATACGGAGCAAAATAAAGAAATTGAACATGAGACAGGAAAAGTCGTTAATAAAAATGTGAAACAAGATAATGCAGCCTCTTTAAAAGAAGGGATTGAAAAAGTATTAACTTCCCTTCAAGAATTAAAGGAAACCGTTAAATCTTCACCCAATGATGTCGAAAAAATAAATAAAGAAGGGAAAGCCCTATCAGAAAGTTGGGAACCCATCGAAAAAAAGGTAGAAAAGCGGAATGCTGGTGCTTATGAAAATATTGAAGAGAGTCTGTATCCGCTCATCGCTGAAGCACAAAAAGAAAAACCAGATATAAATAATGTGAAACAGCTGATTGAAGAAGTAACCAACAAACTCAATCAATTCAAAGAAAAGCTCTCATCTTCTTAACGCGGATTTAGCAGTCATTCTTATAGATCACCCTCATATGTTGTAACCGCTTGCCTAATCCAATACGCCCAATTAATTAATGGAATGAATTGACTGTTTAAGCTGTGAAACTAGGTACACTTGTTTACGAACTCCGGGGGGGGGCATACATGTGAGACGCTCACCAGCAGACTGAATACAGAACCCCCATAGCCAGGATCCAGCAAAATACCTGGGAAAATTATTTTTATTCCAGGGCCTTCCTCTTTATTTCACTTCAAATCCTTTTCCTGATTGGCAAGCCAATAAGCAGCAAGTGCAGCGGCACCTGCACGCGATCCAAAGTCAACACTATCACTATTTAAAAATTCAAGAGCTTTATTGCTCCCTCGACTTAATGTCAAGGGAGCATCGATATTTTCATCTGCAAACTCCTCTTCAGCCCAGCCAAACTCTTTAAGTACTAAACTTGTCGGTGAATAATAAGCATAATCAAGTCGAATTTCACTCAGTGAACCATCAGCATTTTCATCAGATCCACACCCTGCGACAAGCAATACTGTATACGTACCATTTACATAAGAAACATATGGAGATTGATATGTTCCTTTAAAAAGTCTGCATACTTTATGGCAATGTCGGTTATTGGCTTTCCAGAATGGACAGTAGCCATCGTCTCAGCTCCTTTATTTCATCAATCTTTTCCGCTGTATAATGACGCTGTACAATTTTTATAAAAGCTTTTCTTATAACCCGAGTATCTTGCTGCCTACTATTATTATATCCATATTAATGTATATTTGCTACATGTAGAATGATAGTCACACAGCAATATTCAGGCGGTAAACTTACACCCTGGCTTTTTTGTTAAAAAGCAGTGTTCTCAACCATATCCACAGTGTTATAATTTATTAATAAGACTTGCAGGATTGAACTCCATCTTAATGCACGAGGAGGAAAACAATGAAAAATAACAAACTTGCGATTATAGGTATGGGTCATGTAGGTTCATATGTACTTGCGGATGCCATGAAAGTCGGTCTATTTTCAGAAATTGTCGTTATCGATCAAGACAAAAATATCGCTTTTGGTGAAGCCCTTGACCAGGCACACGCAACTTCTCTCACTTATATGACGAACGTTCATGTTCACGCTGGTGATTATCCGGACCTGAAGGACGCAGATGTCATTATTTGTGCAGCTGGCCCAAGTATCATCACAACCGAAGACAATAAAAAACCTGACAGGGCCTTGTTGGCAAAAGAAAACGGAGAAATTATTCGTGAAGTCATGACAGGGATTACGCAATATACAAATGAAGCCATTATTATTTTCATTACAAACCCATTGGATTCCATGGTCTATATTGCTGAAAATGAATTTGATTACCCGAAAGGACGCATCTTTGGTACAGGAACCATGCTCGATTCTGCAAGGCTGCGTCAAGTCATTGCAGCAAATTACCGTGTTGATCCCAAAAGTGTCACAGGTTACATGATGGGAGAACATGGCCTGACTGCTTTTCCCGTCTTTAGCCGCTTGAATATCCAGGGATTTGGTGAAAAAGAATTGGATCATTATTTCAAGGGGAAAGAGCCGCTGGACAGAAAAACATTTGGTCAAAAAGTAGTGGATGCGGCTTACGACGTGTTAAATGGGAAAGGCTGGACCAACGCTGGGGTTGCCCAAGCTGCCATTACACTGGCTAAATCAGTTTTATTAGATGAACGAAGCGTTTACCCTGTTTGCACGACATTAAACGGACAATACGGCTATCATGGCGACGTCGCGTTAAGCATGCCGTGCATCATTGGCAGGAATGGCGTGGAACAACAATTAGAGATTGAATTAGATCATGAAGAGGTGACGCTATTACAGCAATCAGCTGCCTATATACAAGAAACAATGAAGATAGCGAAAACGGGAAAAAGTAACTAAGAAATCCTTGTTACTTTGGCCAGGTTTCTTTTTTCTTGTATCCATAAAGTCCCCCGGATATGCCTGATCCAATATATATTTTAATATTCCGGTATATGCCGGGGGCGTATCTACCGGAGAATGCAGCAATTCCCGTGGCCATGTCAATATAGTTCATTCGATTTTTAGCAACCACGCCTTCCTGACCCAAAGGCGCCGCCACATCAGTAGTGTGGCATGTGACGGTTTCGCTTCCTACGCTGCCAGGTCGCAAAAATCACGCCCCCCACGATAAACAGCGAACCGGTCATCTCCGGAACGGTAATCGGCTTTTGCAGCAGGAGAACACCCATCACCATGGCGACGAACGGCTCCAGGTTGGATAGAATGGACGCTTTTGAGGCATCGGCATAACGGATATGATGATTCCAGACAAGGGTCGCTATGCCATGAACAACAATCGCTGTCACGATCAGGAGACCCCATCCCTGCCAGTTCCCGCTTAGTGTCACCGGATTATCCATAACAAAGACGACCGGCAACGATACAATCAAACCAATGACGTTTGAATATAACGTTGTGATCACAGGGCTTATGCGTTGGGATAAAATCCGGGTGATAATAATCAGGATGGCAAAAGAAACCATGGTGATAACAATCCACAACAAACCGCGCTCAAGATGGAGTGCGGCACCTCCCTCACTCACGACAAAATAAATACCAATGATCGCAATAATGGAGCCAAGGAGCATGCGCGATGTGAATTTTTCCTTTAAAAAAACAGCTGCCAGAACCCCTGTTAAAATGGGAGCTGTGGCAAGAATCAGTGCCGAAGTTGTGGAATCGGCGGTGACCAGCCCTTCAAAAAAAGACCACTGATTGATAAACACCCCCACCACCCCAAGCAGGAGAATCCATACCCAGTCACGCGGTGAAATTTTCCGGAGCCCATGTCTCGGCAAAATGAATATCATTAAGAAAAAGACAATAAATAATAATCGCAGTGATGTTAAAGCTGCCGGTGAGAAGTCATTCACAAGTATTTTTCCAAAGACAAAATTGCTTCCCCAGACAGTCACACAAAATGTCAGCCACAGGTAGGTTTTTAACATTATATCAGCTCTTTCTGTCCTCATGATGTCAATACTTTATTTTAGCCATTCGAGTGGCCGTTCACAAATGAAACAGTTTGTCCGCCGTGATACGAAAATCGAGCCTCTACTAGTGATGTGCGCGCCTCTTACATTGATGGGCGTGCCTCTACCATTGATCGCCGCGCTTCCACCGTTGATAACCGCGCGTTCACCATTGATCGCCGCGCTTCTACCGTTGATAACCGCGCGTTCACCATTGATCGCGGCGCTTCTACCTTTGATAGTCGCACCTCCACCGTCGATGTCCCCGCCTTCACCGTTGATACCAGCGCTTCTACCATTGATGGGCGTGCCTCCACCCTGACGCTCGCGCAGAGGCCGCTTAATGAATAAATTTGGTTTTTCGTGTTTTCTTTACCCTCTTGTTCCATAAGTCAATAAAAGCACGCTTTCTCCTTCTTTTTGGGCCTATGAAAATAGCCAACATACCAACGAACCCATAAATAATAAACGCAGGCGTATAGCCCCACGCTTCAATGAACCACCCGGCGAATAATGAACCGATCACTTGCCCGACTGCCAAAAGTAAAAATGGTACGGCAATACCCAAGGATGCATTCGTAATAAATACACGGATGCCCCACACAAGAAGCACGCCGGTGATAAATATATAAAAACAGCCAAAGATTGCGGCTGACAAGTAAGATACAAACAAGTTTTCAGGCGCCAAGGCCAGAATAATCGATGCAGAAGTAATCAATAAACTTCCCAATTTATAGGCAAAAGGCAGTCCTCCCTTTTCAATCAGCGAACCGGAAAACCCACCCAATACACCAAATAAGCCAATAATAATCCAAAAACCGGAAAGTTGCCAGCCGCTGTAATCACCGGCAACTTCAATAAACGTTCTGGAAAACGTCCAAAAAGGTGCTGTGGAGATCCCTAGAAATAAAGATGCCAAAACCAAAGAGGCGGCTCCTTTTACGCCACGTATGGAGAGTTTCCCTTTTTCAAACCTAAGATCCGAACGCACCCCATCTTTCGGAATAGCCCGGAAATTCCATACTAATACCAAGAATGTCAGGAATGCATAGATGAGATACGTCAGTCGCCAATTCGTACTTAATAAAATCGCTCCTGCTCCAGAAAGCGCTATGCCGATACTTGTGCCTGAATTAATCCATGTATTCGCTCTACCTTGTTTATCCTCCTTCATCCAAAGTGATACCGCTGCCCCGTAAGGCGGGGACACCAAACCAGTACTTCCGCCGGCAAGCAATACGCCTAAGGCAAGCACCCAAACATTTGGCGTGATTGCGATCAACAGCAAGCCAACAAAAGCTGACAGTCCAGCCGAGAAAATCATCTTCCCTGGCCCTTCTCTGGTCGTCATCACTGTGGATAAAACGATCGTGAAGCAATAGGCAACATAAAACAACGACGAAACCATTCCCGAGACAGACTCAGACATATCCAGTGATTCACTCATCCCGGGAAGAAGCAAGCCAAAACTAAATCTCGCCAAGCCATAAGTGACCGCAATCATAGCAACACCAGGTAAAACCAGCTTCGAAAACCGCATGATATCCATCCTAACTTTAAAATATATAGAACGACCTTTCTAGTTGAGGGTCAAAAAAATTACGATGTGTTTTGGACAAGCGTCCGCGCCATCGCAATCGAATATTGTGTTGCCTTCTCAGCGCCAATCAGTGTCGTCATTGACGTCGTGCCTTCGAGCAGCAATGTCATTTGGTTTGCCAGGTCACGTTCGTTATCTTTGCCTTTCTTTTGAGCCAATTCCTGAAAATATTTGAGCAGTCTATATTTATGGCCTTTCGCAATACTCTCAACTTCATCATCAAATCCCGAATAATCCATAATGGCTCTTAAAAACATGTCGCCATTATAGGATTGTTCCTTCAACCAACGTCCATGAGCCTCAACAGCAAGGATGAACGGCGAATCCGAATCCATTTCCACATGGGAATCCAAATAAGACCAATAGCGCTCTTCCCGCTGCTTCAGTACTTCTTCAACCAAATTGTCCTTGGATGAAAAGTGGTTGTATAGCGTCATGGTCGCGACATTGGCTTCATTAATAATTTGCTTCAATCCTACACCTCTGAACCCATGCTCATAAAATAACCGTTCAGCCACTTCCAGTAACGTTTCTTTTTTAGCAGATCGAGTCATGTTACCTACTTCTCCTTCAATTAGATAGAATGACCTTTATACTCTCTAGTTTAACATCCGACCTGGCTTATGGTCAATTGTTTGGTTCATACCTCTTCTTTCTCCACTTGATTTAAAAAATGATGCTGGCTATTCCTGCTTTCACTCCCGCGCTTTAGCAAGTAACACTCACTAGATCCGCTTCACCCCTATAATCGAACCATTTTTAAATATGGGGGCATGAAACTGAAAAATATTTTTAAAATATTTGAGTAGAGCATGCCACTTTTTTAGCAGTTGTTTCGATTATAAAGGTGAGAAGGGAAGCAACTCGCCCAGAGAGAAACAGTATCTCATGTTTCAAGTTCTTTTGACACATGAATGGTTGAAGTTTCAAGCTGACGCTGTATCTTCAAAAAATGAATCATGTGAGGATAAGCCCGGGAGTAAAGCCCCATCACGATATTTTCAAATCATCAATCGAATTGAGAATTCTACCTACTTCCTGCTCACCAGCCGCTTCCCAACGGCTTTTGTCCACTATATTTCCATCCTTGTCAAGAGGCGTTTGGAATTGGCTGAAGCCTGTTGTTGTCAGCAATGAATTGCCATCCCATTCCAATCCCGTGTTTACCACATGTTTGATGACGTATGGCGTCCGGAATTGCAAACAAGCATTAGCACTGTCAAGCTGCCCTTCAATGACATCAAACGGTATTCTTATATAGATTGTCTCGCCGCCTTCCCGGCATAGCACCATATCAAATTTGCCGCGGTCATATTCCCAATTCCCGCAAAGTGTGTATCCATTAGACCGAAATGTTCTGTACACATCACCAAAATAGGCTTTTTTTCCTTCCATTTCCGTTTTCAATTTTAACACACATCATCACTCCCTGATTAAGATATCTGAATAAGTTGTAAGTACTTATCAGCAACGTAAAATAACCCGGGCATCTTCTCCTGCCTCGATGAAATACCGTGAAAAGTATTTATGCGTATTATTCACCTGCAAATGGAAATAATACCTAAAACATGAGGTTTTTTTACGAATGAAGGATGATGATATGAAACTATTCCTGGTCGCAGGCAGTATTGTATTGTCTGTCGTCATGTACTTAACCCAAAACCACTGGTACAGACTCCGCTTTATTTTTAATGTGGCAGCCGTCATATGTGCCCTGATATTCGGTAATATCACGTCACTGTCAATTTACCAGATCATCAAAGATGGAACAGTCATGATGACAGCTATTCATGCGGTATTCTTAAATCCACTATTTTTAATGACGGGCTCCTTTTTAGGGTTATATATGATCTACCGTATTCTTGCAGCAGTGATAGAGGAATAAGCCTTAATTCAGATTGAAAAGCATAAATGTGCGCCCCGTTGTACCAAAGGAAAAACCTTTAGCATAGGTTAATTTAGGTATATGCTCATTTGGTACAGCGGGAGTGATCATCATGGATTCGGCATGGGCGTTTCTACAGGAAATGGTTCATCTTTATATAATTGCACTAATCGGATTTATCGTACGGAAAATGGGTGTGTTAAATCAAGACACTGATTATGTGCTGACACAGCTCATTTTATATGTGACGCTTCCTGCCCTGATTTTATTTTCACTGGATATCCCTTTTTCATTTTCTTTAATGAAAGAATTCCTTTTACTCTTGGGCATGTCTGCTTACATCCTGCTGCTATCCATTTTCCTTGCTGGATGGATGCGGAGGCGTTCAATACTTGTTGATAGACAGAAAAGCGTTTATGAAGGACTTATCATCTTTGGGAATCAGGGGTATATTGGCTTCGCAGTCATTTTCGCCGTTTTTGGAGAGCAGGGGATTGTTTATTTAACCATGTTTAACTTGATTTATTTCATTCTTATATGGACGTATGGCATTTACTTGTTCACAAAGGACAAAGCGCAGATAGCCTGGAGGAACATTATTTTAAATCCTGGTGTGGTTTCAACATTAACTGGCATATTGGTGTTGTTTCTTCCCATCAGTTGGCCGGGTTTATTAACAAATACATTTGAAAGTGTGGGAAAAATGACAGTCCCACTTTCGATGATCTTAATCGGCAGTTTGATTGCCAATATAACTTACCAAGACTTTGGTTCTCTGATGAAAAATACGTATATTTGGAAGGCAGTCATACTCAAGCTTCTCATCATTCCACTACTGCTGCTTCCTTTTGGAGCTTTTTCCATCCCATTCTCTTTACTCATGATAGCCGTTCTTACAGCAGGCATGCCTTCCGCCCCAACGATGTCACTTTACGCTCAAAAGTTTGGAGGTGACACACATTTTGCCTCTTTAGGTGTCATGATTTCCAGTTTATTAGGTGTCCTTACGATTCCATTGTTATATATTGTTTTACACCTGATTCATTAAAAAGAGAACCGTTATAAAATAACTCATCACCAAAAACCAAACCGCTCGATGTCCATATGATAAGGACGAGCGGCTTTGACTTAAATGTTATCCATTATTAAGAGTTCCCGTGTTCTCGCTGCTGCAATTGTATTTCACCATCCGTGATGGCATACACTTTGTCACAATAGTCCAACAAGCGTGTATCGTGTGTTACCACAATCGTTGTTTTATTTCGTTTCTTGGTCAAATCGTTAAGCATTTTCATGACTTCAAATGCCCGATCCGTATCCAGTGATGCAGTCGGTTCGTCTGCCAGGAGGATACTGGGGTCGCTGTAAAGCCCTTTCGCAATCGCCACACGCTGACGCTCGCCACCGGAAAGCTCAGATGGGTACTTGTCTCTTAATGGCTCAATACCCAGCGACTGATATAAATCCTGCAATTCATCTTCAGAGAGATTATTTGTTTTCACTTTATCCAGTAATGTCATTTGTTCATCCACTGTCAGAAAAGGAACCAGGTTAGACGCCTGAAGAATAAATCCAATCTCATGCAAACGAACGTGGGAGCGTTTCTTTTCCTTCATCTGTGTTATATTATGACCGTTTATCATTACTTCCCCATAGCTGGGCGTTTGCAGACCACCGGCAATTGTCAGGAATGTACTCTTGCCGGATCCTGATGGCCCAACCACCACAATCAATTCGCCACTGTCTGCAGTGAAATTTGTTTTGTCAAGAGCTTCCACCATTGTATGCCCTGTCCCAAATACTTTATTGACTTCATGCATTTCCAGTGCTGGCATAATTTAACCTCCTATCGCTTTCAACGGGTCAATTTTCACGATCGTTCTGACTGATATGAATGCGCCTAATACAGATACAGCAATCAAAACCAACCCATACAACAGCATGGTCAAATAATCAAATGCAACAGGTACTGCAGCCGGCAGAAAGAATCCAGTCAAAATTGTTAGTAAAAAGCCGATTGCAACACCAGCAACAGCCAACTGGAACGTTTGGGCAACAACAGACTTTGCCAAATACTTACCGGGGATCCCCTGTGCTTTCATAACGCCGAACATACTTACTTTTTGAATGGTCAACACGTAAAGGAAAATGGCCAATATGACTGCTGAAATAATAAACAAGAAATAAATCATAAAGGTTAGCGTCAAGTTCTGTGCGGTATAGCCTGGAAGGTTTTCGATAAATGTCGATGTCTCTACGACCTGTAATTCGTCATCAACGGAGACATCCGCTAAATTGTCTCCACGAACGACAAAACCGTTCACCACACCTTCATTATTGTCTGCTGCCTCACCAAAGCGAACTTGCTGTAACGTATCCATATTCGTATATAAAACGGGCGCAGCATTGAAGCGGGCGTTGTCTGTGAATCCTACAATTGTTAAAACCGTATCTGAAGACGATATCTCAAGTTCATCCCCTATCTGAAAACCCTCTTCCTGCAAGGTGTCGTCCGCAATGACTTCTCCTTTTTCCGAAAATGATTCCCCTTCAGTTACGTCAGGCATAATCAATTTATCTTCTTTGATACCAAAGATCGACACATTGGATTGACGTTCCCCCACACTGGCAATGGCATTTAATTGGCCTAACGCCGCATAAGCTTCTACCCCTTTACCATTAAAATCGTCTATATTCATATTGGAGCGGGGCAGATTTATGTCAGACTCCTCTGTCAGAATGATACCATCCGCATTCCATTTATCAACGGCTTCCCGGTTTAATTGCTCCAAACCATTCGCTAATCCCGACAGGAAAAACACAAGATAGGAAACAAGAACCAATACCCCTGTTATCAGGGTATAGCGCAGTTTATTATATTTGATTTCCTTCCATGCTAAAAACATCGCATCCCTACTCCTTAATTTATCGATTGATAAGCAAACTGCATAAACCATATATATGAACGATTCCTTCGATTAATGTATCACAGCTTCATAAACCTTATCAATTGATAAGTTATTTGCAAAACAAGAGACTTCACGCACTGAAGCTGCATTCATCCTCTTGGGATCAAGATTTGATCGTCCCATGCAAAATCAGGTCCACAAGTAATGAATACTGTCCCGCTAACGATTCAGATTGGTATTTCAATGCAGACATCGTTTGTCCCATTGTCAACAAACAAAAGCGAGCTGCTTCTTCCGGTGAAATGGTATCTCTTAATAAACCATAAGCCTTCATCTCTTCAAAAATTTCAATAAACGGATCCAAATATGTTTCCTTCCATAATAAATAAATGTGATGACGATTTTCTTCTTTGAATTCAACGAAAATGTCATGAACCATATTCATAATACTCGAGGGGTGCTCCTTTGATAACACCGCCAGCATAGTCTCCAAACGTCCAGGCATCGTCTCTGCAGATATAGCTTCTATTTTCACTTGTATGTTCGCAACGAATGATTCAAGCATTGCAATATACAATGATTGCTTGTCCGAAAAATGGTAATAAAGAGCAGGCTGGGTGATTTTACATTTTGCAGCAATTTCCCTGGTCGTCACCGCTCTATAACCTTTTTCCATGAATAGCTCCCGTGCCACCTTTAAAATTCGATCGCGCGTCCATTCTAAGTCTTCGTTGTTTGTCCGAGATTTTTTCATAAAGAACTCCTTTATAGACCTTTCATTACCAACTATTTTACATAATTTCGCGTCCATTGACATCTTTAATCTCAAATAAAGGAATTCCGGCCACAAAAAATGAGATTGTTGCTCCCATAAGGTTTGCAACAATCCCATTTTGATTATGGTTTTTAAATGTCAATCCTTATCACGAAACGGTTCATTCTCTTCACTAAATTCCGTCGCGTAATTCATATTCCCGGATCTTCTAACACCATCATTACTATGCTCGTCTTCATGCATCGGGTCAAATAACAATGGCAGGCAAAACAGAGCTCCAACGCCGACAAGCGTATACACAACCCTCGCCAGACCAGCGTCCTGTCCACCAAAAAGTGCTGCAACTAAGTCCCACTGAAACAATCCAATTAACCCCCAATTAAGCGCACCGATAATGACTAATACCAGGGCAATGCGTTGAATGGTTCTCATGATGACACCTCCTAACTTTTAAAAGTTACTTCTCACCTTCAAAAACCGCTAATAACTTTAACAGTGAAGAATATTCCATCTTATTATTTAAAGGATCGCCTGATTCTATACAATGATTTTACAAATCATTTTGTTCCGGACAATGGATGTTCTTACAATTAAAGAATTTTCACTTCCCTCCACAGGCATTTGAAATATGTTCATTCAGGATAAAAACTAGAAACATTACATATATTCCGCATATCCAAATTAAAAGAAATTTGTTACAATAGTTGTAGTCAATATCTCCTAAAAGCATTTATTAGAATTAACTTTTAACGGAGGTGGTTAGTTGCTACTGGCTCACATTAGGAACAGTGACTTTGCTGAGCAATCTGTTCAAACTCACTTGGAAGACGTCTCTTTAATTGCACGTCAATATGGGAATTCTGTAGATTTGGGTGCTCACGCGGAATTAGCAGGTTTTTTACATGATATGGGTAAATTCACACAGCATTTTACAACGTATTTAAAAAATGCTGTGTTCAAACAAGAAGTCACCGGGAAAAAAATTGATCATTCGACTGCAGGCGCAAAATACTTATACGACAATTATTATGATACGAATACTCTCCAGAATTATGTCGTAGAAACAATTGGAATGGCGATTTTATCCCATCATTCGGGATTACAGAATTTTGTGCAGCTTGATTTTAAACCGTCCGATTATTTAAGGCGCGTGACCAACGAAGAATTGCCTCACTATGATGAGGTGGTTCAAAACTTTGAATCGATTAAAGGAAACGTTGAGAAAGTAAAAGCTCTTATTGAAGAAGCAACAAACGAGTTTCGGGAATTCATGGGAAAAATAAAGCCGCTTGCAAAGCCCATTGTTTATTTGAATCTGATGCAAAAACTGGTATTTAGTTGTTTGGTTGATGCTGATCGTACTAATACCAGATGTTTTGAGGAAAATGAAGAGTATAATAATAATGTGTCAAAAAGCGAAACCGTATTTAAGAATGGCTATAATGAGCTAATGGCTCAAGTTACGGAATGGGAGCAACAGCAAGTGACCCCAATCAATCAATTGCGGAATGAACTTTCGGGAAAATGTGATCAGTTCGCAGGCAAGTCCTCCGCCATCTATACATTAACCATTCCAACCGGTGGTGGTAAAACCTTTGCGAGCCTGCGTTACGCACTAAAACATGCGCAAAGTCATCATAAATCACGGATTATTTATGTTGTGCCTTACACAACAATTCTGGAGCAAAACGCAGAAGCCGTGAGAAATATAATTAAGCAGCCAGAGGCCGTACTTGAGCATCATGCCAATGTAATAGACGATGATAATTTGGATGATGAAATGGATTATTATCGTATTAATAACCACAAACAACTGCAATTAGGTAGGGATAACTGGGATTATCCGATTATTTTTACCACAATGGTGCAATTTCTGGATGCTTTTTTCCAAAAAGGGACACGAAAAAGTCGCCGATTACATAACCTGACTAATTCGGTTATAGTTTTTGACGAAGTGCAATCAGTTCCCTATCAGCATACTGAGTTGTTCAATACAGCAGTGAATTTTCTTCATACAGCAGGCAATAGCAGTATCGTATTATGCACGGCGACACAGCCTGCGGTCGATAAGATGGACCTTCCAGTTGTATTAGATGACAATACAGAAATGGTTCCAAACCTTAATGAAACGGTAGAAGCATTTAGACGAGTGTCCTTTCATAATAAGGTAGAACGTGAAGGTTGGGACACAGAACAAATAGGGGATTTTGTTAAGCAGCTTATACAGAAATTGGACTCTGTATTGATTATATTAAACACGAAAACAGCGGCTAAAAAATTATACGAATGCCTCGCGGAACAGAAAGATGCTTATGTTGTCCACCTAAGTACATCAATGTGCCCCGCGCATCGCAAGGAAAAACTGACAGCCATTAAACGTAAATTAGGGGACGAAAAAGTTATTTGTATTAGTACGCAGCTTATTGAAGCTGGTGTTGATATTAGCTTTGCATCTGTTATCAGGTCTTTAGCCGGGCTAGATTCAATTGCCCAAGCAGCAGGACGTTGTAATCGAAATAAAGAAGTTGAAATAGGTGATGTTTATCTTATACGCGCGAAAGATGAACGCCTGTCAAAACTTCCTGAAATCCGCATTGGCGGGGAAGTAACAGAAAATTATATCCTGTCTGATTCCCAGTATGCTGACCATTTATTAAGTCCTGAAACGATTAAGACTTATTTCACGCATTTTCACGAACAAGCTAAGCGTGAAATCTTGAAAACTCCAAAGGGATTGGATTATGAATTATTGGAACTGCTAGACGGATCGTTCTCATCGAAAAAACAACCTCAGACAAAGTCAACGGGAATGTTTAAAACAATCGAACGTTATTTTGAAGCAATCTCCTCACCTACAACTGGAGTTCTAGTGCCATTTGGAGAGGGCAAAGATATTATTGCTCGTTTAAACGAAAATATAAAAGATCCTGTATTATTTAACCGATTGATGAAACAAGTTCAGCAGTACAGTGTAAACCTTTACGATCATGAGTTACATACATTGAGTTCTGAAAATCTGATTACACCGCTTTTTAATGGGACGATTTATTGTCTGAATGATAAGGCTTATAACAAGCAATACGGCGTTACATTAGAAGGAAAAGCAGCGCTGGATAATTATACTTTTTAAGGAGGTGAAACTAATGAGAAATCAGATCGAATTTATTGTCCATGGTAAATATGCTCTGTTCACCGATCCTGTGACACGGATTGGCGGAGAAAAATTTACCTATCAAGTACCAACGTATCAGGCATTGAAAGGAATTGTCGAATCGATTTATTGGAAACCGACTATTACATGGTATATCGATGACGTTCGCGTGATGAATGCAATTCAAACAGAAGTAAAGGCTGTTCGTCCAATAAAATATCAAAATGACGAAAATGATTTAATGTACTATACGTATTTACGCCACCCAGCGTACCAAGTCCGGGCTCATTTTGAATTTAATGAGAACAGGCCGGATCTCGCCTATGACCGTAACGAACACAAGCATCATAATATCGCAAAGCGTTCGGTTAAAAGAGGTGGACGAAGAGATGTCTACTTAGGGACCAGGGAATGTCAGGGGTATGTTGAAGATTGTATTTTTGGAGATGGCGAAAGTTTCTATGATAATTATGGAGAAATCAATTTTGGACCGATGTTTCATGGATTCACTTATCCGGATGAAGGGGATCGGGAATCATTTCAGGCACGTTTATGGGTGCCAACCATGAAGGACGGTATTATTTCATTCGAACGACCTGAAAACTGCGAAATTGTTAGAACCATACACAAGGATAGCATGAAACAATTTAAGAAGGGAACTAATTTCACGCCAGTCGATGACGAATATAAAACAGTATTTAAGGAGGTGGACCAATGAGTTGGATGCAGCAATTAGCTGACGTTTATAAACGCAATGAATCACACATTGGAGAATTTGAAGAGCGGCGGAACCAGCGCATAACATTGCTGCCAGTTTCACATGTCATGCAGGGTGCCCAAATAGAGATACTTATCACACCCGATGGCGAATTTAAAAGTGCTAAAGTTGTTGACAAAGAAAACTCGCGAACGATTGTCCCGGCCACAACTGATTCTGCAAATAGAAGCGGTGCTAAAATTGCGCCCCATTATATTCATGACAAATTACAATATGTCGCAGGGGATTTTCTTGATTTTGGAGGGCCAGAAAAGCAAAAAGAACATTTCAATGTTTATTGTGAGCAAATGAAAAAATGGGCTGAGTCAGCAGATGCTCCGCAAAAAATCAAGATTATTTATTCGTATATATCAAAAGGGAATGTAATAGACGATTTAGTTAATGAAAAAATCCTCCCTGTTGATGATCATCAACAAGTGGTTGATAAATGGCCAAACGATCAAAAAGATGAAAAGCCGGAAATTTATAAATTAGTCCCAGGCAGCCCCCTTTCAGCTTTTGTTCGGTTTGATGTGTTACATGAAGCACCGAACGACCCTGTCGTATGGGAAGATCGTAACCTATTTGGTAACTTTATAGACTTTTTAGAAAGGACACATACACAAGAACAAGGTTTGTGCTATGTGACTGGAGAATATACAACCTTAACGACTCAACATGGATCTCGCATTAGAAACGCCGGTGATATGGCAAAATTAATCTCGGCTAATGACAGTTCAGGATATACATATCGTGGTCGCTTTGCTGAGGCAACAGAAGCAGTTCAAATCGGCTATGACGTATCACAGAAGTCTCACCATGCACTAAGATGGCTCATCCAAAGGCAAGGAACGTATATTGATTCACGTTACTTTGTCTCATTTGGTTTAGAACAGCCGGATGTGCCTGATCCCTTTGACAGTACACGTGAATTGATGGATGAAGATATTTTTGCTGAAAGTCTACAAGATTTAGGGGCAGAACAAGCCTTAACTGAAGACCTTGTAAGTGAAGAACTCAATAAAGCATTACAAGGCATTAATCACCATCTGGACAAAGAGAACCTTGAAAATATTGTTGTCATGGCGCTTGATGCAGCTACCAGCGGACGTTTAGCCATTGTCTACTACCAGCAAATCAGTGCTTATCTATTCTATAAAGCTATTCTTGAGTGGCATATGTCCTGTAGCTGGCTGCAGACATATAAGGATGAAAGCACAAATAAAACAAGGTCCTATGTCGGCACGCCTTCTACCTATCGTATTGCTGAATCCGTTTATGGAAGCAAGGCAGACAGCCGCATCAAAAAAGATTTATATTCACGATTGCTACCTTGTATTATTGAACGAAAACGGATTCCAAGAGATATTATACAGACTATCTTTAATCGTATTAAAAATCCGTTCAGTTTCACCAATTCTAATGAATCATGGCAGGCAACACTCCAGGTTGCATGCGCACTGATAAATAAACAATATGAAAGTGAGGGATATACAGTGGCATTACAGGAAGATAATCATTCACGTGACTATTTATTTGGTCGTTTACTTGGCATTGCTGAAGTTATGGAAAAAAGAGTTCTTGAAAAACGTGATGAAAAAAGATCTACCAATGCAACCCGTTATTTCAATGCTTTTACACAACATCCGGCGCGAACCTGGATGGTCATCCGCAAACAGTTAGCTCCTTATTTTGAAAATTCAAGTGATAAAACTGGTTACTACGCGATGCTTTTGCAACAAGTTGAAAACAAATTAAGTACTGAACAGATGACTGACGATTCACTCAAACCCATATTTTTACTTGGCTACAGCAGCCAAATTCAAACTCTGTATACAAAAAAGGAGGAAAATAAAAATGACGGCATTGAAGCATAAGATTGATTTCGCAGTTGTATTTACAGTCGATAAAGCTAATCCAAATGGTGATCCGCTCAACGGTAACAGGCCTCGTCAGGATTTTTACGGACATGGGGAAGTATCAGATGTAGCACTTAAAAGAAAGTTAAGAAACCGTCTGCAAGATGAGGGGGAGCCAATACTCGTACAGTCTGACGAAAGGCGCTCGGATGAATATCGCAGTATTAAAGACCGTGTTGATTCTGTGGAGGAACTGAAAAAGCTACTAACAAAATCTAAAGCAACTGGTACTGATGAGCAAACCGCTGAAATGCTTGCCAGTAACACCTGGTATGATGTGCGTGCATTCGGACAAGTCTTTGCCTTTAAGGGAACTAAGATGTCTATAGGAATAAGAGGTCCTGTATCGATTCACACAGCAACCAGTATTGATCCAGTTGATATATCAAGTATGCAAATAACAAAAAGTGCTAATTCAATAACCAACGAGAAAGATCCCGGTCAAAAAACATCAGATACTATGGGAACCAAACATCGAGTCGATTTTGGCGTCTATATCTTTTATGGCAGCATCAATCCACAACTCGCTGAACAGACAGGATTCACGTATGAAGATGCCGAAAAACTTAAAGCATCATTAAAGACATTATTTGCAAATGACGCTTCTTCAGCAAGACCTGATGGGAGTATGGAAGTGAATAAAGTGCTTTGGTGGGAACATAATTCGAAGTTAGGACAATATTCTTCTGCTGCAGTACATCGCACAGTTGATGTTCGTCGAGTAAAAGAGGATTTACCTCACTCAATTGAAAATTATGAGATTACAGTTAATAAATTAGACGGATTGGCTGTCGAAGAATATGACGGATTATAAAGAAGAGGACCATCTGTTATTATCAGGATTACAGCATTTTGTCTTTTGTAAAAGACAATGGGCATTGATTCATATTGAGCAAGAGTGGAAAGAAAATGTGCTAACAGTTGAAGGGAATAATCTTCACGAAAAAGCAGATGACCCTTTTGTTCGCGAAAAAAGAGGAGAAACCATTTACGTTCGTGCATTACCAGTTCACTCAAGAGAACTCGGCATTAGTGGGATATGCGATATGGTTGAATTCGTTCAGGACAACGATGGCATCCCACTCAACCAGGAAGAAGGCCTTTACCGCGTAAAACCAATTGAATACAAGCGCGGGGAATCCAAAAAGCATAATGCTGATATTCAACAATTAGTTGCACAGGTCATCTGTCTTGAGGAGATGCTGGTAACTACCATTAATGAAGCAGTGCTGTTTTACAATCAAACGAAACGTCGTGAAAAGATAACGATAACTGAGGACATGAAACAACAAGCCGTAACAATGATACAAGAAATGCATCATTATTATAAGAATAGACACACACCGAGAGTAAAGACAGGTAAGCATTGTCTGCGTTGCTCACTGCGGGATATATGTTTGCCAAAATTATTGGAAAGAGAGAAAGTATCTACGTACATGAATAGGATGTTGATAGATTGAAACAATTATTAAACACTGTTTATGTTTCTGAACCTGATATGTATTTAGCTTTAAAAGGAAAAAACATCAACTTACTAAAAAACAAGGAATCTATTGCCCGTATTCCGCTTCATAACATTGAATCAATAAGTACTTTTGGACATCAGGGGGCGAGCCCAGCACTAATGGGAGAGTGTATGGAGCAAAACATTAGCTTAACTTTTTTCACCAGCAGTGGTCGCTTCCGAGGCCGTCTAACCGGTGAAGTAAATGGTAATGTCACCTTGAGAAAAAAACAATATCGTATATCCGATAATGAAGAAGAAAGTGCTCATATTGCCAGCCATATGGTTGCAGGAAAAATTTTTAACAGTGAACAATTGATGAAAAGGACAACCAGAGACCATGCATTAAGAGTTGATGTCAGCCAAATGAATCAAATCATTGACAGACTGCATAGTTCGAGAATTGAAGCAATGACTTGTAATGATTTAGATGAATTGCGTGGTATTGAAGGAAACGCAGCAAATGCTTATTACAGTGTATTTGAATCATGTATTTTGCAGCAAAAAGATATATTTTTCTTCAACGAACGTAATCGAAGACCGCCCTTAGATCCGGTTAACGCTTTACTTTCCTTTGCTTATTCTTTACTTGCCTCTGAATCGGCTGCCGCACTCGAAGGAGTTGGGCTGGATTCCTATGTGGGCTTTTTGCACCGGGACAGACCTGGGAGAACGTCATTAGCTCTGGATATAATGGAAGAATTACGACCAATCATTGCCGATAGATTTGTCTTAAAAATGATTAATCGAAAACAGTTAACCAGTAAAGATTTTATTACCAAAGAAAATAAGGCAGTGATCCTTACAAACGAGGCTCGCCGTAACTTTTTACAGCTATGGCAAAAAGAAAAACAGGAAGAGGTAACCCACCCTTATTTAAAAGAAAAAGTATCTTGGGGATTAATCCCTCACGTCCAAGCATTATTATTGGCTCGTTATTTACGCGGAGACCTTGAAGCGTACCCCCCTATTTTAATAAGGTAGGTGATAACATGTTAGTTTTGATAACATACGATGTACAAACCTATACTGAAAATGGAAAAAAACGTTTACGTAAAGTAGCCAAAAAATGCGAAGAATATGGTGTGCGTGTGCAAAACTCTGTGTTTGAATGTATCGTCGACAGTGCTCAATTAAAACAATTGGAAATAGCACTGGAAGAAATTATAGACTCTTCAGTTGATAGTCTACGTTATTACCGATTAGGTAAAAATCATGAGACCAAAGTAAAACATATTGGTGCCAAGCCTGCGATAAAAGTTGATAAACCCTTGATTTTTTAAAAAGCGAACCATAAGCGAACATAAAAATATTGGGGGGTTCGCGCAAAATTTTAACGATCTCCTCCCCAAACAAGTGTAAATTAACATATGAGAAATTGATTATAGTGGTCACAGATCAATATATAGTGCTGAAAGAATTACAACATCTATATCTCGCAGTCGCTCCCTTAGTTGGGAGCGTGGATTGAAATTTCTCTTTGTGGTTTGCCGCATTCTTGGCATTTATGTCGCTCCCTTAGTTGGGAGCGTGGATTGAAATCGATTGAAGGAGGCGAAATACAGTCGTTCAGAAAGTCGCTCCCTTAGTTGGGAGCGTGGATTGAAATACGGAATCACTTTGGACGAGGAGTTTAGCGCCGCGTCGCTCCCTTAGTTGGGAGCGTGGATTGAAATCATACCTCACCGATTGAATGATTTTATCCTTTTCCGTCGCTCCCTTAGTTGGGAGCGTGGATTGAAATGCTGCGTTTGATTAACGTTATTTTCGGCATCTATGTCGCTCCCTTAGTTGGGAGCGTGGATTGAAATAATAACGCCACAGCCGTCGTCGTCTTGCCCGTCCGTCGCTCCCTTAGTTGGGAGCGTGGATTGAAATCTGTAATGATAAATAATTTAGGTTTGTCTGTTATTGTCGCTCCCTTAGTTGGGAGCGTGGATTGAAATTTTCAAAGGCAGAGGTTCTTCGCGTTCCTCTGCCGTCGCTCCCTTAGTTGGGAGCGTGGATTGAAATAATAATAACGGAAAGTGGGAACTCGGAACACCCAGTCGCTCCCTTAGTTGGGAGCGTGGATTGAAATACAAAATGAATTTTGCTGGCCCAATTGGAAGCTCGATAGTCGCTCCCTTAGTTGGGAGCGTGGATTGAAATTTTGTTGTTACTAAATATAAAGGTGAGGTAAAAGGGTCGCTCCCTTAGTTGGGAGCGTGGATTGAAATTTTTTGTTTCTCTCGTTGACGATAAAATTGTTATGGTCGCTCCCTTAGTTGGGAGCGTGGATTGAAATTTACTTGATATAAGATTAACCGTCCGACTTTTGGTCGCTCCCTTAGTTGGGAGCGTGGATTGAAATCGTAATGGCTTATACACCCACACACGATTTTTATGGTCGCTCCCTTAGTTGGGAGCGTGGATTGAAATACCCACGACGAATCGAAGAAAATTATCAGCGCCTTGTCGCTCCCTTAGTTGGGAGCGTGGATTGAAATACCTTTATTGGCATAATCTTGTTGGATTTGTTGTAGTCGCTCCCTTAGTTGGGAGCGTGGATTGAAATATAACTGGGTTATGGAAAATGCAACAGATGTTAAGTCGCTCCCTTAGTTGGGAGCGTGGACAGTACATTCTCAGTCCGCTCAAGCTTTGAGAAAACTGGAAATTTATACTGTAATTCGTAAACTTATGCTAGTTTAGTATAATATAATTAAACTAGGGGGAAATATCACATGACAAAAAATAGAAAGCATTTTGATGCGAACTTCAAGCAAGACGCTGTTAATTATTATTATACATCTGGCAAAAGCTTGAAGAAAGCAGCTGCCGATTTGAAGATTGGTGAATCTACATTGGGGAAGTGGGTGTCAGCCGCTAAAAACAACAATGGTACCGTTGAGCATAGAGGATCAGGTAATTACAGTTCCGATGCCGAAAAAGAAATTGCACGCCTAAAGAAAGAATTACGAGATTCACAGGATGCGTTAGAAGTATTAAAAAAGGCTATGGGCATACTGAGCAATTAACAGAATCTATTTATACAGCAACCCGTCAAGAATCTGAGAAACGCACGATTTCTGTTAACAGTGTGCTCAAAATATTAGGCGTTTCTACATCAGGGTATTACAGTTGGAAAAAACGCGTAGTTTCTGACCAAGAAAAAAGAAAGCAAGCAATGAAAGAGGAAATCGCTCAAATATATAATGAATCCCTTCAGATTTACGGTGCGCCTAAAATAGCGTCCATCCTGCAATCCAGAGGTCATGTCATCACTGAAAAGACGGTTGGTAACTACATGCGTGAGGAAGGTATTAAAGCTATTTGGGTACGTCCATATGTTCGAACGACCATTGATCCCGATTTTGATAGGAAGCTGAAAAACATTCTGGATAGGGACTTCAAACCAGCAGCTCCCAATACCGTCTGGGTTACGGATATAACGTATGTGCATACCCTGGAAGGCTTTATTTACCTCACCAGTGTTATGGATCTTTTTTCAAGGAGAATCATTGGCTGGCGTGTATCGGATAGTTTAGCCACGGAGCATGTCATCGAAGCCATTGAAAAAGCAAAAAGAAGCCGAGAGCTAAGTCAACCAATTATTATTCACAGTGACCGTGGCTGTCAGTATGTATCCAAAAGCTATATTGAAGCAACACCAGCAGGTCAGTATATACGCAGTTATTCTACTAAAGCAAATCCCTGGGATAATGCATGTATTGAATCTTTTCATGCATTAATAAAACGTGAGTGGCTTAATCGTTTTGTGATTAAAAATCTGAAACACGGCCATGAACTGATGTTTGAGTATATAGAAGCATTTTACAACACCGTTAGAATTCATGGATATTGTGGAATGGTATCACCATTTGACTTCGAGGCTAATTTCGCAAGTTAAAGAATTGTTGTCAGGGAAATGAGCCACTACTCAGGTTTGGCGGTATAACCACAGCGGAGCTGCTTGCCCTTGACCGCTGTGCCACTTCTTAGTGATCGCTGTTAGGGGTCGGGGCCCCAACAGCGGAACTTAGAAGTGATTGTCCATGGTACGCTGGCTGTGCGGATGGAGCCCTAAAGGCTGAATTTCTCCTATCCGCCACAAGAACACTACCATGGACACAAACAAGGTCAAGGGTGGTGGACTTCGTTAAATCATTAAGCTAAGAAATTTCTACATTTAACTTGTCCGAATTCTTGACATAAGACCATATACGCCAAACTCGATTTATCCATCTCCCATAAAGTAAACATTCTTTTTTCTGCAGAGGAGACAGGATAACGTGTCCGCTTTTCCAATGGTTGGATCACCTTATCTTCTGCTGCAGTATATTCCACGGATTGAATATAAGTTGCCAGCAATTCGATAGATGGAAACTTAAATATATCCCCAATCGATAATTTTATAGAAAAACAATGATTAATTTGAACGACTAAATAAGATGCATTCAAAGAATGGCCGCCAATATTAAAGAAATTATCGTCAACACTGATACTGTCTAATTGCAGTTCTTGTTTCCAAATCGCCAGCAGTTTCTCTTCAATGGAATTACGCGGGGCGACAACTGTTTTTAATGTATTATTTTCTTTCTCTTTAAGAAGATTTTCGAGTTCTTTTCGATCAACTTTCCCGTTGGCCGTCAATGGAATGACATCAACCGGAATATATTTGGTTGGAATCATATATTCCGGTAATTTTTCAGCCAGATATGTGCGAATTTCAAAAGAACCAATATCTTCTTCCATCAATAAAAATACACATAAACTGTTGTTGTCGCTATTGTCCAAATAGTCCAAGACAACACACTCGTCAATAGACTCCAACTGTAAAATTTCCCGTTCTATTTCCCCAAGCTCTACCCTGTAGCCTCTGATTTTAACTTGAAAGTCTTTTCTGCCGATGTATTCAATTTCCCCGTTTGGCAAAATTCTTCCCAAGTCATCGGAACAATACATTTTTGTTCCAGGAAGGAATGGATTATCAACAAAAACTTTTTCCGTTAGTTCTTTTTTATCCAGATAACCTTTTGTCACCCCGTCACCGGCTACACATATCTCGCCAATGATACCTTCGGGCTGCATATTTAAATGGTCGTCCAAAATATATACGTTAAGTGTCGGTATCGGTTTTCCTGCATTAGAGACATTATCTTCCATATCTGCTAGGGTCAATTCCTTATGTGTAACATGAATAGTGGTTTCAGTAATGCCATACATGTTAACCAGTTGGATATCCGGATATTTTTGCTTCCATTTTTTAAATTTAATAGGCTTTAAAGCTTCGCCGCCAAAAATAATATATCTTAACGAGTACGGCTGAACGGATGTCGCTTGGTCTTCATGAATAAAATTATAAAAAGCGGAAGGTGTCTGGTTCAGGACGGTTACATTCTTATCAATCAATAAGTGCATGAAGGCATTGGAATCGACTGCAACCTCTTTAGGTACGATAACCAATTTCCCACCGTACAATAATGCGCCATACATTTCCCAAACAGAAAAATCAAAGCAATAAGAATGAAACATTGTCCAGACATCCTGGTCTGTAAAAGTAAACGGATGCTGATCATTAATCAATAATTGCACAACATTGCGATGGGTAACCATAACCCCTTTCGGATTACCAGTTGAACCCGAGGTATAGATAATATATGCCAGATCATCTGGTGAATTTTTGACAGTCATGTTTGTTGTATCCATTTGTACTGATTCGCCAGCTCGAACGTCCATCAATCCACCCGGAAACGCCAATTCCTTTTGGATATATGCTTGGTAGTCCTTTGTCGTTATCAAAAGTTTAGCCTGACTGTCGGAAAGTATATAATCAATTCTTCTCTTTGGAAAAGAAGGATCGATTGGTAAATATGCTGCGCCAGACTTTATAACCGCGATTATGGAAACAATCATTTCAATGGAACGGTCCATATACAATGCAACCAGGTCATTGGGTCTGACTCCCTTGCTGTGCAAATAACGCGCCAATTGGTTTGATCGCTTCTGTAAGTCCTTGTATGTTATCTGTTCTGTATCTCGTTCTACCGCGACTGCATCTGGGTGAATGTTGGCCTGTTGTTCGAATAGTTCAGGAAGGGTTTTTAGTGGGTATTGTGCATCGTGTTCTCCCTTAGCCAGTTTTTCTATCTGATGTTGATTTAATATATCTACATGTTTAATATGTTCCTCATTCTCGTTGAGTAGATTTTCCATCAGTTGTATTAAATATTTATGCATATCCTTTATTTCTTTTTCTGTAAATACATCTGTTTGAAAGTCATAATCCATCTCCATCTTGCCCGAGTTGTCCCGATCATTGATATGAAAAGATAAAGGATTTATTGCCTGACCGCTAAAGAGCCATGTGGCTTTATAATAAGGATATTCCTCATTTTCAAGCGAGGCATTTTGATAGGAAACCAGAACATCATAAAGCTTATCGGTGGTTTCATTATTTTTACGTATGTCTTCCTTCAATAAATGATGCGGATACTTTTGATGACGTAATAAGGTCATTAATTTTTTTTGTATGTTTTCACTTAAAGAATGCAATGAAGACTCGCTATCCAACTGGATGCGTATGGGCATTGAATTGATGAACATACCAACAATATCTTTCTCTCTCTTCGTAGCTCTGTTTAATATTAGTGTACCTAGTACGAAATCCTGTTTTGAAGTTATCTTATAAAAATAAGATGATATGCACGATAAAAAGAATGTCAATACGGAAACCTGATACTTTTCACAAAATTGGTGAATTTGTTTAATCAACTGCCTAGAAAATTCAAAAGATAGCCTTCTGGCATGTGGTGTCCCTTCAATTTTTTTATTCATGCCATCAAGTAACTTTTCCCTCGGGGCGTTTGCAAATTCTTCCAACCAAAATGCCCTGTCTTTTTCAAATCTTTTTGATTGCAAGTATTTCTGTTCCCGTTCAATGAATTCCAGATAGGAAGGATTCTCCTTCTTCACTTTCTTATCGTTTATAAGGTTCACATAATTTTCATTAATTTCATTAACAATCAATACCATTGACCACCCATCACTAATCATGTGATGTAGCCGAAAATAATAACCTAGTTTTCCGCTTGGATGCACATAAATGGCAAAAAGATATAAATAATCACGGAAAATGTCTATGTCTTGATCATTCATTTTCTGGATCCATGTGTTAAATCCTTCTTCATCACCCAAAAAGTCTTCTTTGATAATATTTGGCGGATATCCTGGTTCCAGATATTGATTTTCATTCCTGCCGTTAATGGAAAAGCGCAAATGAAAGCTGCTATGTTCTTCTATTACCTGTTCGATTGCTTTTTCCAACACACCTGAATCTATCTCTGAATGATAGAGTATATCGCCATTAACATTATTGATACTGTTTATCTCATAGTAATTCTGTATTGCATAAATATCCTTTTGCGGATAAGACAATGGATATAATTCTTGCCGATCCACTCCTATCAGCCTCCTTAAAAATCATTATTTCATCTTTTTGCATACAGCAATTGATGATTCATGATAGAATATTTGTCTTTTTACCATAAGACGCTGATAACATCTGACTGATATATTCTGCCAACTCTTGGGATTGTTGATTCAAATAGAAATGACCCCCCTCATAGTATTCAATGAAAGCAGATTGATTCGTATAATCCCTCCACGCTTCAATTTCATGTTGTTCAAAACTGTCGTCTTTCCCATTCAATAAGGAAAGAGGGATATCTAGTGTGCTTCTTTTCTCTTTATATTGGTACTCCTCAACAATTTTAAAATCACTTCTGATAATCGGCATAAAATAATCAAGAAGTTCCTTATTTTCCAATAGTTCTTTTGGTGTCCCCCCCAAGTGGATAATTTCTTCCAATAATTCTTGGTCATTTAAAGAATCAACATGAAGGTGTTTCCTTTTTAAGTGCGGGGGATTGATCCCGGAGAGAAAGAGATGTTCCGGGAGCAGATTCCTTGTAGACAATAACTTATGTGCAAGCTCATATGCTATTATCCCCCCCATACTGTGGCCAAAAAAAGCAAATGAATCATGTATTAATTTATTCTCTGCTATCATCCATTCATACACGTCATTTATTGCTTCTGATATGCTATTATATAAAGGATCCGATATTCGTTTCCCCCTGCCGGCTAATTCGACTGGTTCAATATCTATAGAATTATTGTTGAATAGCGTCTTCCAGCTCATAAAATAATTAGCGCTGCCTCCAGCAAATGGAAATAAAAATAATTTCAAGACTACTCATTTCCTTCCTTGCTCTTAAGTAGATTTTTGATCTCCTCCACAATCATCTCCGGTTTTTCATGATGAATAAAATGATTATCGGTGTCTATCCAAATCTGTTTAGAGTTTTTGGACATTTTCGGTAATTTTTCCTGTGACTTTTTCCAGCCTTCCATCGGATTCTTGCTGGCTGAAAAGATAATCAGCGGGATATCGCCAAGGTCCCCTTCTTTGTTTACTTGTTTTCCGTTTTCAGGAATCATTTTCCGTTCTTCTAGCATGGTTTTATTCCACATACGATCCAATGCAAATGAAATGCCTTCATTTTTTACATGGTCCGGCAAATGTTCACCTTGGACAAGATTATCCTGGAAAAATTCGAAATTGCTCAATAGCCGTAAAATTCCGGTGTTTTTTAGAAACTTTGTCGAATGTATTGATAAAGGTACTGAACTTTCCATATCACTGGCATACTGCGGATGAACGCCGTCCATTAATACAATCCCATCGACTTTTTCCGGATATTTTTGTGCATAAGAAATAATCTCTAAAGCCGCCATGGAGTGCCCGACAAATATAAATGATTGATTTTCACTTGCCTCATCCAATACCTTTTTCATTTCGTCCGTTATAGTGTTAATGGAACGTGACCTGGTGGTAGAATCAGACCAGCCGTATCCAGGTCTTTCGTAGATAATTGTTTCTGCATGGGGGCTTATTTCATTCTGCAAATGATACATGTCCGCGTATGGTGAGGATGTTCCGTTTCCTGAACTAAAAACAACCGTTTTATCGCCAGTCCCTTTTTTTATGTAGTGAATTTTGGATTGTTCGTAATCTACAAATTCTCCTGGTGGAGAGTGCTTATCCATAACATCACGCCTAACGATTTCACTGATGAAACCAATTGATAAAAGAACTAATATAACAATCAATACAATAATAGCTTTTCTTGCAAATCGAATGTTTAAAATTAATTGCCCCCCTTACTTTCAGTAATACAATTTAGTTGTATATTTAGTAGGATATGTGATATTTTAGTAATTGTCAATACCTTTTGTAAATTAAGAAAATGAAACATATATACCGAGTAAAAAGTAATGCATGAATTTATTGTTTTAACTATATTCACCTGTTAAGAACTGATATTTTGTTCATTATCAACATAATTATGTCTAAAAGAATCTAGTAATAAAGACATGGTGGATTTAAATCATTAGCAAGGTACTATAAAGTATGTCATCTGTACGTTGATTATTTAGGATCCAAGAAAAGCAGTTTGGAGGATAAAATTATGTCGAAAACAGTCATTGATATCAAGAATTTAGTCAAGTATCTCGGATCAGGGGAATTCCAATTTCAGGTTATTAAAGAATTGAATTTCTCCATCAATCAAAACGACTTTGTTATTATGGTCGGTCCTAGTGGTAGTGGAAAGACAACATTACTCAATATATTGTGTGCTCTCGAAAAAGCGGATAAAGGAAGTGTCTTCTACGATGATAAAGATATCAACCGGCTTTCCGAATCGCAGCGTATCCAATTCAGAAGAGGCAATATCGGATATATATTCCAAGATTACCTTCTCTTATCCAATTTGACGGCAACTGAAAATATTGGTGTTGGAGCGAGCGATAAGCAACAATTGAAAAATATCCCCAACCTTCTGGACAAAGTAGGGCTGTCTGAACATGAACATAAATTACCTTCCGAATTATCGGGAGGACAACAACAACGCGTCTCCATACTAAGAGCGCTTCTCAAGAAACCTAAAGTCCTAATTTGTGATGAGCCTACAGGTGCTTTGGATCAGGAGTCGAGTAAAGATGTTTTAGAATTAATTCAGGAATTTCACAGTGAATCCGACATGACAGTGGTTATAGTAACCCACGATAATAAGATTCCCGATATCGGCAATCGAGTCATCCATTTAAAAGATGGCAAAATAGAAAGTATCATTGAGCAGGAACCAAAAAAAGTGAAAGAGATTGATTGGTAACTATGAAAATGATAAAAAAACAAATACGAAAGTCCATACTTGCAAGAAAACTTCAGGTTACTTCCGTTATTCTGTTCACAATTTTAATCGCCATTGCATTTAATTATCTTGTCGGCGGCATGATGGCTGTTGACGAGACCTACCAAGAGCAACGAAATCATTCAGAGACGGAAGATTTTCGCATGTTACCGGAGTTGGAACCAGAAGATTATCTTGATAATATCGCCAATGATTATGACATTTCCGGAGAAGACTTGGAAAACCTTTCATGGACGGACTTGGTCGATAAATATTCTATTTCTTTATATAACTATGATGAGGAAATCGTACAATCTCTATCAGATAAATATAATTTTGATTACACCCTTTATGAAAAAAGTGTCGTAAAAGAGGATAATATCACCTATTTTTTAACCCCTTATGATAAAGATATAAGCAACTTCACCATTGAAGATGGAGCATTTCCGGAAGAAAAAGAAGTATCGCTTACATATCAATATGCTAAGCAAAAAAACATCGCGATAGGCGATGAGATAGATATTTTGGGTGATACATATACAGTTAGCGGTTTACACACAGGTCCTCTCCATAATTTCTTATACTCCGACCAATATTCGGAAAGTGTCATGATTACGTCCAACGCTGGAGTCATCATGAATAAAGAGGACTTCCGAGATAAAGAAGATATCGATAAATCATACGTTTACCTTGGAAAATTTGATGATACAGAAAAGAAAAGTTCGGTACTGTCGGGCATAAAAAATGATGATGATGTCGCCGCGTTCACTCTTCCAAAAGACGTGGAAAGTATTAGCAACATAGAAAATGATATTAATACAAACACATATATTGGAATTGTAGCAATCGTCATCCTTTTCCTGACAGTTATCGTTATTCAAATTATGTTAATTCGCAATGAATTGTACCAATTGAATCCTGACTTTGGTATTTTGCTGTCAATTGGTGTGAATAAAAGAACCATTTTACAGGCATTTAACTTTTATATGTATTTGCTGCTTTCTGCCGTTGCCGTTGGATCTATTATTGGAGTTCAATTGCAGCAAATGACATTTTCACAAATGCAATTAACATATAATATACAGCAATTTTTCAGTTATAACTGGGTATATTCACTATTGTTCGGGATAGGTTTTTTGGTGGTCATAATGGTTCTCATTTATTCTTCAGTTATTGCCAATCTGCGGCATAAGCCATTGAATATGATAAATAGGACAAGCAGTAAAAAGAATCGATTTAGATTTTTAAAGGGAATTAAAAAATGGAACGCTTTCCGACCATTCACTCAAAAAATTAAATCATCATTTACATTTAAAAATATTGGATTTTTGTTTACACTGGTCTTTTCCATCATTATCGTCTTTAATTTATTTTTGCTTGGTTGGAATCTTATCACATCCAATGAAGCTAGCTACGAAACATATAAAGAAAATATCCGTTATGAATCAATAAATATACTATCGAGCACACAAACGGATGGTAATGGAGAAGAGGATATCGGCTACAGCGGAGACTATTCGATTGATTCGAATAACCATAAAGAAATGGATGACACTCTTACTGTTATGGGAATTAGGGATGATAATCCATATTATCGGAATATTGACGTTGAGGAAAACACGCTGATCATCAATAAAAAGTTTGCTCATGACCATCAGATTGACACGTCCGACTCAATAACCATTGACTTTAATGGTGAATCCAAAACGATTAATATTGAAGTGAATTCCAATGCGTTTGATCAAAACAATTATATGTTATTGGAACAGCTATGGGATCTTGATGAGGACATCGATGATGGATCTTATAATTTCACGTTTAATCATCCATCCGATTCAGATGTATCATACTCAACTACGAAAAATGATCAGATAGAACTGCTAGATGAAAGTTTGCTTCAGATGAATAGCTTGCTCACCATATTGTTCATGTCGACGACAATCATCTCTGCTATTCTTCTAATCTTGATAGCCAACTCAGCAGTTAATGAAAATACATCCGCCATAAAAATATTCCTTTTATTAGGCTATAATTTTCGTAAAATATTTTTTCTTTCAGTGGATGTATTCAAAATACAAATTATCGTTTCAGCTTTACTGGCGCTTTGTATACACCCATTCATCACAAAGTTGCTTGAAAGAATAATCAATAACAATTCTTCCAGTATTTATATCGAAATTAATTTTTCCATATTGACCATTTTCATAAGTATTGTCGTGATATTGGCTATATACTATATCGTTTTTATATGGAATTATCTTATCCATATCAGAAAAATAAATAGATAAAATGTTTACTCTCCTGCTTCAGATTGCTCTTGAAGAAGTTGGAAAAACAATTCTTAAAACATTAGCCGACAGAATCAAGACACCGGATCCATACTCATGTCCTTGGATCCGGTATTATGACTAACTATATTAGGGTCTACTGAATAATACAAAGATCCTCAAATATAAAGGATTCAGGATCTTTTTTGTCGAAATAACGTGCAAGGACCAGTTGAACTATTACCTGGTTACTTTATGCTTGGAGGTTATCTCATGTACGAATATAATGCCAATCAAATGATCCTGCCTGATGAGTTTTTCCTGCTCTTCAGAGGTCAGCTTAACCCCGACAATCTTTGGGTTGTCATGTGTTTATGGCAGAATAATGTAAAAGCACATAATTCGGCAGCCTAAAGTTACAGCCAATATTCATGTTTCCGCCCTCCATTTTATTGATTGGAACCCTCTGTTTCACAACTGATTACATTAAGCATAACACAAGTTATTAAAAATAAAAAAGGACGCTTCCGCAAAAGTCAGCGCTCTACGAAAACGTCCTTTATAAGTTAATTCTTGTGACATTTTAAATTCCGCACAAGGGAAACACCCTGCCATGACAGGGTTGGGCGCACGCTTACATCATGCCGCCCGTACTTGATTTATTTTCGGGGTGTTTCATTAGCCTAATTTTCTAGGGTTCGGCAAATAAATTAATCCTATAGCTAGAGAACGTATATTCGTTTTATTTCGTGTGTTTATTTTTTCTAGTTACTTTTATGTGACATTTAAAAATGTCACATAAATCTTGACTTCCTAAAAAGTGAAGATGTTTTTGAATACGGTAATACACACCATTGTCTAATCTAAGGTTTAACCTTATATCCTTATATTTATATCTTGCAAATATTAATTGCAATAATCAATAATGACCCATCTATGCTATTTACAAAAACGATGAACATGCACTTTAAGGTAACAAATATTAAAATAGCGCATATACGCCTAACGGCTTCCGTTACCTATCGCAAAACTGTAATTTGCACGCTAAATTGTAAGTAAAAATGTATATTAAATTGCACCGCAAAATGCGGTGCTTTTTGTTAACAAAAAATAACCCAGTTCGGTCAGAACTGAGTTATATATAAAATTTACTTTTAAGATTCATTCTTCAACAATCGCGCCCGATCGTATTATGGCACAGTCACTACCATTTTATCATAAATAAAAATATATAGTTTTTAAATGTAAATTAGTTTACAAAATAATTAAAATATGATATATAAAAAATAATTAGCATACACCTCTTTTAAGTGCCAAAAACTTTCTTTAAAGGAGTGATTGGGATGGTTGCAATGGTTCTTGATAGAAAAAATCCGTCACCTGTTAGGGAGAGTTCAAACTGTATGTTAATTCGTTACTCAACTTTCGCAGCACAAATTAGGCAGATAAGCCTTGATATAATTGGGCAAGGCGGAAAACCATTGATGTAATTGACCTTTGATTAGTTGTTTGAATTTGTTATTGGTCTTTTTTAAAGCATCTTC
>NZ_SRHY01000035.1 GCF_004565465.1 Lentibacillus salicampi
AAGATGCTTTAAAAAAGACCAATAACAAATTCAAACAACTAATCAAAGGTCAATTACATCAATGGTTTTCCGCCTTGCCCAATTATATCAAGGCTTATCTGCCTAATTTGTGCTGCGAAAGTTGAGTTAAGTATTTTTGCCTACTGTAAAGCAGTTTTAGTAAACTATTCCCATTTCCCAATTTCGTCATTTTTTGTCTTTCCTTATCGATATCGGAGTAGTATAGTTTCCATCATTTAACTCTAATTGTTTCGTAATGGAATCATGCTCCTTACCAAGGAGGTGTGTTAATAAAACCATTTCTTCTTTTGTATTCGCTCCAATTAAATTTGATAATTTATCATCAAAGAATCCGCCCAAAGCTCTGCATGAAAGCCCTAATGGATTACAAAGAAGATATAAATTTTGCGATACATGCCCCGCATCTATAAGAAGATATCTATACCCTCTGTCACCGTACTTAAATAAAGTATTTGATAACATAGCTGTAGTTACAATTGCAAAAGAGCATCGATTTGCAGCATATTTATTATCTTTCAATACTATGCAATCTTTTAACTCATCACGATAGTCACCTCTTACCACCATTTTAATTTGACTCGTTTCCGGTTCCCATATATAAATTCCTTTTTCAACATTTTCTATGTTGAATACAAAAACATATAAATAAACTGGATACCTGCTTCCTGCAGATGGTACAGAAGTTAAATGGAATTCAGTCCTATTAGAATTCAAACCATAAGAATAAATCAATAAATTAGCTAAGGTTTCCCTATTAATTGGAACCCTTACATCATGTAAACTAGATGATCGTCTTCTCTTCAAAGCTTGCGAAATATCTCCTTCTAATTTGCCAGCATATTCATCCATACGATAGGATTTACGTGAGTGGATTTTTTTTCTAGCTGGGAAGTCCGGATAATCAGATATTTTCTGATTTTGAATTCTTGTCATACTTGTATTATTATGAAAAAGTTTAGCAAGTAAGTACTCATCTCTTAAGTCCCTTGTTATTTTAATTGTAATTTCCTCCCTTACGATTTTATATATTTTTTACGGAAATGGGTGAGGGTAAGGGTTTAAAATATTTGAATCATACCCAAGCTTTGCAGGAACATTAAATATTCTTTCACAATTCAGCATAGGATGGCTGATCTCTAAAAAGGCAAGACTTGGCATGATAACCCTCACTACATATAACCCTGTTTTTTTAATGTCATTGCTAGTAATGTCAACGGTATATGAATCTATTCCTAAACTCTCTAAATGCTGTAATAAATCATCAAATTTAGTTATATACCTAGGATTTTCATCTTGGAAATCTACTGTCTCTCCCTGAAACAGAAAATCTGTTGCTTCCACGTTCTCTTGATAAGCGTAGTAGGCTGAATGGTGTTCAAAATTTGTATAGCTATTGAAATCAGTATCTTTTATCTCCATGTAGCCCTCTAAGTATGCATTAACATTTAAGTTGTAACATGCACTCGCCTCTCTTATCGAACTTAATAGTGCTTCCTCAGGGGATAAATCCGTACTTGCACCAACTGTTATATAAGGCGGAATATTATTCCTAATCACGGTTAAATAACTTGCGACTTTTATATCATTTGTAATATCTAAAATCGTAATCTCTAACCCCAATTCCTTTATTTGATCTAAAACATTGGTTATAAATTGATTCTCTATCGATTGATGATTAATAATAGGCATTGATAGCCTATTCTGCCACATTACCACAAAGGCATCTCTTTCTATGCATTCCAACATGCCATTAACTTTTGCATCAAATAGTGTTGTTCCAGTTGCTAAACCTGTCGATGTCATTTCCCTAATCGGTTGATGGTTATAAATTTTTTTTAAATAAACTAATTCTACTGGGATCCATTTCATCTCTTTATTCAGTTCATCGTTACCCCTTACCCAATAAAGTTCTGTCTTACTTGATACCTTCTTTAAATTTAGGTTATTAGTATATATTTGGTTATCTGTACAACGTGTAATATCAAAAACATTTATTTTATTTTTGATATTTTCAACTTTAGATTTTAAAATAGGTCTATCTATAATCATTGAGCAATAACGTTCTATAGACTCTCCGACTGCCCTTTCCTTTGCTTTATCAATACTACTAAAGTCATATCCCAAACCACCCATTAAACTAGTGGGAACAATAACGTTGGAGTCCCAATCCAGAATATCAGTGTTATAAGCATTAAACATTTGCATTGGAATCAATCCGATAACCATTTTATTTTCAAGTGTTTTGCCTAACTTATGTATAATTCCTGTTCTATTATCAATTAGTTTTCTTTCCATCTCACTTAATTTCATGAAGGTGTTCACCACTTTCTATTAGTCTATATACCTCACTGTTACATGCTTCACAATTTGGCAAGGAATATAAAGGTGATATTTGAGAAGTGAAGTCCTCTAAGGATATAACATATTCATTAAAAACAATGTCAGATTTCAGAATACTACTAAAGAATTTGATCACTTGTATTTTTAATATTCCCACTAATAATTCGACTGATCCAGGCAGAACACTATCCCTAAAATTTTCCGATGATACGGAATTTGCTTTGGTAATGTGTCTATAGTTAGGATTATTTGAATAAATACGAGATATATAACACTCATAACACAGATTTCCACTCAAAAATATTGGTCCAATTTTTAATTCATTCCACTCAGTCACCAGCTTTAAATAATGTAAATGATTGATACTACAGTTCTTGTCTACATCCTTAAAAAATGAAATATTTTCATAAGTGTCACAGGCAATTAGTAAGCTACAATTATTAACATTTATTTCCTCGAAATCATTTACTATAACCACATTAATAATGGATTCTAAACTTTTTCCCAAATAGTATTTAATGTTCGCATTGCCAATAATATATATGGAAGTATTTGAGAATATATCTAATTGATCTAATATATCCATTTTGTTGTTTAGATAGTTTGAAAAATACTTCTCTAATTCATTACCTTCCTTTACAAATTTACTACTGTACTCAACATCATTTAAAATGACGAAATTTTTTTCTTGCAATAAATCTAAAACTTTGCCTACATAATCCGTCGATAAGTCAAGTAAAGATGAAATTTCAGAAATAGAATGATAACCATCTAATAAAGGAATGATCTGTTCTAATACATTCACCATTTCCCCTGTCACTTTAGTACTTTTTTTATTATTTGTTAGTATTAGCTCTTTACTATCATTTTCATCATTAATACTGTAGTATAGACCTTTAAAAACTGGCATACTATACAAATTAATTACCCCCTTCTTTTCAACTATAATAGCTAGGAATAACCCAATAAGATAGTTTCAAATAATATTATTGCATAAAAAACACGGAAATGTTGTCGAAATTTGTCTAATTAACAAAAAAATAAAAAATGGGATAATTATACTAAGCAAAATTATTCATTTGAATAGAAAATTTATATTTTTACTGATTTAAAATGACTAGTTTGCTCTTCCGCTCAATCAGTATATTGATTAGAATATTTAATAATCACCGCTTTGAAATTTATGTTACGTTATAAAGCGTCAAATTACCTGACAGAACCGCCAGATTTCAACGGAAAAACGCCAAATAATCAGGCAAAAACGCCAGATTTCAACAAGAAAACGCCAAATAAGCACCTCCAGCTGAAGGCAGAAACCGAATTAAAAAAGATCTGCCTGCTAAACGGCAGATCTTTTCATTCGTCAATCCAGCAGTGCTTTCTCCACCACGCGTCCTTTCCGTCCTTCCGTTGTTTCGGCTTGTCGGAGTGAATTAATGACTGCTTCCTCGGTTGTTTCAACAACAGCTTGGAAAAGTCTGTTCATGACGGGGTGGTCATCGCGTAAAAAGGATACAGTTTCCCCCGCGGACCTGCTGGCATGATCATACAAATTAGCGGTTGAAAAGGCGATGGCGATATCGCCGCTGCCATGCCCGATGATGCTGCCCGTTCGGCCCAGACCGGCGGATGCACGCTTGGCAAGCCGCTTCAGCTGCCGGTTATCAAGTGGTGCGTCTGTGGCAAAAATCATCATAATCGAGCCATCGGTTGTTTCCATATCTTTTTTGCCAAAATCAGCAAACAACGCATCTTCGCGTTTGCCGAAGTTACTGAGCACAAGGCAGCCCATTGTATAACCTTCAACCACACGTGATGCCGTTCCGATCCCGCCTTTATAGCCGAAGCAGACCATCCCTTTTCCTGCTCCAACAGCACCTTCTTCAACCTGTCCGCCTGAAGCACCCGCAATTGCCTGTACAGCATGTTCCGGTTTGACTGCCGGTACCCGCATTGAATTTAAATAGCTATCATTGCACTCCCCAACGACGATATTGAGAGAGCTTGCGGTATCGCCGATTTCCGGATGGTCATTAAGCATGTATTGAAGCGTTCCTTGCATAACTGCTCCGATGCTGAAGGTGTTCGTCAGCATAATCGGTGATTCGAGCAGACCAAGCTCATCAACCTGAATAAGTCCGGCTGTTTTTCCGTACCCATTAATGATGGAACTTGCGGCACGTACCTTTTGCCGGAAAAGGCTGCCATCATGCGGCAAAATAGCGGTGACACCTGTGCAGATGGTATCCTGTTCATTAAGTTCTTCATACAGTGTGACATGTCCGGTTTGCACTCCGGCTACATCGGTAATGCCATTCGTTGACCCTCTTTTCAGTTGCATAACAGGACTCCTTTTCCAGATAGATTATAGTAGCATTATAGCAGACTATTCACCGGTTGGATGACCTTGTCGCCCAACGGCAGATAAATAAATGAAATTTCTTCGTTTTTTCATCAAACTTTCACACAAGTGGTTTATAATGAATGTGAAATGATTGGAGGATATATTATGGTATCGGCTTGGGTTGTTACCAAAGTCGCCTATGTTGTTATCAGCATTGCTGCCGGTCTGATCTTTTTTTATGTGACAAGCCCGTTAGTAAAATCGGAGAAAAAACAACCGCTTGAGGAAAGTGTTTCACTCTTGATTAATTTTGTCTTGTACATATGGGTGGGAAAAATCCTGCTGAATATAGACGTTTTTATCACGGACCCTCTGGCAATATTGGCTTACCCAAGTGACTCGGATGCCTTTTATGCAGCGACACTTTTACTATTTGGGAATGTCATATATAAAGTTAAGTGGAAAGGTTTAAACATTGGCACAATCATGTCTTCACTTGCACCAGTTTTCCTTGGTTCGGCATTTGTCTACGAATTTATTGAAGTTGTTATGAATGACAGTACACTAGCCTGGGGGCATTTAGGACTGCTTTTCTTATTGTTGCTTTTCTTTTTAATCTTCCATGAGCGACAATCATCTGTTGCAACAGCAGGGGGTATATTTACTGCCTGGAGTTTAGGACAGTTGATATTAACATTCTATTTGCCCTATACGACCTTGTATGGCTATATGATGACCAGATGGTTTCTGGTCCTCGTATTCATCTTAAGTATGACAAATCTTATCCAAAACAAGAGGCTGCGATCATGACAGCAGCTGCATCGCATTTCAAACTTGTTCAAGTTCCATGGTTGCTGAACTCGGTTAGGGGGGTTATGTAAATGAAAAAAGCGCTTATTATTGTTGTTTTGGCAGGGATGTTTGCATGGGCAGTTTATGACCTTACTGCAGATTCACAGGATGCACAGCAAGCGAATGAAAGTGAATTTACCGTTGAGGAAGATGCGTTTGAAGAATCGGAAGGAACGGATGAACCTGCTGGTGAGCTCGATGACCATGACGGTTCGGATAAAGTGGGGCTTGAACCAGGCAATATAGCCCCGGACTTTCAATTGGAAACAATGGATGGGGAATCAATCAAACTATCCGATCTGCGCGGCCAGCGTGTCATGGTAAATTTCTGGGCAACCTGGTGTCCGCCATGCCGGGCTGAGGTGCCGGATTTACAGAAGTTTTATGAGAATAAGGATATTGAAATTTTAGCGATCAATCTTACCGGCACAGAAAAAAACAGAAGCGATGTAGACGAATTTGCCAGTGAATTCGGTATGACATTTCCGATATTGATGGACGAAAATACGGCGGTGGCCAACCAGTATCAAATACAGCCAATCCCGTCTTCCTTTATGATTGATTCTGAGGGACGGATCCAGTTTAAGGCATTAGGGGCCATGAATTATGAGCTAATGGTCCAGGAATTTGAAAAGATGTCATAACCCTGATCTGACACAAAACAGGAGAGATTTGTGCCCATTCGCCGGGAATGCAAAAAGCCAGGTGACAGTACTTAGTTACCCGAGTACGTTTAATTCGAACCCGAACATACAAAACTGGGGAGCGTTCCCCAATCGTGTTGTATTAAAATACTTCCCTCTCACTACTATAATCGAATCAAGATCAGAAAAGGGGGTACGAATTTTTAAATCTTTCGTGCCCCCTTTCTCATATTTCTTTCGATTATAGATATAAAGAGGGAAAGGTCTTTGCAAGTTCACTTGATAAGTGCTACACTATAAAAAATCCAAATACGCATGCAAAACGTTCCTTCGGGGCAGGGTGCAATTCCCGACCGACGGTAATGAGGCTTAGCTTCAAAGTCCGTGACCTGTGCGGTTTTTAACCAAGCAGTGGATCCGGTGAAACTCCGGAACCGACAGTTACAGTCTGGATGGGAGAAGGAATTTTTTCAGGTCGTTTACGTTTGATGAAGTGTACGCAATCGGTGTTTTTCCATTGTGTTATTTTAGGTTACGAACACTTAATGAAACGGCTCTGTTAAATTCTGACCTTATGCCTCTGAAGCGAATTCAGGGGTTTTTTAGTATCTAAAATGGATTGACCGGATGCGCCGTTTCTATACAAAATTCTGAAGCTCGACAGCAAAAGGAGGGGATAACCGTGAACGATGACTATTATATGCGGCAGGCACTGAATCTGGCCAAGTCTGTTTCGGGGCAAACGAGTCCGAATCCACCAGTTGGTGCGGTTGTTGTCAAAGATGGCGAAATTCTCGGGTTTGGTGCGCACTTGAAAGCCGGTGAGGCGCATGCAGAAGTTCATGCGCTCCAAATGGCAGGCGACAAAGCGAGAGGAGCAACGATATATATCACGCTGGAACCGTGCAGCCATCATGGCAAAACACCGCCATGTGCTGATCTGATCATTGACAAGGAGATCAGCCGGGTTGTCATTGCCGTAATGGATCCGAATGAAAAAGTTGCCGGGCGCGGGATTAAAAAATTGCAATCAGCAGGTGTCAATGTTGAATGGGGTGTTTTACAAAAAGAAGCAGCGGCGGTTAATCAGGCTTTTTTCCATTACACTCGGACCAAAACGCCGTATGTCACGATGAAATCGGCTGTTAGTCTGGATGGCAAAACGGCAACACATATGGGCGACAGCAAATGGATAACCAGTGAAGCTGCCCGGCTTGATGTTCATCATTACCGCCATACCCATGATGCGATCCTGTTAGGCGTGAATACGGTTGTTGCTGACAATCCGAGCCTGACTACACGTCTGCCGGGTGGCGGGGAGAATCCGTTGCGCATCATTCTTGACAGCGATCTCCGTACACCGTTGGATGCTAACGTGGTGAATGATCAGAAAGCTGATACATGGATTTTTACCGGATCGGCTATCACTGCTGAACAAGCCAGTCCGTATGAAAGGGCAGGTGTTAGCGTCATTCCATTTGATTTTCTTGATCCCACAGCTATTCTCAATTACTTGGGAAGCCAAAAAGTGATGTCACTATTCGTTGAAGGTGGTGCTACGGTTAATGGTTCTTTTCTGGAAAGCGGAAAAATCAACCAGCTTGTGCAATATATGGCGCCGAAATTGATTGGCGGAAAAAATGCCCCGGCATCGATTGCTGGCAGCGGCTTTATGAGCATGACGGAAACACTGGCGATGGAAATCAAACATGTGGAGATGATTGGCGAGGATTTGAAAATCATGGCGGAACCGCGAAAGGACGATGCAGATGTTTACGGGAATAATTGAGGAAAAAGGTACCATTAAACACATAAAGCACGTCTCCGAAAAATCAATCCAGATGACAATCGGATCATCAACAGTCCTGGAAGATGTCCAGATTGGTGACAGCATTTCGGTTAACGGTATCTGTCTGACAGTAACCGCCTTTTCGAATACAGATTTTCAGGTGGACGTCATGCCGGAAACGATGAAGGCAACCTCTCTGAAGATGCTGGCAGAGGGATCGAACGTTAATTTGGAACGATCAATGCCTGCAGACGGCAGATTTGGCGGCCATTTTGTGTCCGGACATGTGGATGGAGCCGGGACAATTATCCGAAAAGAAAAGCAGGGAAATGCGATTTATTATGATATCGAAATTCCCGAAGAACTCGCAATTTATTTCATCATGAAGGGCTCTGTCGCTGTGGATGGAGTTAGCTTGACGGTATTCGGCATCAGCGGCAGCACGTTTACGATATCACTTATCCCGCACACAGTATCCGAAACAGTTTTGGGTGAGAAAGACGAGGGCGATATCGTGAATGTTGAATGTGACATGCTGGCCAAACATGTGAAAAACATGCTCAGCCAACAGCGTGAAAATTGACTCAAATAATGAAGGAAGTGGACAAGGTGTTTCATACAATCGATGAGGCGTTAAACGATTTAAAAGCAGGAAAACCAGTGATCGTGGTTGATGATGAAGACCGGGAGAATGAAGGCGACCTGGTGGCATTATCGGAAAAAGCAACACCTGATGTGATCAATTTTATGATCACTCATGGGAAGGGGCTTGTGTGTACATCCATTCCATCGGATTTAGCTGAGAAACTCAAACTGCCACTGATGACGAGCCAAAGCAGTGATCCGTTTGGGACCGCATTTACTGTCAGCATCGATCACAAAGAAACAGCGACGGGAATAAGCGCTGACGAACGATCCAGGACAATCCAGGCTTTACTTGATCCCCAAGTGAACGAGGAAGATTTCAAGCAGCCTGGACATGTTTTTCCGCTGATTGCCAAAAATGGCGGTGTTTTGACAAGGCAGGGACATACAGAAGCTTCTGTTGATTTGGCAAAATTGAGCGGCGCCTTCCCATCTGGAGTCATTTGTGAAATTATCAAGGACGATGGCACAATGGCGCGGCTTCCTGATTTATGGGAAATGGCCGAAGAATTTAATTTAAAGCTGCTATCGATTGCTGATTTAATTGCTTACCGCAAGCAACATGAAATTCATGTCAGACGAGCGGTAGAGACAACGCTCCCGACCGATTTTGGAACGTTTAACGTTTACGGCTACACCAATGATTTGGATGATAAAGAACATATTGCACTCGTTAAAGGCGATATTCATGAAAACGCCCCCGTATTGGCCCGGGTGCATTCGGAATGCCTGACCGGTGATGTGTTTAGTTCCCACCGCTGTGATTGCGGACCGCAGCTGCATGAGGCTTTAAATAAAATCAATGAAGCGGGTGCCGGCGTTTTAGTGTACATGCGTCAGGAGGGACGTGGCATCGGGCTGATCAATAAACTGCGTGCCTACCAGCTGCAGGATGCCGGAATGGATACGGTTGAAGCGAATGAACAGCTGGGGTTTGCACCGGATATGCGCGAATACGGTATCAGCGCCCAGATTCTAAAGGATGTAGGTGCCGGAAAGGTAAATCTGTTGACCAATAATCCTGAAAAAATGCGGGGGCTCCAGTCTCACGGTATTCAAATCAACGCACGGATACCAATCGAGACCGAAGCAACGGCGGAAAATGAACGCTACATGCATACGAAATATCAAAAGCTGGGTCATTTATTCAGTTTTCATCATAACTAAATGTATCAAAAAACACCGTAAAACATTTTCACCGACTTTTTAAAGAAGGCAAAAAAAGGAGAGGATCCATTTGGGAAAAACATTTGAAGGAAGTCTGGTCGGAGCGGACTTGAAAATCGGCATCGTTGTGGCACGGTTTAATGATTTCATTACGTGCAAACTGTTGGAAGGAGCAGCTGGTACTCTGAGGCAGCATGGTGTTAAGGATGAAAACATCGATGTTGCTTGGGTGCCGGGTGCTTTCGAAATCCCTGTGGTTGCTCAAAAATTAGCGGCGAGGGATGAATACGATGCTGTTGTAACACTTGGAGCGGTTATCCGCGGTTCCACACCGCATTTCGATTATGTCTGTAATGAAGCTGCCAAAGGGATAGCCAACGCTGCCGTCCAGACCGGCAAACCGGTTATTTTTGGCGTGTTAACGACAGAAACCATTGAACAGGCAATCGAACGTGCTGGAACAAAAGCTGGCAATAAGGGATCGGATGCAGCTGCTGCAGCCATTGAAACAGCCAATGTCATGAAGGATTTATTGATGGCACTTTAGCAGATGAAGATGTCACGTGCTCTCCTATATGGTATTATAATGGTAAGGATAAATGGAAAGGAATGATTGGATGGCCATTCCAAACAGAAAAGGGAAATATTCGTACGCCGATTATCTGACGTGGGGTGAGGGTGAGCGGGTTGAGTTAATTGGTGGAGAAGTTTTCGATATGTCACCTTCCCCTTCACGTAGACATCAAAAGATTCTTGGTGAATTATTTACAGCTTTCTCTGTATTTTTGCGCGACAAGGAATGTGAAGTGTTTTTTGCGCCTTTCGATGTCCGGCTTTACACGGAAAATAAACAGGATGATGAGATCGATCATGTGGTTCAGCCGGATTTGTCTGTTGTATGTGATCCAAATAAACTGGATGACAAAGGCTGCATTGGAGCACCAGACATAATTATAGAAGTTCTCTCGCCTTCATCCGTTAAGATGGACCGTTGGACGAAATATCAACTTTATGAGAAGGCAGGGGTGAAAGCGTATTGGGTGGTTGACCCTGTTCAGGGATCGGTGGAAATCCATCATTTAGCTGATGAACGCTATGAATTTCAGGGGGTTTACACAGAAGAGGATACGGTCGACGTTTCGGTTTTGACTGGCATGGAATTGGTTTTGTCGCAAATATTTGTGTGAGAATATTTGCTGAATGTAAATCATCATCCTCGCGGCTTCAACTATTTTATAACGTCAGAAAGTATAAGTTATGGATGACCTTATCAGAAACACGACTCATTCACTAAAGAACGCGTGAATGCGCGTTTTTCTAAAAATGACATCGCAAATTTCAGGAAGATAACACGAAGGATTGGAAGTATGTATAGCTGGAGGCACTCAACATGAAAGGGTTTGTCTATCAAATCATCGTAGTAGGCATCATCTGGACGGGGATGGCGTTCTTTTTCCAAGATATGGATCGGATAAGCAAGTTTATATTTTATGCGACAACATCCTGGCTATTATTTTTAATTGTTATATTCGTAAAACAGCTGATGAAAAGACGTCATCATGATGAAGATTCCACAACGGGAAGGTAATACAATGCTCACAATCGAGAATTTATATAAATCTTATGGGGACAAAACGTTACTGAATGATATTTCCTGCATTATCAAGCCACGTGACCGAATCGGGCTGATTGGTGTCAATGGCACCGGGAAATCGACATTACTAAAAGTCATTGCTGGCATGGATACCGCGGAGAAAGGCTCCATCCATCATGCCAAAGATTACAAAATTGAATATCTGGCGCAGGACCCTGAATTGGAACCTGGCTTAACCGTTATCGAACAAATCTATCACGGAGAAGCAGCCATCATGAAAGTCATGCGTGAATATGAGCAGGTGCTACTTGAACTGCAGCGTAACCCTGACAATGAAAAAATTCAGGAACAGCTGATGGATAAACAGCAGCAGATGGATGAGCATGAGGCCTGGGAAGCGAATACGGCTGCGAAAACCATCCTGACGAAGCTGGGGATTACCGATTTCCATAAACATATTGCTGCGCTTTCAGGCGGTCAAAAGAAGCGGGTGGCGATCGCAAAAGCGTTGATTCAGCCGGCTGACCTTTTAATTCTTGATGAACCGACCAACCATCTGGATAATGAGACGGTGGAATGGCTGGAGACTCATCTGGCATCATACAAGGGCGCACTGCTGCTCGTGACCCACGACCGCTACTTTTTGAACCGGGTGACCAATCAAATTTTTGAATTGGATAAAGGCAATCTTTACATTTATGACGGTAATTATGAATTATTCCTCGAGAAAAAAGCTGAGCGGGAAGCATTGGAAAGAAGCTATGAGGAAAAGCATCAGAATACATTGCGCCGCGAACTTGCCTGGCTGAAGCGAGGTCCAAAAGCACGTGGGACCAAGCAAAAAGCACGGGTTGAACGAGTTCAGGAAATGAAAAAGCAAACATTTGATACAGATAGTCAGAATGTATCATTTGAAGCGGGATCGGCCCGGCTTGGAAAAAAAGTGATTGAACTTGAAGGAATTGAAAAATCGTTTGAAGGCAAGCGACTTATAACAGATTTTGATTTTCTGATTGTCCCTGGTGACCGCCTTGGGATTGTCGGACCGAACGGATCGGGAAAAACAACCCTCCTGAATATCATGGCAGGCCGCGTTACGCCCGATAAAGGCGAGATTGACGTAGGGCAGACCGTTAAAGTCGGTTATTATACACAAGGTGAAGAGGAGCTTGATGGGGACAAACGGCTGATCGAGTATATCCGGGAAGTTGCCGAGGTGATCTATACTAAAAATGGCGAGGTCATTACTGCAGAGCAAATGCTTGAGCGGTTCTTGTTCCCGCGTCCTGAACAATGGAATTATATCCGGAAATTGTCTGGAGGGGAAAGGCGTCGTCTTTATTTGCTGAAGGTTCTAATGTCGGAGCCAAATGTACTGCTTCTGGATGAGCCAACGAATGACCTGGATACACAGACGTTGGGTGTCCTGGAGGAATATCTGGATCAATTTCCGGGTGTTGTTATAACGGTATCACACGACCGGTATTTTTTGGACCGTGTTGTCGATCATATGCTGATTTTTAAAGACGATCAACCGATTGAGCATTTTTACGGTAATTACCGTGAGTTTTTGGAACGGGAAAAACAGCAGGGTAAACAACATAAAGCAAAACCGTCAAAAAAGCAGGAGCAGAAACCGCTCCGGAAAAAGAAGATGTCCTATAACGAAAAAATGGAATGGGAAACGATCGAGGATGACATAACCGAACTGGAAACTACGATTGAAAATCTTCAGCAGCAAATTGCCGGTGCCGGAAGTGATGCCGGGAAAGTGCAGGAGCTGTACAAGGAACAACAGGAAACTGAAGAAAAACTGAAAGAAAAGATGGAACGTTGGGAAGAGCTTTCTCTGCTGGCAGAGGAGTTAGAGGACTCTAGATGACACAGTCTGGATGGTGTTGCCATCCAGACTGAAAAAAGAGGTCAGTGATTTGTCTGTAATGCCTATGTGGAAATTTTTCTTCATTCTTTATCAGTCTTAGACAGTATATCGTTATACGTATAGACCTGGAATTTAGATGCTGAACTACATAAATTTGTATATTCCTCAATTTTTATGTTTAATTTATATAGTATTGCGGAAAATAAAAATGGTATACTAGATAAAATCGGAGGAGGTATGAGAATGAAACTGTTTCAAGTTAGAAAAGGGCAATTTGTGTATTATAAAAATGAACTCCATAAGGTCTATTCAGTAAAACCGATGTTCAAACAATCTGTCCACCTTTACCGTTTAAAGGATATGCAGCAGGACATAACAAGTGCCAACAATATTGAACCGTGCAGACCGAAACATAATGATACATTTATTTTTTACGGAAGGCGTTACACGATTGATAAAAACAGGAGACCAGAACAAGGGGATTACATTTTAATTATCAAGCCTGCACCTGATTTTTTGGATCATTATTCCCTGAACGAAATTGAAAAGGTCGATAGTGTGGAAGATGGAAATGTCGTGACAACACGGGATAATGGTGTGAAACATAGTGAATATGTTGTATTGGTTCCCGGGAAAGCTGAGGGAAGTGATGACATAGCGTATTATGATAAGGCACTTGTTTCGGAAACACAGTTGCAGGAAGATGAATCACCACTCATGAGCGATGATGGGGCGGATAATCCTGTTGTTGGCGATATTTATTTTGATGTTCAAAAACAGGCAAAGTCAATGATTATAGCTATGACAGACGATGAAGTGTTTTTGGGACATAATGTCAGCGTGCATGTAACGGAGCTGTCGGACGAGAATAAATTCAGATTAATATATCGCTTTGATGAGGGATTTTAAGGCTATAGCGCGTAAACGAAAAGAAGCACCAGCTCGACACAGGTGCTTCTTTTCGCTTATCATTCGAGCATACTTTCCGCTTTATACCCGAGGCTATTAATCGGATCCTTTGGTGAGGAATATGGCGGGGCGTAACCCAGCTCCAATTCCGGAAGGTCGCGGACGGTCATGTTTGCCTTCATAGCTGTTGCCAGTACCGCCAGTCGCTTATCAATACCTTCCCTGCCAACGGCTTGTGCGCCATATAGGCGTCCATTTTCGGCGTCAAAAAGAACTTTTATGCAGATTTTTCTAGCATTGGGGTAATACCCAGCATGCGATAGCGCCTCGTGTACAGCTTCTTTATAGTTGATCCCTAATTGATTTAAGACCGTTTTATTCAATCCCACTGCACCAGCACTTAAGTCAAATATTTTGAAAATAGCTGTCCCCTGAACACCCGCATATGGGGTGTTGCCGCCCTGGAGATGGTGAGCAATAATAAATGCCTGACGATGTGCTGGGCCAGCAAGCGCCACATGTCTTGGTGTCCTTGTCAAAAGGTCGTTTGTCTGGACTGCATCACCTAAAGCGTAGATAGACGGATCACTGGTTTGCATATAATCATTTACTTTAATAGCACCTGTTGCACCTATTTCCAGTCCACTGTCTTCTGCCAGTTTTGTATTCGGCTGAATTCCGACTGCCATCAAGGTCATGTCAGCTTGAATACGTTTTCCGCTTGTTAAATTGAGCGTCGCCCCGGCGTTTGAAAACGACTCCAGTCCGTCATTCATTATAAGCTGAACACCTTTTGCTTTCAGGTGATCTTCAATAATGCCAGCCATATCGTTATCAACCAGTTTCATAACGTGTTCCGAATGGTCAATGATCGTGCAGTCAATCCCACGTTCCAACAGGTTTTCCACCATTTCCATCCCGACAAAGCCGGCTCCGACAATCGCACAATTCTGAGGTTTTTCCGTTTCAATAAAACGCTCAATCGCGTCCATGTCCGGTATGCGGTGCAGGGTGAATGTCCGTTTAACATTCTCCCCCTCCAGTTCAGGACTTTTGGCAGAAGCGCCTGGAGACAGGATCAATTTATCATAGGATGCCTGGTGTTCACCTGCAGAATTTTGATAGGTGAGCTGTTTGTTTGTCCGGTTGATGGCTATGACTTCAGTATTGGTTTGTAGATTGATGTTGTATTTCTTGGCAAACTTTTCACTGCTGACAAGGAGATGATCCCGCTTGTCAACAACGCCACCGATATAATAAGGCATACCGCACGTTGAGAATGCGATCTGTTCACCTTTATCAAACAGCGTAATATCTGCTTCGCTGTCATTTCGGCGGATTTGGGCTGCAACATTGGCTCCGCCTGCGACACCTCCGACAATAATGATTTTTTCAGTCATATGTATGACCTCCCTTTTATTCGTAAATTTCCCGTTTTTGCGAGTGTATAACCTTAAATGCTAAAGTTCACAGTTGATACGCCAAAGTAAGCTAAAAGGAAGCCTGCAGGTGCAGACTTCCGGCAATTAAATGACCCCTAATGAATTTAAAAATACGATAACAATGGTGACCGGTACAAGCCAGCGCATGATTTGAAACCAGAGCTGGTATGTTCCGGATGACAGGCGATTGCCATATGAAAATTCCTGTTTCATCAGGGAACGATTCATCCTGATACCGATAAACAACGCCATCAGCAAGCACCCGCCCGGGAGCATGATGTTGCTGACGAGAAAGTCACTGGCATCAAACACGGTTTTCCCAAATAATTTAAAGTCCGCCAACTTGCTGGAGGACAATGCTGCAGGGATCCCGGCAATAAAAACGATCAGGCCGGAAATCCAGACGACTCTGGACCGCGAATAGTTCTTTCTGGCGGTGACAGCCGATGTGATAATCTCCAGCATGCTGAATGCCGATGTGAAAATAGCAAACAGGAATAATAGCAGGAATAAAGTCAGGAACACCTCACCGAACGGCATTTGCGCGAAAGCTGACGGCAACACCATGAATAGTAAGCCAGGTCCTGCTTCCGGTTCCAGTCCGAATGAAAAGACAACAGGAAAAATCGCCAGCCCGGCCAGAAGTGAGACGAAAATATTCATAAGGGAGACTGATGCCGCTGAAAAGGGTAGGCTCACATCTTTTCCGAGATAGGAACTGTATGTTACCATGACGGAAAAACCGACAGCCAAGGCGAAGAAAGATTGTCCGAGGGCATACAAAATGCCTTCTGCCGTAATTTTGGAAAAGTCCGGCTGCAGGAAAAATCTGAGGCCTTCAGCCGCCCCTTCAAAGGTCACGGACCGGATAACCAGAACGATAAAAAAGATAAACAATAATGGCATCATCACTTTGCTTGCTTTTTCAATCCCATCTTTAATGCCAAAGGAAACGATGGTGACGCTGATCATCAAAAACAATCCCAGGCCGGAAATGGCTATCAGCGGGTCACCGGTAATCATCGCAAATAATTGTTCGTAATTGGCGTTTTCGGTAATCACCGAGCCAAAAATTGACATGATGCTGTAAATAATGACCCATCCGCCGACCACAGCATAAAATGACAGCAGGATAAATGATCCAGCAACACCCCAGTAGCCAATAACCTGCCAGCCGCTTTCGGGCGCGAGCTTCTTAAAAGCGCTGACTGCTTCTCTCTGCGCGCCGCGGCCGATGATAAATTCAGTAATCAGCAATGGAAGCCCAATGATTAACGTAAACGCAATAAACAGCAGGAAAAAGGCACCGCCTCCGTTCATGCCGGTCATATAAGGGAATTTCCATATAGCGCCAAGGCCGATTGCCGCTCCCGCTGATGATAAAATAAAACCGATCCTGGATGACCATTGATCACGCATAATTGACTCCTCTCTAACTGATAAAAGTTTCGTCAATATTATATATCATTTGAGGTGTAAACGACAATCACGCATCACAGAGCTTAAATTTTGGTTCGAAGCTCCCATAACTCCGGAAAAAAGTAATGGTCGAGCACTTGTTTCAGGTAGCCGACACCTGATGAGCCGCCCGTACCTATTTTATGCCCAATGGTCCGTTCCACCGTTTTCATATGCCGGAAACGCCACTGCTGGAACCAATCTTCAATATCAACCAGTTTTTCCGCCAGTTCATACAGTTCCCAATAGGTTGATACATCGCGATACACATCCAGCCAGGCTTTCTCGACCGAAGCGTTTTTCTCATATGTTTTGGAAACATCCCGGTCGAGGACTGCCTGATCGATAGCAAATCCATTTCGGGCTAAGGCTCGAATCGCAACATCATAAAGCCCTGGTTTGTGGTAAGCTTCCTCCAAAATCGCATGAACGTCGGAGTTCTTTTTATAAATTTTTAAAATATGCGGGGCCTTGTAGCCAAGCACAAATTCAACCAACCGGTACTGATATGATTGAAAACCGGATGCATTGCCGAGCTTGTCACGGAACGCCATGAATTCAGCAGGCGTCAGGGTTGCCAGCACATCCCAGGCATGAATGATTTGCGACTGGATTTTCGATACCCGGGCAAGCATTTTGAAGGAAGCCCTCAGGTTATCCTGTTCAATTGCTTCAATCGCTCCTCTTGTTTCGTGGATGATCAGCTTCAACCAAAGTTCACTCACTTGGTGAATAATGATAAACAGCATTTCATCGTGATGGTTGGAAAGCCGCTTCTGGTTGTCCAAAAGATGATCGAGCTGCAGATAATCCCCGTATGTCATCTTTTCTTTAAAATCCGTGTGAATGTCTTGTTCATGTTCAAACAGATGATCGCTCATGTCAAACTCCCCTCCTACTTATCGATGGGCCTTAAAACGGCACGGACTGGGCTGCCGTCAGCACCATTAATGGCAAGCGGCAGCGCGACCAGTTCGTAGCGGCCAGGCGAAACATGGTCAAGCATCAGGTTTTCCAGAATGAAAATGTCTTTGTCATACAGGGCATGATGGGCCGCCAAATCCTTACTTTCAGGGGGATCGACGGACGGCATATCAACGCCAAGCAGCTGGACATCATGTTCGTGCAGAAATTGTGCAAGACTTGGGTCGAGCTCCGGCATTTGGTTGGGAAAACGCTTTGGGTTATTGGGCAGTGATGTCCGTAATAAAACGCGTGAAATCCCGTTCAGGTCAAACGGCTGCAACGTTTCAGCCGTGATGCGATCCGTCTGACTGACGTCAAGCACGACAGCTTTGCCGATATATAGGTCGATGTCCAGCTGGTCAACGGTCCTCCCGCCCGCATCATAGTGGAACGGTGCGTCAATATGAGTGCCGGTATGGACGCTGCCGGTGATCTGACCGACATTGACCGATCCTGTTTGTTCTTTCGTATAAGTCAGTGCGTAGTCAAATGGCGTATCACCGGGAAAATGTGCCATATCGTTTGTGAGCGGTTGTGAAATATCAATCCATTTCGTTTGTGTCATCAGGCGATGATGCCCCTTTCGTTTTCAAAGAATTTGTAGCGCTCTTCAATCATGATGGTTTTTAGAATTTGAATGGTGTCCCATACGTCTGTAAAAGTGTTATAAAGTGCGACAGGTGCCAGGCGGATGCCGTTTGGTCTGCGGTAGTCCGGTATCACCCCGTCGGCTTTCAATGCTTTGCAAATCCGGGCGGCATCCGGATGTTCGATATTCACATGACCGCCACGTGTCGCTGTGTCTCTTGGATTGGCGATGGTGAAACTGTAATCGGTGAGCTCCCTCTCAAGCAGCTCTATTAAATATTGGGTAAGCTCCAGTGATTTTTGCCGAATGTTGTCAATGCCTGCTTCATAAAACATTTCCAGTGAGCCAAGCAAAGGCGCTGCACTTAACAGGTGTGGTGTGCCGATCTGATAAGTTCCGGCGTCTGGAGCGGGTGTGAGCACATGCGCCATATCAAATTGTTTTTCCTTTGCCGAACTGAACCACCCGGCAAGTCCCGGTTCCTGACCAAAATGTTTTCGGTTCACATAGAGCCCGGCAACACTTCCCGGCCCGGCATTTAAATGTTTGTACGTGCACCAGAAGGCAAAGTCAACGCCCCATTCCGACAATTGATGTGGCATAGCCCCGATTGAATGGCAGAGGTCAAAGCCGATTGGTATCCCGCGTTTATGGGCTTCACGGGTCAATGTTTTCATATCAAGCACTTGCCCGCTTCTGTATAAGACGCTGGGCAGAACAATGAATACCACATCATCGGTCATCGCGTTGATGATGTTCTGGGTCTCCAGTGTGTTGCCATCTTCACTTTCAACTTGGAGAAGGTATTCCGCCGGATCGAATCCATTCAGTTTTAGCTGGCTTTTCAGCGCATAGATGTCAGAGGGAAAGTTCAGGGTATCGGCAAGTATCTTTGCTTTTTTTCCCGCAGGTTTATAAAAACTGGCGGTGAGCTGATGCAGATTGCTGGTTGTCGATCCGGTCACGATGACTTCATCAGGCTTGGCCCCGATTAAAGGCGCCGTCATCGCGCCTAGTTTTTCGGACAGGTAGTACCATGGTTGATCGTCGTTTGTCCATCCGTCGATCGCATCTGTTTTCCAGGATTCGACTATGTCATGTACTGCTTGTTCTGCTCGTTTTGATAACAGTCCGAGTGAGTTGCCATCAAAGTAAATGGTGTCATGTGGTATATAAAATTCATGCCGGAAATCCGCCAGCTTATCCTGCTGGTCTAAGTAAGCTGCATATGCTTTTTCAGTATTCATCATACTACTCCTTTCGATTGTGTTGCAGGATTTCTTTTATCATAACAATGAAACGGTGTGTTTGGAATGTTAACGTTTTTAATTTTTAGGAAAAGGATTTTGGAGGTGTGCATAGAATAAATAGTAAGGCGGTTAATTGAAAACGCTTTCAATAACATTGGAAGGGGGTGAGAGCAGTCACATAGTCAGATCATTGATAAGGGATGTGGGGAAGCACACTTGGAGGTAGGTTGCCAACTTTGACATGGGTGATAGGCAGAGAGTATGGACTCGTGTGCGTGCACATGAGTGAGGAGCGAAATATGGGCTGGGCAAAGCATGTATGAAAAAAATTGATCCGAACTGTAAAAGCATAAGCCTAAAGGGGGATGAACATGGAAAATACAATTTGGTCGTTGGTTCCACCGTTACTGGCGATTATCATGGTGTTGGTGACAAAACGAGTACTATTGTCCCTTGGTGTCGGCATTGTTGCAGCGGCATTTTTTGCGGCAAATTTTAACGTCCCGGAATCGTTAGGGTTAATATGGGAGTCATTTATTGGCACGTTTGTTGCTGAGGGGGCACTGAATACGTATAATGTATTCATTCTGTTATTCGTTTTGCTGCTCGGGGTCATTACTGCCTTTGTAAGCATTATCGGCGGGACAAAGGCGTTTGGGGAATGGATGGTACGCCGCGTGAAAACACGTGCAGGCGCACAGGTCATGACGATGGTATTTGGTGTGATCGTCTTTATTGATGACTATTTTAACAGTCTGGCAGTTGGTCAGGTTGCAAGACCGGTAACCGATAAACACCGGATATCGAGGGCGAAACTTTCTTACATTGTTGACTCAACTGCAGCCCCTGTATGTGTTGTTGCGCCGGTTTCCAGTTGGGGTGCCTATATTATCGGGGTGATCGGCAGTATTTTCGCGGCCGGAGAGATTACCGAACACACTGCATTCAGCGCATTTTTGCAAATGATTCCGATGAATTTATATGTATGGGCGGCCTTAGGGGTTGTGCTTGTCATTGCACTGAGACAGGTAGACTTTGGGCCGATGAAAATACATGAAGACCGGGCGCATAAAACAGGGGTCCTCCTGAATCCCGAAAGAACGGAAAAAGTCGATTCAGGTTCTGATTTACCAACAAGCGACCACGGCAAAGTAAGTGACCTGATGACACCAATCGCCGCGTTATTCGTGGGAACAATCGGTTCTATGTACTGGACGGGACTGGGTGCAGTGGAAGGTGAGCACTCGCTGATCGCTATTTTCGGTGAAGCTGCAGTGGCTGAATCTTTGCTGTATGGAGGTCTGATCGGGACTGCTGTAACATTGATTCTTTTTTTCCGTCATGTGTCAAAGGGGCACTTATCCGGAAGCAAACTGATAACAGGTGGTGTGGAAGGGGTCAAGTCCATGCTCCCGGCCGTTTTCATTTTAATCTTTGCCTGGGCCATTGCCTTTCTGATTGAGGCATTGCAGACAGGGGAATATCTGGCAGGGATCGTTGAATCGTCCAATCTTGCCCTGTCACTGTTACCGGTCATTATCTTTTTCATTGCCGGATTCATCGCATTTGCGACCGGTACGTCGTGGGGATCTTTCGGTATTTTGCTGCCGATTGCCGGACAGATAGCACTCGGTACGGACGTCGATATGTTGTTGCCGATTCTTGCGGCAGTATTGGCCGGCGCCGTATTTGGGGACCATTGCTCGCCGATTTCAGATTCCACGATTCTTTCGTCGACTGGTTCAAGCTGTCATCACATTGATCACGTGACAACCCAGCTGCCATATGCACTGACCGCAGCCGCTATTGCGGGACTGGGCTATGTCGTTCTTGGCGTGACAGGCAGCGTGTGGCTTGGACTTTTAATGGTAGCAATCGGGCTTGTGGTCTTGTTCAGTATTCTGAAAAAACCTGACGCTGCTGATATACGTGACGAGACGGTGGCCAAATAGACAGAGAAGTTTTTATTGTGAAAACGGTTGCAATATTTCGATCGGTGCTTTACACTTATATCAGTTAAATGAAATGGCGTTTCACAAAATGAAATAGGGGGATATAGGATGTCGTTTGTCTCTGATAAAGTGACCCATTTGCCGCCATATTTATTTTCCGAGATTCAGCAGAAGAAAAAGACGCTTCAGGCAGAGGGTGTGGATGTGATTGATTTGGGGATTGGTGCACCGGATATGCCGACACCTGATTTCATCATTGATCGGCTGGCTGAAGAATCCAGAATCCCTGCCAATCATCGCTATTCCCCGTATAGAGGATGTACAGAATTCAGGGAAGCGGTTGCGCACTTTTACAAAAAGCAGTATAACGTCGATTTGGATCCGGAAACAGAAGTCCTTGCTGTCATTGGATCCAAAGAGGGCATTGCCAACCTGATGCATGCCACCATTAATCCTGGCGACACAGTTCTTGTTCCTGCCCCAGGTTACCCTGTATATGGGACGGCCGTTGATCTGGCCGGCGGGAACAGTGCTGCATTACCGCTGGATGAGACAAATGGCTATGTGCCACTGTATAACCAGGTCGACCATAAATCTATCAATCAGGCAACAATAATGCTATTAAACTATCCGAGCAATCCGACGGCTGCGACCGTTAACGATGACACGTTTTTGGAAGCGGTTGCATTTGCCCGAAAAAATCAACTGTTGCTGGTACATGATGCTGCGTACGACATGATCACGTTTCATGGGTATGAATCGCCAAGTGTCATGCAGGTTCCGGGTGCCAAATCACATGCGGTCGAATTCGGATCACTGTCGAAAAGTTTTAATATGACCGGCTGGCGGATTGGTTATGTCGTTGGCAACAAGGAGGTTATTAACGCACTGGCAACGTTTAAAAGCAATATCGATACGAGCCAGTTCCTTCCCATTCAAAAAGCTGCCGCTACTGCATTGAAAAGTGATTTTTCGGCAGTGAAGAGGCATAACGCCATTTACCAGCAACGAATGGAAAAATTGTATGACACTTTCCGGGAGATGGGGATTGAGGCGACCAAACCAAATGGAACAATCTTTCTTTGGGCAAAAGTCCCGGACGGCTTTACGTCGACGTCGTTTGCCAACAAATTGCTGGATGAGGCGGGGGTTATTGTTACCCCCGGCAATGCTTTTGGCTCGCGGGGGGAGGGATATTTCAGAGTGGCGCTGACCGTCACGACGGGGCGCCTGGATGAAGTGATCCGCCGCATGCGGCAGTTGAGGGGGGTGACCAATTAGATGAAAACGCCAACGAAAGCCCGGACAACTAAAACACTGACAGCAGCACAGGCCATTGTTGAGTGTATAAAGATTGAAAACATCAGCCATGCGTTCTGTGTTCCCGGCGAGAGCTATTTGCCGTTACTGGATGCGCTGCATGATGAGGATTCGATCAGTATGATGGCAACAAGGCATGAAAGCGGTGCGGCGTTTATGGCAGAAGGATATGCCAAGTCATCTTTGAAGCCAGGCGTTGTGATGGCCACACGTGGCGTCGGGGCGTCCAATCTTTCCATTGGGGTCCATACCGCTTATCAGGACTCCACCCCGATGGTTGTCTTTTTAGGTCAGGTACACAGCAAATTCCGCGGCAGGGAAGGCTTTCAGGAAGTTGATCTTGACCAGTATTTCGGTCATATCGCCAAATGGGCCGTCGAAGTGAAAGATCCGGAACGCATGGCAGAAATAGTGCAGCGAGCTTTCCGCATTGCGCAGACTGGAAGGCCCGGTCCGGTTGTCGTTTCGCTGCCTGAGGACGTCCTGCCAGTGGAGACGGAGATGACATTTGGCCCGCCTGTTGTGAAGCCAAAGCCGGCACCATCCCCTGAAGAAGTTGCTCAGGTTGAAGAACTGCTTGCTTCAGCTGAAAGACCACTGATCGTGGCTGGCGGGGGCGTGAAAAGTTCTCAGGCAGAAGAAGCGCTTGTGACATTTGCGGAACACTATCATCTGCCTGTTATTGCAGCTTTTCGCCGGCAGGACGTGTTTCCCAACGATCACCCATTGTATGTCGGACACCTTGGACTGGGAACCAACCCGAACATTTTAAAGACCGTGAAAGAAGCCGACACGATTCTGGCTATCGGCACGCGTTTGTCTGAAGTTACCACACAGGACTACCGGATTCTGACACCGGAGAAAAAACTGATTCACATCGATATTAGTTATGACATGGTTGGAAAAGTTTTCAGCCCGGATGCCGGAATTGTTGCAGATGCAGGCCAGGCATTGCAGGCGCTGAGAGGAATGGCTGTCCAGGGCAGGTGGAAAAACTGGGCAAATAAGTGCCGGCAAGCATTCGAGGGCGTCAGCCGGCTTAATGTTTCGCATAAAGATGTGATCAATAAGCATATAGTGGCAATGATGGCGGATATGCTGCCTGACCATGCACTGGTGACCAATGATGCCGGAAACTTTGCCGGGTGGCTGCATGCTTATTATCCATTCAAGGCCAAGCACACCTATGTGGGACCAACTTCCGGCGCTATGGGCTATGGTTTTCCTGCCGCACTTGGGGCAAAACGGGCTTTACCGGAAAAGCCGGTCGTCGCATTGGCTGGTGATGGAGGGTTCATGATGACCGCGCAAGAGCTTGAAACAGCTGTCCGGTATCACATTCCGGTCATTTGCCTTGTATTTAACAATCACATGTATGGAACCATCCGGATGCACCAGGAAATACACTATCCGGAGAAAGTCATCGGTACTGACTTGGGTGGTGTTTCCTTTAAAAAGTTTGCCGAAAGTGTTGGCGCAGATGGTTATTTGGTGACCACACCGGATGAGTTTGCTGAAAGCTTTGCGTCGGCATTGCAAAAAAATGCACCGGCCGTCATCGAAATCATGACCGAAAAGGAACAGATTTCAGTTTCTTCCACGATTGCACAACTCCGTGATCGTGCTGAAAAATAGGTGACCCATTATCAATCTGAGGAGGTATATGGTATGGCTCAAAGCTTGATTGAAACAGAAAAACTGACTAATTTTATTAACGGTGAATGGGTGGAAGCTGCTGACACCACTGAAGTGATCAACCCGGCGAATGGTGAAACAATCGTCCAGGTTCCCCTGTCGGATGAGAGGGATGTCAATCGTGCAGTGGATGCTGCAAAACAAGCACAAAAGGAGTGGGCGCTGGTCCCTGCACCACAAAGGGCCGAAGTGTTATTCAAAGCCGGTCAGCTGTTAAAGGAACGGAAAGAGCGTCTGGCCCGGTTGCTGACAATGGAGAATGGTAAAGTGCTGGAAGAAGCACGCGGAGAAGTACAAGAAGGCATTGACATGGCGTTTTACATGGCTGGTGAAGGACGCCGGCTGTTCGGTCATACAACACCTGCCGAACTGCCCAATAAATTTTCGATGAGCCAGCGCGCTCCGGTTGGTGTTGTCGGGATCATCACACCGTGGAACTTCCCGATTGCGATTGCCACCTGGAAGTCATTCCCGGCCATCGTTGCGGGTAATGCGGTCATCTGGAAGCCGGCGACTGAAACGCCAATCCTGGCCTATGAACTGGCGAAAATTCTTGAGGAAGCCGGTTTGCCAAACGGTGTACTGAACGTGGTGTTTGGGAAAGGCTCAGCAGTTGGGGATGTGATGGTGCATCATGGAGACATCAGGGTTATTTCATTTACCGGATCCAACGAAACCGGCCGCAATATTGCCAGTGAATGCGGCAGGCAACTGAAGAAAGTGTCGCTTGAAATGGGCGGTAAAAATGCCATTACGGTCATGGATGATGCCGATCTTGACCTGGCTGTGGAAGGCATTATCTGGAGCGCTTATGGAACAAGCGGCCAGCGTTGTACGGCAGCCAGCAGGGTGATTGTTCATGAAGACGTAAAACAACAGCTGGAGGAGCGGCTGCTTGTTGAAATCGAAAAACTGACGATCGGCGACGGCTTGGATGAGGCAAACAAAGTAGGACCGATTATCAACAAAGCAGGTCTGGAAAAAATTCAAAACTACATTCAGATCGGCCGGGAAGAAGGCGCTAATTTGCTTGCGGGGGGTTACGTGCTTGACGACGAGCAATACGCGAATGGGCATTATTTTGCACCGACCTTATTTACGGACTGTACACCGGACATGCGCATCTCCCAGGAAGAAATCTTCGGCCCGGTTATCTCACTGGTCCCGGTAAAAAGTTTTGAGGAAGCCATTCAAGTCAACAACGGCGTATCGTTCGGCCTGTCAAGCTCAATTTTTACAACAGATGCTAACCGCGTGTTCAAAGCACAGCGTGATCTGGACACAGGTATTGTTTACGTGAACGCCGGAACAACAGGTGCCGAAATTCACTTGCCATTCGGCGGCACAAAAGGAACCGGCAATGGTCATCGCGACTCCGGTGTGCAGGCACTGGACGTGTTCACGGAGTGGAAAGCCGTCTACATCGATTACAGCGGCAAGCTCCAGCGTGCACAGATTGATACCGAGTAAGATGCTGAGCTGAGTTAAACGTATAAGACCGGCTGCCTTCATGTATGTCAAAAACTTACCATAATAGATGGGGCAGCCTTCTCTAAGAGGGGAAATAAACAGAAGAATATAGACAGGGAGTGAACGCAGATGAAAATAGGTGTATTAGGATCCGGACTGATGGGAAAAGAAGCAGCACGCGACTTAGCTGCAAGCGACGGAGTTACAGCAGTCGGCCTGGCTGATATTGACATGGCCATCGCGCAAAACGTTGTTGATCAGCTGAATTCGCCAAAACTGACAGCTCACCAGGTCAATGCCAAGGATAAGCAGGAACTGGCCAATTACATGCGGCAGTTCGATGTCATCATCAATGCGTTATTTTACTCATTTAATGAAATCGTTGCGAAAACGGCGATTGAAGTCGGCGTCAATTCCGTCGATCTGGGCGGGCATATTGGGCACGTCACCGATAAAGTGCTCGAGCTGAAAGAGGATGCTCAGGCTGCCGGCGTAACCCTGATTCCGGACCTGGGGGTGGCGCCGGGCATGATTAATATCTTATCAGGGCACGGCGCCGGGAAACTGGATGAACTGGAAGAAATTCAATTATATGTCGGAGGAATTCCGGTAAGTCCTGATCCGCCATTTGAATACAACCACGTTTTCTCCATGGAGGGCGTTTTTGATCATTATACTGATCCGGCTCTAATTATCCGTGATGGTATCAAACAAGAAATTGCGTCTTTAAGTGAAGTCGAGCGTGTCCATTTTGAAAAATTCGGCCCGCTTGAAGCTTTCCATACATCAGGTGGGACATCGACATTGTCCATTTCATATCCGCAACTGAAGACCCTGGAATATAAAACGATCCGCTACCCCGGTCATGCGGAAAAATTCAAGCTGCTGGTCGATTTAAATTTAACCCGGATGGACTATTCGGTAGATGTGAATGGTCAAGAAGTCAACCCCCGCGAAGTATTGCTGAAGGTCCTTGATCCGATTGTCGAACTGGGTGATAAGGATGACGTCGTGTTGCTCAGGGTGAAAGTCAGCGGCAAAAAGGGCGGACAGTCGGAGACGCATGTATTTGAAATGACGACCTATAAAGACAGAGAGCATCGGGTAACAGCGATGGCGCGTGCAACGGCCAACACGATTTCTGTTGTTGCTCAGATGATCGGAAGCGGCGTCATCACCAAACGTGGTGTTTATCCGCCTGAACAGATTGTGCCAGGTGATCCGTATATTGAAGAAATGGCCAAACGTGGCGTCAGTATTTATGAATCTGCAAGTGCAGAAAAAGCACATGTGACCAACTAATTAATATTTGAGGCTGCTTTCGTGTACGCGGCAGCCTTTTTTCTTTTCAAAAAGACCAAACGGGGGATTTTCGCCATGAATCAGAGTGTCATCAAAGCATTAAAATTACTAAACTACTTTTCAGCAGATACACCAGAACTGACATTGAAGGATATTGCTACCCGTGCCGGGATCCCGAAACCAACCGCTTATCGGCTGCTATCAGCGCTGGAATCCGGTCATTTTTTATATAAAATAAAAGAGAACGAGCATGATAGCAAATATCGGTTGGGGCTCAAACTGCTGGAACTCGGTCAAATCGTTTCCGACCAGCTGGAAATCCGAAAAATTGCTCTGCCTGACATGCAGAAGCTGGCTGCTGATATTGACGAAGTAATCCATCTGGTGATCGCCAATCAGGATGAGGCGACGTACATTGAAAAGGTGGACAGTTCCAGGGCGCTGAGGCTGAATACCAGAGTTGGCAAAAGCTCTCCTCTTTACCTGGGATCCGGTCCGAAACTGCTTCTGGCAAATATGCCGCATGAACAGCAGGATACTATTTTAGAAGACGCTGCATTGCATCATCCTGTCAATCGCGGTAGGATTGATCAAAAGGCATTACTTCAGGAATTGCAGACAATCCATGAAGAAGGTTACGCATACAGTATTGGCGAACAGGATGCGGATACGACCGGAATCTCCTATCCCATCTATGATTATAGCAATCAGGTGGTCGCAGCACTGGCGGTCAGCGGCCTGTCCAGTCATTTTGAAGGGGACAATTTGCAGGAACTGAAGATGAATACAAAGCAAACGGCTGAGACGATTTCCAGAAAACTCGGTTACCGCGGGCCGGATTTTAAGTTTGAGAGGATGATATGATGAACACAGTATTTATCGCCGGTCACGCCAGATTGCCATCCGGAATGGCAGCGAAAAGCATTTATGAAACACTCACGATAACAGCAGAAATTGATAAAAAATATGGTGTGATTGTCGCGGCCAATTGCACACTGGCTACCGAACATGGCAGGGATTTTGTCCATCATCTCTTAAAAGGGCACAGTCTGCAGGATGGGATTGACAAACCTTCCGAAACGATGAAAGAACACTATTTGGGAAAAGCAGGCAACGCGCTTGTGTCAGCATTGCATGATTTGTATCGGCAGTATGAGCATTATCGGGAGGGTCATGATTAGGAGAGCACCGCTGATATTGAATCGCGGAGTTTTTATATCTTGCCGAAAATATCAGCTTAATATCCAAAACCAAAAGCCACATTCCAAAGCAGGGAATGCGGCTATAATTACTTCGCTTAACCAGTTGCCATCGTCAGTTATCTATCCCCATCGTTACATACTTCATTTCCAAAAATTCATCCATGCCGTGATGTCCGCCTTCTTTGCCAACGCCAGACTGCTTGATACCGCCGAATGGTGCTTCGGCGACAGCAGGGAAAACGTCATTCACACCGACAATGCCATATTCGAGTTTTTCCGATACGCGTACAGCACGGCTCGTTGTCTCGGTAAAGATGTAGGCTGCGAGACCATAGTCGGTGTCGTTTGCTTTGTCGATGACGGCATCCTCATCACTGAAAGCCTGCACCGGCATGAGCGGGCCGAATGTTTCCTCGTTCATGACAAGCATATTATCAGTGACGTTTGCTAGAACAGTAGGCTGATAGAAATAACCATCCAGTCCACCGTTCCATTTGTCGCCGCCAGAGACAACTTTTGCTCCTTTTGATACGGCATCATCCAGGTGTTTTTGCACTTTTAGCGATGCTTGTTCATTGATCAGCGGGCCGAGATCGATTCCTTCTTCGGTGCCGTCTCCAACTTTAAGTTCCGCCACTTTCTTAGTTAATCTATCATTGAACATGTCTTTAACGGATTCATGAACGTAAATCCGGTTAGCACAAATACATGTCTGGCCGTTATTCCGGAACTTGCTTGCCAAAGCCAGTGAGACAGCTTTATCAATAGCTGCATCGTCAAAAACAACAATTGGTGCGTGGCCGCCAAGCTCAAGTGATAACTTTTTCACATGATTGGCGCTTTCCCGCATCAGATATTTGCCGACTGCAGTGGAACCGGTAAACGTCATCAGGCGGACATCTTTGCTTTCAAGCATGGTATTGCCAATCGCCTCCGCATCGCCAGTCACGAGATTCACAACACCATCCGGCATGCCGGCTTTTTCCAGGATTTTGACGATTTCAATGGCCGAGAGCGGTGTTTCCGGTGCCGGCTTCAAAACAACGGTACAGCCTGCAGCAAGGGCAGGTGCAATTTTCCGGGTGATCATGGATGACGGAAAATTCCATGGCGTGATCGCGCCGACGACACCGACCGGCTGCGGAATAACTAAGAGCCGCTTGGATTTATTGGAAGACGGGATCCATTCACCGTATGTCCGGCTTGCTTCTTCGGCATACCAGAGTAAGAAGTTCGCGGCACCTTTTACTTCGCCTACAGCTTCTTTCAACGGTTTTCCTTGTTCCGTCGTCAGGATTTCTCCAAGACGATCGGCGTCCTCGAGCATCAACTCATGTGCTTTATATAAAATCCGTGACCGCTCCCGGCCGGTCATGTCACGCCACGTTTTGAACGCCTGGGACGCCGCTTGAATCGCTGCCTGGGCCTCAGCCTTCCCGCCATAGGCAACTTCTGTGATCGCCTCTAAGGTTGCTGGGTTATAAACGGTTTCTGTTTCCTGTCCGTCGGTATGGTGCCATTGGCAATCGATAAAAATACTGTTCGTTTTACTTTTGAGTTTCATATAGAAGCCTCCTTTGAAAACTTAAACTTTTGCTCGGTTGCCTCCCCATGCCGGGAGCATTTTGTTTAATGGCTTATCCTCGCGATATCCCAGAGCATAGCCGGCTTGCATGATGGTATGCACTTCACGCGTTCCTTCGTAAATAACCGGTGCTTTTGAATTCCGCAAATAGCGCTCAACCGGGTATTCATCCGAGTAGCCGTACGCGCCGTGAACCTGGACGGCATCATCAGCGGATTTATTGGCAAAATCACATGCCTGCCATTTGGCCATGGATGTTTCTTCTGTGTTGCGCTTTCCGGCGTTTTTCATTTCACCGGCGCGGTAGACCAGCAGGCTGCTCATTTCCAGACCAGCTTTCATATTGGCAATCATTTGCTGGACAAGCTGATGTTGGCCGATTGGTTTTCCGAAAGTTTCACGCTCCCTGGCATAATCGACACTCGCTTCAAGGCAGGCTCGGATCTGTCCGACAGCACCTGCAGCAACCGTGAACCGTCCGTTATCAAGCGCGGCCATGGCGATTTTGAACCCTTCTCCTTCTTCACCAAGCAGGTTTTCTTGCGGAACTTTTACATGATCAAAAAAGATTTCGCCAGTATTGCCTGATCGTATGCCAAGTTTTCCTTTTGTTGCTTTCGAGTCAAATCCTTCCCAATCGCGTTCAACGATGAAGGCGGAAATCCCTTTGTGGCGTTTTTCTTTATTGGTATAGGCAAATACGAGGAAGTGATCTGCCGTGTCACACAGGGAAATCCATGCTTTGGATCCGTTCAGGATGTAGTAGTCGCCATCTTTGACCGCCGTAGCCTGGAGGGAGGCGACGTCAGAACCAGCGCCGGGCTCTGTCAGGCCATACGCTCCGACTTTTTCACCCTTGGCTTGGGGCACGAGGTATTTCTGTTTCTGTTCTTCAGTGCCCCATTGCAGAAGGGTCATGCTGTTCAGGCCGGTATGCACGGAAACCGCTGTACGGAATGCTGTGTCACCGCGCTCCAGCTCTTCGCACACAATGGCAAGTGCGTTGTAATCCATGCCACTGCCACCGTATTCTTCTGGAATGCAAACACCCATTAGCCCGAGGTCAGCAAGCCGCGTCATGATGTTTGGATCGAATTTTCCTTCCCGGTCCCATTCGGCAATGTACGGCATGATTTCCTTATCCACAAAACTTCTGACTGTACTGCGCAGCATATTCTGTTCTTCTGAAAAATTAAAATTCATCTGCTCATCTCCTAATGTTTGATTGTGTCCGTCCTAATTGCTGCAGGATCGCATCGGTGTGTTCACCGGCATCCGGTGGGTGGTGTCTGATATTTACCGGTGTCCGCGACAATTTCAACGGGCTGCCAACCATCCGGATATCGCCTGCAGTCGGATGGTCAGCATCAAGGAACATATCCCGCGCGTTTAGCTGCGGATCATCCGCTACCTCATCAATTGTTTGAATCGGCCCACATGGGATATTGTTTTCCTGGCATTTTTCCTGCCAGTAAGCAGTTGATTCAGTCGGGAAAATTTCCTGAAGCAGCGGAATTAGGATTTTCCGGTTTGCCACCCGATCCGGATTGGTCCGAAAACGCTCATCTGAAGCATAATCCGGTTTTCCTAAAATGTTGCATAATCGTTTGAACTGATGATCGTTTCCGACCGCAATGACCATCTCGCCATCCTTCGTTGAAAATGTCTGATACGGTACGATATTCGCGTGTTGGTTCCCCAAGGCAGAAGGTTTTTTGCCGGCCATCAAATAGTTGCTGCCAACATTGACCAGTGCACTGACAGCTGAATCGTACAGGGAAAGATCGAGCTTTTGCCCTTTGCCTGATTGCGTCCGTTCGAACAAAGCTCCCTGAATGCCGATACACGCATACAGACCGGTTAAAATATCCGTGATCGCGACACCAACTTTTTGCGGGCCGGAATCGCTGTCCCCGGTAATGCTCATCAAGCCGCTCATCGCCTGGATGATAAAGTCATAGCCCGGCATGTCTTTATACGGTCCTGTTTCGCCAAAACCTGTGATTGAACAATAGACAATGCCCGGATTGATGCCGGCGAGTGTTTCATAATCCAGGCCGAGCCGCTGCATGGTGCCGGTCTTAAAATTATTGATGACGACATCACTTTCTCGTACCAGTTCCCTGATAGCTTGATTACCTTCCGTTGACTTCAGATCAAGCGTAATGCTTTTTTTGTTCCGGTTGGCACACAGGTAATAGGCGCTGACACCATTTTGAAATGGTGGTCCCCATTTGCGTGTCTCATCACTGCCGCCCGGGGCTTCCACTTTGATGATGTCTGCACCAAGATCACCCAGAATCATCGTACAATACGGTCCGGCCAGCACACGCGACAAATCAAGAATTTTAATATTCTCCAGTGCTCCACCCACTTCATCACTCCTTTCCGTGATAATAAAATAAGCCAGTTCAAAAAGATCACAGTTTTCTGCGAGTCAAATTGAACTGGCTCTTATCTGTCGAATCAGAACTGGCATTGAACTGTAAACAGACTGGGCAGTTGTTGAGTTGTTGTCATAGTTCATCATGCGCAATAACTTGGTAGCGCTTTAGCATGATTGATTCTATTATATAGTAGTCTGAAAAATATGTAAACCGTTATTTCAAATTAAATTACCGTATACATTGAATCATCTCTTAATCTTTAATACTACGAGATTAATGGCAAAAATAGCGGAACAACAGGAGAAAACATCGGTGGCGGAGCGGCGGCCATCAACGGTGGAGCAGCGGACATCAACGGTGGAAGGAGGAACATCAACGGTGAAACGGCGAACATCAACGGTGGAGGGTTGAATATCAAAGGTGGAGCGTGGAATATCAAAGGTGGAGCGTGGAATATCAAAGGTGGAGCGTGGAATATCAAAGGTGAAGCGTGGAATATCAACGGTGAAACGGCGGCCATCAAAGGTGGAGCGGCGGACATCAACGGTGGAGCACCAAACATCAACGGTAAAACACCAAACATCAACGTTAAAACGCCAAACCTCATTGGGAAAAAAACGTCTAGCATGAGTTTACGAAATAAAGAAAGCAATAAGCTATAATTCCTGTTATATCAAGAGTTATGGCATTCCAAAGTGTATTACCCCTCAAGTTGGTACTTTTCCAACTCCAGGGTTTCCATCATTTT
>NZ_SRHY01000036.1 GCF_004565465.1 Lentibacillus salicampi
TTAAGATTTCGCTTTTGAACCTTGAAAAGTAAATAAAAGATACAATCTACAATTGGGATAAACTGGCTGGCAAGGTTATGTAAAAAAGTTCTGCCATTTTATGTACTTTTCACTTGCCAAACACAACGAGGAATTTGTGCCCCTTTAGAGGAATTTAACGTTTCGATGTCGAATATAAAAATGGAAGACAGGATGGTAGGAAATATGATATGGCGCTTGTCTCTCCTAAAAATGCAGCCGATTTTATTCAAGCTATATTAACTGAAAATAAGTATATTCAAGTCGACAATAACCTTTCCAACGACAAGAAACATCAAGTTTAATGCGATATGGGGCAAAAGAGCTCTATCTGGAATAAGGTTTACACAAGGGAGGGATAAATTAATTGAAGATATCCTGGGTTTTCTAGTGGGTAATAAATATTTTTTGGATGATTCTTTTTGTTGTGGGTACAGTGTTTGTTTGGACGAGAGAAGTAGACGGTTCAGGTGCTGTTCAAACACCCGAGATTAAACTACTATCATTTATTGTTTTATTGTTTGCCTTTATATTTCCAGCAATCTTTCAAGGTATATGGCTCATCATTAACTTGGTCATTAATCGCAATAAGCAATCTAGTATTCAACAGTAAGTAAAGCGTATTTATTTTAAACTGCCAAAACAGAGTGCTAATCTATAACAAAATTTTGCGGGACGGGTTGTAGTGATGAACTGGACGGTATTAAGAGACGAAGAAAATTAAAAAACAATACGTAAAGAAAGGAGTTTTCTAAAATGAACTTAATTTTGGACATCGCGCGTACTTCACTGCCTGTTGTAATAGCAGGCGGAACTGCGGTATTTGTCGTTTTTAGAATGAAACATAAATACAAGAAGGGCACTTTGGGTAAGAAACAATCCAAAAGTGCTCAAACTTTACTGGATAGCTTAATACCACTGGGCATGATGACTGGTTGTGCTGTTGCCATGCTTCTTAGCATGTTTTTCCCAATCACCTTACTATTTGCAGTTGGTTGGGGACCTGGAATAGGGTTATTATTGGGTTACGTTGCTTATGAAATTTACAGCAAAACGGGGGAAAGTTATTCGTAAATAGTCGGGCATAGAATCAGAGAGTCCATGGAGGGATGCTGTTGGAACTTTGGGACGTCTATGACGGGAATAGACATAAAACCGGGAGGATGCACGAACGAGGGACTCCTCTTCCGGATGGAGATTATCATTTGGTTGTCAATGTGTGGATCATCAACGACAAAGGGGACTTTTTGTTAAGCAAACGGCATCCGAATAAGGATCACCCGAATTTATGGGAGTGCACGGGGGGATCGGTAGTGGCCGACGAAACAAGCTTAGAAGGCGCTATGAGGGAAGTAAGTGAAGAAGTCGGGATTGACTTATCGGACTGTCGTGGTAAGTTGATGAAAAGTGAACGCCGCCATGATTACTTCCGTGATGTCTGGGTATTCCATAAGAATTTTGATATTGCTGAAACCACACATCAACCGAATGAGGTTTCAGATGCCAAATGGGTAACAACACAAGAACTTGAAAACATGTTCGAGAAAGGGCATATCGTCCCTGGGCTTAATTATTTTAAAGAATTCATAACTTTTCAGCCGGACAAAAATTAGTACATACATTCCCGCGAATGGGAGTTGGAGCCGAATAGACTCGTGCCGTGTTTTCATATCACAGATGAAAACACGAATCTTTTGCCATGTGTATATCGTTTTTTAAAATGCAGAGATTTAATTGACTAGCGAACTCGACAGAATGAAAACTAACCCTGGACAAAAAGGAGCCTGCCCAACATGCCATATAAAATAAAAGAAACAGAAGGATTCACGTCCCAAATCGGTCATCTAGTGTCCCAGATGGACTATGCAAGGAAGACAACGTTAAATGCGGTACACGGGCTAACAACTGCTGAACTGGACTTTCTGCCAGCTGGAGATGCGAATAGCATAGGAGCCCTTCTTTTACATATCGCAGCGATTGAAAAAGGGTTCCAAATTGAAACTTTTGATGGCCGACGTCCGAATGAACAAGAGATGGCGGAGTGGGGTGCAGCATATGATCTCGGGGATAAAGGCAGACAGCAAATTAAAGGACATCCCTTGGAGTTTTACATGACCAAACTGGAAGAAGTCAGAAAGCAAACGCTACTGGAGTTTTCTAACCGAAGTGATGAATGGTTGTACGAAAACAGATTATGGGGCAGCCATCCGTCGAATAACTATTTCATCTGGTTTCACATGTTTGAAGATGAAATTAATCATAGAGGTCAAATAAGGATTATAAGAAAAATGTTGCCTCAATAACGCGTTGAACAAACTTCCAGGCGGCGGCCCTTGTACATGGCGCGGCAAACTCAACCTATTGTGGCGGACTTGCGGTCGTTGATGTTTGTGCTCCTATCGTCGATGCTCGCGCTCCTACCGTTGATATCCGCGCCTCCTCCGTCGATGTTCGCGTTCCTACCGTTGATATCCGCGCCTCGACCGTTGATGTTGGCGCTCCCACCGTTGATATCCTTGCCTCTACCGTTGATGTTTGTGCTCCTACCGTTGATATCCCTGCCTCGACCGTTGATGTTGGTGCTCCCACCGTTGATATCCTTGCCCCTACCGTCGATGCTCGCGCTCCTACCGTTGATATCCTCGCCTCCTCCGTCGATGTTCGTGCTCCTACCGTTGATATCCCTGCCTCGACCGTTGATGTTGGCGCTCCTACCGTTGATATCCTCGCCTCCTCCGTCGATGTTCGCGTTCCTACCGTTGATACACTCGCTTCCTCGACCGTTGATGTTGGCGCTCCCACCGTTGATATCCTTGCCTCTACCGTCGACTCTCGCGCTCCTACCGTTGATATCCTCGCCTCCTCGCGTTCCTACCGTTGATACACTCGCTTCCTCCGTTGATGTTCATGCTCTTACCGTTGATACACTTGCTTCCTCCGTTGATGCTCGCGCTCCTACCGTTGATATCCTCGCCTCCTCCGTCGATGCTCGCGCTCCTACCGTTGATATCCTCGCCTCCTCCGTCGATGTTCGCGTTCCTACCGTTGATACACTCGCTTCCTCCGTTGATGTTCATGCTCTTACCGTTGATACACTTGCTTCCTCCGTTGATGTTCACGCTCCTACCGTTGATATCCTCGCCTATACCATTGATGTTCGTGCTCCTACCATTGATACACCCCGCCAATATGTAAAACGATCACCTATCACCCGAAAATGAAGCCTCCCACAATCATGGGAGGCTTCATTTTCGGGTGCTGAATCGTCTGGATTTTATCTTGACAAACGGCTTCCAATCCCGGTCCAGCAGCCTTCATCTTCACTTATTGAAAAATACGGTCAATTGCCTGAACCTCATCATCCGTCAATTGCACATCTAGGGTTTTCTGGTTGTTCAGCACCTGTTCGGCACGTTTGGCGCCGGGTATAATAGCGTCGATGGCATTTCTTGTCAAATACCAGGCAAGGACAACATGTGCGACCTCTGCGTTTTTTGCATCCGCGATTTGACGCAACTTATCCACTTTTGCCAAATTTTGCTCAAAGACGTCTTCCTTAAAATATGGAGAGTTTGCCCGTATATCATTAAATTGTGAATCCTTATTGTATTTCCCTGCAAGAAGACCTGCTGCCAGTGGGAAGAACGGAATGAACGAGATATTCTGCTCAGCTGTATAAGGGAACAATGTGTTCTCAGCTTCCCGATTCAACAGATTATACTCGCCCTGATAAACGTCCACATAACCGTCTTGGTTGGCTGCTTTCAATTGATCAGGTGTAAAGTTGGAGACACCGATCGCACGGATCTTGCCTTCATCCCTTAATTCTTTCAAGGCGCCAACCGCTTCAGCTTCAGGCGTTTTACCGTCCGGATAATGGATATACATTAAGTCAATATAGTCCGTTTGCAGCCGCTTCAGGCTATGGTCAACTTCCTGTTTTAAAAAGGCCGGTGAATTGTCATTGACCATGCCGTCACCCTTGAAAATGGGCGATACTTTTGTAGCGATGATCAGGCCGGACCGCTTGCCACTTTCCTTAACGACCTTTCCGACCAATTCCTCTGACCGTCCGGGCCCGTATAAAAAGGCTGTATCAATAAAATTAACGTCATTATTAATCGCTGTTCGGACGAGTTCCTTGCCTGCTTCCTCGTCTGTGTCGGGAAATAGATTGTGCCCGCCGACAGCGTTGGTACCCAGTCCGACCGGATTCACATATAAATCCGATTGGCCAAGTTTCACTTGTTTTACCATGATGATCCGCCTCCCAGCATTGGTAATATATTGAAAATCGTAACCTACTTGTTTCTCGTTTGCAAATGTTCGCTACTCGCGTTTTCTACCAAGTCGCTGCCACCATTTCGGCTTCTTCGGCTTTTCCTTCTTCTCTTTCTTTCCTAAAAAGACCTCTCTCACTTTTGCCCGCTTTTCCCTCTCGCTAAGCACAAATAACATATCACCAGCCTCAATTGACGTATCACCACCTGGTGTGATTAAATCTTTTTCCCGAACAATGCCAATCACTAGCGTATCACTTGGCAGGATGATGTCCGTCAGCGTTGAATGAACAACCGGTGCTTTTTTTCCAATCGGCAGTTTAATGATTTCGGAATTCGTGTTGCCGAGGTTAATCATTTCGAAACCGCTCGGGTCAAAATCATAACCTTTTTCTGTCAATCCTAATTTCGTTGCCAGCGGTGACAGCGTACTGCCTTGGACAAGCGCTGAAATGAGTACAACGAAAAAGACCGCATTAAAGATCACGTACGCATTTTCCACTTCCGCCACGATCGGATATGTTGCCAGAACAATCGGAACCGCACCTTTCAGACCTGTCCACGATAAAAACACCTGTTCTTTTACATTGTATTTGAAAAAAATCATACACAGGACGGTTGCGACTGGTCTGGCCACGAACATAAGAATGATGGCTAATAGAATACCCTGCCAACCAACCGTAATCAAATCACTTGGGAATACGAGCATCCCAAGGAAAATAAACATGATAATCTGCATCATCCACGCGAATCCTTCATTAAACCGGACAATTGAAAATTTATGCATCAAGTCACTGTTGCCAACCAGGACCCCCATTACATACACAGCTAAAAATCCGCTCCCACCTAAATAATCGGTCACACCATATGTGAAAATGGCGCTGCCCAACGCCAAAAGCGGATACATGCCGGATACGTCCAATGTTATCTTATTAATCAGCAGCACACTTAACCTGCCGAGCAGCAGTCCAAAAATCAAACCGAATCCCATTTGGATAAAAAAGCTTCCGACTGCTGACCAAATTGTGCTGTCCGGAATCTGGATCATTTCAATAAAAGCCACCGTCAAAAAAACGGCCATCGGATCGTTCGTTCCCGATTCAGCTTCCAATGTGGCCCGCAATCGATAATTAATATTTTTACTCCCCAGTACGGAGAAGACTGCTGCGGCGTCTGTCGAACCAACAATCGCACCAAACAGCATCCCTTCCAGCAGCGTAAGACCGAGGATATAGTAAGCCGCAAATCCCGTGATAACAGACGTCAGCAAAACCCCAACTGTTGCTAATACGCCCGCTGGCGCAAGGACCGGACGCATGGTGTTCCATTTGGTCTGGGTACCACCTTCAAATAAAATTATAATCAGCGCCATAATACCGACAAGCTGTGTAAGTTCGACATTTTCAAAGTAAATGAATTCGTTGAGCAGCATTCCAACAAAAAGGAAAAGTACCAGTGAGGGCAAACCCAGCTGGGAAGAGAATTTAGTTGTAAAAACACCAACAATGAGCATAAGTGCGAACAGTAGTACGAATGATGTTATACTGGGATCCATGAAGTAATTCCTTTCAAAAGCATTCTCTCTTTATTTTACCGGTTTTTGTCTCTTAAAACAAAGAATCCGGCCATGCAAAAACTAGATCACCGGATCGGATGGCATATAGCGGGGGTTTGTATAATACGGCGGTCTTGGTCCGATCACCGGGGCTGGCCATGCCTGTGGGTTGTTGTCATATAATACCTTAGCTTTTCCTTTTACTTGTGACATCAGCAGGTACCTCACTTCAGGATTGTAATAATAATTATACACATCATTCAGCTCCTTTATCACTTATTCCCTGTCAGGCTATTCATCTTCTCAGTCGTTGAGCCTGTACGGATAACAAATCCAGGCACGACAATCGCCTAATCATCATAACCTGAGTTGAAAGCTCATGATTAGGAAGGATTGAACGCAATGACTGAAAAACGCGACAAACAAAAATACCCGCTATACCCCAATTATGGAAAAATCACACAATATGAGGATATTGCCATTACAGTTCCCGAGCAGCGTCAATACCGTCAGCCCGGGGTGGAGGAGCTTATGGTGCCACGGCCGATCGTCGAAAATCCAAATGAATCAGGCAGCGGAAAACTATCAGGAAAGGTGGCGCTCATTACGGGTGGTGACAGCGGCATAGGTGCAGCTGCTGCTATTTCTTTTGCAAAAGAAGGGGCGGATGTTGCGATTGCCTACCTTGATGAGCATGACGATGCCAATCGCACCAAACAACGGGTTGAGGAGCTCGGCCAGTGCTGTTTGCTGCTTCCGGGTGACCTCCGCAGTAAGGAACAATGCGCCGTGATTGTGGAAAAAACCATTGAAAAGTTTGGCAAGCTGGACGTTTTGTGTAACCACGTCGGCATTCAATTTCAACAGTTAAGTCTGGAGGATATCACAGACGAACAGTTTGACGAAACATTTTAAGGTGAATGTTTACTCACACTTTTACACGACCCGCGCTGCGCTGAAATACCTGGGAGAAGGCAGTGCGATTATCAATACCACCTCTGTCGTTGCCTTTGACGGGAACGATCAACTGATTGATTATACAGCGACAAAAGGTGCCATCGTTGGCTTCACCCGCGCCCTGGCAAACAGTCTGATCAAGAAAGGCATCCGCGTCAACGCGATTGCTCCGGGGCGCATCTGGACACCGCTTATCCCGGCAAGTTTTACAGCTGATCAGGTGACCCTCGCCGGCAACCCGATGGATCGTCAGGGACAGCCGTTTGAAGTGGCACCGACGTTTGTTTATCTGGCTTCAGATGACGCGCGCTTTGTAACCGGAGAGGTGCTGCATGTGAACGGCGGGCAAATGTTTGGTTGAAAAATGGGTGTGGGTTGAAAGAATGAAAGGGCAACAGTAAACGTTTTTCGCCATACCTCAATTGACAAGTGACTGTACGAGATTCTGCTCAATATATTCTGCCAGGCCGTCATCTTCGTGGTGACCCGTCACAAGGTCAGCTGCCGCTTTCACTTCCGGGGCAGCGTTAGCCATGGCAATTCCAACCCCGGCATGACGGAGCATTTGGATGTCATTCGGACCGTCACCGATCGTTGCGGTTTCTTCAGGATTAATGCCAAAAGCTCTGATTAATGATTGAATGGCAGCCCATTTGGAAACACCGGGAGCGACAATCTCAAACCCATCTTTCCAGTCAATGACATCCGCTTCATCACTGAACAAATGTGACATGTGTGAACCGTGATAACCGGTCTTGACACTGTACTTCAGCACATTCCTGTAATCTGCATCCCGCAAATCACCGATGTACTTTGGAGGTGTACGGCTTTCCCTGGTCCACACATCCGCTTCTCCGCACTCTCTATTGCAATAGAGGCCGTCAATAGTGTGCACAAGCACATTGCACGGATTTTCATTCGTGACGCGATGAAAATGGTCCTCATCCAGCACAACCGGCTTTATCTGAGCAACTTTTCCCGTCAAACCATCATGAATAGAAGCACCGTTCAAACAAATCATCGGCGTCTTCAGCCCAAGCAGGCTATGGTAGGGCGCCGTCATCTTATATGGTCGCCCCGTCGAAAGAAACACCTTGGTCCCCTGATTAATCAACCGGTAAATCGCCTTCGCATTACGCTGTGAAACCTCATTTGTTGACGACAGCAGTGTCCCATCCATATCAATGAACATGGCACGTATACTCATATTTTTCCTCCTTCCTTATATATTCATCCTATCACCTGAATGTAAAGTGAGTATTAATAGAGTGTAAGGATTCGATGAAGATTTGAGAAGGAGTCTGACATGAAAGGAAGACATCATATAAAACCCGCCAGTGTTAATGACACCGGCGGGTTTGTCACAGAAAACGTTACACTCATTTGATTATGACCCGTTAACCTGCCTGATAAACTCCTTCATCAGCCTCGGCATATCAGGCCACGCATGCCCGGACACCAGATTGCCATCCGTATGGTTCGACTCTTCAATGTAATTGGCGCCTGCTGCTTCCACTTCCGGTTTGCAGGCCACATAAGCTGTCATCTCTCTGCCCTTCAGATGCTCTTTTACCGTCGTCAGAACCTGAGCCGCATGGCAGACGGCCCCAACCGGTTTATTCGTCTCGAAAAAGTGGCTGACAATTCCCGGCACATGCTCATTCAAACGGATATGCTCAGGTGCACGCCCACCCGGAATGATAAGCGCATCATAGTCGGCAGGATTCACCTCGTCAAAGCTTGCCGTTGCCTCAATCTGATAGCCTTCTTTTTCAGTATACGTCTCCCAGCCAATGAAATCGTGGACAACTGTATGCAACTGTTTAGGTGAAGCAGCCGCTATGGTTGTCTCGTAGCCTTCCTCCAGACAGCGGAAATACGGATAATAAATTTCCAGCGACTCAACAGCATCTCCGGCTAAGATCAGGACTTTTTTGGCCATGAAAAAACCTCCCCTTTGAATATAACTTTAGTATAGCATATTCATACAGCAGGGAGGTTAGCCAGTGAATCAGTTTTCGAATTTTTTTGATTTACAATTCAATGTATCTGTTAAATGTTTTGAGGCTTTCAAAATATGCTTGCGCGCGAATAATCGCTTCTTACGTTTGTTCCAGCTATGGACTGCTGAAATTAGCTCTCCATCAGATGATGGCTCAGAATTTTTTAGAATCCAATGGACCGTTGCAAGCAACTCCATTCCGTATGGTTAATCTCTCAATTGTCCTTCATATCCCCGGAACCACCAAGTCCGTATCATCCGGCACATACCCCAGCTTATGCGCCATAGACACAATCTGCCCTTTATGATGAAATTCATGAGTGATGGTATGGGTGAAGAGCCACAATACGGACAGTTCCTCATACTCCTCCTGCCAGGGGACAGGACCTTTTATAACCTCATCGGCATGGTTTTCATATGTATTAAGAAACCGGCTGGCCAGATCATCCACTTCACTGAAAATTCCCCGCATGTCCTGCACGTTGCTAACCATCCCAGGCTCAGCAAACGTGATGTTTTCTTTTAGTCCGAAATTTCCCAGCCATGACTGATAGCATTCGGCTACATGTGTATGCAGGTTCCGGATGGATCCCCATCCGAATCCATCCAGTTCCTTGATGTAGTCATCCGCATCCAATTTTTCACAAAACGCAAACAGCAATTCCCGTGTATTTTTCACCAGCTCATATTGACGGTTTAAAACACTCATGTAATTCCCCCTGACGCAGCATTTTCGAGTAACGATTTTTGAACTATTTCTATATTAACATAAATGCTGTACACTAATATGTACCAGAACCAATGAAACGTTTTTATCCATTTTTTTAAAGAGGTGAACCCAATTGGAAACGTCACTCATATCTCCGGATAATACGTGGGCGCTGTGGGCATTTGTGACAGGCTGGGCGGCTGTCAGTATTTATCTGGAGCAGAAATATGCATGGGCATCCAAAATGTCCGGGGCGATCATCGCCCTGATTGGCGCGATGGTGCTGGCCAACTTAAACGTTATTCCGCTTGAATCGGGGGTCTATGATGCGGTCTGGGACTATGTCGTGCCATTGGCGATTCCGCTGCTTCTGTTTCAGGCCAACATTAAAAAGATCTGGCAGGAAAGCGGCCGGATGCTGACCATCTTTCTATTAAGCGCCATCGGTACCGTGGCAGGAACGATTGTGTCTTTCATGCTGCTGAAGGATGTGATCCCGCATTTGGATAAGCTGGCTGCGATGATGGCAGGATCGTACACGGGCGGCAGCGTGAATTTTGCCGCCATGGCCTCCAAGTTTGAGGCGCCGGGTGAGCTCGTTTCAGCGACTGTTGTGGCCGATAATGCGATGATGGCGGTGTTCTTTTTCGTGTTGATGGCGATTCCGGCTATCTCTTTTTTCCGGAAAAGGTACCAGACACCACATATGGAAGAAGTGGAGGCTGACACGTCCGAAAATAACGGTGAAACGCAGGCAGCGTCATTCTGGCAGCGAAAAGAAATCGCCTTGAAAGATATCGCTACGAGTGTTGCCACGGCATTTGTCCTTGTTGCTGTATCATTTCAGCTGGCCGAGTTTTTTGCCGGTGTGGTACCAAGCGGTGAAGGCGTGAACATTTTTTACCAGGTACTGGGCGCCGTTATTGGTGATCAATATTTGATGTTAACGACACTGACTGTTTTGGCAGTCATCGCTTTTCCGAATTATTTCGGGAATATCCGGGGGACGCAGGAGATCGGGACATTTTTGATTTATTTATTCTTTGTGGTCATTGGTGTGCCGGCATCGCTTGCACTTGTCGTGACAACGGCGCCGCTTCTGCTCGTTTTCACATTGATTATTGTCGTCATCAATTTACTTATCTCTCTTGTGCTCGGGAAATGGTTCAAATTTAACCTGGAGGAAATCGTTCTCGCCAGCAACGCCAACCTTGGTGGTCCGACAACGGCTGCAGCGATGGCCATCGCCAAAGGCTGGCATAAACTAATTGTACCAATTCTGCTTGTTGGCACACTTGGTTATATCATCGGGAACTACATCGGGACTGGTCTTGGGCTGTGGTTTCAAACGTTTATGTGACTTTTGAGAGGGGACTTTTCAAAAGGTAATTTGATGTAGCTGCTGCTCCCGGTATGACACCGGGAGCTTTTACTTTGATGGAAGGAAGGTAGATTCGATCGAAAACGAACATCGGCATTAGAGGGTATGATGCTCGCACAAGTTTGTATTGCTGCCGCTCGAGTTGAGGCTCTCTCTGCACGAGTTCGCACCATTCCCGACCGCGTTCACCACCCCCTTCGAAAATGCAAAGCAAGTCCATGCCTGAAGCCGCCTCCCAAAAATGCAAATCCCGCATCACCATAATAGTGGTGCGGGGTCATGTTTGATTCAACTCATTAATACGGTTTCCACATAACCTTCTTCGCCTCGGCAAAACGCTGATTCACACTATCCCAGCAGACAACATTCCACCATGCGTCAATGTAATCTGCGCGGTTGTTGTGATACTGCAAATAATAAGCGTGCTCCCAGACGTCAAGGACGAGCAACGGAATCACATCCTGCTGGGATAAGTTCTGGTGCTTTTCTGCCTGCAGGATTTCGGTCCGCCATGATCGCGGTGACCAGACAAGCATGGCCCACCCGACAGCTTGCACATTTTCAGCCGCCTTCGAAAAGTGTTCTTTAAATTTATCAAAATTGCCGAAAGTCCGTTTGATTTCTTTGGCGATTTCGCCGTCCGCTTTGCCCCCGCCATCCGGACTCATGTTATCCCAAAACATGGTATGCAGATAGTGCCCGGCGCCATTGAATGCCGCCTCGCCTTCCCAGTGACGGATCAGCGAGAAGTCACCGTTTTTTCTGGCCTTCTGCATTTCTTTTTCTGCCTTGTTCAAGCCGTCCACATAGCTTTGGTGATGTTTATCATGATGCAGCCGCATGATCTCCTCGCTGATGTGGGGCTCCAGTGCATTGTAGGCATACGGAAGCGGTGGCAGAGTATGTTCACCGATCGGAACGGGCCTGTGTTTCGTTGACTTCCGACCATCATCAGACTCCTCATCATCTATGCTCTCCCTTTGCATTCTGTTATCCGGCTCTTCTTCCATCAATTGGATGAATTCTGACTTGAGCTGGTGTGCCTTCGTGTTCAATGATTCCATTTCCCCCGCAATATCAGCTGGTTCGTCATCGTCCAGTAATTGTTCACGGTAAGCACCGGCCAGCTCGCCCAGTTCCCGAAAGCGGTCTTGCCACTCCCCTGGATTAAATGTCCCATCCGTTATTCCTGAACGTGTTTCCAATGATTGAACCAGCTGCTCGCATTGTTCCGTCCATTCCACCAATTCTCCCAGCCAGTCTGCTTCTGTTGCTTGCTTCGTCATCAGCAATGTCCTCCTCTTTATGGATAAAATACTTCCATTCCCAGCCTATGCCCGAAAGCCCATTTTGGTAACACGCTGGATTTTATTGTAAGAAGAACACTTATGAAGCAGGAATCCAGCTTCTATACAATCAATCCTCATCCCAAAATAATTCATCCAGTGTCCTGGACAATGCTTTACAAATGGATTTGCACAAGCTGAGCGTCGGGTTATATTTGCCCAATTCAATCAGCCCGATCGTCTGTCTCGATACGCCAACACGCTTAGCCAGCTCTTCTTGTGACAAATCATGCTCCGCCCTAGCCACTTTGAGCTTAATGTTTTTCATCATCGTCACCATCTTCATCCATATCTTCCAGCTGCTTAGCCACTGCCTTGTCGCTCTTTTTCTTCATAATCGTGTGGCTGATAATCATCATAAACACCAGAAATGGCACATAAAATATAATAGACACAAAGAAGACAAGGATAAAGTTAAAAATACTGTTCGCGACCCCATCAACGTATGAAATGGTACTGTTCAGAGCAATACCAAATGAACCGACAGCGCCAATCACCGCCCCGACGATCAGGTTTTTCTTCTCCCTGGACATCTTATTCGTCCGATCATGCATCTCCACCTCATCGGAATAGAGTCCGAGCTTCACCGACCGGTAAGAAAAATAAATACCAGTGGCGAGAAAAATCGCCCACTCAGTGAAAGCTGCCTCAATGTGGAAGCCGTGCTGGTAAAACTTAATAGCTGCTGAAATAACACAAATGACCACCACAAGAATATAAATTTCTTTGTAAATTTTATTTTCGAGTGTGGTGATCCGTTCGTCTTTCGAATGGTTTTTCCGAGAAAACATTGGCCTGCCCCCGTTTTTATGTTTTCTCTTATTGTATACTAAAAATAAGCTTTTTGCAATATATAAATTGCAAAAATAACATTATATACGACAATAAAACTATAATATATGTCATAAAAACAAAGACGGACTTCCTAAACAGGAAAAACCCTCTGCACGCCGCACGCTATCCCGACCATTCGCTAAACAAACAGCCGTTCTTCTTGTATAATGACCATGTCATGACGAACAAAAGGGGACTGACAATGGACGGAAAAATTCATGCACTGATCGGCGCCGGAACGGGGGTTGCTGTTGCCCAGTCGACCGGCCAGGACGCCATTAATACAGCTATACTGATGGGCGCCGGTGTGATTGCCGCGCTTGCACCAGATTTGGATACAGCCGGAAAACTCGCCAATAAAATCTCACTATCTCATAAAATGATTCAAAGTTTTGTGCGCTCCACCGGTATTCTGCTGGCTATTTACGCCTGGTTTATGCTAGCCGGGACAGAACAATATATGGGGCTTACGCTAGGGGCTTTTTTGTTATTCATTGCGCCGAAGTTTTCCCAAAAACTGATGCTCTTTATCAGCGGCGCCGCCATTATTGCTGGGGGTATATTGTTATCACAAACATGGGTCTGGCTGGCGGGCGCTTATGTCACCGTTGCTGCGCTCGTATCGCACAGGGGTTACACCCATTCAATAATAGGCTGGCTTTTCTTCAGTCTAGTTGCCTATTATGTCCATACGGAATTTGCAGTCCATGGTCTTTTTTGGACGCTTGTTTTTGCCTACGGGAGCCATTTAGTGGCCGACATGCGGTTTGTACCGGGGAACAAACGCGGAATCAAATTATTGTTGCCGTTTAGCAAGAAGGGGGTTTAGGAGGAGAAAGCGGAGACGGGCCGGTGTTTCGACTTTATCCTCCGCCCTTTTCAGCTGACCGAGTCAAACTAAGCTTCAACGTTTCCTGTAATGTATTGACTTCCTGACGAACTTGAGCGTGTTCCGGTATGTCAGGAATATCAAAGGTCCCGAGTAATCGGTACTGCTCAATAGACTGTGCCATCGTCTCGAATAAATAGATAAACTCCGCCACTTCGGCTTTGGATAATCCTGTTGCCCCACCATTTTCTGCAGCCGTATCCAAGAAATAGCCAAGCTGTTCCATCGAGAAAATTGCCGGCGATAAACGGCTCAAGTAATCGAAATCATTCGGGATTTCACCTAACGATGTGTTGTAAACGGTTCGTAAATTATTTAAATTGGTCTGCATTTTATTTTGCGTACGATGGAAATCCGAAGCTATCGACACACTGTTTTCCGAAAAAATCTTGAAAAATAACTGTGATTGGCTGCGAATGGTTTTAGACATTAAATGCGGCAGGCGGCTTGACGCTGAATGCCGACCGACCAGCAGAACGCCTATAATCCCAATGATGCAGCCAATGATGATATCCGTTATGCGTGCGGTGGCAAAGTAAGATAAATTTTGAATTTGGGTTGTACTTTCAGCCATTAAAATTGCATTCGGTGTGATGAACGTAACGGCGAGTGCATAGTTGCGCACCATGAAGGTTTCTGTGAGAAAGTGAAACATCGCGATTAATAGCACCACAACAATCGGAGCCGGACTGATGGATAAAATCACGACAGCCACTATAATCCCAGTCAAGGTTCCAAGCGAACGCTGAATGGACCGGTGAAACGTACTGATGATGGTAGAACCGAGCATGACAGAACCACACGAAACAGGGATCCAGTATGACCGGTCAAATTCAAACGAAAAGGCAATCAACGCCGCAAGCCCCAGTACGATGGCATATCGTACGGATGTTAAAAAAACAAGGGCGTTTTTATCAAACGCATCCGCAAATTTTTTGATGATTGGTTGTTTCTGTAGATGAACTTCCTGGTCCAAATTGGGAAACGTTTCATGAATAACCGCATTTGCCTCGACTAACTTGGCCAAAAGGCGCTCCTCTCGCGTATTTAATTGTTTCATATCGGGAGCAGTGATGCTTATTGCCGGATGCTTTTTCTGAAGCGCGTCTGTAATCTGTTGCAAGAATACACTCATTTTCGGCGGCACTTCTTTTTTCCCTTCCGCCTCCATCTCCAGGATATCCATCCAAATACCATGTGCTAATTCTTTTAATACATATAACCGCTTGAACGAATCGGTGCTGCGCCAGGAAATATAGCCAGATGCCAATGTGCTTTCAGCATCCTGTAATGAGAATAACGTTTTCTCCTTCATTTCATTAAAATTGGCCGTTCCAATGGATTCCAATAAGGTCGATAGTGCCCAGTAAAGGCGATAAATCGACTTCTTTTCCGGCTCATAAGGATCGGAAAACCATCCAGCCATTGCAACCAGCCAGGAAACGGTGCCACCCATCGCGACCAACCCGGCCCTGAGTAGTGCGGCATCCGGATTCATTTCCATTGCAGATGTCATGGCAAAAATGATGACAAAGAAGATCGATGCCGGCCCCGGGATTTTCAAGGCGCCAAAAACAAACGTCCCGACCCCGCCAATTAGCCCTAATAACACAGAAAATAAAACAGGCGAAGCTGCCGTCAGTGTACCAAGCCCTACAGCGGCGGACAATCCCAGTATAACGAAAAACACCTTTTTTGCCCGATGTTTATACGGTTCATTAAACACATATAATGATGAAAATCCCCCAATTCCGGCAAGTAAACCATATTGGAAATTCCCGAGCAATATGCCAATCATGACGGGAATGGACGCACTTAGCCCAGCTCCAATTGCTCGCCGCCACGGAAAAGGAGTTCTTTTTACCTTTAAAGCATCTTTAATGATCGATGTTGCCACTGAAACTTCCTTCTTTCTCTAAGTGCGTGTTCAAAAAGGAGGATAAAAAGGACCGAGAAGTTCGAGGCAGCGTAGTTTTGGCGGGCGGAATGTATGCATTTAAATACGTGAGTAGCGCAAAAACAAGCCAACGAAGAAATTCGACGTGTCATTTTTACCGGACTTTTTGAACAGCCTCTCTAAGCTGTTTTTTTAGTTTAGTATGTTTGGTGGATGAAGCCCATGTGAGCAGTTTACATGCACGAAGTCACATTGTGTGCAAATAAATGGCATACATATCTATTTTAAAGAATAACTGTTATAAGTCAATTTTTCCCCATCCTGTCACTGGTCATGTATCCCCTGTCTGGCCAGTCTGTCAGCATGGGGGTTCTGTTTTTCCGGGATCCATTTAATGAAAAAATAGGGAAAATGACCTGCTCGCTCATTGATAGCAGCAAGGAGCGGTTTATAGGCAGGATTTTTGATAAAACCGGCCTCAACCGCATTGACAACCAAGCTAGAGTCAGAACGGAAGGACAGAATTTCGCCGGGAAAATCTTTCAGACAAATCTCCAGTCCTTTTAAAACAGCGTGAAACTCTGCCTCATGATTGGACATAGTGCCAAGTGAAAAGGATGTTTCAACTACTCTTCCGTGGACTTTGATATAGACGCCCGCCCCACTGACGCCCGGGTTACCACTCGATGCCCCATCTGTGTATACTTCGATCATTGGTGTGCTCCTTTCTAATAGAGGGCAAACGATTCAGCTATCCTTGTCCTCGCCGTAATAATCCATTTCTGCATAACGCAGTTGCTGCCGGTAACCGTACATGATGTTCCGGACCTTCTTCTCACTTTCCAAGCCTGACCCGATCGCACCTGCGAATGTAGCAATCGAGGTGACGAGCCATGCCAAGTTAACAAGATAATTAAACCCAGCAATTTTCTTCTCCAATCCTGCCACTTCGCTGAAGAGTTCCGGCGGCACGATAAAGGCGACCGCTGTCAGAAACAGTAAAAACAACATGCCATAATAAACACTGACAGCGACCGTTATGGTCAAGAGTGTCGCTGCATTGTACAGCAAGCGCAGTTTTCTTTGGCTTTTGCTGCTTGGTTTTTCCCATAGATTATGAGCAAAAATAATCCAAATCATCATACCAACAACCGCCGTCAGCATCAAGATCCAGAAACGGTTCTGTCCATACGAAGCGCTCAGCTTCCAGAGTGTCGGAAAAACCAGCCCATACGCACCGGTGGCAAAGGCGATTGCCATCACGTGTTTAAATGAGGGGAGAATCGACCAGGGTCTGTTCGCATGGGTCATCCCGAGCAATAACTTTAATCTTCCAAACTGTTTTGGTTTCAGGATGAAGCGTACGTCCGATTTAGCGATTTTCTCCGGTGGCGTCACTTTACGGATAGGAGAAAAGAGAAATCGCTTTTTCAGTAACGTGTCATTTTCAGTGATGCTGCCGTTGTTTTTGGCAGTTTTTCCGTTCACCCTAAAATATAACTCACCGACAACCTGAATAATCGCCGCTTTCACTCTTTGTTTAACAGGGGGGAGGCCGAATGCAGGGACGGATATTTGCGCAACCCCTTTCTGATCGTTAACATCGGCAAGCACAACACCTCTTTTGGAGAAGATAGGCAGGTCTGTCAGACACACCGTATAATCCCACTTGTTGCGTTCTTTTATTTCCTCAGCCCGTTCAATCAGCTTATCCACATTTTCAGCAGCGCCTGTCAACGGATCACGATAAACATTGACCTCCCATGAAATATCGCCGTCAATCATTTCATTGAAAGCTTCGGATAAGCTGCCGGCTAGTTTGGCCGCTATTCTTTCCGGAAGCTCAGGTGCCGGAATTAACCCTACCGTTATGTTTTTCATCAAGTCGAGTGCCCCCTTTCAGTTGGTCTGTCAGGTAGTTTTCCTTTCAATACCATTGCCATTCCCGTTTTTTAAAAGCTAAAACAACCTTGCCGGCCTCCGGAGTCTGGCGTTTTTACCTGATTGCTTAGGAGTCTGGCGTTTTTACTTGATTATTTGGCGTTTTTCATTATAAACAAAACTACCCGCTCTCTGCTTTACGAATGAACCAGATTAGGGTACGATTCATAGTAGGGGTAACATTCTAAATCTTAGCACATATGTAGAAAGTCTTCCGATAAAGAATAGGGTGAGACCGTGAACCTAACGTATTTCCTGTTTTTTCTGTGCATAATCGTGTGCACGTTAATCATTACCTATTGGGCAGCCAAGCAGAGTAAGACGACGAACCAGTTTTATGTGGCAGCAGGCAGTTTAACAGGGATCCAAAATGGGATGGCGATTGCCGGAGATTACATCAGTGCGGCTTCATTTCTCGGAATCATCGGAACCATTGCCATTAGCGGATATGACGGTTTTTTATATGCGATCGGCTTTTTGGTTTCGTATGTAATCGTGCTGTTTTTCATCGCCGAGCCTGTTCACCGGCTAGGCAACTATTCACTCGGGGATGTCGTTTGCTCGCGTTTTCCACGCAATCGGGTGCGCTGGATGATGGCGATTGGAGCACTGGTTATTTCCATCCTTTATATGATTCCGCAGCTGGTCGCGGCCGGTCTCTTGCTCCGGCTGCTTCTGGATATTGACTATTCAACGTCTGTTCTGATCATCGGCAGTTTAATGACGATCTATGTGGTGTTTGGCGGCATGTTCGCCACGTCATGGGTGCAAATTGTGAAAACGGTCGTGCTCATGTCCGGGACCTTTCTTCTCGCCTTAATTGTGTTTTCACGGTTCGACTGGAATATCGCGGAATTGATTGCTCAGGTAAAAACCGGTACACCATTGAAGGAGCAATTTTTTCTACCCGGCAATCTGTACGATGATCCATTGGAAAATCTATCACTGCACCTTGCGTTAATTCTCGGGACGGCGGGGCTGCCGCACATTCTGATTCGTTTCTTTACGGTCCGCAATACAAAAGAGGTCCGCAAATCACTGCTGACGGCCAGCTGGATTATCGGGGCGTTTTACATTATCGCCCTTGTGCTTGGGCTGGGGGCGGTTGCACTGATTGGTTATGAGCCGCTGGTTAGTCTTGATCCGACGGGAAATCTGGCGGCGCCGCTTCTGGCTGGGGAATTGGGCGGTGACTTTCTGATGGCGTTCATTGCGGCCATCGCATTTACAACGATTATTGCGGTTGTTGCCGGCCTGGTGATTTCAGCAACAACGGCTTTTTCACATGATGTCTACTTCCACATCATTAAAAAGGGCCGGACAGCTGAAAAAACACAGCTGCGATCGGCCCAATGGACAGCCTTTGTCGTTGGGTTAATCTCAACCTTGTTTGCGCTCGGTCTGAAAAATATCAATGTAACATTCCTTGTCTCATTGACGTTTATTGTCGCAGCCTCAAGTAATCTGCCGGTGCTTCTATTCACAATTTATTGGAAGCGTTTCACTGAAACAGGCGCCATCGCCGGCATGGCAAGCGGTCTGGTTGCTTCCCTTACGCTTTTGCTACTTGGCCCGCATATCATGAACCCGTCTGGTGGATGGATTCCGTATGAGCCGCTGCTGCCGTTGTCCAACCCGGGCATTATCGCTATCCCGATTGGATTCCTGGGTGCGTTCCTTGGATCGCTGTTAACACAGCCGTCAGTCCAGAGCACAAGGGAATTCCGGCAATTTTACATAAAGGCACAGACAGGGATTGAAACGAGGGACAACCGCTCATGAACTATTTGACACTCATTTTGTTCGAACGTCTGGGATTATTGCTCGTCATCGCCTTTGTCTTGACACGCACTCGTGGGTTCCGATCACTCCTGGACCGCGAATTCAGCAAAACGATGCTCTTGGTCCATGCCTGTGTGTTTGGCCTGTTTGCGATAGCCGGTACGATAACAGGTATTGTCATCGAGGGGGATGCGGCCGCCACTCGTGATTTTATCCTGACGCCTGTCGGTGATGATCAAATGGTAACTGGCTCAAGCCTTGTTGCGGTTGTCATTGCCGGATTACTGGGCGGACCTATTGTCGGTCTGGGGGCTGGCCTTGTTGCCGGTGCACATCTTTTCTGGCTTGGCGGCATAGGGTTTATTGCAAACTGTCTTGTCAATCCGATCACCGGACTTCTGGCGGGGTGGACGGCCCGATTTTTTTCCAATGAGCGGGTCATCTCACCTATGAAAGCCTTATTCATCGGCGTTTTCCCACCGGTGTTACAAATGCACATGTTGTTGATTTTTGAGCCAAATTCAGAGGGCATGATCGCGATTGTGAATATGGTTGGTTTGCCCCTGGTCTTATCGAACAGCGTTTCCATTGCGATTTTTACGGCGATGATCGGCATTGTTCTCAGGGAGCAGGAAGACGAGGCGGCGCTAGCGACGAAACAAGCACTGACCATAGCCGAAGAGGCTCTCCCTTTTTTACGAAAACGTTCATCCCGGGACATGGCAGCTGGAATGGCTGATTTGCTTTATGACCGTCTAGATCTCGCTGCGGTTGCCGTGACAGATGAAAAGGAAGTTCTGGCTCATCGTGGAAAGGGCGGTGATCATCATCGGGAAGGCGATCCGATTGCGGCTATGTTGTCCCGGCAGGCGCTTGATTCACAGCAGATGCAAATCGCCTGGTCCCGTTCAGACATGCCATGCACACACAGAAATTGTCCGTTTGAAGCCGCGATCATCATACCCATCATCAGTACCCGGGAAGCAACAGGGCTGATTACATTCTATTTCGAAAAGGCACAGCATATCCGGCCGGTGGAACTCGTGTTGGCTAGAGGGCTGGGGCAATTGGTTACCAATCAACTCGATACCATTGCAGCAGAAGAACTAAAAAGGCATATGCGTGATGCAGAACTGCGAAACCTGCAGGCACAGATCAATCCGCACTTTCTATTTAATACGCTCCACATGATAGCAGCCTTGTTTCGAAAAGACTCAGAGCAAGCGCGTCACATCACAGTTAATCTGGCTCACTATATGCGCTTTAATATCGGACTCGTCTCAGCATCGCTGGTCCAATTGGAAAAAGAATACAAACACGTTAAAGCATATATCGAAATTATCCAGACCCGCTTTGCCAGCCAGTTAACCATTTACTTGACGGAACCTGGGGATATTTTGCCCGTCCCCATTCCGCCTTCCACGATTCAGCCGCTTGTTGAAAACAGCATCAAACACGGTTTAAAAGATGTCACGGAGGGCGGCAAAGTGCACGTCGTCATGGAAAAACTTAGTAAAAACATTCGAATTGCCGTCAGAGACAATGGATCGGGGTTTCCTGATGACCTATTAAAGGATGCCGGAAAGATTTCGCTGAAAGATAGCCAGAACGGGGGTGCCGGTTTATATAATGTAAACCAGCGTCTGACCAGTCTGCTTGGGGATTCGGCACGCCTGCACATACGCAATTTGCCGGAACGCGGAAGTGAAGTCTATTTTACAATTCCATACCAGGATCATTAAAGAGGGGCATACGCATAAATTTCGCAGCTTTTATCTTTTGAGTTGATATAAACAGCGACGTAACGAAAATTTTAATATAGCGGCTTATGCCACTCTGATTACCGCTAAGTGCTTAGAAACGCTCCGGCAATATACTTGGTGCTCGTCGTGTTGCAAGACTTTTCGAAGTAGCAGCACTCCTCGCAACTCGTAGCGTATTCGGCGGAAGCTTTGGCTCGTCGCTTTCCATGGGCACGGCCTCAGCCTCGGGCCAACACGATGTTGGTCACAAAGGCGTTGCCACAGGACGTGGCGTGCTTAGCCTTTGAACCTTTACGCTTTCCTGCGGGGTCTTCGGACACGTGACTGTTCTGATTGAGTCTACGTATCCGCTGAGAATTGCTCACTCTCGTTTTATTCGATTATAGCGAAAAAAGAAACGTTAATAACCATTTAAACCAGCAGCTGGAATATGCGAGACTCCTGTGGGACAGGCAGGCTAAAACCGCGACGTCCTGTCGCAACGCCTGCACTAGCACGTCGTGTGCGTCGGAGCTAAGAGACCCCACAGCGAGCGAACTTTTGCGAGCGAGGAGGCTCGTGGTGAGCCCACGGAAAGCGAGTATATTCCAGCTGCGTCGCCAGAAAGCTTACCTGAATGCTCTAATAAGATTTTACGTCGCTGTTTATGGATTTTGCGTTAAAAACAAGAACGCCTTAATAAACCTTAAAGAAAGAAGGGATCCCAATGCGAACCATTCATACCATGATCGCCGAGGATGAACAACTGGCGCGGGAAGATATGATCTATCTATTGCAAAAAGAACCTGATGTCGTGATCTGTCCCAGTGCTGAGACAGGCAATCAATTAGTTGACTTGTATGTTGAATATGAACCTGACGTTATTTTTCTGGATGTGCAAATGCCGGAGATGTCAGGTGTAGAGGCAGTCAAACAAATCATCAATCTCGCATATAGTCATCCCCCACTGTTCATTTTCACGACCGCCTATGATGAATATGCGATGGATGCGTTTGAGATTGAAGCCGTTGATTATTTACTGAAACCCTATGACGATACACGCTTTCAAAAGACAATGCGCCGCATCCGCAAACAAATGATACAAACCGGTATAAAACGGGGTGAACACACGGATTCACAAACTGCCCAAGCTCCCGAAAAATTGCTTGTCGATGATGGAGAGCGCATGGTGGTGCTGTCGCCTGATTCGATTTATTATGCCGTCCCATCCAACCGCATGCTGGCCATCCATACACATGATGAAGTGATCGAAAGCCGGATGACATTGCAAGATTTGGAAGACCGTCTTCAGGGGCTGTCCTTTTTCCGCACTCACCGCAGCTGTCTTGTCAACCTGAATTATGTACGGGAGATCACACCATGGTTTAACGGAGCTTATAACCTCACATTAAATGATAATAACCATACGACTTTGCCTGTCAGCCGGTCGGCACGGAAAATTCTGCTCGAAACGTTTAGAAGCTGACCATTCAGCAGTCCATTTTAACTTTTCAGACACAGTGTACAACAATTGGTCCAAAATTCACCTCCGATAAGCCAGGTATCACCTATAATCTATAGTAAGCGCTTACAAATACAGGAGGTGATTTCATCCAACTAAATCCATTCAGCAGGATGTTCATATCCGACACACGGGGAAGTAATCTGGCTGAATTAGGGGGTTCGGACCGACTGGACCTTTTTAACTTAACATGGGGAGGTATTTTGTGAGTACTGTAAACGAATTGAACACAGGTAAGCAGGCCAATGAAACGGTCGATTTTGAAGAAGTGGAAGAAAGCGAACAGTTTAAAAGCTTTATGCAAAACAAGAAAAAATTCATTATACCCTACACTATCTTTTTTCTTATTTTTTACTTTTTGCTGCCGGTGTTGACATCGTACACAACGTTTCTAAATACACCACTGGTTGGTGATATCTCCTGGGTTTGGGTTTTTGCTTTTGCCCAATTTGTGATGACCTGGGTTCTCTGTACAATTTATGTAAAAAAGGCAGCATCGTTTGACAATCAGGCCGATCAGATTATCAAGGATCAGATGCATAACGGGGGTGAATCGTCATGAGTCCAACCGTTATCATTCTATTTCTAATTATAGTTTCGCTGACCCTTGTCATAACGTACTGGGCGTCCAAGCGAACCCAAACAACCGGGGACTTTTACACAGCAGGGGGTGGCTTGACCGGATTTCAGAACGGACTTGCCATTTCAGGTGACTACTTGTCCGCTGCATCTTTTCTGGGAATTGCCGGTTCAATTGCTCTTTTCGGGTTTGACGGATTCTTTTACAGCATCGGCTTTCTCATCGCATATCTCGTGGTGTTATTCTTGGTGGCAGAGCCATTAAGAAATCTCGGGAAGTATACGATTGCTGATATGATTAATGCCCGGTTCGATGCAAAAAAGGTAAGAGGCGCTGCCGCCCTGAGTACGATTACGATCTCCATCTTCTATATGATTGCCCAGCTGGTCGGTGCAGGTGCGCTTATCCAGCTATTGTTTGATATTCCTTATTCGGGGGCTGTTCTGATTGTTGGTGTCATGATGACCATTTATGTCCTGTTTGGCGGCATGATCGCCACCAGCTGGGTTCAGATCGTCAAAGCAGTCTTGTTAATGGCCGGCATGGTGGTCATTTCATTTCTTGTTCTGTTGCATTTTAACTTTAACATCGGTGCCATGTTCAGCGAAGTCAAAACAGCCACCAGTCACGGAGCAGATTATTTAAGTCCGGGATTAAAATATACCGATTCGCTGGGGACGATTTCGCTGATGCTGGCGCTTGTCCTTGGTACAGCTGGTTTACCGCATATTCTCATGCGTTTTTTCACCGTAAAGGATGCGAAAACTGCCCGAAGCTCGGTTGTGACGGCAACATGGATCATCGGCATTTTTTACGTCTTAACATTATTCCTTGGTTTTGGCGCGGCCATTTTTGTCGGCGAGTCAACGATCACTGAGGCCAACCCGGGCGGCAATATGGCAGCACCACTGCTGGCCGAGGCAATCGGCGGTGAATTCTTGTTTGCGTTCATTTCGGCTGTCGCGTTTGCCACCATTCTGGCTGTTGTTGCCGGTCTTGTTCTATCCGGCGCATCAGCATTTGCCCATGATTTATACGGACAGATTATTAAAAAAGGCAAAGCATCCGATCAGCAGCAAATGCTGGCAGCCCGCTATGCAGCTTTAGCGGTATCGGTACTCTCGATTGTCCTGTCATTGTTTGCGCAATATCTGAACGTCGCATTCCTTGTCTCCCTGGCCTTTTGTATTGCAGCCAGTGCCAACTTGCCGGTTATTCTTTACACGGTCTACTGGAAACGCTTCAATACGGCTGGTGCTGTTACGGCCATGCTGAGCGGTCTTTTCTCAGCTTTGATTCTTGTGTCCATGAGTCCAAGTGTGTTCTCGCCAGTTGAAGGGGCGGCTTTGTTTGTTGGGGATCCGATTTTCCCACTAACCAACCCAGCTTTGGTCTCAGTGCCAATCGGGTTCCTTGGTGGCTATCTCGGCACAATTTTTTCGAAAGAATCAGATGTGAAACGATATGCCGAAGTGAAAGTCAAAGCGAATACAGGCTATCGGGAAACAGGAAGTTAAGTTCCAAGAAAAGCGACTGCAGTGCAGCAGTCGCTTTTTTAATGTGTGTAGGGGGCGGATGCGCGGTGTTGATGCGGTGGATTGGGTAAGTTAGGTGGTGGTTGCGAAATGATGCGATGGCTGCGCGACTGGAGATGCTACCACGCAAAGCTGGAGCGGTAGTCGCTCGATTCCCGGTCCCAGTCGCTCGATTTAAATCGCCTTTCGCCTCCCGCGACCATTCATTCTCAAATCCACAGTCCGAAAGCAGCTGCTCCAATTCCTGTAACAATAGACGCCGCTACATATCCACCGGCTGTTTTCACCTCGCCCGACTGCAGCAATGAAACCGTCTCGTGACCAAAAGTGGAAAAAGTCGTAAACGCACCACAGAAACCCGCTCCCCAAAAGAGCCATAGCCCGTCACTGATACCATTTTCCAAGTAAAGACCGGCAAGCAACCCGAGTAGAAATGAGCCGGTCAAATTCACAATCCAAGTACCTAACGGAAATAACGCGGTATACCTATTTTTAATAAAATCACTAATCAAATAACGCGCAGCAGCACCTAACGCGCCACCGAGTCCAATTAGCCATATCATCCGCCACCACGCCCTTCCCCACTATAAGCAACTGCAAGCTTGAAACCTGCACATGCCATTAGAACGCCGCCAATCATACTGGCCATAATATAAAGAACACCCTGAACAATCAACCCTTCCTGAAATAGTTGAAATGTCTCCAGTGAAAACGTTGAAAAAGTCGTAAATGAGCCCGTAAACCCCGTCCCGATTAACAGTGCTACTTCAGGTCTTATATTCGCTCGTTGACTCACGAACGTCAGAAACCAGCCAAGGAAAAAGCATCCCATTAAATTGATCACTAACATATTCAACGGAAAGTCAGATGTAACAATCCACTCGCCCAGCGCATACCGGGCGATTGCGCCAAAAAATCCGCCGGCCATGACCAGCAGTACATGCATACCAACCACCTGCTTCATACTTCTATTAACTACAGAGTATACGTTATGTCGTCACATTTTAACAACTATCAATAAAGCGAACTTCATTCAGCTGGGATTTTCTTTATTCCCCACGGACTGTGAACGCGCATCCGATTCCATACTTGCCCTTTCACGATCAGCCATGTCACTGAATTCATCTGCAACCGTCCGATTCCGGCCGGCGCCGTAACCAGAGGCAGCCATCAGCACCGTTACCACAAGCACCATTACGAGCGGTATCTGCCAGCCTGATGTGATATCATTTAACGAACCTATCACAATTGGCCCCAATGCAGCCAAAAAATAGCCAAGCGCCTGTGCCATACCGGATAGTTCCGCCGCCTGTTGCGGGTCATTTGTCCGCATACCCAAAAAGGCAAGCGCCAACGGAAACAATCCCCCCGTGGAAACACCCAGTAAGGTGACACTTGTGATCATGATAACGGTGGATTCACCGAACAACAACCCTGCAGTCCCGGCAAACGCCAGTAAACAAACACTAACTGTCAGGCCGCGTTGTGATTTGAACTTTCCCGCAAGCAATGGCAACAGGCTGGCCGGGAGCCCGATGAATTGCGCATAAGACAACATCCAGCCCGCCGTCCCGCTTCCTGCCCCATAGTCTTGCAAAATAGCCGGAAGCCATGCAATGACAACATAATACAAAAATGCCTGCAGGCCCAGAAAAACAGCCACCTCCCAGGCAAGCCGCGATTTCCACATCCGCAGATCGCTGGCCCCCACATAATGAACGCTCACTTCATTGGCAGCCCGGCGCCGTTTGACAAAATAAACCCAAATGACAATGCCTGCTGCGGCTGGAAGGCCCCAGAGTGCGAGGGACCACTCCCATCCAAGCCCGACACTATCAGCGAGCGGTACACTGACACCGGACGCCAGTGCTGCGACAAGTCCCATGGCAATGGAATAGACACTCGTCATGTGCGGAACCCGATTCGGGAACCTTTCCTTAATAACACCAGGCAGCAGAACATTAGAAACTGAAATGCCCAGGCCGATCAGCAATGTCCCACCAAAGAGGAAAAGCACCATCGGTATTGACCGCGCTAATATGCCAACCAAAAGCACCCCCATTCCAGCGATGAGGACAATTTCATTCGAGTACCTGTTGCCTAGAATGGGCGCAACCGGCGACATCACCGCAAAGGCAATCAGCGGCAAACTGGTCAGAACCCCGACACTCCAGCTGGCAAGCCCCAGATCTTCGCCGATGACATTTGCCAACGGGCCAACAGAGGTAATCGCCGCACGCAGATTAAACGCAATCACGATAATCCCGGCCACAAGCAAAAACTGATTATAGCGCTTCATATCCTCAAACTGATAGATCCTCATTAAAAAATGATGCTCCTTCCTCTCTAACAGATTCCACACGCATCATGTCACAAATCGATTTCTTTTGTACTCATACTATTCCATAAGACAGGCGTACTCAAACAAAAATCTTTCTTTCAAGTCATATAAAGGGCCAAACGGATTCATTTAACGATTCGAGTGAAGCCAAACATTCCCCCTTACTATTTTCTTCAGTTTGTAGTATCATTTATCATGCAAGAATTTCTGAATACGACAAAGGAGGTGAATACAGATGGTAATTGAACTATTGTACGAGCTGTTTACGGAGACGTCGCCCTTTTACCTTTATCTTAGCATGGTTCTTTCCGCTATGGCTGCGATTAAACTTATCCAGTTCGATCATTTGCACGAATTCACTGGCCATGGGCATGTATACAAACGAAAGACCCATGCCATTCAAATTCACTCCGCCCCTATCCAGGAGCCCATCGGAGAGGCGACAGAGATCATGGACTGGATTGTGAAAATGGCCAAACGGATTGACGCGCCGGATGATGATAAGGACGACCATGCCTTCTCTTTTTTCAAACCAATGATGAAAAAACGAGGAGGACAACTATGGAACGACAATCTGTGTTCACTTTCACGAAAAAATATAGCCTAATCACGCTGATTATTGTCATTTTCCTGGCCGGCTGCGGATCGATTAACGAACCGATCAATGCTGATACGGAAGGATTTTTCAATCACTTTTTTGTCTACAATTTTTCCTTATTGATTAAAGGAATGGCATCTTTTTTAAACGGCAGTTACGGTTTGTCAATCATCTTAATCACGCTCATTATCAGACTTGCTGTCATGCCGTTCATGCTGAAACAGACGAGAAGCAGTCTGGAAATGCAGGATAAAATGAAAGAACTCAAGCCAGAAATGGATGAGATCCAAAATAAATATAAGGACAAGAAAGACAAAGAATCCCAAATGAAGATGCAGCAGGAAATGATGCAGTTGTATCAAAAGCACAATTTTAACCCGCTGGCATCTATGGCCGGATGTCTGCCGCTTGTGATCCAAATGCCGATATTAATCGCCTTTTACTATGCGATTCGCCGGACACCAGAGATTGCGGCACATCAATTTTTGTGGTTTGACCTTGGACAAACCGACATATTGCTGACGATCCTCGCTGTTGTGATCTATTTTGTCCAATTCAGAGTTTCACAAATCGGCCTGGATCCAAAGCAGAAAAAACAAATGGCTATCTTTGGCATGCTGTCGCCGATCATGATTGGCGTTATTTCCCTGAGTGCACCAGCAGCACTGCCGCTGTACTGGGCCGTCGGAGGTTTGTTCATTATCGGGCAGACACTTATTTCCAAGAAGATTTATTTAGCGCATAAAAAAAAGACGGCTGAAACGTCCTGAAACAACAAGGAGATTGCACGCAGGCAATCTCCTTGTTGTTATATGATCTTCACGCATTCATCGATCCTTCACCACCCGGTTCGATCATCGACTGGTAAATGTCATCGAGCGACCATGTTTTTCCTTTTTCATCTTTATAAACAACGTGCTCACGTTTAAAATGAAGCGGCGATTCCAGTCCAGCGGCTGCTGCTACCCGGAACAGCCCTTTCCGCATCGTAATCAGATAATTGGCGGTACGGAATTTCTTCTCGTCAATGACCAATGCTTTTTGCAGGTCTGGATCGGTTGTGGCAACCCCAACCGGGCAGACATTGGATGCGCATTTTAACGTCTGGATGCAGCCGACCGTCATCATAAAAGCGCGTGCGATATTGACCATATCTGCACCCATCGAGAGGGCAATAGCTACCTTGTCAGGGGAGTACAGCTTTCCGGAAGCGATGACTTTCACCTGGTCCCGAACGCCATATTTTTTTAACGAATTGTCAACCAGCGGCAGCGCGGATTTGATCGGCAGCCCAACACTGTCCGTCAGTTCCTGATACGAAGCCCCTGTGCCGCCTTCACCACCATCTACCGTAATGAAATCTGGCCCTTTTCCGGTATCCCGCATTTGCTTTGCGAGATCGTCCGCTTCAAACTGACTCCCCACCACAATTTTCATGCCAACCGGTTTGCCGGAATGTTCCCTCACACGTTCAATAAAATCAAACAACGAGGACAAATCATCGAATTCCGGAAACCGGTTCGGACTGTCGATGGACGTGTACGGTTCGACCATACGAATCCGGGCAATCTCTTCGGTCACCTTCTCGGCATCGACGTGGCCGCCGCGCGTTTTCGCACCCTGGGCCAACTTCACCTCAAATGCCTTCAGCTGTGAGATCTCGCTTTTTTCCTTCAGTTCATCCCAGTTGAAGTGGCCTTCCTGGTCCCGGAGTCCAAACAAGCCGGGCCCAATCTGCATGATAATGTCAACGTCGCCTTTTAAATGATAATCCGAGAGACCGCCTTCTCCTGTGTTCATCCACGTCCCTTGGGCAATCCCGAGCCCTTCCGATAATGCCGTAATAGCCCGTTCACCAAGCGATCCATAACTCATCGCCGACATCCCAATCTGACCACGGACTCTGAACGGCTCCCGACAGCGGTTTTCCCCGATAACAATGGTATCTTCCTTATCAAGCAAGTAAGCCGACGACCGCTCTTCCTCCAAATGCTCTTCCCGCTGTGTGAATAACGGATCCTTGGTCAGCAGGTAACGATTCGTCGTCACTTTTGTGGCATTGTCCATGCGCAGTTCCTCCGTCAATTTCGGAAACATGCTATTCCGGATATAATAGCCTTCCTTTTCGAAGTCCCGCTGTGAGCCAAAACCTGTCACATCCCGCTTATATTTCGCCTTTCGCACAATATGCTGGAACTCACCACGGGAAATCGGCTTGCCTTCACGGTCATTGTTGAAAAAGTACTGCCGTAGTTCCGGACCGATTTTTTCAAAAAAATAACGCACCCGTCCGACAACCGGATAATTCCGAAGCACCGGATGCTGGCGCTGCGTACGGTCAACGAAGTATATGTATAGACCAATAACCAGAAGTATCAGGACAACAATTGTAGCGATGACAAACCCGATAATGGTCATGATATTTGCTGCATTCATGTGTCTAGTCCCCACCTTTTATATAAACTTGATACAAGTAGGGTGTGCCATTCACCATAAAATTATCCATCAATCCGCTATTCTGGGTTATTTGAAACATAAAAAACAGCAATGAATGGCTCATTTCGGGTATGCGGTATACACAAGCCCTTTAATGCTGATCGATGCCCATCCTGCCAACTTAATCGAACGTGGAAAAAGTAAAAGGTTCAGCCGGTAACCGACTGAACCTTTTCAAATAGATCATGAAAAACTTGAACGCAACAACCCCATCATGATGGTGTCATAATACGCCCCGTCAACGTATTCATTTTCCCTGAGACGCCCTTCAATCTCGAAACCGCATTTTTCATAGGATTTAATCGCGCGTTGATTGCCGCCCCATGTATCAAGCTGAATGCGTCGTAAATTAAGACTGTTAAACAAGTGGCGTACCAGTGTATGGATAACATCCGAACCATAGCCCTGATTCCAGTAGTCACGCTCACCGATTGACAAACCGATCGTTGCTGTTCTGGTGACGAGGTTTACATCGCGGTAATCACATTTGCCGATATGTTTGCCATCTGTTAATGTATAGACCGAAAACACACAGCCTTGCTGTACGTCCACTGTCGTCAGGTTTTTTTTATAGAATGCTTCCATTGTTTCAAGCGGCGTGTTGTTGTACTGAAATGAATCCGAACCCGCCGCCAGATTGGCAATCGCCTCATTATTCCGCCATTTGTATTGATTCTTTAAATCCTCTTTTGTTACAGGTCTAAGTTCTGTTTTTTCGCCTTTTAACAATGTGATGCCTGCCTTTCAATGAATTTGCCGAAATTCCATTTATGACATAACGACCCTCTTGAAAACCTGATTTAAACATAAGCATCACACCCTTCTTGTTTATTATGGACATTATAGCATAAGAAAAGCTGAATGAAAGAATTGATTCGCTGAACAACAGGAGGAATTCGTATACCTCAACATTTTACTAATTTCTTCATCAGATAGGATGGTATTATCACCCTTTGAAGCCCTCCCTCTATTTATTTCGACTTTCTTAAAATATCGCTGTTTTTCTCACTTTTCCTACCACATTTGATGAAGCCATCTGATAAGGATGAAGATTATATATCAATAATGGAAAAATATGGAATTGTCTAGTTAATCCTAATACACTTAGCGCCCATATTTCTGAAAACTAAGAAAAGTATATCATATGATCGCACCTTTGGATCTCCACATTCAACATGGTGGTGGACCCTCCCATATCTCTCGGCGTCTTGCGCGTAAATTCCTTAGTTCAACCTTACCATGTGTGGATGCCGGAAATGCTTTTTAAGTGGGTCTATGCCCTAACGGAGTAAATATCGACCGGCTAATCCGTGCTTCAATTGTCGTAGAATCTAGATAAATAGACAGCGTACGTTCTTTTCGTATAACTTCCACAATTCCTGTAAATCATTCATTATCTGGTTTTGTTGGGGGGCATAGCCTGTTCTACAAGCCATCCCAATATACATCATCACATCAAGCATTAATCAACATTGATACGTTTTATACCGGCAATCTGATCATTTTCACAACCTATACCTATCTAATCAAGCTACCTCCTGCAGGGATGTCAATTGGGGAATATCCCTCATCATACGCTCTCCATCGAATGCACAGTTGCGAGTTCCCATGACATAGAAGATCTTGATGAGTTTCCGGCCAAGTGCTACAAACGATTCCTTACCTGTCAGCGGGTTGCTTGGTCGATGTTTATAATAATGATGCAGCTGTTTAAATCCTTCATTATTAGCCGATAAAGGGCGTGCAGCCAAGTATAGTATGGATCTTAAGCGTCGGCGGCCACGTTTCGTAATCGTTGTTTGACCCTTAAAAATGCCCGACTCGTTCAGCTGAAGATTAAATCCCGCTAATTTAATGATTTGGCGTGGATCTTTATAATTGGATAAATCGCCTACTTCAGCGAAAAAACCGGCAACGGTCATGACGCCAATCCCTTTTATCGCGATCATTTCACTGGCTCCTGGAACTTGGAGAACAAGTTCTTCCAATCGTGCTTCATGAGCCCCGATACGTTCCTCTATAGCCAAATATTGATCAATTAGGTAGCTGAGTTCTTCTCGCGCCATTGTCAATCCAACGGTGAGACCTACACTCGTTTCGGCCGCATGCTTAAGTTCCTGAACACGTTTGATTCCAACCCCCCGTTTCGCCGCCTGTTTTACTTCCACCATTAATGCCTCTTCCGAACAGGATACGATATCTGCCGGCAGATAGCCTTTTTTCAAAAAGTGAATCGGTGTTTTCTTAGTCCAATCTTTAAAAACGGTTGTAAACTCTGGAAAATAACGATCCAGCGCATTTTGTACTTGTGCTTTGATTGATGACAAATCTTTTTGCATCATGTCGTGAAGTTTCATCCCTTCACGCAATTCAGCATAAATGCCTTCAAGTAAAATTGGCTCATGATAGCGTCCTGCACGTACTACCTGTGCAATCACTTTCGCATCTTTGGTATCATTTTTAGTTGGTGAGTCATCATCCAACTCTTTTGTGCGTTTGACTTTCG
>NZ_SRHY01000037.1 GCF_004565465.1 Lentibacillus salicampi
CTAAAACCTAATTACTCCTGTCTTGGCGGGAGATCAAGCCGTTTCATTGAAAATCTGATGTTCCACTCGCTAATTTACATATTTTTACATAAAACCCGTTATACTTCTGTCTAAGGCTCCTAGGTTATCTGCCAACTATACTCCAAAGATGTGCCAATCTCTTGGTAGAAATGCCGATACAGCTTGCTGGCATACACATACTATATAGTAATCGATACAAGGCCTTGTGGAGAGCCCACACCCATGAATTACCCTTTAAAAAGCCGGCTGATCACCGGCTTTTAAAAATTTTAAGTTACAATAATGTTTTTGACAGAACTGCCTTTGTAAGTATCTTAACCGTAAATTTTGCCTGCTTCCAACCAGAGGCAGACGTTTCAAGTTATTCAACCTGCAGCTCATTAAGACTCAGCGAAGCATTTTTATCCACAGGATCATCAAGCTTAATTTTCCCCTCAAACAGTATGTCGCCGGATGGCAAATCTAGCACTGCCAGACGTCGGGGTTCTTCCTGATTTCGTGTCAGCATATACGCTGTATCATTTTTAATGCGCGTTACGCCTCCCCACTTTTCAGATTTCTTAAAAGACGTCGGGATATCCATTTCATTGATCATTTGTTCTGTTTCCATATCGTACTGCACAATCTGCTGTTGATCTTTGAAGTAAAGCATTGTGTCGCTGCGGTCCAGAATATTTTGATCCGCTAATGACCCGGGGAATTCCAAAGTCCTTGTCTCTTCTGTTTCCGGATTGTAGACAATATATTCCTGCTCGCCTGTCGCTGACGCTGTATCCCGGCCCTGGTCAGTGCGCTCGATAATCGGATCTACCGTTTTTTTGAAAATAATCTCATCATATGCTGCTGCCTGATCAGACCCCGATACAATCGATGAATGTGTCCGCTTATCTTCCTGAACCTTATCCGATAGAATCATATTCTCATCCGTTATATCCTGCTTCGCTATATCAAAACGGTAATGATGTGTTTCTGTCCCGCCATTTTCCAAATAATTACTTGTTATAACGTTTAATGCATCCTCTGTCATTTGCACATCCTGCACCTGCACTTGTACATACATAGCTCTATTTGGGACAGGAACCGTAAATGATGTTGTTTCATCATTTGCTTTATCCAGCACTGCAATATCAAACTCGATTTTACCACCTCCTGGGGTTGCTTGATTGATAACATCTGCATATGCGAGTGTATCTTCTGTTTCGAGATAAGAGGAAGCTTTTCCGCCTTTACCACGCATGAACCCCTTGTATTTTGCCTGTAGCTGATCAACCTTTTTATGAAATAAATCATTCCGGATACGTTCGAAAAATGACTTTTCACTGCCGTATGTTGACCCTTCTGCATCGACCTGTACAGATTCACCCATGCCATTTCCAAATGTATAGTTGCCGACTAGCTTGACCGGCTTCATTTCGTCTGCATCTCCACTTACTTTTTCTACCGTTATCTCCGGCAGACCATTGGCTGCAATTGCCGACTGGATATAAAACGTTCCGATCGTCAGCACAACAACCGCTGCAACTGCCATTAATCGCCAATACCGCTGCATGCAATAACTCCTCCCTCACACCGTTATTTTTTTCGTCAGTAAATAATTGCCCATCCAAAGGGACATGACGGTCACAAGTAATCCCAATACAACTTCCAGACCGAGTGTTTCCAGCGGATACAGATAGTATTGATCCATAAAGTTCATTGCTAACAGAGGTGAAATCATAATGACAACCGAAAGAGCAGCATACACGCTCCCGAGCAATATCCCTTTCCATTTGAAACTGCGCTCGAACAATATAGCTGTAAATAGAACGGAAACCGCCATAAATCCGGCACCGTAATACAGGATAAATTCCGTAAAGGTTTGCGGAACGAGCATTGATAAGTAATCCCATTTAACAATCTGTCCAACCGTCATATCCGCACGGAAATCAACCGGCACCAGCCACTTTAAGACACTGTTTTCCAATGGCAGAAAGATGAGCTGTACCGATACAAATCCCAACACCATCAAAACAATCGAAATCGCTTTGGCAAGATAAACATTCAGCCGTGCGGTCGGCAACATCAACAATCGATAGATGAACGTGTTTTTTCCGAACCAGTCACGATACCAGATCATAAAAATATAGAAGAGCAATGCTGCCGCACATACTGCGATTGGGCCCGTAAACCAAAGACCCCGGGCAAATCCCAGAAATGACATGGCCCCATACTGTTCGATAAATTGCGCTTGCGACATGCCTTCCTCATAAATCATTTTATTTGCTTCTGCCATGTACGAATTGGCTGTCACGATCATTCCAGTAATCTGTACAATAAACGTTACGATCATCAGCACAAGATAAATTTTCATAAACCGGCTTAATTCGAAGTTCAAGAGTTTCACAAAACGATTCATGGCTGGTACACCTCCCGCATCACATCCACGACGGATTTGCCTTCTGTTTCACGCACTTCCTCACTGTTGAATTGCTTCAACACTTTCCCCTCATCAAGCAGGACCACCTTATCAATTAAATGTTCGATGTCATTGATTTCATGGGTTGTAATGATCACGCCGCGGTCTTCCACCAGATGGCTCGTGAACACGTCAGCAATCTGTTCCCGGCTGAAAATATCAATGCCGGAAAACGGCTCATCCATCAGCAAATAATCAACATCGAGCGCCAGTCCAAGCAATAGGTTCACTTTAGCCCGATTGCCTTTTGACAGGTTATTGATTTTCTCACTTTCCTTCAGCTTAAAGAAATCCAGCAGCTCGGTTGCACGCTGCTGATTCCAGCTGTCATAAAAATCGGCCATGAACTGCATGGCTTCCGTTATTGTCATATTGGGCTGCATAATGATCGCATCTGGAATAAAGGTGATTTTTTCATAGCTATGTTTACTGATCGTATCGCCATCAATCAGGATCTGTCCGCCATTCAGTGGTGTCAGGTTCATAATCGCATTCAATATCGTTGTCTTACCGACGCCGTTTATTCCGATAATACAGGTGATCTCACCCTTTTCCGCTGTGAACGATACTCCCTTCAGCACATGTTTGTGGCCAAACTTTTTCTTCATATCATTTACCTCAATCATGCCTCATCCCCCTCACGTCCACTTTCGTATTTTTCCTTTACAAGAGTCAGAACTTCCTCAACCGGCACATTGATCGAACGAACCGAATGGACAAAATTATCGACCGCTTCCATGATTAATTCTTTCCGCACCGATTGAAGGATTTTTTCATCTTTTGTAATTTTACTCGGCAAATTTCGCTCCGTATAAATCAAACCCGCTTCCTCCATTTCCTTATAAGCCCGCTGTGCGGTATTTGGATTTATTTTCAGCCGATTGGCCAGCTCCCGCCGTGAGGGAATTTCCTGCCCTGGCTCAAATGTACCGGTCGCGATCTGTTCCTTAAAATGACGGATGACCTGCACATAGACCGGATCCCGTTTGTTAAATGTTACATTCATAATCACATCTCCCAGTCAGTTCAGATGGAAACAAGTGTATTAATCGATTAATACAAACCAGGCAAAAAAATGTGTATTAAGTGCCTAATACATCCTATGTAGTGTATTATATGATTAATACATCAACAAGTCAACAACTGACCCCAAGTTCATCTTTCGTATCATAAAAAGACATATCTATTGTGGTTATGATAAAATAGATGTTATGAATTTGCTGAAAGGATTTGATTGATATGGCAAATGCCGTTAAACTGACTTCCCTGTCTTCAAAGGGTGGATGCGGGTGCAAAATTGGCCCTGCTGACTTGGAAAATGTGCTTCGCTCGCTTCCAAAGCAAAAGACCCCAAACCCGAATTTGCTTGTCGGATTGGATACAAGTGACGATGCTGGAGTTTATCGATTAACCGATGATCTTGCACTTGTACAAACAGTTGATTTTTTTACTCCGATCGTCGATGATCCGTACGCATTCGGTCAGGTGGCGGCCACCAATGCTCTTAGTGACGTATATGCCATGGGCGGAACCCCCATCACCGCATTGAATATCGTGGCCTTTCCCATTTCCACTCTTGATGAAAGCATATTGGCAGACATCCTCCGTGGCGCCGGCGATAAACTGGATGAAGCAGGCGTCTCGCTTGTCGGCGGCCATTCCATTGATGACCAGGAACCAAAATTCGGACTAGCTGTGACCGGAACCGTTCATCCCGATGATATTCGAACAAATACAGGTGCCAAGCCAGGGGACAAGCTGATTTTGACAAAACCAATCGGTGTCGGCATCATGAGCTCAGCTCTAAAAAAAGGTCTGCTTGAACAAGATGAAATTGACCAAGTAACACAGGTCATGACAACGTTAAACAAAACAGCATCTGAAACGATGAACGGTTTCAATGTCAATGCCAGTACTGACGTCACCGGATTCGGGCTTCTCGGTCATGCATCGGAAATCGCAGCCGGCAGTAATGTGGAAGTACGGATTGATGCCAAATCGGTCCCCGTCCTGCCACGGGTAAAGGAATTGGCTGACTCCGGTGTGATGCCAGGCGGCACGAAAAATAACTTTAACCATGTCAAAAATAGCGTGACATTTCCGGAAAGCCGCGACCAGCTTGATCAATATATTTTGTGCGATGCGGTTACATCAGGCGGATTGCTCCTATCAGCAGACGGCCGCGATGCCGAAGCACTCTTAACAGACTTACAGCGTAAGGGTGTGGAAGCAGCGATTATAGGGGACATAGCAGATGGCAACAATGGATATATCACAGTCGAATAGTCAGGAAGTGATGTTGACATGTTTCAAGATATAACCTTGAAAGAATTATTGGAAAGACAGCACAGCGAAAACCATACCATTATTGATGTCCGCTCCCCTCAAGAGTATAACGAAACGACTATACCGGGGAGCATCAACATCCCCGTATTTTCCAACGACGAGCGTGCGGAAGTCGGCACGCTTTATAAACAGGTCGGCAAAGAAGCCGCCAAGGCGCGCGGTTTGGAAATCATGTCGGCCAAACTGCCTGACTTCATTGCCAAGTTCCGCGAGATTGACACCCCGAAAACCGTTTTCTGCTGGCGTGGCGGTATGCGGAGCAAAACGGCCGCAACGCTTGTTGACTTAATGGGGCTCGACGTCAACCGTCTCCAGGGCGGCGTTCGTGCTTACCGGCAATGGATTGTCAGCGAGCTCGAAACAGCCGATTTCCCGCCTGATATCATTGTCTTGAACGGCAACACCGGCACAGGCAAAACAAAACTTTTGCATCAGCTGGCCGAGAACGGCTATCCGATAATCGACCTGGAAGGCATGGCTGGGCACAGAGGCTCCATTTTCGGTCATATCGGACTTGAGCCCACTATCCAAAAAGAATTTGAATCACAGCTTGTACAGGCTATGCACATGTTTCACGACGCCCCGTTTGTTTTGATGGAAGGTGAAAGTAAACGTATTGGTAAAGTGACGATGCCCGAGTTTTTGTTTAAGAAAAAAGAACAAAGCATGCAGCTGTTTATCGACTTACCAGTGGAACAGCGGATCCTGAACATTTTAGATGACTATCAACCCTGGAACCACCCCGACCAATTCGTTGAAGCATTCGAACGTATCCAAAAACGCATCCATACACCAGTTGCCAAACAGATACATGAGGATTTGAAAGAGGAAAACTATAAGCAGGCGATCCACCTGTTGCTCGACTATTATTACGACCCGCGGTATGAGCATATGGCCGGGAAATATCCGCCAGACAAAACCAAAACCATTAACGCTGCCGATATGAAGGATGCGGCTGAAAGAATTGAAGATGTCCTTTCTGACATGTACCCGCAGCGGACAAAGTCGTTGAAGGATGCATGAATTGAAATAGGATGTTCATCTTCTGTTCATATACAGACCGTACACTTAAGATGGATGTTGCATTTATCAGGGAAAGGGGAGAGAGTTGAAGTGGAAAGGTACAGTAAAGTTCTACTCAGATTTGCTGCCATTTTCGCCGTAATTGGTGCTTTTATCGGATCACACATGGCCGGTGCCGGCAGCCTGGCATTCAAAACCGTGCACGCTCATATTCTGGTTGTCGGCTGGCTGACACTATTCGCCTGGGCTGTCTATTACAAAATTTTCACTCCCGCCAAAACAATCATCGCCACATTGCATGTCTGGTCCGCAATTGTCGGTGCAATCGGCCTGACCGCTGGCATGTGGCTCTACTATGTTCGTCCGTTTGACCTCGCCGACGGGTTTGTGACCGTCTTCTTCATTGTTGGCGGCTCGATTTTACTGCTAAGCTTTGTGTTTTTTGGTTTGCTGACGTTTATGAAAACCGAAGATGGGAAGTCATAAAGTATTTGTGAACATTTGAGCCAAAGAATTGTGAATTTGAGACGGGTTTGTGAGAACTTGGGCCACATATCTGTTGCGTGTTGTTCCTCATTTGAGGATTTTCGGGTATAGAATGTTTCAAATCCACCGGAGTGATCCAGACATTATGGATTTGGATTATTTATTGGACGCAGCCAAAAAAGCCCAAGTTGACCACATCATCAAAAAATGGATAAGCTGAAAACTGCCTGCCACCGAATAGGACAGGCAGTTTTTCATTGCTTCAGTTTCTTGAAATAATCAATCATGCCAAGGGCACATACCTGCATATCCAAATTCAGCACGACGTAGGCATCATGGTCGGTCCGCAGTCCTTTAATCGACAAGTCCCCTTTGACCTGCTCCAGCATGCGTGATGCCAAGACATCATAACCTTTCCCTTCCGCTACAGCCTCTTCACCAATTCCAACGAAAATGTCCAGCCATTCCGCCACTTGATCAAGCGCTTGACTAACATCCTCAGTCATGCCGAAATGCCCGTAATAAATTTTGTTCAAATTCATAGCGCGAATACGCTCAATGGAGTCGTGCATGGCATTCGGATCAAAATGGTTCGGCGAGGTCGATGGTAAGAAGAAATCAACGCCCGCATCAATCAGCTGCTGATATCGGACACCAACCGTATCACCGGTGAACAGGCCATTACTGATGGGATCATAAATGCTGAAATGGTGTCTGGCATGTCCAGGGGTATCTAAAAATTCCAATGTGCATTGATCACCAATTTTTAGTGTTTCACCGTCATGTTTTACAATCAGGCGGTCTTCCGGCACTGGAACAATTGGATCAAACAGTTCACTGAAACTGTCACCGTAGACGCCTCTTGCTCCTGCAGCCAGTTTTTTCGGGTTCATCAAGTGTCTGGCTCCTTTTGGATGCACAACGACTGTTGCATTCGGACATTCCTGCAATAACAGCCCGGCTCCGCCCGCATGATCAAGATGCACATGCGTCACGATAATATAGGCCACCTGATCCAGAGAAAAACCGAGGTCATCGAGCCCTTTTTTAATATATTTCACCGACGGACTCGGACCGGTTTCAATCAGTGTCAGCTCATCTTCATCAATTACATATGTACCGGTACGCTCCGGGACACCCAAATCAAACCCATCGATTAAGTGAATACGCTCATCCAATTGAATTGGCTGTTTATCTTCCATTATCTGCACTCCCCTCTCTCTAGCAATGTGATTCATGACTCAGATTAACCTGGTCGTCATCCCCAACCAACTTCATCAACACACATTTGTCCTCACTTTTGTCTCCATTATACTGGAAATGGTGCAATAAAACGAATAGATGAAATTTAATTTTCAGCCAGAACCTGCCGATGAAATTTGAAAAATGGCTTGGCAAAATCTATGCTTCAAACCTCTTTGCCAGACTTAGAACAGAATTTCACCCACTTATTCCAAAAAATCATTTTCCTTTAAAAAGTCCACCATTCCCGCCTGCAGTCCTTCCGCCAATGGAAGATCCGGATTGCTGTATGTCTCGAGATTACCTGCTTCATTATCCGGTGCCTCTTTCAGCACGTGGTTCATCTTTTCAAACATTAAAAGCTCGGCATCCGGCTTTGACTCATGCAGCAACTCCGCTTCACTGACCGGCACCTGAAGATCACGGCCACCATTCACAATCAGTGCCGGTACGTCCAGTTCAGCTATTTCGTTACTGGGATTATACTGCATCCACGATCCTAAAAAATTCTGAACAGATGGACGGAACACGCTTTGCAGTTCCTGGCTCACATTCTGTACCGTTTCACCCTGCTTCAGTTTTTCCAGAATCGTCTCAGCTTCCTGCAGCAAATCGCCGGACAATTGTGATTCCAGCTGATCATAGAGCACTCGATCAATCGAATGGCCAGCTCCGGCAAGCGAAATAAACGCATCAACTTGCCCTTGTTGCGCCGCCAGCATGCCAACTAATGAACCTTGGCTGTGCCCCATGATACCAACGTTCGAATAGCCTTCTTTCTGGTCCAGCAGTTCCGTCCATTTCACTGCATCATTCACAAATTGATCAAACCGTAGTTCATTTTCCGGAATGGCTGCCTCCAGATTTTTTCCGACACCGCGTTTATCATAACGCACACTGGCTATTCCCTGCTCGGCCAGGCCTTCAGCGAGCATTTTCAGGTTGTTATGCCCTCCTTGGGCACCGCCTGAATTGCCATTGCGGTCAGTCGCTCCTGATCCGGGAATAATCAGCATAACTGGAAAAGGCCCTTCTCCATCTGGTTTTTCCAGTTCACCATAAAGGGCCCCTCTATCCGTTTTCACACGTAATAAATCATCCTCATTTTCATCAACAGGGCCGCCTTTTGTTAACTTAAACGGAAAGGTCTGCCCATGCTGGCTAAAGTCACCTTCCATCACGTCATCTTCTAACTCACCAGCAAATGAAATCTGAGTCCCCTGTATTTCCATAAAAATCGTAACTTCTCGTCCGTCAACAGTCACAGAAGAGAGTGGATAATCCTTAAGTCCTTGGATCGGAATGCTGATGGTTCCGGTCCATCCGTCATCATTGTTTAAATTTACGATAACTTCAAGTGGTTGATTTGGTACGTCAATAGATCCTGACCATTTGCCATTCATAGCTGCACCATCCTTATTTTCTTTATCATCACTGCAACCGGCAGCAGCCGTTAAGATAATCAATAACCATAGAATACCGGCGTGTCTTTTCATGGGAATCCTCCTCTTATCTGCCGGTACTACGGAGAAGGCCGACGGAAGGTTTCAAATCGCCAATAGACCCAGTTAAAATATCAATCCCACAAGCCACGGGGCTGCATACAATGTCATGAATTGCACACCATAATTGACACCTTTGCGATGCAGGAATCCAGCCAACAGACCGATCACGAGGACACCAGCGATGTTCAGTACACCTGCATCCATATACGCAAGCATCATCACAAGTCCAAAAAACAGACCAAGCATAGCCTCATGTGGAATATATTTAAAAACAAATGCGCATATCTGTTGAGCATATTTGATCGTAATAAAAAAGGTAATACTGATAGCAATCACAGCACCTATCACCGTCGCTGCCACAAAGTCGTTCAATGATAAGATATGATGCAAATTATGTTCATAGGTGAAAACTGGTGGTGCGTTGAATAAAGCATGTCCTGGACCCAGTGCAGTCGGGGAAAGCGGATAGCCAATCGCAATCAGCGGAACCAGCGTACCGGCAAGATACGCCGCATTCGTCAGTCCGTCCATGCTGGAAATAGCCCGGGCGGCCCGCTTCACCGGATCCTTGATGCGGCTGGCGATCATTTCACCGAGAAAGATTGTCATACCCACCGGACTCATGAAGAAGGTGACAACCCCAAATACCGAACTAACAGCACTTGAGATCGTTTCATTTTTATCCAAAATTTTGAACGGGTTCGGAAAGCCTTTGTCCGTCTTTGTTTTTCGCATGGTTATTTCTTTCGTACCGTAACGCGGCAGGTTTCTTCGTTTGCGGCGATTCAGCAGTTCAAATAATTTCAAAATAACCGGTCCGATGGTAATGCCAAGGAAAAATGACGTAAAGACGGTCGTATCTTCCGGTACAATATCAAGTTCCCAATATAAATTCCGGAGCCCTTGGATGACGAATGCAAATGGCACAATCGACAACACGGCAAACCAACGATTTTTCGTCATCAATGCCAGAAAAATGGCTCCAAAGAAGAATATCTGACTTGAATACTGCTCAATCACATCAGCGAGCGGTACCAGTGCCGTTGCCAGAAGCAGACTCAGAGGGACGGAAATGATGGTTCCAATGACCGAACCCGAGGCCATTTTGCGGATACTCACATCAGGCATACCGTATTTTTTTAATACCATGGCATGTTCGACCATCGGGGCGGACATAACACCGCCCGGAATACCCGCAACTGCCACCGGAATGGAGTCCGTCAGTTTTTTCGCAACAATGGCGGCGATGAAAAATGTTAAAACGAGAATCGGTTCCAAACCGGCAATCACAAGAACAAGCGTCACCGGTGCCAGCACAGCCGTTTCATCTGTACCGGGCGCAATCCCAATGATCGTATATAATGCTGCGCCAAAAATCGCTATTCCAACCATCTGTACAATTAAAATAACATCCATAATGCCTACTCCTCATCCATATAACTGAACGTTCGTTTTGGTTTAATGATCGACGCGCTGATCACAAAGCCTAATACAGCGCCGATTAGCCCGAAAATAAGCGGCTGCTGATCTTCCGGCGCAATCAGATACCCGCCAAGTGAAGTCACACTGCAAATGATCAGACTTATCACCAGATCCTTAATATGGACCAGGTCTTCCCATACTTCGATATTTTCCTTTTGACCCTGTTCAGACAATGCCTAACAACTCCTTGTCGCTGAAAAGTGATACAAGGCCTTGAATAAAGGCCATATCTTCATAATTTTAAATTATACCTATTCAACATTGTTTAATAAAGTCGTTTACCGAAATTTACACCAAGTTTTATCCCCCCGAATTTGCCGTCCCGTTCTTACTATTACAATCGAATACAGTTTGAAAAAAGGGGCATTCTGAGTTGAAAATTTTTTCTTTTTCATGCCCCACTTATTACATTTGCTTCGATTATAGATATAGGAGGAAAACCATTCTCGCTTGATTTGGTGGGATCGTCGCGCGATTTGGTGTTTTGCACCGTCGTATACGCGGTGCAAAACACCACGCATCTTATAAAAAATGGCAATAAACAAATCGGCCGTTGATACATAATGCATTCCTTTTATCCCAAAATAACAGTGAATACTTTTAGGAGGTTATGTTGATGCAAAACCAACAGCAAAATTTCACGGACACGACGCAACTGCCACCACAACGGCATTACGGCGGTCATGATATGTTTGATGCACACGAAGCGTTATCATCCCTTACCGGTGCAATGGACCAATGTGTACTTTATGAACAGTACATCCAGGATCCGGAGTTGCAAACGATGTCACAGAAACATCGGGCATTTAGCAGCCAGCTTTACAATACGATTGTCGACACGTTTCAATCCGGACAGGATCCGGCTGTTGATACCCAATCCTACAAAATGGATCAGAACAACAACGTGATGTATGGTATGCAACCACCGGCACAGCCGAAAACACCTATTCAATCAACCAATGAACTAAATGATCAATGCATTTCAGGTTTTATGATGGCGTCTTTAAAGTCAGCTGCATCAGCATTTACGAATGCCTCACTGGAAATGACCAACCCCGTTATGCGGCGTGTGCTGGCAGACAGTGTTCCGAACTTAATTGAAATGGCCTATGAAGTATTCCTTTATCAAAACAAAAATCAATATTATCAAGTCCCGCAACTGCAGCCACAGGATATGCAGGCATTCCAGCAAAGCTATGCTCCGACTCCTGGAACGATGCCGCATTAAGTGGAAGCGGGCATTTAGAGGTCAGATTGATTGGAATCGGCGTAACAGCCGATTCCTTCATTTTTTAGAAGCAACATACAGTGGGCAGGTTTTTGAAATAGACTTTAGCGTTTCTGGCCCGAACTTTGGCGTTTTTTAAATCCGTACATTCGAAAGTCAAATAAAAACTGCCTGCTCGCCATCAGCGAACAGGCAGTTTTATTAATCCAGGAGCCGGTTATTTTCGTCAACAGACATGACGCGGGCCGGCCTGGAGATATCATCAATATCGTATGTTCCATCCCCGCCGCATACGCTACACTGATATTGCCAGCCCTCATCGTCTGCAAGTATGCCTGCTCCTTCACAGGCCTTACATGTATCTTCGCGTGCCACTTTTCACCCTCCTATCTGTTGCCGGTCTTTTGCCCAGTTTATAATACCGCCTTTCAACATAATCTCGATTTGGCGCTCGGAAAGACTGTGTTGTACATTGATTTGTTCATTCTTATCTTTTACATCAATTGAAAATTCATTCCCCTGCTGAATTTTATTCCGTAAATCCGAAAGCACCAGAACATCACCGGCTGAGAGTAAATCGTAATCTGTTTCATTAACAAATGTCAGTGGCAGTACACCGAAGTTCACAAGGTTTTGCCAATGAATCCGGGCAAAATCTTTCACCAGCGCCACCCGTAGGCCTAAATACCGTGGTGCAAGTGCGGCATGCTCACGGCTGGATCCTTGCCCGTAGTTAAAGCCGCCGACAATCGCGTGGCCGCCATTCTCTACCGTTGCCTTTCCACGTTTGTAGTACGTATCGTCAATGATCTCGAACGTAAATTTACTGATTTCCGGCAAATTGCTTCGGTATGGCAGTACACGCGCCCCGCCAGCGAGAATTTCATCAGTTGATATATTATCCCCCATTTTCAAGAGAACTGGCAATTCCATGTGATCGGCCATTTCATCCATCTTTGGAATGGATGCGATGTTCGGTCCCTTTTGCAATTCAACCTCTTTCGCCTGTTCGTATGGGAGTGGTTTATCCAGTAGATCCATATTTGCTTCAGCGTGTTTTGGCTCCTTAATTTTTGGAAAATCCTTCTCAAGCGTGCGCGGATCGGTAATCTTCCCTGTCAATGCAGACGCTGCTGCTGTTTCCGGACTGCAGAGAAAAACGCTGTCCTCACGTGTTCCAGAGCGTCCGGGAAAATTCCTCGGTGTTGTACGCAAGCTGTTTCGTCCGGTAGCCGGCGCCTGCCCCATACCGATACAGCCATTGCAACCGGCCTGATGCATTCGGGATCCGGCTTGAAGCAGACTGGCAATGTGACTTTCCTTGACTAAGTCAGTCAGCATTTGGCGGGATGTTGGGTTTATATCGAACGACACCCCATCGGCAATGTGCTCGCCGTTGACAATTTCCGCAGCCATAGCAAAATCACGGTAACCAGGGTTGGCGGACGATCCGACATATGATTGGTAAATTGGTGTACCAGCCAGATCCCGAACGGTGACCACGTTCCCCGGACTGGATGGCTTGGCAATCAACGGTTCCAGTTCCGACAGATCGACTTCCTCCAAAACATCATACGTCGCGTCTTTATCTGCTGCCAACTCGACCCAGTCATCTTCACGATCCTGAGCCTTTAAAAAGCGTTTGACCTCTTTATCCGATGGGAAAACCGTCCCTGTCGCTCCAAGTTCCGCGCCCATATTGGCAATGACATGACGATCCATGGCGCTTAAATGCTCAAGGCCATCGCCAAAATACTCGATGACGTACCCGACCCCGCCTTTCACATCGTGTCTGCGCAGAAGCTCCAGAATGACGTCTTTCGCACTGACCCATTCGGGAAGCTTTCCGGTCAGCTTAACGCCCCACACTTTTGGCATTTTGACATAAAACGGTTCACCGGCAATCGCCATCGCCACATCGATCCCGCCTGCCCCCATTGCAAGCATGCCCATACAGCCGTTAGCACACGTGTGACTGTCAGATCCAAGCAGTGTTTTGCCCGGCTTAGCCAATCGCTGCATATGTACGGGGTGACTCACACCATTTCCTGGTCTGGAAAAATGCAGGCCGAATCGTCGTGTTGCACTTTGCAAGAACAAATGGTCATCAGGATTCTTACTGTCCTCCTGAATCAGGTTGTGATCGACATATTGCGCGGATGCTTCCGTTTTTGCCCGGCTGAGTTCCATTGCCTCCAATTCAAGCATCACCAGTGTTCCGGTCGCATCCTGTGTCAGCGTCTGGTCAATTTTTAAGCCAATCTCTTCACCCGGCGTCATTTCACCGGCTGCCAGATGGTCTTGAATCAATTTCTGGGTCATATTGAGTGGCATCGAATTCCTCCTAACAAAAAATGTTCACGTGTTTTTTATACATAAGGATACGGTTGTAGTATATGAAAGAAGACATATAATTATTTGCAGGTACAGGTGAATCTTTTCAGGATTTTCCACGTATTACTTGGATAACAACGAAAAGGGGATGGGAAAAATTGAATAACCACGAAATTGATTACAAACTCCACGGAGATGACATGCAATTCGTCGAGGTTGAACTCGACCCGCAAGAAACAGTGATTGCCGAGGCAGGCAGTCTGATGATGATGGACGATGAGATCCGGATGGAAACAATCTTTGGTGACGGATCGGCCAATCAGGGAAGCGGTCTGATGGGAAAACTGCTCGGCGCCGGAAAACGCGTCATTACCGGGGAAAGCCTGTTTATGACGACCTTCACAAATGAAGGAACCGGCAAAAAGCACGTATCGTTCGCTTCCCCCTATCCTGGAAAAATTATGCCAATGGACTTAAGTGAGCTGAATGGGAAGCTTGTTTGTCAGAAAGATGCTTTTTTAGCTGCTGCAAAAGGCGTATCTGTTGGCGTTGAATTTCAGAAAAAGATCGGGACAGGCTTTTTTGGCGGTGAAGGGTTCATCATGCAAAAACTCGAAGGCGATGGCATGGCGTTTGTCCATGCAGGTGGAACGATGGTTAAAAAGGAACTCGCGCCCGGTGAGACATTGCGGGTGGACACCGGCTGTCTGGTTGCGATGACACAAGATATCCATTATGATGTCGCGTTTGTCGGCGGTGTCAAGACGGCGCTATTCGGCGGTGAAGGCTTATTTTTCGCGACACTCCGCGGACCTGGAACCGTCTGGGTGCAGTCACTGCCATTCAGCCGTCTGGCAAGCAGGGTGTTTGCTTCAGCTCCTCAGGAAGGCGGATCTGATAAAGGTGAAGGCAGTATTGCCGGGGGATTATATAATCTGTTTGGTGGGGACCGACGTTAATAGCCTCCGTACTTTGGCGGGTTACGATCCTTGAACGGGATAAGATGGTTGTTATCTGCTCATACTAACGAAGAAGCCATTTTAAAATGAGGTGGACTGAATGGGCAGAGATGAACATCGCACGAGTCGGCGGGGAAGAGCCCGTCTGGCGCAAACACCGAAATATGCGATAACGGAAAGCAAGGATGTTGAGTTTTCCGAAGAATTTGGTGACCACCATGATAAAATAGCTCAAGTCAGAAGACGTGCAGCACAAAAACGTGCAAAAGACAGGGAATCCTAAAGAGAAGTGCCCCGAACACCCGGGGCACTTCTTTGCGTGACGGCGGCTCATCCGATACAATAACCATATGACTATCCAACGAGGATGTGACAGCATGGGGACAAAGAATGTGGATGACTATCTGACAGAAGGCATTTATGGCTCCCGGCAAACGAAACCCTCAGAACGGAAACAATTTCTGGGGACGATCAGGGAACGCATTGTCATTGCGCTCACAAAAGGCCAGATCATGTCGGATAAAGGACTCGATGAGCTTGATAAAGCCATGAAAGCCAATCAAGAGGCCAAACTGCTGATAAACGGTGATGTATCACATAAATTTTTGAAAGAAGAAAAAGCCTTGGCCAACAAGTACAATATTCCTTACACCGAAGTCACCAACGAAGACGCCGATACAGACATCGGTGCAGTGCTGACGTATGATTATGCAATTGAAAAAAAACACATTTTTATCGATGACGAGGCGGATGAAACGACGGAAGAAAAAGCTGAAGCAAGTGAATCCCTCTTTGGCAAAATCAAGCGTTGGCTATCATAACCTTCTTTGGGAGCTTTGCGAAACTTGATATTTTACTGAAACATCACTCATCAAACGGGTGGTGTTTTTTATATACATGATTTCTGCTATGTCAATCACTAAATTCAGCGTGTTATCCATTTTCCAGTGTAATAATAGCAGTTTTTTGCCATAATCGAATCAACAGTAAAAGGCAGGTGTATGTATTGCTGACGATAAACAACATTGATAAGTACTATGCTGATGACCAGGCACTGTCAAATGTTTCATTGAATATCCCAGCAGGAACTTGTTACGGACTGGTTGGTCCAAACGGGGCGGGCAAATCAACATTAATCAAAATTATCGCATCGGTCATTAAGGATTTCGACGGTGAGGTTCATTTTTCCCATAACAAGCTTCGGATCGGTTATGTCCCTCAGGAGATTGCTTTGGAGGAAACGGTGTCGGCACGCGATAATTTAAACTTTTTTGGAAAACTTTACGGCTTGCTTGGTACAGCGTTAAAACGCCGCACTGATGAAGTTTTATCCGAAGTCGGATTGACTGAACGCGGAAAAGACAAGGTACAGACGTTTTCAGGAGGCATGAAGCGGCGGTTGAATATTGGCTGTGCGATCATGCACAAACCGAATTTGATCATCATGGATGAACCGACTGTAGGCATTGACCCGCAATCACGCCGGTACATTTTTCAGATGATTGAACAGTTTAAACAAGGCGGCCGTACGATCATTTATGCCAGCCATTACATGGAAGAAATCGAACAGCTATGTAATGAAGCGGCTTTTATGGATCAGGGCAAAATAGTGAAAAATGGATCGATTGACCGTTTACTGCAAAAACATGCTGTCCCGTCCGTTTATGTCAAAGGGGAAAACTGTCTGCCTGAGGGGATCGGTCAATGCGGTTCTGTCATGAACATGAGCGGTGGCCATTTAATAACAACCAACGACCCACTTGAGGCCATGGAAAATATCCTCACTTTTTGCAGGAAAAGCAATTTGGAACCTGACCGACTGGAGCTTGTCAAGCCGCGTCTGGAGGATGTTTTCTTTTCGCTGACAGGCAGTCAGCTGCGGGATTAAATCGAAGGGAGTGCCAATAAATGAATGCCATCACCAAGTTGGAAATGAAGAAAAATCTTCAGGACCGGGGGCTTATATTCTGGACACTGATTCTGCCAATCGTTTTTACCGTTTTATTTATCGCGGTTTTCACTTCTGGAACGGGCGAAACAGAAAGCCGTCAAGTGGTTTTATCAATCGTGCCGGGGTATACAATCATGTTTGTTTTCTTTATTATGATATCAATGACCGAATCATTTATAAAGGACGGGAACACGGGCATGGTTGCCAGAGTTGCCAGCACACCGAGTCAACCATATTTATTTTTACTGGGCAAATGGCTGCCTTATATGTACATTGTCATGATGCAAATTGTAATCCTGCTGTTATTCGGGAAAGTTGTCTATGATATTCCACTCGAGCAACCAGTGTATTTGCTGATTTTGTCGGTTTTCCTGACGTTTATGGTTACGGGACTGGGATTAGCGCTGGCTGTTGCGGTCAAAACCAATAATATGGGGATCGCCCTGACCCAAGTGATCGCTTTGGGTGGTGCGGTGCTTGGCGGACTCTGGATGCCTGTTGACATGATGCCGGATATTCTGCAGACTATCAGCGCACTTTTGCCGCAGTACTGGGCACACCAGGCTTTTCAGGATGCGATGGCTGGAACGATTGGATATGCTGATCTTTTACAGACCTCCCTCATTCTTCTGGGATTTGGTCTGGCAGGATTTATCTTAGCGCTCTTGTGTTATCCCAATTTCCTGAAACGGGCAAAGGGTTAGTGTGAAACGTCAATCATCGGAAAAGCTTTTAGTCAGAGCCGGACAGTCGGCTGCCGTTTTTGGCTATTTCATGTGGGACAGACGAAACTGGGGGAATGAGAATGAAGGTGAACATTGATATTGATGAGAAACACACAGAGCCGTCGATCACGATTAAAGCAAGTGAATGGTCTGAGGAACTGGAAGAGATCACAGCCATTATTAAACGAAAAAACAGACAGCGTTTGTTCGGGATCGAATCCGATCAAACCGTTTTGCTTGATCCAAACCAGATCGATTACGTATATGCTGAAAAAAGGCGGGTCTTTGCTTGTATGAGCAATCGGCATGTGGAAATACGCATGAAGCTTTATGAAGTGGCAGACGTATTGGCCCCTTATGACTTCATGCGCTTTTCCAAATCCGTCATTGGCAATTTGAATCAGATTGAGCGTTTTGAATTATCGTTTAATGGAAATCTGTGCGTCTACTTCCACTCCGGAAATAAAGAATATATCACACGAAAATATGTGACCCCAATCAAAGACAGATTGGCGATGGGAGGGAAATCGAATGATCGTTGAAGCAATTAAACGAAGCATGATTGGGATAGCCTATGGCGGTATTATTACATTCATTGCCCTGACAGTTTTAAAGTATACGAATACAGAAGCCCCCGTTTCACAAATATGGCTTTATATGCTCTGCTCCTTTATCATCGGGATCTATTTTGGGTTGTCTTCACTGATTTTTACCGAAAACAGCTTGAGTCTATTGAAGCAAACAGTAGTTCATTTCATCATGTCGATTGTTTTTTACTTTATCATTGCCCTGTCTGCTGGGTGGATTCCATTAACAGCAGCAGCCATAATTGGAACCAGTTTGTTCTTCATATTCATTTATGCGGTGTTCTGGACCGGCTATTATTTGTATTACAAAAAAGTGGAAGAATCGATGAATGCGAATTTGCCGAGAAAATGACCTCCAAGAGCCGGGACGATTTAGCGCCAGGGAACATAAATGAAATGTACGCTGTCAATAAGGAGGTGTCGAAATGCTGTTTATACAAGCTCTTTTACGAGGGGCAATACCGCTCATTATTATGGGTGGGATTGCCTTGTCACTGTACTTTCAAGCGAACTATTCGGATGCTAAAGGAACATTTACAGCCGGCTTAATTACCTTTTTTGTTGGCGCGACAACTGTCATTTATAATATAGACCATTGGGGCTTCACCAAGCAAAGCGGTATTCATTTTTTAATAATGCTCATAACAGTCTATCCAATTCTGTTGTTTAGTGGATGGTTCACAATTGCTTCTGTATTTGATGCATTTAAAATTTTTCTCCTTTTTCTTGCAGTCGGTGCAGTTTTATGGCTTGTGCTGTCAACACTGGCCAAATTTTATTCCAGGTAATATTAATTAGCTGCTGAAAGTTGTTCTTCTTTTACTTATTTCACTATTTAACCATCTTTGTTACCATTTTTACCAAATCATTCTTGTAAGCTTCTAAGTTAAATTGCTTCCCATTTATGAGCATACTTTCAGCAATAGCTCCTTGTATCATGATAGAAACGTTCTTTGGCTCAACCTCAGAAAACTCTTTTGTTTTGATGCCATGACTTAAAATCCCCTCTAAATAGGTATACAATGGATCCTCCTCATCACCTGATAACTTATAATACGGGATATTATCCGGTGTGCGTGCATTAAAAATGATCTCAATTAATGCGACATTATTGATGCTATGGGTGCCTTGATAAGCTAAGGACGCATCAATATAGCCTATCAGTTGATCATATGCGGATCCTTCTTTTGAAACCCTCTCTTTAATGTATTCAAATTGTTTTTTTAGTAAATAGTCCAGCGTGTGGTTCAGCACATCCTCCTTATCCTCAAAGTGATAGGAAATTAAACCAGTGCTAACCTTTGCCTTTTTCGCTATCTTAGCTAAACTCATATTTACATAACCAATGTCATCCAATGCCTCAATCGCAGCCTTAATAATTTGCTCTCTTCTTGCTTCTGATATAAATGATGTTTCTTCCAGAATTTACTAAAAGGAATTATCATCCCACTTAATCGTACCCTTAATAAATACCCCTATAATTAAAATAATAATTCCTATTATGCCACCGATAAATTGAGCAATATAAAAGTCCGAATCCCGCACAAAACGAATAAGAAATCCAACGCCAAAAATTATTGTCATACTGATACCAAGAGAAATCAGCAAACGCTTCATCGATTCACCCCTTTTAAATATAAAAGCACGATTATTTAATCCATATACATCAACATCCTCGTATTTGTTCCACTTAATCAATGCTTCTACGGGAAACTGCTGACCATTTCACCTTCCTGATCAAGAAATTCAATTTTCGGTATATCATTAACATCGACTGCTAAACGAATACGAGGATTACCTTTGCTATCGGACAATTTTATTTCCGCTTCGCCGTCACGGTTTTTTACCACTCTTATCCGGTTATGGCCAAGTGCTTCATTTTCTTTCAGTTCCTCGATATAGGCATCTTTTTCTTCTTTGGGCGCATCTTCCAATTCGATTAACTTTTCAGCGATATTAGTAATGGGGAAATTCGGTTGATCGTGTATATCCAATTTGACTTCTCTTTTTCCACCTTGTTCAACCATCCCCAGTGCCAAAACTCCATTTTGAAGATATGGGTCAAAAGTTAAACTTGCTTGCTGAGTAACACTACCTTCTTCATCCTTTTCACTTCCATCTCGTGTTTCATCAATAATTCTTCTGGTCACTATTGGATCAATGTTCAATTCATCTGCCACAGATTAGTAATTGAAAACCCTACCATTTCGCGCCATTTTGGTCACCACATTTGCCTTGAGTATTTTAGCACGAATATCAAAAATTTAAGGGCAGCATGTTCTCTTCACAATATCTATATTGCCCGTTTACTTAATCAGCATCACGTTTCAATCGTACTCTATGATTAATTCATTCCACTATCAGTTTACATTTTTTCGACCAGCAAGTGCTGATTTATTGATTGTACCTGTCCTTTTATGACCTGTCACAAATATATAAACTGTTAACATGATGCAAACAAATAATACAAAATGAAAAGTCGTGTGGAGCGTATTCGGAACTATTCCATTCATGACAGGCAGGAATGCATGAGTATCGCCGAACATCGCATTGTATCTTGTTGCCCTTTCTTCCACACCAATCCCAAATAAATACGGAATCCACCAAGCCACAAGTGCACCCAGGAAGATACATGATGGATGAACAATCAGCCAAATTCTTATTAAAACAGGGTATCTTTTCCCTATAAAAAACAGTATCCCGCCCATTAGAAGTAATATCTGCACGACGCCAACCGCTGTTACAGCCAATGTTTCACTAAAGGACTGTAACGAAGCAATAGCCTCCACATCATTTAATGTCCCAAGCGGAATCAAGTCCTGTACGATCATGAATAGAAAAATATAGGCATACCCAAAAACCAGAAGTTTTTCTGAAAAACGAATATCCCTTTTCATACACCGCTCCCCAATCCATTGAACTGCATGACGTTACCGGGTTATCCCATTAAGTGGTCCGTTTGCATAGTTCCTCACAGATGCCACTTTAATTTTACCATAAATATTCAGAATCCTCTATAAAATCAAATAAATATTGGTTCCTCCATATGTGGCGCCTCTTGAATAGAATTCTGCAATTACGGAAAAATAAGAGCTGGAGGTGGCTGATATGACAGAGCAATACCTTTGTCCTAATTGCAAAACAAATCGTTCGCGGTTTAATATTATTGAACAGGTTGCCAAGCCTGTGAAATTAGACCCGCAGACCGGCGACGTTTTGAATGACTATACGGATGAGCAGCCAGAAGTATTTCATATGACCTATAGCGGACCAGCATACCGAATTCAATGCGGTTCGTGCGGGCTGGTTGAAGATGAATTGACCTTTGTGAAATTTGCTGAGCATGACCGAAATAGTAAATAGCAGTATAGCAGCGATATAAAAGTATGTACGAATCATTCGTTATAACGCTCCGGAAACTGATCTTATCGGAGCGTTTTTTCATTCATTGGGCCCCGAATACCCCGACTTGTAATAATCAGAAAATTTATCAAACATGGATACCTTTACACACGGAAAACGGTTACATATAATGGACATAAGCGTTAGTATAAGGAGGTCCATGATTTTGAGTGAAATAAAAGAAGGTACCCTGTTATGGGAGCCGACCGAAAAGCGGAAAAAGCAATCACAAATCTATGATTATATGAACTGGTTAAGCGAACATAAAAATCTGAACTTTAGTGACTATCATTCGTTATGGAAGTGGTCTGTCGATGAACTGGAAAAATTCTGGGAATCAATCTGGGAATACTTTGACATCCAGGCGAAAGACCCTTATGAAACAGTATTGACGTCGCATCAAATGCCTGGTGCCAGATGGTTTCCGGAAGCAACCATCAATTACACCGAACATATTTTCAGAGACCGGGATAAACGCCAGCCGGCGATTATTCATTCATCAGAACTGCGTCAGACACAAGAGGTAACATGGCAGAAGCTCTACCGTGACACGGCCGCTCTGCAGCAAACTTTGAAAAACCTTGGCGTCACAAAAGGCGATCGTGTCGTGGCTTATGTGGCCAATATCTATGAATCTGTTGTCGCGTTTCTGGCTACAGCAAGCCTTGGCGCCGTCTGGTCAAGCGCCTCGCCGGATTTCGGCACGCAAAGTGTGATTGACCGATTTAAACAGATCGAACCGAAAGTCATGGTAACTGTTGACGGCTACCGGTATGGCGGGAAAGTTTTTGACCGGATTGACGTTGTGGAAAATATCCAGTCCGAACTGCCGACATTGGAAGCAACCATCGCGATTCCTTATTTGAATGAGCATCCGGATACCGCTCGGCTGAAAAATGTCACTTTATGGGATGATGCGGTTGCTGAGTCGGGAACATTAACCTATGAACACGTTCATTTCAACGACCCGCTATGGGTGTTGTTCTCATCGGGCACCACCGGCAAACCAAAACCAATCGTGCAAAGTCAGGGCGGCATTTTACTGGAACACCTGAAGGCATTAACCTTTCATGGGGACCTTGGCAAAGACGATCGTTTCTTCTGGTTCACGACCACCGGCTGGATGATGTGGAATTTTCTTGTCGGCGGACTTTTGACCGGCAGTACCATTATCTTATATGACGGCAACCCGGGCTATCCGGATAAACGCATGCTGTGGCAATTCGCCCAGGATACGAAGATGACCGTGTTTGGAACGAGTGCGAGCTACATTACCTCCTGCATGAAAGAGGACGGCTTTAAACCTGGTGACGAATTCGATTTAAGCCACCTTGAAAATATCAGCTCGACCGGGTCCCCGCTGCCGCCGGAAGGATTCCAGTGGTGTTATGACAATGTGAAAAAAGACCTGTGGATTGCATCCGTAAGTGGCGGAACTGACGTTTGCACGGCATTCACCCTTGGCTCGCCTATTTTGCCGGTTTATGCGGGTGAACTGCAATGCCGCGGCCTCGGTGCTAAAATCGAAAGCTATGACGACGAGGGAAATCCGCAGATTGAAGAAGTCGGGGAGCTTGTGCTGACTGAACCATTCCCGTCCATGCCAATTTATTTTTGGAATGACCCGGATGGCAGCCGCATGCATGATAGTTATTTCGACGTATTCCCGGGAATCTGGCGGCACGGCGATTATTTAAAAATCACCGACCGTCATACGTGCGTCATCTATGGACGCTCCGATGCCACTATCAACCGCGGCGGCATCCGTATCGGCACAAGCGAAATCTACCGTGCCGTCGACCATGTCAGCGAAGTGCATGACAGCCTGATTGTAGATGTACCTAATGGCAATGGCGAATCCTACACGCCACTGTTTGTTCTGATGAAGGATGGCAAAAAGCTGAACGATGACGTGAAGAAAACGATCAAAAGCCAGATCCGGACTCACTGTTCGCCCCGGCATGTCCCAAGCGGTATTTACGAAGCACCGGACCTGCCAAAAACGCTGAACGGCAAGAAACTGGAAATCCCGATCAAAAAAATACTAATGGGCAAACCGGTTCATGATGTTGTCAACCAAGGGTCATTGAGCAATCAGGATTCGCTGGATTATTTTGTGCGTTTTGCTGAGGAACCGACTAAAGCTTAAAGGGGACGCCGCTCTGGCTTCCCTTTTATATTGAAAGGATGCGATTATATGCAATGAGGTTATACCGACGACCAGGACCAGAGAATTCTGAATATCACCAAAGACTTAACGGATGAATTTGACATTGGAAGGAACTGGATTTCGATCATTCAAGAAAGCGTAACTTTTCCTTTTAAAGCGGAAGTGGGTGACTGGCAGGAATGGGGGAGTCCTGTCCAAGAAGGAGATCAGGTCAAAGTACATAGGATTGATGACTTTTATGATAATCTTTATGGCCTGATCGTAAATACAAGACTTGGCAGAAAAAAATATCATTTACCTCTAGTGGATCTGGAGCCAATTGATTTAAGCAAAGAGCAGGCAGCTGTTATCGACGATTATAAGGTGTGGTTCTCAAACAGGTAAATTTACAGCATTTTACTTGAATGATGATATGTCGATATACAATACAAATTCAAACTGAACGATAAAACCCGGGAAATCATCTCTCCACTTTAAAAATGGATTTGATGGACATAAACAATAAAACGACCAGCAATGCAGCGGAAACCATCGCCACCATTGTTGTGACAATTGATTTGTGATTCATAATCATATATAAATTGACAACTAACAAACCCATAATAATCAATGGCGGTAAGTATAAGCCAAGCTTTCCATTACTTTTAGTCAAAATGCTCAATGCCATGGATTCTCACCTTTCATTTACAGAAGACTTCTAATCCGGTTATTCCCGATTGACAACGGAGACACACATCATCTGAAAGGAAATATACTTGACGTGATGAACACAGGGGAGATCGAATATGAACCCGTGACATCGACTACGGCTATCGTTTTCACTTTTGACAGCTCAGCATCTTCAGCATTTATTGAACCGGGCTGGCCCAAATTAAACTGACTATATCCGACCAGTAACGTGCTGTATAATCAATCTGCAAATCGGATTTCTCAACGATTTTAAGCATATCGCGATCCAAATGGCATCCGGCAGTCTTTTGAAATAATGGATCAGCTATCTTTTGAACACGTGACAATAACGCATTTGAACTGATTCCATGCTCCAACAACAGGATCCTGCCGTTATTTCGACACCAGCGATTAAAACGATTCAATATGTCAGTTGGATTTGAGTAGCCACACATTGTCAGGGTTGAAACAATACAGTCAAACGAATCCGGTTCAAACTCCAGTTCCTCGACATCCTTTTGCAGGAGCTCTGCATTAATTTGACAGTCAGAAGCCGTTTGTTTAGCACTTTCAAGCATATCAGGACTGAAGTCAACCCCTGTCAGGCGAACATCTTCACTGTCATAATACGGAAAATTTGCGCCAATCCCGACACCGACTTCCAAAACGTCTCCATAGGCACTTTTTGTAATCTCACTTCTCCAGCGGGCAAGTGTACGATTGTTGCAGACCCCTTTGTACAATTTGACTTGTTTATCGTATTTTCGAATCAGCTTCTCTTTTTCCATGTCCTACCACACCCGTGTTAAATTGATGGAATTCCGATAATCCGCATTGTATTAAACTATCTCTCGACAATCAAGTGCTTCACACCAAGATCTTCTGTTCTGAAAAAGACCAAAGCCAGCACCCCTTTCATTCTTCCAACAACTCTAAAGCTTTCATAAAATCTATATCCGTTTCAATATGTTCTGGAGTCCATGGAATGTAAATATCCGGCTGAATCCCGACGCCGCTCATTCTTTTTCCCTCATCAACGATGGATAATTTCGTAGTTGGATACCAAAGTTCAAATCTGCCTTTCCAGCGCATGATGGCAAGATTGGCATAATCATTTAATCCCAAAGTTGGCCTTCCGATTACCGTCACCTTGGAGGAATGTTTACACACTTCCACAAAAGAGTCTCCCGAGCTGCCGCAGTACACATCTGTCAGCAGAATCACCTTTTCGGGGCCGGGTTTTGTTTCTAATATGTCATCCGACCCTCCAATATCAATATCAACAAAACCGTTACCTCTGTTTTTCTCCAATTCGTTCATAAACGAATTGATTTGATTTCGGGCTGCTGCGTCTTCAATGGACGTTAACGCCTTCCTCATCATCTCAGTTCGGAGGTCTACATTCCGCTCCGTGCAATTGGTCAGCATCACACCCTCGTCAAGCTGATTCAAATCGATTTCAGCTCCTCCGAACAAATAAGGTAGCAGTTCAAAGTAGGCCAGATCGCTCCCGCCCTTATTCACACGTACATCGATGATTAAATTCTTTCCGGAAGACAACAGATCATGATTATCTTTTATTAGTCTGGCAATTTCTGTATGATTCATAAAGTCTGTCAGTTTCATGTACAGTGATTGATCCGATATTGCCTTGATTATGTATTCCGGGAAATAGACTTCTTTATCATAGTGACTAAGTGACAGGTGAAAGGAATGGCCTGACAAATCTTTCACCAGGGCGTTTTGATAAAGCGGCAGAATACTGCTCCACTTCTCCCTTTCTGCCTTAGTTTCCATCAACTTTCTTGTATGTAACTCTGCTAATTCAGAAATCCCTTTTCCATCGAGTCCTGCAATCGCATACCCAGGCTTCACGCCGGTTTCCTTACCAGCTGATACGATATAAAGCAGGTCCCCATATCTTCTGACTGCGAAGCCAACATCCTGTAGAGATTCTTCTGATTGAGCGGCGCGTTTGAAGCTCATGTGCAAATCCTTGAAATCCAAAAGATAATCCTGAACGATCCCGGTAAACTTTTCATCGTCCATATTACCTTGTTCCGATCGTTTGCTTATCTTGTTTCGATAAAAATCAGGATTATCCCAATCTTTTTTATCTATACAACCCGCATAATCATTGTGAAGAATGCTGACAGTTTCATTAAAAATCTCTAAGTACATGAGATCTCTCCTAAGTTTTTTAAAGTCTCGTATCCTGATAAGCTATCGTTCTACATCCGGAACTTCCAAAACCGTTATAATTTAAGAGAATCGTCCGCTACCAAATGCTCAGTCCAATTATACACATCACAATCCCAGCCGTCCCCATTATGGTTCAGACAGGTTAACGACGTATTTTTCAAGGATTCATCCATACCTGAATCAGGCATGAGCTCGTTCAGGAGACGCTTAATAAACGCACCATGACTCACAATCAACACGCTTTGGTCGTGATGGCGGGAACTGATATCTTCCATAAACGAGAGACCCCTCGTAATAATGCTTTCATGCGTTTCAAACCCCACGTCCAGTTCGCGCCAGTCGGGACCCCACTTTTGAACCCGTTCTGCTTCTGTAGTCCCTTCAATAAGCCCGCCGCTTCTCTCACGGAGTCTGGGATCCAAATGCAGCTTTGTCCCAAGTTTTTCAGCTAGAACTTCAGCCGTTTGCTTTGCCCGCAGCAGATTACTGGTGTACACGACATCCCAATCACCGATTTCCATCCGTTCCGCGAGTGACCGTGCCTGCTCTAAGCCTTCTTCATCCAGTGGAATATCCGAACTCCCCTGTGCTCTTCCTTCTTTATTCCAACGCGTAACACCATGGCGCACAAATCCGATTTTCATCATATAAACAGTTCTCTCCCTGTCATTTTTCTCTGTTATCACTAAGGCTATATTAACATAATTTCATCAGCAAAAGTTCCCGGGCCTGTATACAGGAAACACAGGGTCAACTTGAGTAATATTTTCAGACTTCTCTGTTGAACTTAAACGATCCCCTTGCTATGATTAATAAAAATAAAGAGGGAAACGAAGCCCATGACAAGGCTTGATCAAAATAAAACGTATATACTGGATGAGTTTTTATCGTCCGTTAAAGAAGAGGAGCGGGCGGAGTTCTATGAAGGTGCCCCGGTTTTCATGGCAACAGCTTCTTATGAACATGAGAGGATTATTGGAAATCTAATTGAAGAATTCCAGTCCGGCTTAACGGGAAAGCTCTCAATCCCCATAAATGTTACAACACTTAACGAGATGAAGAGTATTCCTATAAAACCACTAGACGCATAAGCATAGAACTTGAGCATATTATCAAACGTCCGTTCATCAAAATAAGGCCTATTTACATTTTTAGGGACAAAAAATAAATGAACTGCGGCAAGTCGCAGTTCATAGGATAAGGAAGAAAGTGATGTTGATTTTCTTGTAACCTTTGAAGACTTGTTCACGGATTTATTCTAATAATCTTTCAATGCGGGAACTGCAAGTATTGATAATCGCATCAGTATGCACAAACCATATGGATTCTTTATCACTGACTGCTGCTTTCCGAATTTGCATGATGTCTCACCATCCAGCATCGTCACTTTCTTAGGGGTCCACCAGTGTTTCAAGATACTCCCCGATCTCCTTCTTGTTCAGCAGCATAATCACCTTTTTTTCATCACCAATTTCACCGAACGCCTTGAGCCTCTCTCGCATCTTTTTCTTACGGGAATGGTACGTGGTACAGATAAACTTCACGAACGTATAGTCCAATTTTTCCTTACACCCTTCCCCCATATCAGGCCGTGTTTTGCCGATATGAAGCAGCCAGCGTTTGACAACCCTATACAGGCAAACGGTCAGCGGAAGCTCCAAGTATATAATCGTGTCTGCATTTTCCTTCCGAATATCATATGTGCTGCTGTAGTTTCCTTCGATAATCCACCGGTTTCGCGTGACAATTTCTCGTTGTGCATTTTCAAATTCTTCCTTTGATGCTTCCACCCAACCAGGCTTCCAGTGCAAGGCATCGAGATGATGAACCTCGATATGCAGCCGTTTGCCCAGTTCCCGTGCAAACGTGGACTTACCTGCACCAGCGGACACGCCCATCACCATAATACGCTCCATTGTCTAACCATCCCCCCTACGCAGTAGTCCACCTAACCGATCAGTTCGACACTTGAATTCTCTTTATCTTGCGTACTAAGACTCACAAATACATAGACAAAAAACGAGATGATGACCGGTAGCACAACTGAATGCAGTCCGAACGGCTGTGGGAAAAATGAATCAGACAGAATATACAGCCCAACTCCGGTAACCATCGAGGCGAGAGCTCCGTATTTGTTGCCTTTTTTCCAATACAGACCCATCACAATCGGCCAGATAAATGCCGCCTCAAGCCCGCCAAATGCAAACAGGTTCAGCCAGATAATCAAATCAGGCGGATTAAGGGCCATCAGGAACACAATCACTCCAAGGATCGCTGTGATTCCGATACTCAGCCGTTTGACCCGCCGATGAGAGGCTTGCGGTTGGATATAATTCAAATAAACATCTTTGACAATTGATGAGCTTACCAGCAGGAGCAATGAATCCACCGTCGACATGATTGCTGCCATTGGTGCCGCCAGAACGAGGCCTGCCAGCCAGTTCGGCAAAACTTCCAGAGCAATAAGCGGCATAACCTTGTCTCCCACTTCAATTCCCGGCAAAATCGGCCGGGCCAACACACCAATCAAATGCATGTTGAGCATAATAATACCAACTACAATTGTGCCTATGATAATTGCACGGTGCATCGAACGGGAGTCCTTATAAGACATCGCCCTTACCGTTATTTGCGGCAAGGCCACAACTCCGACACCGACCAATATCCAAAACGAGGACACGAACGCTGGTGTGAGTGTGCCCTCAGCGCCGTATGGTGTCACCAGGTTCGGGTTTTCCGCCGCAAGATCCGACATGATGTTAGGAAGCCCACCCCCGGCGATAATTGTTGCGATCAGCAATATGAGCGTTCCAACAAACATAACTGTTCCCTGAATGGCATCGGTTAAGGCGACTGCCCGGAAACCACCGATGACAACATAGACGAGTACGAATAAAGCGAAAATGAATAACGCTGTCGTATACGGAATTCCGATCAGTGACTCAATTAAACGAGCACCACCAATCCATTGCGCTGCCATGGCTGAAAAGATAAAGACAATAATACTGAAAGCCGAAAACAGGACAACCCATTTGGATCGATAGCGTTCTTTCAAAAAGTCGACCATTGTCAGCGCTTTATAGTGACGGGTCACAATTGCAAACTTTTTGCCCAGCACCATCAGCACGAAGTACCCTGTCGATACTTGTGTCATCGCCAGAAGCACCCAGCCAAGCCCCTCGGTATAAGCCGTGCCCGGTCCACCAATGAAACTGCTGGCGCTGCCATAAGTCGCCGTCATCGTCATTGCCAGGACAAACCCACCAAGGCTTCTGCCACCAAGAAAATAATCCTGCATAAAGTTATTGGATGATCGTATGTATTTACCTGCCCATATTCCTACAGCAAATATAATCAATAATACGCCAATTAACGGAATTAATGCCTGCCAATTCATTGTTCCTCTCCCTCTTCATCGAATGAAACTTCCACAAACCACTTTTTGACAACAATCGTCACCAGCACGGCCATGACGACAACCCCCAGCACACAGCTGTAAAAAAACCATGCCGGAAGCCCGAAAACATATGAATATTCGGACGGGTCCCTGCCGCCAAGTCCATATGCAAAGACAAACCACCAGATGAAATTAAAAACAGCCAGTCCAACACCAATTAATGCTTCACGGTTGGCGATCTTATAACGTGGATCGTTATCGTATATATTTTGTTGTTTCATTGCATTTCAGCCTCCCAAAAACGACATACAATTTACGGACTTTCCATATCAATATAACGGAAACACGCTAGGTTGTAAATATTAAAAAAATTCACGGAGCTATTCATATCATATTTAATAGTACATCCATGAGATTTTCGACAGAGAGAGTGGACTGTTAATTGAGGAAATGCTCTGCAGGATATTATAAGGGATACGGACCAAGGTGAACCTTTAATAAATGTCTAAAGCAGTAAGTATACTGGGTACCGCTCAACACCCAGTATTGTCATTCATATTGGGGGACCAAAATCAAAATAGAAGTGCTGTGCATGAGGTTAAAAAATTGAATTTGAGGAATATCACATCTAGTTGTATGTTCCTGTGGAGATTAACTCAAAATCTGTTTGTGGCTGTCAAGCTATCATTCCACATATCTAAGTCCGCTACCAGTTTCTATAGTGACGTTATCCAGCTTTTCCGAAATTCCATCAAGTTTGATTTCAACCCTATCAAGTCTGTTTTCAACTCCTTCCAGCCGGGTGCTGAATGCCGACAGTTGGCGAGCAAAAAGATCCTGGTTTTTTCCAATCGATCAAAGCCTTGCTGCATGGTCTCCTGCTTCTGCTCCATGGTTTCCTGCCTTTGTGACAGACCTTCCAGGCTTTGTTCCACTGAATCCTGCCTTTGCGACAAACAATCCAGACTCTCCTTTACCCCTCCCCCTCCCAGGGAATTCAGAATAGCATTCAACATCTCTTCCATTTTTGCACCTCGTCTCTATTTTGCGTATATTATACCATTAAATTAAAAAGAGTAACTATTAAAAGTTACTCTTTTTAATCGGTTTATTCTGTGATGACTTGCGGTGGCTTCCGCGCCAGACACATAATGCCGGCAATCAGATAGAATATACCACTGAAGATCAGTGCTCCAAACGTTATGATGGCAAATAGCACAGACGTTACAATTAAAATAATTCCTGCTGCTTTCGGCTTTTTATCGCCTTTCAGGAAGACAATGCACACAATGCCTAAAATAAGTCCGATAACAGAAAGGGCAACAAGGAACCAGCCGCCTCCCTGCAGGAACCCGAATGCGGCTTCCATATCTTCCGCTCCGACGCCCTCTTGCTGATTAATATCTCCCATTGCCTCGTTCTGAACAGCCTCATTGTTAAACAGCCACACCATAAATGCGCCGCCTATGGCAGACAAACCATAGATGATTGCACCAATGACCGTTAACACAATTTCACCAGTTCTACTCATACAAATACCTCCCCCAATTCACCTTTATTATCTTATGCAACGTATAAAATGAATTATTCAACGTCCGCATATGTCATTCATTGTATCATAAAGTGAAATTTCAATCAGCCAGGCACTTCTTCCCGTATGTGTCAATCTTTTCTCGATGTGGTTGTCACACCAATATATTTGGCACTCTATTTTTGTACACGTTTTCCGGCTACCGCGCTGTCGCTTGGTGGCCTGCATATTTTTGTCACGCTCCAAAACCCGGAACCTGACAAAAACATGCAGGGTATTACCTAAAACTCTTCATCAAGTTTCCTATCGCTGATGAATGGGCTGTATATAAACTGATGGAACCTTCTTTTGCGCCAATCGATGGGCGT
>NZ_SRHY01000038.1 GCF_004565465.1 Lentibacillus salicampi
CCCAAATGATCCTAAGACCATTATCTAGGAATATCTCAGAGCGTCCAAGTTATAAACATTCTGAATGCAGGTTTTTTTGTGAATTTATAGGCTAAATGAAAGAGCCTAAATATAGTATACGAGGAGTTCGAATATGAAAATTTACCGTAAGTTATTGCTATTTATAATTTTACTAATCATGACAGCGGGCTGCACTGCGCCCAATTCGGAGACAGAACATAGTACTGATTTAGATATTTATACATCCATTTACCCCATTCAGTATGCAGTTGAGCGGATCGGCGGGGAAGCTGTTGACGCGGAATCTGTTTATCCGCCAGGTGTTGATGCGCACTCGTATGAACCGTCATCCAAAGAAATGACCGCCATTGCAGAAGGTGATACATTTATTTACCTTGGAGCGGGCATGGAAGCATTCGCGGAAACAGCTGCTGAGGCACTTGAAACCCAGGATGTGGCGTTAATCGAGTTAGGCGCAGATGAGGAGTTGTTTCACCAAGAAGCAAGCGATGAGGACACACACGATCATGCAGGTCACCACCATGACCACAATCCGCACATTTGGCTTGATCCCAAGCGAATGATTGATATGGCGGGCACCATTAAAGGAAAACTCATTGAAATGAACCCGGCGAACAAAGAGCAATATGCCGACAACTTTAATGCTTTGAAAGACGATTTGCTGGAACTTGATCAACAATTCCGGGAAACACTGGAACCTAAAAAAAATAAAAAAATCGTCGTTTCTCATGCTGCGTACGGCTATTGGGAAGAACGTTACGGGATTGAACAAATTGCCATCAAGGGGTTGTCGTCAAATGATGAACCTTCACAAAAAGAATTGACAGCAATCATTGATCAGGCAAAAATCGATCATTTGGATTATATTCTATTTGAACAAAACAGTTCTGATAGCGTTTCTGAAATCATTCAGGAGCAAATCGGTGCCGAAAGCCTGCACATTCATAATCTTTCTGTTTTGACAGAAACTGATATCGAAAACGGCGAAGATTATCTGTCATTAATGAAGCACAACCTTAACGTACTTGATCAGGCAACTGAGTAGGAGGCATGCAACAATGGATCATCCGGTTGTATCAATGGAAAACATTTATTATGCATATGAGCGAAACCCTGTCCTGAACGATGTCATTTTCGAAATCCCGCGGGGTGCCTTCATGGGCATAGTCGGGCCTAACGGTGGGGGCAAGACAACCCTAATAAAACTGATTCTGGGACTGTTAAAACCTGATAATGGTGAAATCCGTCTTTTCGGACAGCCTATCGGAAAGTTCAAGGACTGGAGCAAAATCGGATTCGTTTCCCAAAAAGCTAACACATTCAATAAAGGCTTTCCTGCCACCGTCTTTGAAGTTGTCTCAATGGGACTGACCGCCAAAATCGGTTATTTCAAATTTTTTACCTCAAACCATAAAAAGAAAGTGCTTGAAACAATCGATCAAGTTGGCATGGGTGCATATGCGTATAAAAATATCGGCAGTCTGTCAGGCGGCCAGCAACAACGCGTCTTTATTGCACGCGCACTTGTCAGTGATCCGGAACTTTTGATTCTCGATGAGCCAACCGTTGGCGTTGACCAGGAAAACGTGCAAAAGTTTTACAATCTGCTGCATCAGTTAAATAAAAAGTACAAGATCACGCTTTTACTGATCACACATGACACCGCGGCAATGACTATACACGCCACAGGTATCGTTGGCTTGAATAAAGAAATTTATTTTCAGGGGACCCCTGATGAATACAATGCATTGACAAATGATAAATTATCACAGTTATACGGCCATCCCGTCCATATCGCGACACACGGCCATTCATGATGGAGGAAAGATTATGCTGGCAGATTTTTTGGAATATAACTTTTTACGTCACACGTTCTTAACGGGGATATTAATCGGGGTCATCGCACCGCTTCTAGGCACGTTCATTGTTGTCCGGCGTCTTTCTCTGATTGCTGACGCTCTATCACATGTCACGCTTGCCGGGATTGCGTTCGGACTTTTCATGGACAAGAAACTTGCTCTGGGAATTGCACCACTCTATAGTGGAATGGGGTTTTCAGTCCTCGGATCCATCTTCATTGAAAAATTGCGCGGTGTTTATAAAGCTTATCAGGAGATCGCCATTCCAATTATATTATCCGGCGGTGTCGGCCTGAGCGTTATTTTCATTGCACTGGCGGATGGCTTTAATACCGAACTGTTCAATTATTTGTTTGGTTCTGTCTCCGCCGTCAGTCAGACAGATTTCTATTCCATTTTAGGAATCTCCATCGTTATTATCCTGGTTATCCGGCTTTTTTATAAAGAACTCGTAACCTTGTCTTTCGATGAAGAACACGCGGTGGTATCCGGCATTCACGCTAAACGGATTCATTTACTGTTTATTGTCCTGACAGCACTTGTTATTGCTGCATCCATCCGTGTTGTCGGTGTTCTGCTTGTGTCCGCGTTAATGACGTTGCCGGTCGCTGCAAGCATGCGGATAGCCCGAGGATTTAAACAAATGATCCTATTTTCCATTGTTTTTGGAGAAGTGGCTGTTATCATAGGATTAATAAGTGGTTACTATTTCAGCATACCGCCCGGCGGAACTATTGTCGTCGTGTCCATTGCCATCCTGTTGGTGACGCTCGGAATGGAACGATTTTCATTTAGGAGGAAAGTCCATGGAACTGACTGAAGCCATTCAAGAAATAAAAAAACAAGGGTACAAAACGACCACCAAACGAAAAGACATGCTGCGCTTTTTTGCCAGTGCTGACGGCTACCGGACAGCAAAAGACCTGATCCAGTATCTGGAACCCGCATATAAAGGTATCAGTTTTGACACGGTATACCGCAATCTGTACTTATTTGATGAGGTTGGCGTGCTGGAGACGACTGAATTAAATGGGGAAAAACATTTCCGTATTAGCTGTACACACCAGCACCACCATCACTTTATCTGCAAAGAATGCGGCAAAACCAAAGAAATCGAGGTCTGCCCGATGGATGAAGTACAGCAGGCTCTCAGCAATTATGCCATTGAAGGACACAAATTCGAAATATACGGCATATGCCCTATATGCCAGGAAGCATAGAAAAAAGGCTCCCCTGCTCGGAAGCCTTTTTTCTATGCCATTTGAATATTTGCCGGTAATTAGCCAAAGATTTCCTCCAGCACTTTCGATTCTTCATGATCCAACAGATTCTTCTGGATCAGTTGCGTAACTGGCTTGTTCAATTCCTTCTCGAGTTCCGATGCATCTTCCGGATCACCGATAACATAGATATTCTCCCATTCGTCATCTTTCGCTTTTTTATCCAATTGGGATGCAATGCTTTTATACCACCGCTGCTTGTTCGCTTCATAACGGGCCTTGAATTTATCCTGCTGCAGACTCTTACCACCGGACCCCATCGAAGCCTGAGCCTGATGCGGTCCGGAAAATTGACGCCACTGATCTGTGTCGGGGTCAAACTCATAGTGTTTCGTTTCCAGAACTTCATTCAAATAGGCATCAATTACTTTCATCTCATTTTTCTGCACAAGAATAATACCTGACTTTGGATATACTTCGTGAAGTTCTTTCAATTGTTCAAGCCGTGGTACATCCTCCCAGAAAAATTCCGTTTTCACCGGCATTTGAAACCGGTCCGCAAACCATACATCTTCTTCAGCCGTTGCAAACAGTATAATGCCTTTCTTAAAGTGCTGCTCATTGCCGCGAACAAACTTCTCCACTTTTTGTTTAACCAATTGAAAATTTTTCAATTCCTCTTTATTACCGTCTTCTTCCAAATAGCTCTCAAAGTTACGTAGACCATTTTTCAGATGTATTTTCCATTCGCCGCCCTGCTGTTCGGAATCAGAAGGATCTGTGTTCAAATACATGGTCAAAATTTTATTGTCACTATCTTTTTTAACCTTTTCCAGCTGTTTAATCTGTTGACGCAAATTCATCGGACATTGGCACTCCCTTTATAATTATTACGAGTTCTAAAGAGTGTTTATCCGCATATCACATCGGCTAAACATCTATCAGGTGATCAGCTTCAGACCAACGGCTGCTGCAATAATCATACCGATGAACAAAATACGGCGCCAATTCGTTGATTCACCATAAAAAATCATGCCGGCGATGGCACTGCCCGCCGTGCCGATACCGGTCCAAATTGCATAAGCTGTACCCATAGGCAGCTCTCCCATAGCCAATGTCAAAAATAGAAAACTGAATAAAAAGCCGCTAATCAGCCATGTAAATGAAAAGATGCTTTTTTGTTGATTCACTTTATTAATACCCATCACACCAAAAACTTCGCCTATACCAGCAATGACTAAATAAACCCAGCTCATGACTCCTGTTCACCTGCCTGTTCATCGGTAACAAGTTTCAGTCCAATGACTCCGCCTAACAGCAATAAAATGAGAAGAATTTTACTCAAACGGAACGGTTCACCAAATAAAACAATTTCCAATACAACGGTACCTGTTGCGCCAATTCCCGCAAAAACCGCATATGCAGTACCCGCTGGAAGTTTTTGGGAAGCAACGATCAATAAATGCATGCTTAGATAAATAGCGATTGCTGTCAATATCCAGGTCGTGACACTGTTAGCATGCTTCAGTCCAACGACCCAGCCAATTTCAAATAGGCCTGCTAAAAACAAAATATTCCAGCTCTTATTCATACTTGTCACCTCAATATCCCGGTTTCCCAAATTAAATAAAAAAACCCGGAAAGATATCTATCATTCAGATATCCTCCCGGGCTTTTGTCCCGCCGTGTACACGATAACGTGCGTCTTCTCTCGGACCAGACCAGCATCTGCTGCGGAACCCTAGAAAACTTTTGGTTAAACATAGTATATAGGAATATTTTGTTTCAGTCAATTGTTTGAACTTTACCAAAAAAGCCTATCATTTATTAATCTGAACCTTCCTGACCATTCGTCCCTCAACTGCCAGCACTTTAAATGTCAGGTTGTTCCGCACGATGACGCTTCCCTCTTCAGGAAATGCATTAAATTCCTTCAGCAAATAACCGGCCAGAACATCCTCTTCTTCCGGAATGTCTGTATTAAAAATCGAATTAAGCTGATGGAGCGTGATTTTTCCGTCACAGATAAGTTCATTTTCTGTCAGCTTTTCAACAATTGTCTCGCCTTCAACATCCATCTCATCTTCAATTTCCAGACCGATCATGGCTTCAATGGCATCTTCATGTGTCAGGATGCCTTCCGTTCCGCCATACTCGTCCAGTACAATCGCCATATGTTTCTTCTCTTTTGTCATTTTCCGGAAGACCCATTCAATCTGCTGAAATTCAAACACAATCAGTGGATCCGAATAACTGAATGCCTTGAGCGGTTTTTCGGGATCCATTGACCAGGAAATTAAATATTTGGAGTGAAAGACTGCCACGATATCGTCTATATCCTTATCATATACCGGGTATCTCGTAAACGGATTTTGAATCGCAACATCTCGTATTTCGGCAAAAGAAGCATTGGATGGCAGTGCTGTAATATCAACTCGCGGCGTTTTCAGAACATCCTTGACATCCAGGTTGTAAAAGTCCAGCACACCCTTGATACGATTGGATTCGGCCTCATTAAAAGTTCCTTCCGAATCCGCTATATCCACCATACTGCGTAATTCCTCTTTAGATATCGATTCATTATCGGTCTCTCTACCCTTCGCCAGCGCACTGGTAATACTGTCTGTCAGCCAATTAAGCACAATTGTGACCGGCTTAAATAGAACAACGAAAAAACGGATGACCGGCGAGATAACAGTTGAAATACGATTCGGAAAAGCAGCCGCCACTGATTTTGGAATGACTTCGGAAAAGATAATCATCACGGTAGTTAAAATGGCTGAAGCAAACCCGATATTGAAACCATACTGTATCGCGAGTGATGTTACCAGCGTCGGGAGTACAATATTTGCGATATTATTTCCAATTAAAATGGTCGTAATAAACTCACTCGGCTTCGAAACCAGATCCAAGAGTTTTTCCGCCTTTTTATCATGGTTGTCAGCTCTTGTCTGCAGTTTCATTTTATTGGTGGCTGTCAATGCCGTTTCACTCCCGGAAAAGAAAAATGAAACAAACAATAATAGGATGATGGCAATAATCACAAACAATTGTCTCCTTTCCAGTGCGCCCTTACAAGCATTCACATGGATAATTTGGATAAGCCGCGCATATCTTTTTATAAGCGAAATTATTCAGGACAAGTTACATGGTGCGTGATACGGTTGGTTCAAAAAATAACAGCGATAATCATTGGCAGTGTCTTGATAGCCATTGGCATAAACTATTTTATTATTCCCAATCACCTTGTTGATGGCGGTGTCATCGGATTGGGATTGATTGCGAAATATACGGCGGGTATGAAACCGGGCTTAACCATTATTGTGCTGAGCCTGCCACTATACATTTATGCCTGGTTCCATTTCCGTTCTTATTTTTATAATGGCGTCCATGGTTTATTAGCGTCGGCATTCTTTATTGATTATTTTCACCCTTTGATGACTTTACATACCCCGCCGATACTGATTAGTTCCATTACGGCAGGATTATTGCTTGGGGCCGGCATAGGGATCATGCTGCTGACACAGGTAAGTACCGGGGGGGTTGACCTGCTGGCATTAATGCTTACTAAGGTTATTTCCCTTAATGTGGGACTTATTATTTTGATCATTGACAGCATCGTGGTCTTATTCGGCTGGCTTATTATTCAGGAAACGACCCTTATTTATTCCGGTTTGATGGTTGGTATGATCGGGCTGACGACATTTACCATTACCAAAACCTTCTCCAGTTAAACCTACTATTAGGGGCTGGGGTATGCGAACTGACACAAAAAAAGACCCACCCAAAAGGCGGATCTCTTTCTCACTATTGAACCCGGCGCACATGGCCGCTGAAATGACTGCTCCAGTATGAACTGTTCATGTCAGCAACACTAACGCCTTTGCTGGTTTGGGCCCCAAGAAATTTGCCGCCACCAAGGTATATACCAACATGTCCGTTTGATCCATTGCTATCAAAGAACACAAGGTCTCCGGGCTGAGCATTGCTGTATGAAACACTCGAACCGGTTCCCGCCAATGCTGACGTGCTGGACGGAATAGATACACCAGCCTGTCCATATGCCCATGATACAAATCCGGAACAGTCAAAACCGCCAGGACCTTTTCCTCCCCATACATATGGTGTTCCAGTCTGTGTGAATCCTGCATCAATGGCAGAATTATAGCTACCGTTTCCAGTACTGGTTTCCTTACTCAGCGTTTCCAAGTCCCCATCATCAGATGAGGATGACCCGGATGCACCGTCATTTGCACCGCCGGAAGAATCAGCATCGGAATCGTTATTGTTGCGCTGTTCGAGTTCCTGTTCGATGGAAGCCAGGCTGCTATCTTTATCTTCCAGTTCAGCTTTCATGTCTTTTAAATCCTGTTTTTTTGCTTCCAAATCTTCTTTATCTGCTTCATTTTGTTCTTTCTGATCTGTGATCGTTTGCTTCATACCTTCCAGTTCTGTTTTCATATCCTGAAGTCCGGACAATTTTTCCTGTTTAGCATCTTTTTTCTCCTGCATTTCAGCCTTGTCGTCTTCCTGCTGCTTCATTAGTTTTTTATCAGACTCAGCGATTTTGGAAACGGCCGATACACGACTGATCATGTCGCCAAAATTTTTGGAGCCGAAAACCACTTCCAGATAATTGATGTTACCGCCATTCTTTTGCAGGGACACAATCCGGTCCTTTAATATCTCTTTTCGTTCTTCGATTTTTTCCTCAAGTGAAGCGACTTCATTATCGATTTCTTCTACTTCTTCTTCCGTATGCGTTATTTCCTGTTTGGTATCATCCATTTTTCGCTCGTTTTTACCAAGCGCTTCATCTACGGATTCGATTTTTTCATTTAATTCTTCCAGCTCGATCATAACATCTGCAATTTTGGACTCTGCGTCTGATAGATTTTCCTGAACAGCTGACCGCTCGTCCTGCACATCCTGCAATTCTTCGGCATTTACCGAATCGCTCATAAATGCAGTACCCAGCAACAGCGCACCTGTCGTAACCACTGTTCCAATTGCTTTTTTCACTTTCTTTTCCCCCCGCTTATACAGCTGCAAACATCTAATCTATGTATAGTCTGATAAAAATGATTCGCTTGCAGCAGTCTATTGATCTATTAAATATGTAATAGTTTTAGGCAATTCGAATTATATCAAGAAAAAATGACATGCGTATTATGACAAGATTACAATTTTATTTCAAATACAAAAAACTGCAATACACATTGCAAATGCCTTCAAACCGGGGTTTTTTCTGGAAAATGGAAAAGTTATATAGATGACGCGTCACTGTCAAATCTCCCCCTATCCTGTCAGAATACCGTGGAGGCAGCACTTTGTATGTCAAACTGTCTCGATTCTTATGTTTCAATTATGTTACATAAAAATATAAACATAATCGTTTTTCAACAGAAAAGACCCGTCTGTCTGTGTTAAAAGACGGATCTTTAATCAAATAACCCCCATTCTATCTCATAAATTGCTCTGTTTCTGTCGATCCCTTTAAGGCGCCGGTCGATGATGTCCCCCCTGAAATAACCTGTGCAACGTCATCAAAATAGCCTGTTCCGACTTCCCGCTGATGGCGTGTGGCACTATATCCGCGGGTCTCACTCGCGAATTCCGCCTGCTGTAATTCCGAATAGGCTGCCATCCCTGATTCCTTATATTTTCGTGCCAAATCAAACATACTATGGTTTAACGCATGGAAACCGGCCAATGTGACAAACTGAAATTTATAGCCCATTTGACCCAATTCTCGCTGAAAATTCGCCATTTCCTGTTCTGTAAGTTTCCGTTTCCAGTTAAATGACGGCGAGCAGTTATACGCCAGCAATTTATCCGGGTATTTCGCATGAATGGCATCGGCAAATTGCCGGGCTTCCTGCAAGTCCGGTTCTGACGTCTCACACCAGATCATATCAGCATATGGCGCGTACGCAAGACCACGGGAAATGGCCTGATCAATGCCGGCTTTCGTTCTGAAAAATCCTTCTATTGTGCGTTCATTTGTGATAAACGGCTCGTCATATGGATCCAGGTCGCTCGTCATCATATCGGCAGCGTTTGCATCAGTGCGGGCAATGATGAGTGTTGGTGTTCCCATCACATCCGCAGCCAGCCGTGCCGAAACCAGATTTCGTACGGCCGTTTGTGTCGGCAGTAAAACTTTACCGCCTAGATGGCCACATTTCTTTTCAGACGACAACTGATCCTCAAAATGGACAGCCGAGGCCCCCGCTTCGATCATGGCCTTCATTAATTCAAATACATTCAGCTGACCGCCAAATCCCGCTTCAGCATCCGCAACAATCGGTGCAAACCAGTCAATGGAATCATCCCCTTCCGCATGATAGATTTGGTCTGCTCGCTGTAACGCCTGATTGATACGTTTGACAACGTTCGGAACACTATCGGCTGGATACAGACTTTGATCTGGATACATTTGGCCTGCCAGATTATTATCGGCAGCCACTTGCCAGCCGCTCAAATAAATCGCTTGCAGGCCAGCCTTTACCTGCTGCATTGCCTGATTGCCTGTCAATGCTCCCAGTGCGTTCACATATTCCGCGTGGTTGATGCGTTCCCAAAGTTTCTCAGCGCCTTTTTGGGCAAGCGTATGTTCAATATCAATTGATCCCCTCAGCCGGTCCACATCCTCCGCTGTATACGGACGTTCAACCCCGGCCCATCGCCAATTATTTTCCCATTCATGTCTAATTCTTTCGATTCGTTTTTGTCGTTCCATCAGTTTTTCCTCCTTTGATAAAACTCAGGTCTTTCACCGTTAACCATCTCAGTGCCTTCCGTTCAGACATTACTTTTTCGCCATATTGTTATATTACAACTTAATATTTATTTTATTGTTATATAACAATACAAGCAAAAAAATTACTCCTCCCATTTTGATAAACAATAATCACATTCCAGTGTATAGCTCTGTTTATCAACCTGTGATCCACATTCCGGACATGTTGGAACCGTCACGATAGCCCCTCCCCTCTTTTATATAACAGTATTATTATTATTCAATTGTTATAATACAGTTTATTCTTAAAAATAGAAAAATGCAACCCCTTTTTTACTTTTTGTTAAAAAAAGTTGCAAACAAGCGATTTTATTGGAACAATAGAAATCTGAAGTAAGTCTAGTGGGGATGAATTTGATGAGGTATTTTAAATTGGCAGGAAGCCGCGTTGTCAAAACCGGTGTCGCCATCTTCATAACAGCATGGATTTGTGTACTATTAGACTGGCCGCCTGTTTTTGCCGTTATTACAGCCATTGTGACAATTGAGCCCACGGCGTCAGATTCCATCAAGAAAGGGATCGTGCGTTTGCCGGCTTCGGCGATCGGATCGGCATATGCGGTCCTTTTCATATCATTATTCGGCAACTCACCGCTCACTTACACGCTCGCAGCAGTCTTTACGATTGCCACATGTTTCCGATTAAAACTGCAAGCCGGACTGCTTGTTGCCACGTTAACCTCAGTTGCGATGGTTGAAGTGATCCACAGCAATGTGCTCATGTCGTTTTTTATTCGGCTTGGAACAACCACTATTGGACTGGTTGTCTCAACGGTTGTCAATTTGTTTATGATGCCGCCGGATTATACAAAGGATATTGCCAAAAAGCTGGAAACGATCGCGTACAGAACGGGAATCGCTACTGAAAAAGTCTTCCATGATATTCTCGATGACCAGCACCAGGTGATTGTTGTTGAACAGGAGCTGACAGATCAACTGGATAAAATGATTCAACAGGCTGAACGGTTGATCCGGTTTCAAAAAGAAGAGTCCAAATACCATCCGCTTGTCGGAAGTGAACGGACACAATTTGAGCAAGACCAGAATCAGCTTATCCAGTTGCGATTAATCCATTATCATCTCGGTAATCTGGTCTATACATCATTAGCTTCAACCGATTGGCTCCCAAAAGAACGAACAGCTATCATGAATGCTGTAATAGACATGGCACAATCCCTTAAACACCCTGATACTTTCAACCGGGCGAAACATCATGAACAGCATGTGCAGTTGATTGATATATTTTGGGACGATACCGAAGCCATAACCACAGCTAAAAAACAGCATCCCGCCTATTTGCCGCCGGAGTTGAAAGTCTTATATGAACTTCTGGCTATTTCTAATCTGGTTGAACGGTATTATGGAGGGGTGAAGTGATAGTTACAGCACAAAATGAGGTGTGAGGGGTACCATGTTAATAAAAAAGAACTCTCTGCCGAAATAAAGACCTTTCAGCTGGCTGTACAGCTGCAATTGGGGCACCATAACTCAGATTAACGGAAGTGGCTTGTACTTTCGATAGCTCCTGACAATCATACGCCCGAACGCATCTCAAAATTGGTGTAAACAGTAGAAAGAGAGTATCTCAGTGCCCAATCGTGCTTCATTTTCAACTGTAACGTCAGAGAGAGCGCTTCTATCTGCCCATACACCCTTCATTTTCAACTGTAACGTCAGAGAGAACGCTTCTATGTGACCAAACGGGCTTCATTTTACTTTTTTTCAAACACACACTATTAACCGCTGTGGTGAAACAAATTTCTTAACAGCAAAAATGACCATCAAATGGATGGTCATTTTAAATGCGGTTTTTATTAAATAACAGCAACCTGTCAAATTACAACATAGCTTTTTCCATACATAATTATACCAGGTTATGCTTAAAAGCATAGATAACAGCCTGTGTCCGGTCCTGCACTTCCAGCTTTCCCAGAATGTTGCTGATGTGCACTTTGACCGTTTTTAAGGCGATGTATAGTTCGTTGGCTATTTCCTGATTTGACTTCCCTTGGGTGACAAGCAGCAGGATCTCCATTTCACGATTGGTCAGATGATCGTGCAGATGATCAGCAGGTTTTTCCCGCATCCTGTTCATAATCTTTCCCGTTACTTCAGGTTCCAGAATCGATTCGCCCTCGTATGTCTTCCTGATGGCTTTCGCAATTTCACTCGCCTTTGATGTTTTCAGCATATAGCTGACAGCACCTGCTTCAAGGGCCGGATAAACTTTTTCATCATCCAGAAAACTCGTCACAACAATGATTTTCGCTTCCGGCCATTCGGCAATAATCCGCTTGGTCGCTTCAATTCCGTCCATTTCGTCCATGACAAGATCCATCAGGATAATATCAGGTTTCAATTCCAGAGAAAGCCGGACAGCCTCTCCGCCATCGCCTGCCTCGGCGGCTACATTGATGTCAGGCTGTGCAGACAAGTATGCTGACACCCCTATTCTAACCATTTCATGATCATCAGCAAACAATACATTAATCATCATTCTCACCCTCTTTTCCTAAGGCGGGCACTTTCACCTCAAGCCGTGTGCCTTCATCAGGCAGACTGACGACTTTAAACGTACCGCCGATTTCAGAAGCCCGCTCACGCATATTTTGCATGCCATATGAGCTGGTCCGGACATTCTCGGTATCAAACCCGCTGCCGTTATCAACAATCCGCATAATGATGGTTTCATCCCGTTTGATCAACAATACCTCAAGGGTTGACGCTTTCGCGTGGCGGAACGTATTTGACACAGACTCCTGCAATATCCTGAAGAGCTGATCCTCTACGCCCTTGTCAATCGAAAATTCCTCAAGCTTTGTTTCAATTTCCAACGGGACCTTTTGGGTCAGTTCAGCCAAAAGTTCTCTCGCGCCTTCCTGTAATGATTTTTCTTTTAAAGCGACCGGCCTTAAATGAAGCAGCAATGCCCGCATTTCAAGCTGTGACTGGTGAATCATTTTTTCGACCATCGTTAACTGCTTGTTCAGTTCCACATTTTCCGGCGGATTGGCTTCGTTAATGGCTGACATCATCATGGAGGCGGCAAATAACTGCTGGCTGACAGAATCGTGCAGTTCCCGCGCCAACCGGTTTCTCTCCTGCACCACAATCTCCTGCAGACTTTTTTCACGGTCTTCTGTTCTCTCTTTGGCCAGCCGCTGTGCATTTTCAGTCTGAGTGCGGATCTTCTCCTGGATTTGTTCCATATGCTGGCGGATCCTTTTCAGTTCCTTATAGGGTTCGTCATCCTCGGATAACTTTTGGCCTTTTGCCATTTCATCCAGATGCCTTGAGACACGCTGAAGCCGCTGCCGCCAATACCCGCCGGTCGTTATGCCGATAATCGCACCTGCCACGGTCGGTACACTGAAAACGAGTACCAAAAATGGCACATCATATATCGTTTTACGCCAAATGAGCGACCAGTCATCAGGCGGAAATGCTGCAAATGTTATCCCAATCATGACCAGCGTTATGAGTAAACTGAATAATATCGCGGTGAAAACATGCCGTAAAATGGGAATCATATCCGCTTCACCTCGATATCTCCGGAAAGCAGTGATGTCACAATTTTCACCCGGGGGAGTGTTGTGTCATAGTTTTCCGTCTGATATAAAAGCGACTGATTCATCAGCTTCCTGTGGTGTTTGCCTAAAATATGAGCCCTTCCAAAAATCGAACTGTGATGAACACTGATCTCAACTTCGTATGGCACATAAATGATAATATTGCCAACTACGTGCCGGATCGATATCACCGACGTGTCGTTTGGCAGAACGGTGTTGCTCAAATCGATGATACGGTCACCAAACACCCCGTGAATATTGATATCCCGCCACTGGTAAGACGTATCAGCCGTGTGCTGATCACCGAATATTTTATGATCGAACAACGGTTTTACATGAATAACCTCATCCGCGTTCACGACGTCCCGGGTAAGTTCGGGGTGTATATGTTCAGCTTCCTGTTTTGATTTTGAATAGTTAATCAGAAAGATAACAATGGCAGCTAAAATTAAAAAACGAACGGCCAGCATATTCAGGATGGCAAATATGAGTCCGACAACCCCAAGCCAGAAAAGAATTTTACCCCATAACTGTGTGAAATTTTTCCACCCTACATATACAAAAGCTGTTGAAAATAGTGCCGAGACGATTGCCCCGCCATGGAAAAAGGCAATTTCTATCACAAAGAGAATCACGCCAATAATCAGTATCCAGTTGAACGTATCTGTCGACAAACGCTGAAACATGGTGCGATTCCCCTTTTCCTACTTGTCACATATGTAACTGACAGTAACCAGCCATAGAACAGTGGCTAACTGTCGCGAAACTTTTCACTATATGTATTAGAGACGCAGAACCACTGCGTCCTTATAGCCTAAAGTATACCATGATTTGCTGCATGACTGTATACCTGTACGGATTAATTTGCCTTTTCCTGCATCTCTTTTTCAAGCCGGTCAATTTTACTGTCGAAGGTGCTTCGATAATAGGAGCTGTTCACTTTGTGCTCCAGCCCTTCGATGTATTGTTCCAGTTCGGAAAAACGGGAGAAGAGCTTACCCGACGTTTCGTCAATGACCTGACCGATTTGATGACTGGCATTGGCGACATTCTCACGCCCCATTAATTCCATCCGGCGCAAATGCATATCTTTCAGTTTATGCTTCATTTCCTCAAATTTCTGTTCCAATGTTTCCAGCTGCTGAACGGCATCTTCGCGTGAAGTTTTCATCCGTTCGGCACGCATTTGATACGCTTCATGCTCTTGTACGGCAAATGCATGCATCTCTTCTTCGCCTGCTTTTTCCGCAATCCCTGCCTGTTTCATCCGTTTGTCCGCCATGTCTTGTGCCTTGTGATATTCCCTTGTAAATTCATCCCTAAGCTTATACTGACGTTCCAATAGCTTACGTACCTTCTCTTTTTCTTGCTCACTCTGACGCAAATATTGATTTAAAGAAGCAAGCGGATTTTTTTGTTCCTTTTCATCCAACATATTGTGAAGATCTGCTGATATAGTATCTTTCATACGCGTCCATAAGTTTGTCATAATTAAATCGCTCCTTTGCAATTATTGATGAATATCGGCCCACTGCCGTTCAAAATTGTTGAATGGATCATCATCTTTTGGAGTGTGCCCGTCATTGATATCATCGTTTTTCCAACTTTTATAAATTAAGTAGAGGGCGTACGCCGCCGCAACACCGATGATCGCATAAATGTTGGATATGCCGATACTTAACACCAGCAGCCCCAGGGCAATCCAGCCAACTTTTCCCACTGTGGAGTTACTTTTGAGAAACTGCTTAAAGATAACGTACAGCAGCCAAATACTGACACCGAGTAAAATCATCGGCCCGAGATTTACCAGGAAAATGAACAATGCAAGCATCCCGCCGGCGAACACTAAGAATTTTTTCATGAACCTCGCCTCCTTTCTTATATTCATCATACCGGGTAAACCAGTTCACGGTAACGATCCTGGGCCATATTTTCATATAGGTCGCAGGGCGTATATACTACAAGGCTTTTTTCTTCCTGACATCTGACTTCTAAAAAATATCTCCGTTTAACGAGAAACTAAACTCAAGATTCAATTCTGATTTCAGAAGCAAATGCTTCAAGTGTGTATTGAGAATCCCTCTCGATGCTGTTTTAAGGGAAAAATGATTCAAAACTGCTTCGAGAATCCCTCTCGATGCTGTTTTAAGGGAAAAATGATCCAAAACTGCTTCGAGAAACGCTCTCGATGCTGTTTTATAGAAAAAATGATTCAAAACCGCTTCGAGAAACGCTCTCGATGCCGTTTTATAGAAAAAATGATTCAAAACTGCTTCGAGAAACGCTCTCGATGCCGTTTTATAGAAAAAATGATTCAAAACCGCTTCGAGAATCACTCCCGACGCCGTTTTATAGAAAAAATGATTCAAAACCGCTTCGAGAATCACTCCCGACGCCGTTTTATAGAAAAAATGATTCAAAACCGCTTCGAGAATCACTCTCGATGCTGCTTTAAAGAAAAATGATAAGCAAAGAAAAAGTCCTTCATCGAATCGTGAAGGACTTTTTTTGGGATATACCTTTTCTGCCTCAAAATAAAGAATCGCTGATATGTCAGTGGCAGCAAGATTTTCTGTACTACCTTTCACTCAGTTGCCAACAGCACCTCGCGAGCCAATAGTTCATATGACTTCTTCCTGGCTTCATAACTATGGGTGATGGTAACGATCATCCATTCATGCACATTATACTCAGCCTGCAGCTGTTCAAGCTGCTCCCTCACTTCACGCGGATTACCGACGATAAGATTCTGCTTTATATCCGCGATTTTTTCTTTTTCTTCATCTGAATAAGCATAATTTTTTGCCTCTGTTACTGTCGGCACCTTACCGTCTCCCTCCCCTTTATCCCGAAGAATGGTCGACAATTGCGTGCTCAATGCAAGATCCCGCGCTTCTTCGGACGTTTCCGCACAGATCACGGAAACAGTCACAATCTTTTCAGGCGTCTTATCGGGATGGCGTTCAGCGAATGCGTCGTTGTATGTTTTAATAATGGATGACCCGTCACCACCACTCATGAATTTACCAAATGTATAGGGCAATCCATTTTCAGCGGCGGCCTTCGCACTTTTCTCACTCGTCCCAAGCATCCAGGGCTGTGGCAATCTGTCAGGTACCGGTGTCGGCCTGATTTTGCCATACATGTCATCTGATGCAAAATCATTCCGAAAGAACCGCAGCAACTCATCAAGCTTTTCAGGCATTTGGCGGACGTTTTCCAAAAAATTGCCTGACAGGGCCATTGATGCTTCTGCCGATCCGCCTGGTGCACGTCCAATCCCCAGATCGACCCGGCCAGGGTATAATGTTGCCAAAAGATTATACGTTTCCGCTACCCTGAATGGTTTATAATGCGGCAAAAGTACTGCCCCAGCGCCTATCCGGATCCGCTCTGTCCGTGACCCGATAATGCCAAGCATGACATCCGGATTCGGACAAGCGAGACCCGCAAAATCATGGTGTTCAGCAATCCAATACCGTGTATAACCAAGTTCATCACCTAGCTTTGCTAGATCGACCGATGCCTTCAGCGCTTCCTGAGGTGTGCTGTCCCTTGAAATGGGCGATTGATCCAGTATACTGAGTTTCATGCAACCATACCTCTTTCCTAGTTTGTTTCTTGATCTGTTCCGAGCTGATCTACTAATTTTTCCGCAGCCCTCCGGTAGTAATTGCTCATATTGGTAAACACTGCGATCAGCATTAATTGTTCCAGGTAGTTTTCATCTTTATCCCCGAGTTCCCGAATCGTTTTGGTCACCTGCTTATGATGATCTTGAATGTCCGTTTCAAACTTTTCCGCATTACGTGCGGTCATTTGAAGATAATATCCATAAAAATCCTGTAAATCGAACGCATTCTCATCCGTCACTTTTTCATTTAACTGATTTAATGTCGTCTTGACGTCATTGATGGATATAGCGCCCTTCATCTGATAAATCATACTAATAAGGATCAGATGTTCCTTAGAATACTTTTTGTTATTTACCGGAAAAAATAATTTACCTTTTGCATAATTATTGATCATGGTTTTGGTCAGAATTTTTTCATCTTCATTGCGTTTTGTATCGCCAAAATGCCGTTCAAATAATTGGATGACCTGATCCATATACAGATTCAAATCCGGCATGTCCTCAAGTGACAAATGACTGTCCAAATGCAGTGTTTCAGACAACGTTTCCATATTTTCCATCATAAAAACTCCAATAGAGGTTGTTCAAAAAATCCGGTAAAAATGACACATCGTTAGAGGACCTTCTGCTAAAACCGCCCGCGTCAGTCGCCAACTGCAGAAGGCACCACATCCTGTGGAAGCCCGCGCTCGAACTGCGCCGCCTCGAACTTCGACGCACAGGACGTGATAATATCAGCGTTGGCGATTGGCGTCGCGAATTTAGCCGATGACGGTCCTTTTTATCCTCCTTTTTGAACACGCACCCATAGTATTTTACGATTATTATACTGAAAAAATTGATTTGAGTAAATGATTGACTACGCTGCATAATATGCGTATTATGATAATATAGTTTTAAAAACTACTTAAGAAGGTGTTGAGTTTTATGGGGTTAGCAATTCGTGAACCAGTCAACGGGCTGACACATTTATTTGGAGCTATTCTGTCGCTCGCCGGATTGGTTGCATTAATCATCAAAGCGTCCATTACGGCGGGGTCTGCCCTGGCCGTTACAGCTGTGGTCATATTTGGCGTCAGTATGATTTTATTATATAGCGCATCAGCTACATATCACATGGTCAACGCAAAAGATCATATCATTGCATTCTTGCGAAGGATTGACCACTCCATGATCTTTGTGCTGATCGCCGGTACTTATACACCGCTCTGTCTGATCAGCCTTGGCGGCGTCACCGGTTGGGTGCTATTTACAGTTGTTAACGGGCTGGCATTGGCCGGTGTCCTATTTAAACTAATCTGGTTTCATGCGCCAAGATGGCTGTCAACAGCACTCTATGTTGCCATGGGATGGATGATCATTTTCTTCACTTCGACACTTCTGCCAATCATCGGTGGTGACGGGATGCTCATGCTCTTGATTGGTGGGGCATTTTATACCGTTGGTGCATTTATTTACTGGCTGAAGCCAAAATTCCTGTCGTTTAAACATATGGGCTTCCATGAGATTTTTCATATATTCATTATGTTCGGCAGTCTGTTTCATTTTATTTGTATTTATGGTTATGTGCTGTGAAAGTTTTTTACCGCTTCACTTAGGTCTTTATCGTGACGATGAAGACCTCTTGATTCGTTTTTCAGGCTCCTTCAGGTCTTCATAGCACCGAATAGTAAAAAAACAAGCACGCAGTTTCCTGATAAAAACTGCACGCTTGTTTTTCACTAGCCGACCATATCTGAAAGCACGTATTGATAAAGCAATTTTTCCGTATTTTCCAGTGATGTTTCATGTGTCCGTTCGTATGCGTGGGATGAATCGATGCCCGGTCCGATCAGGCCATGCACAATATCATGGCCGGCACGAATGGCCGCTGATGCATCCGAACCATAATACGGATAAATATCCAGTTTATAGCCGATGTCGTTTTTCTTCGCCAATTCGGTCAAATTTTGCCGCAGCCCGTAATGATATGGGCCACTCGCATCTTTCGCGCAGATGGACACCGTATACTCATCGGTCGACTGACCATCCCCCATCGCGCCCATATCGACAGCCAAATATTCAACCGTTTCCGGGGTAATGTTGGAGTTGCCGCCGTAGCCGATTTCTTCATTGTTGGAAATGAGGAAATGAGTTGTATACGGAAGCTGCTTATTCTCCTCTTTGAGCCGTTTAATCAGCTGAAGCAAAATGCCGACGCTTGCTTTGTCATCCAAATGCCGTGATTTGATAAAGCCATTGTCGGTCAGCTGAACACGCGGATCAAAGGAGACAAAATCGCCAACTTCAATACCCAGTTCACGGATGTCCTCAGCATTTTCAACTTTGGCATCAATCCGGACTTCCATGTTGTCCTGATTACGCTTGGCGTCACCGGCATCTTTATACACATGAACCGATGTCTGGTGCATCAAAATTGTTCCGGTTAAAACTTTTCCGGCTGCCGTGTGGATCTTACAGTACTCGCCTTCGATTGCGTTGTATTTGAAGCCACCGATCAAGTCGATCCGGAGCCGGCCGTTGCTTTTCACTTCCTTGACCATCGCGCCAAGCGTATCCACATGCGCAGTCAGCATCCGGTGTTTTTGGTCACTTTCCCCCGGCAATATTGCAATCAGGCCGCCTTTATTGTTGCGTTTTGTTTCGATCTGCAATTCGCTGAGCTTCTTTTCGACAAATTGAATCACGTTTTCCGTGTATCCGGACGGGCTCGGAATCGAAACAATCTCTTTAATCAGTTCTTTTGTTTCATTGATATTTGGGTATGCAGTCATTATTTTGACTCCTCTCCTCTAAGCTTTATTGCATTCGGTTATTCATCCGATCGATCCAATCATACAATAGCTGATAATACTGTGAAAGCCTTCCATAAATCTCTATTGCCAGCTCTTCATGATATGTATGCACAGTCAAATTCCGGTCATCTGCCATTTGTAAACCAAGTATGGTCTCGTCTCCAGAAAAAACACCAACTTCCCGGAACGATCGTAATACCCCTTTAGGTGAACCAATATCAAGGCCTTCAATATCGAACAGAAATTGTTTGCCGGCTTTCCAACAAGCTTCAAAACTGAACTCAAACCGTTGAATAGCTGCATCACGTTCGATTGCAGTAGGCTCTTCATTGACAACCACCTCTTGAAAAGCCGTTAATGTCCGGTTCGCGGTTTGGAGTCGTTCCCGCAGCCTTTCCATAAAACCCCTTCTTCCTTCACTTTTTTCACCAAATCAGGACTGGCCCGATCTAAATTGACCAGATCCACCTGATATGGTAACGTTGATTCCTCAATTTTTTCACGGAGCTCAACCATTTTTTTAATAGGAATTTCCACGTTCGATTGTAATGCAATATCAATATCAGACGTTCTTTTTTCTTCATATCTGGCCCACGACCCAAACAGGTAAACATTCACAGGCACATCATGAAGCGACTGCAGAACGATATTTTTCAGTTGCATTAACGTCCTCTCTCGCACCATATTATCTTGGGACACAGCAATCACGCCTTTCCGTCTTACATATGATTATAGCATAATCCTTTACGTGTAAGAAGGCGCTCATTCCTGAAATTCCCGCAAGTTTTCCTCAATCAGTTTTATTTCGTCAGCACTTAAACCAAACGCATCCGCTGTGTATTGATCAATTTTTTCATTCAATTCTGCTTCTTTTTCCGTCAGCTGAACCATTATCCCTTTTCTGTCCTGAAAATACGCGAGCCAATCATTTTTTTCAGTAAGGGATACCCGCCTGAGTCCATCGATTTGTGCAAGCCGCTCATCAGCATCCCACTCATAAAATGACTGAAACCTGACAGGCAGTTGATCGATTTTCAGCTCATGCAGCACCACTTTTTCCATTGTGTGCAATACCTGGCTTTTATCACGCTGCAACTCAAGCATTTGACTGACGGCATCCGTTATCTGCTTTTCTTCCTGTTCAGACACATCAGGAATAGGGAACATCTTTAAGTCTTTCACCTTAAATTGCGGAAAAGTTTTGCGCTGGAACTTATCAAATTTGTTAATGAACCAGAACGTTATAACTTTGGAATTCATCACACCAAGCAAAAACAGCGGATCCTTCTGAAAATCGATGATGTTATTGGAATTGCGGTCATTCAGGATTTCCTTTTCCGTATACACGGCATTGATTGCATATGTTGACTTTGAAGGGATTTGCCTGACCAGAATTCGCGGTACCGTAAAAATTTGTTCTCTCCTTTTTGCTGCGAGATTCGGGCCGTATTTCAGCCAGTTGCCTCTCCAGTCAATATAGTACCGGCATACGTCTCGGCCATCCAGATACCTCCAATAGGTGTCATCCATCTGCTGATCACTGTGATACACCCTGTTATCTTTCATGTCTTTCGTTTGCACCGGGGCACCCCTGCCAACCTCATAAGCGACTAATCCGGATTTCACTGTTGCGACCGAACCTAAATCAAGATGTCTTTTTTCAATCTTTCTCATAACGTCAACAGTCTGTTTATTTTTCATCAACGAAATATTGATGATGCTTTGCTCGTCCAGAAGTTCATCAGGTTCAACGTCCGCAACGATGTCAACATGCTCGTTCACATATTCGCCCAGTTTAACCGTTGTCGGCGTCGCTTTTTGGAAAATAATAAAACACGTGTCAACATCAGCTTCAGCAAACATCCGGTCATATATGTTAATGATCTTGAGATTGCCGGTATTTTTCAGCAAAAAACGCCGCATTCTCTTAAATGAATCAATCGTCAGGCATGTATTCGGCACGATAAAAGCAAACCAGCCGCCCTCTTTCAGCAAATGGTAAGACCGCTCGATAAACAAGAGATACGTATTCATCTGGTATTCTGCCAGTTCATAATGGATGTTGAAATAGGCTTTTTCATCATCGCTGAACCCTTTACCCCTGGCAAAGACGTATGGCGGATTGCCAATGACAATATCAAAACCGCCGTCATCCATGGCTTCCGGGAATTCCTGCTGCCAGTCAAACGCTTTTTCCGACACACCTTGCTGGCTGATAAGCGAATTCCCGGTTTTCAGATTGTCATCCAATGACGTTAATTCATCCTGTTTATTAGCCGTCTTCAACCATAAGGAAAGTTTCGATATCTCTACACTTTCTTTATTCAGATCGACACCGAACAGATTATGGTTCAAAATATACCGGTTGATATCAAACAGCTCTGCCTGACCCTCCTGCATCTCTTCCAGCTTTTTGTTGATTTTGTCTCCTTCCTGAATCAGGTAATCAAACGCCGTGTTCAGGAATGCACCACTGCCGACAGCCGGATCGAGGATTTTGATGGAACGCAGGCGCTCTTGCAATTTCCGGTAAAAATCAATGTGTTGCTCGACCGGCAACAGTTTTTTCCGGCGTTTGTCCGGTTTCGTTTTCCTGTATGTTTCAAAATCTTTTTCGGTTAAATTCGGCAAGTCCGCTTCATGTAATTCCTGTTTACGGTCATCAATCCAGTTAAGCAATGTTTCCTGCAGCAAAAATTTCGTGACACCGGGTGACGTGTAAAATATTCCATCTTTTTTCCGCTTGCCCTGTTCAGCATCAAATGCGCTATCTGTTATTTCCGACTTGATTTCCTCTATATCATTAATCGATTGTTCAAAGATATGGCCGAGTATGTTGACATTAAGCTCGGTGGAAAAATCGTATGCCGTGATTTTTTCAAACAACGGGAAAATATCATCCAGGATGACCAGCTGATCCAGCACGTCATCTGTTTTAAACAGCCCGCCATTGAAACGGTTTATATGCCGTTCAGGGTTTCCCTGATTGATTGAATGGAACAGTCCTTTCAGCTGGTTCCATATTTTAGTGCTGCTCATATCAAACGAATGCCTGGCTGCCTGCACGACTTCCCGGAACTCATGACGTGGCAGAAGACCCGTGTCCTCACAAAAACACATGAATATAAACCGGTCGAGAATTTTCTGTGTTTTTCCGAAAATGACGAGTTCATCCAGATGGTTGTTTTGCTCGCACAAATGCGAAAATAATTCGGTGCTTACTTTTTGGTAATCGCGGTAGAACGCGTGGGAGATATGCGCTTCTTCTTTTTCGTTGTTGTCGTACAATATATCGATTTTAGACCGGCCGTCATGGTCAATCAGATGCTCTTTGGAAAGCAAAAAACAGAACTTCCTGAATGTTTGGTCATCTTCTTTTAAATCCCGCATAAAAAACTGTTCATACTCAGTCATCGTGGAAGCATGATATAAACGTATTTCCTTAAAATTGGAAACAATCACCCAACGGCAGTTTTTGTATTTATACTGATATGAAAATGCCTGCTCAACGGGGGATTCGTTATTAGCCCTATTTTGTTTCCTGTCCAAATCAGTCTTCGCATCTTTTAACTCAATCGCAACACGTGTATCGCATACGCTGCCAGAAAAGTAACCCAGCGCACCATCCGCCTTTGTGCCGTCCATGATTGCTTTTTGTTCCTGCTGCAGATTCCAGAAGCGCTTACCGAACCGTCCTTTGTATCCAAGAATATATGAAAAAATCTGCGTCAGAAAATCCCCCTGAACCGCTTCCTCTTTTGTTTTCTCAAGGTCGCTCTGCGTCAGGGAATAATGCCAGTTGGCAACGATCTGCTGTTTCCTCTCAAAGTCCGGTATGTTTTCAAGCTTATCGTGTTTAAGTCCATCGCTGATCTGTTTTCGGTTAAATATGTAATGCTGCATCATGTCACCTGCTTGTGAAAGTTGCATATCACCGATATTATAGCACAGGTGGTTTTTGTATGTCTGAAGGGGCACCACCTGCGCAAGAAAAAAACTCTCTTTTATAAAGAGAACGTCAGCATAGAGAATTGATTTTATCAAGTACTATTTCATTGTTAATCCTTATGGCTCTCTTTTACGAAAACGTTAAGTTTGGGAGACGTTAACTTTACGATTCAGCCTTATAAATGACAATGCCATCCCGTTCAATCTGATTACTCAACGCCCGATTCAGTTCATCGGCAAACACGATATCACATGAATAAACGCCGATTAAGGCATCAATACTTTCCTTTATATCCGCTTTCGAACTTTCCCCAGCTGCGATACACAAATCAATATCGGAGTTAAAGCTTGCTGTATTTTTGGCGCGGGAACCAAACAATATCACCTGTATAATGCCAGTGTGTTGTCTAAAATAGTCAATCAAATTTTCGTAAACAGGCTTTTCAATGTCATACATTTTACATCACGCGTTCCTTAAGCTTTAATAGAAGCTTTTCAACGGCTTCAGTGTACTCATTTATAATTTTACCCTTAATCTTCTCATAATCCTCTTCATTATAAATATGGGCTGTTGAGTTTCTCGATCCCAAAACATCATTCCATATGGAGATATCCTCTATCAACCCTTCTTTGAAAGCCTGTTTGTAACAACTGCGCGGGTTATTAAGCTCCAGGCCTCTTGATTTGAAAAATTTAGAGAGCAATTTCCACACGAGTTCCTCAAGCATCTCATATTTTTTAATTATTGAATCCCGATATACCTCATTCGCCAATTCGTCATTCCCGTCAACTTTTTCATATGCTGAAATAATATTCTTCAAATGCATTAACATTCGAAAAGAGTATTCATAGGATAGTCGAATGGACTCATCGTACTTATTAAATAAATCGCTCATCATTTATCTCCTTTCGAATTAGAATTAATACATCATTTCATTCAAGACATTTTTGCACGCTTCAGCACAATTCAATTTTAACACAAATAAAAGCAGTGGGGTACAGAAGTTTCGTTAGAATAACAGGTTTAAGATTTGGGGTGGATACAGAAGCTATTCAAAGAAGCAAAATTCAGCCCTCTGCATTAGCAAAGGACTAAATGAAACATTTATTTTAGGCAACAATGAAACTTTTATAGGATTTTTAACAGCGAATGCCCACGAACCGAATTCCAAAATGTTGCATGTCCACAACAGTTAAAGATCAGGTCATTGGACAACCAGCTAAACGATTGACATTCGATACAATCAGCTTTACTCTATTTTCATAGACTATCAAAGTTTACCCAGGTAAACATTTAAGTGTTCATAAAACAAAGATGGATAAGCGAATGACTTTTTTATTTCAAACATATCCTAATCACCAGTTGCGAATCAACGAGAGGAGCTTACATTATGATTGATTACTTCACATCTCTTGACCCCATCATACAGGCTGCAGTCGCCACCATTTTTACATGGCTGATGACCGCACTGGGGGCTTCATTGGTATTTACAACGAAAAATTTTAACCAGCGATTGATGGACAGCATGCTGGGCTTTGCCGGCGGAGTCATGATTGCTGCAAGCTTTTGGTCCCTGCTTTCACCGGCTCTTGATATGGCTGATGGCGGAAATGTACCAGCCTGGGTCCCGGCTGCAATTGGCTTTCTGTTCGGAGGCATATTTTTATGGGGAGCCGACAAAGTACTCCCGCATCTGCACCCAACCTCATCATCGATCGACAAGGCTGAAGGAATAAATCCGAATAAAAAAAAGCGGAGTACGCTGCTTGTATTGGCGATCACGCTGCATAATATACCGGAAGGTCTTGCTGTGGGCGTAGCATTCGGGGCCATTGCCGCCGGCTTACCATCTGCATCACTTGCCGGAGCTGTTGCATTAGCCATTGGAATCGGAATTCAAAACTTTCCAGAGGGGCTTGCCGTTTCAATGCCGTTAAGACGCGAAGGCATGTCGCGGGGAAAAAGCTTCAATTATGGGCAGGCCTCAGGAATCGTTGAACCGATTGCTGGTATTATTGGGGCACTGGCAGTTACTGCCATCCAGCCAATTTTACCATATGCATTGAGTTTTGCCGCAGGAGCCATGATTTTCGTTGTAGCTGAAGAAGTCATTCCGGGATCCCAGGAGAATGGCAACAAAGATCTCGCCTCGATGAGTGTCATGTTCGGATTCACCATTATGATGATTCTCGATGTCGCATTGGGGTAAGTCTTGCCTTTGCGAATGAGCCCATTGTGGCCTTCATTTGACTCCCGCTCCCATGAAAAAGCAGTAGCTGATAGTGCTTATAACGCAGATCAACTCTATTTTGAAAGAAGTGACACCGGAGCATAATGGGGTTATAGTTCAGATGCTTGTCCCTTACAACAGGTTTTCTTATCCTTCCTGCTTCTGGCTGATGCGGTAATCACGCTCGCTAATCCTTCTTTTCAGTTCGCCGACGATAGCGTCAAACTATTTTTTCGATACGTCCAATTTCCAGATAAATACGATGGCAATGATAAAGGCGATGGCCGGACAAGCGCAAGGGGCACGCGAACAGCTGTCAACGCCATGTCCGGTTGTACGATATTTTCGGCGGATCGCCCCGGCGCTGCTTCCATATAACCAAAATGAAATTGACAAAAAGCGATCAGCCGCCGACGGAATTGCAATATTGGATAGATATCGATACAGACAAAAGCCGCTATTCCATCATGTTATGAGAAAATAGTATTGATGTCATGAGTACTGACAATGGTGGCTTTTAAGATATACAGGATGAAAATGTACTTTTACAGCACATAAACAATGGGGATTTACATTGGGATATTTCTGATAGTATCGCAAGCTAATATGATGAGACCTGTTATTATAAGTTCGATACGACAAATAAAAACCACCAACATATGTATTGGTGGAGACGGTGGGAATCTATCGAGTAGTTTGATTATCATTTTATTTATAAACAAAAAGGCATAATGTCAATGTTTATCGCATATCATGGTAAGTTGCATTAAGTCGATAATTTTATTGGTTTGTTACCATATGTGTTACCACAAAAAGAAGAGGCTGCTACGCCTCTTCTTTACTAAAACACTTCGTAATATACGACAACGCGATCAATATCAGTGCATTGTAGGCCGGATAAACAACGTCATTAATTACTTCTGTAATTCGTAACGGATCCGGATCTTCTCCCTCAGGAACATACTGTGTTGCATTCAAATGGAATGTTGAATCCAGGTTAGTTAATGCAATAATAACAAAATAAGCAATGCCGCCCCAGAATAATACTTTTGATAATTTCTCCATAATCAATCTCCCCCTCAATAAATTTTAAAATTAACCTCATTTTGCTCACATGCTGACTTTAATTTTTGTCTGCGTATCTCTGATAAAGTATACCATATTAGTACGGGCTTGTGGCTAAATTGTTTCAAAATAACATCAGATAATTGTTTGTATTTTTTAATCTTATCGTTATTGGTCTGCATGGTTTGCTGATTGTCGATCTCCACAAAGTAGTGCTCGCTATTCAGTGTAAACATGGCATCAGGGACTAGTATTATTTCACCATTTATTTTTGCCGGCACTTCCTTTTTCCAGCTCACAGGCATGCCTAAACGGATGTACAGATCATTCCGCATTAAAGTGTGCTGTATCCATGATTTCTTTAACTCACCTTGACTGCTGCCGATTAATGATTTGCCGCGATTGGATAAAAAATAAACCTTCTTTTCATGTCGGACTGACTGAATAATTTTGTCCTTTTCCATCCGGGCCAGTATTCTTTGAGCATTACGATCACCGGCCAAATTATTGACAACCTGCAGCTGCTCGCGCGTGGCATACGTCAACTCATCCAAACTGCACAGTATCTGCTCTTCCCTCTGCGTCTTCTTCTGTTGTTGGACTAACAAAATGATCACCTAACCTCTCCTTTATATTTTCAACATACGGCACTTGCACGATATGTTTTTTCGATGTGCGGTAAATGGCCCTGCCGATGTTCGCAATACTCTCCGCTCCCTGCTCATCTATGGCCACACGACTGGCTATTTCAGTCGGCAGTCGAAAGCTTACTTTTGCGTCTGCGTTTTGTTTTATCTGACGCGGCAGCGTGTCTGCTGTAGGGTACTGCGTACAGAAAATCAGTCGATACCCTAAAGCCCCGGCAATCCTCGCAATCTCTGACAAAGCGTGCTGGCAATAGCTATACGGCTTCTTTTCGTCTTTAGACAAATGACCGGGCGGAACCAGTTCGGCCGCTTCATCGACGATAATGAATTTACGTTTACTTATGTTGGTGTCTAAGACGTTTGTATACCCTTTTTCTTTGTAGTGTGACATATCGGACTCGATTTGATTTAAAACATCAGATAGCGCCTGTTTTGTTTCGCTGACGTTACTTGCGACAGACTTCATCTGTTTTAAATTCCGGTATTGGTTAAATTCCAAACCGCCCTTCAGATCAATAACCATAAATTCCGCATCATCAGAATGATTGTTAATAAGATGGGCCAATATTAATTTGAGAAGAACTGTTTTGCCTTGCCTGGTCATCCCCGCTATGGTCATGTGCGGGATTTTATCAAAGTCATGGAGTATAAACCGCTCCTGTGATTGCCCCATCGGAACAGTCCATCCATCAGTTTTATTCCAATCATACTCAACTTTTACGGGCATTTTATTTTTGTAGACTTTGATCTGCAGCTTTTGGTTCGTAAAAGATATCTTAACAGGTTTATTCAAAACCTTTTCCAAAACCTGCAACTTATCGTCATCAATTAACCCAAACGGCACATGATATGTGTACAATGTGTAGCCGTCTGTCTTATGCTTTTTAAACAATCGCGGCTCATGATCCCCAACAGCATACCCGATGTTTTTAAAAGTGTGCTGTATCTTTTCGGCATCGGATTTTTTCCACCTATCAGCTGCATACATCGTAAATAAAGCAATGCCTGCACCGATAATCGTTTCCATATTCGTCCCTCCATTCTTAATGTGATCATCAAAACGAATATGCGGATGTTGGTATATCAGTAGTTTGATAGATATAAACAAGTTTAAATTTTATAGGCATAAAACGAAGGAATGAATGGAATGAGAGAGTGAGTGGTGCTGAATAATCGACTGCATGTGCTAGTGTTTATGCATCCGTATATGCGCTTGTAGTATTAGTATATCCAGTTATTCCGAAAATATACATAAAAATTACGGAAAAATATTATTTTTAAAGGATTTTTTATTTTTGTGTGGAATAATAACACAGGTGATAATATGAGATTACTTATTAATGAACAGATAAAAAAGAGTGGTTTAAAGAAGAAATACATTGCAGATAAATTAAATGTGAACAAGGACACACTTTCAAATTGGATTGCCGGCAGGAGTATGATTCCTTTGGATAGAGCCGTCCATCTCGCAGAAATTTTAAACTGCGACATTAAAGACCTCTACGAACGTTGATATGTAGGGGTTCGGAAAAAATTAAAAGAATTTTGATTTACCCCTTGCAAATATATAATACATGTATTATAATATAGTTACAGTCAAAAAAAAGGGAGCGATTAAAATGGGAGTAATCGAAGAAAGAGCAAAGCAGTTTGAAGAGCAGCACATTGAAATTACGAGCGGGAACGCAGACACAAAATTCACAGCAAAGTCAAAAGCAGAAAAGGAATACAACGATTTTATCCGCGCGATGAATCGCATCAATGAAATCACTGGAAAGCAATCAGTAAATGTAGAAGCTGCAAAACAAAAACTTGAAAAAGCAACTGTCGGGCAATACGTCAAACTTATCCAGCAAATGAACGGCGTACTAAGAAAGCTGGAACAAAAATAAGGCGCTCAATTAAGAGAGCCCCAATCTTCAAATAAATTATAACGCAAAGGTGATACGAATGGAAAGAAAATACGATCAACAAGCCTATAATAAAAAGTGGGCGGATAAAAATAAAGAGCATAAGCGCTATTTATCCTATAAGTCAACTACCAAAACATTCATTAAAAACTACGCTAATCCGGACGATTTAGAAGAACTAAAAAAAATAATAAAAGAATTTCAATAAATCCCTTGCAATTATCTAATACATGTATTATAATGTAATTAAGACATCAGGGGAGGACATAAAAAATACTAAGGAGGAATTAAAAATGAAAGACATTTTCACGGCAGATTTGAAGAAATGGGAAGAATGGCACAAGCTCGGTGAGACATACGGAACAGTTAAAGACCCGGACGACATTAACATCACAGTAAATCTGGCACAAGACCCATACTTGGACGGCGACACTGTGAAAGCACAAGGATTTGATAATCACCGCCGGGAAGTTGAAGTGATCTGGGAGACAAACGGTGTGGAAGAACCAAACGGACTCGACGATATGGTTGACGATTGGAAAACGGCAACAGAGGTAAAAAGAGTATAAAAGAGGGCAGGCACACCGCCCCTCTCAATAAAAATTAGGAGGAATTTAAAATGGAAAGTAAACAAATTGTAAATAAATTGGAAGATTTAGGGTACACGGTAGAATTTGGGAAATATGAGTACTGGGATAGCATCCCGCACGTACTTCACAGTGACGGGTCTAAAACAGTCCTAGCAAAAACGTTTAACAAGGCTGGCTCGACTGGCGTACAGACTGATGTATCTTTTGAAAAAGCAAAGCAAGCTGTTGAGATGAAATTGGTTGATATCAACGATTTGGAAAATACGCTACTCAACCAAAAAATTAATCGTGAAGCTGAAGAACTAGCAAAGAAATACAGTTAACCATCGAGGAAGAATACATTATTGTACCGGAATACAAGGAAACGGCAGAGGAAGAATTTGAAATAGTGGGATATGAAGTAGAATAAAGCCGGGGATCACCCCGGCTCCATTTATGACAATCGCCTGTTCACTTCTGCCCGAACCTGTTCATACTTTGCTTTACTAATACCAAAATGCTTTCTACGTGCTTCATGACCGTTAGGGATGCCTTTACCGTTTATGATTTCGTCAGCCATTTGTTTGACAGATTTACCGCCACCAGAACTAACAGAGCCGCCATTGACTTTAGCGCGTACTTTTTCGTATGTCGCTTTGCTAACACCTAATGATTTTCTGCGATTGGCATGCCCGTTACCATGAAGACCTTGCGAGACTTCTTTTGCCATTTCATCAACGGACTTACTATTACCGGATGCACGTCTATTAACTTCCGCGCGCACCTTCTCATATTTCGATTGGCTGATACCAAGCGATTGACGTCTGTTTTCGTGACCGCTGCCGTGCTTACCTGCGATGACCTCGTCAGCCATTTCACTAATTGACTTTTGGGGCGCTTTATCCGCGGGCGCTCCTAGGAGCCTTAGACAGAAGTATAACGGGTTTTATGTAAAAATATGTAAATTAGCGAGTGGAACATCAGATTTTCAATGAAACGGCTTGATCTCCCGCCAAGACAGGAGTAATTAGGTTTTAGAC
>NZ_SRHY01000039.1 GCF_004565465.1 Lentibacillus salicampi
AAAGGCTGAACCTCGCTCGAAAAAGGCTGAACCTCGCTCGAAAAAGGCTGAACCTCGCTCGAAAAAGGCTGAACCTCGCTCGAAAAAGGCTGAACCTCGCTCGAAAAAGGCTGAACCTCGCTCGAAAAAGGCTGAACCTCGCTCGAAACGGACTGATACGCGACGCCCGCACGAGAAGGTCGGCCTAGTGTTCACTGTCGTTGACTGAGGACATACATGCTTTTAAAATTGATTTATATCTATTTTTTGCTTCGTTTGGTAAACTATAAGGAATAACAGCCCATTGGCGGCGGAATGGCGGTGATTCTGAATGAATACGTTACTATCTAATCATGCATGGTATGAGTTTATCGGACCCGTTACGCTGATAGCGGCATTTCTTCTTTGTTACTGGTATGTCAATTCGCTCGTAAAATCACCTCAATACAACGTGACGCGTACACAAAAACGGTACTTTTTCACGGCGGTCATTTTATTTTATCTTATGGAAGGGTCGCCGTTATCGGTGATTGCCGACAATTATTTGGTCAGTGCGCTATTATTTCAGCTGTCCGTCATGGCTTTTGTGGTAGTACCCCTTTTTATTTTAAGTCTACCAGAGCAATATTTGAGAATTTTTTTCTGGCATCACAAATGGGCAAAAGTGGCTAGGTTTCTGTTCAGACACCCATGGCCGCTCGCGGTCATTTTTAACGGACTTGTCACTACATTTCTGATTCCATCGCTTTTCGATGCTATTCACGGGAATTTGCTGTTTCAGTTTTTCTATGAAGTGCTGTTGGTTACGTTTGCTTTTTTGACATGGTGGGTCATCATCCAACCATCAGATGAAGTGGCGAACAACAGTTATCTTATACGGGTGATTTATGTATTCTTTATGGCGTTGTTCCTGATGCCGATCGGTATATTCCTTATTGTCGCACAGGATTCGATGTATACCACCTATGCGCCCGTCGCAGGTGAGTTGTTTCCGGCATTGACGGCTGTTTATGACCAGCAACTTGCAGGTGGTGTACTGAAATTCCTCCAGCTCGGTAGCTATTCCATCGCTTTATTTTATCTTTTGAAACAATGGGGATTAACCGAAGAGGAAAGAGAAGGCGAAGTAGACGAGAACACGCGTGTTGTCCAGGGCATTGCCATCAAATTGAATGATCGCAACAGACGGAAACGAGGGAAAAAGCGATAGAAGATATAAAAACAGCTTGCATGGGTCGATATGCAAGCTGTTTATTTGTGTGTGCCGGGAATGAGTTTAGGAACTAAAATAGTCAATCATCCATGAAAGGGTCGCGGCATCCCCAAAGATATTACCCATCAAGTTAGTATTTTTCCTCTTCAGGTTATACGCGCTTTTGGCAGAGTCAAGAAATCCGCCGAAGAAGTCTTCATTTGCAGAATGGGGAACATCAGCAGCTTAAAGGGTCTGTTCTCCCCAAACGTCTTTCGCCACATCCGCGATAAATTTCAGTTTCGCCCATTGCTGGTCTTCGGTCAGTTCATTTCCATGGTGGGTCGAGGCAAAGCCGCATTGGGGGCTTAAACAGAGCTGCTCCAATGGTACGATTTTGGATGCACGTTTGACCCGTTCAACGACGTCATGTTTATCCTCCAGTTCACCTAATTTCGATGTGACCACGCCAAGTACGACGCGCGGGCCGTTTTCCGGAATGTATTTCAATGGGGTGAATCCGCCTGAACGTTCATCGTCATACTCCAGGAAAAAGCCGTCCACATTCCCTTTTGCAAACAGCTTCGGCGCAATGCGGTCGTAACCGCCCTCAAAGGCCCATGTGGAGCGATAATTTCCGCGGCACAAATGAACCGTTACTGTTAAATCATCTGGTTTTTTTGCCAGACTTTCGTTCAGGACACGGACTGCCAGATCAATCCGATAGTCGCGCGCTTCACCTGGGTCCTCGTTCCACGGGACATTGTCGGAACCCAGACCGGCAATGTAAACATCATCAAACTGCAGGTAGCGCAGGCCGGCATCGTAGAAGGCTTGAACCGCATCCTGATACGTATGGATGATATCTTCCGCATACGTCTCCAAATCAGGGTAAATCTCCGGGTTTCGGATGCCATCGTTGAAAAACATATTTGGACTCGGAATGGTAAATTTAACCTCGGCTTGTCCGTCGACAATGTCAATGAGATCGTTGACATCCTGTAGAAAAGGATGGTCCGGATTAAAAGAAATGGTGCCAGTGTTCCGTACATTGCGTTTTTCCGATTCCTCGCCTTTAAATGCATAACCGTGTTCAGGGATATATCCTTCAAACCCGTTCAAATGCTCCATGAAATCAAGATGGAAAAATGTACGACGGAACTCACCGTCTGTTACAGCCTGCAAGCCGGCTTCAATTTGCTTATCAACGATCTTCTTAATTTCATCGTTTTCTACCTCACGCAACTGATCAGCGGAAATAGTGCCTTCTTTGAATGCGCTTCTTGCTTCGTGAAGGCGCTCAGGACGCAGCAGGCTGCCGACATGGTCTGCACGGAATGGTGCTTTTGTAGTTGTTTTAGTCATTTGTTTATTCCTTCTTTCTGTATAGTTTTAAAATTTTTTAAGGCAAAATAGCAAAGGATCGTACGGGGAATCCGCTCGCGCCTTTTGCTTTTGGCACAATGTTGAAAATCACAGCACCCTTTGCCGGGATTTTATCCAGATTCGTCATGACTTCAACTTGGAACGTATCCTGATCTAGGACAAAGTATTCGGCAATAAGTGCACCGTTTTTTTGAAAATCCAAAGCGGAATCGGTATCGAATGTTTCATGGCCGATGGCTTTAATGTCCCGCTGTTCGAATAAAAATTGCAGTGCTTCAACTGACCAGCCGGGTGCATGGCTGTTGCCTGCCTCATCTTTATTATCAAAGGCTTCCTGGTCCGGCCAGCGTTTGCTCCAGTCAGTCCGTAACGCAACAAAAGACCCTGCTTCAATTTCGCCATTTTCCTTCTCGAACTCCAGGATATCATCCGTATTAAGTGTAAAATCCGGATCTGCGGCAGCCTCTTCGGATTTGTCAATAACGACGAGCGGCAGCACAAGCTCCTGAAGGTCCAGTTCATGTACATACCGTTTATCACCAGGCACAAAGTGAATTGGTGCGTCAATATGTGTACCATACTGCCCCGCGAATGAGAATTGCTGGGCAAAGAAACCGTCCTCATGACCAAACAGCGTTTTGAAATCTGCTGAAGGAAATGCGGAAAAGTGGGGAGAATCCGGACCGAATGCATGTGTCAGATCCACCCATTCCTTTTCCTTTAATAAATTCACAACCTCAATTAGTTTGTTGCTCATATTCCCACCTCCCAAAATCTCAATGAATGAAAACAGCACAATATGCAAAAAGACCTCTTCCTATAAGAAGAGGTCTGCATTCGCATTTGTCCACTCTTCTTATCTGTAAAGCATTACGCTTTCTGGAGTTAGCACAGTCACAGACCGATGCTGAGGCTTCAAAGGGCCAGTCCCTCCACCTCTCTGGATAAGAATGTTTTCACTCAGTTATGATATTAATATACAGAGTACACTTGATAGTGTGGAATGTCAAGAAAGAATTTAAAGGATAGTGTCAGAGATTGGAACAGAGGAAAAAATGAGTGGTTACACGAAATTTGAGATGGGCTTTCATATTTTCTATATTGGTGGCGGTTGGAATTGTTATAGCCTCCACCATGAACGATTTTTAGATTTTTAATATCCCGCTTGGCGTAATCATCGGTTTGAGCAGTCTGATTCGGCTTGTCAAGTTGTTGGGGAAACCTGAAGCAAGAAAATGAGAGGTTGGAAACACACTGTTCATTTTTCAGCTCTGTCATTTAAGCAGAAACTTTATTCCCCAATGAAGCCGTTAATCGAAAGCTTATGAAGGCCAGTATTCGGTTTACTTTAACGATAGGGAAAAGTGTCAAACGACAGAATTTTAAGTTCGAAAAACACTGATTGAATTCATAACCCATTAAACGATCTGGCCGGGTCGGGTATTTGCAAATATAAAAACGAAGCAAATGATCAGATTTTAACAATATATGATCAAATCCCTGTCCGTTCGAGCCACGAGGAATCCGGCCAATTTTTAAATGGTCATACAAAACAGGTCTGGTATCAATAACCCAATCTGGGCCCTTTGCCCTCCCATGTTGTATCAGCCGGTCAAATTATACTGGATTCTGTTTTTATAAAGATTTAACAGGTTATCAAGCTCCTGACTGCATTCTAATGTCCGCTTATCTGTTAAGCCGTATCGCATTCCAAGATCAATCATTTCCCGCCTTTTGACTGAAATCGCCACTTTTAAGTTTTGCCAGGTTGGTTCCGATTTTATAACGTACATCTTAAACCATTCTTCCTTTCAAAATTATGTAAAATGTATGAGGCTTTTGTCATAAAAGCACACGAAAAGTATTATCGCGAGTTTTCACTGAAAATGCAATAGATTCTGCAAACAAAGTCAAAACTTTTCAATATTCGACATCGATTTTTCATTTTAAAATTCAGCCATTAATGCAATGATTTTAATCCGGCCATCGTCAAATCAGGGGTAATCGTCAGCATGCATTATGCTGAAATTCATCAGAGTGTACTGGATACCATATCGAATGAATGACACCAGCATATGGATGGGCGAGAAGTAAAAGGGGTGCTCTCTTAAGTGATAAGGGCACTTTTTTGTATGGAAAAGCAGTAAGGCACTTCCAAATAGCAGATAATTCGTAATATAATGGAGATATATTTATATGAAAAGGTGATATTATCCATGTCCAATTTTGGTAACCAGGTGCAGTTTCAGGTGTACCAGACGATGCAAAATCCTGATCCGGACAGGCTTCCCGTCTTATACGAAGAGTGGGAAAAGAAGGCGCGTGACGTACTGGAAGACGGGCCATATTATTATGTTGCAGGCGGGGCAGGCGGCGGGAAAACGATGGAGGCCAACTTGAGTGCGTTTGATCAGTGGAGCATTGTGCCGCGCATGCTCCGGAATGTGGAAGACCGTGATTTGACCGTCGACATGTTTGGTCAGACTTATCATTATCCGATTCTACATGCGCCAATCGGAGTCCAGTCAATTATTCATGAAGAAGGGGACCTCGGTTCTGCAAGAGCATGTGCCGAGATGGGTATACCATTCACGGCGAGTTCAGCATCGACTGTCCCGATGGAAAAAATTGCAGAAGTGATGGGGGACGCATCTAGATGGTTTCAATTGTACTGGAGCAAGGATCCTGATGTGACAGCAAGCTTTCTGCAACGTGCGGAAAATTCAGGTTACTCAGCAATCGTTGTGACACTGGACACACCGATGCTTGCGTGGCGGGAATATGATTTAAAAAATGTCTATTTGCCATTTTTGCTTGGAGAAGGGGTTGGTAATTATTTAACCGATCCGGCATTCCGCTCGAAACTTGATAAACCACCAGAAGAGGATCCGACATCAGCAATCATGCATTGGACACAGGTGTTCGGAAATCCGGGGTTAACCTGGGAAGATATTGGCTTTTTACGGAAGCACACGACATTACCCATTTTGCTGAAGGGCGTTTTACACCCGGATGATGCGAAACTGGCCATGGACCATGGTGTTGATGGAATCATTGTTTCTAATCATGGCGGGCGGCAGGTGGACGGCTCTATCAGTGCGCTTGAAGCGCTCCCGCAAATTACGAAGACGGTTCAGGGAAAAATGCCAGTGTTGATGGACAGCGGAATCCGTCGAGGTTCAGATGTGTTGAAAGCAATGGCGCTGGGGGCGACAGCCGTACTTGTCGGCCGGCCGTGTATGTATGGACTGGCTGTTGCCGGCGGGAAAGGTGTTCAGGAAGTTCTGAAAAACATCATTGCCGACATGGATTTGACCATGGGGCTGGCTGGCCAAAAATCAATGGCGGAACTTGACCGGAAAATTTTGAATAAAACAACTTAAACATATGGTTTCTATTATGCGGCAGTCCGAATTTCTACGGATGGCTGCCGCATTCTATGTCAGGTATTCCATTCCGCCAGAACGTCACCAATTTCCCGGGAATGAATGACGTGATCGGCATAGTTGTCAAGTTCAGTCGGTTCGCGGTTGACGATCACCAGCCGGGCACCATTTTCCTTAGCAATCAGGGGGAACTGGTTGGCCGGTGTGACACTCAAGGAGGACCCCAGCACAATAAACAGGCTGGCTTGTTCTGCTTCGGAGCGTGCTAGTTGAAAAGCGTCCTGTGGCAGCATTTCCCCGAACAGTGTGATCGATGGCCGCAAAACACCTCCGCACTCGCAATAATATTCCTGATGGACGTACTCTTCGCTGCTATATTCTTTCCTGCACGACTGGCAGTGCAATTTTGCCAATGTCCCATGAAGTTCTGCGACATTCCGGCTGCCTGCCTCCTGATGAAATCCGTCAACATTTTGCGTAATGATCGACTGAATGAGCCCGTGCTTTTCCCAATCCGCTAATATGTCATGCCCTTTATGCGGACCATATTCTTTAACGTTGAGCACCCGCTTCCGGTAAAAGTCAATGAATTCTTCCACATTGTTGTTTAATGCATCCGTGCTGGCAATCTTACCCGGATCCTTTTGCTTCCATAACCCTTGATTGGTCGAGCGGAAATCAGGTAGACCACTTTCCGTTGACATGCCGGCACCGGTGAAAACAACGGTATGATTTGACGCGTTTAGCCAACTTTTCATGACACTAAAACCTCCTATGGAAAATGTATCATTTGTTATGATCAGTCACAACTGAATCATTCCCGGGCAGGGGGCAGTTGGGACTTCGAATTGGGCATTTATGAAACTTCGGCGAAATTCACTGCAAGTTTGGCGTTTTCAACACAAACTTTGGCGTTTTCCATTATCAAGTCCGTTAAGCCTCCTTCATATCTATAATCGAAACAAACCACGTTTTGGTGGCATCACGAGAAAATTTTTTCTTATGCCCCTTTTTTGCGTTACGATACGATTATAGTAGTAGAAGAAAGCGTAACGATTATTGAATTGTGGAGGATTTGATGGGAGTATACGGAACCATTAGCTCGAGCAGTAACCGCTGACATTTGAGTGGTAGAGCCCTGATACTGCATCTGTGATTTTGGCACGTACCATGAATTTGTCAAGCATAATTTGAACTCGATTATAAAAGACCTGCAGAAAGGGTGTCTTATGAGATGAAACGTTTACTGGATTGTACCGCTTCGGATTTTACTGAGATGAATGGGGCGCAGTTAAGACAAGCTGTTGAAGCTTCAGAAGGCAGAGCGATGTTGTCCGAAGTCAATTGTGCCTCAACACCGCTGTATCCCGGTTTGACGAATGCGGAATACGCTTCGGCTTTCGGGGCGGATATGATTTTACTAAACCAATTTGATGTTGACGTGCCAAACATTAAGGGGCTTTCGGCAGAGGCCCCGCAGCTCGTTATCACGGAACTGAAAAAATTGGTTGGCCGGCCGATCGGAGTTAATTTGGAACCGGTTGATCCCCATGCGGATAATGCGGAGACGCTGAACACGCTGCCGAAAGGGCGTACCGCGGCCGCCGATTCGTTGGAAAAGGCAAAAGAGCTTAGTGTGGACTTTGTCTGCTTAACCGGTAACCCGAAAACAGGTGTGACCAATACGGCCATTTTAGAATCTATCCGGCTGGCAAAAGACATTCTCCAGGATGAGGTCATGATAATTGCCGGAAAAATGCATGGCGCAGGGGTGCGGAATGAAGCTGGCGATGGCATTGTAAGTCAAAATGTTGTAGCAGAATTCGCTAAAGCGGGCGCCGACGTGATTCTGCTTCCGGCTGTCGGCAGTGTTCCGGGAACGACACTTGCGAAGACAGAGGCACTGGTGCGCGCTGTCCATGAGCAAGGTGCGCTGGCGTTAACGGCAATCGGCACAAGCCAGGAAGGAGCGGCAAAGGAAACGATTCAGCAAATGGCCTTGCAAAATAAAATGGCCGGGGCTGATATCCATCATATCGGTGACGCCGGGGAACACGGGATTTCTGTACCCGAAAATATCATGGATTATTCGACGGCCATTCGGGGGAAGCGGCATACGTATGTCCGGATGGCGGCTTCGATTAACCGGTAGCAACTGCATAGCACGGTTAGGCGTCATGCGTCTTTGGCCTGCTGAGGTAATGCACGGATTCGAGCAAGCGCATTATGGGTCGGGCAATCAATGATTCAAATCGAGCGAGAAGCACCGAAAATCGAGCGAGAAGCATGGAAAATCGAGCAAGAAGCACGAAAAATCGAGCGAGGAGCACGGAAAATCGAGCGAGCGCATCCCGAGTCGAGCGAGAACATTAATAATCGAGCGACACACAATCAAAATCCGGAGCAGGAAGTACGTCTTGAAGTTTGTTATACTATATATTAAGAACTTATTTGGGAGGTTTTGTGATGAGCATGCATACCACAAGCGACACGAATGCTGTTATTGAGCAGACAGATCGATATGGTGCGAATAACTACAAGCCGCTTCCGGTCGTTATATCGGAAGCAGAAGGGGTTTGGGTAAAGGATCCAGAGGGTAATCAGTACATGGATATGCTTAGTTCCTATTCTGCACTCAATCAGGGGCATCGGCATCCGAAAATTATGGAAGCGCTCAGAAACCAATCGGAAAAAGTAACCTTGACATCCCGCGCATTTCATAACGATCAGCTCGGTGCGTTTTATGAAAAGGTATCTAAACTGACTGGTAAAGACATGGTGCTGCCAATGAACTCCGGCGCCGAAGCAGTGGAGACCGCGCTTAAGGCTGCTCGCCGCTGGGGTTATGATAAAAAAGAAATTGCCGAGGATCAGGCTGAAATTATTGCTTGCGAAAACAATTTCCACGGCCGGACAATGGCGGCTGTTTCACTGTCCTCCGACCCGGACAATAAACGGGGATATGGTCCGATGCTGCCAGGATTAAAAGTTATTCCATATGGTGATACGAAAGCACTCAAAGAAGCGATCACGCCGAATACGGCTGCATTTTTACTCGAGCCAATTCAAGGTGAAGCAGGCATTAACATCCCGCCGGAAGGGTTTTTGAAAGAAGCCTATGATGTATGTCAGGAGAACAATGTCCTATTCATGGCGGATGAAATTCAAGCTGGCCTTGGCCGCTCAGGTAAAATGTTTGCCTGTGATTGGGTAAACGTGAAACCTGACGTCTATATCCTGGGTAAAGCGCTTGGCGGAGGTGTTATGCCGGTTTCCTGCGTCGCCAGTGATGAAAATGTGCTGGGCGTCTTTGAACCAGGCTCCCATGGTTCTACATTTGGCGGCAACCCGCTGGCAAGTGCTGTTGCCGTTGCAGCACTTAACGTCATTGAAGACGAGAAGCTAGCTGACCGGTCGCTTGAACTGGGCAATTATTTTCAGGAAAAATTAAAGGAAATCAATAATCCGGTTATCAAGGAAGTACGAGGAAAAGGACTATTTGTCGGCGTTGAACTACACGGACCGGCAAGGCCTTATTGTGAGCAATTAAAAGAAAAAGGCCTGCTTTGCAAAGAGACACATGAAAATGTCATTCGGTTTGCGCCACCGCTGATCATCAGCCAGGAAGATCTTGATTGGGCAATTGAAAAGATCTATGAGGTATTGTCCAAATAATAGTTGATTATAATTTAAGGAAGTGAATCAATAGAGATGGTTAAAGGAGCAGATAAAGAACAAACGGAAGAATCACTTGATTTATTTAAGTCGACACAGGTTATCATTAGGGAAGCCCTTGATAATCTTGGCTATCCTGATGAAGTTTATCAATTATTAAAAGAGCCAATGCGCTTGTTGACGGTCCGTTTTCCTGTAAGAATGGATGACGGCAAAGTGAGAATGTTTACCGGTTACCGTTCACAGCACAATGACGCGGTTGGCCCGATTAAGGGTGGCGTCCGCTTTCATCCTGACGTCAATGAAACAGAGGTCAAGGCCTTGTCGATGTGGATGACTCTGAAGAGCGGCATCGTTGATATTCCATATGGCGGTGGGAAAGGCGGTATCATTTGTGATCCACGGGAGATGTCTTTCCGGGAATTGGAAGGCATCAGTCGGGAGTATGTCCGCGCGATCAGTCAAATCGTCGGTCCCACAAAAGATATCCCGGCTCCGGATGTGTTCACGAATTCGCAAATCATGGCCTGGATGGTTGACGAATATAGCAAGCTTAGTGAATTTGATTCGCCCGGGTTTATTACGGGCAAGCCAATAGCTTTAGGCGGATCGCACGGCAGGGATACGGCTACTGCAAGAGGGGTCACCATCTGTGTTGAGGAAGCAGCACGTAAACGGGACATGAATTTGACAGGTGCGAAAGTGATCGTCCAAGGGTTTGGCAACGCTGGGAGCTATCTTTCCAAGTTCATGCATGATAACGGCACAAAAGTTGTCGGCATTTCAGATGCCTATGGCGCCATTTATGATGAGGATGGCCTGGACATTGATTACCTGCTGGAAAAACGCGACAGTTTTGGTACGGTCACCAATCTATTTGAAAATACGATTTCCAATAAAGAACTGTTTGCCAAAGATTGTGATATCCTCATTCCGGCTGCCATAGCTAACCAAATCACCGAGGATAATGCGCGGGACATCAAGGCATCGATTATTGTTGAAGCTGCCAATGGACCGACAACACTGGAAGCCACGAAGATTCTTACCGAACGAGGTATTTTGCTTGTTCCGGACGTGCTTGCCAGCTCTGGCGGGGTGACAGTTTCCTATTTCGAATGGGTGCAGAATAATATGGGCTATTACTGGGATGCTGAAGAAGTTGCTGAAAAATTACAGTCTAATCTTTTGAATGCTTTTGAAAAAGTTTACGAAGCATCCGAGCGTCACAAAGTCAATATGCGTCTGGCAGCCTATATTGTCGGCATCCGGCGAGTAGCGGAAGCAGCCCGGTTCAGAGGCTGGGTGTAAGTTGTATAATAAGCGCCCAATCGTGTCTGATGAGAGAACATGATTGGGCGCTTGTGATATGGAGGGACATTTACAGCGTTTAATAGAATTATCGACTAAATGAGCTGAGTTGTTCATGTCGCGGCTGTTTTTCAGCTGGAAATCTGGCGTTTTCGAGTCGGAATCTGGCGTTTTTTACTTCCAAATTCGGCGTTTTTCTCTACACCTGCTATCAACGAAAAAAGGGACGATTAATGGGGTTCCATTTGTGGAAGCAGGCTACTGGGGGAACCACCTGGGTTTCGTTGATCTGCAGTTGCAAAAAAACGGCGACGATCAGGAATTCCTGGTAGCGACTAACAACTATCGTGCCGGCGGTGGTGGCAACTTCCCCAATCTGGACGGGAGCCAGGTTATAATCTTCAGCATTTTTGGTGTAACTTTTTCAACTGAATTCCGTCTGTTTTAAAAAAGAGGAAAGCAGGGGTCATGATGAAAAAAGGGCTACTTATTTTAATCATTACGAGTATTGGTCTTCTGGCAGCAGCGTGCAGCAATGAATCCAAAGACAGTGAGTCAACTGCCGACCGGGCTAATATGGGTACAGAGAAATTTACCACAGAGAACAATTCCGTTACGGATACTGATGTTGCCGAAAATGGTCATGAAAGTGCCTCGTCCGATACTGATCGACAGGGGAGCAATGCCAGCGATTCCAACGCGGAAGATACAGCGCCACAGGCAGATGAAAGCACTCAGGCCGACCGGAAAATCATTTATACTGCCAACCTGCGTATTGAAGTGGCGGACTATCAGGACACGGTGGGTGCTATTCAAGCAGAGGTGTCTGACCGGGGCGGGTACATTGTGGAATCGAACATGCATGAAGGAACTGAGAAAGGAACGACGACCGGTCAAGTAACGGCGCGTGTTCCACAGGATCAATTTGAGGAGTTTGTTGAAACAGTAAAGAACGGCAGCAAAAAAGTGGTTGACAGTTCAACCTCAGGCAGGGATGTGACGGAAGAATTTGTTGACCTGGAGTCCCGTCTGGAATCGAAACGTGTGGTGGAAGAAAGGCTGCAGTCATTTATGGAAGAGGCCGACAAGACAGAGGACCTTTTGAAGATTTCAGATGACCTTTCAACCGTCCAACAGGAGATTGAAGAAATAACGGGACGAATGACTTATTTGGAAAACAAAATTGATCTGGCAACTGTCACGATTCAAATTGAAGAAAATAATGTCGCAATATCCAGTGAAGACGATTTGAACACATGGGAGAAAACGAAACAGCAATTCATGCAAAGCATTAACTTCCTGCTTGCGGCGTTTTCGGGATTTGTAGTCTTCATTGTTGGCAATTTGCCGGTATTGATGATAGTGGGGATTATCGGAATAGCCGTTTCTTGGGTGATTCGAAAGTGGCAAAAGAGCCATCCGAAAAGCTGATGTAAAAGGGGCTGGGACAAAGGTATCGCATCAAAATAAAAATCCGAACAATGATGTAAAATTCCTTAGAGAAATTTATAATCTGTTCGGATTTTTTATGGTAATAGGTGTTTTATTAGCGGAGGAAAAATACGGAGACTCCCGGGGGAGCTGAGGCCTGGATGAGACCCCGGAGTAAACCCGTTTACAGTACATAGACTTTTACCGGGTTTTGACACGCCGAATAGCATTATACAACAGAATGCTGGTATTTTATAGGAATACTGAATATTTTTAAAAAACGCTGCTTTTGTACTAATCCTTTTGAATTAAATAAATGCTCGACAATTTATTTCGTCAGCCATTTCGACAGTGGTGAAACACCGAGACTCTGGATAACCAATGAAATCAACACTGCAGAAAACGATAATGATAGGATCAAGTCACTGTCACCGGAATTTTGGGCTTGCAGCTGGAGGATGAGATAAACAGACATGGAGCCTTTCAAGCCGGACCAGGAAATCAGCGCCGATTCACGCCAGCTCATTTTGTTTTGCCATTTTGAAAAAAGTTTCGCTGTTCCCGTAATGATAAGAAAACGTACCAACAACGAAGCGGCAAATATGAAGAATGCCAATCCCCAAGCATTGAATTGGAGATAATTGGCTGCTTCAATACCAATTAATAAAAACAGTAAAGATAAAACAGACAGTTCTGCAATACTCCAGAAACCGTTTAATGTATCTTTAAAATGATTTTCCTGAACGCTTCGCCCGTATTCAAATGAAAGCATAATGCCGGAAAATACGGTCGCCAGTACGCCCGATACACCAACAAACTCAGCAAGGTTGAACGAACCGTAAGCAATCACAATACTCAGCATGACCTGGTATTCTCTGTGATGTGTGTAATGGACGGCTTTACTCATCAGCCAGCCGAAAGCAACACCAAGAACGGTGCCGCCGATGGATACAAGTAAAAAGTCACTCAAAAAGTTCAGAACGGTGAATGATTCGCCCTGGGTTAGCATACCTGATAAGAATGTAAACATCACGATGCTTGTCCCGTCATTGATCAGTGACTCCCCTTCCACAACACTGGCGATTTTATCGCTGTCGGCGGACTCTTCCAGTATGGACACAACTGAAACAGGATCAGTCGGTGTCAGAATCGATGCAATGACCAGCGCTCCGATGAATGACATTGACACAAACGGCCCGCCTAAGGCAAAAATAACCGCCCCAAGAATAGCGACCGTGGCCATGATACCAATGGTGGCCAGAAATGTAATGATCCCTGCGTTCTTTCTGAAGTTATCTGATGAGAAACGATAAGCGGATGTGAACAGAATTGCTGGTAAAAAAACATGATAAATTAGATCGGCGGTTACATTGATGGATGAAAAATAAGGGATAAATGATAAGCCGAGTCCCATCAACACTAGTATGACAGGAACCGGGAAGTAGTCTTGTTTTTTATCAAGTGTAAAGATAAGATAGCCGAGTAGTAATAATAAAATAACTTGTGAGGAAGACATGAATGATTCTCCTTGTGTGCGTTTAGTGCTCTTTAGCGATTCCCTGATTGGCGAATCATAAACACCCTGGTGGATTGAATGACATCATACTTTTCTGGTATCCGCAACCATCAATTCCATAAAGATGGTCTATTGTTTTTATTAGCGTATATGCTTAAAATGAATCATAGACGAATAGTTTGAGAGGACGTCATAATGGCTAACACCACAAAGGCTTTACGATTTATCATCCTTCTTTATGTCCTGCTGTATTTCGTAACCTATTTTTGGGAAATGGAAGTGTTGGCGGGATTGCATGCGATCATCGGCTTCATCATGCTGTTGCTTGCCGTGATCCATTTAAAAATCCATCATTTCAAACTGCCTCTGTTTCTTTTTCTGACGGGGGTTGCGATTATGCTTATGTCAGGCGGGTCATTCCTGGAAGATATGCGGAACGGATTAAGGCAAATGAGCAATATCGTCGGCTTACTGGCTGTCGTTCCCGCGATTAGCTGGGTATTGCGGTCGGAATCGTATATCGAGGATATCATTGGTCTGGCTCATAAAATGCTCAACACAAGCCGGAAATTTTTTACAGGCGTGATGGTGTTCACGCATTTTATTTCCTATTTTTTATTGTTCGGTGCGATTCCACTGATGTATCATTTTGTTCATGACCTTTTAAAACATCAGAAGGGGGAGGTATGGGAACGATATAAAGCGACTGCTCTTTTGCGGGCATTCGCGCTTTCCACCCTATGGGTCATTAGTATTCCCAGTTTTGCGTTTGCGGTTGAGGCGCTGGATGCTTCGCTATGGTGGGCGATTTTGCAGGGGTTGTTGCTAACTGTTTGCGGCATGGTTGTAGCAGTTATTTTCTCCTATGTGGAAGAAAAACGGTATGGTATAGATTTAACAGCAGGCATCAAAATGGAAATGGACATGGTGCTTGAGCATACGGGATCCAAAAAAGAGCAAATCCATAAAACACTGGAATTTGGTCTCCTGTTTTTGTCCTTGTTCGGGTCGATCTTTCTGCTGCATGCTGTTTTATCAATGGAACTAATGATCCTTATACCCCTTGTGGTTGTCGTATGGACCGTTCTTTATTTTCTGGTGAAAAAACGTCCGGCAGCATTTAGGAGGGAATTGAAACATTACTATGTGGAAGGGCTTGCCGGGCGGGCGTATCAGTTTAGCGTACTGACGTCGGCGGGTGTCATGATATACGGCATGAACCAGACCGGGATAGGGGAAGCTATAGTCAACGGGGTTTATGCACTTCAGGAAGTTCTGCCATTTATCAACATATTATACTTTTTGCCGTTGATCGTTATCGTATTGGGATTTATGGGGCTTGGGCCGCTGACGGTTATGGTGCTGGTTGCCGGTATTCTGGAAAGCATTTCATTGCCATATGCGCCCGAGCTGGTCGTTCTGGCGGTCACGTCCGGCAGTGCCATTTCGATTCTCCTGTCGCCGCTGATCATGCCGGTGATTGTGCTGAGCGGAACGAATGGGTTGAGTCCTTTGAAAAACGGGCTTACATTCAATTATCAGTACGCAATTGTGTTGTACGTGATGGTACAGGTATATGTGCAGTGGATGGTGCATGTGTGAAATCTAATAATCAAAAAGGAGCCTCCCCATGAAAATCGTCGTCACAGCAGACACCCATTTAAAAGAAGCTGGAAAGCTGCCAACCCGGCTGGCCATGGAACTCCAGTCAGCTGATTTCATCATTCACGCTGGTGACTTGAAATCCCCGGACGTTTACACAGAGCTTTTAGAATATGGCGACGTAACAGGCGTATACGGCAATATCGATGGCGATGACATACGGGGGCACTTGCCGGCAAAACAAACGCTTGACGTAGCCGGTTTTACCATTGGAGTTGTCCACGGCCACGGAGACAAGAAGACAACCGAAAAACGAGCTCTTGAAGCTTTCAATGATGATCAGCCAGATGTTATCATTTTCGGTCATTCTCATATTCCCATGATTCGGTATCTCAAAAAACAGCTCCTTCTGAATCCGGGCTCCCCGACTGATAAACGTGCACTTCCATATTACTCATTCGCGATACTTGAAGTCACCGACGAAATCCATGCAGAGCTTATTTTCTTCAAGGATAAAAACTGAATAACACCCATTTTCATTAGCCTAATTTATGAATATTGTGTGACAAAAACGGGAACAATCTGTTACAATAAGAATATGAATCCGATTACACTATGAATGGGAGATGATGACAATGGGGATCACGCTAATGTTTATGGTTCTGGGTACAGTGACACCATTCATTTTCCTGTATTTGAAAAAGAAATCACTTGCAATCGTACAGACGATTCTCCTGATTGGTATGTGGCTTTATTTTTTCCAGGTCATGTTCACGGCCGTTCCTGCTGTATTTTCAATAACGTGGATGATGTTTTACGCAAGCCTGATTATGTCTGCAGTGGGCTGGGTAATGCTCATTATTGATATGGTTAACATTTCTGAAAAACACAAAGAACTTACCAGTAAAATATAAAAACCTCTTTCCCGATACAGGAAAGAGGTTTTAAATATATAGCCGAAAATTTTAGACCTTCTTATCTTTCAAAAAAAGGGAGTTTGCTTATGGTACAAACTCCCTTTTTGTACTTATTCAGTTTTGCTCAGGAAATCCGCAGACGAATTTATAGTGGCATACATACCGTTAAGCGCCGTCAAACGCATAATAAGCTTTCACTCGTCTGTCAGCCTACATGAATCCGAATGACATCGTGAACAGTGAGCCCGCAACAATGATGGCGGCCAGCACAGCGCCGTGGAACATCATATTCCATGGGGTGTTGCCGGCGCCGCGTTCGGTAAGGTGCATGAACAAAAACAGCTGAATGGCCGCTTGAATCACAGCCAGGACAAGAATTGAAATAATCACCCACATAACGGGCAGGTTGGAGCGGAGTGCCGTCCATGCTGCCACAAATGTCAATACAACTGACGTCACAAACCCGATGATATGTTTTATCGGAATGTTTCGGGAACGATTTGCCATATTAAACCACCATCCCAATCAGATAAACACCTGTAAAAATAAATATCCAGACGACGTCTAAAAAGTGCCAATACAGCCCGATAATGAATATCTTTCGGCTCGTAACAGACGTTATCCCGCGCCGGGCAAGCTGAATCAGGAGCATCATCAGCCAGCCGATCCCGAATGTTACGTGCACACCGTGTGTTCCCGCAAGTATAAAAAAGGCCGACCAGTATGCACTGGATTGTAGTGTCGCTCCTTCACCGGCATAATGCATGAACTCACTGATTTCAAAGCCGAGAAAACTTAAGCCGAGGGCCAGCGTGATAATCAGCCAGATAAGCAGGCTTTTCACTGACCCACGCCGCATTTCAAAAACAGCTACACCGCACGTGAAGCTACTCGTCAGCAGAATAAGCGTCATCACAAGTGTCGATTTTGCCTCGAATAAATTTCCCGGAACCGGTGCGTCTGAATAGCGGCCAAACAGCACAGCGTACGTGGCAAATAACGTTGCAAACAGTACAACTTCCGCCGCCAAAAAGATCCAGAATCCCACAATGCTCATTTGCCCGTCTTCTGTTTGGTATTCCAGCGGTTTAACGTTCATTTCATCTGAGCTCATGTGATTGCCCCCTTGCCGATCGTTCAGTCCGCTTAATGTCTTCAACGCTTATGTGGTAACCTTCATCATAATCAAATGAACGGATGCCCATTATAACGAGTGCACCAATCAGCCCGGCGACCGCCAGCCAAATCCATTCAAAAACAAGCGCGAAACCGGTAAATGCCAGGATGGCCATCATAATAAACGGGCGTCCGGTACTGTTTGGCATGTGAATCGGTTCGAGTTTAGACTCATCATAAATGGTTTCACCTTTTTGCTTCATGTCCCAATAGGCATCATGGGATTTAACATGAGGAATAACGGCAAAATTGTACTCGGGAACAGGAGTTGTTGTTGCCCACTCAAGAGTTCGGGCATCCCAAGGGTCACCTGTTTTTTCACGTTCGCTGTGCCGGTAACTGTAATAAATGTTGTACACGAACACGGCGAAACCGAGTCCCATGCCAAATGCGCCAATGGTTGAAATCACGTTCAGGTTAAACCACTCCGGCACGACATGGAAGACGCGGCGTGGCATGCCGTCCAGCCCAAGAAAATACTGCGGTAGAAAGCAGACGTGAAAGCCAATGACGAACAGCCAGAAACTCCACTTACCAATCCGCTCATTGAGTGTGTGCCCAAACATTTTCGGATACCAGTACACAAGTCCAGCGAAGCAGCCAAATACAGTGCCCGCGACTAGGACGTAATGGAAGTGCGCGATTAGAAAGTATGAATTGTGAAACTGGTAATCGGCCGCGGCCATGCCAAGCATAACCCCTGTTATTCCGCCGATCGTAAAGCTCGGGATAAATGCCAGAGCCCACATCATCGCTGTTGTCGTTTTAATTTTTGATTTGTATAAAGTTGCCAGCCAGTTGAAAATCTTCACGCCTGTCGGTACAGCAATCGCCATGGTTGAAACCGAGAATACGGAGTTGACGAATGCTCCGGCGCCCATCGTAAAGAAGTGGTGGACCCAGACGAGAAAACTCAGTCCCGCAATTAATATAAGCGACCAGACCATGACGTTGTAGCCGAACAAACGCTTTTTGGCAAAGGTTGCAATCACTTCGGAAAAAATCCCGAATGCCGGAAGGATCACAATGTAAACTTCCGGATGGCCCCACATCCAGAACAAGTTAGCCCACATCATCGGCAAACCTTCACCAGTCAGCGTAAAGAATTGCGATCCGAAAATCCGATCAACCGTCATAAGCGCCAAAGCGACGGTCAGGATTGGGAAAGCAAATGTGATAATGAATGATGTAATCAGCGTCGACCAGGTGAAAATCGGCATTTTAAATAAGGTCATTCCAGGTGCACGCATTTTCAGGATGGTCACCATTAAGTTAATGCCTGTTGCCAGTGTTCCAATCCCTGACAGCTGTAACCCGAGCAGGTAAAAGTTTTGCCCTGGTCCCGGACTCATGGCTGCACCGGCAAGCGGTGTATAACTGGTCCAGCCGGCATCTGGAGACCCGCCGATGACAAACGAAACATTGAATAACATTGCCCCGAAGAAAAACGACCAAAAACTAAGGGCATTGACATATGGAAATGCAAAGTCACGGGCGCCGATCTGAAGTGGTACGACAATATTCATCAACCCGATCAGAAACGGCATCGCCATGAAAAAAATCATGATTGTCCCGTGTGTTGTAAAAATTTCATTATAATGTTGGGCGTCGAGAAAGTTCATGTCTGGAAAAGCGAGCTGTGTCCGCATCATGAGTGCGTCAGTACCGGCGCGGAACAACATCGCCAGCGCACTCAGAATATACATGATGCCGATTTTTTTATGATCAACGGAGGTTAGCCACTCGCGCCAGAGCCATTTCCATTTTTTAAAATAAGTTAACAGAAAGATGATGGCGCCGGATACGAGGACAATGGCAACCATTCCTGCATATATAAGCGGCTCGCCCGTTACGAAAAATTCATCAAGTCCCATTATTGTCCCCCTTCTTTCTCGAATGGTCCATGCTCATGATTCTTGCCATTTTTGAGATGTAACTTCTTGCCGAATTCATCCCGGAACCGTTCAATGGAATAGTCCATGCCATCTTTTGTACCGTGATCAACCCACTCAAGATGTGTTGAGGAGAATTCCCTCGTATTAACCATACCGGGTTTCAGCAGTTCATCATATTGGTCCTGCGTCAATTCCGGTGCTGTGTTTTGCGTTGATTCCGCCCAAGCCTGGAATTCACTGCTGCTTTCGGCATGAACTTTGAATATCTGCTCAGCAAAGCCCTCACCATTGAAGTTGGAATTGCGCCCTTCATAAACGCCGGGTTCATCGGCCTGCAGATAAAGCGTGGTCTGCATGCCGGCCATATTGTACTTTTGACCGCCTAAAGCAGGAATCCACAGGGCAGACATGGAATCAGCCGAGGATAAGCGGAATTCGATGCCACGATCAGTCGGGATATGCAAATAATTGACCGTTTCAATCCCTTGTTCCGGGTAACTGAAAAACCACTTCCAATCCGCGGCCGTCGCGTAAACGACCAGGGGATCTTGTTCAGCCGATGATTCCGGTGGTTCTTCCAAATCAAATAAAGTTGACACGGTAGGAATGGACAGCGCAGTCACGATCATAATTGGTATAATGGTCCAAATGATTTCAAGCTTCCGATTCCCGTGCAGATCCGGTTTATAGTCAGCTTTCCGGTTGGGTTTATCCCGGTATTTGATGACCATAAAGGCAAATAGGGAAAAAACAACCACCACGATCCCCATCATAAAGATTAAGGAGTAGAGAATCAGATCTTTTTGGCTCTCACCAACCGGGCCTTTTGGGTCCATCACTGTCAATTCACTGCAGCCGCTAAGCAACAGTAAAAGTCCGGTGGTGGACAGGAAAACAAGATATTTATTTTTATATTTCCGTATATGTTTCATAAGGAGACCCTCCTTGTAATAAGCTAAATTCATATTTTTTTACTGCGGCTATCGTGTTAGTCCGTGAACGATTTTAACAAACTGGTTCCCGTTTTAGGCAGTCATCAATCATTTGTTAAAAAACCTTCACGAAATCGTAGCGTTTTAATCATAAAATGTTCAAAAAATCGGGGGAACATTGGATAAAGCGGTGGGGGAGAATCCAATTATGAAAAGAAAAGCAGCCGCATTCTAATGAGAGAATGCGGCTGCTGGGCAGGCTCAGTCATCTGTCCTGGTCTTTTTAAAGCAAATATACGTAAACAGCGCTGCGGCAATCACCCAAATGGCTATAATCCCCAGCGGCAGCCATGAATTGGTATCGTGCAGTTCGACTGCCTGCATGATTGGGAACACACCGGCAATGTGAATGGCGATACTGTCTTCACCGAGGCCAAAAAGCTCGATCATTGGAGTGAAACCAAACAGAAACATAACCGGCATGGAATAAGCTGAAGCTGCGGCAACAGATTTTGCAAATAGACCAATGCCGATGCCAAGCATGAGAAAGAACAAAAACATTAGAATCAATCCAAGCATAGCCCTGACGTTTAAGAGCGGTTCAAAACCAATAATCAGCAATGATATCACGAGGGTTATGAACGTAATCAGACCTGTTACAAGACTTTTGCCGGTAATAATGTCAACAAATGAAGCTGGTGACAACATCAGACCGCGCAACGTTTTCTTTTCTTTTTCCTCAGCCATCATGGTCACCATGCACACGGATGTGACCGCAGAAAAAGTCACGCCGACAATCACATAGATGGTAAAAATCAGATATTCATCTTCTCCTCCGCCTATGCCCATACCGTTGTAAACCAGAGCTAGTATGATTGAAATGGAAGGCATCATCAGCATGGTGATATTCCGCATGAAGTCTTTCATGTCTTTTTCAAAAATGGCACTTATCCGTTGAACGTTCATGATACCAGCTCCTTCCCGGTCACTTTCAAAAAGATTTGTCCAAGTGTTGGATTGTCTGTGTTTATGGCTTTGATCTCGCCATTTTCAATGAGTTCTTTGATTTGTCCGGCATTTTCCGGCTCATTGTCAATGACCAGCCGTTTGCCTGAAAATGTTTCCACATGAAATGCATGCGTCGAATATTTATAGCGGAGCGCACCCGGGCTGTCCAATTCCTGCAGTCTACCATTGTTCAAGAATGCTACCCGGTCACATAATTCGGTCGCTTCTTCCATATTGTGTGTTGTGATAAAAATCGTTGTTCCGGCTTCATTCAGCTTCTGCAGCCCGCGATGGATCTGCGCGGCATTCCCGGGGTCCAAAGCAGATGTCGGCTCATCGAGAAAAACTAGTTTTGGTTTATGAATGAGTGCTTTGGCGAGCAACACGCGCTGCTTCATTCCTTTGGAAAGCTTCGAGATTGTTGTTGTACGTTCGTCTTCCATATTGACCTCTTTTAAGATCACATCAACTTCTTTGAGTGGGGCATTGTACAATTTACAGAATAATTTCAGGTTATCATGGACCGTCAGCCGCTCATACAGTGCACTATTGTCCGATAAAATACCGATTTTTGATTTGAAATCTGATGATCCGAACCTTGTCGAATCCATTCCGAGTACATTCACGTCACCATCTGTCTGGGTTGATTCACCGGTTAGAATTTTAATCGTTGTCGTCTTGCCTGATCCGCTTGGCCCGAGCAGCCCGAAGATTTCACCCTTTTCTACATTGAACGTGACCTGTTCGATAGCCGTTTTCCTGCCAAACACTTTTCGCATGCCTTTTACTTCAATTGTATTGTCCAACTGAAAACCTCCTTCGATCAACTGCTTCCATCATAACGGGAAACAGGAGAGGGGTCAGCCGGATTAGCACGAAATGTACTATTATACGGGTGGAATGTACCGGATGGGCTGTAAAATAACATCTGCCAATGCCTTGCGGTGCCGCTGTTTGCGATGAACTGTACCTATTTCAGGCTAAATTTCTCCTGGATGTCTTGAATTTTTGTCCGTGACAGCGGAATGGTCGACTGTATTTTGTTATCAATTCTGAGTGAATAGGTGTTTTTCGACCATGTAATGATCTCCCGCACTTTTTGCAGGTTCACGATATAGGACCGGTGGCAGCGGTAGAAACCGTAAATCTCCAGTTTCTTTTCGATTTCCGAAAGTGTTGAATCCATGGCATAGGATTCATCATTGATGACGATCATCGCTTTTCCGTCCTGACTTTCGATGTAGTCAATTTCCGGCGGATCAAATAAAATCATTTTGTCATCCACTTTTGCCGGGATCTTGAATAAATTGGTGGTCGCCGGTGCATCAGGGCTATCGGGTTCAGACGCATTTTCTTCTTCATCGACTTCAACTGGATGCAGGCCGTTATCATGAAGTTTGTATGCGGCATCACCCAAAAGCAGCGCGTGCTCCATATTGGATACCAGCACAAGGACAGGGATGCTATCCTCTTTTATTTTTTGAAGCATATTGATGAAGGTATTGATGGTCCTGATATCAACGCCATGAATCGGCTCCCGGAACACCATGGGACTGACGCCGCTCATAAAATATTTGGCAAAGTAGACCCGGCGGATTTCCGATTCCGAGCACTTGTACAGCGGTTTTTTCGCACAGCTGTGCAGATCAAACAAAACAAGTATTTCGGGAATCGGCGTCCGGCAGCCGAACCATTTATGAAAAAATGTAATATTATTTTCCACCGTCAGACGGTTGTATAACCCTTCCTGCTGATCAAAAATCGGAATCCCGGCATTTTCGCGAAGGACCTTCACCAGCTCAGCCTGCATGTCCGTGTCACTGTAAATAGTTGTGGCATATGAATCATCGATGGTAAGGGAAAATGAGGGAAGTGATTCACTGTTTATCATCTCTTGATCTATTATAAAATGTGCCATTAATAAATACTCCTGTTCAAAAAATCGTCTAAGCTTAGATTAGTATAACATGTAGTGATTGGAAAGGTATTTTTTTAGGAATGCAATTTCATGCCAGTTCATTCTCCGCGATTGGAAAACATCCGTGAGTATGATTGTTGATTTTTTGGTGTTAGCATAGTAACATCAATCATGCTGTTAAAAACATAGTTTATGACGATTGCTTAACAGCGCATCAAAAAACATAGCTGGTTAATGATAATGGACTGCCATCCTTTTCATGGTTTTAAAAAAAGTACAGGAAGTTAGGAAGATAGGCTATGAAATTGAATATGAACACAACATTAGAAACGGTTCAATGGTTTGTCTTTTTGCTGGCAAGTTCTGTGGCACTGCCGATTGTGATTGGCTCCATGTTTGATATGAACTTTTCAGAGGTGTCCGGTTTAATGCAACGGACATTTTTTGCTGTTGGCGTCACCTCTTTTCTGCAAGGGTGGCTCGGTCATCGCCTGCCGATTATGGAAGGCCCCGCTGGATTATGGATCAGCATTTTTTCTGTTATGGCCATAACGGGAGCAAGTCAAGGCGTTAGTTCCGGGGAAACCCTCCGTACGTTGGAGACGACCATGCTGTTTGCTGGTGCCTTTTTGGCATTATTTGGGATGTTTAAATTGACGCAAAAGTTATTACATTTATTTACGCCGCTGGTGACAGGGTCGTTTTTATTCCTTCTAACCGTACAGTTAAGCGGAACCTTTCTGGAAGGAATGTTAGGGATCCAACAGGAAGCAGGCGCTATTCGTGTTGATGAGGCCTTGCTTGCTTTTGGTACGTTCTTTTTGGTCTTAGGGCTGAGTACATTCGGAAAAGGGTGGTTGCGTAATTATGCTGTCCTGATTGGTATCGGGGTCGGGTGGATCTCGTACATGCTCGTTGCAGGGCAATCAGGCACACCAATGAATACAGCTGTCTTTTCCGTGCCGGAATGGTTTGCATGGGGACCGCCAAAACTTGATTTTAGTGTTATACCCATCGCGTTTATTACGGCCATTATTTTGTTGTCGAACCTTGTAGCTTCGGTCGTTGCTGTGTCGCAAGCGGTTTATGGCAAGCCCTCTTACGGCTACGATCAAATTAATCGGGGCAGTATGTTTGTCGGTGTTACGCATGGTGTTTCGGCAGCATTTTCAACGATAGCGAACGTACCGTTAGCGTCCTCTTCAGGTTTTATCAATTTGACTGGTCAAAAGAGGAAAGCGCCTTTTATGTATGCAGCGATTCTATTAGCAGTTTTGGCCTTTTTCCCGCCGGTCGTTTCTTTCATTTCCGGGATTCCTGCTCCGATAGCAAACGCAGCTCTATTGGCAACGTTTGTGCAGCTAATGGGACTGGGGTTAAGTAATATTGCAAGTGAGCATCTGGATTCCCGCAGGCTTACCATTCTCGGCGTTTCCTTTTTAATTGGGATTGGTACGATGTTTTTACCATCGGAGGTATTTGAGGGAATGCCTTCGCTTGTGCAAAACTTAGCCAGTAATGGTTTGTTGATCGGTACTGTACTCGTCATTTTAATGGAACGGCTATGGAAAAATAATGAAAAGTAACAACCATGTTTTGAAATACTGTTAAAATATGTGATATGATTGATAAATCAGTGTGTAGAGATATTGGTCTTACTTATTGATCAAAAATATATGTCTCATGATACGTCTGCCATCTGAAATATTATAAATGGAGTTGACGAATATGCATGAGGAAACAAGATTACCCCGAAACGGAAAAGAATTTGTATTGTTCTTAGGCATCATTTCAATCATTTCAGTAAACATTATCGCACCACTTATTATGGGGTTTGAATTTGGATTCCGTAAAGAAGTTTACTTTGATACCTTTCAAGTCATTCCGTTTGTATGGATTTGTGTCATCTTATTGGTCACGCTGGTTGCAAACCCGATTGTTGGCAGACTGATACCAAAGTTTACGAAGCCCACGGACGGATTTAATGCCAAAGTATTATTCAATATATTATTTAGCGTCACGATCTTGTCTATTACATTGACCATTATCGGATCCTGGATTGGGATGAGAGAAATCAGCTTAGAGCCGATTCAAACGTTTTTTTATTCCTGGCCTCGTAACTTTTTCATCGCATTTTGGGTTGAAGCTCTGATTGCGCAGCCAATAGCAAGATTTGCCATGAAAAAATTACATGCAGGACAGGTACGTAATACAGTAAATGCTTAACACTTGTCACGGTGTGTTTCTGAACAACAATTGAAAAGTCTTAATAGCCGATTGGTTTTATAAAAAAATCAGTCGGCTTTTTCGTGGCAAAATTGGTAATATATGGAAAACCAAAAAGGAGCCTTGTTTTAACAAAAGAGAAACAGCCCCCGAAACCGGGGGAGAGCATTCCGGAATCAGGAGACTTTACCTTATAATCAGAAGCGTGTGATTCGAAAACGGGAAACTCTACCCTATAAATGGGAGGGAGCTTTATCTAGTGGGAAGTGGGTTTCAAAAATAGGTAACGATTAAAAATAATCCAGTTTGTGTCCCCTCAGTCATTCACCGCCATACGCCCGAGCGGACCGTCCTCACAGATTATGTCCGCAATGGCATAGACGGAAATCGGAAACATTGGAAATCCGAAAACATATGGTGTTATGTCGTATAGCTGAAAATAAATGACAAGCGCTTTGTCAGCGATATAAAAGTCCTGGTCTGGCTGTATATCAACATGGTCATCGAAAGTCTGGATATCGCGATGTTCGATTTGCTCGTTAACCAGTTCAGTCAGCCGCTCAGTATAATGGCTCCCTGGTTTAAACAGATCACTTAAACTGCATTGCTTCCGTTCCTTAAGATCAAACGTCAATGATTCGATATACGTCATGCCGTGTGCGGCTTGGTAATGATAGGCATAATTGGACAATGATAAACTGAGAACGTTGCGCTGATTGTTTTTGATTTCAAAAGAGCCATCCATTTCTACGAGGGGAGTCGGCATTTCATCAGCCTGTTTATTGATAAGCTGCTGCGTCTGATAAGTGATCCGCTCGTTTATGAACTGTTCCATTCCTTGATCCTGCATACCGAAAACCCTCGGATAGACGACATTCTTTTCCGGTCCGCCACTGATTTTAATCGGCTCAATACGAACAGGCAATGGTATAGGCATAATAATCACCTTCTTATGGTTTTGTGCCTAGTGTATTCGTCCGGGGTGGAATTTGTGCTGTGTGACAACGAGGCTTTTTTATTCCAGTTGTCTCTTTTTGTTGTTTCGTGTTACTACCGAAACACACTTACCTCGGTGGTTAAAGCGTGGTCACGGAATAAAGTCTTGTAACAACGCTGGATAGCTATAAAATGACTGAGAGTTAAAAAAATGATAAAATAAATGTAACAAAGTAAGAATTTGAGAATATATTATTGGAAGGATGGATATAATCATGGTAAATATGACTGAAAGCAGGGATACTATGTCCGGGAAGAGTGTTCGTTTACGCGGTAAAAACCAAGTAACAATCCCTACTGATGTGGTTGAACAACTTGACTTAAAAGAAGGAGAACAATTTGAAGTTTCCGTTGAAAATGGCCATATCGTCTTAATTCCGGTCATAACCATTGAAAAAGATCAAGCGTGGTTTTGGACGGAAGAATGGCAAAAAGGTGAGCGTGAGGCAGATGAAGATATTAAAGCTGGCCGTGTGAAATCCTTCAAGAATGCCGAAGAAGCTATAAAATGGCTTGATAGTGATGAAGCCGTTTCATGGGCGAACGAGGATAAATAAATGAAGCTAATATTTACAAAGCCTTTTGTTAAAAAGTATAAAAAATTTGATAGGCAAGCTCAAAGTAAAATTAAAAAAACATTGGAACTAATGGAGACAAATTTATCTCATCCCTCACTAAGGGTCAAAAAAATGAAAGGTTACCAAAATCCTGATATATGGGAAGCAAGTGCCAGTATGGATTTACGAATTACCTTTGAAATTGAAAAGCCTGAAAAAATAATTCTGTGTAACTGCGGTCATCATGATCCCACTTTGAAAAACCCGTAAAATGATATAAGAATGAAAGGCGGCCAAAAGATGAAATTATCAACAGAAAGATTATCACTAAGGCCTTATAAAGATCATGATCAGACATTCCTGATTTCCATGCTGTATGATCCTGATATGATGCGGTTCATTGGAAATGGTCAGCCTAAAGATGAAAGCGGTACAAAAAAATTCGTGGATTGGATTTATGATACATATGAGAACGGTTCGGAGTTTGGGCTGCATGTAATTGTCCGGAAAGATGACGACATTCCAGTAGGCCATGGCGGCTTGGTTCCGCAGTCTGTCGATGGCAATAAAGAGACAGAAATAGGTTATTGGATTAATCGTCCATACTGGGGACTTGGATATGCCACAGAAGTTGCTGAAGCACTTAAAAAGTATGGTCTGCAGGTATTAGGTGAGTCAAGACTGATTGCTTTAATCCAGCCTGAAAACGTTGCCTCGAAAACAGTGGCTGAGAAAATCGGAATGCAAGTTGAGAAAGAAATCGTGCTTTCCGGGCAGGATGTTCTTGTTTACGCTGTAAATGAATAGAACAATTCACATAACTCCTGAGAAACAATTAAAAGGAATGAGATTGGATGAGCGATAAATATCGTGTTGTTACACTGCAAAAACGCCCTGAATTAATCGACGACATTAATGAACTGCATAGCCTTGGTTGGGCTCAATTCATGAGAGAAGACCCGATTTCTGTAAAGTACTGGGACAAGCTTCTTTCGTGGTTTCCGGAATATCAGTATCTGCTTTTAGATGATCAAGGCGCCACTGTGGCTTGTGGTAATTCAATCCCTTTTCATTGGGATGGTACTGAAAATGGCTTGCCATCAGGCTGGGATGGCGTATTTGAACAGGGAATATTGGACAATCAAAATAATATACCTCCAAACAAGGTGTCTGCTTTGGCAATCGTCATTCATCCTGATTTTCAGGGAAAAGGGCTTAGCGAAATTATGGTAAGAGAGATGAAGTCTTTAGTGAAAAAGAATCAATTTCATCAAATGATAGCACCCGTACGGCCATCTTTAAAGCCAAAGTATCCGCTGATTCCTATGAAAGAATATGCCTTCTGGAAGAGAAAAGACGGGAAACCATTTGACCCCTGGTTACGTACACATCATAAGACAGGCGGCCAAATCATGTGTGTTGCGGAAAAGTCTATGGTCATACCGGCAACAATTCAGCAATGGGAGACGTGGACAGGTATGGCGTTCCCTGCTTCGGGAAAATATGTGATACTTGAAGGGTTGGTACCACTGGAAATAGATTATGAGAAAAATTACGGGATTTATGTAGAGCCGAATGTATGGATGAAGCATCGATTGTAGTCCTAAAAACAAAGGCAATCAAGCGGTAAAGAATGGAGGTTTCTTATGAAAAAAGGCATCATCAGGCCACTGGCAATCTGCATATTTAGATATCATGATTCGATACTTGTTGCGGAAGGCTATGATTCTGTTAAAGGTGAAAACTACTACAGGCCGATTGGCGGGATAGAGCTTGGTGAGTCAAGCTCAGATGCTGTTATACGGGAGGTTAAGGAAGAAATAGATGCTGATATTTGTGACCTGAACTATTTAGGAATGATTGAAAATCTTTTTACCTTAAATGGCGCTGCTGGTCACGGGATCGTGATGGTCTATGATGCTTCGTTCGTTGATAAGTCGTTTTACAAAACGGAATCGTTTGAGGGGAAGGAAGGCGACGGGTCGATATTTAAACTGATATGGTTCCCATTGAGCGAATTTCAAGAGGGCAATATGCGACTTGTTCCAGAAAACCTGCTCGGGCTGCTGGATAAAAAATAGAAACGAACATCAAAAATGATGCACCTACTCAGATGCACCATTTTTGTATTGGCAGATATTGATCAGAAATATTAAGGCAAGAATACTGCTCCGTGTCTGCTATCCGTTTTCCATTTCAGAGAGGTCCTTGAAATCCCGGATAGTAGCAGGGATTTGTACCGGTTGCTCATTTGGAAAGATGTTAGCTTTCTTAATCTTTTCTAGTCTAAGTGTCGTTTCTCCGTCAAAATATTGTTCGCCACATTGCTTACAGATCTTTGCAGGAACATCCTCGATAATAATTTTTTTCCATTCCATTCGCGTTCAACTGAAACGTGTTTTGACTCTAAATCGCCGTTGCAGATGGAACATTTTTTCATTCTGATTGCCTCCTTGTCCTTTCATCTGACCACACTGCCAGCCGCAGACAGTTACATATCCCGCAGTCACATGAAGGTTCAGCAAATGAGACAATCAGCGGCACTTTTACTTAACCTCAACCTCATGCTCTTCATGCTCATGCAGTCCGTCGTCGTTTTTAACATGAATCGTCATCGTATAGGCGCCGGCTTCATCAAATGCATAAGCGGCACTGTATTCACCTGCTTCATTTTCGTCTGCGTCAACCCACTCATGAAAGTCTGAATTATCATCACTCGTTATTTCATATTGGACGTTGGCATTTTCAAGCGGCTCTTCATCCATTTGCAATTGAACCGTCAAGTCAGTTTCCTGACCTGTTTGGACATTTTTCGGCTGGGAAAAATCCATGCTGAATCCATCTGCATGATGTCCATGTTCATGACCGCCATCTTCCTCATTTTCACCGGCTGTTTCATCGCTGCTGCCTTCACCGACCGTTACAGCTTTCTTAGGCATTGTGTGCATTTCCCGGGCTTGGGTGTGGGCATACATTTCATAAACACCATCCTGGTCAATGGATATTTCAGCTGTGTATGTTCCATCCTCATTGTTCGTTGCGTCAACCGTTGTACTGTCATCTTCATGTCCTTGTTCCCAGTACTCAAATCTGACAAACTCCGCATCTTTAACCATTTCTTCGCCGTATGTAACGGTTGCTTTAGGTTCAATCGTTTCACCAACATTGGCTGTTTCAGGAAGCTCAAATTCAACTTCAAGCACGGCAGGTTCCTCAGATCCCTCGTTGGCTGTGTTTTCATTGTCATTACCACCACAAGCGGCTAACAACGTCAGTGCCAGGATAATCATAATGGTCCAAATGTTTTTTTTCATTTTGCTTCCTCCATTCTATATCGTTAAAATTATTTTAAAACGGTTCTCTAAAAGACCGGTGAAAAACTATATTTTTTATCCATCAAAGATTCGGACAAAGACGAGGATTTTTCTTGGATTCCTTTAAAAATAAGGGAAATAAAGTGGTTGTCGTGGTTTCTTTCATCCCGTTTTTTCG
>NZ_SRHY01000003.1 GCF_004565465.1 Lentibacillus salicampi
CCTCAATTTTGGCTTGTTTTTTGTGGTAAATTAACAATACCTTATATTTGAGTGTGCTGCCACTTTAATTTACTGAGATATTTGAGAGGGATGGTTTTAAGCCATCGCGATAGCGATTTTGTTCAATTTCCTGTATCATGAGCAGTTCACCTTTTATAAATGTAAAAAAGGAGGAATGGTTGATGGGACATGCATTAATAACGGCAGGGACATCAGGTCTGGGCAGACAGGTGATCCAAGCATTTCTGGAAGCCGGCCATTGTGTTACAACAACGTATTACAGCAATGCTGAAAAGGCCCGGGAAGTCCAGTACGAACTAGCATCTTACAGCCATTTATTACATATTGAACAAGCAGATGTAACGAATAAACAAGACATAGCAAATTTGGTGAACCGTGCAGTGGATCATCATGGTGGCATTGACTATTTAATCAATAACGCAGGACCGTTTGTATTTGAACGGAAAAAACTGCTTGATTATTCGGATAATGAATGGGATGAAATTGTTAATGGTAATCTGGATGCTGTCTTTTATTTACTGAAACAGACAGTACCTTATATGCGAAAACAGCGGTTTGGCAGAATTGTTAATTATGGTTTTCAGGGAGCAAACAGTGCTTCCGGTTGGTTGTACCGCGCAGCATTTGCAGCGGCTAAGAGCGGTTTGGTTTCATTGACGAAAACCGTGGCATTTGAAGAAGCCGAATATCAAATCACATCGAATATGGTTTGCCCGGGGAATATCGTCGGCGAGATGAAGGAAGCAGGCATTGAAAAAAGCAGAAAAGTGCATGATGACAAGACACCAATCGGAAGGCCCGGCACCGGAGAAGATATTGCACGCATGATTATGTATTTATGTGACCCGGATTCCGATATGATTACAGGGTCTGTTTTTGAAATTACGGGCGGTATTGACGTCATCAATCGCTATCGATGACGTTTTAATGTGTTTTTTGAGAGAGTTTGTTATAATGAAAGTGTTTTCAATTATCTTTATTACATATTATTCTAGGAGGTATATACATTGGAAATTGGTGTACCAAAGGAAATTAAAAACAATGAAAATCGGGTTGCTATGACACCGGCTGGGGTGGTCACATTAAAGAGTGCAGGGCATGAAGTTTATGTGCAGACTGGTGCCGGATTGGGATCTGGTTTTACCGATGAGGCCTATGCTGATGAGGGAGCAGTGATTGCCTCGACCGCGGAAGAAGCCTGGTCAAAAGAAATGGTTATGAAAGTCAAAGAACCGCTGCCCGAAGAATATGGCTATTTTTACGAAGGTCAAATTTTATTAACGTTCCTGCATCTGGCAGCGGAACCGGAATTGACGAAAGCATTAATTGATAAAAAAGTGGTTGGCATCGCCTATGAGACCGTTCAACTTGGAAATGGAGCGTTGCCGCTATTGACACCGATGAGTGAGGTAGCTGGGCGGATGGCTTCACAAATTGGTGCACAGTTCCTTGAAAAAACCAAAGACGGGAAAGGTGTTCTGCTTTCCGGTATTCCGGGTGTTCAGCGCGGAAAAGTGACGGTCATCGGCGGTGGCGGTGTCGGAACCAACGCGGCTAGAATTGCGATGGGGCTCGGTGCCGATGTGACTATTATTGATTTGGATCCCGAACGGCTGCGACAACTTGATGAAATGTTTGGTTCGGATGTCAACACGTTGATGTCCAATCCAAAAAACATTGCGGATGCGGTGTCTGAGTCTGATCTTGTGGTTGGAGCTGTTCTGATTCCAGGAGCTAAGGCGCCGACGCTGATAACAGAAGAAATGGTCAAGGCCATGCCGGAAGATTCGGTTATTGTTGATGTTGCCATTGACCAGGGTGGCGTTGTGGAAACAAATGACCGGATTACGTCGCACGATAACCCGACATACAAAAAACATGGCGTTGTTCATTACGCTGTTCCGAATATCCCCGGCGCAGTGCCGCGGACAGCAACGATTGGACTGACCAATGTAACCGTGCCGTATGCACTGCAATTGGCCAATAAAGGCTACCGGCGGGCTTGTCTTGATAATGAAGCGTTGCTGAAAGGTATCAACACTGTGGATGGGTATGTGACATATCAAGCCGTTGCTGAAGCCCATGACTTGCATTATGATGATGTGCATACACTGCTGAATAAATAATCAAAGCTGTCTCTGATTTAGTAGCAGATTGTTCAACGTAAATGGATAAAAAATGCACCCTGAATTGGGGTGCATTTTTGTACGACGGGCAGCCACACAAAAAGTACATCAGCTTACAAATGTAATTTTATGGACTTCCAATGAGCAACACAGTCCACCACTGGACGGCTCTTTGTTATTTGTTGATATCTACGGCAAGCGATTCCCTGATCGGACCAAACATAAAAGCACACAGAACCGACCAATAACTTCTCATGCACACTTCATCCCACGATCTGCAGTTCTTTTGGAAAGGTGGTTAATGCTTCAGCGCCGTTATCTGTCATGAACACCATATCTTCAATTCTTACGCCACCTTGACCTGGCACGTAAATCCCCGGCTCAATGGTATAACACATACCGGTCTGGAGTGGGAGTTTGTTTTGACTATGCATGGATGGGTATTCGTGTGTTTCAATCCCGAGTCCATGACCAACGCGATGGGTAAAATAGTCGCCATAACCGGCTTGTTCAATTGGCCGGCGTGCAGCTGAGTCAATTTCACCGACTGCCGTTCCTTTTGTGGAGGCGTTGAGCGCTTTCGTTTCTGCCTCAAGAACAGTTTGATAAATCGTCTTCTGCTCAGGCGTGATTGATTTATAAGCGACTGTCCGGGTCATATCGGAACAATAACCTTCATAAACGACTCCAAGATCAAACAGCACCAAATCGCCTTTTTCAACTTTTTTCATGGATGGCGTCCCATGCGGCGATGCCGTCTTAGCACCGGACAGGGCCATCGTTGAAAACGACATTTGCTGAACGCCTTGTTTTTTCAGTTCATATTCAATTCGTGCAATAATTTCCAGTTCAGGAACACCCTCATTGATGGACCTGATTCCTGTTTCGATTCCAAAATCAGCAAGCTCTGCAGCCTGTTTAAGGAGCTGATATTCCTCGTTGCTTTTAATCACCCTTAAATTGGCTAGTATTTCCTGTGCATCGCTGAATCTGGTATCCGGCAGCACGGACTTAATATGATGAAACCGCTCCATTGTCAGATGGTTTTGCTCGACTGCTGCGGATTCAGGAATGCTGTCATTGCGCATCAGAAATTGATAAAACAGTTCCCATGGATTTTCACTGTCACTGTACGCGATGATTTCGTGTTTCCATCCAGCATTTTTGGCATCTTCTTTCTCCATCGCGGGAACAATTAGTAAGGGATCGTGGTACTTGCTGACATAGACAGCGATAACGCGTTCGTGCGGATCGGTATAGTAATTGCTTAAGTAGTAAAAGTTGGCGCTTGATGTCACAAGGATACTGTCCAGGTTATTTGATTTCAGTTCGTTATAAAGTGTGTTAAGTCTTTCCGTCATTGTAAGCACTCCCTCTTCATACGATTTAGTCCATTATAACAAACCAAATACAAAAAAGTCGCTTCAGGATTGAAACTTTTCCCGGGCAATATCGTATGACATAGAGAATCATTCAAACTGACGGACCATGACTGACATAAATTTTAAAAAGGAGGCTATCTGTATGTTTAAATTTTTCAAACGTGTGTCGACAGTAGTTGGTTCTGAGTTGAATGCCATGCTTGACAAGGCAGAGGATCCGGTGAAAATGCTTGACCAGTATATCAGGGATATGGAAAGTGACATCAGGGAAGTCGAATCAGCTGTATCCAAACATGTGGCCAATGAAAAAATGCTTAAACGAAAAAGAGATGATGCACAAGCCAAGGTGAAAAAACGGCAGGACCAGGCTGAACAAGCGATTGAAGCAGATGATGAAGATCTGGCAAAAAGAGCACTGGAAGATAAAGCAGAACATCAGAACCAGGCTGAATTACTGCAGGAATCGTGGGAGCAGGCAAACAAAGACAGCAATAGTTTACGCGAAAAGCTGGATGAAATGAAAAAAGAATACCAGCAAATGAAATTGAAAAAAGATTCACTGCAGGCTCGTGCGGAAACCGCTAAAACCAAAACGAAAATGAACCGGACCATGTCTGCAATCGGCAGTGATGAGTCCAAAAAAGGGTTTGAACGGATGGAGGAAAAGGTACTGCAGTATGAGGCAGAGGCGGACACCAGTGAGGACTTTTCACAAGAAAGTCGTACATTGGATGATGAATTTGACAAATTGAATAACCATCGTGATGTTGATGATGAGCTGGCTGAACTCAAGAAGAAAATAGGAAAAGAATAGTCGTTTACACGTTATGCATGAAAAAAAGTTAAAACGGGTAAAGGAATCATTAGGGCCTCTATCGAATATAGAGAGCGCAGACTATTTTGCAAAAGGAGCGATATTCATGAAAGTATCCTATCATGGCCATTCTGTCGTTCGGGTTGAAACAGACAAACATACCATTTTAATTGACCCGTTTATTTCTGGAAACGAAGCATGTGATCTTGACGCTGCATCTGTTAAAGCGGATGTCATCCTGCTGACCCACGGGCATAATGATCACGTCGGGGATACCGAAACGATTGCCAAACGCAACGACGCGCTGATTGTAGCCCCGAATGAACTTGCTGATTACCTTGCGGGTAAAGGGTTGAACACACACAATATGCATATCGGTGGCGCACATGAATTTGATTTCGGAAAAGTGAAATATACCCAAGCTTTTCACGGTTCATCATTTACAGAAGAAGATGGTACGATTGTTTATACCGGAATGCCGGCTGGAATCCTGCTGACCGTCGATAGCAAGACGCTTTACCATGTCGGCGATACTGGCTTATTTAGCGATTTGAAGCTGATCGGCGATATGAATGATATCGACATTGCATTTGTGCCAATTGGTGATAATTTCACAATGGGGCCTCATGACGCACTCATTGCCTCAGACTGGATCAATGCCAAAACCGTCGTTCCGGTTCATTACAATACATTCCCAGTGATTGAGCAGGATCCGGATGATTTCGCCTCCAAGGTGAAAACCGGCAAAGGACTTGCGATGAAAATCGGAGACTCAGTGGAACTCTAAATGAAAAACGTGAGCGGGAATGCTCACGTTTTTAACTTCAGTAAAGTTTCTGACGATACATACCTTAAGAAGATGCTATAATAAGTTTAACCGCATAGAACGTAATAAGGAGCAATGTTATGGATAACATGTTAATACTGCTATTTTTTCTTCTTGGACTTATCTTCGGTTCATTTTTCAATGTAGTCGGATTGCGTGCCCCCCTTAAACAGCCCTTCGTCAATGATCGGTCGATTTGCCCGCAATGCAACCATCAGCTGAAATGGTATGAACTCATCCCCATTTTGTCTTACATATTCCAACGTGGCCGGTGCAGACACTGTCATAAAAAAATTTCATACCTTTACCCGTTAATTGAGCTACTAACCGGTCTATTATTTGCGTTTAGTTACATCAAGGTCGGATTGAATGCGGAAATGATGACGGCATTGTTATTCGTATCGATGCTGGTTATTATTTTTGTCTCGGACATGGCCTATATGCTGATTCCGAACAACATTTTGCTCTTCTTTTTGCCCCTGTTTATCGTGATGCGTATCATTCATCCGCTTGACCCGTGGTGGTCCTCAATTATGGGCGCACTTGCCGGGGGAATGATCATCGCGTTGGTCATTCTCGTGAGCCGTGGCGGTATGGGGGCAGGGGATATGAAACTGTTTGGTCTTTTAGGCATTATCCTGGGATTTGAAAAAACCTTGCTGACGTTATTTCTTTCCTGCATGATCGGTGCTGTCCTTGGACTCGTGTTGTTGTTACTGAAAGTCATTAACCGGAAGCAGCCTGTTCCATTCGGCCCGTATATCGTTGTTGCAGCGATGACAGCCTATTTCTTTGGTGATGCTGTATTAAGCTGGTATTTTAATGATTTGATGTAAAGACATGAACGTTTCCCTCTCATAAGTTCTGTTCCATCCGTGTTTATCATAGATTAACAGCAAGGGAGGAGATAGACATGCAGCATTATGCGATTTTACGGTTGCTTCTGGCGGGTTTTTTCCTTTATGTGGCCTGGCCCGTTATTCCGAGTGCTGTCACACCGGAAGCCGTTCTGTTTTGGGGTGCATGGCTTGGTTTTTTTGTCCTGGTGGTAGGGGCGAATTTTGCTACACTTATGCAAATGACCGAGCCGCCGATTATGGAACAGGATAGAACAGGGACACGGCAGCAAGCTTAACCATTGAGGTTTCAATGTATCAACTGTATAATAAATGACAAGTATACGTACTAGTACAGTTGAAAGTCGGTGAACCGGATGGCTACCAAACATGAACAAATTTTGCAGCATATCTTATCGCTGGAAATCGGGCATAAAATTTCGGTCAGACAGATTGCAAAAACACTGAATGTCAGTGAAGGCACTGCCTACCGGGCCATTAAAGAAGCTGAAAATCAGGGGATTGTCAGTACGATCGAACGTGTGGGGACGATTCGAATTGAGCGGAAAAAAAAGGAGAACTTTGAACGGCTGACGTTTGCAGAAGTGATCAAAATCGTTGATGGACAAGTATTAGGTGGCCGGAGGGGGTTGCATAAAACATTAAATAAATTTGTTATCGGAGCGATGCAGCTGGATGCCATGATGCGGTATACTGAAGCTGGTTCACTGTTAATCGTTGGTAACCGGGTGAAGGCACATGAACTGGCATTAAATGAAGAGGCAGCGGTTTTAATTACGGGCGGATTTGATACAAATGATGACATTAAGCAGCTGGCAGATGAAAAACAGCTTCCGATTATGTCGACAAGCTATGATACATTTACGGTTGCTGCCATGATTAACCGAGCGATATACGACCAGCTGATCAAAAAGGAAATTGTATTTGTCGGCGATATTTATACACCTTATGATGAATCGTTATATTTATATACAAAAGATACGCTTGAGCGCTGGTATGTGTTAAACGCGCAGTCTGCCCATACACGCTACCCTGTCGTCGATACAAAAGAGCGTGTCACCGGTATGATTACATCAAAAGACCTGATCGGGAAAGACCGAGACATGCGTGTTGAAAAAATGATGACGCGGAATCCGATTACCGCCCAGGAAAAAACATCATTGGCTTATGTGGCCCATATGATGGTGTGGGAAGGGATTGAGATGGTCCCTGTTGTGGATTCCTCCTATAAACTGCTCGGCGTTGTGTCACGCCAGGACGTTTTGAAAGCATTGCAGCAAATTCAGCGTCAGCCACAGACGGGTGAAACCATTGATGATATTGTTGCAAGTAATCTGGTTCCGGCAGAAGAGGATCAGACCGTTTTTCATGCACATGTGACGCCGCAAATGACCAACCAACTCGGCACACTTTCGAATGGTGTGTTCACATCGTTAATGACTGAAGCAAGCAGTCAGTTGCTAAGACATCATAAAAAAGGTGATCTTGTCGTGGAAAATCTGACGGTCTATTTTCTGAAGCCGGTACAAATTGACAGCAACGTGATAATCAGGCCGAAGCTGATGGAAGCCGGACGTATTTACGCAAAAATCGATATCGAAGTTTTTAACGGCAAGACAATGGTCGGAAAAGGTCTCCTCATGGCCCAATTAATCGACCGTTAAGCGCTGGAGGCGGCTGTTTACTCCGCATGTAGCCGCCTCCATTCATGACGGTAGTGTTTGGTTTCTTTCATGCCAACATATAAATTCGTGCCGCCGAAAATCAGAAAAACAATCCCGATAAATAACGAAATCCGTGTTTGATAAAATAGATATTGGTTAATGGCAAAAAAGAAAATAAAACTTCCGAGACAAATCCGTGACTTTGCGTTAAAATAAGCTTGAGTCAGCCTGTCATCACTTTTGACAATGGCTACTTTGTAATAAACCCACAAAACGAGTGAGAGTACGATAATCATTGGAAAAATAATCATAACATCTGCTCCTAATCCATTTAAGTCTTTATACAGTGTAGCTTGTTTTGTACCATTAGGAAAGTAATCCAAATCAATTAAATGTGACAAAGTCAGGAGAATTAAATGAGCATACAACCTATTATACAGGCAATCAAAACTTATGACACAATTATTATCCACCGGCATGTCCGGCCTGATCCGGATGCATACGGTTCACAGGCGGGCCTGAAAGAGATTATTGCACAATCATTTCCGGATAAAAATGTCTATATCACCGGTGAACAGGATCCATCCCTGGATTTTCTGGCAACAATGGATCATCTCGACGATCATACATACGAAAACGCACTTGTCATTGTCTGTGATACCGCTAATGCCACCCGTATAAGTGATGAACGTTATGATTTGGGAGATAAATTGATTAAAATTGATCACCACCCAGTTGTGGACGATTATGGGGACGTGGCTTGGGTAGATACGACCGCGAGTTCGACGAGTGAAATGATCTATGATTTTTACTTAACAGCGAAACATGAAGGGTTTATCATTAGCGATGAAGCTGCTCGCCTGCTTTACGCCGGAATCGTCGGTGATACGGGAAGGTTTTTGTTCCCGAGTACAACAAAGAAAACGTTCCAGCATGCCGCTGAGCTTGTGACGCATCATTTTGACCGTTCGAGTCTTTATGATGGTATCTACTGCATTAAGAACAATATGGCGAAACTGCAGGGTTATGTTCTGCAGCAATTTAAGCTTTCAGAATCCGGATTGAGCTCAGTGAAATTGACCAAAGCCCTGTTGGACGAATATGGTGTCAGTCCCATGGAAACCGGTCAGCTTGTAGGGGTCCTCGGGGATATTGAAGGAATTAAAGCCTGGGTACTATTTATTGAAGAAGAAGATATAATCAGGGTGCGTTTACGTTCAAAAGGCCCTGTTATCAATGGCATCGCCGCTAAATATAATGGTGGCGGACATCCAATGGCCTCAGGTGCAACTGTCAGCACCTGGGAGGAAACCGATAAGGTGATTAAAGACCTTGATGAGGTATGCAGGAATTATGAAGCGTAGTACGATTAGGGGCTGGGGTTGGAACAAAACTCAAACATCTAATATAAAAACGTATGAGTTAAGATGTGTGAACCATCATTTTGAAAAAATACTTCGCTAATGCTAAACACATCTCACTATAAAATAAAAATCCGAACAGATTTTAAATTTCTCTAAGGAATTTTCAATCATTGCTCGGAATTTTATTTTGCTAAATTTGTCTCAGCCTTCTTTAAATTAGGAATGTAAGTAATGTTCTAGCTGTTATATGCATGAACGGCCGGGGTAAAGGTGAATTTAACGATGCTAGGAGCTTTTCCGTGCTGGAAGGGGAATAAACCAGCATCCGGTGTTTGCCTGATCATAGTGGACGTAGAGTTCTTCCCGTTGAATCGCGCGCTGCATCAGCCGAATCAACTCTGCTGATTCCGCATAAGCCGATTTTCCTTCTTTCAGCCGGGTCATTTTCTCATCACGTAATTGTTGTTGATGGATAACATACATATGAATTCAACTCCCTCCTGAAAAAGTCATCTGGTACTACTATTAGTATAGTCGTTAAGAGCAAAAATGACCGTAATTCTGGCAATATTTCATGAAATATTCATATTAATTGGAAATATCCGCCTCAACGGCGATTTTAACCGTTTGATGGATGACAAGTGTCTCAACCGTAAACTGGTACGTGAAATCATCAACTGTAAAATCCTTGCCTTCAATGGTCGCCTTTAATAAGTCATCACTTTCAGAAATAATCGATACATTTTTGCCTACAATATGTGTGATTTCCTCCCTTATCAATTCCTCCAGGTCATGTATAATTAAGCTATCTGACAGATCTTCTTCGTTTGTAATCGTTATGTCAATTGTTTCCACTTTAATCGGTTCTTTTGATTTTTCGCCGAGGTTTTCGTTGTCCTCTAGCAATGCTTCATTCTGATTCCTAAGTTCAGTTACCTCTGATTTCAGATCACGATTTTCTTCCAGAAGGTGACTGTACATTGATCCATGCATATAGACAAATAGAAGATAGGCAATGACCGCCCCGGCAAACGTTCCGGCCAAAAATCGTTGAACAGACTTCTTTTTATGATACGGGGGAATATGCATTAGCCGACATCCTCCTGGATCAGCCAGCTGATAATGAGGATTCCGGCTTTAACGCCGCCCATCGCGGTTAAAATAAGCATGATTTGTTTAAACAGGTCAAAGGTTGATCCGTCCAAAACTCCTTTTTCAAAATTGGCGATGGCATCAAATGTACCGCCAATCGCTGCTACAATGGCCCAGATTCTTAATCGATCTGCAATTCTGTTCATTTGGGTGAATGGGGCATCACCTGTTGCAAATGCGCCGATACTGCCAATGATGGCCCCGCCTATAATGACACCGAATGCTATAAAAAAACAATGAATGAGCTGCGCTATGAACCGTTCTTCCATCATTTACGCCCCTTAACGATATATATTGTTAAATTTTATGATATGGATGGACAAGATATGCCGAGATGCGTGAAATGTATCAAATGCAGTTTTTTTCGGGATTAGCTATAATAAGAGTATAGAGTGAAAAAGGAGAAGTGGGATAGCATGGCGTTTACACATTTGCAAGTTCGAAGTGGATACAGCTTCATGAACAGCACCATAACCATCGAAAAATTGGTTAAAAAAGCACGGGAGCTGCAATTTGATGCGCTGGCACTTACCGATGAACATGTTTTATATGGTGCTATCCCATTTTATAAGGCATGCCAAATGAATGGGATTAAGCCGATCATTGGTATGAACGTGACCGTTACTTCTGAGGGGGAACACCCAGACTATTGTGTGCTTTTGGCTGAAAATAACCAAGGATACCAAAATTTGATTCAATTAAGTACACATATTCAGTTATCGCAAACAGACGCCATCAGCCATTCGGAACTGGCGTCATACAGTGATGATCTGGTCTGTATCATCTTGACAGCTGAATCCAGACTGGGCGGATTATTAGTGGAGGAACCGTATGATCAGGTCCAGGCATACTTGAAGGCAGCTTGGCATATGTTTGAGCGGGAAGATCTTTATCTCGGCGTTCAGGACCATGGGCAGCCTGTAGAACACAGGATAAACCAGGCCATCAAAGCTTTCCAGGAAACGCACGAAACAAAAGCCGTCTTGGTGAACGATGTCAGGTATTTAGACAGGAAAGATGATGCCGCCTATGATTGTCTGCGCGTGATGAAACAGGATAAAAAATGGCCGCTTCGTATAACAGACCGCACTGTTCAAGACCGCCACCTGCGATCAGCGTCTGAGATGGAAGAACTGTTTGGAGACGATTGGCCTGAAGTGGTTCGGGAGAGTGGTGTCATCGCAGATCGCTGTCATGTGAACCTGGATTTTGACAGAAGAATGCTGCCATCTTATCCAGTTCCGGAACAGACGGATGCCCATACATACCTCGAAAAATTATGCAGGGAAAATGTACAACGAAAATATCGAGTTGTCACAGACGAAATTGCTGATCGACTTACCTATGAACTGGGGATTATCCAGTCGATGCAGTTCAGTGATTATTTTCTGATTGTCTGGGATTTTGTTTCTTATGCAAAGGAACACAACATATTGGTCGGACCGGGCAGGGGGTCTGCTGCTGGTTCACTTGTTGCTTATGTACTGGGGATTACGGAGGTTGATCCGATCAAATACGATCTATTGTTTGAACGATTCCTGAATCCCGAACGTGTGACGATGCCCGATATTGACATTGATTTTTCCGACAACAGACGGGATGAGGTCATTGATTATGTCCGGAACAAGTATGGCCATGATCATGTTGGGCAAATTATTACGTTTGGTACGTTTGCAGCCCGGTCCTTACTGCGTGAACTTTTTAAAACAATGGATGTTGACCAGCAGGACGCTTATTTTATTTTAAAAGAAATTCCCGTTCAGGCAAAACAACCGATTGCAGCGTTTGTGAAAGAATCACAGGATCTGCAGCAGTATATCAAGCAATCGGACAAACTGAAAATTTTATTCACCATTGCAGCGAAATTGGAAGGACTGCCGAGACATATGTCCACACATGCTGCCGGTGTCGTTATCAGTGAGGAACCACTTGTTGAACATGTGCCACTGACTATTGGTACGCACGAAACCTACTTGACCCAGTATGCCATGAATGATCTCGAATCAATCGGTCTGTTAAAAATGGACTTTCTGGGATTGCGCAACTTAACATTATTAGAGAGAATTTTGCAGACACTCCGCTATTCAGCCAATCAAACAATCACACTGGCGGATATACCGGAAGAAGACGCTGAAACGTACTCACTACTGCAAAAAGGGCGAACGAACGGTGTTTTTCAACTGGAGTCACAAGGTATGAAACAAGTACTGACACGCTTACAACCGACAACATTTGAGGATATTGTGGCGGTCAATGCTTTATTCCGCCCAGGCCCGATGGAAAATATTCCGGTTTACATTGGTCGCAAACATGGGAAAGAGCTAATCGACTATCCGCACCCCGATCTGGAGCCGATTTTGAAAAAAACATACGGGGTTCTGATTTACCAGGAACAAATTATGCAAATTGCCCATAAAATTGCGGGACTTTCACTGGGACAGGCAGATATCTTGCGCCGGGCAGTCAGTAAAAAACAGCAGCACCTGATGGATGAACAGCATGACACCTTTGTTCAGGGCTGCCTGGATAATGGATACACGGCGTCTGTTGCTGAGGAAATGTTCCAGTGGATTGTCAAATTTTCCAACTACGGCTTTAACAGGAGTCATGCGGTTGCCTACAGTAAGATCGCTTATCAGCTGGCCTATCTAAAGACTCATTATCCTGCCAGCTTCTTTGCGGAATTATTGAGCTCTGCCGTCAATCAGCAGGATAAAGCAGATATGTATATCAAAGAATTGAAGGCATCGGGTTTATCATTAGCTCCGCCCGCCATTAATCACAGTTTTGGTAAATATTCTGTAGAGAATCATCAGATACGGATGGGGTTCCAATCCATTAAAGGCATCGGACATCAGGTCATTAAAGAAATCATTCGAGTGCGAAAAGACGGCCCATTCAAAAGTTTGTTTGACTTTTGCCTGCGGGTATCGGTGTCAGTAATCAATCGTCGAACATTGGAGACGCTGATCATGGCTGGTACTTTTGATATGCTGTATGACAACCGCGCAAGTCTCCTGGCATCGATTGATCAAGCTTTGGAACAAGGTGAGCTGTTTAAAGAGTTCGGCGGCCAGTCAAGTTTATTTCAGGACAAACTTGATTTGGAAGAAAATTATGTCGCGATAGAAGATTTCAGTCTGATGAAAAAGCTGGCTGATGAGAAAGAACTCCTGGGCATTTATGTCTCCAGTCATCCGTTTTATAATTACCGGTCTGTATTAAAGGCCAATGGTTATATCACGATGACAGATGCACAAAAATTGACTAAAAAACGGAACCTGAAGAGTGCTGGGATCGTACAAACCATTAAAACAATCCGTACGAAGCGCGGCGACCCAATGGCATTTTTAACGATAAGCGATGAAACAAGCGACATGGAAGCCGTCGTTTTCCCTGATCTGTACAGAGACGTTCACCGCTGGCTTCTAGAAGAGATGATGGTAACATTTACCGGAAAAGTTGAAAGCCGGAACCATCAGCTACAGTGGATTATGTCCGGTATGGATGCGTTGAACGAGCAGGAATGGGAGGTTGATCAGAACGAGCGTTTATTCATTAAAATAACAGATGGTAAACGTGAAAATGCTATAGAAGTCTTGAAAAACATGGCAAACCAACATCGTGGCAGGACCCCTGTTATAGTTTATGATCAGGGGGAAAGGACGACCTACCAGTTATCGTATGCCTATTTAATTCAGGCGGATCACGAATGTCTTGAATCGCTCAGAAATCATTTTGGGACAGATAATGTTGTATTGAATCAGGTTGAAAGATCATAAGGTAATCGTTTATAAAGGCTATTTTCGCTTTACATAGACAAGCGATTTGTTATAATGAAACCAGTAAGTGGTCAGACCACCTTGTTAATTTGAATTCCAAAGGAGTTGGATCCTGGAGCCTTCCGAACCTCCTGCATGATGTGGACGGTTTGCCGGGAGGTTCGACGTGACTTTTTGGGCTACCCTATAAAGGAGTGAGCAGTGTGCCAAATTTAAGAGACGAAGCGTTGCATATGCATAAAATGAACAAAGGAAAACTTTCCACAGAAACAAAAGTCCCCGTTCGCAATGCCCGGGATTTAAGCTTAGCCTATTCCCCTGGTGTGGCAGAGCCTTGTAAAGAAATCTACGACCGTAAAGGTGCGGTTTATGATTATACCATGAAGGGCAATATGGTTGCAGTTGTGAGTGACGGGTCTGCTGTCCTGGGACTCGGCAATATTGGACCTGAAGCGGCGTTGCCAGTCATGGAAGGGAAGTCCGTCCTGTTTAAAAGCTTCGCAGGCGTTGATTCTTTTCCAATTTGTCTCGAATCACATGATGTCGAAAAGATTGTTGAGACCGTTAAATTGATGCAACCGACATTTGGCGGGGTTAATCTGGAAGATATCGCAGCACCAAACTGTTTCATTATTGAAGAACGCCTGAAAAAAGAGACCAGTATTCCTATTTTTCATGATGATCAGCATGGAACAGCTATTGTTACCGTAGCCGGATTGATGAATGCTCTGAAACTATCGGACAAATCGTTTTCGGATATTAAAGTCGTGGCGAATGGTGCAGGTGCTGCCGGAATCGCCATTATAAAATTATTGTATAACCTCGGTGTGCGTGACATGATTATGTGTGATTCTAAAGGTGCCATTTTTGAGGGAAGATCATATGGCATGAACGAGGTTAAGGAAGAAGTCGCCAAAATGACTAACAAGGATAAGCAAGAAGGCTCACTGGACACGGTCCTGGAAGATGCGGATGTCTTTATCGGGGTTTCCGTTGGCGGATTGTTATCGAAAGAAATGGTCCAAAAAATGAGCGATGACCCCATTATTTTTGCGATGGCAAACCCTGATCCGGAAATTACACCAGACGATGCAAAAGAAGCAGGTGTCAAAGTGATTGGCACCGGACGCTCTGATCACCCAAATCAGGTTAATAACGTCCTTGCCTTCCCTGGTATTTTCAGAGGGGCATTGGATGTCAGGGCAACCCGTATTAATGAAAAAATGAAGATTGCTGCAGCTGAAGCAATTGCGTCACTTATAACCGATGATGAGTTAACGGAAGATTATGTGATACCGGGCCCGTTTGACTCAAGAGTCGCACCTCTGGTAGCATCCAGTGTTGCCCGTGCGGCTATGGAATCGGGCGTGGCAAGAATCGAAGTTGATCCGGAAAGTGTCGCCGAAAAAACACGAAAGCTGACAAAAATTGATGAGGAATAGAAACTCTTAAAGTCCGAGTTCACCAGACGTTTTGAACAACCTCTTAAAGGAGTGGCTGCGGCTGTGTCCATGTCACCAAAACACAAAGTATACCAAGGGGTTTTACAGGAAATCCGCAAGTATATCGATGATCATGAGCTGAGACCGGGCGATAAACTTCCATCTGAGCGGGAACTTTCTGAAAAGCTGCAGGCCGGAAGATCCTCGGTCCGTGAAGCATTAAGGGCAATGGAGTTATTAGGACTGATAGAAACGAAGCATGGAGAAGGCACATTTTTAAGCCATTACCAGCCGTATCACTCAGTTGAAGTTCTGTCGTCATTTATTCTTCAGGAAGCTAAAACAAAGAGTGATCTATTATTTGCCAAAAAAATTATTGAAAAAGAAGCGGCCAGAATCGCGTATGCGTATATTCGTGATGAAGATATCGGCGAGTTGTATGGGATTATTCATGACAATACATTGAACAGTAATGAAAAACATGTGGCTTTTTTCCAATACTTATTTTATAAAACTGAAAATCTGCTGCTCGCCAGGGTGTGGCAGTTGATGGATGAATTTTCCTATACGATTGCCAGTCTTTCTTATGATCAGTCATTTTATTTGAAGCTGATCCATCTTTATCAATCAAATGATTATGGTAAAATAGAAGATTTGTTTAATACATTGCCGGTAAAAAAATAATTTCCGGCTTTTCGGCTTTTTACCCCTTGAGAGACTGGATATCAGTTGAATTGTATCTACAGGCGTTTAATAAACACAAGCGCTTGCCCTTGCTGTTGTTAAAAAAGGAGGAATTCCCTTGCTTAAAGATTTTTTTGGCAAGAAAAAGAAATATGCTACCATTCCAAGTGAACAAAGCAAGCATGATGTTCCTGAAGGGTTAATGAAAAAATGCAGCAATTGTCATAAAATCTATTATCGCAAAGAAATGAACAAAAACATCAATGTTTGTCCAAACTGTGGTTATCATCACCCGCTGACGGCCTGGGACCGGATTGACAGTTTAGTCGATGAGGGGTCATTTGAGGAGTGGGACCAGCAGCTTACAACAACAAACCCGTTACAATTTCCCGGTTATGAAGAAAAAATTGAGAAGGACCGCCAAAAGACCGGTCTGAATGAAAGTGTCGTGACCGGAAAAGGATTGATTGACGGGCATATGACCGCATTTAGTGTCATGGATTCGAATTTTCGAATGGGGAGTATGGGATCGGTTGTGGGTGAAAAGATTGCCCGGGCAATCGAGAACGCCAATGACCAGTCACTTCCGTTTATTATTTTTACTGCTTCAGGTGGCGCCCGGATGCAGGAAGGTGTTTTAAGCCTGATGCAAATGGCCAAAACGTCAGTTGCCGTGAAGCGTTTTTCTGAAGCGGGCGGTTTGATGATTTCCGTTATGACACACCCGACGACCGGTGGGGTGTCTGCAAGCTTTGCATCGATTGGTGATTATAATTTTGCTGAGCCGGGCGCCTTGATTGGTTTTGCCGGGCGCCGCATTATTGAACAGACCATTCGTGAAAAGCTGCCGGATGATTTTCAGACGGCCGAATTTCTATTAAAGCACGGTCAGCTTGACAAGGTTATACACCGGCACGAATTGAAGTCTCTCCTTTCAAAATTGGTTTCCATGCATCAGAAAGGCGGGGAAAAATCGTGAAACAAGTACTGGATTTTGAAAAGCCGATTGCCGATTTAAGAGAAAAAATTGTTGAGTTAAAGTCGTTTACCGAAGACAGCGACATGGATTTAACAGACGAAATCAGTACACTGGAAAAGCGCCTGGAAACGCTGGAAAACGACATCTATGGTAACCTCCAACCGTGGCAGCGCGTTCAGATGGCCAGACATCAGGAGCGGCCGACGACATTGGATTACGTTGAGCGATTGTTTACGGATTTTATTGAATTTCATGGTGATCGTTTCTATGGTGATGATGAGGCCATTATCGCAGGTATTGCCCTTTATCAGAATAAGCCTGTAACCGTCATCGGACATCAACGCGGAAAGGATACGAAAGAAAATATCCGCCGCAACTTTGGCATGCCTCATCCTGAAGGGTACAGGAAAGCATTGCGGCATATGCAGCAGGCTGAGAAGTTCAGCCGGCCCATTATATGTTTCATCGATACCAAAGGCGCCTATCCGGGAAAGGCTGCTGAAGAACGCGGTCAAAGTGAAGCAATCGCCAAAAACCTGATGGAGATGGCCGGACTGAGGGTCCCCATCATCTGTATCGTTGTTGGTGAAGGCGGAAGCGGTGGTGCACTGGGACTTGGAGTCGGCGATCGGATTCATATGCTGGAGAATTCCACCTACTCGGTTATTTCGCCTGAAGGAGCGGCAGCATTGCTTTGGAAAGATTCCGGGATGGCACAGCAGGCAGCGGAAAACATGAAGATCACTTCATATGATCTGAAAGAACTTGATGTTGTTGATGATATTATTCCGGAACCAAGAGGCGGCGCCCATCGTAATCTCGAATTACAGGCAGAGAATATTGATGCTGTATTAGCCAAATCGATAGATGAACTGATGGACACCCCGTCAGATGCATTACTTGAAAACAGATGGGAAAAATATCAAAAAATGGGTGACTATAAATAGCTTAAAATAGAACCTGCCTGAGGAGGTTGACATGTGTCAGCCTCTTTCGCGCTTATAATGGTTGTTTAAACAGTCATTCGTCGGGGGCGACAAGGACTTAGCCTGCGAGCAGATTTTATATTGAACACGCATTTATAGCTGAAATAATTGATATTTTTTCTGTTTACAATTATCTTGGAAGTAGTGACAACGAGAGACTTGAGGTGAAAGCATGAAGAAGATTGGTGTTTTAACGAGCGGAGGCGATGCACCGGGTATGAACGCAGCGATCCGCGCGGTGGTGCGGAAAGCTATTTACCATAACATTGAAATATATGGTGTTAAAAATGGGTTTCAAGGTCTGATCGACGGTAATATTGAAAAGATGACGATCGGCTCTGTAGGTGATATCATTCAGCGCGGTGGTACGATATTACGTTCTGCCAGATGTGATGAATTTAAATACGATCAGGGACAGAATAAAGGTATTGAGCAAATGAAAAAGCATGGAATCGAAGGACTGATTGTGATCGGTGGTGATGGAAGCTTTCGCGGGGCCCAAAAGCTGACTGAGAAAGGCTATCCATGTATCGGAATTCCGGGTACCATTGATAATGACATTGCTGGCACTGATTTTACAATCGGGTTTGATACGGCTTTAAATACTGTGATTGAAGCCATTGACAAAATACGTGATACGGCCTCATCACATGAACGGACATTTATGATCGAGGTAATGGGCAGAAATGCTGGGGACCTGGCACTTTGGGCCGGTCTTGCCGATGGTGCGGAAAGTATTCTCATCCCAGAAAAACGGGATGAGATGAATGATATTATTGATCGTTTGAAGCGTGGGCAGGAACGCGGCAAAAAACATAGCATCATCATTCTCGCAGAAGGGGTCGGCAGCGCATTTGACTATGCGGATAAAATAAAAGAAACCGCCGATTTGAAGACCCGTGTGACTGTATTAGGCCATATCCAGCGCGGCGGATCACCGACTGCGTCTGATCGTGTGCTGGCAAGCCGGCTTGGCGCCCAGGCAGTTGACTTGCTATTGAGTGGTCAAGCGGGAAAAATAGCGGGAATCCAAAATAATCAGTTGGTCAGTCATGATATTTCGGAAGTGTTAGCAGAGAAACATACAATCGATATGAACATGTATCAATTATCCAAGGAATTATCGATTTAATTATGTAAGGAGGCGCTTGAAATGCGGAAAACAAAAATTGTATGTACGATCGGCCCTGCATCAGAATCAGTCGAAACTCTGATACAGCTGATCGAGGGTGGTATGAATGTTGCGCGGCTGAATTTTTCCCATGGTGATTTTGAAGAACATGAACGCCGTATTCAAAATATCCGGGAGGCAGCAGCAAAAACAGGGGAAACCATCGCGATTCTTCTGGATACTAAAGGTCCTGAGATCAGAACAGGCATATTCAAACAAGGTGAGGCAGAAATTGTTAAAGACAGTATCGTTCATGTCACCATGGATGAAGTGGAAGGGACAGCTGAACGCTTTTCCGTCACTTACGCCGGACTGGTTGACGATGTTCATCCGGGTTCCAAAATATTGCTTGATGACGGTTTAATCGAATTGGAAGTACTGGATGTTAACCGGGAAGAGAAAGAATTGAAAACAAAAGCATTGAATTCCGGCATCATTGAAAATAAAAAGGGTGTCAATGTACCGAATGTCAGTGTGAATTTGCCTGGCATCACGGAAAAGGATGCCAGGGATATTGAATTTGGCATTGAACAGGGCGTTGATTTTATAGCGGCATCGTTTGTTCGCCGTCAGTCCGATATCCTGGAGATACAGGGATTGCTTGAAGAACATGAAGCAACACACATTAAAATCATTCCGAAAATCGAAAATCAGGAAGGAATTGATAATATTGATTCAATCCTGGAAGTGAGTAACGGGCTGATGGTCGCACGTGGTGATCTTGGAGTGGAAACGCCGGCTGAGGATGTGCCGCTCGTTCAGAAAAAGCTGATTGCAAAATGCAACACAGCTGGTAAACCGGTCATCACGGCTACCCAGATGCTTGATTCCATGCAGCGGAATCCGCGCCCGACAAGAGCTGAAGCTTCCGATGTTGCCAATGCCATTTTTGACGGTTCAGATGCCATCATGCTTTCAGGGGAAACTGCTGCAGGTGATTACCCCGTAGAATCAGTCCAAACCATGAGCAACATTGCGTTAAAGGCGGAGACAGGCCTGGATCATAAACTCATCCTGGATAACCGGTCGAAATCGGTTGATATGACGATAACGGATGCGATCAGCCAATCGGTCACACATACTGCGATGAATTTAACTGTGAGTGCCATTATCACGCCAACGGAAAGCGGACATACTGCCAGGATGATTTCGAAATACCGGCCGGAAGCCCCGATTATTGCTGTCACGTTTCATGAAAGTGTGAATCGTCAGCTTTCACTTGTATGGGGTGTGCATGCTGTGATGGGCAGTAAAGCAGGCTCAACGGATGAAGTGCTGGATATCGCCATTGATCAGGGATTGGGCACCGGTCTATTTGAACGCGGGAGCCGGGTTATTATAACGGCTGGAGTTCCAATTGGTGAAAGTGGTACGACCAATTTAATGAAAGTTCATGTCATTGGTGATGTCATGGCAAAAGGGCAAGGCATTGGACGCGGCAATGCATACGGCAAGGCTGTCGTCGCAAAAAATGCCGCGGAAGCAATGGAGAGAGTCACTGAAAATGATATACTCGTTACGTATGGAACAGACCGCGACATGATGGAAGCAGTCGAAAAAGCAGCCGGTATTGTTACAGAAGAAGGCGGGCTAACCTCACATGCGGCGGTTGTTGGATTAAGCTTGGGCATACCGGTCATTGTCGGTGTCAAAGACGTGTTTGACAAAGTTCAGGATGGAACAGATATCACCATTGACGGAGCAAAGGGCGACATATACAACGGTCACGCACGCGTACTGTAAAAAAATTGATATTTCAGGGTTACAGATTGAAAGGGGGCATTCAGATGCGGTGGTTACTGCTTGCTTTAATAATCGTACCCGCCATTGAAATTGGCGTGTTTATATGGATCGGCGGCATGATAGGCGCTGGATGGGTCGTCGGGTTAATCATTTTAACTGGGGTTCTGGGTGTATCACTTGCCAAGAAAGAAGGTTTTGAGGCATGGAGAAGGGCGCAAAACGCCATGAACCAGGGACAACCTCCAGGTGATGCATTAATCGATGGTATATGCATTTTTACCGGCGGCGTTTTCCTGTTTGCCCCCGGGTTTGTCACAGATATAATCGGGTTTGTTTTGGTGCTCCCATTTACCCGTGCTCCCTTTAAAGGAATGCTGGAAAAGACGTTCCGCAAGTGGGCGAAAAATAGCACCATTATTTACCGCAGATAGTGCGTGTTCAAAAAGGATGAAAAGGACCGAGAAGTTCGAGGCGGCGCAGTTTCGATTGCGGGCTTCTCGCGTGTTGTGGTGAGTTCTGCGTTGGCGATTGACGTGGACGGTTTTAGCAGAACTTCCCCTATGCCTTTAGATACATGAGCATAAGGAATGCTTTACTGAATCCGCATCGCACGCGAGCATTAGTGGTTTTCTTTTCCAAGGGGCGGAGAAACAAGCCAACGAAGAATTTCGACGTGTCATTTTCACCGGACTTTTTGAACAACCTCAGATAGTCAATCAGGAACCCTTAATGAATCGTCCAGCCTCGTGGATAATTCCAGCCTGATAAAATGCATTTCCGATCATGATGAATAAGGGTCCCAGAAGCAATCCAAATGCTCCCCATATCTGAAAACCGATGAAGAGAGCTACCAGAGCTGCGAGTGGATTGATCCCGACACGGTCGGATACAATCTTTGGCTCGAGCACCTGGCGCTGAATAACGACAATCATGTACAAAATGGCCAGGGCAATGGTCAAAGCATAGTCGGCTGTTAAAAACAAATAAATGATCCATGGTACAAAGATGATGCCTGTCCCGATGAAAGGTAGAATATCGGCTGCGGCAGCAAATAGTGCAATCGTTAAGGCGTAATCGACCTGGAATAGCAAAAGCCCTGTCAATATGGTCAATGACGTGATAGAAATAAGAAGCAATTGTGCTTTAATGAAGCCGGCAAATGCTTTTTGCAAATGATTCCACACATTGCTGCCTGAGCGTAGTATTTTCTGGGGGATCATTTTTTTTGTGCCTATCACAAGGGCAGGCCAATCTTTCGTCATAAAAAAGACTGCCATGATAATAAACAGAAAAACCGTAAAAGATCCGGGCAACAACGTTAACGCACCCGGTATTTGCAGTAACAGGTTTTGCAGAATACCAGTACTGAATGATGCGAACTCATTCATGAACTGATTGATGCTTTCATTAATGCTTTCCTGTTGGTCCGGGCTCAATGTATGCACAAAAGACGCAAGCTTATGGTACAATGGCAGAAGTTGCTCGTTCATAAATTTTTCCGCGATCAATACGACTGTATGGAAGTGGTCGGGTATATTGTTTGCTAAATACGTTGTACCTTGAATCAGCTCCGAAATCATCAGGATAATAAATCCTAATAAAACAGTAACTGCAAGTGTGAGAACGGCAAAAGCGGCGACACCACGGGGCATTTTGAGTGTTTTTTCCAGAAATGTGACCAGCGGATTGAGAAACAATGCAAGAATGATGGCCAGCAAAAATGGGTAAATATATGGAAACGTGTATTGTATGATTAAAAACACGGTTAAAACGGACAATACAATGATCATAAACCGCAGAAGCTGGTATATTCTTAGCTTGTACATTCAAAACCCCCCCATAAACAGCATCATCATGCCCGTACTATGTTACATATGACGAAAAACGGGAAAATAGACTTGGGGCAGAAATTTTACGCTTAAGAAAAGATGATTAAGGCAAAATTATTGTTGAATTTAATCGGTTTCAATTCACAGAATGCGAATAATACTTTATAATTGTCCATGGATGGGCGATGTTATGTGTTAAAACATTGTCAAATGCAATAACGCGTTACTTTATCCTAAGTTAATGAACAATTCATAGAAAAAGGAGAGGGTTTGTTATGGCAAAAGGGCTTGAAGGGATTGTTGCAACAGAAACGTCCATTAGTTCAATCATTGATGACCAACTGACGTATGTTGGCTACACAATTGATGATCTCGCGGAAAATTCCAGTTTTGAAGAAGTTGTTTATTTGCTCTGGAATTTGAAATTGCCGAAAAAAGCCGAACTGGATGAGTTCAAGGCAAACTTGGCTGCTGAGATGGAGCTACCGGAAGCGGTGATTGATCATTTACGTTCATATGACTTATCAACGGTACACCCAATGGCGGCGTTACGTTCTGCTGTCTCGATTTTAGGGCTGTATGATGAAGAGGCGGACGTGATGGATGAAGCTGCCAATAAGCGAAAGGCAGTCCGTCTTCAGGCGCAAATAGCTACCATCGTCACGGCTTTCGCACGTATTCGTAAAGGCAAGGAGCCGGTTAAACCGAAAAAAGATTTGAGTTTTGCCGCCAACTTTCTTTATATGCTAAATGGTGAAGAACCTAAAGATATCGAGGAGGAAGCCATTAACAAGGCGCTCATTCTGCACGCTGATCATGAGTTGAATGCCTCTACATTTACGGCTCGTGTATGTGTCGCGACGCTATCGGATATTTATTCCGGTGTAACGGCTGCAATCGGCGCATTAAAAGGGCCGTTGCATGGTGGTGCAAATGAACGTGTGATGGCGATGCTGACAGAAATCGGTGAAGAGGATAATGCAATCCCATACATCAAGAAAAAAATGGACAACAAGGAAAAAATTATGGGGATGGGGCACCGTGTCTATGAAAATGGTGACCCACGTGCTAAATTCCTGAGAGAGATGTCAAAAGAACTGACGAAAATTACCGGACAGTCAAAATGGTACAACATGTCCATCAAGATTGAAGAATTTGTAAAAGAAGAGAAAGGTTTGCCTGCCAATGTGGACTTTTATTCAGCTTCTGTCTATCACAGTCTGGGAATTGACCATGACTTGTTCACACCAATCTTTGCCACAAGCCGTATATCCGGTTGGCTGGCCCATATTCTTGAACAATACGATAACAATCGTCTGATACGTCCGCGTGCCGAATATGTCGGACCCAAAACACAAAAGTATGTACCAATTGAGGAACGCTGAAGAATGAGTAACATCCTGCGGACACAAGCATTCCGCTGAATGATATGTTAAACTGATGATGTATAAGGATTAATAGGAGGTCTTTTTTATGACACAAGGTGAAAAAATTACGGTTGACAATGGTAAGATGAATGTTCCAAATCGTCCGATTGTCCCTTTCATTGAAGGCGATGGGACAGGTCCGGATATTTGGGCTGCAGCACGTCGTGTTATCGAAGCTGCGGTTGATAAAGCATATAATGGTGAAAAAGCCATTGACTGGAAAGAAGTATACGCCGGTCAAAAAGCCTATGACAAAACCGGTGAATGGCTTCCGGATGAAACGCTTAAAACAATTGACGAATATAAAATTGCGATCAAAGGCCCGCTTACCACACCAATCGGCGGCGGAATCCGCTCCCTGAACGTTGCATTGCGCCAGGAACTGGATTTATTTACCTGTCTGCGTCCTGTCCGTTATTTCACTGGTGTTCCATCACCTGTCAAGAATCCGGAAGATGTCGATATGGCCATTTTCCGTGAAAATACGGAAGATATCTATGCCGGAATCGAATGGCAAAAAGGCACAGATGACGTGAAAAAAGTAATCGACTTCCTGCAAAATGAAATGGGCGTCAACAATATCCGTTTCCCTGAGACTTCCGGAATCGGTGTGAAGCCGGTCTCTGAAGAAGGAACAAAGCGTCTGGTGCGTGCTGCTATTGATTACGCGCTTAATGAAGGACGGGAAAGTGTTACTTTAGTACATAAAGGTAACATCATGAAATTTACGGAAGGCTCATTTAAGAACTGGGGCTATGAAGTTGCTGAACAGGAATATGGCGACAAAGTGTTCACATGGGCTGAGTATGACCGGATTGTCGAAAAAGATGGTAAAGATGCGGCAAATAAAGCACAGGATGAAGCCGTCGCTGCCGGCAGGATTCTCGTCAAAGATGCCATTGCTGACATTTTCCTGCAGCAGATTCTGACTCGTCCAAAAGAATTTGATGTTGTTGCGACAATGAATTTGAATGGGGACTATATTTCCGATGCATTGGCTGCACAAGTTGGCGGAATTGGTATTGCACCGGGAGCAAACATCAACTATGATACCGGCCATGCGATTTTTGAAGCAACTCACGGGACTGCGCCAAAATACGCAGGCATGGATAAGGTCAACCCATCTTCCATGATTCTTTCAGCCGTATTAATGCTGGAACACCTTGAGTGGCGGGAAGCTGCTGATTTGATCACAAAAGCAATGGATAAGACAATCGCGTCCAAAGTTGTCACTTATGACTTCGCTCGTATGATGGATGGTGCAACGAAAGTGAAAACCTCCGAATTCGGTGATGAACTGATTAAAAATATGGATTCGTAAGGAAGGCAGGGACGAACATGGCTATCAAACGCAGGAAGATTTCTGTCATTGGCTCTGGTTTCACTGGCGCTACGGCTGCTTTAATGATGGCACAAAAAGAACTCGGGGATGTCGTGCTGGTTGACATCCCGGATATGGAGGACCCGACAAAAGGAAAAGCATTGGATATGAAAGAAGCAAGTCCTGTACAGGGGTTTGATGCGAATGTCATCGGAACTTCCAATTATGAAGACACGAAAGACTCTGACCTCGTTATTATTACAGCCGGGATTGCTCGCAGGCCCGGCATGAGTCGTGATGACCTGGTGAACACCAATGCGAAAATCATGAAAACTGTGACACGGGATATTGTGAAATATTCGCCGGAGACCACGATTGTTGTATTGACCAATCCGGTTGACGCCATGACCTATACGGTTTTCAAAGAATCCGGGTTCCCTAAAGAACGTGTCATCGGCCAATCCGGTGTACTGGATACAGCACGTTTTCGCACTTTTGTAGCGGAGGAACTGAACCTGTCTGTCAAAGATGTTACCGGGTTCGTTCTTGGTGGACATGGTGACGACATGGTACCATTAATCCGCTACTCATATGCTGGCGGGATTCCGCTCGAAAAATTAATTTCCAAAGACCGTCTTGACGAAATTGTAGAGCGTACCCGTAAAGGCGGCGGCGAAATCGTTGGATTGCTGGGCAACGGTAGCGCTTATTATGCCCCAGCCGCCTCTCTGACCGTTATGGCAGAAGCGATTTTGAAAGATCAGCGCCGTGTGCTGCCATCGATTGCATATTTGGAAGGCGAATATGGATACAAGGATATTTATCTGGGTGTGCCGACTATCATTGGCGGAAATGGTCTGGAGGAAATCATCGAACTTGATCTGACTGCTGACGAGAAAGCCCAATTGGACAAATCAGCGGATTCTGTAAAGAATGTCCTTGATGTATTAGGGTAGATTTCAATGAAAAAAGCTTCTCCTGACACATATAGCACAGGAGAAGCTTTTATTTTTCTGATGGTTCTTTTTTGTGTAATTGAAAGCGATTACAATATGGTGGTCTGCAATTGTGAGGACTTGACCCGGAAAAGAGCACAGATGGGTCTGGCTAACTATGTAAATTTTTCTTAACATACGGGTTGTTCACTTTTTCCATCTTTCATTGTATGATGAGGATAGCTTAGATGTCATAGAAATGGGGACAACAGATGGGGAAACGAATTCTGATTGTTGATGATGAAGCATCGATTGTGACGTTGTTAATATTTAATGTGGAGCAGGCCGGATTTGAAACAGATGTTGCATATGATGGTGCGGAAGCGATTAAAAAGGCTGAATCCGCTGATTTTGACTTGATTATTTTAGATCTGATGCTTCCGGAAATGGACGGAATGGATGTCTGTAAACATCTGCGAACAAACAAAATCGATACGCCGATTCTGATGCTGACAGCAAAAGATGAGGAATTTGATAAGGTGTTGGGGCTGGAGCTTGGGGCTGATGATTATTTGACGAAACCATTCAGTCCTAAAGAAGTTGTTGCCCGGATTAAAGCGATATTAAGACGCTCCGAAAAAACCGAAGAAACAAATACACTTTCAATTCAGATCGGGGACTTAATGATTTATCCTGATCGCTATGAAGCCGAAATAAAAGGCGAGGATCTGACATTCACCCGAAAGGAATTCGAACTCTTATATTATCTTGCATCCCACAAAGGGAAGGTTTTGTCACGGGATCAGCTGCTGAGTGCTGTATGGAATTATGACTTTGCCGGGGACACCCGTATTGTTGATGTGCATGTCAGCCATTTACGCGAAAAGATTGAACCAAAAAATAAAAAACCCGCCTACATTAAAACGGTGCGCGGGCTTGGTTATAAAATGGAGGAACCGAAATAATGCTGCCTTTATTTAAAAAACCGTTACTGGCTTACAATGCAGGACTGTTCATTCTGGTTGCTGTAACGGGAATTGCCATTGGACAAATGACCTCCGAATACATTATTCTCGTGTCAATTTTAATCGTGGAATATGTGATTCTGCTGGTCATCATGCTGCATGTTTATGATAAATACATGAAGCCGATTAAAAAGACATCCCTGGCGGTTGATGAGCTTGTAAAAGGGAATTATCGGGCAAGAATCCACCATGCCGAGGGTGGGAATATTGGTGAACTGAACCATAAATTGAATGTCCTGGCACGAAATCTGAGTGAATTTCAAATACAGGAACAGGTACATGAGGAGCAGCTTTCGACGGTTATTGATAACACACAAAGCGGTTTAGTGCTGATTGATGAAAAAGGGTATATCCACTTGGTTAATCGTAAATTTATAGCCATGTTTGGCGGTAATGCCCATGATTATCAAGGTTACTTGTACTATGATGTATTGGAAAACGAAACCATTCATGAGACAGTCCAGCAAACCTTTTTGTATGAGAGGAATATTAAACACTCCTTTACCCAGATAGTCGGTGTCGGCAAAAAATACATTGAAATTGTGGGTGCGCCCATTTTTAATGAGCGTGATATGCTGAAAGGCGCTGTGCTCTTGTTGTATGATATCACCCATTTGAAAAAGCTGGAATTGATGCGGAAAGACTTTGTCGCGAATGTTTCGCATGAGTTGAAAACACCGATCACATCCATTACAGGGTTTACTGAAACTTTGCTCAATGGGGCAAAAGATGAACAGGAATCACTCGATCGGTTTCTGAAGATTATTTATGATGAAAGCTATCGTCTTCAGGGGCTGATTGAAGATTTACTGACATTATCAAGGCTTGAAGCTGATGAATTTAAAATAGCGCGCTCAACGGTCGATATGAATCAGCTGGTTCAAGACATTCTACCGATAACTGAAGAACGGGCAAAACAGAAAGGCATCACGCTGACTTCGGATGTGAGGGACACGATCATACTAAAGGCAGATGGTGAGCGCATTAAACAGGTGATCATCAATTTATTGAACAACGCTATTAGTTATACCCCGGAAGATGGTGCCGTGAATTTGACGGTAACGGATGAAGGGGGAACAGTTCATATCCAAGTATCCGATAATGGGCTTGGCATCCCGCAAAAAGCTGTTTCCAGGATTTTTGAGCGCTTTTACCGTGTAGATAAGGCCCGAAGCCGGAATACAGGGGGAACAGGATTGGGATTGGCAATTGTCAAACATATTGTCGAAGTGCATGATGGAGCAATAGAAGTCGAAAGTGAGCCCCATAAAGGGTCGGCCTTCCACGTCTATTTGCCAACAAATGATCCGGCATCCTCTTAATAGGGGGTGCTTTTTGTTATACTATGTTAAAATGATAGAAGAACGGTATGATCGGAGGACGTTTTGATGCGTAATAAACTTGTATTGATTGACGGAAACAGTGTGATTTATCGGGCGTTTTTTGCCTTGCCTTTATTGAATAATGATAAAGGTGTTTACACCAATGCGGTGTATGGCTTTACAAATATGCTTTTGAAAATTCTCGGTGATGAACAGCCGACCCATATGCTGGTGGCGTTTGATGCCGGAAAAACAACATTCCGTCATGAAACCTACAAAGAATATAAAGGCGGACGGCAAAAGACACCGCCCGAATTGTCCGAACAGATCCCACTTTTGAAAGAAGTGCTTGATGCATTCCATATTTCCCATTACCAGCTTGATTTGTATGAGGCAGATGATATTATTGGCACCCTTTCCAAACAGGCGCAGGAAAAGGATTGGGATGTGACGGTTATTTCTGGTGATAAGGACTTGCTGCAGCTTGTATCGAACGAGGTTACGGTAAACTTGACCAAAAAAGGAATCAGTGATGTGGAACCTTATACACCGGCTTTTATGCAGGAAAAAATGGCCATTGCCCCTGAACAGATTATTGATTTGAAAGCATTAATGGGCGATAGTTCTGATAACATCCCAGGTGTGCCCGGTGTCGGGGAGAAAACGGCGGCAAAACTGCTGAAACAATTTGAAACGGTCGATAACGTGTACGAGCACCTTGATGAAGTCAACGGGAAAAAATTAAAAGAAAAACTGGAAAATCATAAAGATGATGCATTCATGAGCAAGAAGCTTGTCATTATTGACCGTGATTCACCGATTGATGTTTCACTGGACAAGGTTACTTATGCAGGATACCCGCAAGCGGAAGTCAGTGCCATCTTTAAGAGTTTGGGCTTTCAGTCACTTCTGAATCGGATCGATGGGGAGCGACGGGATGAAGAAGAGGAGCGCACTGAACTGAAGCATATCGATTATACGATAGCAGATGAAGTCACTGCAGATATGCTGGGTGATGAGTCGGCAGTGGTACTGGAAATGCTTGAGGAGAATTATCACTACGGCAGGATAGAAGGCATCGGTGTGGTGAATCAATCCAATGCCTATTTTATCCCGACCGAAACGGCTGTCGAATCGGAAGCATTTAAAACATGGGTTGAAGACAGCAACCGGTCAAAAGTTGTGTTCGACGCCAAGAAAACGCTGGTAGCTTTATTGAATAAGGGTATCCATATCAGAGGCATCACGTTTGACATGTTTCTGACATCCTATCTGCTTAATCCGGCGGAGAATAACCATGATATTCCTGCCATTGCTCATCGGATGGGTAAGACAGACGTGTTGTATGATGAAGAAGTTTACGGAAAAGGTGCCAAAATGAGGGTACCCGAACAGGGCATCCTCAGTGAACATGTCGCCCGGAAAACAAACGTTCTTTTTCAAATAAAGGATGAGATGAAGGAGCCGCTAAAAGCGAATGAACAATATGAACTGCTCAAAGAACTGGAAATGCCGCTTGCTCTTATTTTAGGTGAAATGGAACATACCGGTGTGCTGGTTGACACGGACCGTATCAAAGAAATGGGTGATGACCTGAAACAGCGGTTGAATGATTTGGAACAGGATATATATGGTCTTGCCGGCAGGGAATTCAATATCAATTCACCGAAACAACTTGGGCCAGTTCTGTTTGAAGAGCTTGAGTTGCCGGTCATTAAAAAGACAAAGACCGGATATTCGACAGCAGCGGATGTATTGGAGCAGCTGAAAAATGAACATGAAATCATCCCGAAACTGTTATTGTACAGACAGCTCGGTAAACTGCAATCAACTTATATTGCCGGTCTCTTAAAAGTCGTGGACTCAGACAGTAACAAAATCCATACGCGCTTTAATCAGGCACTGACACAGACTGGCCGTTTGAGTTCAGTTGACCCGAACTTGCAAAATATCCCGATCAGGCTTGAGGAAGGGCGTAAAATACGACAGGCATTCGTCCCATCCAGGGAAGGCTGGATCATGTTTGCTGCCGACTATTCCCAGATCGAGCTCCGAGTGCTCGCACATATTGCGGGTGATGAAAAACTCGTTGAGGCGTTTACGAACGATTTGGACATCCATACCCAGACGGCAATGGATGTGTTCCACGTTGACCGGGAAAACGTCACAGCTAACATGCGGCGTCAGGCCAAGGCAGTCAACTTCGGAATTGTGTACGGTATCAGCGATTATGGACTTTCCCAAAGTCTCGGCATCACACGCAAGGAAGCCAAACAATTCATTGAGCGTTATTTTGAAAGCTATCCTGATGTCAAAGCCTATATGGATAACATCGTGCAGGAAGCCAAACACCAGGGTTATGTGACCACGCTGATGAAACGCAGACGTTATTTGCCGGAAATTACAAGCAGGAATTTCAACCGGCGTTCATTTGCCGAACGGACTGCCATGAACACCCCTATTCAGGGAAGTGCTGCCGATATTATTAAAAAAGCGATGATCGATTTGCACGAAAAACTGCAGGATGAGAAAATCGAAGCACGAATGCTGCTTCAGGTGCATGACGAGCTGATTCTCGAAGCACCAAAAGAGGAGATTGAACAACTAAAAGAAATCGTACCAGCGATCATGGAAAAAACTGTGGATCTGAACGTACCATTGAAAGTCGACTATGAATATGGTGACAGCTGGTTTGATGCAAAATAAGGGGAAGATGAAATGCCGGAACTGCCGGAAGTTGAAACGATAAAAAACACACTCAAACGATTTGTCATCGATAAAACAATAACCGATGTTACGGTATTTTGGCCGAACATTATCAAACGGCCGGATGATGCTGAACAATTTAAGGATCTTTTACATGGACAGTCGATACGCGACATTCATCGAAAAGGGAAATTCCTGTTATTTGAACTGGATGATGCCATACTGGTATCCCATTTGCGGATGGAAGGCAAGTACAGTGTCCACCCGTCAGGGGAGCCTGTCAAAAAACATACACACGTCATTTTTACGTTTAACAGTGGTGAGGAGCTCCGCTATAATGACGTACGGAAGTTTGGGACAATGCATCTGTTTAACAAAGGTGAGGAACGGCTTGGTAAACCGTTAAATCAATTAGGTCCGGATCCATTTGATGAAGCATTTACGGTGGATTATTTTTACCAAAAGCTGAAAAAAACAGACCGGCAGATCAAATCGGTGCTGCTGGATCAGACGGTTGTCGCCGGTCTGGGAAATATTTATGTTGATGAAACGTTATTTAAGGCGAAAATCCATCCGTTAAGAAAAGCACGTCAATTAAAGAAAAGAGAAGTTCAAGCCATCCGGGAAGCAGCTATTTCGACACTGCGGGAGGCGGTGGCTCAGGGCGGCACCACCATCCGCTCGTATGTGAATTCCCAGGGTGATATGGGCATGTTTCAGCAGGAGCTGTTTGTTTACGGACAGGAAAACGAGCCATGCAAAGAATGCGGCAGGCCGATCACGAAAATGAAAGTCGGCGGACGCGGCACACACGTCTGCGTCTCATGTCAAAAATGAAGTGAGGAATGTATCATGACATTGGTAATTGGACTGACCGGAAGTATCGCAAGCGGCAAAAGTACCGTCTCATTAATGTTTGATGACTTTAATATTCCGGTGATTGATGCAGATAAGATTTCGCGGGAAGTTGTGAGGCCGGGCGAGAAGGCCTATGAGCAAATCGTGGACACATTCGGCGGTGAAATTTTACGGGATGATCAGACAATCGACCGAAAAAAATTAGGTGCCATTGTTTTTGAAAACGAAGATAAACGCCAGGCATTAAACAGCATTGTCCACCCGGCAGTCAGGGAAAAAATGCTGGAACGACGGGATGCTCATGTGGACACGGGAGAAAAATGTGTTGTGCTGGATATCCCATTACTGTTTGAAAGCAAACTGACAAACTTCGTGGATAAAACGGTTGTCGTCTATGTCGATGAACAGGTGCAGCTGGAGCGGCTAATGGATCGTGACGGTTATTCGGAAAAAGAGGCGTATCAGCGGATTCATGCACAGATGCCGGTTAAGGAAAAGGCGGAACTTGCTGATGCTGTTATTGATAACAATGGGTCAAAATATGATGCGTATCAGCAGTTGGAATCCCTGCTGCGGGAATGGGATGTTTTGTGATTCAGCATCTGGAGAGAAAGAAAGAAGAGGAATATTGATATAATAACAGTCTAATAGGCTTTTTGAACAACCGCTATATGTTACATTTGCAATAAATTACCACTTAACATGTTCTATGGAGTTGGAGTGTAAATTTGATGAAAATTATAATTGTAGGGGTATCTTGTGTTGGAAAATCTACTGTAGGCAGGATATTAGCTGATGAACTTGGCTATAAATTCTTTGATTTTGACATAGAGGTTGAAAAATACTTTAACAGTCACATTACCTTTTTAAAAAATGAATACCCTCTTGAGATTGCCTATAGAGAAAAGGTAAGTGTCGTTTTAAGCAAAATTCTCAAAGAAAATAATAATCATTTTATTCTTGCCATGCCACCAAGTGGACTGATGGATCACTATTGGAGATTAATCAACAAGGATGATCGTCTTATTACAATTGCGTTATGGGATAAGGCGAAAAACATTCTGGACAGGATTACGTTTTATGATGATTACACAAAACCAATGGAATCACCAGTAACCAAAGAAAATGAAAAATACTATTTGAGGGAAATAAGACTGGACATGGAGTATTTTGGCAGAAGCCATAAAAAGGCGGAAATTCAGAAGGACATCGATGGTAAAAGTGCTTTGCAGGCAGCAGATGAATTAAAAGATCTGCTTTCTGCTGAGGAACGGTAAAGAATCGGCCAGCTCAGTGGTACCTGAACAATTACAAAAAAGATGGATTGAACAATCATACGTTTGCTATTAATACGGTGAAAGGGTGGGAATGTTGGATTTCCGGGGGAAAAGAAACGTAACTGAGGAAGAATTTTATCAGCTACGGGAGAATTCCGACCGGATAATGGAGTATATCGATGGTAAAGTGTTTATATCACCATCTCCATCGACAAAGCATCAAAGAATTTCCGGCCGCTTGCATGCACAACTGTTTCAATTGCTGGATGGCTCCGATTGTGAAGTGTTTCATGCACCTTATGATGTTGAATTAACACATGATGAAATCGATGATACAACGATTGTGGTATCTGACCTGTCAGTCATCTGTGATAAGAGTGGATTAACCGGGGAAAAATATGTTGGCGTTCCTTCTATGATTATTGAGATCGTAGGCCCATCCAACCAATCTCATGACCTGGTTTATAAACCCAAACTCTATATGAAATATGGCGTGAAAGAGTATTGGATTGTGAACCCTATTTTGAATACAGTACAGGTTTATACCCTTGATGTTAATAAGGAATACCGGCTGCATGACATTGCAAAAGATAAAGGCAGCATCCATTCAACCATACTGTCAGAATTTATAGTAGACATTGAGGGCATTTTCGATTAACAGTTGAAAATAGCTCAGTTCTTTGTAGATTTAAAATAAAAATCGTCCAAAACGGATGTAAAACCTAAGTCAGCAAAAGGGCTGGAGCCTGCTTTTGATTATGAAATTGATTGAAACAGGCTCTTATATGTTTCGTTAGGAAGTATTTTTGTGAAATAGTTTATTGTTTTATGCCTGTGTTATTCAAGAATATGCCCTAATATGCAGACTACCGATGACTCTTATTCCATTACTGCGACCTATTGCGGAAGACTCGTACATTATCCTAGGGTATTCTAAATTTTTCATTCTCGATATTTGAAGTGTCTTAAAATAATACTGGCAAGGATGCTAATGCCATAAAATCCTATAAAGGTATATAGATTAAAAAAAATAGAATTTGTATGGACGTTTAAAATAGTTGACCGGTAAATTACTGAATTCGGGTCTTTAAAACTTCCCAATTCCCGAAATAGACTGATTGCAAATTTATATTCAAACAGTCCGCAACCAACAATAACGACTAAAATAATTAATGAACTGAGGTAAAATGCGATGTTCGTAACAGGTCTCCACCTTTGATAGACCAATAAGCTAAGAATAACACAGGAGTGTAGAAAGATTCCCACTACAATCGGAAAGAGAAGCAAAAATGGATTACCATTTCCACCTGCCATTTGAGGGGGAAATGTGGATATATACATAAGAAAGAACCCAATAATAGAGATGATTATCTCTGCTACAAAAATACCTATCCCTGTTTTCTCTCGAAAATTATGTTTTATGAAAACAAATAATTGTTTTCTTGTTGCATAAAAAACCAAAAGGAATACAATAACTGAAAGTCCCAGGAAAATCACTAACATAATTTGCTCCTTTCAGTATTTGCGGATAAAAATACTAAATTAAATAGGAACGGCAACTATTTGAGGTAAGATCAATGGTCCTTTAACCTATAAATAAAGGTCAGGAATCGTTGCCATTCCCAATTCAGGATATTTGACTAACGCATCCATACGATGTCGAGATCTTGATCGTTAGCGGACCAATCAACCCAGTGTGTAGCATCGTTGTTTTTCCCACCGTCAGGGTCTTTAATAGCAATTTTCCAATTTCCTCTATTTTCATTATACCCAATGATAGTGTACCAATGCCAATTGCTAAGATGCTCCGTTCCATTCATATCGGTTTGTGCACCAAGAGGATCGTTGCTATTAATAGCAGAGGTTATTTCTGATATACTTGGGGACTTGTCTTGATGGTTACTCCAAGCTGATGAATCATGTGTGACGTGTGCATACATACCTTTATTCCAAGGGTAAAGAAGAGTTCCGGTATAAAAAGATCTCATTTCACCATACAGATGGTTAATTAAATTTGCCCGACTGCCATAAACAGCATTATCCCTGACTGAATAGCCCATTACATCATGGTAGTAATCTGCTATCATTGCTCCAACAGCAGGACCACAAGCCGAATTTGGATGATTAACACCGTTCCTCCTTTGCCATATTCTATCAACATTTAATAATTTTCCATCATACGCCCCAGCAGGATGTATAGATTCAATAAACTTATCGTTTAAAAGTTGATCCCATCTTTCCTTAGCATTTTTACTTTTTTGCAAACTCACTAATTTTTGATTTGAAATTTTTTTATATAACTTTGAATTAACTGATACACTTTTGTTTTTTAATCTATTAAGAGTCCTTTCTTTTTTTTATGAAATTTTTTTCGTAATTCATTTTTGTTTTTTGCAAAGGCAAAATTGTTAAAACCAGAATAATACACATGTTGATAATTCTTTTTCTTTTGCAGGTACGATTTTAAACTACCGCCTTCACTATACTGCAAAATTGGGGCGATTGATCTATTGGCCGAGACGATGATGTAACCAGTGTGATTGCCATTTTTTTTGCCCTCTAAATAATAACCAATTAGAGAATCATTTTTGTTGTATAACTTTTGGCCCGATAATGGAACAATCCCTTATTTAATTTTAACATAATCTACCTTGTGGACAATATGAAATCCAAAGGGATAATACGGAACTATTTTTTAAATAATACTCAAATCACCATCCAGTAAACCGGGCTATTACAATAACCTTGCATAGCGCAACGAAACTTGCTGTTCATCTGTTCCGGTCGGCGTCACTCTTCTTTCCTGGTAGACGAAACCACGTGATTCATAAAAAGGGATACCACGCTGATTACCTTCCTGAACGGATACCCATTGTCTCTCAGCACCATTTTTTATATGATCTTTGGTTAGTGCCTCGAGCAAATATGTGCCAATACCTTTATACCGGTAACTCTCATCAACATAAAACATGAAAATCTCTGCCGTATCTGATCCAGTCATACCGCCGCCAATCACGCCGGCAATTTTTGAATCCGCCAGTGCAACATGTGTATAGGCACCTTTTCGAATATCTTGACGTACCCGGTCATGATTATACCAAAATGCAACATTCTCTCGCTGGTATTCTTCGCTGAGCGTACCTTCAACTGTTTGCCTCCAGCCCGCCGCACAAACGGCGGCAATGGTTTCTGTATGTTCTGTTTGTGGTTTAATGATTGCAATATCCATTTACAGTTTTTCCTCTCCTTATGACAATGGCTGGACAACCCAAATCCAATAACCATCCGGGTCAGCTATGACAGCTTCCTTCACACCCCAATCCCGGTCCACAGGTTCCTGAACGATTTTGCCACTGCCGCTTTTGATGGATTGAACAGCCGCCGTGACATCATCAGTCATTAATTCAAAGGTCACACCTTTTTCAACCGGTTCAGGCTCGTCAATGATATGCAGCATGATGGTCATTTTTCCATCACCACTCCCGACTGAATAGTTGGCCATCCCGTTTTCCACGAAATCTTCCCTAAGACCCAACACTTCTTTATAGAAACTTCTGGATCTTTCCATGTCCTTCACCGGGATCACGATCGTGTTGAGTTTTTCAATTTTAAAATTTGCCATTTGTAATGCCTCCTTGAAATATTAAGCTGACAGTCAAATTCTTTTCATTTATGGTTGTATAAAGGACAAACAGCAGCAGTATGCCGAACAGCAATGCCATAAAAACATGGTTCCTATGGGCGACAATGCCGCGGCAATCATAGTAAATATTAAAATTAAATACTAATTATGGCATCCATGGATTTTTATCGATCACCACTTACTGGAAAATTACTTCCAACACGTTTATCACGCGTTTAATGGCTTTCTTGTTGATTGAAAAGTACTTTGTAGTACCTTCTTTGCGAATTGAAACGAGCCCGGATTTGTGTAATTGGTTCAAATGACGTGATAGCGTGCTTTGTTTCATATCGAGCCTCGTGACGATTTGCTGGGCAAACATCTCCGTGTTGTCTGCAAGCAGGCCAAGAATTTCTAATCGTGTCTGATCGCCAAGGCCTTCGAAGGCGGGTGACATAGCGGTCAAATGTTTTCCCGATGCATTCGTTTTTCTTTCTGATGTATTGATGGAAGGTTCGAACATAACATACATATGCTGGTTGGTATTTTCAAAGGTCAGCAGTCTTCCCAAATTAACAACCGGTATAAATGTCAGTTGTTCTGATCGTTTCAGCTTGTCCATCTCATTTGTATCGGGATACAGACCAGTCATCTCAAGCAGGGCCTCGACGTTGGTGCGGAATGACTTGGATAACTTTGTATCATTATGCTCCTGCCATTCATATAATTTGTCTCGTTGACGTTCCCAAAGTTCCTTGAAGCCGGATGACCAGAACGATTCGATCAATCGTACAATTCTATCTTTAACAAGCTGCAAATCATTATAGAATGCCAGCGATTCCTCTATATCCTGCACTGACCAGCTCTCCAAAACAGCTTTTATGGCTCTGCGGCGGTTTTTCGGGTCCTTTAATTGATCTTCCGCCAGGCTCACACCCTTCATTGTTTTCTCGACAGGCTGAATACGTGGCAGATACTGATAGTAATAATCCATTGTCTCCCTGATCCCATAAATGAGAAGGTCCAGGATCTCTCTTTCAGACATGCTCTTCCACCAGCCGATAAATGCTTCCCAATCATCATTCAGATGAGCATGGGTTTTTATATAATAACCCCGAAAAATAACACCATGAGCGAATACGGTCCGCAGCAAACGCAGGTCATTTTTAGTCTGATCAGGCAGCTTGGCGGCGAAATCCTTTAACCATTCTGATGAAAGCGTGGAACTGTTGAAATAATAATCTGTCAGCTGGATAGTCGTCAGAAGATTAACACCTAACGATTGTGCAGTGCTCAAGTTTGGCTTAGGGTAGGCAGGCACAAAAAATGCTTTCTCCACAGTCGCCCTCCTTTTTATTAATATCTGTATATTGAATATTTGCATATAGTATATGGTGATCGCCCTTTCATTAAAAGTCAAGTGGAAGTTTTCGAAAAATAGTATATTCTACGTTTAGTGATATTCGGAGTAAAAGTGCTGGAGGAAATTTGAAACGAGAAACGGTCAAATAATGGCTGAGCCGCAAGAAAACATCCTTCATCAAAGTTATGAAGACCTGAATGAGGTTGAAAAACCGCGGAAAAGGCCTTCATCGCGGTAATGGGGGTGTTAACGTGGGAAACAGTGAAAAGAGAATAATCATGTTGTGATTCCTGCTGGTGCAAAAGCAAACCACGTGGTTACATTAATATGATACTGATTAAACTATTCGAGTGAGTTTCACACTAAATAATCATTCGCCGGAACCACATCAAACAATCCGCTTTCCTGCAAAAACTGTGTTACCAAATGAACGTGCGCGCTTCCAATAATCAGCAGTGTGCGGTCGGAAGGGCAGGTGGTGATTTCTGTCAGGTTGGCATAGATGGTCAGATTGCGCTGGTACCACCATCTCACCCAATCTATTCCTACATACCCATTTCCCCGTCCAATGCGGGCAATCGTCATATACATTTCATGGTTCAGCTTGATGTTCAGTTCCGTGTTAATGGCACGGATGCGATCGAAAATATTTGGACTCACCATTGCCCGTTCAATCTTTGGCCGGTAGTATTTGTTAATCATTTCAATCGTTTCCGGCTGATGTTTTTCCGCCCAGTCAAAAACCTTGCCAAGTCCGATATTACCAATTTCCTCCATCCAGTCAACCGCATATACTTTTTCATGCCGTAATTCCGAAGCGAGTCTAAAACCGAACTGATGCACTTCATTCACTTCCGGCTTCACTATGTCATTTTGTTTACCCTTGATCAAATCAGGTGTAGGTCGCATATGAAATGTGCCCAGCACGATTACTTTTGGCTTTTGGTTTACCGTTGTCATGTCAGTTCTCCTAAATAATACATTTTATCCATTGTAACACGGACATTTATATGATTTTTAACTGATACGGGAATTTTTCGTTAAAGTCTGGCACATTTTCATTTAAATATGTTATACTAATTCCAAACAACGACTTAAAAGTATAACATAAATTGGGGGATGTCAAATGAGTAAAACCCGTATTGCTATTAATGGATTTGGCCGCATTGGACGGATGGTCTTTCGTCAGGCGGTAAATAATAATAATTTGGATGTTGTATCAATCAATGCCAATTATCCTCCTGAAACACTGGCACATTTAATCAAGTATGACAGTATCCATGGTATTTTTGAAGGGGAAGTGAAAGCGCTCCAAAATGGTCTGGATGTTGATGGTAAACACATTCATCTGGTCAGTTCACGCGAACCGGAAAAATTGCCATGGAAAGACTATGAGATTGATATCGTAATTGAAGCGACAGGAAAATTCAAAACGAAAGAAGAGGCAGGCCGGCATCTCTTGGCAGGCGCTAAAAAAGTCGTTATTACAGCTCCCGGGAAACAAATCGATAAAACAATCGTTATGGGCGTCAACGAACAGTCCTACGATCCTGACCAGGATGAGGTGATCTCGAATGCTTCCTGTACGACCAATTGCCTCGCGCCGATTGTGCGTGTGCTGGATGATAACCTGACGATTGTCAATGGTCTGATGACAACGGTGCATTCGTTCACAAACGATCAAAAGAATCTTGATAATCCGCATAAAGATTTGCGCCGTGCCCGTGGATGCACACAGTCGATCATCCCGACATCAACAGGCGCAGCAAAAGCACTTGGCAAGGTCATACCGCATCTGGATGGAAAACTGCATGGCATGGCATTGCGGGTTCCGACACCAAATGTTTCCCTTGTTGACCTGGTCATTGACGTCGAGGAATCCGTCACACCGGAAATGGTCAATCACATTTTCCGTGAAGCATCGGAAAATGAACTAAAAGGTATAATTAAATACAGTGATGAACCACTCGTATCGATTGATTATACAACAACCGATTATTCTGCTATAATAGATGGATTGACAACGATGGTTATGGAAGATAAGAAGATTAAACTATTAGCCTGGTATGATAATGAGTGGGGTTACTCCAAACGGGTTGTTGACCTCGCCAGACACGTTGGAAGTTATATGAAACAGCATCATGTGAAAGTTTCGTGATAAATCGCATGAAGAAAAAAAGATTGACCATTTTAACATAAAGATGCGTCAATCTTTTTTTCTTTTATTTACTGCACACGCAAAAATCATGTTACAATAAGGAGACATAAAATGATTGACGAAAGTTATTTGGGGTGGGGTGCATGTGATGTCTTTTCGTCAGACTATTGCAAGGTATTTCAGTGATCATGCAGAAACAAATGATGTACATATCGATCCGTCACTGCAGACACACTATTATAAGACTACCAGCGAAAAAGGCATCAACATGCTGGAAAATCTATTTCAAAGCGACCCCAAATACCGCATTAATGCGATATCCAAGGACCGCGGAGAAATCAGTTCAGCTATTGTGAAAGGGAAAAAGGCATTTCTGGTCGCGACCGTGATTATGGTCAGGCCATACAGAACGGCGATTGATTTTTCAGTGACAACGGAGTCAATGCTTCCAGTTGATTTTGGCTACAGCTATAAAGTGATTCAGGAATTGTATTCATACGCCGATAAGGAACTGCCGCTGATCGAAAACAAACGGTAGTAATAATAAATGTGGGGTTGGACAATATGCGATGTTCAAATTGCCAAAACAAAAGTACAAAAGTATTGGATTCGCGCCCGATTGAAGAAGGACGTTCGATTCGCAGACGCCGGGAATGTGAACGGTGCGGCTTTCGATTTACGACATTTGAACGGATTGAAGAGGTACCGTTAATCATTGTCAAAAAAGACGGCACACGCCAGGAATATAGCCGTGAGAAGCTTATTCGCGGTTTGATTAAGGCATGTGAAAAACGGCCCGTTCCACTTGAAAAAATTGAAGGCATTGCGGTGGATGTAGAGAAAGAACTCCGTAATACAGGTGTTTCTGAAGTAGAGAGCAATGAGATCGGTGAAATGGTCATGGAGCGACTCTCAGAAATTGATGAGGTAGCCTATGTCCGCTTTGCATCTGTTTATCGTCAATTTAAGGATATATCAGTATTTTTGGATGAACTGAAGGATTTAATTAAATCGGATAAAGAACAATCCGAATGAATGGTTCGGTGCATCAGTTAGAAGAAAGGGTTAGCATCATGGATGATATTGGAAAAATTCTGCCAATCGAAGGGTATCAGGTCGTACTGAAGGGGAGTCTCCCAGCCGACTATACCAAATCACTAACACACCTGTATCAGCCGCTAGTCGGCATTCAGGCCATTTCTTTGTACCAGACGCTTTTCAATGAGTTGGATTTTCAGGATGGATCTACTGCCCAGACCCATCACACACTGATGAATTATATGAACTTGCCGCTGGATGACATTTACCGAGCCCGACTAAAACTTGAAGGAATCGGGTTACTGAAAACCTATCGGCAGGAATCTACTGCACATAACACCTATACATACGAAATTCAGCGTCCATTTGCACCTGCTGAATTTTTTGCTGATGACATGTTGACACAGTTGTTGTATCATCATATCGGTCAGGCAAAGTTTGCTATGCTGCAGAATCATTTTCGGGTACAGACAACCCAAAAAGGGACAAACATTACCGCTGTATTCAATGATGTTTTTCAAACATTTCACCCGCATACAACAGAACTGGATATCTCAGAATCCGAAGAAAATCAGCCTGTTGACGTCAACATTCCATCGATTGATTTTTCCTGGATGGAACAAATGCTCAAAAAACGGATGATCCCGGTCAGGAAGGTATTGACTGCCGCCAACAAAAAATTGATGTCACAAATGCTGACGCTATATGACTTGGCTGAATTTGAAGTAGAAAAAGCTGTGTTATGGGCACTGACTGATGAGAATACACTTGCTGCCAAGGAATTTAAGGAGGCCTGTCACGACCTATTTCAGGCCAAACACCAACAGGCGGCTGTCAAATTGACCGATAAAAAGGAAACCGAAACAGCTGAAACGGACTACAAACCGACGACGAAAGAAGAACAGCTGATCCTGAAGCTGGAAAAGATTTCACCGAAACAACTGCTGGAAGATTTGTCTAATGGCGGGCAGGCATCCAGCCAGGATTTAAAAGTGATCCGTGACGTGATGACGACACAAGGTTTACCATCGCCGGTCATGAATGTGCTTATTCATTATGTGCTGCTGCAATCCGATATGAAATTATCCAAAGCATATATGGAAACGATCGCCAGCCACTGGTCACGCGCTAATTTGAAAACAGCCGCCGAAGCAATGGCATTTGCGAAAAATCAAAAGTCCCGATACCAGCAAAGTAAAAATAAACCACAAAACTACCGGAAGTCCGCGTCAAAAGAAGTTGTTCCCGATTGGTTTAAAGAACGGAAAAAGAAACAACCTGATGTTCAACAGAATAATGCGGTCACGACAGAAAGTAACGAAGAATTTGCAGCTCTTCTCCGGGAATTCTCGGACGGAAAACAATAATCATTTGCAAGGATGACGATTATGAAGCCAGTACAGTCTGAAATCAAAAAATGGATGGAGCAAAACAAGAATTTTAAAGAAAACTATCTGAAAGTAAGGGAAGACGTTCTAAATGACCCTGAAATTAGTGAGTTCCTGTCGCTTAACCCACAGCTTTCACAAAAAGAAATTGATAAAAGTCTTATTAAACTTTACGAATATAAGACACAATCCAAGCAATGCGATCAGTGCAAGTCCTTTGGTGAATGTGTGAATATGATGCAAGGCTATTCGCCCATCCTGCGCACAGATAATAATGAAATACACCTTGTATACGAAAAATGTCATAACAGGATTGATTATGAAAAACAAAAAGAACAGCAAAGTTTGATCCAGAGCCTCTACATGCCAAAGGAAATTTTTAATGCCAGTATCGATAGTATTTCTGAAGTCAACGGCCAGCAGCGGAAGCCAGTTGTCTATGAAATGTTAAACTTTTTGAAGGAGGCCAAGACGGCTATTCCCGAAAAAGGTCTTTTCTTTTTTGGCCCATTTGGGGTTGGGAAAACGTATTTTCTCGGTGCGCTTGCAAATGAGCTGAAGCGGTTAAACATATCATCCATGCTCATTTATATGCCTGAATTCGTCCGGGAAATGAAAAGCTCCATCAAAGACGATTCTGTTAATCAAAAGATCAATTATTTCAAAAAGACGGACGTTCTGATGCTCGATGACATTGGTGCCGAAACGCAATCGGCCTGGTTTCGGGATGAGATACTAGGATCTATTTTACAGTATCGCATGATGGAAAACTTACCGGTATTCTTTACGTCCAATTATAGTTTGGCACAATTGGAAGAGCAACTTGCTACAACAAACCGGGGGGGCAGTGAGACGGTCAAGGCCGGCCGGATCATTGAACGGATTAAACAAGTCAGCAAAGAAGTTGAGTTGATTGGCAAGAATCGCCGTGATTTATGATCGTCGAAGTTTCACAAGAGTCTCTCCTCATTCCTACAATCGAAACGAACTTCAATTAGGGGGCATGTCTCATAAAATTTTTTGGGATGCCCCCCTTTTCGTATTGTGATCCGAATATAATAGTAGAAGAGCGGTAATGCATCATCCTATCTTGCCAGCTAAACCATAGATAGTTACTAGTTTCAAGGGACCATACATTTTTTCAGATGGATGTCCATATAATGTAACAGTTTGGTTTTGGGTGAGGGTGATGTTTTTGCTGGAAGTTTATTTCGAGTCGGATAAAGAGGCAATCAGTTTTTGCGAGCACCTGTTTCAATTGAACAAAAAGATTGAATTACATTGGAAAACGACAGAAAAGTGGGGTAATCATCTGCAGCTGGATCAGCAGGAGTCCAGCGATAATTTTATGGAAACGATTGCGGGGGCAATGGTCGGAGTCTTCGTGACACATCGGCTGACTGACATGATCAACGGTATTATTAAACATGATTATTATTATACAAATTCAGATGAAATTGAACGGATTATGGGGTTAGCGCATTGGGTGTTTGCGGGAGATGATGAAGACAGTCAAATTGTTCGAAATAATAAAGATCCAAGTCAATTGCTGTACTCACTGTTTCTGGCTAATATTAATAATTCCGGAGTACTCCATTTTGATTCCATCATCAATTTTCAGTTGAAAGTGTTTAAAGATCAGCTTATCCATTATGTCGGACTTGCGATTGATGAATTTAAACGGGAAGAAGATCACCAGGCATTTATCGATATGCTCAGGAGTTACATCATTAAACGTAAGCCAGTGGTGCAGACCGTCCACATTTTGCAGGGCGATCCCTTTTCATTTTTTAAGTCGGATGGAAAACCATTTTCCGGGATGGATTTACGAATACTTATGCAGAAAGAACCGCTTTATATTGTTGGCCTTGATGCTGAGGAGCTGAATTTATCACCACTGATTGCCATGGCACCTGAAAAAATTAAGCTGTTTGGTGATGATCCATCAGATCCGAAAACATTGACAGTGATCAATATTTTTCAGGAACGGGTGGAATTTGAACCGCTCAGTAACTTTCCGTTTCCGTATGATTTAAAAAATAAATAATAAAACTTGATTTTCTGAGAAACACAAGCTATAATACCATTAATATAATCTGAATGAATGGAAACGTGACGATAAGGACATGATCATTTGATGAGGGATAGATAAGAGAAGGAAGTCATCGGCTGAAAGCTTCCACTATACCGGCAAATGTTTACCACCTTTGAACTCTGCTGTTGAACATAATGAAGTAAGCAGCGGCGTATTTTCTGCGTTAAAGATGAATGAAGCCGCGTTTTTTGCGGAAATTAGGGTGGAACCACGTGCTGAGCGCTCGTCCCTTTGCTTTGAAGCAGAGGGGCGGGCGTTTTTTAATTGGCTCATTTTTAAAAGGTTGTGTTTAGGACGTAAAATCCATAAACTGCGACGTATTTACTGGAATGTCGACTTCTCGCGCACCGTCCGGGATCGCTACGGGCGGATGCTTTCCGCGGGCAACGCTTCAGCTTCCTCGGAAGCAAAAACCGCTTCCTGCGGGATCTTCAGCTGTTGCTTTTCCCGCAGGAGTCACCGCCCTCCGCTCACCCGGACTAATGAAGTGGTTTTAAACGTATTTCTATCACGACTCCTAGACCAGTCAATAAAACCAGCGGAGGAAATACACGGAGACTCCTGTGGGAGCAGAGGCCTGGATGAGACCCCTTAGTGCTTAGCTCGAGGAGGCTCATCAGCCGCCCACGGAAAGCGACGAGCAAAACATCCGCCGAGTTAGCTGCGAGTTGCGAGGAGTGCTGCTTCCCGCAATCACTTGCAACACGACGAGCACCAAGTGTATTTCCGCAGCGGCAGTTTAACACTCATGCAACATTACGTCGCAGTTTATCTCGATGGCGAAGGTTGGGATGTAGCAATTTTTCGAAAAATGATCCTTGATATTACAAGGTTTACGAATCAAATGATTTAAGAAGGAGCGATAAACATGGCAGATTTAACCATTACGTTTCCTGATGGCGCGAGTAAACCATTTCCACAGGGAACAACCGGAGAAGACATTGCAGCTTCGATTTCATCAGGATTAAAAAAACAGGCACTGGCCATCAAGTTGGATGGAATGTTATTTGATCTGAGAAGGGAACTTCCTTATGGCGGTGAGATTGAAATCGTCACATATAAAAACCAGGAAGGCATCGATATCATGCGCCATTCAACAGCCCATTTACTAGCCCAGGCGGTTACCAGGCTGTATGGTGATGTAAAATTTGGTGTTGGCCCGGTGATTGAGGAAGGTTTTTATTATGATATGGATCTGGAACGTGCCCTGACACCTGAAGATCTTCCGAGGATTGAAAAAGAAATGAAACGCATTGTTGATGAAAATCTGGAAATTGAACGTATCGAAGTTTCCCGCAATGAGGCGAAAGAGATGTTCCGGGAAATCGGGGACAATCTTAAACTTGAGCTAATCGATGCGATCCCTGAAGACGAGCAAGTAACGATCTACAGACAGGGTGAATTTTTCGACCTGTGCCGCGGGGTGCATGTGCCCTCAACCAGCAAAATCAAGGCATTTAAATTGTTGAGTATATCCGGAGCCTACTGGCGCGGCGACAGCAATAATCAACAGCTGCAGCGTATTTACGGGACAGCTTTTGAGAAACAAAGCCAGTTGGATGACCATTTGCGTATTTTAGAGGAACGGAAAGAGCGGGATCACCGTAAACTTGGTAAAGAACTGGATATTTTTACGGTTTCACAAAAAGTGGGTCAGGGGTTGCCGTTGTGGCTGCCTAAAGGGGCGACTATCCGACGCATTATTGAACGTTATATTGTTGATATTGAAGAACGGCTTGGTTATGACCACGTGTACACACCTGTTTTGGGCAGTGTTGATTTGTATAAGACGAGCGGGCATTGGGACCACTATCAGGATGACATGTTTCCGACCATGGAAATGGACAATGAAGATCTGGTGCTCCGCCCGATGAACTGTCCACATCACATGATGGTGTATAAAAATCAAATGTACAGCTACCGGAACTTACCGGTCAGAATCGCCGAACTTGGCATGATGCACCGCCACGAAATGTCCGGCGCACTGGCGGGACTGCAGCGGGTTCGCGCGATGACTCTGAATGATGCGCATATATTCGCCCGTCCTGATCAATTAAAAGATGAGTTTATCCGGGTTGTAGAACTTGTACAAAGGGTTTATAAAGATTTCGGGATTAACGATTATTATTTTCGACTGTCGTACCGTGATCCTGAAGATAAAGAGAAGTATATTGATAATGATGACATGTGGGAGAAAGCACAGGCCATGCTGAAGGAAACAATGGAGGAAATGGATGTCGATTATGTCGAAGCTATCGGGGAAGCTGCTTTTTACGGCCCAAAATTGGATGTACAGGTGCAAACAGCATTAGGCAAAGACGAGACGCTCTCGACTGTTCAGCTTGATTATCAATTGCCGGAACGATTTGACCTGACTTATATCGGCCAAGACGGCAATGAACACCGTCCGGTTGTCATCCATCGTGGTGTCGTTTCAACGATGGAACGGTTTGTCGCATTTCTGATCGAGGAATATAAAGGCGCCTTCCCAACGTGGCTCGCACCGGTTCAAGTGAAAGTGGTCCCGGTAGCACCGGATGCCCATCTGGACTATGCCAAAGAAATCGCGGACAAATTACGATTCGAAGGTGTGCGAATTGAAGTGGACGAACGCGACGAAAAGATCGGCTATAAAATCAGGGAAGCACAGACCGAAAAAGTGCCATTCAGCTTAGTGCTGGGAGACAAAGAAATTGAGAATGACAGCGTGAATGTTCGCCGGTATGGGGAAAAAGAGTCAGAAACGTTAAGCTTTGATGATTTTAAAGCGCTGATTAAAGAAGAAATCGATTAAAAGGTATTAAGAAAATAGTCTAAAATCCGGGCGTGCAGCATGGCCCGGATTTTCAGTTTTTAAAGTTTTGGGCTTCCTCTTTGGTTTTATACATGATATATTGAGTATGGAACTTTTACAGATTAGGGGGAAGGGAATGGTTGACACGCTGTTTAATAGATGCTATTCTGTAAAAGTTGAATAAAATGATCTAGAGACAAGTAGAGGCACCCGCTTCTCACCTGATCGACGCTTATGTGCAGTCGGCTGGTCTTAAACTTTTCAATAGCAATTATTGGAGACGTGTGGGTGCATATATGTACCGGCACTTTTTATTTGCGATATAATCACTTGTCAATGATGGATCTCGTATTATAAAAATATTTTGGAGGTGGCTGGCAATTAGCAAAGATATGAACGTCAATGAAAAAATCCGTGCCCGCGAGGTACGTCTGATCGATTCGAACGGGGATCAGTTAGGAGTTAAATCACGCAATGAAGCGCTGGATATTGCTCAGAAGCGCGATCTGGATTTAGTTTTGGTGGCACCAAATGCTAAACCACCAGTATGTCGTGTCATGAATTATGGTAAATACCGCTATGAGCAGCAAAAGAAAGAAAAAGAAGCGCGCAAAAAACAAAAAATCATTAACGTAAAAGAAGTGCGATTTACTCCGGGAATTGGCGACCATGATTTTAACACGAAGCTGAAGAATGCACGTAAATTCTTGACAAAAGGCGATAAGGTTAAAGCTTCTGTCCGTTTCCGCGGCCGTGCTATTACGCACAAAGACCTTGGCCGGGAAGTTCTTAACCGTCTGGCAGAAGAAACAAAAGATGTGGCAACTGTTGAATCCAAAGCAAAAATGGAAGGCCGCAATATGTTTATGATGCTTGCGCCAATCAAAGAAAACTAAGCGATTATCGATCCAAGGAGGACACCAATATGCCTAAAATGAAAAGCCATAAAGGTTCACAAAAACGTTTCCGTAAAACGGGATCAGGAAAATTGAAACGCGCGCATGCGTATACAAGCCATATGTTTGCAAACAAATCACAAAAGCAGAAGCGCAAACTGCGTAAATCTTCTATTGTTTCCAATAGTGATTATCGACGCATTAAAACCATGCTTCCATATAAATAAGTATAGACGTTAACTATAAATGATTTTTCAATTGTATTAGGAGGGAATTAACATGCCACGTGTAAAAGGTGGAACAGTAACGCGCAGACGCCGTAAACGCGTATTGAAATTAGCTAAAGGGTATTATGGTTCGAAACATGCATTATTCAAAACAGCAAAACAACAGGTTATGAAGTCCGGTCAATATGCTTATCGTGACCGCAGGCAGAAAAAACGTGACTTCCGCAAGCTGTGGATTTCCCGCATTAATGCTGCCGCACGCATGAACGATATTTCATACAGCAAACTGATGCATGGATTAAAACAAGCTGGTGTTGAAGTAAACCGTAAAATGCTGTCCGACCTTGCTGTGAATGATGAACAGGCATTCTCCCAATTGGCTGACAAAGCTAAAACAGCATTGAAATAAAAGATAACCAAACAGCCAAATCCGGTTCGCCGGGATGGGCTGTTTTTTTATTAACGTTTTAATGGCCGTCAGATAAGGAGGTCAGGGAGTAGGAGGCGCGGGGGAGGGGGATAGGAACTCCATCTTGCTTTTTTCTGTCATAATGGCTCGTCTATTGTCATATACATGTACCGACGTATGAAACAAGTACCGGTAAAGGAGGCGGGATATGGAGCAGTTTGGCAATTATATCATGGTTTTTATTGAAACGGGCGGGCTGTTTGCGCCTATTTTATTCATCAGCTTTCATTTATTAAGACCGTTATTTTTTCTTCCGGTAGTTTTCATATGTATCTCAGGCGGTGTGCTGTTTGGAACGGCTGCCGGAACATTGTACTCTGTTATCGGGATTACTCTTTCGAGCCTTATTTTTTACGCCGTTATTCGCTGGATGCCGAAAACGTTCGCGAAACTTGTCCATCTGCGGCAAAAATTAATGGGACAGCACTCCGACATGACGACATCGCAAATCGCGCTTTTGAGACTTGTGCCGTTCATTCATTTTCATTTGCTCTCCGTGTGTCTGATCGAAATATCATCAAACTTCAGGGACTATACCAAGTCATCCATACTCACAAATATTCCACTGGCATTTGTCTATACGTCGGTGGGAAAATGGATATCCAGCTTATCTTCAATTCATATCCTCATATTTTTATTAGCGCTGCTGCCACTCATCTACATTCTGAGACGGAAAGAAATGATTATTAAATGGCAGGATTTTTTTCAGGTCAGTACATGATGAAAGATGCGCATCCATCCGATGGGTGCGCATCTTTCATGGCTGGCCAAGAGATACTTTCTTCTAATCAATCGTTGTCAGGATCAGCTTGTTAATCGGGTATTTCCACGTGATTGCAGCATGTGGATAGCGGATCAGTAATTCTTTCTCAATAAAGTATAAGTCATCTCGCGTGATTCCTTCCAATTCATTAGCATCACGGGCAAATATGTGAATATCGACCACTTCAAACGCGTCTTCGGTCGCGCCGATATATTTTTCGCCTTCAAATAAACATCGCTTATAGACAAATTGAATATTTTTTTTGGAATTGCTGGCGTCATCCACCATATAAAATATGTTGGTTTCTTTGGCAATTTGCAACTTTCGGTCAGGGTTCCGGAAATATTGAACGATGGTATAGACGAGCATAACGAGTGCGGCCAGGATGAGCAATCGAAATAACAGAACAATCATATCCCTTGTCTCCTTGTAACGCTTGATAGTATGTATACGTTTTAGCTTTCCGGCAGGTTTCACGAATATGATGATTTCGTGGTATAATAATAAACAAATCTTATTATACATAGATTCAGCACGAAATGGGGGAAGCTGACGTGGAATGGACGTCATTATATACGAAGCAAAAACAATTGGATGCCTATATTGAATCACAGCACGATTTGTCGGACAAGGACTTGTTTCGGGAAAAATACTTAGCCTTGCTTGTGGAGCTCGGTGAGTTGGCGAATGAGACAAGGTGTTTTAAATTTTGGAGTGTGAAACCACGGAGTAAACCATCCGTTATCTTAGAGGAATACGTCGATGGAATCCATTTTATACTATCTCTGGGACTGGAAAAAGGTTACCGGTATCCAACTGACGCGGTAAACGCAATTGAAACGGATGAAACTGGGCAATTTAATCGCGTGTATGATCATTGTACGGTATTTTACCATGAACCTACAGAAGAACATTACCATCAGCTGTTTGAAAGTTATTTGCAGTTGGGCGTTTTACTCGGATTTGATGAACAAGGGGTTAAAGATGCCTATTTACAAAAGAATGAAGTCAATTACGAGCGTCAGGACCAGGGATATTAACAGAAAGATTTTGTCATTTAAGACGTTAGCGTTATAATAGAGGAATATAAAGGAGGTTCATACATATGGCAAATTTAGACGACATGAATACAATGCTGAAAGATTTGACAGATGCACGGGGAATCCCGGGTGATGAAAAAGAACCGCGGGAGGTCATGGAAAAATATATTTCGCCTTACGCTGATGACGTGTATACGGATAACCTGGGAAGTCTGATTGCGAAAAAGACCGGGGAAGAAAATGGCCCGAAAATTATGGTTGCTGGACACTTGGATGAGGTTGGCTTCATGGTTACCCGTATTGATGACAATGGCTTTGTCTACTTCCAAACGGTCGGCGGCTGGTGGAATCAGGTCATGCTGGCGCAGCGTGTCACGGTCATGACCAAGCGTGGCGATGTGACCGGGCTGATAGGTTCCAAACCACCGCATGTGTTATCAGCTGAAGAACGCAAAAAGCCTGTTGAGATTAAAAATATGTTCGTCGATATTGGCGCCTCAAGCAGGGAGGAGGCGCAGGATTTCGGTGTCCGGCCAGGGGATTCAATAGTGCCTTACTTTGAATTCACCCAAATGAAAAATGAAAAAATGCTGATGGCCAAAGCATGGGATAACCGGATCGGCTGTGCCATCGCCATCGAAGTATTGAAACAGCTGAAAGGCGAAAAGCATCCGAACACGGTGTATGGCGTCGGTACCATTCAAGAGGAAGTAGGCCTGCGCGGTGCACGCACATCAGCACATGCCATCAAGCCGGATATCGGTTTCGGCGTGGATGTTGGAATTGCCGGTGACATGCCGGGTGTTTCCGATAAAGAAGCGGACAGCAAACTTGGTAAAGGACCGCAGCTGATTATTTATGACGCGTCAATGGTCCCAAGTAAAGGTGTCCGTGATTTAGTTGTCGATACGGCAGACGAGCAAAACATTCCATATCAATTTGCATCCATTGCTGGTGGTGGAACGGATTCCGGTTCCATTCATCTAACGGCAGATGGTGTGCCATCGCTGTCCATCACCATTGCAACACGCTACATCCATTCTCATGCAGCAATACTGCACCGTGATGACTTTGAAAATGCCGTGAAGTTGATTGTGGCAACAATTAAAAATCTGGATGCTGATAAAGTAAAAGAAATAAAATTTGACTAATCTGCGCTAAAGTTTTAAATGAAGTGATCGGATAGCACACCGTGGGAATAATTCGGTGTGCTATTTTTTTATCGTCCAGGAAATTATAGTTTGGAAGCGCTGTGGATAACTGGCAGCCTTGTCTAATTCCGGGCGTTTCTATTCGTGCGAGCTGCAAATCCCTATGCCAAATATGTATTCATTACCTTTTCAACGTATTGCTGTGTTTCTTTAAATGGGGGAACACCCTGGTGCTTGTCCACATTGCCTGGCCCGGCATTGTATGCAGCAAGCGCCATCTCAATATTGCCATTATATTTTGTAAGCATCCGGCTTAAGTAGTTTGTCCCGCCGTCGATATTCTGCTTGGGGTCGTACGGATTGGTGACGCCAAGTCCTACTGCTGTTTTCGGCATAAGTTGCATCAATCCCTGTGCGCCTGCATAGCTTTTAGCATTCGGGTTAAAGTTTGATTCGGCTTTAATGACGGAATGAATCAACTTCGGATCAACTCCATACTTTTCAGCGGCTTGTGTTACGCTGGATGCAAACCTCTCCTCTGATACTGCATCGGTTGACAGAGGGTGGGTGATGTTGGCAGTTGGCTGGTTTGCCAGAACATACGGCCACGTGTAGTTCGTCCCCGTGTCCATCGATGGACTGACATATGATGTGCCCTGATCAGCTGGCTTTGAGTTGATCTGCTGCTGAAGCATTTGTTTGAACGGCAAATCTGTCATTGGCGCGCTCCATGAACTGTTGTCGGATGCTGATGATGTTATCGTTGCCAACGCTTGCCGCTGCAAGTATGTTTGCAAATGCTGTATATCCATAACCTTCACTCCTGACTGCTGTTACTAACAGTTTATAATGGAAATCACAAATGGGCAACACTTATTTACAATTGCACCGGACGTTCGCCATATTTCTGTAAGACGTCATAGTAAAATGGATCCTCTCCAATACAATAGATTCGGTCACATAATTGCATGATTTCGTCCATATCGTGTGAGGTGTATAAGATCATTTTCCCCCGGGATTTTGCTAAATTGGACAAATAGGCACCAATTTCTTTGCGGGATTTCAAATCAACGCCTGCTGTCGGCTCGTCCAGCAACAGCAGATTAGGCTCATGAATCAGGGTGACGGCGATGTTCAATTTGCGCTTCATGCCTCCTGATAACTTTTTGACGGATTCATTCCACTTGCTCAGTTTCATGTCATAGCATAGTTTCCTGAGCTCATCACCGTTTTTATGCTTCCAAGAAAGCTTCTCGAAAAAAATCATATTCTCTTTGACGGTGAACTCATCCCATAATGCAATATCCTGTGGCACGAAACCGATTTGTCTGCGGGTTTTTTTCAAATTCACTTGATACGACTCACCATTTAACATGACAGTGCCGGCTGTCGGGTTGGATAACGTTGCTAAAATCTGCAGCAGCGTTGATTTACCTGCTCCATTTTCCCCGACTAGTCCAATGACTTCGCCGGGTTTTACGGAAAAGGAGAGATTCTTCAAAATTTGTTTCTTGCCGTATGCTTTTGACAGTGCCTGAACTTCAAGCATGATAATGCTCCTTTCTGATCAGCCACAAAACAGCTGCCAGCACAACTGCTATCGACCATAAATTGATATAATCTCCCGAAAGAAGCGGTGCCAGCGGATTGACTGAATCAAACCATGCTAGCCGGCTGCTCGCCTCTGTTGGGAGCGCCGCACCACTAACGATCGTAACGATCAAAACGAGCGCAAATGATACGGTGTAATAGATGAAGGTGCTCCTGAATAGATGTGCAAACAAAAACGCTGCCGCACTGATAAATAGACGATAAATAACTAAATGGACAAGACTGACCCACTCTTCAAACATGACGTAAACAATACTAACAGTAATAAGGTCAGCTAAAAACAAAACAACCGTATACAACACAAAGTTATACAGCAAATAGGATGTTTTGGACCAACGGGAAAAGGCCAGACGTAACAGTGCCTTAGACCGTTTTTCTTTCACCACCCAGTCAAATAGAAGGAGTGTTGCAAGGAGACTGAACACCCCCCACAATCCCCACACAGGAAACAATCGCGGGTTATCAGTTGTCGTTGCAGATGTATCATGGAATGAGAGGTCTGTCTCCAGCAGGTTCTCGTTTTGCTGGATGGCCTTGCTTTTTGTCACGATTTCCTCAAATGCCCAATTTTCTTGGCCGTTATAGCGCTGGTCAAGCTCTTGGACTATAAACGCTGTTTTTGATCGGCCGGTTTCCTGCTGAACGTATGAGATGATCATCTCCTTGACAGGGGAATAAGCAAACGATAAATCGGATCTGTAACTGGTGATCAACCGGTTCCGGTTATCCTGTTGAACGTTTTGTGCAAAACCTTCATGGATCACGAACACACTATCGAGCTCATGTTTCTCCAAATCGTATAGCGCCTCGTCTTCAGACAATAATGTCATCCTGATAAACGGAGCCGATTTTATTTCCTGCACTAATTCTTCCGTAGCTTCTGTTTGCTCTTCCAGCACAACACCAACAGGCACTTTTGCATCATCCTGCAGTGTGCCGGCAGCCATCGTGACGCAGATCGTGGCAATGAGGGGGAACAAAAGCCAGAATAAGAGGCTGACCCACTGTTTTTTCCAACGCATCAGGCGTGTAGCTATCATTTGTTTCATTTGAGAGCACGCTCCTTCCAGATGGACGTGCCCATGAACAGTATCATAGTGGCCGCCAGCATGATGGTCATCGGTATGAAATCCGCATAGAGTCTGCCGTTTAATAGAATTTCTTGCAGCCAGTGGAACCCTTCACTTGCAAAAAAGTATGGCAGCAGATCCTGCACATATAACGGGAAGTATAACGTTGGGATAATGGCTCCGCTCGCCAGTAAAACGATCAACGTAAAGAGTGATTGCAACAATAACCGTATCTTTTGTCCCGTAAAAATTGTTTCGAGAATGGCCAGAACAGCTAGGTATGTGACGCTGTACAGTACGGTGATCAGAGCGATGCGGACATAATCTTCCCCGTATAGTGACATTTCCATTAACGAAGTGTATGTATAAAATGCGATTCCTGCAAAAATGCTGGTGAAGAGGAGTGCTGTGAATATTTTGGCCATCAATTGCTGCAGCATTGTCACCCCATATAATCGCATGCGGTTTTGCATACGGCTCTGTTTATCATTAGTAAAAAATGAATAAAACGCGAAGAGCCAAATCGTAACGATCATAAACCAGGCTGCCAGACCATAGTAGTCAACAGGTGTACTTGTCGCCCGATTATTGACTTGCTCCTCGTCCAGCAGTTTGTCTTTACCAACCGTATAAATGAGAAAGTTATTAAACTGTTGAAACAGCATGTCCTCGCGTTCCTCGTTGTCAATAGATAATTGCTTTGCATAAAAATTGACCGTTAAAATATTTGCCTGGGCGGTACGAATATGCCGTGCGATACTGTCGAGCAATTCCTTCACAAGATAGCTTTCCGTTTGCTTGTCGGGATTCCCCGTGATGTGCAGTGTCACGGAATGGCCATTGTATAAGTTTTCGGTAAAGCCTTCGGGAAAACTCACATAGGCACTCAACTGATCACCGATTTGTTTGTTTGCTTGTTCCTGTGTTAGTGCTTCCATGTTGATAAAGCTTCCTAATTGCGATGATTCCTCAATTAAGCTGATGACCATTTCGGTTTCCTGTGACTTGTCATGGTCGACCAGTCCGACCTGAATCGGTTCGTTTTCACCAGGTAGGAAGATGGAAATGACCATAACAGCGATGAGTGATATAAGTAAAACGGGAAACAGTAAAAGCAGAGGAAGCGCGGGCCACTTCCTCTGCAATTTCTTCAGGTTGCTTTGTATAAATAGAAAGCTATGTTTTATGAACATCATACAGGAACACTTCTTTCATCAAAAGCTGTTCATATTACCGCCGGGAACTCCCATCATCTCCATCAGCCATTGCTGGAATTTCGGGGCCACTTCTGTCTGGAAGTACATATCCAATTCCTGTACAGACATGTCGCCAAGGTTTTTTACATTCGAATCATCAGGCTGTTCAACCTTTTTAATGGTTTTGGCGTCATTTTTAATATGAAGGCTGAGCATATCCTGCGGCAAGTCCGGCAATTCTACGGAAAACGTATGATCTGCCGTTTTTTGATCATTTTCATACGTTGCTTCTCCGCTCCAGTTCAGACTCCCGGAACCATTTGGATCAGGACTGCTGAATGAAAACGTCCGTTCGAACTCCCTTGTGCCATCTTCAAGTGTGGATTCCCCGTTGTACGACAGTTCGTTTCCGTCACCAGCGATGGTGATGGAATCTTCAAGGTTATGGTCCTGGTTTGATAGATTGATATCCAATGTTGCCGCCGCATCATCCACAGCAAATTCATAGGCGAGATTTTGCTCAGAATCGTTCAGTAATTGATCACTGGAAATCGACAATGTGGATACGTCTCCATCTTTTGGCGCCATACCGATGGAAAAATCACGTTTAACAATCAGATTGTCCTGAACCCAAATGACGGATGTTAAACCATCTGGAATTTGGAAATCTTCCAATTCGTTCAGCGCTTCATCAATCGACTTCCGGAAATCCTCCATAGCCGTGTTTACTTCACCTTCCATTTCAGCAGGAAGTGATCCCGAGGTAAAGATTCCAAATTGACTTCTGATTTGTTGTTCAATAATCTTTTTTAACTGATCATCATCCTTAGCCTTCTCCAATACGGTTGTGATTAATTCTTTTAATTGCTCTTCTGTGAGGCTGAATGTTATTTTTTCAGTATCAATCGACTCGCCCTGAACATCAACGGTTTCACTTTCATTTTCAAAAGCATCATCAGGCAATTCGTTGTATACCATCATCAGATATTCGCTCATCAAATATTCTTTATCTTCTTCAGACAGTATACCATCCATCTGGTTGAATAGCGCTTCAAAATCGATTTCTGCACCGTCAAACGTGGGGTCGGATTCCTGAAGCAGCTTACTCAAATCAGTGTCCTGTATCTGCAGGGCTTCTTCTAGAAATGGAAGGCCAACAACGGCATTGTCGGCGTCCAGGAACATTTTGATACCCTTCATTTCGATTCCGCCGAAATCCAATTGCAGATCGGTTGCCAGCTGATTTTCCTCCTGATTCAACTGAGACGTCACGGTTAACGTCGAATTATTGATCAATTGTTCAGGGCTCATCCCCATCCCGCTTGTAGGAGGTCCGTTATATTGACCGGATAATTCCACTGTGTTTTCAACCGGATTGTCCAACCGCTTTTTTGCCCAGTCAAATTCCGGCTGATACCGTTCCTCAACTTTATCCGCCATAAATTCCACGGTGTTTTGCTCTGCTTTAAAATACTGTGCTTTTGGGGAGCCGGTAATTAGTATAAAAGCAGCAACACTTCCGCCAACAACCAAGACAGCAGCCACGATTATGGCTATGAATTTTTTGGGCATCCCTTTTTTGGTTTGATCATTCTCTTCCATTACATATAATCTCCTTTCTGAACCCTTCTAAAATATATGTATTATGAAACCCATTTCTTAATACAATAGTTCTATTATATATCATTCTTTAAAACAATGGTCAATTGTGTGGAAAAATAAAGATTAATATGCCTCATAATTGAATCAAAAGTAATAAGTCAATAGATTTATAAGATGGGTAAAAAAGGAAACTAGACGTTTGTAAATAAATGGTTTTAACAACAGCTAGGTCAAAAGATTTATTTTTAAAATAAAAAATAGGCGCGCTTTATTGGCTGCACCTATCTTTGAAAAATATCTTAGTTGCCGGTGTTGGCTTGTTTGACACCTTGTTCCAATGTTTCAACCATATCCTGTTTGTCCTGGTTGTCTGATTGTTGCCAAATGAGTTCAAAGAGAACCCCTAAACCCGGAAGCATTTTTTCCTCGCCGTCTTGAATAGCATCGGTAATGGTTGCTTCTAATTGTTCCTGATCATTTTCCGCGATATTGGATAGAATGGCTTTGCGTAAATTCAGATCCATGAAACCACCTCTTCTGTTTGTTTAACTAACGATAGTTTGACCTATACACAATAAAATATGTATGATAAACACATAAAGCAAAACTTCATTCAGTGGCGTGTTTTTTCTCCACTGAAGAAGAGGCACGAAGGTTATGTTCGCAACGTCCTGTTGCAACGCCTTTGTGAGTTGCATCCTGCAGGCTCGAGCCGAATCGGGCATTTAGGGTCAGTCAGCAGTCATAATCTGGCTGTATACTGACCATTGCAGGTACAAATGAGGAAATGGAATGAACATGATGATAACGTCAATGCAAAATGAAAAAGTCAAACAATGGGTGAAATTGCACAAGCGAAAAGGGCGCAAACAATCTGGAATGTTCCTGGTTGAAGGATTTCATTTGGTTGAAGAAGCCTATCAAAGTAACTGGGAAATAAATGAAATTATTGTGGAAGATGGACTTGATCACCCCGATTGGTGTGACCGTTTTTCCATTGTCAGTGTCAGCAGAAAAGTGTTGCAGCATGTTACGCAAACGGAGACCCCGCAAGGAATAGCCGCGGTTGTCAATGTTAGACAACTTGATGAAATCACCGGAAATTCGGTGTTGCTAATTGATGCAATCCAGGACCCGGGCAATCTGGGCACCATTATTCGAACGGCGGATGCCGCTGGTTTTGATACCGTCATGCTTGGAGATGGTACGGTAGACGTGTTCAATGAGAAAGTCATCCGAGCGACACAGGGGTCCTTGTTCCATTTGCCCATTTTACGGGCTGACTTGGTTGAGAGAATACCTAAACTGCAGACAGAAGGTTTTACCATATGGGCCTCGGCACTTACAGATGCTGTTTCAATGAAAGAAATAGAAGTACGTGAACAAAACGCTTTAATCGTCGGAAATGAAGGTACGGGAGTTCGGGAAGAGATCATCAAACTAGCGGATCAATCCATTAAAATACCGATATATGGGCAGGCGGAATCGCTGAATGTCAGTGTGGCAGCAGGCATTTTAATGTATCATATTAAGAAATAGTTGCATTTTGTTGTGCGATTTTCTATAATAGAGTCAATTATTTACTGACCTTTAGAAAAGCTTGGAAAGAGACATGCGGCAATAAACTGTACTGTGAAAAGGGAAGAGATGTCATGGACTGAAAGCATCTCCCGCCGATACATTTGCTGGCATTTCACTCTGGAGCTGGCACTTGGACCTTGACCTAAGTAAAGGTGCCCCGGATTGGTTAATCCGTTATCACGCTGAAGTTGGACACGATAACTGTGTCAACAAGGGTGGTACCGCGAAGAAAAGCCTCGTCCCTTAGTGGATGAAGGTTTTTTTTAATGTCTAAAACTAAAAAATCGTACAAGGAGGCATATTCATGAAAGAACAATTGGAAACAATTCGTCAGGAAGCGACCGCTCGAATAAAAGAAGCAGAAAACTTAAAAGAGCTTCAGGATATAAAAGTAACATATCTGGGTAAAAAAGGATCCCTTACAAGCGTCTTGCGTGGTATGGGGAAATTATCCAAAGAAGAACGGCCTGTTGTCGGTGAAATAGCGAACAAGGTACGTGAGGCGATCACGAACGAAATCGACGAAAAAACGGAAACACTCGAAAAGAAAGCATTGGAAGAAAAACTCAGGAATGAAGCGATCGACGTGACACTGCCGGGCCGCCCTGTCCAGGTTGGCGGTCCTCACTTATTAACCGGCATTATCGAGGAAATTGAAGATTTATTTATTGGAATGGGCTATGAAGTACGGGAAGGTCCGGAAGTGGAAACCGATTATTTTAATTTTGAGGCTTTGAACCTGCCTAAAGGCCATCCAGCACGTGATATGCACGACACGTTTTATATTACAAACAATTTGCTTCTGCGGACTCATACATCCCCGGTACAGGCTAGAACCATGCAGCAGTACGGTGGCATGCAGCCGGTGAAAATGATCTGCCCGGGAAAAGTCTACCGGCGTGATACCGATGACGCCACGCATTCGCATCAGTTCACACAAATTGAAGGGCTATACGTTGACGCGAATGTTCGGATGAGTGATTTAAAGGGAACATTGAACACATTTGCCAAAAGTATGTTTGGCGAGGACAGGGAAATTCGTCTGCGCCCAAGCTTTTTCCCGTTTACCGAACCATCTGTTGAAATGGATATCTCTTGTAAAGTTTGTAAAGGTGATGGCTGTTCAGTCTGCAAGCATTCCGGCTGGATTGAAATCCTTGGTGGCGGCATGGTACACCCGAATGTATTGGAAATGGCCGGTTATGACTCTGAGAAATATACCGGCTTTGCGTTTGGCATGGGACCGGAACGCATTGCCATGCTGAAATACGGCATTGACGATATCCGTCATTTTTATACCAATGACAAACGGTTCCTCACCCAGTACCATCACGCAAAAGGAGGGGCATTATAATGTTTGTATCATTGAATTGGCTGAAAAATTATGTTGATATCGATTCACTGAGCTCTGAAGAACTCGCTGAAAAAATTACGAAGACCGGTATCGAAGTGGATGGAATCGAGTATATTGCAGAAAAAAGCCGTGGAGTGGTTGTTGGGTATGTCGAAACATGTGACCAGCATCCAAACGCCGATAAATTAAACATTTGTCAGGTTGATGTCGGTGAAGAACAGTTACAGATTATCTGTGGTGCACCGAATGTCCGCCAGGGCCAGAAAGTCGTGGTGGCCAAACCTGGAGCCGTTTTACCGAAAAATTTCAAGATCAAAAAAGTCAAACTGCGCGGCGTCGAGTCCAACGGTATGATTTGCTCGCTGCAGGAACTTGGCATTGAAGAAAAATATGTCCCCAAAGATATCGCAGAAGGCATTTTTGTATTTCCAGATGATGTGACAGTGGGCGAAGATGTTGAGCCATTGCTGAACTTAAACGATGCTGTACTGGAATTTGATTTGACCCCAAACCGCTCGGATGCCTTGAGTATGCTTGGTGTTGCCTACGAGACAGCGGCCATTCTCGGTCAGGACGTGAAGCTGCCGGAAGAAACGGTACATTCAGCAGCTGAAAAAGCGGCGGATTATGTTTCAGTCAGTGTAAAAGACCCTGATTTGAATCCTTACTATGGTGCATTCATTGCCCGGGATATTACGATTAAACCAGCACCTTTATGGATGCGTAATGCACTGATTGCAGCCGGTATACGGCCGATCAATAACGTTGTGGATATTACCAATTATGTTTTGCTGGAATACGGTCAGCCGCTCCATGCGTTTGATTATGACCAGTTTGGCTCGGAACAAATCGTTACCCGGCGTGCCGGCCAACATGAAAACATGACAACACTTGATGGTGAAGAAAGAACATTATCTAATGAGAACCTAGTCATTACAAACGGTAAAGAACCAGTTGCTCTTGCCGGTGTGATGGGAGGATTGAATACAGAGGTCACCGATGATACGACAACCGTTTTACTGGAGGCTGCCTATTTCGCCCCATCCACCGTCAGAACGTCTGTTAATGATACAGGACTGCGGAGTGATTCAAGTACACGGTTTGAAAAAGGGGTCGATCCCAATCGTGTGGAAAAGGCCGGATGGCGTGCATGCCATTTACTCGAAACGTATGCTGGTGCAACCATTCTCGCTGGTCCCGTTTCATTTGACGCGCTGGACCGCAGCGAAAAAACAGTGGAAATGGAAACAGATGAGATCAATAAGCGGCTTGGCACAGCGGTTACAGCAGATGATGTTGTGTCCATCCTGAACAAACTGCAATTTTCGTTTGAACAGGACAAAGATACGTTTGTTGTTCACGTTCCGACCCGTCGTGGCGATATTGCGATTTTCGAGGATATGCTTGAGGAAGTCGCCCGTATCTATGGCTATGACCAACTGCCATTCACCCTTCCGGAAGGTGCTTCACAAGCAGGCGGGTTAACAGGCAAACAACAGTTGAAACGCGAGGTTAAGCAATATCTGCAAAGTGCGGGATTAATGGAAACCATCACGTATTCCTTAACGGACGAGGCGATGATTGACAAGCTGATCAGTCCGGAATTAAAGGAAAAAAGACCAACCCCTGTGCAGCTTGCTATGCCAATGAGTGAAGATCATAAATATTTGCGATTAAGTATCTTGCCGGAATTACTGAAGACCCTGGCACATAATCGTGCGCGAACGCAATCAGACATTCACTATTACGAGCTTGGAAGTGTATTTGTTACGAATGGAGAACCCATAACACGCCAACCGGATGAAAAACTGCGCTTAGCCGGTGCGCTGACCGGACTGTGGATCAGCCATCCATGGCAGCAAGAGAAAAAGCCGGTCGATTTTTACCTGGTTAAAGGAATAGTTGAGGGACTGTTCGATTATTTAGATATTCCGGCAGCCTTTGAACAAGTGGAATTGCCTGATATGCATCCAGGCCGATGTGCCACCATTTCAATCAACGATCGTACTGTCGGATTTTTAGGGCAGCTGCACCCGGCATTTGAAAAGTCAATGGACCTTAAGGAAACGTATGTGTTTGATATGAATTTGGAGGCTGTTTTGGACGACTACACCAATACCACTGGTTACCGGCCGATTCCTAAATATCCGTCAATTGCCAGGGACATTGCCTTCATTGTTGATGAAGACATTAAAGCAGGAGCCATTCAAGAAGCGATTGCGGAGGCCGGGGACCCACTGGTTAAAAATGTGCAGATTTTCGATGTTTATAAAGGGGAACATTTACCTGAAGGCAAAAAATCAATAGCGTATAGCCTGTTTTATCAGGACCCTGACAAAACATTGAAAGACGATGAAGTCGAACAGTCGTATCAGCAAATTGTCAGCACGATAAATGAGAAATTTAATGCATACGTCAGGTCATAAGAACAAAAGCGGAAGCGCCCGTTTAGCGACGTACAAACTGCGCCTGTGCATCACAGGTGGGTCGGCGTTGCCGCGCATCGCGACGGGGTTAGTCGATCCTCCCCACTAGCCGCAATGAGATAAAGGAAACATGCCCCTGCATCAGGGGTATGCCGACGTTGGCCGGCAAGGCCGTTCTTAGTCGGCCTTCCTTTATCAAGCGAACCGATGTTGACTTATCGTAGTGGAGGAGTGTGAAGTTTGGGACTGCGCCGAGGGCTCGTCCCATCTAGATCTCTGCTACAGCTTTAGCGCTGGAGCTGGACGTGGCTGATAAGCCTGTCAGTTATCCATAGCACTTTCAATCTATAATTTCCTGGACTTTAAAAAGGAGCAAGCACCCTGATGGGGTGTTTGCTCCTTTCTTACAGTCGGCCCAGTGCTTTTTTTGTATTGGCAAAATGTGTTTTAGCGAAGGCATTCAGTTTCTCTTGGCCTTTTGATTTGATGAGGCGGGCAGCCGCTTGGTCGACTCTTCCCGAAGCGCCTTTAGGTATTGTAAATCCTGCCTTTTCGGATAATTGGTCCATCTCTTTCAAAAAGCTTGTCCTGGCAATGATGGAAGCTGCAGCGACTGCAATGGAATACGTTTCTGCTTTTGTCATGAAATAGGTCGCCTCAGGCAGCTTCTCCCGTTCGGAGGCAATATGGTGCTTGTAGATGGCCGGTTCACAAAATTGGTCAATCAAAATGCCTTCTGCTTGAGCTGGATCAATTTTATTCAGAACGTTGGTTATCACATGGTGATGGAGCATCGCTTTCATCTTTCCCTGTGACCAGCCCTGCTTTTGCAGATGATTGTATTTCTCGTTTCGTAAAACCAAAAGTGAATAAGGCATCTCAAGCTTCAGAATGTCGCCTGCGATTTGACGGATGGTGGGGTCAGAAAGGTTTTTGGAATCCTTGACACCCAATTCCTTCAGTAGTGCGATTTGGTCTTTTTTGATAAAGACAGCCGCGGTGGTAATGGGACCAAAGTAATCACCTGTACCTGCTTCATCCGAACCAATATGACTCCCGGTCAAAAGTGTTTCCGGCGTTGTAAATGCCGTTGATGGTCGGTTTTTCTTCGGCTTAGCCGGGTTTTCCTGATTGCCAACAGCCCATTTTTCTGCCTCAGCTTTTGGATCTTTCCCCTGGAATAATACTTTTCCGGATTTATAGGCCGTGATTACCGCATGCTGCGTTTTGGCGCGGAATACAGCACCCTGTGGGGCCGTTTCCAGCATGCTGGTATAATACGTCTGCATCGTGTCAATGGTTGCCTGTGACAATTTATGTACTTGTTGTGGCATACAGGACTCCTCCATGGTGAATCAACTAGGTGAACTATAGCAAATCCGGGATAAAAATGACAATGAAAAGTTTTGCATTTCCCGAATGGCGGTGTTTGTGTTACGATATAATGGACTATTTTTTCAACGTTATAGTGCGTGTTCAAAAAGGAGGATAAAAAGGATCGAGCAGTTTGAGGCGGCGCAGCTTTGAGCAGCGGAATGTATGCATTTAGATACATGAGCATAAGTAATGCTTCACTGAATCCGCATCGAACGCAGGAAAAGTGGTTTTCTTTTCCAAGGAGCGGAAAAGCAAGCCAACGAAGAAATGTGACGTGTCATTTTTACCGGACTTTTTGAACAACCTCTTATAGACTACTGATTTATCAACTATTCAAATTGGAGGAAACAGAAACTTCCAACCATTACAGGAGGTTGTGGCTTGTGGCCCAGGATGATAAAACACGAGTAACTGTTGAGATATATAATAAAAATTATACAATTGTCGGAAGTGAAGAGTCGAGTCATGTCAATCTGGTAGCCAGTCTTGTTGATCAGAAGATGCGCGAGATTCACGGCGCAAACCAGCAGCTGACGCCTGCGGAATTGGCGGTGTTGACTGCTGTCAATACTATGAATGATTACATGAAATTAAAAGAGGCATATGCAGCAATGGTCGGATCACAACATAAGAAAGAGGATAAGTAGCAGATGGTGAATTTCATTTTAATCATATTATTGATTTTTGGTTTTTTTATCGGTTTAAAACGTGGGTTCATTTTACAGGCATTTCATTTGATTGGGTTTATTGCAGCTTTCATCCTTGCTGCTTTATATTATGATGACCTGGCACCACAGCTATCGTTATGGATACCATACCCCGAATTGGATGATCATAGCGCATGGGCGGATTTTCTCGAGGCTATCCCCCTCGAAGGTGCTTTTTACAGTGCGATAGCGTTTGCCATTATCTTTTTTGCCGTCAAAATCATTCTGCATATTATTGCTTCTATGCTTGATTTTGTAGCGGAATTGCCGATTTTGCACACACTCAATAAAATACTCGGAGCGGTTTTGGGGTTTGCTGAAGTATATTTGCTACTATTTATTGTATTATATATCCTGGCTTTGACACCATTAGCCGGAATTCAATCGTGGATCAACGATTCGTCAATCGCATTGTTTATTATTGAGGATACTCCAGTGTTATCGGAACAGCTCAAAACACTATGGTCGACGGGTATGGACGAATTAATGAAGAGCAATTGACGCTTAGACTGATTCAGGCGGTGGGGCACTGAAGTTGTCGTGTGCAGCCTGATAGTGGATCGGTCTTTTTTCGTGTTTAAGTGCATTGATCTTTATAACATGGAAACGGGTGATGGATTATGGCCGTGAACAAAAAAGATGTTATCAAATTATTGGAGAAAATAGCCATTTATTTAGAGCTTAAAGGTGAAAATCCGTTCAAAACGTCAGCTTATCGTAAAGCTGCTCAGGCGCTTGAACGGGATGACCGTTCGCTTGCAGATATTAATGATTTCACGAAAATCAAAGGAATCGGTAAAGGAACGGCGGCCGTCATGTCGGACTATATTCAAACCGAGGGTTCAGAAACACTGAACCAGCTGGAGAACGAGATTCCCAAAGGATTGATTCCACTTTTGGATCTGCCTGGTCTTGGCGGCAAAAAGCTGGCAAAACTTTATCAGGAACTTCATATCACGGATGCGGAGTCGCTTAAACAGAAATGTGAAAGTGGTGAAGTCGAACAGCTTGAAGGGTTCGGGAAAAAGTCTGCTGAGAAAATTCTGGCCGCACTGGAAGAAGCAAACAGACGCCCTGAGCGGTTGCCGATTGCAACGATGCTCCCGATTGCCGAGGCGATTGAAAGCTATCTGGAGACAATTCCAGAAATTCAGGATTATTCGCGGGCCGGGAGTCTGAGGAGAATGCGGGAAACCGTTAAGGACATTGACTTTATTATTGCATCCAATAACCCTTCAACTGTCCGTGACCGGCTGCTTGAGCTCGACAGGATAAAAGAAGTGATTGCACAGGGGGACACAAAAGTGTCAATCACCCTTGAGGACGTTTACGATATTAACGTCGATTTCCGCATTGTTGAACAGGTGGAATTCGCGTCAACATTGCATCACTTTACCGGGTCAAAGGATCATAATGTCACCATGAGACAGCTTGCCAAATCAAAAGGTGAGAAGATTAATGAGTATGGTGTGGAAGTTGATGAAACAGGTGAAACGCTGACTTTTAAAAGTGAAAAGAAATTTTTCGATCACTTTGGTCTGCATTACATCCCCCCTGAGGTGCGAGAGAATACTGGTGAGGTGGAGGCGTATCGCGACCCTGTTTCCTTAATTAAGTTAGAAGATATTCGCGGTGACTTGCATATGCATACGACTTGGAGTGACGGTGCCCAATCACTTGAAGAGATGGTAAACCAAGCACGTGCGAAACAATATGATTATATAACGATTACCGATCACTCCAGGTTTTTGCGTGTTGCGAATGGGTTAAATGAAACGCGTCTGCTCCAACAGCGTGAGACCATTGCCGAATTGAACGAAAAATACGATGACATTCATATTTTTGCTGGTGTTGAAATGGATATCCTGCCTGATGGGACATTGGATTTCAGCGATGAATTTTTAGTTGAGATGGATTTTGTGATTGGGGCTATCCATTCAAGTTTCAACCAATCACAGGACAAGATAATGGGGCGACTGGATGCTGCACTGGAAAATCCATATGTGTCATTAATCGCCCATCCAACCGGTAGACTGATTGGTCGTCGAAAAGGGTACGATGTCGATGTTGAACGGTTGATCGAACGTGCCAGGGAGACGGACACTGCGCTGGAGATCAATGCCAACCCCAACCGATTGGACCTTTCCAGTGAATGGGTGCGGATTGCGCAGGAGGCCGATGTGAAGATCGCGATTAATACAGATGCGCATGATTACTATATGCTTGGTCATATGACATATGGTGTAGGTACTGCCCGCAGAGGCTGGATTAAAAAGGATACCGTTATAAACACATGGTCCAAACAGCAATTAATGGCTTTTATGAATCGTACGAAGTGAAAAGCTTGCTCATATAATCATGTCTGGAATGAACTGAAGGGAAAATCCTGATGAACGAACGCATATTTCAAACACTTGAATTTAACAAGATCATCGAACAATTGAATAGCCAGGCAGCTACGTCGACTGGGAAAGAGCTTGCCGTGCAGCTGAAGCCTTCAGTGGATATAGCCGAAGTGAGAGAATTGCAGGCGGAAACAGATGAAGCAAGCCGGATTTTACGCTTGAATCTGGCTGTTCCCCTAGGCGGCATTGCGGATATTCGTGCCAGTATTAAGCGGAGCGTCATTGGCGGTGTTCTAACTACCGCCGAATGTCTTGATGTTGCCAATACCATTTATGGTGGACGCCAGGTTAAGAATTTTTTGGAAAAAATGGAAGAAGAGCTTCCGATTTTAAAGGAACTTGCTGGTAGAATTGAGACATTGCGCAGACTTGAAACAGAAATCAATAGTTGTATAGATGACAGAGGAGCCATGATGGACAGTGCTTCGGCTAAGCTGCGGAGTATCCGCTCGTCGATTCGAACTTATGAAAGCAGGGTACGCGATAAACTGGACAATTATACGAAATCCCAGAGCAAGATGTTGTCCGATGCCATTATCACGATTCGCAATGATCGCTATGTCCTGCCGGTGAAACAAGAGTATCGCGGGGCTGTAGGCGGTATCGTTCATGACCAATCGGCCTCTGGTGCCACACTGTTTATGGAGCCAAAAGCCATTGTTGATTTGAATAACGAGCTACAGGAATCGAAAGTGAAAGAGAAACAGGAGATAGAGCGAATCCTTCGCGATTTGAGCGGCAAAATTGCTGAAGACGAAGCAGTTCTGTCTGAAAATGTGTCTATTTTGGCTAGGATTGATTTCATTGTGGCAAGGGCAAAGCTGGGAAGACAGATGAAGGCTGCCATGCCGGCCATTAATGATAATCGCACAATCAATGTTAAACAAGCACGTCATCCGCTGCTTCCTGAAGATGAAGTCGTCGCCAATGATGTTGCCCTCGGAGATGATTACACGTCAATCGTAATTACCGGCCCAAACACGGGTGGTAAAACGGTTGTTCTGAAAATGATCGGATTGTTTACGTTAATGGCACAGTCCGGTCTGCAGATTCCCGCTGATGATGGCTGTGAAATGGCCGTTTTTGATGATGTTTTCGCTGATATCGGTGATGAACAATCAATCGAACAAAATTTGAGCACATTCTCTTCACACATGACCAATATTGTTTCGATATTACGTGAAGCGGGTCATAAATCCCTTGTGCTGTTTGATGAGCTTGGGGCGGGGACAGATCCACAGGAAGGTGCAGCACTAGCCATGTCCATTCTGGATGACATTGTTTCTCGTGGTGCTCGTGTTGTGGCAACAACACACTATCCGGAATTGAAGGCCTATGGCTATAATCGTGACCATGTTGTCAACGCGTCAGTTGAATTTGATGTGGAAACGTTGCAGCCAACTTATAGGTTATTGATTGGTGTTCCCGGACGGAGTAACGCGTTTGACATTGCCAAACGGCTGGGGCTTGCACAAACCGTGATTGACCAGGCAAAAAGCCATGTTGGTCATTCCGAAAGTGTTGAGAACATGATTGCATCTCTTGATGAGTCGCGGCGTCAGGCTGAAGCGGATTATGAGCGAGCAAACAGTGTCCTTGAGGAAAGCAAACAATTGCGCAGTGACCTTAAAAAAGCATGGGAGCAGTTTGAACATAAACGGGAAGACCTGTATCTAAAAGCAGAGAATAAGGCGGATAAAGCATTACAAAAAGCCCGGGATAAGGCGGAAATGATTGTAGATGAAATACGCCATATGAAAACCGGCGCACAGTTAAAAGAGCATGAGTGGATTGAAGCCCGCAAAATGCTTGAAGAAGCTCAACCAGATCTATCCGCTAAAACATCGGATAAACCAAAAAAGCCATCAAATACAGAACAGGAATTAAAACCCGGAGATGCCATTAAATTAATAACAGCAAACCAGCAGGGAACCGTTCTGGAAAAAACCGGTGAAAATGACTATCTGGTTCAAGTTGGTATTATGAAGGTTAAAGTGAAGCGTAACGAGATACAGCCCGTCAAACAGAAAAGTACGGTAACCGAAAAACCACTTGCAACCGTGAAGGGCTCCAGTTACCACGTTAAAACGGAACTCGATTTGCGCGGCGAGCGTTTCGAGGATGCCATGGGAACATTGGAAAAATATCTTGATGATGCATTGCTTGCAGGCTATCCCAAAGTTTTCATCATTCATGGTAAAGGGACAGGTGCACTTCGCAACGGCGTGAAGGAGTTTGCCAAACGCCATCCCCGTATTGCCTCAGACAGGCCAGGTTCAGCAGGTGAAGGCGGAAACGGTGTAACCGTTCTTGAATTGAAGTAATGGATAAAGGGGTTGTTGAAAATGGCTGGTTTTTGGGAAAATATTTTTGTGGTTACTGCTGCACGGTACAGTGTTGTCGTTCTCTGCACCATTGTATTTCTTGCTGTGTTTGAATTTGTGACCTCATACCGTAACTGGTACGAAATCAAACAGGGCAACGTGGCAGTGGCCATGGCAACCGGCGGGAAGATATTCGGTATTGCAACAATTTTCCGGTATTCCATTGAACATAATGATACCCTTGTGGAAAGTATGGGGTGGGGCATTTTTGGATTCGTGCTGTTACTGTTTGGTTATATGATCTTTGAATTTATGACACCATCCATAAAAATTGACGAAGAAATCGGCAATGGCAATAAAGCGATTGGGCTCATATCCATGCTTATTTCCATCGGGTTGTCATTCGTCATCGGAGCGAGTATAGGGGGAGATTAAACTGTTTCTGGAAAAGTTGGCTAAAGCGATGTTCATCGTTGGTGCTGTTTTTTTAATTGTGGGGGTCATTTATTTCCTTTAGGAGGTTGCACTTTCAAAAAAAGTTTTGGAAATAAGTGACTTTAAGTTTCAAAAAATACGTATTTATCGGTATAATGAAATTACCCATCAATAAAGGAGGAGAATTCAATGGCAGAACAGAGGGTTTGGCATGCTCATTATCCGAATGATATTCCGACAACGATTGCGTATGATGAGAAGCCGCTTGATTCGTTTTTGGCAGAAACCGCTGAAGACTTCCCTGGAAAGAAAGCGCTTCATTTTATGGGGAAGGAAATGACATTTGCACAAGTTTATACCGAGGCACGTAAATTAGCAGCGTATTTTCAGTCCCAGGGTCTTGAAAAGGGCGACAGGGTAGCCATTATGCTTCCGAATTGCCCGCAGGCTGTGATCAGTTATTACGGAGCATTGCTCGCAGGCGGGGTTGTCGTTCAAACGAATCCGCTCTACAAGGAAAGGGAATTGGAATATCAACTCAACGATTCTGGTGCAACGTTCATCATTTGTTTGGACGTCTTGCTGCCGCGTGTTACAAATGTCCGCGGTAATACAACACTTAAACATACAATTGTAACCGGTATCAAAGATTATTTACCGTTTCCTAAAAATCGTGTATATCCATTTATCCAAAAAAGGGAATACAATATGGTTGTGAAAGTAGAATCGTCAAAGGATACACACGTCTGGCAAACGATTTTGGAAGAAGGACATGAACAATACAGCCCGGTCGATGTGGATCCGAAAGACGATTTGGCATTACTGCAATACACGGGCGGAACAACAGGGAACCCAAAAGGTGTTATGCTGACACACTACAACCTGGTAGCTAATGTGCAAATGTGCCGGAACTGGTTATACAATGCCAAACGCGGTGAAGAAACCGTTATGGGCGTTCTCCCGTTTTTCCATGTATATGGCATGACGACGGTTATGAATATGTCGATCATGTACGGCTTTAAAATGATCCTGATGCCCAAATTCGATGCTGAGGATGTGCTTAAGACCATCCAGAAGCAAAAGCCGACCATGTTTCCTGGTGCCCCAACGATTTATGTCGGGCTGCTCAACCATCCAAAACTGAAAAAATATGACTTGTCGTCTATTAATGCCTGTATCAGCGGCTCTGCCCCATTGCCTGCGGAAGTACAGGAACAGTTTGAAAAGGTAACAAATGGGCGGCTTGTTGAAGGCTACGGGTTAACGGAATCCTCACCGGTGACACATGCCAATTTCATAAGCGGAAGCTATGTGAACGGCAGTATTGGTGTACCCTGGCCTGATACAGATACCAAGGTCATGCTGGAGACCGGTGAAGAGGCGCGCGTCGGAGAAGTTGGTGAAATCACTGTCAGTGGTCCGCAGATCATGAAAGGCTATTGGAATAACCAGGATGAAACGGAGCAGGTATTAAAAGATGGTTGGCTTCGGACCGGTGATATGGGTTATATGGATGAGAATGGCTATTTTTATATCGCTGACCGGAAAAAGGATATCATCATTGCCGGGGGCTATAATATTTATCCGCGGGAAGTGGAAGAGATATTGTATGAGCATGAGGCAATTCAGGAGGCTGTTGTAGCTGGGATTCCGGATCCATACCGTGGTGAAACAGTTAAAGCATATGTCGTACTGAAATCCGGTCATAAGATTGGTGAAAAAGAATTAAACGCCTATTGCCGGAACAATCTCGCAGCCTTTAAGGTACCGAGAATTTACGAATTCCGTGATGAACTGCCTAAGACAGCAGTCGGGAAAATATTGCGGCGTCAGCTTGTCGATGAAGAAAAGAAGGCAGACAAGGAGACGATTTGACATGACTTCGCTCTCTCTTTTTTTAAAAGATATTCGAACAAGCCAGCTATTGACATCCTGGAACGGATTTTATAGAATAAGATATGAATGATTATTCATTCATTTTATACGCAATGTATGTGTTAAGGAGATCATCATGCGAAACAAGAAACCAAAATACAACCAAATTATTGAGGCGGCCGTGGCAGTCATCGCAGAGAACGGCTACCATGCTTCACAAGTATCCAAAATTGCTAAAAAAGCAGGCGTGGCGGATGGTACGATTTACCTTTACTTTAAAAATAAAGAGGATATTCTGATTTCTGTTTTTGAAGAAAAAATGGGGCAGTTTATCGAAAAGATTGTACGTGGTACCAGCCAATTGGATAGTGCGGATGATAAGTTGTTCACGCTGATTGAAATGCATTTCCGCCAGCTTTCGGAAGATCATCATCTGGCTATTGTGACACAGCTGGAATTAAGGCAGTCCAATACAAAGATCAGACTGAAAATTAATCAGGTTCTAAGACCCTATCTTATTGTCATTGATGATATAATCAAAGAGGGGGCCAGGGAAAAGGTATTCCGGGATAATCTGAATATTCAGCTGGTAAGACAGATGATTTTTGGAACGCTGGATGAAGTCGTGACGAACTGGGTGATGAAAGAACAGAAATATGATCTTGTGCAGCAGGCCTGGGAAGTCCACGCATTTATCACACACGGTCTTTCCGCAAACAAATAAAAGAGGGGGGATTTGATTTGACGACACTGGCTTATGAAGTGACTGGTCATGTAGGTGTACTGACCATACAAAGCCCGCCGGCCAACGCATTGTCTACGAATCTATTAATTGATTTGGGTAACAGGCTTGACGAAATTGAAACCGATAACAATGTGAAGGCTATTGTTTTAAAAGGGAATGGTAAGTTCTTTTCTGCAGGTGCTGATATCAAAGAATTTACCGCTCTACAAAAGGCTTCCGACTATGAATCTCTGTCTGAAAAAGGACAGCAGCTATTTAGTCGAATCGAGCACTATCCGGTTCCGGTCATTGCTGCTGTTCATGGTGCTGCTTTAGGAGGCGGTCTTGAGCTTGCCATGGCTTGCCATATCCGGATTACAGCTAAAAATGCTAAACTTGGTCTGCCCGAACTGACATTAGGCATTATCCCGGGTTTTGCGGGAACACAGCGCTTACCGCATTATGTTGGGACGGCAAAAGCATACGAAATGATTCTGACCGGTCAACCGATCACAGGAAAAGAGGCCGAAGCGGCAGGGCTGGCAAATCAGGCCGTTCAGGATGAAAATGTATTTGACAGAGCATTTGAATTGGCCCGGGCAATTGCTGCTAAAAGCAAACTGTCAATTGACGCTGTTATGGAATTGATTCCTTATGCAAAAACCGAACAATTTGCTAAGGGGGTTCAAGAGGAAGCTAAAGCGTTTGGAAGTATTTTCGGTTCAGAGGATGCCACAGAAGGTATTCAGGCGTTTATGGAGAAGCGCAAGCCAAACTTCCGGGATCAATAGAATGATGGGATATACAAGGGAGGAATAGATATGAACATCTACGTATTGCTGAAAAGAACGTTTGATACAGAAGAAAAAATTGTCGTTTCTGATGGGCGAATTGAGGATGAGAGTGCTGAGTACATTATTAACCCATACGATGAATATGCCGTGGAAGAGGCCATTAAGCAGCGTGATGAACATGGAGGAGAAGTGACAGTTGTGACAGTGGGGGACGAAGAATCCGAGAAACAATTGCGTACGGCACTTGCTATGGGAGCAGATAAGGCTGTCTTAATTAACACAGAAGATGATGTTGAGGACGGCGATCAATATACAACTGCAAAAATTCTGGAGTCCTTTTTTGAGGATAAAGAAGCCGACCTTATTCTGGCTGGAAATGTTGCCATTGATGAAGCAAGCGGCCAAGTCGGTCCGAGACTCGCTGAAAGTCTGGGAATCAATTATGTGACGACTATCACGGCACTTGAGATTGATGGCGAAAGTGCAAATATCGACAAAGACGTTGAAGGCGACGTCGAGAAAATCGAAACAGCTCTTCCGGTACTCGTAACTTGTCAGCAAGGTCTGAACGAACCAAGGTATCCATCACTTCCAGGGATCATGAAAGCAAAGAAAAAACCGCTTGAAGAATTGGAAATAGATGATCTGGATTTGGATGAAGACGATGTCGAAGCAAAAACGGAAACGATTGATATATTTCTGCCTCCTGAAAAAGAAGCAGGAAAAGTTCTCGAAGGTGAGATTGATGACCAGGTGAAGGAATTGATCTCCCTGCTTAAAAACGATGCAAAAGTACTATAAACATAGCGGAGAGGAGAAATAAAATGAGTAAACTACTCGTCATAGGTGAAGCAAGAGACGGCGAATTGCGTAATGTAACATTTGAAGCCGTTGCAGCGGCTAAAAAGATAGATACGGATGCGGAAGTTGTCGGCGTTTTATGCGGCGGTGATGATTTGAATGGGCCTGCACAGGAAGTCATCTATTATGGGGCAGACCGTGTTGTAACGGTCAAGCACAATCTTTTGGAAGCTTATACGTCAGAAGGCTACTCGCAAGCGGTTCTTGCCGTGATTGATGATGAAGCTCCGGATGGGGTCATCATGGGTCATACAGCGATCGGTAAGGATTTGACACCAAAACTTGCGGCAAAACTAGAAACCGGTTTAATTTCAGATGCGACCGATATCGAACATGATGGGGATAAAGCTGTATTTATCAGACCGATCTATTCAGGAAAAGCGTTTGAGAAAAAGGTTATCTCCAGTGGCTTAACGTTTGCGACGATCCGCCCGAACAATATTCCAGCGTTGGACCGTGACGATTCACGAACTGGTGAAGTGACGGCAAAAGATGTTGATGTTAAAGATATCCATACTGTTATTAAAGATGTGATCCGTAAAGCTTCCGAGGGTGTTGATTTGTCCGAAGCAAATGTCATCATTGCCGGTGGGCGCGGTGTGAAAAGTGCGGATGGATTCAAACCTTTATACGAACTGGCAGACGTGCTGGGAGGGGCGGTCGGCGCCTCACGCGGTGCATGTGATGCCGAATACTGCGACTATTCCTTGCAGATAGGGCAGACCGGTAAAGTGGTCACCCCGGATTTATATATTGCTGTCGGTATTTCCGGCGCTATCCAGCATTTAGCCGGTATGTCCAACTCAAAAGTAATCGTTGCCATCAATAAAGATCCGGAAGCAAATATCTTTAATGTAGCGGATTACGGCATTGTCGGTGACATATTCGAAGTGATTCCAAAACTGACAGAAGAATTCAAACAGGTCGTATAAAAAGTTTTAAGATCTGACCATGTTTGGTCAGATCTTTTGCGCTGACAAAAAGCCTGTGCTTCCTGAGTCATTTGCATAAGCAAAGTATTCGCGAGGAATGACTAACGGTGGTATACTATGAACCATAGTTTACTGAATGAGGAGGGAATTTATCATGGCAATTGAACATGTGACTGATCAAAACTTCGGTCAGGAAACAGCTGAAGGTCTAGTGCTTGCTGATTTTTGGGCTCCATGGTGCGGACCATGCAAAATGATTGCCCCGTTACTTGAAGAAATAGACGGTGAAATGGAAGATAAAGTACAAATTGTTAAGCTGGACGTTGATGAAAATCAGGAAACAGCCGGTAAGTTCGGTGTTATGAGCATACCAACGCTTCTGCTTTTCAAAGATGGGAAAGTGGTCGACCAGGTTATCGGTTTTCAGCCTAAAGAAGCACTAGTTGATTTAATTAACAAACACGCCTCATAAGGTGTATAATAAAATGTGGAATGTTTGATAGGATCCCTTGTTACTGAATGTGACAAGGGATTCTGTTTGATAAAAGGATGTTCAAAAAGTCCGGTGAAAATGACGCATTGACAGGGGATTTTCTGCTTAAAGCGCCCACGTCAATCACCAACGCAGAAGTCACCACATCCTGTGGAAGCCCGCGCTCAAAACTACGGCGCCTCGAACTTTGACGCACAGGACGTGCTAATATCGGCGTTGCGATTGTCGTCGCGAATTTAGCCGATGACGGTCCTTTTTACCCTCCTTTTTGAACACGGATTAACAAATGTACAATTTTTTCAGGGGATGAGTTTGCGATGAACCAGCAACTTAATGAGAAATTGGCTGTTTTGCCAGCACAGCCTGGATGCTACTTAATGAAAGATAAGAATGGTACGATTATCTATGTCGGGAAATCAAAAAAACTGCGAAACAGAGTCCGATCCTATTTCACCGGTGCTAATGATAAAAAGACACAGCGGCTCGTTCAAGAGATTCAGGATTTTGAGTATATCGTGACAACTTCCGAAGTGGAAGCATTGATTCTTGAAATGAATCTGATAAAAAAATATGACCCGCGATACAACGTTTTATTAAAAGATGATAAATCTTATCCATACTTAAAAATCACTTCAGAGCGACACCCAAGGCTGCTCATAACAAGGCGGATCAAAAAAGATAAAGGAAAATATTTTGGACCATATCCCAATGTGCTGGCGGCCAGGGAAACAAAAAAACTACTTGACAGATTGTATCCATTGCGCAAGTGTAATAATCCAGCAGGGCGCCCGTGTCTGTATTATCATATGGGGCAATGTCTTGCTTGCAGTGAAAAACCGGTTTCAGAGGAAAAATATAAAGAAATTATTCAAGATATCACGTCGTTTTTGCATGGTGGCCATAAAGAAATCAAGAACGATCTGACCGCTAAAATGCATGAAGCAAGCGATGATCTTAATTTTGAACGGGCAAAGGAGCTTCGCGATTTGATCCAGCATATTGAAGCGGTAATGGAACGACAGCGAATGACGCTGAATGATCGGACGGATCGTGATATATTCGGTTACAGTTATGACAAAGGCTGGATGTGCATCCAAGTGTTTTTTGTCAGGCAAGGGAAATTGATCGAAAGGGATGTCTCGATATTTCCATTTTTTGATGAACCTGACGATACATTCATCAGTTTTATCGGAAGGTTTTATTTACATCAGCACCATTTAAAACCGAAACAGCTGCTGGTTCCGATTGGTACCGATGCGGATTTACTGGGCGAATTGCTGGAGTTAAATGTCCACACACCATTTCGCGGTAGAAAAAAAGAACTTGTGGAATTAGCCATGAAAAATGCTAAAATTGCGCTTGATGAAAAATTCACATTGATCGAACGTAATGAAGAAAGAACCGTCCAGGCAGTAGAGACGTTGGGTGAAGCACTCAACATTGAAACACCGCTCAGGATTGAGGCGTTTGATAACTCCAATATTCAAGGGGCTGACCCTGTCTCAGCAATGGTTGTTTTTACAGACGGCAGACCTGATAAAAAAGGCTACCGCAAATATAAAATTAGAAATGTGGAAGGGCCAGATGATTATGAAACAATGCGGGAAGTCATTCGCCGCCGTTATACGAGAGTATTGAAAGAAAAAGACCCGCTCCCTGACCTGATTATCGTTGATGGTGGCAAGGGCCAAATGAGTGCTGCCCTTGATGTATTGGAAAATGAACTCGGGCTGGATATTCCGCTGTGTGGTCTGGTGAAAGATGATAAACATAAAACAAGTGAACTGTTATATGGTGATCCGCCGGAAGTAATCGAATTGTCCAGAAAGTCTCAGGCATTTTATTTGGTGCAGCGTGTTCAAGATGAAGTGCACCGGTTTGCGATTTCCTTTCACAGGCAACTAAGGGGGAAAAACCTGTTTCGGTCAGAGCTTGATAAGATTCCGGGGGTCGGGGAAAAGCGGCGGCGTTTACTGTTGACACATTTCAGGGACGTGAACGAAATCAAAGAGGCAAGCTTGGAAAATATTACGAAGTTGGGTGTACCGCAGGATGTTGCTCAAAATATATTGGCTCATTTGAACGATGAAGAGGGGAGCGAAACAACGTAATGTTCCGCTTCTCTCGTAACTCCTCCGCGATAGTCCCGATTCATCTGCAACACCGAGCGTAGTTTGAACGTCGCTAAACGGGCGCTTCCGCTTTTGCTCTTTTATCCCGCTTCGCCCCGGATAGTTAATCGGTAAAAATGACGGTAAATTCGATTTGATGGATTTTTTTATGCTGTTCTTCCTGACATTCGCATGATCGTTCTTTAATCTGCTCGATTGCTTCCGACAAAAATCCGGCTTCAAGCCGGAATTCTGTATCCAGAGGGGCTTTCAGCCGATAGACGACTGAATCAGCCATTAATTGAAAAACAAGTTCTTTCTTTTTTTCTTTAACAAGTTCCAATCGCCCCCATCCCAATTTTTCAAATGCATAAACAATATCGGATACGGATTGTATGTCCAGCCTTCTGGAAAGGTTTTTACCCATGAAATAGAGGAGGGTAGGTGATTCCGATCCAAATATATCAGGTAAACCGATGTATCGGATAATGTCATACCCGGCTCCTGTTGTATGCAGCTCATCAAGAAGTGTGACAGGCATGGATTCGTGATCTTTTGACATTGATGTCATCCTTTCCCCAATAACTAATGCACAATGAATTCATTGTTTCATTCAAGTATTTTTCTATTATTATTATCTATGTAAATAGGTTAAAGTGCAAGAGTGTCGTAAAGATTTCACAGCAGGCTGGTTTATTTCCTTTTCTTGACGCCCTTCATAGTTAGAAGTACAATAAACATGTCATAAATTGTACATTTTTGGGCAATAAATATATGAAGGCTTATTGTTAAATCATGTACATTCTGTAAAAATTAACATCTTAAGCGAGGGGGGTAAACACATGGCAGAACATCGAGAGTTTTTTTATCGCAGACTCCATTCCCTGTTAGGCGTCATTCCAATCGGGATTTTCCTTATTCAGCACCTTGTTGTGAACCATTTTGCGGTATATGGTGAAGAAAGTTTTAATCAGGCGGCGAGCTTTATACATGATTTGCCGTTTCGATTAGTATTGGAAATCGTGGTCATCTATCTGCCGATTTTATTTCACGCGGTATTAGGGGTTTATATTGTCCTTACAGGAAAAAACAATACAACCCGGTACGGTTATTTCCGTAATTGGATGTATCTTATGCAGCGGGTAACTGGTATCATTACGCTTGTATTTATTGTATGGCATGTATGGGAGACTCGCGTTCGAATTGGTCTTGGCGCAGCAGAATTGAATTATAATCTAATGGAAAACATTCTTGCTAGCCCAATCATGTTCTGGTTCTATATTCTTGGTGTTATTTCGACCACTTTCCATTTTGCGAATGGTCTATGGAGTTTCCTGGTTTCATGGGGCTTTACACAATCACCGAAATCCCAGAAAATTGCTACATACGCAACACTGATCATCTTCCTGGCTCTAAGCTATGTTGGTGTCAGAGCACTGATTCAATTTGCTTACGGAGTTTAATCGTTCAGTGTTCAAAAAGGAGGATAAAAGGATCGGCCTGTCAGCCAACGAGCTCGTGGGTCATTTTCACCCGACTTTTTGAACAATCTTTAAGAACAAGGAGTGAGGAATCGATATGAGTAATCGTAAAGTTATTGTTGTCGGCGGCGGATTAGCTGGCCTTATGGCAACAATTAAAGCAGCAGAAGCAGGTGTGAATGTTGACCTGTTTTCGATTGTGCCTGTGAAACGGTCTCACTCTGTGTGTGCTCAAGGTGGCATTAATGGTGCCGTTAATACCAAAGGTGAAGGTGACTCACCATGGGTTCACCTTGACGATACAGTTTACGGTGGGGACTTCCTTGCCAATCAAAAGCCGGTTAAAGCAATGTGCGACGCAGCACCAAGCATTATCAATATGCTTGACCGCATGGGTGTCATGTTCAACCGTACACCTGAAGGGCTGCTTGATTTCCGGCGTTTTGGCGGTACATCTGTACACCGCACAGCATATGCAGGGGCAACAACAGGACAACAGTTATTATACGCATTGGATGAACAGGTCAGGCGCTATGAAGTGGAAGGGTTGGTTACAAAATACGAAAACTGGGAATTCCTTGGAGCCGTTCTTGATGATGATGGTGTCGGCAAAGGGATTGTTGCACAGAATATTCAAACACATGAAATTAAATCATACCCGTCAGATGCAACGATTATGGCAACCGGTGGCCCTGGAATCATATTCGGGAAATCAACCAACTCCATGATTAATACAGGGTCTGCTGCAAGTATTTTGTACCAGCAGGGTGCGAGATATGCGAACGGTGAATTTATTCAGATCCATCCTACAGCCATCCCGGGAGATGATAAACTCCGGTTGATGAGTGAATCAGCACGGGGTGAAGGCGGACGTATCTGGACATATAAAGACGGTGAGCCATGGTACTTCCTGGAAGAAAAGTATCCGGCATATGGTAACCTTGTAACGCGCGATATCGCAACACGTGAAATTTTTGATGTTTGTGTCAACCAGAAGCTTGGCATCAATGGCGAAAACATGGTCTACCTGGACCTGTCACATAAAGATCCGAAAGAACTCGACGTCAAACTGGGCGGTATTATCGAGATTTATGAGAAATTTGTCGGTGATGATCCGCGTAAAGTTCCGATGAAAATTTTCCCGGCTGTTCACTATTCCATGGGCGGTCTTTGGGTTGACTTTGATCAGATGACAAGCATTCCTGGAATCTTCGCCTGTGGTGAGTGTGATTATTCACAACATGGGGCGAACCGTTTAGGAGCCAATTCACTGCTGTCAGCAATTTACGGTGGTTCTGTCGCAGGTCCGAATGCGATTAAATATATTGACGGACTTGATCAGCATGTTGAAGATATGTCACCTGAACTGTTTGAAAACAGGGAAAAAGAAGAACAGGAAATATTTGAGGAGTTCATGAAGATGGAGGGCGAAGAAAACGCATACCAGATTCATAAAGAGCTCGGTGAATGGATGACTGATAACGTTACGGTTGTCCGTCATAATGATAACCTCTTGAAAACCGATGAAAAGATTCAGGAACTTCAGGAGCGCTGGCACAAGATCAATATCAATGATACATCACGCTGGAGCAATCAGGGTGTCATGTTTACTCGTCAGTTGAAAAACATGCTACATTTGGCACGGGTTATTACAATGGGTGCATACAACCGTAATGAAAGCCGAGGCGCGCACTATAAACCTGATTATCCTGAACGTAATGATGAAGAATGGCTCAAAACGACCATTGCAACGTTTGACAAGGAAAATAATGCGCCGGAGATATCCTATGAGGAAGTTGATACATCACTGATTGAACCACGGTTAAGGGACTATACACAAAAACACTGAGGGGAGAAAGATAAACATGGCTGAACAGAAAACTGTTAAATTTATCATAACGCGTCAAGACAGCCCGGATTCTGCTCCTTATGAGGAAGCCTTTGACATTCCTTATAAAACAAATATGAATATCATTTCCGGACTAATGGAAATCCGTCAGAATCCGGTAAATGATAAAGGCGAAAAAACAACACCGGTAGCATGGGACATGAACTGTCTTGAAGAAGTATGCGGGGCATGTTCAATGGTCATTAATGGAACCGCGCGCCAATCCTGTGCAGCGCTGGTTGATAAATTGGAACAGCCCATTCGGCTGGAACCAATGAGCACATTTCCAATTGTTCGCGACCTTGTCGTGGACCGTGAGCAAATGTTTGATGCTCTGAAACAAGTCAAGGCATGGATTCCGATTGACGGAACCTATGACCTTGGCCCTGGTCCACGGATGCCGGAGAAAAAACGCCAATGGGCATATGAACTGTCAAAATGTATGACGTGCGGTGTTTGTCTGGAAGCATGTCCAAATGTGAATGACAAGTCGGATTTCATTGGCCCGGCTGCCCTTTCCCAGGCACGTTTGTTCAATTCACATCCAACAGGTGAAATGAATGCAAGTGAACGCCTGGAGGGATTGATGGAAGACGGAGGTATCGCAGGCTGTAGTAACGCACAAAACTGTGTGCAGGTCTGCCCGAAAGGTATTCCATTGACAACATCGATTGCTGCTATGAACCGTGCCACGAACATTCAGTCGTTCAAGAACTTCTTTGGCAGTGATGAAGCGCATTAGGTTAGAAATCTATTAATCTATGAGGCCGGGACAAAAGTATAGCATCAAAATGAAAATCCGAACAATTATTTAAAATATAATATGTTCGGATTTTATTTAATGATAACAGTTGTTTTATCAGCGGAGGAAAAATACGGAGACTCTTGGGGGGGAGCTGAGGCCTGGATGAGACCCCGGAGCGCGCCAGCGCGAGGAGGCTCATCAGCCGCCCCCGGAAAGCGACGAGCAAAACTTCTGCCGAGTAAACTGCGAGTTGCGAGGAGTGCTACTTCCTCGAAATAACTTCCAACACGACGAGCACCAAGTATTTTTCCGGAGCGATGATTAGCACTTACAAACAAATACGAACGATCATTCGTATTTTATAATAAAATAGTTGAGTTTTGTTCCAGCCTCATTATCATATAGGAGGAGTGATGCAGTTGAGTAAAGCTTCATATATTGAAAACATGGAAAAGTGGCGGTCTGCATTTACGTTTTTTATCCCGGTCAAAATCCGCTTTTCGGAAACAGACATGTTTGGGCATGTGAATAACGTCTCACCATTTATTTATTTTGAAGAAGCACGAATTGAATTTCTGAAATCAATCGGTCTGTTTGATGATGATAGTAACAACGGAGCGATGCCCATCGTTGCAGACTTGCAATGCGATTATCATAAACAAATTTATTTTAATGAAAAATTGAACCTATATGTGAAAGTTAATCATACCGGGACCACTTCGTTTGATATCCATTACATGGGTCTGAACGGTGAAGACGAACTTTGCCTCACAGGACGGGGAAGAATGGTTTACATAAAACCTGATACCGGTCAGCCGATACCATTATCCGATGCCATGAAAAACAGCTTAATGGCGGTGTAAGTGGAGAAGCTCGCGATGGATCTGATTTGCTAATCTGTAAGGGATACACTACACCTTCAAACTATCTTTTTCTGACAATAGTAGAAAACCGGCTTTCTACAAGAAAGCCGGTTTTCTTTAGAGCTTCAACTCCCCCATACGAAGAAGTTCTACTACTGCTTGCGATCGCCCCTTGACTCCTAATTTCTGCATTGAGTTGGAAATGTGGTTGCGGACCGTTTTTTCAGAGATAAACAATTCCTGGGCAATTTCCTTGGTTGTTTTATCTTGTACTAAGAGCTCGAATACCTCTTTTTCACGTTTGGTCAATAGTTGCTTCGGTTTGTACGTGTTTTCCTTCAAATGATAACCCCTCCTTGCTGTCAAAGAGCTGCAGATGAAGGGTGAATTATTTAGTCACTATTAGCTTATGAAAAGAAGTGTAAACGGTGAGCACATTTTAAAAGAAGTTTAATATCATGGCTGTAGTCCATCCCTGTTCATTTTAAAAATTTGACCCCTCTCGTTAAAGATTGGAGGCAATAAGAAAACTGCTATTTTTGTCATGATATGTTAAAATACGTATATAAAATTGGGAAATATTCAGAGGGGGTTCACCCGTATTGGATCGTGATATATCAATAGAAACCATTGCAAATCTTGAAAAACATTTACGTTACATATCCGGTATTATTAAACAAAACGGGCGAAAAATACTGAATCATTACCCGATCACTTCACCACAATTTATTGCCCTGCAGTTTTTGGTTGACGGTGATCTGACGATTGGTGAGCTTTCTAATAAAAACGGTTTGGCGTTTAGTACGACCACAGACCTGGTTGATCGGCTGGAAAGGAACGATCTTGTTGAGCGAGTGAGAGATACGAAAGATCGGCGGGTTGTAAGAATTCATGTATTGGCAAAAGGCCGTACGATTATAAAAGAAGTCATCAAAAAACGACAGGAATATTTAGGTGAGGTATTGAAAAACTTTTCAAAAGATCAGACAGAATCATTAAGTGGCATGTTAGCCTTTCTGTATGAGGAAATACAACATGTCGACCATCAATAACAGCAAGAAGAGGCGATTTTTTTGAATCAGGCAATAGGCGTAATTGATTCCGGTGTGGGCGGTTTGACCGTTGTCCATGAGTTGATGCGGCAGCTGCCGAAAGAAAGTCTGATTTATTTGGGTGATACGCTCAGATGCCCATATGGACCGCGATCAAAAGAGGACGTTAGAAAATTCACATGGGAAATGACAGATTTCCTGCTCGATAAACAGATTAAATTGCTTGTTGTTGCATGCAATACGGCAACAGCATTTACGCTGAATGAACTACAGGAACACCTTTCAATCCCGGTGATCGGCGTGATTAAACCGGGTGCACGTGCAGCAATCAAAGCGACGGAAAACAGTCACATTGGTGTGATTGGGACAGAAGGAACAATTGGCAGTAAAGCCTATAACCAGGCATTGTCTGGTATTAAGTCAGATCTTCATGTCAATTCACTGGCATGCCCGTTATTTGTTCCAATGGTAGAGCAGGGCGTTTTATCAGGCAAAGAGGCGGAAGAGATTGTTGAGAAGTCATTGCTGCCAATGAAGGAACAAAACCATATCGATACACTGATTCTTGGTTGCACACACTATCCGCTGATTAAAGAGACCATTCAAAAAGTTATCGGCAGCCAGGTCACTGTCATTTCATCGAGTGAAGAAACAGCACGTGAAGTCAGCACGATTTTGGAGTTTCACAATCAGTTATATAATGGACTGGATACGCCGGCACATCAATTTTACACAACAGGTGAAATGGGGGTATTCGCGAAAATCACAGAAAGTATTTTCAGAGAATCGGCCGCTTATTTTCAGTCTGTCACTATTAAAAAGGCTGTCATCGCGCATTAACATTCAATGGGAAAAAGCATCCCGCCGGAATCCTGACTGATCAATTATTTTCAGTCAGGATTCATTTTTTTGTTTTCAGGTTGGTCTAAATTTCTGATGAGCTCGTATATATAATAGTACAAACCATCGCAGGAGGGAAAAACATGCAAAAGCGCAGTCTATTGCTATTAAGCCTAACGGTGTTTCTCACGATTATATTATCCGGGTGTTTTCAAGGGGAGCAATCATTGGATAACGAAGAAGGGGAAATGGACCCGCCAAAGGATGCTGAAGCTGTAGATGATTTAGAGGATAAGCCGGGTGAGAAGACAAGTGCAGAAGGGGAGGAAAATCAGGAAGATACTGAAGAGGATACATCGTCTGGCACGGTCGACAGACAATTATATTTGCTTGATGCCAATGGAATGGTAGCGTCGCAGACACTGCAGTTGCCACAGGCTGAATCGAACGCGGTAGCTCAACAGGCAATGGAATATCTTGTAAAGGATGGACCGGTCGCTTCGTTATTGCCAAATGGTTTTCAGGCGGTTTTACCGGCAGGCACGGAAATACTTGGCGTAAATTTGAAAGACAATGGGACGATGGTGGTCGATGTTTCCGGAGAATTTGAAAATTACAAGGCTGAGCAGGAGCTGGAAATACTTCAGGCGATGACTTATACTGCAACACAATTTGAAAATGTGGATAAATTGAAGCTGCGCATTGATGGACAGCAGCAAGAGACAATGCCGGTTGATGGAACACCTATTGGCGAGGGGTATTCAAGGGTTAACGGCATCAACCTTGTTCAATCCAATACAGTGGATCTGCTGAGCAGTGAACCTGTCACACTGTACTATCCGTCTGCTCAGGGTGATAACGAGTATTTTGTTCCCGTCACCCAACACATTGAGGTTGAAGATAGCGATTTGTATGGGTCCATGGTTCAGGCGTTAATGCAAGGGCCGAGTGCCGATACCAATTTGCAGCATGTTTTCAATAATGCGACGGAATTGACCAATCATCCCAGTTTAAAAGAAGGTGTGCTGGAAGTCGTTTTCAACCAGAATGTTTTGCAGGATGAAGGCCAGTCCGTTATCTCCAATGAAGTCATGGAAACCCTTGTCCGTACATTAACACAGGATGAAGCGATCGAAGCGGTCGAAGTCAAAGTGGAAGATGTCGAGACGCTCTTTAATGAGAACGGTGAACCATATACTGAGCCCGTCACAGCCCAAAATTTCATCTCAACCGAAAAATTATAGCGTGAACGGTTGTTCAAATTCGAGACTGTGTCAAAGCAGTCTTTTTCTTTTTTTAAAAGATAAAGGTATAAAATTTTGGCTATATGAAGCTCTTTGTCAGCAATAGCCATGTCCAGCTCCAGCGTCCAGCGACTAGCAAACTTCACACCCCTCCACTACGATAAGTCAACAACGGTTCGCTTGATAAAGGAAGGCCGAATAAGAACGGCCTTGCCGGCCAACGTCGGCATATCCCTGATGCAGGGGCATGTTTCCTTTATCTCATTGTGGCTAGTGGGGAGGGTCGGCTAACCCCGCCGCGATACGCGGCAACGCCGACCCACCTGTGATGCACAGGCAAAGTTTGTACGTCGCTAAATGGGCGCCCTGCGCATTTGTTCTGACATTCATAATTCATGTCTGATTGTCAAAAATATGTTAGGATAACCGTGGATGCATAAATAAGGAGGCAAAGGTTCTATTGAGACATGACCAGCGACATGATAACGAACTACGATCAGTTACCATTACACCGGATTTTGTTAAACACCCGGAAGGTTCCGTACTGATTGAATTTGGTGATACGAAAGTGATTTGCAATGCAAGTATAGAAGATCGGGTGCCCCCGTTTATGCGTGGTCAGGGGAAAGGCTGGATTACAGCTGAATACGCGATGCTGCCAAGGGCAACGGAACAGCGCAATATTCGTGAATCCTCCAAAGGAAAAGTAAGTGGACGTACAATGGAGATCCAGCGCTTAATTGGACGTTCTCTAAGATCGGTTGTTGACTTGAAACAAATCGGCGAACGAACCGTGTGGGTTGACTGTGATGTCATTCAAGCGGATGGCGGCACACGGACGGCTTCCATTACAGGCGCATTTGTTGCCGTTGTATTAGCGTTCAATCAGCTGCTTCAAGCCAAAACCATTAAAAAAATGCCTGTGACAGACTTTTTGGCAGCTATCTCTGTTGGTATTTCCCCGGAAGGTAGAGAGCTTTTGGATTTAGACTATAAAGAAGACTCTGAGGCAGCTGTCGATATGAACGTTGTGATGACCGGTACAGGCGAGTTTATCGAAATACAGGGGACAGGGGAAGAAGCAACATTTACACAGAATCAGCTACACAGAATGCTGGACCTTGCCAATAACGGTTTGCAAGATTTGAATGCCATTCAAAAAACCATACTGGGCGAACAGGCTGGCCGGATTGGAGAAACAAATAAAACGAAGGAAGATTCACCATGAAAGAGATTGTCATAGCCACAAAAAACCCTGGCAAAGTAAAAGAGTTCAAAACATTTTTTGCTGAATACGCGATTGATGCTGTTTCGCTCCCTGAGTTGTCCCGGGAAATAAACGATATTGAGGAAACAGGATCGACATTTGAAGAAAACGCCGCATTGAAAGCTGAGCAAATAGCAGAGTTACTGCAGATACCAGTCCTGGCTGATGATTCAGGTCTGGTCATTGACGCACTGGCTGGACGTCCAGGCGTTTTTTCAGCAAGATTTGCCGGCGAGCCGAAAGATGATCAAGCAAATATCGATAAAGCGCTTCATGAATTACAAGGCGTTGAAACTGTCGATCGGACAGCACGTTTTGTATGTGTCCTGGCAGTGGCTATACCAGGGGAGACAACACAATTTAAAAAAGGATACTGTGAAGGCAGCATTGCCCGTGTACAGGCGGGTCATAACGGATTCGGCTACGACCCGGTATTTATTCCGGATGGTTATACGGAAACGATGGCACAGCTTTCTTCGGATGAAAAAAATCAAATCAGCCATCGGAGCAATGCTATCCGACAATTGGACGACTGGGTCAAAAATTTGCAGTAATCAGTTGAGGTGATATCATGCCAAGTGTGTTAATTGTCAGTGATAGTCATGGCTCCAGAGACGAGCTTGCAGCAATAAACCAGCGTCATCATACCGATTACAAAATTCATTGTGGTGATTCGGAGCTTGAAATGGATGACCCAGCACTGGAAGGGTTCATGAAAGTTGCCGGTAATTGTGATGGCGATGCCAGATATCCTGAAGAACAGGTGAGCACCATCGATGGTCTAACGTTTCTTATTGCACATGGCCACTTGCACCAGGTGAAATCAAATCCGCTGGCGATTGCTTATCGGGCAGAGGAACAGCATGCGCAGGTCATTTGCTTCGGTCATACCCATATCGCTGGTGCAGAAAAAGTCGGCAGCCAATTGCTGATAAATCCGGGCAGTGTTCTGCTGCCCCGGAAGAGAAATGAGAAGACATATACGATTATGGAATGGGAAACGTTGGATGATATTCATGTGTATTTTTATACAATCGACGGCAAACATGTTGATGATTTATCATTTAATACATCCCTTCCGCAAAGAATTTAGATAGAGGAGAAACCGGCTTTTTGCCGGTTTCTGCTAATCTTAAACGGGTACCAGACAAATTAATGTATATCGCTAAACTATTGACAAATCGTTTGAAAGTGCATATAATAATCGTTGTTCGCTAAAAATCAACACGTGCGGGTGTAGTTTAGTGGTAAAACCTCAGCTTCCCAAGCTGATGTCGTGGGTTCGATTCCCATCATCCGCTCCATACATAGTATCTTGTCCCAGTAGCTCAGCAGGATAGAGCAACAGCCTTCTAAGCTGTAGGCCGCAGGTTCGAATCCTGCCTGGGACGTTTGTCAACCTGGGAAACCCGTGTTTTTGATGACTGGGTTTCTTTTTTCATATACAATAAAAAATAGTCATGGCACAATTTACAGGTTTTATTTCGCGGGATTCAGGGTATGGCTGGTTATTGAAACACTTGAAACGAAAGGGGTGAATTTATGGAAAGAAGCTGGGAAAATGTCATTCTTTTCCCGAAATGGCGGACGACCTTAGAAGAGGAAAGTCTTCTGGCACTGAAAGAGAAAAGATATCAGGAAGCATTGGCCAAACTGGATCAGTTATTGGGCTTCGGTGTTCAAAACCAGGAAATACTCATCGGTAAGCTTATGTGCCTGATGGAGCTAAATCGGTATCAGGATGCACAGGATTTTTGTGAGGATCTGCTAATACATAAGGATGAGAATTACTATCAATATGTGCATATTTACTTAACGATATTATTCCAGACGAGTCAATATCAATTGTTAATGGATCAGGTTGAACAGGAATTGGAGAAAAAAATGGTACCGGATGATATGGAAGAACAGTTCCGGCAGCTGTATAATATGAGTCGTAAGATGCGGCATGAAATCCGGATTGAAAAGTCTCCCGAATACATAAAGGAATTACTAAAAGCAGTTGAAGAGCAAAATCATGTCTATCAGTACACACTCGTTGAACAAATCCTTAAAATGGATATAACACCTACAGAGCAATTGCAGTCACTCCTAGCAGATGATCGGGTACATCCGGTTACCAAAACAGCAATTTTTATATGGCTTCAGGATAAGAACATATCAGATGAGGTTTTGGTACAGAAATTAGGTGTTAAGTGGAAAATAGCACCAAATGCTATACCGGCGCTCGACTCGCATCCAACCATAAAGCAGACATTCGTGTTCCTGAACGATCAAGAACAAGAGAATCCAACTTTATTTCGGTTAATGGAACAATTGCTGCACCATTATTTTTATGTGCGTTACCCGATGGTGCCTGCCGAAGATGATGCCCGGTTTATTGCTGCAGCATTAACAAAAATAGGCGAAGATTATCTCGACATACATATGGAAAAGAGAGAAAACAAGGATGAACAGTTGATCCGATATATGGAAGAAATTAAAATGTGTGAAGCTTTATACGCTACGATCATCGAAGCCTAAACAGTAAATCAGGTGGGGCTATCGGTTGAAAGGACACATAATTATGTTATAATGAGTTGGTTGAAATTTTGCTATTATAAATCGGACGTATGTTAATACACCGTTATCATGAAAGGAATAATAGATTTTGGAGGGTATGTTATGTCAGCAAAATGGGAAAAACAAGAAGGGAATCAAGGGCTCCTGACGTTTGATGTCAGTGCCGATGAATTTGATAAAGCGTTGGATCAGGCATTCAAAAAGGTTGTAAAAGATGTGCAAATCCCTGGATTCCGTAAAGGAAAAGTACCACGTAAAATTTTTGAATCACGTTTTGGCGTCGAATCCCTGTACCAGGATGCCGTAGATTTGTTGCTGCAGGATGCCTATGCGAATGCTATTGAGGAGACGGGCATTGAACCGATTGAACAGCCTGAAGTTGACATTGATCAAATTGAAAAAGGAAAAGATCTTATTTTCAAAGCAACCGTCAATGTTAAACCGGAAGTCACATTAGGTGAGTACAAAGGGTTGGAAGTGGAAGAGCAGTCAGTTGAAGTCACAGATGAAGATGTAGAACACGAAATCGAACATCAACGTGAACACCATGCTGAACTGATCGTTAAAGATGAAGGCGAAGTCGAAGAAGGCGACACGGTCGTGATGGATTTTGAAGGCTTTATCGACGGGGAGGCATTTGAAGGCGGAAAAGGTGAAGATTACTCGCTGGAAGTCGGCTCTGGTCAATTTATTCCCGGTTTTGAAGAGAAATTAATTGGAAAAACGTCCGGGGAAGAAACGGAAATTACGGTCACATTCCCTGAAGATTATCATGCAGAACACCTGGCAGGAAAAGAAGCCGTCTTTAAAGTAGTGATTCACGACGTTAAAACAAAAGAAATGCCAGAGTTGGATGATGAATTTGCCAAAGATGTTGATGAAGAAGTTGAAACACTTGATGAACTGAAAAAGAAGACAAAAGAAAATTTGCAAAGTCAGCGCGAGCAGGAAGCTGATAACGAAAAACGAGAAACATTGATCGAAAAAGCTTCCGAAAACGCAGAAGCGGATATTCCGAAGCCTATGGTTGAAACGGAATTGGATCGCATGCTCCAGGAATTTGAACAGCGCCTGCAAATGCAAGGTATGACAATGGACATGTATTATCAGTTCTCCGGTCAGGATAGCGATGCTTTGAAGGGACAGATGCGTGAAGATGCTGAGAAACGTGTCAAAACAAATCTGACACTTGAAGCGATCTTTAATGCTGAAAATCTTGAAGTAACGGACGAAGATGTTGAAGAAGAGCTAAGTAAAATGGCATCCATGTACGGTACTGAAGTCGACCAGCTCAAGCAGATGCTGGGCGGGAACGCCGACGCACTTAAGGAAGATCTTAAAGCAAGGAAATCGATTGAGTTCTTAGTTGAAAACAGCCAAACCGTGTAAGGTGTGCGGATAACTCAATGAAATAATTGTAGTAAAACAAGGTGCGAGTTATCGCACCTTGTTTTACACTTTTTCCGTATATTAAGCGGGGCTAAAGGTTACCTCCTCGGTAAATGTCCGATTCTGTCAGCAAGGAAATAACGCTCCGCTGAAAATCAAGTGCCACTTTCGTTATTTTTTGTTATCGATCCTGTCCAATGAACATACGCTAATAAAAGAATGACTTGAATGTGGCATAGTTGTGTATAACGTCAGATATGATAAGTTGTAGATGGCCTTATAAGGAAAACGACGCCTTCACTAAAGAACGAATGGATGCACGTTTTTCTAAATCAGCTTTTGCAGAAGAGTTATTGTTTTGTTTTCACATTCTGATTTGGTATGATGACGTTAAGTTAAAATGTACACAAAAAGATAAGAAGCAGATTTAAACCTTTTAGGAGTGAAATTGTAATGTTTAAATTCAATGAAGAAAAGGGACAATTAAAGTGTTCGTTTTGCGGCAAGAGCCAGGATCAGGTTCGCAAATTAGTGGCTGGTCCGGGCGTTTATATATGTGATGAATGTATCGAGCTTTGTACAGAAATCGTGGAAGAGGAACTCGGTACGGAGGAAGCTACTGAGTTTGAAGAACTTCCTAAACCAAAGGAAATTAATGAAACACTGGCAGATTATGTGATTGGCCAGGAAGAAGCTAAAAAGAATTTGTCTGTAGCGGTGTATAATCATTATAAACGAATTAACACACCTCAAAATAATTCCGACGATGTCGAGCTGGCAAAGAGCAATATCGCCATGCTTGGGCCCACCGGCTCCGGTAAAACACTGCTTGCCCAAACACTTGCAAGAATCTTGAATGTACCGTTTGCGATGGCGGATGCAACGTCGCTGACGGAAGCTGGATATGTCGGCGAAGACGTTGAAAACATTCTGCTGAAATTAATTCAGGCAGCAGATTATGATGTGGAAAAAGCGGAAAAAGGCATCATCTATATTGATGAAGTTGATAAAGTCGCCCGTAAGTCGGAAAACCCTTCCATCACCCGTGACGTGTCCGGAGAAGGTGTACAGCAGGCACTCCTGAAAATTCTGGAAGGAACAGTAGCCAGTGTGCCTCCACAGGGCGGACGGAAGCACCCACATCAGGAATTTATTCAGATTGATACAACCAACGTATTATTTATTGTCGGTGGTGCATTTGATGGAATTGATCAGATTGTGAAACGCCGTTTGGGTAAAAAGGTTATTGGCTTCGGATCTGATAGTCAGCAGGAGGATCTGGACCAAAGTGAACTGTTGCAGAAAGTATTGCCGGAAGATCTGTTGCGGTACGGTCTGATACCGGAATTTATTGGCAGAATCCCGGTGATCGGCAGCCTGGCCCCACTTGATGAGGATGCGTTAGTTGAAATTCTGACAAAACCGAAAAATGCTCTGGTTAAACAGTATGAAAAACTCTTTGAAATTGATAATGTTGAGCTTCAATTTGAAGAAGAAGCACTCAGAGCGATTGCCAACAGAGCGATTGAACGGAAAACTGGAGCACGTGGTCTACGGTCGATTATTGAAAGTATTATGCTGGATGTCATGTTCGACCTTCCTTCCCGCGACGATATTGAAACATGCATCATTACAAAAGATACAGTTGAAATTGAAAATGGAAGACCAAAATTGGTGTTCCATGATGGTACCGTCCAGGATGAAAATGAAAACTCGCCAAGAGAGAGTGCATAATTCAGATGAATGAAATTTAATATTCCGGGACTGACATTCGTTTGAGCCTCTGGCAACCAGCGGGCAAGAGGCAATCAGATGGATGTCAGTCTCTTTCTATGTTTCAATGATCTGAGTAATTTTTTTCGACCGGGCTATACTATGACAAGTAGTCATCATTTACAAACAGGTACGTTTTCTATAAACTTTTTCTGAAAGAGGCTGGGACAAAACGAAAAATTCAGCACAAAAATCGGACAATTAATTGAATTGGCGAAGTATATTTCCGTAGCGGGTTATTCCAGTTTTGTTGTTCGGATTTTTTCCTGGTACAAATACTTATGTCCCAGGCTCATTTATGGGCAGTTAGCTGCCGTATTTTTGACGGTTTACTGACCAATAGATGCACGGAAATTATTCCAGTATAGATGGGGGTATACATAACCATGACCAAAGAAGCGACACAACTGCCTCTCCTGCCATTGCGGGGATTGCTCGTCTTTCCATCTATGGTGTTGCACCTGGATGTTGGACGCGAGAAATCTGTCGCAGCTCTGGAAAAAGCAATGATGGGGGACCAAACCATTTTCCTTGCTGCCCAAAAACAAGTCAGCCTGGACAAACCGGAGTCAAAAGATATTTATCAAATTGGCACCGCTGCATATGTCAAACAAATGCTGAAGCTTCCCAATGGCACTATGCGCGTATTGGTAGAAGGGCTCAGGCGTGGAGAAATCAGCCGTTATATCGATGAAAATGAAGAATTTACAGTTGAGATAAATGAGCTGGAAGATGAACATGGAGAACAGAATGAAGAAGAAGCACTTATGCGTTCACTACTCAAACAATTCGAACAATACATAAACGTTTCACAAAAAATAACAAAGGAAACATTAGCTACTGTAACGGATATTGATGAACCGGGCAGGCTTGCCGATATTGTAACGTCTCACCTGTCCCTGAAGATAAAGGACAAGCAGGATTTATTGGAAATGGTGAATGTCAAAGAGCGTTTGCAGCATTTAGTTCAACTCATCTCAAACGAAAAGAAAGTGCTTGATCTGGAAAAGAAAATCGGCCAACGTGTCAAAACGTCGATGGAAAAAACCCAAAAAGAATATTATTTGCGTGAGCAGTTAAAGGCCATCCAGAAAGAGCTTGGAGAAAAAGAAGGAAAATCCGGTGAAGCAGAACAACTAAGAGAAAAAGTCGACGCTTCAGATATGCCGGACCGGATTACTGAAGTAGCGATGAAAGAACTCAATCGATTTGAAAAAGTTCCACAAAGTTCCGCTGAGAGTTCGGTTATCCGGAACTATATTGAATGGCTTTTAGCACTGCCATGGACGGAAAAAACGAACGATACGATTGAAATTGACAAAGCACAGGATATATTGGATGAAGATCATTACGGACTTGAAAAAATAAAAGAACGAATACTCGAATATCTGGCTGTTCAAAAGTTGACAGAATCCATTAAAGGGCCCATTCTTTGTCTTGTTGGACCACCGGGAGTCGGCAAGACGTCCCTGGCTAAATCGATTGCCCGTTCCATCAATCGAAATTTTGTCCGTATTTCCCTTGGCGGCATTCGTGACGAAGCTGAAATCCGCGGCCATCGGCGAACGTATATTGGCGCCATGCCAGGTCGGATTATTCAGGGAATGAAAAAAGCCGAAACGGTTAACCCGGTATTTTTGCTTGATGAAGTCGATAAAATGGCTACCGATTTCCGCGGCGATCCATCTTCCGCGATGCTCGAGGTGCTGGACCCCGAACAGAACAGCCATTTCAGTGATCACTTTATTGAGGAAACATACGACTTATCAAATGTACTGTTTATTGCGACGGCCAATTATGTCCATAACATCCCTGGACCACTAATGGACCGGATGGAGCTTATATCGATAGCAGGTTATACGGAAGTGGAAAAGCTGCATATTGCAAGGGAACATCTATTTCCAAAACAGCTGAAAGAAAATGGATTAAAAAGAAGCAATCTACAAATCCGTGATGAGGCCCTGTTGAAATTGATCAGAACCTATACACGTGAAGCTGGTGTCCGGAGCCTTGAGCGTCAGTTGGCCAAGCTTTGTAGAAAAGCTGCAAAGATTATTATTTCCGGTGAAAGGAAACGTGTGATTGTTACCGAAAAAAGTATAGAAGAATTGCTTGGCAAACCCTCGTTTCGATATGGAATGCGGGAACAAGAAAATCAGGTGGGCGCTGCTACAGGTTTGGCATACACAACTGCCGGCGGTGATATTTTATCAATTGAAGTTTCGCATTACCCTGGCAAAGGGAAATTAACGCTTACAGGTAAGTTGGGAGATGTGATGCAGGAATCAGCCCAGGCTGCGTTTAGCTACATACGTTCGCGTGCTGATGAATTGAATATTGATCCTGATTTTCATGAAAAAAATGATATTCATATTCATGTCCCTGAAGGCGCCACACCAAAAGATGGACCATCAGCCGGTATAACAATGGCAACAGCTCTTGTTTCGGCATTAACGGGCAGAGCAGTGAAAAAAGAAGTCGGTATGACAGGAGAAATTACCCTGAGGGGCCGCGTGCTGCCGATTGGGGGTTTGAAGGAAAAGTCCCTGAGTGCACATCGGGCAGGTCTGACGACGATTATTATCCCGGAAGAAAATGAAAAAAATATTGAGGATATACCGGAAAGCGTGCGCGATGAGCTGTCATTTATTAAAGTGAACCATTTGGATCAAGTATTAGAACACGCATTGACGGAGGAAAAACATGAAAGTAACGAACGCTGAAATTGTTATAAGTGCCGTCAGCCAAAAGCAGTATCCGAACGACCAGCTTCCGGAAATAGCATTGGCTGGCCGTTCAAATGTCGGAAAATCATCGTTTATCAATAAACTGATCCAGCGAAAAAATTTGGCCCGGACGTCATCCAAACCGGGTAAAACACAGACAATCAATTTTTATAAAATGAACAGTCAATTTTATTTTGTTGATGTCCCCGGCTATGGCTATGCGAAAGTTTCCAAAAAAGAGCGGGAAAAATGGGGCATCATGATGGAAGAATATTTTGAGATAAGGGAAACACTGAAAGCATGTGCTCTGATTACCGATATTCGGCATGAGCCAACACAAGATGATGTCTTAATGTATAATTTTTTGAAGTACTATGAGCTTCCAGTAATGGTTATCGCCACAAAGCTTGATAAAATTGCCAAAGGGAAACGCGCCAGTCACATAAAGCAAACGCATCAGATATTGGAAGTTCAATCTGAGGATATCGTCATCCCTTTTTCAGCAGAAACCGGTGAAGGCAAAGATGATGCTTGGCGGGCTATCCGACAATTTATCTAAAAGGCTTCATTAAAAAGTAATCCGACCCGATTGAGGAGCCGGATTACTTTTTTCTTTTGAGCCAGTATATCCCGATGATAATTAGGATTATCGGCCAAAAACGTTCCAGTAATGATGTAACGTCATAAACCCAGCCAAACGCTGCGGGTAATTGAACTGAAAAAATAAGGAAAATAGAAATTGCACTTATGATGATGCCGGTAAAAATCCCGCTTTTTGTTCGTAACCCACGGATGATAAAAGCAATGCCAACCATTAACGGATAAACAGCCCAATGATCAATCCAGAACGTATAATGGTTAAGTCCGTGAAAGTGAATTCCCAGCCCTAATACAATCGTCCCGCTCAACAAGTGCTGATAATCTCTGGCTGTATAACTGTGAATAAGTAACGCAATACCGATAATAATAAGCAATGTCGGCCATGAATAGAAATCGGTTATAATGGGGATTTTTAACTCTCGTAATAAAAAGTAAACACCGATGCCGATTAATATATAAGCAGCAAAAGAATGTTGCCGTTTCAAGTGGTTCACCAACTTTCATGTTTAGAGTTACACTTCATGTATAGCTCCCGACTGGCAGATTTCTTGCGTATTCCCAAATGCGTGTGATAAAGTACAAACGGATTAACATACAATGAAGTACGATTGAACCTTTATTTTGGTTTCAAAATCTGTTCACATTTTAAGACAATTATTATGGGTTGTCCATGTTATAATAAGGGTTGACGTTTTAGAGTTTTTGGGGGTCATTATGGTGCATATACTCAAAGTTGGTTTTAATTATAAATCAGCACCTTTGGAAATCAGGGAACGGTTTATGATTTCTGAAGATGCTATTGATAAAGCGATGATAGAGCTGAAGAAGCAAAAAAGCATTCTTGAAAATGTCATTGTCTCCACGTGTAACCGGACAGAAGTTTTTGCTGTAGCCGATCAGGTTCATACAGGGCGTTATTATATTAAGCAATTTCTTGCTGACTGGCTGCAGATTGATAAAGAAGACATTTCACCATATCTGCGCATAACCGAAAGTGATGCAGCGGTTGAACATTTATTCCGGGTGACTTCAGGGCTGGATTCGATGGTTCTGGGCGAAACCCAAATCCTGGGTCAGGTTAAACATGCTTTTTTGACCGCTCAGGAAAATCAGACGACCGGAACGATTTTTAATGAATTGTTCAAGCAAGCCATTACATTTGCCAAAAAAGCGCATAAAGATACAGCGATTGGTGAACACGCTGTATCTGTAAGCTATGCAGCTGTTGAACTGGCAAAGAAAATTTTTGGCAATTTACAATCAAAACATGTGGTCATCCTCGGAGCCGGCAAAATGGGCGAATTGGCAGCCCGGAACATACATGGTTCCGGAGCGCCGAATATGACGGTGGTTAATCGCACGTTTGAAAAAGCCCAGGCAATGGCCGAAACGTTCCAGGCACAGGCGAAACCTGTTGAACAATTACAGGAACTGCTTTATGATGCCGATATTCTAATCAGTTCAACAGGATCAGATTCAGTCATGTTATCAAAGGAATCGGTGGAAGCCATTCAGAAACACCGCAAAGGCAGGGCGCTATTCTTTGTTGATATTGCTGTTCCACGTGATTTGGATCCGGCGATTGGTGAATTGGACAATGTATTCCTGTATGACATTGATGATCTTCAGCATATTGTTGATGAAAATCTGGCAACAAGAAAAGCTGCCGCTGAAAACATTGAAATCATGCTTGAAGCAGAAATCTCCGCGTTTAATGACTGGATTCAAACACTTGGCGTTGTCCCGGTTATATCGGCACTGCGCAAAAAAGCGTTATCCATTCAGGCGGAAACCATGAAAAGTATTGAACGAAAAATGCCGGATTTAACGGTACGTGAGAAGAAAGTCTTGAACAAACATACCAAGAGTATTGTGAATCAGCTGTTAAAACAACCGGTGACACAGGCCAAGGAGTTGGCTGCAAATGATAATAAAGAAGAAGCACTCCAGCAATTTATCGATATTTTTGGAATTGAAGATGCTGTCCAGGAAGAGCTGCAAAGACAGGCTAAAAAAAGTAAGCCAACATTAAACGAAACAGACGAAAAAGTATCCTTTCCTGTTACCGAAAGCATATCTTTGCGATAGGATGAAAGGAATTGCCTTATGGAAGATCCAAAGTGGCTTTACGAAATCATACTGATCATTTATGGACTGAGTCTGGTAGGATACTTTATTGAATTTATACAATATAACCGGAAGGCGAACAGGCTGGCCTTCTGGTTGCTTAGTATGGTTTGGCTTTTGCAAACCGTTTTTTTGTTACAGCAAACATTTATCGAGAAAAGTTTCCCGGTATTAACGTTATATGATGGTCTGTCCTTTTACGCCTGGGTGCTGATCACTTTTTCACTTATTCTCAGCAAGCTTTTCCGGGTTCATTTTACGCTGTTTTTTATTAATTTACTTGGTTTTTTCATTCTTTTATTATCCATTTCAACCACAGCCACAGAACATATGCCGACCAAAGGAATCGAGCTGGTTCATGAAATGCTGATTGCACATATAACGTTGGCATTCGTATCGTATGGTTTTTTTACTATTTCCTGTATTTTTTCACTCATGTACCTTGCCCAATACCGGTTTTTAAAACAAAAAAAAGGATTTCGCTGGGTATGGAAAATCGGTGACTTGAAGCAGCTTGATCAGCTTTCATTTAAAGCAGTGACAGTTGGTGTACCGCTTCTCTCGATAGCGATTATTCTTGGCGTTGCCTGGGCGTATGCTGCAGACACTGAGTTTTATTGGTTTGATCTGAAGACAATTGGCTCCATACTTGTACTAGCTGTGTATGTGCTATACTTGCTTTTAAGATTAGGCAAGGGTTATCAGGGAAAAGCAATATCCGTCTATAATTCGGCGGCGTTTCTCATTTTATTAATTAACTTTTTTCTGTTCAGCAATTTATCCAATTTTCATTTACAATAGGTCTCATAAGGAGGAATACGGATGCGTCATATTGTTGTCGGATCGCGCAAAAGCAACCTGGCGTTAACCCAGACAAATTGGGTGATTGACCGGCTGAAACAAGCCGGAATTTCCAATGAATTTGAAGTGAAAAAAATTGTGACAAAAGGCGATCAGATTCTTAATGTCACACTGTCAAAAGTTGGCGGAAAGGCGCTTTTCGTTAAAGAAATCGAAAAAGCGATGTATGAGAAAGAAATCGATCTTGCTGTCCATAGCATGAAAGACATGCCTTCTGAAATGCCTGAAGGTCTTGTGATTACGTCAATACCAGTAAGAGAAGATCATCGTGATGCCTATATTGCCAAACATCATATTCCTTTAAAAGACTTGCCCGAGGGGGCCATTGTCGGTACCAGCAGCTTAAGACGAAAGGCACAAATCCTGGCGGAGAGGCCTGATGTTGAGATCAAATGGATTCGCGGCAATATCGAATCCCGTATTCGCAAATTAAATGAAGAAGATTATGATGCGATTATTCTGGCGGTTTCCGGCCTGAAACGTGTCGGTTTAAGTGAAGATCTTATTACCGAATATCTGGAACCGGATATTTGTGTTCCTTCCGTCGGTCAGGGCGCTCTGGCAATTGAGTGCCGTGAAGATGATCACGAATTACGCGAATTACTGGCTCGTATCAGTGATGAGTATACAACGAAAACGGTCACTGCTGAAAGAACTTTTCTGAATTTATTGGAAGGCAGCTGTTCCGTACCAATTGGCGGTTATGCTTCACTGGATAATAATGAGATCAAATTAACGGCTTTTGTTGGGAAAACGGACGGCAGCACGATGCTACGTGAAGTCGTACACGGGACCGACCCGAAAGCTGTCGGAACAGAGGCAGCAGAAAAGTTGATTGCCCGGGGTGCCAAAGATATTGTGGAACAAGTTAAAGAGGAGCTTGACAGTTAATGGTCATGCCATTAAAGGGAAAACGAATTTTAATTACCCGGGATGAAAAGCAGGCAAAGGAATTTGCAGATAAGGTTTTGCAGTCTGGCGGCACACCTGTGGAAATACCTCTGTTACAGATATCGTGTAAAGGTGATGAAGCAATCAAGAAGCTGCGTCAGACCCGGGAGACGTTCAGGTGGCTGTTTTTCACGAGCGTTAATGGGGTTCATTGTTTTTTTCAGTTTTTGGGAAATGGCGCTATTGACAATGCCTTTTTAGCTGACAGCAAGTTTGCTGCTGTCGGACGTAAAACAGCACAAGCGCTGGAAAGCCACGGTTATCAGGCAGACTTTATTCCTTCCACATATAGTGCAGAGGCGATGGCAAATGAATTCTTTGCAATTTACCCCTGTATTGAAGAGCCCGTTCTTATCATTAGGGGAAACCGGTCGCGGGATGTTCTGCCCCTTTGGTTGGATAAGCAGGGTATCCATTTTCAGATGGTGGAAGTATATGAAACAGGCTACCGTTTTTCAGAAAAAGATAACTTAAACGCCATCCTAAAGCAATATGATTTGGATGTGATGACCTTTACGAGTCCGTCCTCGGTTGATGCGTTTATGGAAATGAAAGAGGTGCCGGTTAAGAACCTGCCACCAAGTGTCTGCATTGGCACAACAACCGAAGCACGCGCTTCTGCATTTGGTTTAACTAATCTTCTTGTTCCAAACGAGTTCACCATCGATGGTATGTTAAAACGTATGGAAGAATATTATGAATAGAAAGGATAGATTCGTATGACAAACGAATGGGAGTTCAAGCGGCATCGTCGTCTGCGCTCTACACCTGCAATGCGCTCACTCGTCCGTGAAAATCATCTGCAAATGGATGATTTCATTTACCCGCTTTTCATCGTTGAAGGCGAAAACATTAAAAATGAAGTGCCATCCATGCCAGATGTCTATCAAATTTCACTTGACCATGTCAAAACGGAAATGGAAGAACTGCAGTCACTCGGAATTAAAGCGGTGATGCTTTTTGGTGTTCCGAATGAGAAAGATGAAGAAGGTACGGGCGCATTCGTTGAAAGCGGGATTGTCCAGCAGGCTACCCGCCTTATCAAAAGCAAGGTGCCGGAAATGCTTGTCGTTGCTGATACATGTCTGTGTGAATATACATCACACGGTCATTGTGGTGTAATCCATCATCATGATGTCGATAATGACGAGTCTTTGAAACTGTTAGCCAAAACCGCTGTATCTCAGGCAGAGGCAGGGGCGGATATCATTGCGCCTTCCAATATGATGGATGGGTTTGTGACAGTTATCCGTCAGGCACTGGATGATGCCGGATATAAAAATATTCCAATTATGTCATATGCTGTTAAATATGCGTCAGCTTTTTATGGTCCGTTCCGTGAAGCAGCAGACAGTACACCACAGTTTGGCGACCGCAAAACCTATCAGATGGACCCGGCAAATCGCCGGGAAGCACTGCGGGAGGCAGAGACCGATGTTGAAGAGGGCGCAGACTTTCTGATTGTGAAACCGGCCATGTCATTCCTGGATATCGTCCGCGATGTGCGCAACCAGTCCAATGTACCGGTTGTCGCTTATAATGTCAGCGGCGAATATGCGATGGTGAAGGCGGCTGCTCAGAATGGTTGGGTGGATGAACAAGCGTTGGTACTGGAAAAACTGACTGCCATGAAACGAGCTGGTGCGGATTTAATTATCTCGTATTTTGCCAAAGACGTAGCTGTTTGGCTTCAGAATTAATTTTAATTGGGGTGATGAATTATGCGGAATTTTGACAAGTCACAGGAGGCTTATAATGAAGCGGTGGATTTAATGCCAGGTGGTGTGAACTCACCGGTGCGGGCCTTTCAATCGGTCGGGATGTCACCAATCTTTATGGAGCAGGGAAAAGGCTCCAAAATCACCGACATTGACGGTAATGAATACATTGATTATGTGTTGAGCTGGGGCCCTTTAATTTTAGGACATGCCGATGACCGAGTTGTTTCAAGCTTAAAAGAAGCTACAGAAAAAGGAACAAGTTTTGGTACACCGACTATTCTAGAAAACAAACTTGCGGAACTAGTCATGGAACGGGTCCCATCCGTTGAAATGCTGCGAATGGTAAACTCAGGAACAGAGGCCACCATGAGTGCATTAAGAATTGCCCGCGGGTACACCGGCCGTAATAAAATTTTGAAGTTTGAAGGCAACTACCACGGCCATAGTGATTCACTACTCATTAAAGCAGGATCCGGTGTCGCAACATTGGGATTGCCGGATAGCCCGGGTGTTCCTGAATCGATTGTCAAAAACACATTAACCGTGCCATATAATGATGTTGAAAGTGTCCGTTATGCGTTTTCTGAATACGGTGATGATATTGCCGCTGTTATTGCTGAACCTGTTTCCGGCAATATGGGGGTTGTACCGCCGCAGGAAAACTTCTTGCAGGAACTAAGGAAGATAACCGAGGAAAATGGATCACTTCTGATTTTTGACGAAGTGATGACCGGGTTCCGGGTTGGCTATAACTGTGCGCAAGGCTATTTTGGCGTCACGCCTGATATGACTTGTCTCGGAAAAGTAATCGGCGGGGGATTGCCTGTCGGCGCGTACGGCGGAAAACGTGAAATCATTGAAAAGGTTGCCCCGACTGGGTCGATCTATCAGGCAGGAACGTTATCAGGGAACCCACTCGCCATGACAGCAGGATATCAAACGTTAAGTGCTCTTGACGAATCATCGTACGAAGACATCAATCAAAAAGTTGATAAACTGGTAGAAGGGTATAAACAGGCTTCCATTGACTATGATATTCCGCTTCACGTAAACCGTGCTGGTTCAATGGTTGGTTTCTTCTTCACGGATAAACCGGTTATTGACTATGAAACAGCCCAAAACGCGAATGTTGATTATTTTGCCCAATACTACCGGGCAATGATTGAAGAAGGGATCTTCCTGCCGCCATCACAATTTGAAGGTGTCTTTTTATCAACTGCCCATACGGATGAAGATATTGATAAAACCATTCAGGCTGTACGTACAGCATTTTCGAAAATAGAAAAATAAGAAAAGCGCGGGGCGCCTTGTTCACCCCCGAAAAGCTTAAGCAAGAATTTGCAGTGGCGGGTTTGGCCACGTAAAATGATTGCTTAAGACCTCGAGGGGGTAGGCGCTGGCCGGCTAAGTTCGGCACGTCCTGTGCCAACGCCGGCACTAGTACGTCCTGTACGTCGAAGCTGGACATGGCTATTGCTGACAAAGAGCTTAATATAGCCAAAAATTTTATACTTTCTTATCTTTAAAAAAAACAGAAGCTATTCCATTATACCGGGATAGCTTTTTTCCTGGGTCAAAAAACACCGGAGCGTTTTCATCATAAAGGCATATCCTTCCATTCTGTGTCATATAGTTGAACTGAGACGTATAAGTATATGGAATATATGCTGAAGGGAGGAAATCGCTTGGGAACTGGGCAGGAAGTCTTTCGTTTTGAATTAAATGAATCGCTTTATTTTGAAAAAGGACAGGAAGTTGGTGAAATGACGGGAATTTCACTGGATCCGGACATTTCCATACAGCCATTCAATGATTATATTTCAATCAGGGGTGTTATTGAACTTCGTGGCTCTTATCAAAAAGAAGGGGCACCCCCGGAAGCGGATGAAAATACATTTGATTATGACGATTATCATTCGAGGCGGTATGTTGAAAAAGTCGTTAACCTTGATGATGATCAGGCAGAGTTTACGCACCGTTTCCCAGTTGAAATTTCTGTTCCGGCCTATCGTGTATCTGATCTGGATGACGTGACAGTTGGTATTGAATCATTCGACTATGAAATACCTGACCAGAATCAGTTGAAGCTAAATTCAACAATCGAAATACTCGGGATCAGTGATGGAATGGCAAACACGAACGGGAACGAACCTGAAGAAGAATCTGCATTACCTGACCGGGACGAGGAAACATTTGAATTTGATTTAAAGATGGAAAAAGAAGAGACGGAATCAGATGAAGCGATCTATCAGGAACATCCGCCGGTCTTGTCGCAGCAAGAAGATCAATTCGTAGATGAGCCGGCAGAAGATGAATCATCCTCAGCCAAGGCACGTTGGAAGAATAAAAAATCGCAGACGCTCGCCGAATTTTTTGCCAAGGATGAAAAAGAATCATCCCATGAGGAGTCATCAGGGGCAGTGGAAAATGCTCAAAACCCGGAGGAGCCTTCTGCGTTTTCGGATGATGCAGATTATGAAGAGGAAAGCACGGAAGACCCAGTAGAATCACTGGAAGATGTCCGCTATTTGGCTGACATGTTTAGAAATGATGAGGAAGAAACGTTTACTAAAATGCGACTATGTATCGTACAGGATCATGATACAGTAGAATCGATTGCAGAACGGTATGAGATATCTGCACTCCAGCTGTTAAAACAAAATCGGCTAACTGAAGAAGGTTTGGAAGAAGGTCAACTATTATATATTCCATATCGGAAAAATTCATAGGAAACTTAACACCCCTTGCTTGTTTGCGGTAAGGGGTATCTGCTTCTTTAAAAAGGTGGTGAAGGGTACGTGTGGCAGCAATTAAACGAATAGCAGCCGCTTATGGGGTATCCCCATATCATATTGAGCAGATTTCAAACCGGCTTCACAAAGTAAGTGACGGCCAGCATGCATATGCACTAAAACAAAGCAAATTGACGGAAACGAATCTTTTAGCATGGGAACAGGTTTATCATCAGGCTTATGCCTCTAATTTATCAAATATATTACCGGTTTATTTAACAAACCAATCCGACTTGTACGTAAAACAAGACGATTCCTATTATTACTTAACCCCATGGATATCCGACGAAAAGCCCGATGATGAACGGGTTATCAAAACTGCGTATGAAGCGATGGGGGATGTTCATGCGAAAACGAAACAATCTTTATCCATTGATACAGCTCCGATCATTCAGGAATTCAATGATTACCAACAATACTGTGCTGAATACCACCATACATTATTAACGTATGTGGCGATGTTTGAACAAAACCGATTTATGTCACCATTTGAGCTGCAGGTTTGTACGCATTATCATGTGCTGACGAATGTTTTGGATGAATTGAATAACCATCTCGAGCGGTTGAAAGATCAGCTGGAACATGAGCCCAAATGGAATTATAGTCTTTTACACGGGGACCTGGATTCATCCCATTTTCTTTATCGCAACCGTACGTATTTGATTAATTGGGAAAAGGCGACCTATGATAATGCTGTCTTGGATTTGGCAATGCTGTTGCAAAAAGAAGCACAATTCAACAACCAGCAGACCGCACAATGGGCTGAATTGTTCCAATCATATCAGGATAAAAACCCATTGACGATCAGTGAACAGCATTTGCTCACGATTTATTTACTCGACCCTTCTCATTACATAGCACTTATTGATGCGTACATGGCGAACTCCGGACCATTGACGATGGTTGAACACGTTCAATTGTTGCAGCGTGCTTTCCGGCAATTGGAGTTCGGACTCCGATGGTCGCACCACCATGAATACGATGACAGCAGTGCCAACTTTGAAAATGAAGCTGAAAGTTAAATCCATTCCAGGTAAAAGGCAATAAATAACCCGGTTAATGCGCCAAGTAAAAAGACATCCAGTGACGTTGGAAACAACAGCGTGCGGACTAATTGAAAAATTAATATCGGCATCGTTACTTTTTCGATGATAATAATGCAATTTCGTGCCCATGGCGGTAGCCGGTAGCGGTAATAACGCGCCATTTTGGATGCACCTCTTTCTTTTTTTGTAACGTCAGAAAGTAAAAGTTATGGGTGACCTTATCAGAAAAACACTCATTCACTAAAGGACGAGTGAATGCGGGTTTTTCTAATAATATAGTATGTATACAACAAGCCCTTTTGTGCCATTCTTATCGTAATAGTTGATTTTGTGATTGAAAAACGGTAAAATAAATAACAACATTTACAAGCGATGATTGGGAAGAGTACAGAATGATGACCGTGAAGAGAGGGAATGTCTGGTGGGAATTTCCCGGGAATGATCATGCTGGAAGGTCGCCCATGAAGCTGCTTCTTTGAATTGAGTAGAAGAATGCCGGTAGCTGACCGTTATCATGTGATGAGTGCATAGGCGCTTCCTGCCTATGAACAAAGGTGGTACCACGGAACCCAAGTCCTTTTCGTCCTTTATGGATGAAAAGGATTTTTTGTTGTATTTAACGTAAGATTAAAGGAGGAACAGAGCCCATGGCGAGTGAAGACTACACAACAAGATCGATGTCATCCAAGTATAATCCGAATGAAATTGAAAAAGACATGTATCGGTTTTGGGTGGAAGGTAAATTTTTTGAAACGACAGATGAGAAGGAAAAAGAACCGTTTACAATCGTGATTCCGCCGCCAAATGTGACGGGAAGACTACACTTGGGGCATGCATGGGATACGACAATGCAGGATACGATTTCCCGGATGAAGCGGATGCAGGGTTATGATGTACTATGGCTGCCTGGCATGGATCATGCGGGAATTGCCACACAGGCAAAAGTGGAAGCCAAATTGAAAGAACAAGGTGAAAACCGGCATGATCTCGGTCGGGAAAAGTTTTTGGATATTTCCTGGGACTGGAAGGAAGAATATGCTGATTTTATCCGCTCGCAATGGGAAAAATTAGGTCTGGGACTGGATTATTCACGCGAAAGGTTTACATTGGATAGTGGTTTGTCTGATGCTGTCCGGGAAGTATTCGTTACCTTATATGAAAAAGGATTAATCTACCGTGGCGAATACATTATCAACTGGGATCCGGATACACAAACAGCCCTTTCCGATATAGAAGTTGAATACGCGGAAGTCCAAGGTAAATTTTATCATATGCGTTATCCGATCAAAGACAGTGATGAAACAATTGAAATTGCCACGACCCGCCCGGAAACCATGCTTGGGGATACAGCAGTCGCTGTTCATCCGGATGATGAGCGTTACCAGCATCTTCTCGGTAAAACCGTAGTTCTTCCGATTGTCGGCCGGGAAATGGAAATTGTAGCTGACACGTATGTCGATATGGAAATGGGTTCCGGTGCGGTCAAAATTACACCTGCCCATGACCCGAACGACTTTGAGATTGGCAATCGGCATGATCTTGAGCGTATTCTAGTCATGAATGAAGACGGATCAATGAATGAAAATGCCGGACACTACCAGGGGATGGACCGGTTCGAATGTCGGAAACAAATCGTGAACGATCTGCAGGAACAGGGCGTGCTGTTTGATATAGAGGAGCATGTTCATCAAGTTGGCCACTCTGAACGAAGTGGCGCAGTTGTCGAACCCTATTTATCCACGCAATGGTTTGTTCATATGCAGCCGCTGGCAGATGACGCCATCGGGCTTCAAGATGGGGATGGAAAAGTTCATTTCGTTCCGGACCGGTTTGAACGGACATACCTGCATTGGATGGAAAATATCCGGGACTGGTGTATTTCCCGGCAACTCTGGTGGGGTCACCGGATTCCGGCCTGGTACCACAAAGAAACAGGAGAAATATATGTCGGGAAGGTAGCGCCAGCCGATATTGAAAACTGGGAACAAGATGAAGATGTGCTTGATACATGGTTTTCATCAGCTTTATGGCCGTTCTCAACGATGGGCTGGCCTGATGAAGATTCAGAAGACTTCAAGCGTTATTTCCCGACAGACGTGCTTGTGACTGGATACGATATCATCTTTTTCTGGGTTGCCCGGATGATTTTTCAGTCAAAACAGTTTACCGGTAAACGGCCATTCAAAGATGTTCTCATCCATGGCCTGATCCGCGATTCGGAAGGGCGGAAAATGAGCAAGTCACTCGGCAATGGCGTCGACCCGATGGATGTGATTGATCAATATGGCGCTGATTCATTGCGATACTTTTTATTGACTGGTTCAACGCCGGGGCAGGATTTGCGCTTCCACTGGCAAAAAGTTGAATCGACGTGGAATTTTGCTAATAAAGTGTGGAATGCGTCCCGTTTTTCGCTGATGAATATGGAAAACTTCGCTTATGAAGATATTGATTTAAACAGGGAAAAGTCACTTGCGGATAAATGGATCCTGACACGGTTAAATGAAACCATTGAACACGTTACGAAAAATACGAATAAATATGAATTTGGTGAGGCAGGGCGTCATTTATACAATTTTATTTGGGATGAACTGTGTGACTGGTATATTGAAATGGCCAAACTGCCGCTCTACGGGGATGATGAGCAACAGCAACAGACCACCCGGTCAGTGCTCGCTTATGTTCTCGACCAAACCATGCGGATGCTGCATCCGTATATGCCGTTTATTACCGAAGAAATCTGGCAGCAGCTTCCGCACAAGGGCGAGTCTATAACGGTAGCCAATTGGCCGGAAATAAAACCGGCATTTCATGATGAAGTGGCGTCAAACGAAATGAAGAGGCTTGTTTCCATTATTAAGTCTGTACGTAATATCCGGTCGGAAGTGGACACGCCATTGTCTAAGCAAATTAAACTGTATATCAGAACAGAGAATGACGCTATTACGAATGAATTGGAAAAGAACCGGAGCTATTTGGACCATTTCTGTAATCCAAGCGAATTGGTGATCACAACGGACGTGGAAACACCGGAAAAAGCGATGTCGGCGGTTGTTACCGGTGCAGAACTATTTCTGCCGCTTGAAGGGCTGATTAATTTTGACAAAGAAATTGAACGGCTGGAAAAAGAGCTGACCAAATGGACAAGAGAAGTTGAGCGTGTACAGAAAAAGCTGGCGAATGAAGGCTTTGTTAATAAAGCGCCTGAGCATGTTGTGGATGAAGAAAGACAGAAAGAGTCCGATTACCTGGAAAAGCAGGCTAAGGTAAAAGCGAGGCTTGCGGAATTAAGATCATAACATCAGTAAAGCGGAAATTCATTATCACGATGAATTTCCGCTTTTAATGTATGCGACATACTTTTCCAGAATGTTAATATCACTGACGGCACTTAATGTGCGCGACCCAACAACATCTTCTACTTCATTCAAAATAAACTGGCCATCGTGATCCAGAAGAAAGTCAATACCAGCCATTCCAAACCGGAAGACGTCACAGATTTGTCTGACCAGTGCTATTTCATGCGGTGCAAGGGGATACCATAACGCTGAGCCGCCCAGTTTGTAATTGGCACGAAAATCATGTTTATTTTCCCTTAGTACAGCTCCAATGATTTCTGTGCCGATGACAAATACACGCACATCTTTTCCAAGCTGGATTTTTCCTGCTGATTGAAAAATCAGGTCGCCTTCTTTCTGGTCTCGCTGCATGTGCTGCCAATCCAGGACGTTTGTTACCAGATCGACTTGTTTGCCGCTCCTGCCATGGACGCCTTTAATCACAAATGGAAAAGCCAAAGGGGGTGATGCAGGCAGTCCGGTTTTTTCTGACACAAACACAGTATCTGCCATAGGGATAGCTAATTTGCTTACATAAAAATGTGTCAGAGCCTTGTTGTTGCAGATTGTGGCTGTTTCCGACGGATTGTATACCACTATTCCAAATGATTCAAGCTGTCGGTTCAAAAGCGGTTCGATTGTCCGGATAACGGCGAAATCAGGCAAGGTCACAGGTCTGCCATCAAGTAAAATGGTCCGCTGATCATCCATCACCCCAACTGTCAGGTTTTCCCTTAGAATCAAATGAAGTGCTACGTTTTGCAGCCGTGCTTCTTCGAGAAACCAATTGATGTAGGACGCATTTTGGTTTGCGTCTGTTTTGTTATAAATCAGCCAGCCTTTCATAATGGCCCCCTCACTTTAGGGTGTTTTGAATATAATCCATGATAAAATCAGCAACATTGATCCCGGTGCAGTCAAACATATTACGGATGTGCGCATTCGAGTTAATTTCACAAATAATCGGTGCATTATCAGAACCGAACAATAAATCCACCCCGGCAATATCAGCACCAATCGCTTTGGCAGCTGCAACTGCCAGCGTTTGCTCCTCAGCTGTCGGGTGATACGCCTGCATGGTCGCTCCGGCCGTTATATTTGCCCGAAAATCGTTGGCTGCATGGCGTGTCATCGCAGCAACAACTTTATCACCGACAACGTGAAGACGCATGTCCCGCCCGAAACTTGTGCCAATGAATTCCTGAAGCATAAACGGATGTCCTTGAAGCTTATGGACTTTTTCAGCCAACTTATCCTTAGAGTGAATAAGATAAACTTGTTCGCCAAAGGACCCGAATGCTTCCTTGACAATCATGGGAAAACCGAGAATCCTGATAGCCTCATGGTAGTCATCAATAGGATTTTCCGGCGTACTGTGGAACGCTTTAGGAGCAATGACCGTTTCGGGCACGGGCAAATGGTTTGACGCCAACAGCTGATATGAGGCAATTTTATCATCGCTGACAGCAATCGCTTCTGAACGATTGAAGACACGTATACCCAATAACTCGAGTTGTTTTGCGAGATGGATATCTTTATCGGCAAAAACAACAAAATCAGGTTTCCTTACCTGGGCGTCACTGAGCAGCTGTATCGAATCAGTAGCCAGCAATCCCAACAGCTCATTGTTTTTAACAATCTTCGTTTCGATATAAAGTCTGGCTGCAGCCCGCTGGATCCATTCAGCGAAATCGCGAAACTTGTCTCCTGGCAAATAGCCGTTATAAACAATCCAACCATTCAACGTCACTTAGAGTCTACCCTTTCTGCATTCAAATTGTAGTTGTTTATTGCTATAATGGTGCTGTTTAGGTTAACACAATGATTGACTTATCCGATAGTGAGATGATTATAAAGTCATTTATAAAGTTTTACTTTCAGACGTTATCAAAAACGAAAAGCGGTGTTATATGATGTTCGAACATTTTTACCAAATCGAAACGTTTTTCCAGGACCGGAAGCAATATGGTGTTAAACCAGGCCTGGATCGTATCCATAAACTACTGGAGTTACTTGATAATCCACAGAAAAAAATAAACGCTATTCATGTGGCCGGAACCAATGGTAAAGGTTCAACCATTCACTATTTGAACCACGCGCTGATGTCGAATGGGTACACGACCGGTGTATTTAATTCTCCAAGTCTTGAAGGGCTAACAGGTCATATCCTGCTTAACGACAACAAAGTTCCGGAAAAGACTTTCATTCAATATGTCAATAAAATCCGTCCGTTTATCCAACAGCTTGACGAGGCATCGAATCATCCGACTGAATTTGAAATAATTACAGCGATTGCTTTTTTATATTTTGCTGATAATGCTGATATTGCTCTCGTTGAAGCCGGAATGGGCGGAAGGGAAGATACAACAAATTGTTTTAACCCTATTTTATCCATTATAACAAATGTGGCATGGGATCATATGGATTTCCTTGGGAATAGTATCGAATCCATTGCTTATCATAAAGCCGGTATTATCAAAGGAACACGGCCCGTTATTATCGGTGAAATGAACGTAGACGCTACGACACTCATAACGGGTGAGGCCCGGAAGAAACATGCGCCACTTTATGCAGCAGGTGAAGCCTTCCAGTATACTGTTACTGATATAACAGCGACACACCAAACATTTCAATGGATTTCAGCTTCCGGAAACAGACTGGAAGTAACCATCAGGAAAACAGGGGTTTATCAAATAAGAAATGCTTCGTTGGCTATCATGGCGCTTATGCTTCTGAAAGGCAAGGGTTTTGAATTGTCCTGGCACAATAGTTTAAATGGCCTGGCTGCTGTCCAGGTCCCAGGCAGATTTGAGCAAATTCACACCAGACCTTCCATTGTGTTGGATGGTGCTCATAACCCGGCAGGTGTACAGGCTTTCATTGATACCTTGACTACCTATTTTGCTGATGTAGAGAAACACCTGATTTTTGCCGCTTTTAAGGATAAAGATTTAAAACAGATGCTGGAAAATTTGGAGCCCTATTTTTCTACTGTAACATTGACGACATTCGACCACCCCCGGGCTGCCGGCATTGAACAGCTTCAAAAATTCAGCAGCTCCCGGCTTACTCTATACCAGAATGACTGGCAGGAAGCGATTAAGTCAATCAGTTTACAACAGGAACATGCCTGTTATTTTATAACCGGATCATTGTATTTCATTGCCATAGTAAGGAAATATTTTGAAGAAATAATAGATTTGTAGTAAACTATAATTATTCGAAAATTTTTAAACTATGGGTCCAAAGTCATGCATAAAAATAAGCTGTATTATATGGTGCGGGGAGATGTGCAATAAATGGTAACGACAAAAAAGGTTATCGTTATATGGCTGTTATGGTTCATAATTTGGCCGGTTATTTTGTGGCTATCCTATCACAATTATTATGTGGCTATTGAAAACCAATTAATCGATGTTCTCCTGTTTGCTTTATTTATGGGAATTGTCGCTTGGTTCCCGGTCATCATCAGGAATAACCCGATTTTTTTCATAAATGGGATCAGTTTGGCTGTCTTTCTAATTTTTGGTCTTTTTGTGGAAATGATATTAACACAAATCACCATTATTATTGTTCTGCTCAAAACGGGTGTCGGAAAGCGAAATTCATATAGGTATCCATTGAATATGTTGATGTTTTCGATTGTCTCGATTATTGCTGCTGGCGTATTTAATCTATTTGGGGGAAGTCATGAAACAATTTCAGCGCAAAGCCATGAACAAATCACAGCTATTTTCGGGTATGCGTCAGCCGTTTTCCTCGTTAATACAATTCTGAATGTCATATTGGACAAACTGTTTTACAGACGTGACATAAAACTACTTGACGAAGGTGTAAAATGGGAATTCTTTTCGGCACTGTTCACGATACCGGTCGGGTATGTACTGTTTGCTTTATATACTGAAATTGGTAGAAGCGGAATTTTTTATTTAGGTATTCCATTTGTATTTATATCCATCATCCTGAGACTTCTGTACTCCTACCAGGAAATTAACCGGTATCTTGAAAAGACAGGTGACATTGGCCATCAATTGACGAATCGAATGGATCTTGCCAATGTTTATGATGTCTTTATTCAGGAAGTCAGCCATTTGTTGCCGGTGGATTATACTTACATTTTCATGGTCGATAAAGAAAGGCTTGTGCTGGAACGATTTGAGGATGTCAGGCACCATACAGATCCATCTTTCCGCTCGATTGAACGGAATGCGACGTTCAGTGAAACCGTATGGACGACCGGGAAACCCGTACTGAATAAAAACGCTGCTGACTGGTTCGGGCTAGAAAACAATGAAATACCTTCAGGGATAGAAAGTGTATTGTCGCTTCCAATCGAATACGGTGATTCTATTATTGGTGTGGTAACACTTGAATCGAATGATAGAAATGCTTTTGGGAAAATGCACTATCAGGTGATGACGATCTTAAACAGCTATCTGGGCGTGGCGGTTGAAAATGCCAAAAACTACGAAACCACTAAATTAAAGAGTGAAAGAGACGGCCTGACAAACCTGTACAATCTTAATTATTTGGAAGATATACTGGATAATCATTTTGCAGCCATGGAACGAGGAGATGTAAAAGAATCTTCTTCTTTGCTGATATTGGATCTGGATTACTTTAAACAAGTGAATGATACATATGGTCATGAAGCAGGAAATGAAATATTATGTACGGTTGCTGACAGACTTTCCAGCTTTATTAGCAATAATGGCATCATAGCGCGATATGGTGGAGAGGAATTTGTTGTTTTCCTTCCCGGCATTGGCTTATCAGAAGCAGTGAAGCTGGCTGAATCTTTACGTACTACCTTATTTGAACGACCATTTAGGATTCAAAACTATATGCTCGATTATAAGCAGGAGATGGCTATTTCTGTTACAGCCAGCATAGGTGTAGCCTCTTATCCAGAAAATTGCGAAACGTCAAATGAACTTATCCGCCATGCTGACCGGGCGATGTATATTGGTGCAAAACGGAAAGGCCGAAACAAAGTCGCGGTTTATTCCGGCTTAACGGGTAGTGACCCCCACTGATCACCAACGACTTTTGTTGTATTATGTTGAAAGTTTTTTTGAAAGAGTGACAACAATCGTGTTACTTCTTATTTTCCATATGCTAGAGTTGAACAAACTGGTATATGGAGGGAGAATGGTTGGGTAAAGATCAAAAGTTAGTCATATGGATGAACGGCAAAAAAACAAAGTTGAAAAAAAATGACCAGTTCCCGGAAGAAAAGTATTCGATAAAAGAATTCAACCATGAGCATGCTGCTGCGTTGGAAGAATCCGATATACCTGAACTTACTAGACAGGACAGTGAGGATTATAACAGGGAGCTCTATTATGCCAAAAAACCAAGATTTAAAGCGTTTAAGCCATTTTTGGTTGCCACGATTTCTGCGATTGTTATCGGATCTGTTTTAGGTTTCTTCATGCTCAATATGTTTGTGGATATTAATGCTGATATAAACCAGGAGAATGGTTCACCTATATCTGCTGCAGCCGGTGATGAGGACAATGACGCTGGCGGTGAAGGAAATCAAGCTGAGGCAGATGGTGGCACAGCTATTACGGCTGAGGCAGTCGATGCCTTTGTGTTGCAGGCCGGTAAATTTGGCGAAAAAGCAAATGCTGATGAAATGGCCGCTACCGTACAACAGGCAGGTTTTGCTGCTATGGTTTGGGAAAAAGGGGAGTTCTTTTTTGTTTTATCCGGAATAGCGGGTTCTGAACAACAGGCCTCCCAATTAGCGAATGCATTCGCTGATGAGGGGTTGGACGTTTATGTTAAAGCGTGGCAGACAGAAGCAAATGAATTCAATCTGCCGGATGACGAAAAAGCATGGCTTCAGGATTATCAAAAGCAATGGCATGAAGCGGTTGAGACGATAAGTAACGGTGATTCCCTATCCAAGAAAGCATGGTCGGACGTTGTCAATGCTATTCCGGAAAAGACAGAGTCACTCACCGATTTGACGAACGTTTTAACAGAACAGTATCAACAGATGGGAGAGGCGGATCAGTGGCAGGATCAGGTCATATTGCTTCATTTGTGGGAACAATACCATCAACTGGCTGTAACATGATCATACAGATTTTCGATTTTTTAATAAAGTCAGCAATTTTATGTTTTGGTACGTCTGACTGGTGTCAAAAATAAATTTTGACCAGGAGGATTTTAAATAATTCGGGCAATGAGCCGCCAACAATGCGTTTTTATCAAGTTGTCCCAGCAAAAAGAAACGGGTACGATAAGCGTATCTTAGCATAGGGAGGACTTTGAATGAGCTCACCGTCAATCATGATCAAGGATGTACCGAAAGAAGACCGGCCCCGGGAGCGTTTACTCAAACATGGGCCAGGCCATTTATCCAATCAGGAATTGCTTGCCATTTTGATGGGCAGCGGAACGAAGAACGAATCCGTTATGGTCCTGTCAAACCGGATTTTAATGCATTTTGAAGGACTCAACTTATTAAAGGATGCTACAATTGAGGAATTGATGGCTATAAAGGGTATTGGGACTGCCAAAGGTGTATTGTTGCTGTCTGCTTTGGAGCTGGGGAAACGTATGAATCAGTATCAGCCCGATAGTCGGTATGTTATACGCTCGCCGGAGGACGGGGCGGACTATGTTATGGAAGATATGCGGGATTTGAATCAGGAGCACTTTGTGGTTTTATTTTTGAACACGAAAAACCAGGTTATCCATAGACAAACGATTTTCGTAGGGAGTCTGAATGCTTCGATTGTACACCCGCGTGAAATTTACAGGGAAGCCGTCAAACGCTCAGCAGCTTCTATCATTTGCGCACATAACCACCCAAGCGGGGACCCGGCACCTTCCCAGGAAGATATTCATGTGACAAGACGTCTGGTAGAATCAGGTAAAATGATCGGCATCGAACTTTTGGACCATTTGGTCATCGGCGATCGGAAATTTATTTCGCTAAAAGAAAAAGGTTATCTATAAACACTATCTATTTTTTTATTTTTTTCGTATAATTGAATAGACGTCATTAAGTCAGCGCCAGTTTCTAATTTTTGAGATGAGATTGGCGCTTCGTCTGCTTTATGTCATGTGAATATTTACTTTCCATGTCAACAAGTTTAAAATAATGGATTGGGTTCAATTGATGATGACTACATATGATATATGATGATAGATGCTTCGTTACATTTGCTGAGGAACCAATGAATGGTGATTGGAAAGGAAGATTGTTTTGGGAAGATTCAGTTTGTCACAGGATTTAGGAATAGACCTGGGGACAGCCAACACACTTGTTTTTGTGAAAGGAAAGGGTGTTGTTGTCCGAGAACCGACGGTCGTAGCTAAAAATATTGAGACAGGGGAAATTGAAGCAGTCGGAAAATCAGCCAGGAATATGATTGGCCGGACCCCTGGTAATATCTCAGTTGTCAGGCCGATGAAAGACGGTGTTATTGCCGACTATGATACAACCGCTGTTATGATGCAATATTTTATTAAGAAGGCCATGAGTAGAAGATCGCTCTTTGCTAAAAAACCAAATGTGATGATATGTGTTCCATCAGGCATTACAATGGTAGAGGAGCGTGCTGTCGTTGATGCGACAAAACAGGCCGGGGCAAAAGATGCCTTTCCCATTGCTGAACCTTTTGCAGCGGGGATTGGGGCGGGTTTGCCTGTCTGGGAGCCGACGGGTAGCATGATTGTGGATATCGGCGGTGGCACAACTGAAGTTGCTGTTATCTCACTTGGCGGGATCGTAACAAGCCGTTCGATTCGTACAGCAGGTGATAATATGGATGAATCGATCACAAATTATATTCGCAAGCATTATAACCTGCTGATTGGTGAGCGGTCTGCCGAGTCAATTAAATTGGATATCGGCGTCGCGGGAGAAGTTGCGGAAGATGTCGAAATGGATATTCGGGGCCGCGATCTGCTTACAGGCCTGCCGAAAACCATTACCGTTACATCCAGAGAGATCGCCGGTTCGTTACATGATACGGTTGAAGCGATCACTGAAGCTGTGAAAAGTACATTGGAAACAACACCACCGGAACTTGCTGCTGATATCATGGACCGTGGAATTGTCTTGTCAGGTGGTGGCTCTCTATTAAGAAACTTAGATAAAATGGTTAGCGATGAGACGAAAATGCCTGTATTTGTTACGGATGACCCTTTGGAAAGTGTAGCAATCGGTACAGGTAAATCACTGGAATACATTCATCATTTCCGTTCCCATCCGAATGTATCTTCCCGTCCAACCGTTGAGTAAGCAGGTGTTCACATGAAGCTTATACAAAAAAAGAGATTATTTATCCTGTTGATTGGCATTATTGTTCTTGTAGGGCTGATCGGATATTCATTACAGGACAGGGATGACGAGACAACAGCAGAACAATTCATCAAAGATACCGTTGGATGGGCACAGAACTTAATACACACACCGGTTAGTTATGTAACAGGTGTTTTTAAAAACATTGATGACATCAAGAACACCTATGAAGAAAATAAAATACTACGTGATAAAATAGCGGAATATAAAAGTTTGCAATATGATGTGCAGGAATTAAAAGAGGATAATGCTGAACTAAGGGATACATTGGAGAAGACGGAATCAATCCGCGAGTACAACCCGATTCAGGCGACCGTTATATCCCGGTCTTCCGAACGATGGATTGAACAGGTTACTATCAACAAAGGAACCCAGGACGGTATTGAAGAAAATATGGCGGTAATGACTGCTGAGGGGATGGTCGGTAAGGTAGAGACGCCTTCAAAATTCACATCAACAGTAAAATTACTAACCGGCTTCGATCAGTTTAACCGTATATCCGCTACCATTTCCAGAGAAAAGGAAGACGATGTTTTTGGTATGATTGAAGGGTACGACAACGAATCAGATCACCTTTTGTTCCGAATTATTGAGGAGTCGGACAAGGACCTGGAAGAAGGAGAATTGGTCTTATCCTCCGGGATGGGCGGTGTCTTTCCGGCAGGCCTGCAAATCGGTAAGGTTAAAGAAGTGAAGCCTGATGAATATGGCTTGACGCGAATGGCCTTTGTTGAACCACTGGTCGATATGTATGATATTAATAACGTAATCGTGGTCGAGCGGCAACAGCCGGACGATAATGATTCAGAAGGAAACGGGGAGGATGAATCGTGATGAAACGATTGCTGATTCCATTGATACTTTTTCTTCTGCTCGTTATCGAAGGCGTTGCGCTGGATATATTGCCTGTTTCTCTACTGAAAGGTGACCTGGTGTTCGTTTCCCACTGGGTGTTCGTATTTCTTGTTCTGCTTGCTATTTTTTATGACAGGGGAGATACTCATTTTTCCGTATTTTACGGATTGTTGTTTGGTCTCTTGACAGATATCGTTTATACCGGGATTTTAGGTGTGTACATGTTCAGCTATGCATTCATCGCCTATATGATCCATGGCATGACAAAAATATGGCACGCCAATTTTTTTGTAACGATTTTGCTTGGAACTGTAGGGTTAATATTTGTTGAGATTTTTATCAACCTTATCTTTTCCGTTACCGGAGTAGCTGAGTTAGTCTGGAAAGATTATTTGGTTGATAGACTGGTGCCAACAGTTATTGCAAATGTTGCATTTTTACTCGTTTTATATCCTATTTTCACGAAGCGGCTAATCAGATGGAAAGATGAACAACTATCGGACAGCACGAAATTTAATCGTCTGTAATGTCAGGGAGAATTTTGAGGTGAACATAAACGTGCTTGAGGAAAACCAATCGATTACAATTAAAGGTACAAAAGATGGATTGACGCTATTCATAAATGACCGCGGATCGTTTGAGGATGTCATGAAAGAGCTCGGTGATAAGCTTTCGGAATACAATCCAAAAAAAGATGAACCAGTCGTCCCGATGACCGTGAAACTAGGAGATCGGTATATTAATGAACGGCAAAAGCAACAACTGCGTGAATTAATTGGGGGTAAAAACCGCTTCACGATCGATTTTTTTGATTCCAACGTTATTCATCGGGATGAAGCCTTGACATGGAAGGAAAATAGTGACGTCAAGGTGATTAATAGAATGGTACGATCCGGGCAGGTGTTGGAAAATGTCGGTGATTTGCTGTTAATTGGAGATGTCAATCCTGGCGGAAGAGTTGTGACAACAGGCAATGTGTTCATCATGGGGAATCTGTTTGGGATAGCGCATGCGGGTTCGAATGGCGACCGTGAAGCAATCATCGCTGCTTCCTATATGAAACCGAGTCAGCTCAGAATAGCCGATTATATCAGTCGCGCACCAGACTATGAAACGGAAGGGGTCTACATGGAATGCGGGCTCATTGATGAGGGACAGGATAAGATCGTCATTGATCGGCTTCAGGTTCTTTCACATAAACGAAAAGGTATAAGCGGGTTTGAAAGGAGAATACTGAATGGGTGAAGCGATAGTCATTACGTCCGGTAAAGGCGGAGTAGGTAAAACGACCACAACAGCAAACATTGGTACAGCTCTGGCTCTAATGGAGAAAAAAGTCTGTCTGATTGACACCGATATTGGCCTCAGAAATCTGGATGTTATAATGGGTCTGGAAAACCGGATCATTTATGATATTGTGGATGTCATTGAAGAGCGCTGTAAACTCGGACAAGCATTGATCAAAGACAAACGATTTGACGATTTGACACTTTTACCTGCAGCACAGACGAGTGATAAATCAGCTGTTACAACTGAAGGTATGAAAAAAATCATTCAGGAATTGAAACAAACCTATGATTATATCATTATTGATTGTCCGGCAGGAATCGAACAAGGTTTCCAAAATGCGATTGCCGGCGCCGATAAAGCCATTGTCATTACAACCCCGGAAAAATCCAGTGTCAGAGATGCCGATCGCATTGTCGGTTTATTGGAAAACGAGGCGATCGATCCGCCGAAAATGGTCATTAACCGCATTCGGAACCATATGATAAAAAATGGTGATATGCTGGATATAGATGATATCATGCAAATACTTTCGATCGATTTAATCGGAATTGTAATTGACGATGATGCCGTTATCAAAGCATCCAATAACGGTGAACCTGTGGCACTTCAAGGAAGTTCAAAAGCTTCTGTTGCGTATCGGAATATTGCACGCCGGATGCTGGGTGAAACAGTTCCGCTTCAGTCACTGGAAAATGAAAAAGGGATGTTTCAACGGGTGAAAAAGTTTTTCCGACTAGGTTCCTGATCGAATCGCCCACATGTAAAAGCGCTGCAGCTTGCTGCATGAACCAAAACTTTCAGAACGTTGTATCATAACATCCTCTCACAACTCATACACTTGTACAAAAGCGTGACAAGGGTTGTGAAAAGAATGGATAAAGGAATAAAAAAAGTAAGAAAATCGATTAATCAGCGAAAAAAGGTGCGCGGAACTGCCTCCGGTCAAAACGCTACTAAACAAATGCTGTCATCATCCTTTCCACAAGAAGAAGAAAAACATGGCTACTCCCCCGTCTTCACGGATGATACAGGTTTATCAAAGCGTAAAAGTGTGCGTATTACCGGACTTACCATTAAAGGGATATTATCAGCAATGCTTTTTTTCGCTGCAGCCCTGCTGTTTCAGACGGATTCTGAACTACTTTCCGAACCGAAAAAATGGACAACCAATACCTTGACAGAAGAGTTTCCGTTTGCCCGTGTCAACCAATGGTATCAGGAGTCGTTCGGGGCACCGATGGCTTTATCATCCCAATCTTCCGACAAGGGACAGGCCTTGGCACTTCCAGTCAGCGCTACCGTTTCGGAATCGTTCCAGGCCAATGGAACGGGGATCATGCTTTCACCTGAGAACGAGACAGATGTTTCAGCTCTCAAGGGCGGCGTGGTCACGTTTTCTGGTAATGATCAGGAACATGGTAAAACGGTTATTGTCCAGCATGCCGATAACAGTAAAACAGTATACGGGAATTTAAGTTCGATTGACGTTCACTTGTATCAGTTTATTGACAATGGTCAAAAAGTTGGTTTATTCAATCCGGATGCCGAACATAAAAATGTTTATTTTGCTATTGAACAAAACAATTCGTATGTGGATCCTGTACAGGTGATTCAAGTTGATGACAGGCCGTAAATTTATGCCGGCAGTCCATATCCACCCCATACTGTTAATATTTATCATCATTTCATTTTTAACCGGTACATTTATTGAACTGATGGTTATACTAACGATTGTCCTGATCCATGAACTGGGGCATTTTACAGCAGCTAAATGGTTCGGCTGGCGGATTCGCGGAATCATGCTATGGATATTTGGCGGTGTTATGGATACGGATGAACATGGCACAAGGCCGTTTCATGAAGAAGTATGTGTGACATTGGCGGGACCGCTCCAGCATCTATTCATTTATTTGGTCTTGTTTTTGCTCTCCGGAAGCGAGATTATTCCACCTTTCATTGTTGAAACGGCGTATGTTTATAATACGGCGATCCTGTTGTTCAATTTGTTGCCTGTCTGGCCTCTGGACGGTGGTAAACTGGTACTGTTGGTGCTTTCCGAGAAACTGCCATATCGCAAAGCGTATGATTACTCCATCATGTTTTCGATGATTTTGAATGTGATCCTGGCGCTTTTTGTGCTGTTTTTCATGCCATTTACACTCAGTGCATTTCTGTTGTTTTCGTTTTTGGTGATGGAAAACAGAAGAGACTGGAAGCAGCGCTATTACGTGTTTATACGCTTTCTTTTGCTGCGCTATCACGGGGAAAATCACCTCAGACGCGTTCAGCCAATTGAAGTGTCACACCATGCTATTTTAATGGACATATTCAGCTGTTTTCGCAGGGACAAAACCCATACGATATATGTGATACTCCCGGGTGGTCGCAGGCGGCAGATGGATGAGATGGAGTGCCTCTACAGTTATTTTCATGGACAGTATTACCGTCAATCCATTGGTGAGATTATTAGTCAGGTATCTTGATGAATTGGTTTCCGGCAAAGCTTGACAACTGAATTTAAATCATGGTAATATTTATACGTTATTCATCGTAGCACCAGTGCTACAACCGCTCAGAGCAGGTTTCTAAATTCCATTAAGGAATACCTGTATGGCGAGTCTTAGTTATTTAGGGAGGTGCAAACATGTACGCAATTATTGAAACAGGCGGCAAGCAAATTAAAGTGACTGAGGGACAGGAAGTTTATGTCGAAAAAGTTGTAGCCGAGCCTGAAGAAACGGTTACATTTGAGCAGGTTTTATTCGTCGGTGGCGACGATGCGAAAGTCGGCGCGCCGTATGTTGATGGTGCTTCTGTCACGGCAAAAGTTGAAAAACATGGTCGTCAGAAAAAGATCGATGTTTTCAAATATAAGCCGAAGAAAAATTATCATCGTAAACAAGGCCATCGTCAGCCATATACCAAATTAGTTATTGACAAAATTAATGCATAAAGGTTATAAATTATGATTAATGTCAGTGTCAAGAGAAAAAATGGTCGCATAAACCAGTTCGAATTGTCCGGACATGCAGCTAGTGGTCCTCACGGCTATGACCTAGTGTGTGCGGGTGTTTCGGCTGTGTCGTTTGGATCTGTTAATGCAGTCATGACATTATGTGATGCGGATATTAAGATTGAGCAGGGTGATGAAGGAGGCTTCCTTCGAGTGACGGTTCCGAATGGCATACCGGATAAATCGATGGAAAACGTCCAGCTATTGCTTGAAGGGATGCTTGTTTCCCTGCAAACAATCGAACAGGAATACAGTGAATTTATTAAAATTGAGGACTAAAACAGGGAGGTGCGATATAATGCTACGTTTGGATTTGCAATTTTTCTCTCAGAAAAAAGGAGCCGGAAGTACGAAAAACGGTCGTGATTCTGAATCGAAACGCCTTGGAGCAAAACGTGCCGACGGTCAATTCGTAAATAGCGGAAGTATTTTGTTCCGGCAACGTGGGACAAAAATCTATCCGGGTATGAATGTCAGCCGTGGCGGAGATGATACATTGTTCTCCAAAATTGAAGGTGTTGTCAAATATGAGCGCGTTGGACGTGACCGTAAGAAAGTCAGTGTTTATCCGGTCGCTAAAGAGGCCTGAGCCCGCTGAATTAAAAATGAACTCCAGTCAGTTTTTGGCTGGGGTTTTTTTGGTAGTAGGGCTCATTTTTTGCTATACTTTTCTTACTGTTGGAGGGGAGTAATATGGATGATAAAGACGTTATCGAACTGCTCCGCCATTACCGGCACGATTTGATGAACCATTTGCAGATTGTGCAGGGATATTTAAGTATGGGGAAAACAGACAAAGTACAAGTCAAATTAAAGGCTTATATGGAGGAGCTGCAGGAAGAGGGTAAACTGATTCATTTGAATGTACCGGCGTTTGCATTATCTATACTGCAATTTAATTTCTTACATACGAATTTTCGGTTAACCTACCATATACATACTGAAAATGAAAAGTTGGCTTCAGTGGATCAGCTGCTTGCAGAACGTTGTCAAAACGTGATGAAAGAGATTAAGAAAGCAGCGGATGAGATGGCATTGTATGAACTTGATGTACACCTGTACGATGCGGATTCAGATACGCTCGAATTGGAAGTTGCCGTCAGTGGAAAATTGGCGGATGAACGATCATTCATGCAAACGATGGAGAACATGGGTCATGATGTGACGGTCCATTATCAGGATGAGAAAATCAAGTGTACTGTCAGTATTCCATGTAAACGAGGTGGATAGCAAATGTTTGTTGATCAGGTTAGCGTTTATGTCAAGGCTGGAGATGGCGGGAATGGTATTGTTGCCTACCGTCGGGAAATCTATGTGCCAAAAGGCGGTCCTGCCGGTGGAGATGGCGGGAATGGCGGTGATGTCATATTTAAGGTTGATGAAGGGCTGAACACATTGATGGATTTCCGCTATAAACGGCATTATAAAGCGAAACGCGGCGAAAATGGTATGAGCAAAAGTAAACATGGTAAAAATGCGGTACCATTGGTCGTTGATGTTCCACCCGGTACGACCGTGAGTGATGAGGATACCGGGGAAGTGATTGCTGATTTAACGGGACATGGACAGGAAGCTGTCATTGCCAAAGGCGGCCGCGGGGGTCGCGGTAATTCCCGTTTTGCAACAGCACGTAATCCCGCACCTGAACTCGCTGAAAATGGTGAACCAGGGCATGAACGCCAAATTAAAGTTGAGTTGAAAGTGCTTGCTGATGTCGGATTGATTGGCTTTCCAAGTGCCGGGAAGTCCACACTATTGTCTGTTGTCAGTGCTGCTAAGCCGAAAACGGCCGACTATCATTTTACGACACTGGCGCCTAATCTCGGGGTTGTTGATACAGCTGATCAGCGCAGTTTCGTGATAGCCGATCTTCCTGGTTTAATCGAGGGAGCTCATACTGGCGTTGGTCTGGGGCATCAGTTTTTGCGGCATGTTGAACGTACGCGTGTGATGCTGCATGTCATCGATATGGCAGGAATTGAAGGACGGGACCCGTACGAGGATTTTGTGAAAATCAATCGTGAATTAAAGGAATATGACACAAGGCTGATGGAGCGACCACAAATCATTGCGGCCAATAAAATGGACATGCCAGGTGCGGCGGAAAACCTTCGTGAGTTCAAGGAGAAATTAAATGACGCGCATCCGGTTTATCCGATTTCAGCATTGACAAAGGATGGGCTCCAGGAGCTTGAGTTTGCCGTTGCAGATCTATTGGATAAGACACCGTACCATAAGCGGGAATTAGAGGAATCAGATGAGAAAGTTGTTTATCGGTATCAAAAAGAAGAAACACCGTTTACGATTACAAAAGATTCGGATGGTGTCTATGTTTTATCAGGAGCCAAGGTTGAGAAACTGTTCAGAATGACAGATTTCACAAAAGATGAATCGGTCCAGCGTTTTGCACGACAGCTGCGCGGTATGGGCGTGGACGAGGCCTTACGCCAACGAGGTGCGGGCGATGGTGATACAATCAGATTAAAGAATTTTGAATTTGAATTTATTGAGTAACGAGCGTCGGAATATGGGATGTTGCAGACAGGGGGACGTTTATATGGTGAAAATAGGTTATTTAGGCCCGCGTGGAACGTTTACAAAACTGGCGGTGGACACCGCCTTTAATGGCGAAAACAAACAAAGTTTTACAACTATTCCGGAATGCATTGATGCTGTCTATCGTGACGAAATTGATATAGGTGTTGTACCGCTGGAAAATGCGATTGAAGGGACGGTGCAATTAACAGTTGATTATCTGGTCCATCAGGTCAGATTACCGGTCATGGCTGAGATTGTTGTGCCAATACAGCAGCATTTGCTGGTGAAACCAGGATTTACAGGTGAACTATCCGAACTGTCGAGTGTTTATTCACATGGTCAAGCCATTGCACAATGTCACCAATTCCTGCACAGTCATATGCCGGATGCGAATATGAATTTCACGTCATCGACCGGGAAGGCAGCGGAAATGGTCAGTGAAAGTGGAGAAAGTATAGCTGCTATTGGCAATAGACTAGCCGCAAGTGAATATGGACTAACGATCCATCAGGAAAATATCCACGATTATCCGAATAACCATACCAGATTTGCGGTGCTGGCAAAAGATAAAGAAATCATCCGCATTAAACATGAAGCCGAAACAGAAAAGACAAGCTTATTGATTACGTTGCCGAGTGACTATGCCGGTGCTTTGTATCAAGTGCTAGCAGCGTTCGCATGGCGTAAGATGAGCCTTTCGAAAATAGAATCAAGGCCAATGAAAACAGGGTTAGGGAATTACTTTTTTATTGTCGATGTCAATCAGCCATATGACGATGTTTTATTTCCGGGGGTCAAAGCTGAACTGGAAGCCCTTGGGTGTGATGTGACGATTCTTGGTACATATCCTGTTCATCAGATAGATCTATAATCGAAACCGTCTGACCTTAATCGGGACAGGCGGTTTTTTCTTTTTTAGTTCAACATTTATCATTTCGTTGCATATGTTGATAATGAGCGATTTGCCCAGTATGAAATGAAACTGGATTGAAAGGAGTTCGTTGAGAGTTGAGAATTCACATTGTACAAAAAGGCGATACATTATGGGAAATAGCAAAGCAATATGGGGCAGATTTTGAACAGGTGAAACAGCTGAACCCGCAATTGTCAAGCCCGGACATGATTATGCCAGGTATGAAGATTAAAATTCCTGCCTCATCAAAACCGGTCAAAAAAGAGGGGACGCACAAGAAAGAAATTCAGAAAGAGACACAGATGCCTTCTGTCGAAAAACCGTATAAGGACACGTCGCCAAAACCGATGCCGATTATGAAGGAAGATGATGTTAAGCAGCCAAAAGAAATTAAGCCCAAAATGCCCATGCAGCAGAAGATGTCAACAGTAGAACAGGAAATGAATTACTACAACATTAATCTCCCACAAATACCAGCCTACAAAAAGCCAGAAGAAGAATCGCCTGAGAAACAGTATTACCTGCCGCACCCGAAACCAATGCTGCCGATGTATCAGCAGGAAAAATGCCCGCCGCCTCCAATGCCGCAAGTAAACCCATATTCCGGATGGCAGCAAGATTGTGGGTGTGGAGGTTCGAAATCAAAGCACATGCCAATGTATCAACAGCCAATGCCAATGCCACAAGTTAGTCCTTATTCCGGATGGCAGCAAGATTGTGGCTGTGGTGGTTCGAAGCCAAAGCACATGCCAATGTATCAGCAACCAATGCATCAACAACATCACCCAATGCCAATGCCGCAACCGATGTACCACCCGCAAGGTCACATGCCACAAACGCCGTTCTATGGTCATATGCCCAAACCGGATGAATCGTCGTCAAAAATGGAAATGCCGGTAAAACCAAAAGAGCATCACAATATGAATGATTTTGGATCCTACAGTCCAAAATATGCCCCAAATCCGATGGGGATGCAGCAAGGCTATCATTATCCACAAATGCCGCCAACAAGTCATCCGCATTTCGCCGGTGATCACATGCCAATGCCGAAGCCGCCTGGGTCCCACGGAGGATTCCGTGAAGATGAGGAAGAATCAACAAGTGAGTGAATTCATGCAAGGAGACGAGATGAACAGTGATCGTCTCTCTTCTTTTTGCACGAAAAGGAGGTGCTGCAAACAACTTATGTGGACCGAATCCATCAGCACGTTACTCAGGCCAGGTTTATATGATTATTTTACAGAAATGAAAGAAAAATGGAGAAAACGCCAATCTTTTTTGAAAATGGCTCAAATTATGCTAAACTAACTTTAGGAAATTTGAACAAATAGGGTGATCATGATGAAAAAAAATGCAGACGACATTGTACAATGGTTACAGAATTATGTACGTGAAGCTGGTGTTAACGGGTTAATGGTCGGTGTCAGCGGTGGACTGGATTCAGCGGTTGTCGCTTACTTGATTCAACGAGCTTTCCCCAGCCATTCGCTTGGGGTCTTGCTACCGCTTAATAGTAACCCGGAGGATATGGCACATGGAAAAAAGGTGATTGAAAGCTCGGGAATTCAAGAGCTGACTATTGATTTGACGGAGACACATGACACCATGTATTCGACAATCAGCGGGCAATTAAAACAGAACAGTGCTTTTGAACAGGAAAACGATCAGCTTGCTGGAGCCAACCTCAGGGCACGTCTGAGAATGAGCACCCTTTATACGATTGCTGCCCATTATAATTATTTGGTTGTCGGGACAGATAATGCGGCAGAGTGGTATATCGGTTATTTCACCAAATATGGTGACGGTGGTGTCGACATCCTTCCGCTAGTGGAATTTACAAAACAAGAGGTCAGGGAAATGGGTGATTATTTGGGCGTTCCCGATGAAATTTTAGCTAAAAAACCTAGTGCCGGGCTTTGGGAAGGACAGACAGATGAAGCAGAAATCGGCACAAGCTACGATAAAATTGATGCGTACCTGAATGGAGAAGAAATTCCAGATAAAGACAAGGAGATTATTGAGAGAGCACATCGCCGTACTGAACACAAGCGCCAACCCGCAAAGCAATTTCACCGTAAAGATCATTAATTCCTTAATTTAACTGTTTAAAATAACCTCGCTTATCCAACCTAATGATAAGGGAGGTTGTTTTATGCAGATAATTAGATGGATGATGTTTCCAGTCTGTTTGTTTTTACTGATTGGCTGTGCACAATATGAGTCAGGGGAACAAGACTCTGGGCAAAATATGAATTCCCAGCCGATCCATTATGAATCGGAAAAAGAGCATAACGAGCGGCTTGGGGCAGAAGATCAGGGAATTGATGAAGACGGCGGTTACCCGCAAAGTGAGCAGAAAGAGTTGAACAACGGCGATCGGAATGGACAAAGTGACAAATTCACAAATGAAATGTCTTTGAACATTTCTAATCACCTAAAACAGCGTAACGATGTCAGACAGGTACAGGTCGCCGTATCGGAAGAGCGGGTAGTCGTTGGTATCATGCTGAGCGACCATGCGCCACCGGATATGCGTGAACGCGTTGAACAGGAAGTGCAGGAAATGGTTCCCAACAAAGAGGTTTATGTTTATACAGATGAGATCTTTTGGGACCGCATGCGTAACAAAGATGCGCGACTTGATCAAATAAATGGGGACACACGTGAATTTCTGCGCGAATTTTTTAACAGGGACAGAGAACATTTTTAAAAATGAATGCTCTCACAATTACGGACGGTAAACCGCCAAAGACCAGCGGTTAACTGTCCGTAAACGCATGTAATGGACAGTAAACCACCAAAAGACGGTGGCTAACTGTCTATAAAAGCCCGATTCTGCTCAACTAACATTCAATGGGAAAAGCATCCATTGAATGAAGTTTCGCTTTATTGATGGCTGGTTTTTTGGTATAGTTATAAAGAAAGTTCTGGAGAGAGGAGAATGTCCTATGGCTGGTCATTCCAAATGGCATAACATACAACGAAGGAAAAATGCTCAGGATGCCAAAAAAGGCAAAATTTTTATGCATCATGCCAAAAATATATATACGGCCGCTAAGGAAGGCGGGGGAGACCTTGATATGAACGCCTCGCTTAGGACAGCGGTTGATAAGGCTAAAGCGGATAATATGCCCAACGATAACATTGACCGCGCCATCAAAAAAGCGACGGGTGATCTTGATGGGGTTCATTATGAAGAAATCACATATGAAGGCTATGGGCCGGGCGGTATTGCTGTAATTGTCAATGCATTGACGGATAATAAAAACCGTACGGCTTCTGAAATCAGGCATGCGTTCAAAAAAAATAACGGCAATCTCGGAGAAAATGGCAGTGTCACATTTATGTTTGACCGAAAAGGTTATATCGTCGTGGAAGATAAGAATGGATCCATTGACGAAGATGACATTAGCCTGGAAGCAATTGAAGCGGGAGCCGATGATATCAGTATTGAAGATGAAGCCTACGAGATTTATACGGATCCCGAAAATTTTCAAAGTGTCCGTGATTATTTGCGTGACAACCATTATGAGCTTGCCGAAGCCGACGTGACTTATTTTCCGCAAACATATAGCGCCCCCTCCGAAGATGAAAAGCAAAAAATGTTAAACTTGATTGAGATGCTGGAAGACAGTGAAGATACACAGGACATCCATCACAACATGGAAATCTCAGAGTAATCAAGAGGCAGGGAGAGGCTTCTATTCTTATTTAGTAAGAATAGGAGTTTTCTTTCTGCCTTTAGTGGCTGGTTGTGTTAAACTGGCTAAAGGGTTGTAAAGGAGAACGTCACATGATTGCTTATATAAAAGGGACTTTAGTTCAAATCCATGAAGATGCTGTGATTGTTGATGTGCATGGAGTTGGATATGAGATTGTCTGTGCCACTCCATTCGCGTTTCAGGCATCATTGGATAACCAGGTAACGATTCATACATATCATTATGTTCGTGAAGATACACAGGTTCTGTACGGGTTTCGGAATGACGATGAAAAATTGCTGTTCACAAAGCTCATTTCTGTATCAGGTATCGGGCCAAAAGGTGCGCTGGCCATTTTGGGAAGCGTTGATACGCAAGCGTTCATTGAGGCCATTGAACGAGAAGATGACAAGTTTCTGACAAGTTTTCCCGGCATCGGCAAAAAAACAGCAAGACAAATTATTCTGGATTTAAAAGGAAAATTGACAGCCCTCGCATCAATGCCTGCCCAATCTTCCGTGAATACGCCATCCGGAGAAGACGCGAGCGGTATACAGGAAGCTCAGGAAGCATTAAAATCACTCGGCTATACTGAACGTGAGATTAAATCCATTATTCCTGAACTGAAACAAGAAGACACCCAAAATACAGATGAGATGGTACGAAAAGCATTAGCATTACTTATGAGAAAATAACAAGGTGGGATGATGATGGATGAGCGTATGGTCACAGGTGAATTACAGAATGAAGATTCCACTGTGGAACTCAGTCTCCGCCCCACAATTTTGAATCAGTATATCGGTCAAAAGAAAGTTAAAGATAATTTGAGTATTTTTATTCAGGCTGCGAAAATGCGGGAGGAGCCCCTTGACCATGTACTATTATATGGGCCGCCTGGTCTTGGTAAAACGACGTTGGCAGCTATTATTGCCAATGAGATGGGGGTGCAGTTCCGATCAACTTCAGGACCGGCGATAGAACGGTCCGGTGATTTGGCGGCCATCCTGTCATCTCTTGAACCTGGCGATGTTCTGTTTATTGACGAGGTACACCGTTTGCCGCGATCTGTTGAAGAAATTTTGTATCCTGCCATGGAAGATTTTTTTATTGATATTGTCATTGGTAGCGGACCAAGTGCCCGGTCCGTACAAATTGATTTGCCGCCATTTACACTTGTGGGTGCAACCACAAGGGCAGGATTACTGTCAGCACCATTGCGCGATCGTTTTGGCGTTCTAAGCCGACTGGAGTTTTATGGGACAGAGGAATTGTGTGATATTGTTGAGCGGACTTCAGAAATTTTCGGAGCAAAGATTACACATGAAGCTGCCCGGGAAATCGCCGGCCGTTCAAGGGGTACGCCTCGGATTGCCAACAGGCTTCTGAAACGAATTCGGGATATTTCACAAGTTAAAGGGGAAACAGAAATTAGTTTACAGACAGCTGACGAGGCATTGGACATGTTGCAGGTTGATGAGGCAGGACTGGACCATATTGATCATAAACTGCTGACTTCCATTATCGATAGCTTTCAAGGCGGACCAGTTGGGTTGGATACGATTGGAGCAACTATCGGTGAAGAATCACAGACGATTGAAGATGTGTATGAACCGTATTTACTGCAAATCGGTTTTATTCAGCGCACGCCACGCGGACGCGTCGTGACACCAAAAGCATACCAGCATTTTGGCATAAGGAAAGATGACGGATGAACATGGGTAAACTATTTATTATCCTTGGTATTATGTTTGTGGTAATTGGTGTCATATGGTCACTTATCGGCAAATTACCCGGGGATATCACAATCAAACGTGAAAATTTCACGTTTCATTTCCCGATTATGACCTCAATAGTCGTGAGCATTATTTTGTCGCTTATCTTTTTCATCATAGGAAAATTTCGCTAGACACAGTTAGGAGCGCATCATGAATATAGAGGATTTTGATTTTAACCTACCGGAAGAATTAATTGCACAGACACCATTGAAAAATCGTGCCGCGTCCCGGTTGCTCGTTTTACATCCTGATACAGGAGAAGTGGCACATAAACAATTTCCCGATATTAAAAACTACCTGAAAAAAGGTGACTGTCTTGTACTGAATGACACGCGAGTTCTGCCTGCGCGATTATATGGCATCAAAGAGGGTACAGGAGCAAAAGTGGAAGTCTTGCTGCTCCATCAGCAGGAAAAGGATACATGGGAAGTTCTTATGAAACCCGCCAAAAAAATTAAAATAGGGACTGTTATTGTCTTTGGGGATGGAAAAATCCGCGCAACATGCACTGGCATTAAAGATCACGGCGGCCGGGTTTTACAAATGGAATATGAAGGCATTTTTTATGAAATACTAAATGAACTCGGGGAAATGCCGCTGCCGCCTTATATAAAGGAACAATTGCCTGAGAAAGAACGATACCAGACGGTGTATGCAAGAGAAGAAGGATCGGCTGCTGCTCCGACTGCGGGTTTGCATTTCACGAACGAACTGCTTGATGAGATTCGGGCGATGGGCGTGACCATTGAATTTATTACACTGCATGTTGGTCTGGGAACGTTTAGACCGGTAAGTGCTGATAAAATTGAAGACCATCAAATGCATGCTGAGTTTTACCAAATGTCGGAAGAAACAGCTGATGCCCTGACCTCTGTCAGAGAACATGGCGGTAGGATTATAACAGTTGGTACAACCTCTACACGGACTTTGGAGACGATCGCCCGTGACCATGATGGCCAATTTGTAAAATCAAGCGGCTGGACCGATATTTTTATCTACCCGCCGTATAAATTTCAAGCCATTGACGGGCTGATCACAAACTTTCACCTGCCTAAATCGACGTTAATTATGATGGTCAGTGCATTAGCCGGCAGGGGAAACATTTTGAAAGCATATAACGAAGCTGTTCAGGAAAGATACCGGTTTTTCAGCTTTGGAGACGCGATGCTTATTTTATCCCGCATGTAAGGGGCTCTAGTCAGGCCCAGTACGCCTGACAACTGCCCCTAAATGCCCGATTCTGTTCAACTAACATTCAGCGGAATAAAATACGATTCCACTGAATGAAGTTTCACTTTATAATAAAGGATTGGATGGCTAATGACTGCAGTTACGTACGAACATATTAAAACATGCAAACAGACAGGGGCGCGCCTCGGGAAAGTTCATACACCGCATGGGTCTTTTGATACGCCAGCATTTATGCCTGTCGGAACGCTGGCAACTGTTAAAACTATGAGCCCGGATGAGTTAAAGGAAATGAATGCGAACATGATTCTTTCCAATACGTACCATTTGTGGCTGCGTCCAGGTGAAGATATTATTCAAGAAGCTGGCGGGCTTCATCAGTTTATGAACTGGGATGGGGCAATTTTGACTGATTCGGGCGGATTCCAGGTTTTCAGTTTAAGTGATATGCGGAATATTAAGGAAGAAGGTGTCCATTTCCGGAATCATTTGAGCGGAGAGAAACTGTTTCTTTCACCTGAAAAGGCTATGACCATTCAAAATGCTCTTGGCTCGGATATTATGATGGCATTTGATGAATGCCCACCATATCCGGCTTCACATGATTATATGAAAGCCTCTGTGGAACGGACATCACGCTGGGCGGAACGTTGTTTGAACGCCCACGAACGGCCTTCTGAGCAAGGGCTGTTCGGCATTGTCCAAGGCGGTGAATATAAGGATCTAAGAAAGCAGGCTGCAGAAGAGTTGGTGTCCCTGGATTTTCCTGGGTATGCCATCGGAGGCCTCTCTGTCGGCGAACCAAAAGATACCATGAACCGGGTGCTGGAGTTTACAACACCGCTTCTGCCTGCTGATAAGCCACGTTATCTAATGGGTGTCGGATCACCGGATTCGTTGATTGATGGCGCTATCCGTGGCATTGATATGTTTGATTGCGTGTTGCCGACACGTATAGCGCGCAATGGGACTTGCATGACATCTAATGGCCGATTGGTTGTGCGCAATGCCAAATACGCCCGGGATTTTAATCCGATTGATGAAAATTGTGATTGCCATGTATGCCAAAATTATACCCGTGCCTACATTCGTCACTTAATAAAATGTAATGAAACATTCGGATTCAGGCTTACTACTTACCATAACTTATATTTTCTGTTAAAATTAATGGAGCAGGTACGAGCAGCTATTGCTGAAGATCGACTCGCTGATTTTAGAGAGGCATTCTTTGAACAATATGGTTTTAATAAACAGAATGCGAAGAACTTTTAGTAGAAGGAGGGAACAATGAATGGGAACCCTGGCATCGTTATTACCGATTATTTTAATGTTTGTCATTTTTTACTTTCTGCTTATCCGTCCGCAGCAAAAGCGGCAAAAGCAAGTTAGACAAATGCAATCCGATTTGCAAAAGGGTGACAAAGTGGTGACAATCGGCGGATTCCATGCAGAGATTCATGCGATTGATGAAAACACAGTTGTACTTCAACCCGGCGACGGGCCGAGACTGACGTATGACCGATCAGCCATCCGGGAAGTCAGAAACGATAATGAACAATAACACTTTATGATTTATACATAAAGAAAAGTAAACGTTTGATTGATCGTTTTCAAAACAAGAAAAAGAAGCCAGTTCATCCGGGACTGACTTCTTTTTTTATTTCAGCTTTCTGATTTGATCACATTCACTCCAATAACCCCGCCAAGGAGTGCTGCCAGTATAAAGCCTGCATGGTGCAGTGATTGGTCCAGTGAGAACCCTTGTTGATAACCCAGGTATTGGACAAGGAATGTAAAAAGTGTAAAACCTGCCCCTGTTATGGCTCCAATAACCCAGCCTTTTTCTTTACCTTTAACACCGGCAACAATTCCGCCGACGAATAAGCTGACTAACCCAACCGCTAGTGTGATCCATGATAGGGTCACTTCATTCATTGCTGTAAATCGAAGTAAAAACGCGAGAAAAATACTTGTCAGTAATAATAGTCCGAGAATGATAATCCATCCATACAGCAGGGCAACAAATTGTTGTTTCCGCACGTTGTTCAGCCTCCCTCCAAATGATTGTCCATGTATCATTAGCCTATTCGTCTAAACAGAAAAATAGACTGAAAATATTTTGTGTTCTGCAGCATATATTGTTAAGAAGAACAACTTATTATGCTGAAAGAGGATGCTGTATGGACGTTATATTAGCGGGAGTCATTTTTGCTGTTAGTTATATATTTATCATGACAGAGAAAATAAACCGGGCAGTTGTAGCAATGGCAGGTGGAACATTGCTGTTATTAACCGGCATATACAGTGTCAATGATGTGTTTACATCCTATATTGACTGGAATACGATTGCATTACTGTTTTCCATGATGGTGCTTATTTCTATTACTGAGAAAACGGGGCTGTTTTCGTTTATTGCCGTCCGGTTCGCCCAGCAAGTGCGTGGTTCGCCTGTTCCGCTTTTAATGGGTGTCAGCATATTGACCGCCATTGGCTCAGCGTTGTTGGATAATGTAACGACAGTGCTGATATTGGCGCCGATTGTCTTGAAGATTACCAAGCAGCTTGGTTTGCCGGCGTTTCCCTATTTGCTTGTTGTCATTTTCAGTTCCAATATTGGCGGCGCTGCAACACTTATCGGGGATCCGCCGAATATTATGATCGGACAGGCTGTTGATCATTTGACATTCCTGTCATTTCTCAATCATATGGCACCGGTCGCTCTCATTATGTTTATGGTGATGCTAGTGGTAGTATTGCCTTTGTTCAGGCGGTCATTGCGAACCGGAAATGGCAACACAGAAGAGTTGATGAAAGCTGATGCATCCGCTTATCTTGTGCGCTCTCCGATGTTGTATCAATCAATAGCCGTCCTGATTATGACATTAGCTGGTTTTCTGCTGCAGCCATTTCTGCATATTGATCTGACTGTTATCGCCTTAAGTGGAGCTGTGCTGCTGCTTCTGTTGACGGAAAAGGAATTGGCTGTGGAACACGTTTTTTCCCAAGTTGAATGGGTGACCTTATTTTTCTTTATCGGGCTTTTTGCACTAGTAGGCGGACTCGAATCAGCGGGGATTATTGATGAACTGGCGAGAGCAATCATTCTTTGGACAGATGGTGATTTTGCTGCGACAGCTCTTTTAATTTTATGGGTGTCCGGGCTGTTCTCGGGTGTTGTTGATAACATCCCGTTTGTGGCGGCAATGATTCCGGTCGTTGAAGAATTTGAAGGTTATGGCATGGTTTATTTGGATCCGATATGGTGGTCATTGGCATTGGGTGCCTGTCTTGGAGGAAATGCAACACTTGTCGGAGCTTCAGCTAATGTGGTCGTGGCAGGACTTGCAGAAGGTGCGGACCAAAAAATATCGTTTATCCGTTTTATGCTGTACGGGATTCCTTTTGTGGTTTTATCACTCGCGGTAGCGACGGTTTATATTTACATCCGGTATTTGGTTCCATATATATCTTAGAATTTCGCTGTTTTCTAAAAGGTTGTAGTTTTTGACACAAAATTCATAAACTGCGACGTAGATTGAGATGGTGGTTGGATTGCCGCTACGGAAATACACTACGCTTTCCGCGGGCGGCTGGTGAGCCTCCTCGTGCTCGTCGTGTTGCAAGTGATTGCGAGAAGTAGCACTCCTCGCAGGACGAAGCATACTCATGGAAGCTTTGCTTTGTGCTGGCGCACTGCGGGGTCTCACCGATGCCTCTGCTCCCGCAGGAGTCTCCGTGTATTTCCTCCGCTAGATTTTACGCGCACATCTTGCAAAAGAACAAAATGCTTTATACCGGAAAAAACCAGATTTCTTAACCATTAAATCGAGAAGCCGGATTATAATTGTCTTGCCGCTGAAACACTTTACTGTATGTTTCCTGCTCCATTGCAGCGTTTGATTGGCGCGGAGGACTGTTCCCGAATATAAGGATTCGTCGCTCAGGAAATACACTCGCTTTCCACTGGTTTAAAGTCAATTATATCGCTAGCGGAGGCAATATACGTAGACTCAATCAGAACAGTCACGTGTCCGAAGACCCCGCAGGAAGCATGGTTCAAAGGCTAAGAACGCCACGTCCTGTGGCAACGCCTTTGTGACCAACGTCCTGTTGGCCCGAGGCCGTGCCCATGGAAAGCGACGAGCCAAAGCTTCCACCGAATACGCTACGAGTTGTGAAGAGTGCTGCTACTTCGAAAAGTCTTGCAACACGACGAGCACCAAGTATATTGCCGGAGCGTTTCAAAGCACTCAGCGGTAATCAGAGTGGCATAAGCCGCTATATGAAAATTTTCGTTACGTCGCAGTTTATCTCAACTGCGTTTCTACAGAGCAACAAATTTACGAAAAGGGTTTTGTATTTAAAAATTGTTTAACATAGTTTAAATACAAAACATAACGCCGGTATGCGGGGCGTTATGTTTTTTAGTTCTGTTCATGAGAACCACTTTTGCAGGATGGGTATTTGGCTTAATTCTTCCTTTGTCAGGAACCTTAAGAAGAAAAGCAGCATGATATAAATGACCAGCAAGGCCATGAGCATCAGGATGAAAATAAACAGGTTCGAGTCCATGCCAGTAAAGACATCCCGTAAGAATTTTCCGGATAACCACGTCAGGGTGACGAGTAGCCCCATTTTCAGCAAATCCCTGCCCGCTATCATAAATCCGATTTCCTTGTAAAGACTTGCCAGATGCAGCAATGTAACAAGGATAACACCAACGGACATGGCAATGGCGACCCCATTTATGCCAAAGTTAGGATTCGATGCCAGTAAAAAGAGCACAGTTAGTTTGATGGCTGCTCCGATTAAACTGTTCCACATGGCCGGTCTTGCCAAGTCGAGCGCCTGCAATGCAGCCTGTAATGGTGATTGAATATAAAGCAAGATAAAAAAAGGTGCCATTAACACTAAAAAATGACTTGCATTTGCGGTCCCATACATATACGTTAATATTGGCGATGCAAATAAAGTAAGCACAACAGTGGCAATCGCACCCGAAGCAAATGAAATTCGGATTGACTGATGAACCCGGTAATGAATAAGCTGTTTGTTTTGACGTGCGTCGGCTTCTGATATGGACGGCACTAAAGCAATTGACAATGAATTGGTAATAAAAGTAGGCAAAAAAAGTAAAGGTAATACATAGCCCGTTAACTCCCCATATTGTTTCGTTGCCAGTGAACTGGAGATGCCGGCAATGGCCAGACTTTGTGCAACAAGAATCGGCTCCAGAAAATGGGACATCCTGCCAATCAGCCCGCTACCGGTACTTGGCAATGAAATGGAAAACAGTTCTTTCATTGTATCTTTGCTGGACTTAATATAGTCAAAAAAACGGTGCCGCACCCGTATCATTTTTTGCCGTTTAAATATACCAGTCAAATATGACATGGAGGCCAGTTCACCGAGTATCACACTGAACATGGCACCGGCAGCAGCAAACTCAACGCCGTAAGGAAGCAATAATTTTATAAAAAAAGCAACACAGGTGATCCGGACAAGTTGTTCAATGACGAGTGCAAAGCTTTGCGGTTTCATATTCTGCCGTCCCTGAAAATAGCCTTTGAGAACGGAGGATATGGCAATGATTGGGACAATGGGGCTAATGGCGATCAATGGATAGAGTGTCCGCTCATCCGTCAGCAATGTTGTGGCAATAAATGGTGCGGCCATAACCATGCCAATGGTGAAAACAATACTCGTGATGCCCGTTATGAGCAATGATATGACAAGAATTCGTTTGATTTTAGCTTGATCATTTTTGGCTTCCGCTTCAGATACACGCTTGGAAATGGCAACCGGAAGACCAAGCTGTGTCACCGTGATAACCAGAAATAGGGTGGGAAGTGCCATCATATACAAACCGATACCTTCCTCACCCATAAACCGAGCTAAAACCAGCCGGTTAATAAAACCGAGCAGTCGTGTTATCATGCCTGCCGCTATCAGGATTAGCGTTCCCTGCAAAAATGTTTGTTTGGTCAATATTGCCGACCTACCTTCTCAAAAAATAAAATTTCAGATACAATGATATATATGCAATAGAGTGGGCCAAGCATGACAAGCATCCTGATATAAGTCGATAAAGGTATGACGAGGGGTTGGTAGAGGACATGATAAGAACCGTCAATGAATGGAAAGCGGAAGTTGAACCTGCATTGAAAAGTAAAGCAACTGAACTGCGGTTGATGGGCTACCATAACGCAACAGGCGGAGACGTCTGGAAGTGTCTGAAGAAAAAAGTGTGGAAAGGGGACCCTCAAGTGCGTTTATATGAAGTGGTTCAGGATATTTTCCGTCTATCATCCAATATTTATATGAGCTATTTAACCGTTAATGCCCAGCAGGATGATAACTTAGCGGCGTCAATTGCAGCACTGACTGAAAACGGCCAGGCAGAAATGCATGAATGATACATAATAAATGACCCGTGCCATATTAAGGGAGGCAGAACTACAGATGAAAACAAGAGGCAGAATAGTTGCCTTTTTCCTGATCGTTCTCGTATTTGCAGGAACGGTCGGTTCAACGGTAACTGGGATTGCGAAAGATATTAACCTGGGTCTTGATCTGCAGGGCGGCTTTGAAATTTTATATGAAGTGGAGCCTGTTGAGGAAGATGAGGAAACGGACAGGGAACTGCTCGAAACAACCGTCCGGATTCTGAATGAACGAGTAAACAGATTAGGTATCAGCGAAGCAAATATCGATATAGAAGGCGAAGACCGGATACGGGTGCAACTCGCCGGCGTTGAAAACCAGGAAGAGGCGCGTGAGTTACTATCAACTTCGGCACGTCTGTCATTACGCAATGTTGATGATGAGAAACTGCTGGACGGTTCAGACTTTGTCGAAGGGGGCGCACAACAGGATTTCAGCCAGCAGACAAACCAGCCGATCGTCACACTGCAGCTGAAGGATGCATCCCAATTCGGTCAAATCACCAACCGGATAAAAGATAAAAAAAATCCGGAAACACCTTATCCGGATAACCTGCTCGTCATCTGGATGGACTACCAGGAAGGCGACTCATTTGCTGAGGAATACGAAAAAGAGGACTCAAAATACGTTTCCGCACCCACTGTCAAAGAAACGCTGAATACAGCCAATGTGCAGATTGATGGTGATTTTACCGTTGATTCGGCACAACGGCTGGCCGATATTATCAATGCCGGGTCACTGCCGGTTAATATGACAGAACTCTATTCCAACACAGTCGGGGCGCATTTCGGTGAACAGGCATTGGATAAAACCGTGTTCGCCGGTATGGTCGGCATTGGTATCATCTTCCTGTTCATGATGGCCGTGTATCGTTTTCCGGGTGTCATGGCAGTGATTAATTTGAGCATTTACATTTATTTGGTTCTGTTGGTATTTGATTTAATGAATGGTGTCCTGACATTACAAGGGATAGCGGCCTTAATTCTCGGTGTTGGTATGGCGGTCGATGCAAATGTGATTACGTTTGAACGGATTAAGGAAGAACTGAGGCAGGGCAAATCCGTTCAGGCGGCCTTCAAAGCAGGCTCGAAAAACTCGCTTCGGGCCATTGTTGACGCCAATATTACAACCATACTGGCGGCAGCAGTCCTATTTATTTTTGGCACAAGCTCTGTTAAAGGGTTTGCGACTATGCTGATTCTCAGTATCGTTGTCAGCTTCCTGACAGCTGTCTATGGTACGCGCTTATTAATGGGGCTATGGGTCAAAAGCAAATTCCTGAAAAACCGTCCAGGCTGGTTCGGTATCAAGCAGAAGGACATCAAGGACATAGCTGATTCAACTGAATATGAGCCGCGCGTGTTTAACAAGGAACTTCATGTGGTTCAGCACCGGAAGAAATTCTTCCTGGCATCTGCAATCATGGTCATTCTGGGAGCTGTCTCACTGGGCATTTTCCAGATGAACCCGGGTATTGATTTTACGAGCGGATCACGCATTCAGCTTTCAGCAGAAGACACTTTGAATACGGAAGAAATCGAAAGCGGTTTGGAAGAAATGGATTTACAAGCCCAGTCAGTCGTCCTGACAGGTGACAACAACAAGGGAGCCATCCTCCGTTATGACCGGGTAATTGATGAAGACCGAATTTCGGAAATCCAAACGTACTTTGGAGAGAACTTCAATGCGGACACGAGTGTAAGTGTTGTTTCACCGATCGTCGGGGAGGAACTGGTTAAAAATGCGCTTTATGCAGTAGGAATTGCTTCCATTGGCATGATTATCTACGTCACCATAAGGTTTGAACTGTTTTTCGGGATAACGGCAATCATTGCCTTAATCCATGACGCCTTTTTCATATTGACCATATTCAGTTTGACACAGATTGAATTTGATGTGACGATTGTTGCTGCTATTCTTACCATTATTGGTTATTCGATCAACGACACTATAGTGACCTTTGATCGGATTCGTGAAAATTTGAGGAAAAAGAAACGGGTCAAATCCTTTAAAGAACTTGCCAAAATCGTTAACCGAAGTCTTGTGCAAACCATGACCCGGAGTATCAATACGACAGTCACGACCATGATTGCCGTGCTGGCATTCTTATTCCTGGGTGCTCAGTCTATCGCTGGCTTTGCGATTGCACTGGCAGTCGGACTTCTGGCAGGTACTTATTCGTCGTTATTTCTCGCATCCCAGCTATGGCTTGTATGGCGCGGGAAAAATATACAGGAAAAACCGGTTATCTTTGCCAAAAAGAAACGTACGGAAGGACCCCAGGTATAATGAAACAGTCCCCCTGATGCTCATGTGCTTCAGGGGGTTCGCTTTATGGTTAATTCAAGACTGAAAAGGGTAATGTAGAGGATAAAGTGGTTTAAAAATGGCGTGTTGAAAGGAGGGTAAATGTGCGGGGACAGACCTATGTCATACTGGCTATTATTTTTGTTTTAATTGTCGCCGTTTTTGCAGTGATTAATGTTGATCCGGTCGAAGTTAATTACTTGATTGATAGCGGAGAGGCACCATTAATATTGGTGATACTGTTTTCCGTCTTAATGGGAGGAGTCATCACAGCAGCGGTTGGCCTGGTGAAGATGATCCAATTGCAGCGTGAGCGGCGTACCGTCCTGTCTGAAAACAAACAGTTAAAAGCAACCTTGAAAAAACATGACTTACTTCATGAAGCTGAATCCAAAAATGAAATAGCCGGTCAATCGGTTGAAAAAAACGGTAAATAAACTCGATTGCTCCCCATGGCTATCTCCTGTATACTGGATTAGTCAGGGGTGAGTATATGTTAGAGAGTAAAATGAAATGGACGTTTGCAAACAGCCAAAGCAATTCAGCAAATTGGGGTTCCAATCGATTCTCACCGCTTATTAAAGAATTGCTATTGCAGCGGGGGATTACTTCACTGGATGAAGCTGAAGCGTTTGTATCTCCTGATCTTGCACAATTATACAACGGACAGTTATTGTCAAATAGTGATAAAGCAGCTGAACGAGTACATGAAGGCATTGCTAATGGTGATAAAATTCTTGTATATGGGGATTATGATGCTGATGGTGTCAGTTCTACCGCCATCATGATCAAAACATTGCAAGAACTTGGTGCGGAATGTGATTACTATATTCCAAATCGTTTCACAGAAGGATATGGACCAAATGAGGAGGCATTCCGAGCGGCCTCTGAAAAAGGGTATCGCCTAATTATAACCGTCGATACAGGAATTGCCGCCATACCAGAAGCAGTGGTTGCTAAGGATCTCGGGATTGACCTGATTATTACCGATCATCATGAACCACAGGAACCATTACCGGATGCATTAGCGATAATCCATCCGAAGTGTTCGCCTGATTATGGGTTTAAAGAGCTTGCGGGCGCAGGTGTCGCTCTCAAATTCGCAGAAGTATTACTTGGTTATTTTCCAAAACACCTGCTAGACTTTGCTGCCATTGGGACGATTGCTGACCTTGTACCATTAACGGGCGAAAACCGTGTCATTGCCTATTACGGGTTAAAAGCGTTATCCGCCTCCAGCAAACCAGGATTGCATGCTTTAAAGCAAGTTTGCGGTATTAACGGCGACGTCACTGAAGAGGATATCGGTTTTTCAATTGGGCCAAGACTAAATGCGGTCGGAAGGTTACAGGATGCTGATCTGGCGGTTCATCTGCTGTTGACCGATATTCAGGAAGAAGCTGATGAAATCGCTGAGACGGTTCAATCGATCAACCAGGAACGGCAGCAGATTGTCAGTACGATCGTGAAAGAGGCTGAAGAAATGACGGAACCTCTTGACGATCAGGGAGTCATTGTCGTCGCTAAAGAAGGGTGGCATCAGGGGGTATTGGGGATTGTTGCCTCAAATCTGGTGCGGAAATACGACCGCCCGGCAATTGTCCTTTCCATTTTGCCGGAAACGGGCACTGTGAAAGGTTCTGCCAGAAGTATTCCTGCCTTTGATTTATTTACAAACTGTATGAAAATAAGGGATGTCTTTACACACTTTGGTGGCCATGCACAAGCCGCTGGGATGACGCTGCCCCTTTCCAACCTGCAAACATTAAAAACGGAATTGAATGATCGGATCCATCAGGAATTGACCACAGAAGATTTCACCCAGGAAATTGAGGTCGCTGGGACAATCGGTTTACCGGAAATGAATGAGGAACTGGTTGAGGAAATCAGGCAGCTGGCCCCGTTTGGTATGGCCAACCCTAAGCCTGTTTTCCATGTGAAAGAAGTGCCTGCAAACATCAGACAAATCGGAAAAAATAAAAAACATTTAAAAATGCAGTTCCGGCATCAGGGGCAGACACTTGATGGCATCGGTTTTGGGCTTGGAAATTTATATAATCACCTCACTCCGAAGACTCCAATATCGATTGTTGGTGAGCTCGGGATTAATGAGTGGAACGGTTTCCGGAAAGTACAGCTCATAATGCAGGATATGACCATTGGGGAGAACCAGTTGTTTGACCATCGGGGAAAAAATGACTTTGATATAACGCCTTATGTGCAACAACATAGGGATTATACAGCAGTTTATCATTCCTTACCGGATGAGACGAATCAGCCTGATCATGTCCGGTGTGTTACATATGATACGGAAGTAAGCAGTTTAGGGGCTGTTGATACGGTGTTTTTATTCGATATGCCAACTGATTTGAAAGCTTTTAAGCGGTTGCTGCTGCAGCTCAATCCCGCCAATATCCATGCATGTTTCCAGATCCGGGACAGTGCATTCATGACCGTTTTTCCGGCCAGAGGAGATTTCAAATGGCTGTACGCACTTCTGTTCAAGCGAAAGCAAATTGATATAAACCAGGAATTGCCCTTGATTATGGATGCGAAAGCATGGACAAAAGACCATATTGAATTTATAACAAACGTGTTTTTTGATCTTGGTTTTGTTAAAATAGAAAATGGTTTTATTAAATTGAATCCAAATCCTGTTCAAAAAGATTTAGCGGAGTCTGCTATCTATCAAGATCGTCTGACCAAAGCTGAAATTGAAAAAGCATTATACTATTCAACATATGATGAACTGAAAACATGGCTGTCACAATATATGGAAGACAGGGGAACGCTCAAGGAGGAACTTGTTTATGGACTATAAAAAACATATACAAATTGTTGAAGATTGGCCAAAGGAAGGCGTACAATTTAAAGATATAACACCATTAATGGATAATGGCAAAGTATTTAAGTCAGCAGTGGATGAAATTGTGGCATTTGCCCGCCAAAAAGATATCGATATCGTTGTTGGTCCTGAGGCAAGAGGGTTCATCATCGGCTGCCCTGTTTCCTATGCGCTGGAAGTAGGATTTGCACCAGTAAGAAAAGAAGGTAAATTGCCGCGTGACGTGATTAAAGTTGACTATGGTCTGGAATATGGAAAAAATGTTTTGACGATTCATAAAGACGCCATCAAACCCGGTCAGCGTGTTTTGATAACAGACGATTTGCTTGCAACAGGCGGCACAATCGAGGCAACCATCAATTTAGTTGAAGAACTGGGTGGTATTGTCGTTGGATGCGCTTTTCTAGTCGAACTATCCTATCTGAATGGACTGGGAAAATTGGATGGATATGACGTACTGACGTTAACACGTTATTAGTCCGGGATGAGAGGCCTGATCGAATGCATCAGGCCTGTTATGATTCATTCGGTTTTCGGAAATATAACGGTTTTTCCTTTACATTTCAGCAAAAATTTTTAATACTATAAACAATAGTAGAGGCAGGTAATGACTCAAACAGCTCGAGTCCGGATCCGTCTGTCGAGAACCATTGTCAAAGTGAATTCAGGTGATTTTATGGCGAAAGAAGAAATGTTAACAAATGAAGAAGTGATTGCGAAAGCCAGGACGTATCTTACAGAGGAAGATGCTGCTTTTCTCCGACGTGCATATGAATTTGCTAATGATGCACATCAGGATCAATTCCGGAAATCTGGTGAGCCTTATATTGTTCATCCGGTTCAGGTTGCCGGGATTCTGGTTGATCTGGAAATGGACCCGGTAACAATCGCGGTCGGTTTTTTGCATGATGTCGTTGAGGATACGGACGTGACGCTTGATGACCTGGAAGATTCGTTCAATGAGGAAGTGGCCATGCTTGTGGATGGCGTTACGAAGCTTGGTAAAATCAAGTATAAATCGAAGGAGGCCCTTCAGGCAGAAAACCACCGGAAAATGTTTGTGGCGATGGCAAGGGACATCCGGGTGATTCTGATCAAACTTGCCGACCGTTTGCATAATATGCGGACACTGAAACACTTGCCGCCGAATAAACAGCGGAGAATTTCAAATGAGACCCTGGAAATATTCGCACCCTTAGCCCACCGACTCGGGATATCGACCATTAAATGGGAACTGGAGGATACGGCATTACGCTATTTGAATCCACAACAATATTACCGGATCGTTCAGCTGATGAAACAGAAACGTGAAGAGCGGGAAACCTATATCGATGAGGTTATTGATGAGGTGAAGCAACAACTGAATGATGTGAGTATTGAAGCTGATATTTCAGGCAGACCAAAACATTTATACAGTATTTACCGGAAAATGGTCAAGCAGAAAAAACAGTTTAATGAAATATATGACTTGTTGGCAGTAAGGATTCTTGTTCACAGTATTAAAGACTGTTATGCCGTGCTGGGCATTATTCATACGTGCTGGAAACCGATGCCTGGCAGGTTTAAAGACTATATTGCAATGCCCAAGCCCAATCTTTATCAGTCATTGCATACGACGGTTATTGGCCCAAAAGGAGATCCGCTTGAAGTGCAGATCCGCACAAAAGAGATGCATGAAATCGCCGAATATGGAATCGCAGCACATTGGGCCTATAAAGAAGGAAAGCAATTACCAAAAGATAGTAAATCATTTGAGGAAAAATTGACCTGGTTCAAGGAGATTCTTGACTGGCAAAGTGAAACACACGATGCTGAAGAATTTATGGAAACATTAAAAGTTGATCTGTTTTCTGATATGGTTTATGTCTTTACGCCAAAAGGTGATGTCATTGAACTGCCATCCGGTTCAGTACCACTTGATTTTGCTTACCGAATTCATACGGAGGTTGGCAATAAGACAATTGGTGCCAAAGTGAACGGGAAAATGGAGCCGCTCGACTATCAGCTGAAGAACGGGGATATTGTGGATGTGATGACTTCCAAACATTCGTATGGCCCCTCCCAGGACTGGCTGTCGATAACTCAAACGTCGCAAGCCAAAAGTAAAATTAAGCAATTTTTTAAAAAACAACGCCGTGATGAAAATATAAGCAAAGGGAAAGAAGCGGTCGACAAAGAAATCCGTGCGCTGGGAATCGAACCAAAAGAAGTGCTCACCAACGATAATTTGAAACGTTTGTTTGAAAAGTTTAATTTTTCCAGTGAGGACGACATGTATGCTGCAGTGGGATATCAGGGAATCACATCCGCATTAATCGCAACTCGGCTGACAGACAAATTGCGCCAGGATAAACAGAAGAAACAAAACCTGGAAGAGACAATTCAGGAAGTCAAAACTGACAGACTTACCAAAAAGGTGCAAAAAAAGGATTCGGGCGTAAAAGTTGAAGGTGTTGATAACTTACTGGTGCGCCTGGCTAAATGCTGTAACCCGGTGCCTGGCGATGCCATTGAAGGCTATATTACAAAAGGCAGGGGCGTGTCTGTTCACCGGGCGGATTGCCCGAATATCCAGACCGAGGAAGCTAAAGAACGCGCTATTCATGTTGAATGGGAAAACGGCAACATCGACAAGAAACAATACCATGTTGACTTGGAAATATCGGGTTATGACCGCCGTGGCTTAGTGAATGAAGTCCTGCAGGCGGTAAATGAAATGAAGACAAATATTACGTATGTGAACGGCCGCTCTGACCGAAATAGAATGGCTGTTATTCACATAACGATCCTCATTCATAATACCGGGCATTTAAAGCGGATTGTTGAACGGATTAAACAGATAAAGGACGTTTATACTGTAACACGCACCATTCAATAGATTAAAGGAGAGCTTAAGGCTATGAGGGCAGTCATTCAGCGTGCGCGAGGCGCAAGTGTAACCGTGAACGAAAGTACGGCTGGTACAATTGATCACGGTCTGGTCGTCCTCGTCGGCGTTACACACGATGATACAAGAGAAGATGCGGATTACCTGGTTCATAAACTGGTTCATTTACGGATTTTTGATGATCAGGACGGTAAAATGAATCTTTCACTAAAGGATGTTGCCGGAAAAGTCCTGTCCATTTCCCAATTCACTTTGTATGCGGATACGCGCAAAGGCAGGCGGCCCAACTATTTGAATGCCGCCGGACCAGAACAGGCGAATGAACTTTATCATTATTTTAATCAACAGGTTGAACAGCAGGATATTCATGTGGAGACAGGGGAATTTGGCGAAATGATGCAAGTACAGCTGACCAATTCAGGTCCGGTGACCATTATTCTGGATACGGATGATAAATAGCGGAGAATGGGGGCCCATTCTCCGCTATTTATTTCCAAACGTAACGAGCAAGCGGGCAATCGTTATTTAAAATATTGGGTAAGACCGGTAACCATCCCCGAGACTAATTGTTTTTGATAACTGGTTGTCTGGAGACGCTGCTCTTGTTCTGAATTGGAAATAAATCCAAGTTCCACGAGAATGGATGGATTGAAATTTTGTCTGATGACATAATAATCTTCCTGAAGAGCCTCGCGGTCAGTTGCTTCGGTTTTGTTTATCAGTCCTTCCTGAACGAACCGGGCAAGTTCCTCACTCTGCTTATGATAATAATACGTGTTGATTCCAGTAATATCAGGTGCCTGAGGAAAGCTGTTATAGTGGATACTGATAAAAGCATCAGTATTTGCCAGATTGGCCAGGCTCGTCCTGCTGGCAAGTGAAACAAATTGGCCCGTGTCTCTGGTTAAAACAACCTCGGCGCCAAGCATGGTCAGTTCTTTTTTGAGTTCCTGCATCGTTCGGTAAGTAAAGTCTTTTTCATATGTTCCGCTTGCACCGATCGCTCCTACATCACGCCCGCCATGACCAGCATCAATAACGATGGTTTTATTTTCGAGGCCTGCCGGAGATGACGGTTTATGACGATCAACAAACTCCTGTCGTACATACCCGGACATTTCGCCATTTGCAATCTTATACCAATTGTTCTCTGCGGCTATAACGTCAAAATCATCACCTTTTTTGGCAAATCCAGTGATATCATATGACGTTGAAGGGCCTTCCCGTAAATGGGTGTTGTCATGTTGTATGGTAACGCTGCTGATGACATGGCCTATCGTTGTATCACCGGTCGATGCATCCCTGTGTGCCGAATCGATGTCAACGAATTCGCGTGTTACCCAGCCGCTTTCATGGTCAAACGCTATTTCCACCCAGTCATTTTGCAGGCTGATAATCTGGAGCGCTTCGCCGGTATGCACCTGGCCGATTCGTTCATAATCCGTCCCGGGCCCTGACCGGATATTCAGATCATCCGTGATGACCACAGCCTTGTCAGCTTGTACAGAAGGCGTAAATGAAAAGCATAGAATAAACAGTAATACTCCGACTGATTTTTTAAAATGCACACCTTTTCCTCCTATCCAACCTTCATTAACCTTGATTGTAATAAAAAGTTTTAAAAGAGGCAAAACTAAAGATAGTGAGGGAGGGTACGGTTATGCGTACAAACGAAAAACAGTGGAACGCAAATGTCAATAAAGGCGTTTACGGGGCAGACTTTCATCGCTTTATGGAAATGGAAGATCAGTTTAATCATATGGAAATAGCAGAAGAATTGGGAATTTCCCTTGGCGAGGTTAAAAGGCTGAAGAAAAAAATTATCCGTACTTGACAATATAATGGTGAAACATTAATATAGAAGTCATTCAATACGAAAATTAAACCGACCAGTGAGGGAAAGAGTAGTCAGATTGTGAGGTCCAAAGAGAGAAAATGTCATCGGCTGAAAACATTTTCGTACCGAGCCCTGATGAACGACATTCCTTAGGTTCTATATCGAAAAGAAACAAGTAGGTATAGACGTCTTGCAGGCGTTAACTGTGAAGAGCGGATGCTTAAGACGGCATCAACCAGGGTGGCAACGCGGGTAAACTCCCGTCCCTTATTACCAGTAAGGGACCGGGGGTTTTTTGTTATAATGTCAGAAAATATACGTTATGGATGTCCTTATAAGAATACAACTCATTCAATAAAAAATGAGTGAATGCGTATTTTTCGAATATTATTTACCTGAAGCATCGACACTAACCAAGCCATTATTTTAAATGATTTAGGGGGTATAGATAATGAGTATAAAAGCGCCACGCGGGACAGCTGACATTTTACCGGAAGAAGCGGCGAAATGGCAATTTATTGAGGAAAATATAAAGGACGTTTGCAGACGATATCATTTTGAGGAAATCCGCACACCTTTATTTGAGCATACGGAGCTTTTTCAGCGAGGGGTGGGCGATTCGACCGATATTGTTCAAAAAGAGATGTATACGTTTGAAGACAAGGGCGGCAGGAGTCTGACGTTACGACCGGAAGGCACTGCATCGGTGGTACGACCTTTTGTTGAACATAAACTGCATGGAAGTCCTAATCAACCAGTCAAACTTTATTATTTTGCTCAAATGTTCCGTTATGAACGACCGCAGAAGGGCAGAATGCGACAGCTAAATCAGTTCGGGGTTGAGATCATGGGAAGTGCGGATCCGGCAGTGGACGCCGAGGTAATTGACCTGGCCATGACGTGTTATCGTGAACTTGGACTGACGTCACTGAAATTAGTGATTAATTCGTTGGGAGACAAGGAGAGCAGCTATCGGCACCGTCAGGCATTAGTTGACCATTTCACGCCCCATAAGGATGAGTTTTGCAGTGATTGTCAGACACGGCTTGTCCAAAATCCGTTGCGAATTTTGGATTGTAAAACAGATCAGGACCATCCCGCCATGAAGACGGCACCTTCTATTTTGGATTATTTGAACGAGGATTCCTCTCAGTATTTTGAAAAAGTCAAAAGCTATTTGACGCTGATGGGGATTGATTATGAAGTCGATCCAAATTTGGTGCGCGGGCTTGACTATTATAATCACACTGCTTTTGAAATCATGAGTGAAGCTGAAGGATTCGGAGCAATTACCACACTTGCCGGCGGTGGCAGGTATAATGGACTGGTTGAGGAATTAGGAGGACCTGAGACCCCCGGTATTGGTTTTGGCATGGGGTTGGAGCGCTTGTTAATGGCATTGGAAGCTGAAAAGATTAATATTCCGGTAGACAGCGATCTGGACTGCTTTCTTGTGACAGTTGGTGATGAGGCTGAAAAAGTTTCGGTTCAGATTCTCCATGATTTGCGCAAACGCGGCATCCAAATTGATCGGGACTACCAGGGCCGTAAAATCAAAGCACAATTTAAAGCCGCCGACCGTTATCACGCCAAATATGTCCTTGTTCTCGGTGAAACTGAAATGGAGCGGGGAACCATTAATGTGAAAGAAATGGCGACCGGAGATCAGGAAGAAGTATCATTGGCTGAACTGGCCGAGTTTATGAACGGAAAACTTCTCAGGAGGAAATGATAATGAGTGAGCGCATATTAGGCGGAACATTAAGTGAAAAAGATGTTAATCAATCGGTGTTGCTGAAAGGTTGGGTGCAAAAACGCCGTGATTTGGGCGGGCTGATCTTTATCGATTTACGTGATAAGTCCGGTCTTGTGCAAGTTGTATTCAATCCGGATCATTCGAAAGCTGCTTTGCAAGCGGCTGAAGGGGTGAGAACGGAATACGTTCTGGAAATAAAGGGTAAGGTTGTGAAACGTGCCGAAGAAACCGTAAACCCGGCAATGGGGACTGGCCGGATTGAAGTACTGGCGACAGATTTAGTCGTTTTAAATAAGGCCAAAACGCCACCGTTTCTTATTGAGGAAGAGACAGATGTTGCCGAAGATTTACGTTTGAAGTATCGTTATATTGATTTGCGGAGAAGTACGCTGCAGGAAACATTTAAAATGCGGCATCGGGCAACACAGGCAATTCGAAACTTTTTAAATGATGATGGGTTTTTGGAAATGGAGACACCCATTTTAACGAAAAGCACGCCGGAGGGCGCAAGAGACTATCTCGTGCCAAGCCGAGTCCATCAAGGTCATTTTTATGCACTGCCACAATCTCCCCAGCTATTTAAACAGTTGATCATGATGAGTGGTTTTGAAAAATACTATCAGATTGCCCGATGTTTCCGGGATGAGGATTTGCGGGCGGATCGTCAGCCGGAATTCACGCAGGTTGATATTGAAACATCATTCCTGACTAGCGATGAGATTATGGAAATGACGGAAAACATGATGCGAAATATGCTGAAAGAAGTTAAAAATAAAGACCTCTCACTTCCGCTGCCACGTATGCCTTATGATGAAGCAATGGAGCGTTTCGGATCCGATAAACCGGACACAAGATTTGGTATGGAATTGATTCATGTATCGGATATTGTGGAACATGCGTCGTTTAAGGTTTTTCGGGATGCGATTGAATCAGGAGGAAAAGTCAGCCTCTTAAATGTTAAGGGACAAGCAGCTCAATATTCCCGGAAAGATATTGATAAATTGACTGAATTTGCGAAGGTTTACGGTGCTAAAGGACTGGCATGGCTTAAAGTTAACGATGGCGAATTGACTGGTCCGATCGCAAAATTCCTTACTGATGAAGAAAAAAATGGACTGATTGACCGGTCGGCTGCCGATGATGCTGACTTGCTTTTATTTTGCGCCGACAAAACTGCTGTTGTGTATGACAGTTTAGGCGCACTAAGGCTGAAACTCGGAAAGGAATTAAACTTGATTGATGAGAATCAGTTCAATTTTCTGTGGGTGACGGACTGGCCATTATTGGAGTATGATGAAGATTCCGCTCGTTATTTTGCTGCACACCATCCGTTTACGATGCCGGTTGAAGAAGATCTTGACAAGCTGGAACGTGACCCGGGAAGTGTCCGGGCAAATGCGTATGACCTTGTATTGAATGGTTATGAACTTGGCGGGGGATCGTTGCGGATTCACAAAAAAGAACAACAGCTGAAGATGTTTGACGTATTAGGGTTTACAAAGGAAGAAGCAAATGAACAGTTTGGTTTTCTGCTTGAAGCACTGGAATACGGTGCACCGCCGCACGGGGGCATTGCTCTGGGGCTGGACAGGATTGTCATGTTATTGGCAGGAAGATCTAATTTGAGAGATACGATCCTATTTCCAAAGACGGCCTCGGCATCAGATTTACTCACAGATGCACCAGGTGATGTCAGTCAAGCACAGCTGGACGAATTGTCTATTCGAATCAATGATGGTATATGAGTTAAATGCAGAATTGTTGTAGAATTGTCATGTTTGTCATGAATATTTTATTTGCTCGAATATTGATTACAAAGCATCTGTATGATAAGATAATTCTACAGTAAATTTTTATTGCATGATCAATCCTGATGTGTTCGTCTGATAAATTCGTTTTGACCGAACACTTTTATAAACGGGAGCCCACATAGGTTTTCATATTGCGTGCAAGCCCCGGGGCCGGGGAAGCATAATAAATATGGAACAGGGCACCCACCTGCCAGGAGCGGGATCAAAACAAGAAGACAGACGGCACAATTGGGATTGATAGATACATAAAAATGCATAGAAATAGTAATTGGAGCTGGGACAAACCTCAACTACTTAAACTAAAAAACGAATGATCATTCGTTTTTTTAGTTTAAGTTAGGATGTGCTAGCCATCGCTCCGGAAGAATACTTGGTGCTCGTCTTGCTGCAAGATGTTGCGATTTTAGCCTTTGAACCTAAATGGCGCGCTCCGGGCCCCCATCCAGCCCTCCGCTTGCCCTGGAATCTCCGTATTTTTACTCTGCTGGTGAAACGCCTATCACTATAATAAAAATCCGAACAGATTACATATTTTTTACATCTTGTTCGGATTTTTATTTTAATGCTATTCTTTTGGCCCAGCCTCTTGCCACTGCAGAATTTGAGCGTTATTGATTTGGACCATCCGCAACTTGCTGCAGATTGCCATTTTTATCCATTCGGAATGAAGGGGTTTTGAATGAATCCTGATCATCAAAGACTGTCATTTTTCGGGCTCTGTCCATAATCTGCATAAACACCTGATAATCTTCCTGTACAGTTTCCAGTTGTTTGGTTGTACGGCTCAGCTTATTTTCCAATTCACTTACTTGATCCCTTAGAGTGTCATTTTCCTGTTGTGTTTGCTCCAGGGATTGTTTTGATTGATTGGAAGCCTGATAGTCTTTTTTTAACTGCTTTAAAAATTGGATGACAGAATCCATTGTTATTGGTGGCTGCTCGTGCACTTCCTCTGTTTTATCCAGTTCCACAACCTGATTATTCTGTGGAATCGTGATGACTGGCTGTTTTGCTTTTGCAGCTGTTTCGCGTTTTTTCTCTTTTCTTTGCCGTTTTGCAATTTCTATCGCATCATTATATTTATTTCTGACTTCGGCATTCCAGCGGAAACCACAAGCTGCTGAGGTGCGATTTAATTGATCGCCCACTTCCTCAAAGGCATGCAGCTGTGTGCTGCCTTCTCTGATATGGCGCAATACCGTCTCCGCCAGAAGCAAATCATCTTCGTGCGACCAGGCATCTTGTCTTACTTTAGCCATAATATTCAACTCCTTTTTCAATACGGTCCAACAATAGATTTTTGTCTTACTATTTTCTGTACTATTTAGTGTGGCCGCTTGAAAAAAGAATTATACCTTTAAAGTCTGGTTCTTTACCAAAATCTAAGGTTGACAAATTAGAAGAATATTTAATGCAGGCAATCGCTATGGAAAAAACACTTGGTGCTCGTCGTGTTGGAAGTTATTTCGGGGAAGCAGCACTCCTCGCAACCCGCAGTATACTCGGCAGAAGTTTTGCTCGTCGCTCTCCGTGGGCTTGTCCTCAGCCTCCTCGAAAAAAAGAGCACTTTTTCTGCTCAGGTCTACACTGCGCATTGCCACAGAAGTCTCCGTGTTTTTCCTCCGCTAGCTAGCTTTTTGTTCTCATTTTTATTCATTCACTTCAACCATAGATTTTGATGTCAATCCTAAAATCTAGTATTATTTTTCTCTGCCTGTATTTTTTCGTGAACCTGCTTCAGCTGCTGTTCAAATTTGCTGCTGTTTTTAGGTTTGTAGTAATCTTTCTTTTTGATGGCATCCGGTAAATATTGCTGACTAACCCAGCTGTTTTCATATTGATGCGGATATTTATAATCAATGCCTCGTCCCATTTTTTTCGCCCCTTGGTAATGGGCATCCTTCAAGTGTGCCGGCACGTCTCCGCTTTTACCGCTGCGGATGTCGGACAGTGCCTCGTCTAGTGCCTTATAGGCTGTGTTCGATTTAGGTGACAGCGACAGTTCCACGATAGCTACGGCTAGCGGGATTCGTGCTTCAGGAAAACCAAGACGTTCGGCAGCCTGAACAGCGGTAACAGCGCGCGGACCGGCTTGCGGATTCGCGAGGCCGATGTCTTCATAGGCAATGACGATCATCCGGCGAGCGATGCTGTCAAGATCACCTGCTTCAATTAGTCGCCCCAGATAATGAAGTGCTGCATTGGCATCACTGCCCCGGATCGATTTTTGAAAAGCTGATAAAACGTCATAATGAGCATCCCCGTCTTTATCATGGGAGAAGCTTTTCTTCTGCATGCATTCTTCGGCGATATCAAGTGTGATAGCAATGTTACCCTCCGCATCTTTTGGTGTGGAGGATACGGCAAGTTCAAGGCCATTTAGTGCTGCACGCATATCGCCATTTGCTGCCAGCGCCAAATGGTTTAATGCGTCATCTGTTAGTTCAACAGACTCAGCACCCAACCCATTCTGATCATCTGTTGAAGCCCTTTTGATAGCTGTTTTTATATGTTCCATCGTTAATGGATGAAGCTCAAATAAATGACACCTGCTGCGTATAGCAGGATTGATAGAATGATAAGGGTTGCTTGTCGTGCAGCCAATCAATGTGACAAGGTTGCTTTCAATATGGGGAAGTAAAAAATCTTGTTTGGCCTTATCAAGCCTGTGCACTTCATCAAGCACCATCACGACCTGGCCGCTCATTTTGGCTTCTTCTACAACGATTTCCATATCTTTTTTCTTGTCGACAACGGCATTCAGCATTCTGACGGGCAGCTGCAGACTTTTAGCAAGTGCGAAAGCCATGGACGTTTTGCCGGTACCCGGTGGCCCGAACAGTATCATCGACGCCAGACGGTCGGCTTGAATCATGCGGGAAAGTATTTTTCCGTCGTCAACCAGGTGTTCCTGACCGATAATGTCATCTATGTGTTCAGGGCGCATACGATATGCAAGTGGTTTTTGTTTCAATTTAATCGTCCTTTTTATAAAATAGTAAACTGTATATGTAAAAGCGTAATGCTGATTGTGTTAAAATGCAAGAAACAGGCCATTCATGCTATAATAATTTGTATTGTAAATAATGACTATGAACGAAAGAAGCAGGCGTGAGGTGTTATTAATGAAAATTTCGACAAAAGGTCGTTATGGCTTGACGATCATGCTGGAACTTGCCAGAAAACATGGCAATGGGCCCATATCACTGAAGGCGATCGCGCGGGAAAAGAAACTATCGGAACATTATCTGGAACAACTGGCGTCTCCGCTGAGGAATGCCGGTCTGATTAAAAGCATCCGGGGTGCCTATGGCGGCTATGAACTGGCAAAGAAGCCGCGTGACATTAAAGCAGGCGATATTATTCGCGTATTGGAAGGGCCGATCTCACCAGTCGAAGGAATCGAGGATGAAGAACCGGCAAAGCAGGCATTATGGATACGGATCAGAGATGCAGTGAAAGATGTGCTCGATACCACAACACTGGAAGATTTAAAACAGCGTGAAAACGATCAGCAGCAAGATTCATATATGTTTTATATTTAAGTCAGTTTGGGATTGGAAAGGGTAATCAACATGGAAACTATTTATTTGGATCATGCAGCAACGGCTCCGATGGATCAACGGGTTGTTGAAGCGATGACTCCTGTGATGATGGATGTTTTCGGGAACCCGTCAAGTGTACATTCATTTGGACGAAAAGCAAGACGTTATCTTGATGAGGCAAGGCGAACGATGGCTAAAAGCATTCAGGCCAGTGAAAAAGAGATTGTTTTTACGAACGGCGGAACAGAAGCAGATAATCTGGCGCTGATTGGTGTCGCACAGGCTAACAAGGATAAAGGCAATCATATCATTACGACGGCTCAGGAACACCATGCTGTCCTTCATACGGCTGAATACTTGGAACAGCAAGGATTTGATATAACGTATCTTCCAGTTGATGAAACAGGAAGCGTGAATATTGATGATTTGAAAGAAGCCCTGACCGATGAGACTATTTTGGTGTCTGTGATGTATGTGAACAATGAAACCGGCATGATTCAGCCAGTCGAAGCAATCGGTAATCTGTTAAAGGATCATCAGGCGTATTTTCATACAGATGCGGTACAGGCTTTCGGAATGTTAGCGATTGATGTTGAGAAATTTGGGATAGATCTCCTGACGGTTTCTTCTCATAAAATCAACGGCCCAAAAGGAAACGGGTTTTTATATGTTTCGAATGGCGTGAACATCGAAGCACTGCAGTTTGGCGGAGAACAGGAAAGGAAGCGACGGCCTGGCACGGAAAATGTTCCGGGCATCGTTGGTTTCCAAAAGGCTGTGGAACTGATGATGACTGACAGGGAACAGCGGAAACAGACATATGGCGATTATAAAGAACAATTTATGAAGCAGCTGTCTGAAAACGGGGTAACCTATGAAGTGAACGGCGTGCTGGAACATAGCATCGCCCCGATTGCCAATCTCAGTTTTCCCGGAGCTAATGTGGAGCTATTGCTGACAAATTTTGATCTGGATGGCATTGCCGCATCGAGCGGCAGCGCGTGTACTGCGGGGTCGATTGAACCATCTCATGTGCTTTCGGCCATGTATGGAGACAATGATGAACGGACGACCAATTCAATCAGGTTCAGTTTTGGAGCGTTTAATACGCATGAAAATGTGATCGAAGCGGCCAGCCGTGTTGCAAAAATCGTTAAACGGTTAACAGACTAGAAGGTGATAAAAATGATGAAAGACAAACAGGATACACGGGTAGTTGTCGGTATGAGCGGCGGCGTTGATTCATCTGTCGCTGCTCTGCTCCTAAAAGAAGAGGGCTATGACGTTGTCGGTATTTTCATGAAAAACTGGGATGATACAGATGAAAATGGCGTCTGTACTGCAACGGATGATTATGATGATGTCGTTCGGGTCTGTAATCAACTGGGGATCCCCTATTTTGCCGTCAATTTTGAAAAACAGTACTGGGATAAAGTGTTCACCTATTTTCTTGATGAATATAAAAGAGGAAGAACTCCAAACCCGGATGTGATGTGTAATAAGGAAATCAAATTCAAAGCTTTTCTCGAGCATGCCATGTCACTTGGGGCGGATTATCTGGCGACAGGCCATTACGCACAAGTGCGGGAAAACAATGGGAATTACGAAATGTTGCGCGGTGCTGATGACAATAAAGATCAAACGTATTTTTTGAATCAGTTGACGGAAGATGTGCTGGCGAAAGTGATGTTTCCATTGGGCGATCTAAACAAGAGCGAGGTACGGGAAATTGCCAGGGAACACGATCTGGTGACTGCAACGAAAAAAGACAGTACCGGTATTTGTTTTATTGGTGAACGGAATTTCAAGGAATTTTTGAGCGACTATTTGCCAGCACAGCCTGGTCTAATGAAAACGTTGGAAGGCGTGGAAAAAGGGCGTCATGACGGACTCATGTATTACACGATTGGACAGCGTCAGGGATTGGGCATTGGCGGATCGGGTGAACCGTGGTTTGTCGTCGGCAAAAATTTGGACGAAAATGTGTTATACGTTGGACAGGGATTCGACAATAATCAGCTTTATTCAGATAGCCTGGTTGCCTCGGAAATCAACTGGATCAACAACACACCTCATCAACCATTTTCATGTACAGCGAAATTCCGGTACCGACAGAAAGACAGTGCTGTTAATGTCACCAATATGGAAAATGGCAAAGTTCATGTGGAATTTGCTGAAAAGCAGCGGGCCATCACACCCGGGCAAGCCGTGGTGTTTTATGATGGTGATGTTTGTTTAGGCGGCGGAACAATTGATGACGTCATCAAAGACAAAGACTATTTGGACTATGTCGGATAAAATTATTCACACTAACCAGGAGTGGAGGTGGGATGATGGACAAGAATCAACAGGCAATCGAGCTTATGAAAGAACAGAAATACGAAGAAGCAGCAGGCCTTTTTAATGCTATTATAGAAGAAAACCCGCAGGACCCGGTCGGCTATATCAATTTCGGAAATTTATTGCTGCATATAAATGATTCAGAACGTGCCCGCCGCTTTTATGAACGGGCGATTGAATTGGACCAGGATGCAGCGACAGCTTATTACGGGCTAGCCAATCTTTACTATGAAGCATCCGATTTTCCAGCGGCTCAAGAGAATTTCCTAAAGGCGATTGAAATCGGGTTGGAGGAAGCTGATGCCTTTTATTTGCTGGGCATGACCTTCTTTCATCAAGAGCAATATAAACTGGCACTCCCGTATTTACTGCGTGCAACGGAATTGAACCCTGAGAATATAGAGTATCTGTTTCAATATGGACTATCGCTTGCGCAAAGTGAGCATATTGATGATGCTAAGCCAATCTTCCAAAACGTGCTGGAACTGGATGACCACCATAGTGATGCCCACTACAACCTGGGCGTCATTGCCTTGTATGAAGAAAACCTGTCTGTAGCATTGGATCATTTCAATCAGGCACTGGCGATTCAGCCTGAGCATGCCCTTGCGGAAAATGCCAAAACACAGATTATGAACGTGTGGAATAATACCGAAATGTAAGATAGCGAGGTTATTCGTATGGTAACGGATGAACAATCTCATCAGGAGCAGGGGTATATAAAAGGGGAACCGCTGTATACCATTTTTCACAATGAACAGGAACACTTCTCCATCGCCAAAATCAAAATTCTTGATACGAATGAGGATTATCAGGAAAAAGAGATTGTCATTAAGGGATACTTTTCCGGGTTGCAGGAAGCCGCTGCCTATTGTTTTTATGGAAACTTTGAACGGCATGCTAAATTCGGATTGCAATACAAAGTAACCTCCTACCAGACGTTTATTCCAGATACAAAGGATGGGCTGATTGCATACCTCTCCAGTGATTTGTTCCATGGGATCGGTCAAAAAACTGCAGAAAAAATTATTACGGCGTTGGGGGACCATACGATTTCTAAAATTTTGAATGACCCTGACGTGTTATCAAATGTTCCCGGCTTAAAACCGGATAAAGCGAAACGGCTTGCCGAAACGTTGGCAGAAAACCAGGGATTCGAGCATATTGCCGTTTATTTATCCAACTATGGGATCGGTCTGAAGATGGCACAAAAAATTTACAAGGAATATAAAGATGAAGCAATCAACGTATTGCAGGAAGATCCTTATCAATACGTGTTTGACATTGAAGGGTTCGGTTTTCAGACAGCCGACAGAATAGCCCGCGGAAATGGTTTGTCATTCACACACCCAAGCCGGATTGGCGCCGGGTGTATTTACGTGTTGCAAAAAAATATCCAGGATGGGCATGTTTTTTTGCCGGTTGAAACATGTGTCACACAGGTCCTTCAGTTATTGGCCAATCTGGAAGAACCGCTAACAAGCGACATGGTCACAGATCGCCTGGAGGAATTGAACCAGGAAAAAACAGTGATTATGAATGGCGGGAATATTTACCTGCCTTCTCTTTATTATGCTGAAGACGGGTTTGCGGCCAACGTTAAACGATTGATGGCGGGGCCTGTTGAAGATGATACGTCTTTAGCCGATTTGATGAAAATGATCGGGGATATTGAAGAGCAGGAAGCACTGAGTTACGGCAATGAACAATTTGAAGCGATTCAGCAGGCACTAAGCTCGAAATTAATGATTGTAACCGGTGGACCTGGTACAGGAAAAACCACTGTTATCAAAGGAATCTTGAATGCCTATGCAGCCATACACGACTTACCGACTGATCCGGACGCCTACGATTCCGAATCCGAGTATCCGTTTATTTTAACAGCACCCACCGGCAGGGCAGCCAAACGGTTAACCGAATCAACCGGTCTTCCTGCTCTAACCATCCACCGGTTGTTGGGGTGGGATGGACAAAGCGGCTTTGCGAAGAATGAACATGAACCACTGGCAGGCAAATATCTAATCGTTGATGAATTTTCCATGGTCGATATTTGGCTGGCCAACAGCCTGTTCAAGGCTATTCCAGATGATATGCAAGTATTGCTGGTTGGCGACGAGGATCAGCTGCCGTCGGTCGGGCCTGGTCAAGTGTTGGCAGACCTGTTGGGGTGTGAGCAGATTCCATATGTCAGTCTTCATGATGTCTACCGGCAAAAAGAAGGGTCAAAAATCATTGAGCTGGCACATTTGATCAAACAGGATACGTGCGATCAGAACGCTTTACAGAATGACAAGGACTTCAGCTTTATTTCCTGCAGCGAACACCAGCTGATCGGTGCTGTGACGACAGTATTTAAGCGGGCTAAAGCAAAAGGAATCGATTTGAAAGATATTCAGGTTCTAGCACCGATGTATCGTTCACAGGTTGGCATAACAGCGATTAATCAGCATTTGCAGACACTTGTCAACCCGTCTTCACCCACAAAACGGGAAATTAAAGCGAAAGACGCCGTGTTCCGGGTCGGGGATAAAGTGCTGCAGCTTGTCAATCAGCCGGAAGATGGCATTTATAATGGTGATATTGGAAAAGTGGCAGCAATATTTGAGGAAGATGAGAATGTTGATCATATTGAACAGCTGGTCGTGGATTTTGAAGGAAAAGAAGTTGTATATGAACGAAAAGATTACGTAAATATCACGCATGCTTATTGTATTTCAATCCACAAATCACAAGGCAGCGAATTTCCGATTGTGATGATGCCGGTAGTATCCGCTTATCATCGTATGCTTAAGAAAAATCTCCTCTATACGGCAATCACCAGAAGTAAGAAATCATTGATTGTCTGTGGGGACAAGCATGCATTTTTACGTGGTGTCAGAACACTTGATTCCAACAAGCGCTATACATCGCTTCAAGAGCAGCTCGGTGAACGTCTACAGGACGATCACACCAATCGGGAGCCGGATACAAAAGAGCAAGAGATGACACCCTATGATTTTATGTGAATCGTATGTATATTTTTTTGGCAATCGGGCAAAGCTAACAAAATAATGTGAAACTTATCGGGCACTTCCAGACTGTAGTTAGCTGCCGTTTCCTGGTGGCTTATTGTTCATTAGGTGCGGGATAAAAAGGAGCTTTGACTATGTTGGTATGCCCGAATTGTCAAGGGAAGGACATAGGGAAAATCGGCACACAACAATTCTATTGCTGGAACTGTTTTATTGAACTGTCTGTGTTTAATGAAAAACTTGCCATTCACCAGGTTGAAGCAGATGGTTCACTAAGTTCCCTTGATGATTTGTTTACGGAAGACGAACGGAAAATTCAATGGTAGTTTCCATAATGCAGATGATCTTCCCTATTTCAGGGGGTGCTGGGCCGTGTTTCAGGATAATAAACCGCTGAATTTTCTTTTCTGGATTATCACAGGCATTTTTACATTTTTATTTATTTACTTACTTGTGAAGCTTTTTCCTGTATATGGTGCTGTTTTTTCATTCCTCTGGCATCTGCTGCTCCCATTTTTGATTGCTGTTCTGATTGCCTATCTGTTATACCCGGTTATTCAAAAAATGCATGAGCATAATATGCCGAAAAGCTTGGCTATTTTCCTGATCTATTTGCTTTTTTTTGGCGGGCTCGGTTACCTTGGCTATCGTGTCTATCCGGCTGTCATTCAGCAGATAAGTGATTTGCAGGAGCAATTGCCGCATTTGATAAAGATGTATCGGAATTTCATTTACAGCCTTTATGAGTATACATCGTTTTTGCCGGAAACAGTGCATGATCGGATGGATGAGCTGGTATCTGAAGCAGAATCATATATTGAAAATTTGCTGACAGACCTTGTTCGGGGTTACACGAAAATTTTTGATATGATTATTGTTATTACGGTCATACCGGTTCTTGTTTTCTATTTCCTGAAAGATTTTGCCTCGATCAAAACATATATCAAACAATGGATCCCGAAAAAATATCATACGCAAACCCGACATTTATGCCAGGCAATCGATGAGGGGCTGGGAAATTACATACGTGGCCAGTTTATTGTCTGTTTGTTTGTTGGACTGGCGGCATTCGCTGTTTTTAAATTTTTGGGTATCCCGTATGCATTATTACTGGCTATTATGATGGGGCTGACGAACATCATTCCATATTTCGGGCCGATAATCGGAGCCATCCCGGCTGTTGTTATCACCGCCCCTATTTCAGGAAAACTGGCGTTGATTGTGTTGGGAAGTATTTTTGTTATTCAGGTAATTGACGGCAACCTACTGTCCCCTTATGTTGTCGGTAAAAGTATTCATATACATCCGATTGCGATCATTTTCGCCCTGTTGTTGGGGGGGCAAATAAGTGGTGTGCTCGGAATGATTTTGGCGGTTCCAGTTCTGGCTGTTATCAAAGTGGCCCTGAATCATGTTGTATCTGTCAGAGAATATAATTGACATTTTTAACATAGTTGTCTATACTATCAGCAAATCAAACGTGAAAAACGCGCAGAAGGTTACGAGTACATGTGCCTCCATTCGTAAGAGTCAGGGAACAGTTGAAAAGGAGCAGGCTGACCGGTCAGGCTCCGGCTGTTCAAACAAACTCTTCAGAGAGGGATTTCAGCAGGCTGGAAGAATCCCGGGTGTCGAGTCATGGAAGCTAAACCCGAGTACGGTTAATATCCGTCGGTTTCATACCGTTATCATTAGAAGTGATGAATGGAAAGGTTCATTCATAATTAGGGTGGTACCGCGGTAACAATCTCGTCTCTAAAAATGAAATAGAGAGGGGATTTTTTTATTGGTAAAATTCAATTGGTGGAGGTTCAGTGATGAAGCAGTTAACTTCAGCTCAAGTCAGGCAAATGTTTCTGGATTTTTTTGTTGAAAAAGGGCATCAGGTAGAACCGAGTGCACCACTGGTCCCGAAAGAAGATCCGACGTTGTTATGGATTAACAGTGGAGTGTCAACCTTAAAAAAGTACTTTGACGGTCGGGTTATCCCGGAAAATCCTCGCATCGTTAATGCCCAAAAATCGATTCGGACAAACGACATTGAAAACGTAGGCTTTACCGCAAGACATCATACGTTCTTTGAAATGCTCGGCAATTTCTCGATCGGTGATTATTTTAAAAAAGAAGCCATCGCGTACGCGTGGGAATTTTTGACAAGCGACAAATGGATTGGTTTTGATCCAGAGCTGTTATCTGTAACAGTTCACCCGGAAGATGATGAAGCTTATGAAATATGGTTGCGGGATATTCAAATTCCAAAAGAGCGTATCATTCGACTCGAAGAAAACTTCTGGGATATCGGCGAGGGCCCAAGCGGACCAAATACGGAAATTTTTTATGACCGCGGTGAGGCTTACGGGAGTGATCCAACAGACCCCGAACTTTACCCGGGCGGTGAAAATGAACGTTATCTGGAAATTTGGAACCTGGTCTTTTCTCAGTTCAATCATAATCCTGACAACACGTATACTCCGTTGCCAAAGCAAAACATTGATACGGGGATGGGACTGGAACGGATGGTGTCGGTTATCCAGGATGCCCCGACGAATTTTGATACGGATTTGTTTATACCGCTCATCCGGGAAACGGAGGAGATCTCCGGAAAAACATACGGACAAAAAACAGTGTATGATACAGCATTCAAAGTCATTGCCGACCATATCCGAACTGTTGCTTTTGCAGTAGGTGACAAGGCGCTTCCATCCAATGAGGGCAGAGGTTATGTGCTGCGCAGATTACTGCGGCGTGCTGTCCGATTTGCCAAACAAATTGGAATCGATGAACCGTTTATGTATAAACTGGTACCAATCGTTGGTGAAATCATGGCGGATTTTTATCCAGAAGTACTCAAGCAGCACACCTATATCGAAAATGTGATCAAAACAGAAGAAGAACGGTTCCACGAGACATTGAACGATGGTCTGGACATATTATCGAACATTATTCAAAAAGAAGAACAAAAGGGAAGCACTGTATTTCCCGGTGTCGAAGTGTTCCGATTATATGATACGTATGGTTTTCCGAAAGAATTGACGGAGGAATACGTTGCTGAGCATGGATTCACCATCGACGAAAAAGGCTTTGCACAGGAAATGGAAAAGCAGCGTGAACGCGCTCGTAATGCCCGGCAAAAGGTTGATTCTATGCAGGTTCAGGATGGTGTGCTGGGTGAAGTGGATAAAGACAGCACTTTTGTCGGATATGACAAATTGGATGTAGAAACAACCGTTGAAGTAATCGTAAACGGGAAAGAATTCGTTGATACAGCAGCAGTGGGGGATGAGGTCCTCTTATTCTTGAAAGAAACACCATTCTATGCCGAAAGCGGTGGGCAGATTGCCGACAATGGCTGGATCTATACAGACCATGCATCTGCATATGTCGAGGATGTTCAGAAGGCACCAAAAGGACAAAACGTGCACAGGGTTCGTGTAAAAGAAGGCGAAATCCGCACGGGCGAAAATGTGAAAGCAACAGTGGAATGGGCTTTCCGTTCCGGGGTTGTGAAAAATCACACAGCAACACATTTGCTGCACCAAGCGCTGAAGGATGTCCTTGGCGACCATGTCAATCAGGCGGGATCATTGGTTACCCCAGATCGATTACGCTTTGACTTTTCCCATTTCAGTTCTGTCAATCAGGAACAGCTGGAGCGGATAGAACAAAAAGTGAATGAAAAGATTTGGGCTTCGTTACCCGTTTCCATTGACCATAAGAAACTGGATGAAGCAAAAGCGATGGGGGCAATGGCTTTATTTGGTGAAAAATACACCGACATTGTCAGGGTCGTTCAAATAGGCGGTTACAGTATTGAACTGTGCGGCGGGTGTCATGTACGCAACACTGACGAAATTGGTTTATTCAAAATCGTCACGGAAACAGGAATAGGAGCCGGAGCAAGAAGAATTGAAGCCGTATCAAGCAAACAGGCATACGGGTATGTTAATGAAAAACTGGGAATACTGCAGACTACTGCCGGACTGTTGAAAACGAATGATGACAAAATCGTTGAGCGTGTCAAGAGTTTATACAGCGACATTCAATCATTACAAAAAGAAAATGAATCGCTGAGCGCCAAATTATCCAACCAGGAGACGTCATCCATCATCGAAAACAGTGAGACTGTTGAAGGTATCACCGTACTTGCACAGCAGGTTAGCGTAAAAGATATGAACCAGCTTCGGAATATGGTGGATAACCTGAAACAAAAACTTGAATCAGGTGTTATTTTGCTGGCAGCGGAGAATGGACCAAAAGTGCAATTGGCTGCAGGGGTATCCAACGATTTGACAGATAAGGGATTGCATGCTGGCAACATGATCAAACAAGCTGCGGAAATTTGCGGAGGTGGTGGCGGTGGTCGTCCTGACATGGCTCAGGCAGGCGGCAAAAACCCCGACAAAATTAATGATGCACTTGATAGTGCCAGACAATATGTTACAAAATATTTAAATGAATAGACAACCTCTATTCTATTTGGTATAAAAGTTATAATATGAATGCTAAACATGTTAGAATAAAAAATAAAGGTAATAAAATGGTCCGGTGAAATAATGCATCGACAGGAGGGTTTCTGCCAAAACCGTACATGTCAATCGTCAACTGCAGTACTCACCACATCCTGTGGAAGCCCGTGCTCAAAAACGACGCTTCCTCGAGCTCTGTCGCGATTGGCGTGCTCGTGCAGGTGCTTGTGAGGTCTCCCGGGAACTTAGCCTGCCGGTCCTTTTTATCTTCCTTTTTGAACACGCAGCAAAACATATGGAATGAGGTGTCACGATGAGCTCTATTGATAAAACAATGAAATTTAATTTTTCGGAAGAGCCTTTTGAGCAGGACATTAAAGAAATCTTGCTGACAGTTCATAGTGCGCTTAAAGAAAAAGGCTACAATCCAATCAATCAGATCGTCGGCTATTTATTATCCGGTGACCCCGCCTATATTCCGAGATATAATGATGCACGGAATTTGATTCGTAAGGTTGAACGTGATGAGGTCATTGAAGAAGTTGTAAAGTTTTACCTTGAAGAACAGCAGAAGGAAAGCTGAATGAAAATCATCGGACTGGATGTAGGTTCTAAGACGATCGGCGTTGCTGTAAGTGATCCCTTGGGTTTGACGGCACAGGGTCTTACAACAATCAAATGGAATGAACAAGCTATTGAATCCGCTGATGAGCAGCTAAAAAAAATCATAGCTGAAGATATGATTGGGAAAGCTGTCATTGGACTGCCGAAACACATGAATGGAACGATTGGTGAACGTGGCGAGGCGTCTAAGGCATATGCCGAACATGTCGAGGCAGTCCACGGCATTCCGGCGGTGCTTTGGGATGAGCGTTTAACAACTGCCCAAGCTGAACGTGTTTTACTTGAAGCAGATATGAGCCGAAAAAAGCGAAAAAAAGTGATTGATAAAATGGCGGCAGTCATGATCCTGCAAAGTTATTTGGATCAGGATAAATATAAAGGAGTGTAGTAATGGCACTGGAGGAAAATGAACGCATTATCATACCTGACGAAAACGGAGAAGAACATCTTTTTGAAGTGTTATTCACGTTCGATGTTGACCAGACCGGGAATTCTTATGTAGCGGTCGTGCCGGCTGAACAAAAAGAAGATGAAGAAGTTGAAGTGTATGCTTTCCGGTTTGAAGAACAGGCAAAAGATGATGATCTTTCTCTTTTTCCGATTGAATCGGATGAAGAATGGGGAATGGTTGAGGAAATGCTGCACACATTGATTGACGAGGATGAAGAGAACCACGAGTGAAGATAGAATCGGTTGACCGTAAGCTGATATCTTGATGGGTATCAGTTTTTCTTTTGCCACGTCAAGGAATACCGATGGTTCTTTGAAAATTTTGAGACCAGGGCTCGGATTTTTCTAAGCATGTCGTGATAGATTGTTGCCGCGTTTTTTAGTATAATATAGCGGGGGGAAAACGGATGTCCAAAAAGAAAATGTCAGGAAGTTATAAAGAAAACTTACAGAAGCGCAGTGAGGATGCTAAAATGGTCCGGAAAATAGCTGCAGTGATTATCATTTCACTAGTCCTGATTTTTATTGTGGGCTCTGTATCAGGATACATTTATATAAAATCCGCATTGCAACCTGTCGATCCTGACAGTGACAAGGATGTTGACATTGAAGTTCCAATGGGGTCCTCTGCATCTGATATAGCAGCAATCCTTGAAAATAATGATATTATAAAAGATGACATTGTCTTTCGGGTCTATACGAAAATTAATAATGAGACTGATTTCCAGGCGGGTCAATACACTTTTTCCCCTTCTATGGAAATTGATGAAATAATAGAAGCGCTTCAAAATGGGAAAGTAATGGAAGACCCGACATATACCGTGACAATACCTGAAGGAAAGGCAATGGACGAAATAGCTGAAATCTATGCAAATGAAATGACCTTCAGCAAAAAAGAATTCCTCAACAAGGTGAATGACCGGAGCTATATTGAGGCATTAATGAATACATACCCGGAGATATTGTCAAATGATATTTTAAATCCTGAAATCAGGACACCATTGGAAGGGTATTTATTTGCGGCCACCTATAAATTTTATAATAAGGACCCATCGATCGAAACGGTGGTAAACCAGATGCTTGAAAAAACGGTTAATGTTCTCACGCCTTATTTGGACGAGATCGCCGCTCAGGATTTATCCGTTCATGAGGCAGTGACGATGGCATCGCTCGTTGAGAAAGAAGCAAGCTCTGAAAAACAGCGGAAAAGAATTGCCGGATTGTTTTATAATAGGCTTGAAGAGGAAATGCCGCTTCAGACAGACCCCACTGTGTTGTATGCACTTGGGAAACATAAAGAAAAGATTATCCATGAAGACCTGGAAGTGGAGTCACCCTATAATACGTATCACGTCAATTCATTGCCTGTCGGGCCAATATCAAATTTTGCCGAAACATCGTTGCAAGCAACCATTAATCCGGAAGAATCGGATTATTTATATTTCTTGCATGATGATGAAGGCAATATTCATTTCTCGGAAACAAATGCAGAACATAATCAATTAAGAGAGAAGTATATGAATTAAGGACGAGTGGTAATAAGGTGTGAACCTCCCATTCGCATTTCCGTTTTTAAATGTGTTAAGGGCAAACGTGCATGAATTACCTGCGTCCTGATCAATTGGCTCATTGAAACAGGGTTTAGGAACTTTCATTTATGGGTCACTTTATACGAAAAACGACGCATTCACTAAAGAACGAGTGAATGTGAGTTTTTTTAATGCCCGAAGCTGGAGAGGGTGGTAAAATGGATGAGATGTTAACGAACTATTTAGTGCAGTCGTTGCCGGCTGAGGAGAACTGGGTGGCTGAACTTGAACAGAGCGCCCGCAATGATGGCGTCCCCATTATGGATCCTGTGGGGATGCATTTTGTGATGCAGTTAATCCGGTTGACCAAGTCTGGACGAATTTTGGAAATTGGTACAGCTATCGGGTACTCAGCTCTTAGGATGCTGCAAGCTAACCCGGAAGCATACATTGTAACGATTGAAAAAGATGACGAGCGTTACCAACAGGCAAACCGGATTATCAGGGATGCAGGTAAACAAGATCATATTTATACGATTCACGGGGATGCCGTCAGTGAACTACAGGAAATGACAAACCGCACGTTCGATCTGGTATTGATTGATGCAGCGAAAGGGAAGTATCAACGCTTTTTTGAACTTTCCGCTCCGCTTTTAGCAAATGATGGATTTGTATTAACCGATAATGTTTTGTTTAAAGGGTATGTGGCAGATACTGAAAAAGAGCACCCAAGATATCAGAAAATCGCCTCAAAAATTCGCGCATATAACGAATGGCTCATCAAGCAGCCGGATTTTACAACGACGATCGTGCCTGTAGGTGACGGCATTGCCATCAGTCAAAAAACAGAAAAGAAGGAGTTATCATCCGATGCCTGAAAAACCAGTTGTTATCGGTGTTGCCGGCGGGAGCGGAAGTGGCAAGACTTCCGTGACCCGTTCGATCTGCCAACGCTTCCAGGATAAAACAATTCTTGTGATTGAACAGGATTATTACTATAAAGACCAAAGTCATTTACCATTTGAAGAACGATTGAATACTAACTATGATCACCCGCTGGCATTTGATACCGATTTGTTAATCAGTCACGTCCATGACCTGATCGACCATCGGATGGTTGAAAAGCCGGTTTACGATTATAAAATGCATACCCGGTCAAATGAGGTGATCACTGTTGAACCAAAAGAGGTGATCATTCTGGAAGGGATCCTCATTTTGGAAGATCAACGTCTGGTGGATTTAATGGACATTAAAGTATTTGTTGACACGGATGCAGATGTTCGTATTATCCGCAGGCTGTTAAGGGATATTAAAGAACGGGGTAGAACGTTGGATTCTGTTATTGATCAATATGAAAATAATGTCCGGCCAATGCATCTTCAATTTGTAGAACCAACCAAACGCTATGCAGATATTATTATTCCGGAAGGCGGTCAGAACCATGTAGCGATTGATATTATAGCTACAAAAATTGAAAAGATTTTATCCCGCATATGACGAAGGATTAGTCTGCGAAGTACGACGGCTAACTGTTCGCATCGCAAATGTCCGGTTCGGCTCATGCCTGCAGATACAGATCACGGGATGTGTTGGCGACTGACGCGGTGGTTTTAACTTTATCCCGATCCAGGCAAAATTAATAGGGAAAGGTATTGAAAATTTAAATTAAATCTGCCATAGTAGTTGCTAGTAATAATGAATCATATCAATACGGTTATGCAGTACTGGCGACAAAAGGAGTGTAAATGTTCATGGCTACAGAGAAAAGTTTTTATATGACACAAGACGGGAAAGAAAAACTGGAAGAGGAATTGCAGCATTTAAAGACAGAGAAAAGACAGGAAGTAGTGGAGCGCATTAAAGTTGCACGCGGGTTCGGTGACCTTTCCGAGAACTCCGAATACGACGCGGCCAAGGATGAACAGGCTTTTGTTGAATCACGTATATCACAGGTAGAAAAAATGATTCGCAATGCTGTCATTATTGAAAATGATAATGAGAATCCTGATATCGTTTCGCTGGGCAGTACCGTTACATTTCAAGAGTTGCCCAATGGAGATGAAGAGACCTATACCATCGTCGGCAGTGCTGAATCTGATCCATTCGAAGGTAAAATTTCAAATGATTCTCCAATGGCAAAAAGCCTGATAGGCCAAGAAGCAGGGGCTGAAGTATCTGTATCAACACCTGCTGGGGATATCATGGTAAGAATTGAAAAAGTTGAATAATTTACGGTAAGATATCTACAATGATTACTTATATGACGAATCAAAAGGAGCTATAGCTGAATATATAGCTCCTTTTATAATGATGAGGCCAGGACCTGAACTGAAATATCTATGTATAATAAGAAGTCTTTACTGAGAAGTAAATATCGGCAAATTGTCATATAGCATCTTTAATAAAATATGATACTATAATAGATAGGAGGGATTATGGGTGCCGACCTCACGGGTTAATAAGTTTGAAAAGAGAAGGAAAAACACGAAACTGTTATCAACTTTAATAGTGGCAGGAAGTATTTTATTGGTTGTTTTATTCGGAATACTCATTTTTGGTGGTGACGAGACAGATGAAGCAGATAACGAGCAAGGGTCACCACAGGAAGAGGAGACCGATTCGGCATCAGAAAAGCAGGATGCGTCTGCCGAGAATAATACCGATCCAAACGGTTCTACTGATGAGACAGGCTCCACAGAGGATTCTGATACAGAAGAAGGAAATAACCAGGAAGCAGATACTGAACAGGTAGATCCATCTGATGATAATGTGATTGAGGCCTATACAGGTGATTGGCAGCCAGTGGGTACAGAACAGTCTGAGCCGCATACCATTAATTATGATGAGGGGTCACAGGACAGACATGAGATGCGGACAGCCGTTGCATCTGCGACCGGACTGGATGAGGATAAATTCACCATGTGGTGGATTGAACGAAATGGTGACCAACAAGTGGTTAATACGGTTTCAGATCCAGATGAAACCGAAATATACCGTGTTTACAATACGTGGTTAGCCAATGAGGGATGGCAGCCGACTAAAGTGGAACAACTGAAAGAAAATGATCAAAAAGCACGGTTTGAGTAATTCAGGCAGCAATGGAGGAAACGCTATGATGATCGGAATAATCGGAGCGATGGATGAAGAAATTGCTTTATTACGGAAAAATATGACCGAGAAAGTGGAAACAGCAGTTGCGAATTGCTTGTTTGTTCACGGTAAATTGTTTGGCCGTGATGTGGTATTGTTGAAATCAGGGATAGGAAAAGTGAATGCTGCTATGGCATCTGCGATTTTGCATGAACGGTTTACGCCGTCCTATATTATCAATACCGGTTCTGCCGGTGGATTTGCCGATGAATTAGAAGTTGGGGATATTGTCATTTCATCACAGGTTGTTCATCATGATGTGGATGTTACCGCGTTTGGCTATGCATATGGACAAGTTCCGGATATGCCTGCCATGTATGCAGCGGATACTGATTTAGCTGCACGGGCAGGACAGGCTGTTAAACAATTGGACATTCATTTCCGGGAAGGGGTTATTGCAACCAGTGATTCCTTTATGGGCAATGCCGCAAAAGTTGAAGCAGTCAAGGAGAAATTCCCAGCTATGATTGCAGCAGAAATGGAGGCTGCAGCAATCGCACAAGTTTGTTATCAGTATGGTACACCTTTTGTCGTCATCAGAGCTTTATCCGACATCGCCGGAAAACAATCATCGGTTTCATTTGATGCATTCCTGGAAACCGCCGCAAAAAATGCAGCAGATTTGATCATGGAGATGGTTAAGACACTTTAACACGTCCGCCATCCATGATTTACCTCCCTTTTACAATCATGCGATATGTTATGATTCTTTATAAGGAGGGGAAATCGTATGAAACGCCAGGGACAAAAGCTGGAATTAAAGTTAAAAGACTATCGTCGCTTTACTGCGACATTGATAATACTATCCTCTTATTTATATATGGGAGCCATCATCAATACGTATATTCATTATTCCCCTGATGGAAGAGGATTGACCGTACTGTCATTTGCTGTGGCGCTTGTTGCAGGGTGGCTCGGCTTTAGGACACACCGCTTAAAAATAAAATTACAGCAGTAGCGTGCAGGTTTGATAACCCGCACGCTATTTTTGACTATATTCTTTTCGATAATATTCGTGAAAAACTTTCATCAGCGCCCGTTTCTCTATCCGTGATACATAACTTCGCGATATGTTAAGCATTTTGGAAATTTCCCGTTGTGTCATTTCTTTGTAGTTATTTAACCCATAACGATACAGAATCACTTCTCTTTCTCTCGCGTCAAGGATCGATAAGTAATCATTCATCTTTTCAATTTCCATATTCAATTGAATGTATTCGATGATATTCTGATTTTCAGCTTCCAGAATATCGATCAGGCTAATTTCGTTTCCTTCTTTATCCTGCCCGATCGGATCATGCAGTGAAACATCCTTTTTCACTTTTTTCAATGCACGTAAATGCATTAATATTTCATTTTCAATACATCGGGCTGCGTATGTCGCAAGTTTAGTTCCTTTATCTGAGGAATAGCTCTCAATTCCTTTAATTAAACCAATTGTTCCAATGGAAATGAGATCCTCCATATCCTCTCCTGTGTTTTCAAATTTCTTGACGATATGGGCGACGAGTCTTAAATTATGTTCAATCAGTTTGTTTCGGGCTTCCTCATCACCTTCCTGCATTTGCCTGATATACTTTGCTTCGTCTTCCGGGGGCAGTGGCTGGGGAAATGCGTGGTTTTTTACATAGGAGACAAAAAAGATCGCTTCTTTTATTAGCAGGCCGAGAAAACTTAAAACACCTGACAAATACATGCACCTCCTTTGGGATAGCGGCAGGGCTAATGCCTATATATCATCTGTATGAAGGAGATGCCGTTTTTGTGTCTGTCCGATTATAAAATGCTTGCCCAAATGCTTGCCCAAAATAAGAAAAGCGCAGGGGGCCTTGTTCACCCCCGAAAAGCTTAAGCAAGTATTCGAGTGGCGGGTTTGGCCACGTAAAATGATTGATTAAGATCTCGAGGGGGCAGGCGCTGGCCGGCTAAGTTCGGCACGTCCTGTGCCAACGCCGGCACTAGTACGTCCTGTACGTCGAAGCTGGTCATAGCTATTGCTGAAAAAGAGCTTCATATCGCCAAAAAAATTTTATCTAGGCGAGCCATGATGGTTTCTTATCTTTCAAGAAAAAAAGCGACCCGTTAGAGTCACTTCTGGTGCTGCTTCTCTCTTTGGATGGCTTTTTCATACTCATCCGTTCTATTCTTCGTGACCGGCTTGACACCTGCTTTGTGAGCCGCCCTTGAAATCATGTGCCCTGCAACAGGGGAGGTCAAAAGCGTGAACACAATCGCCAGCAATAACTTCCCACTGATGATGCCGTATTGTGTGTACATGAATAAAAAGGCACCAATCAAGAGTCCGGAAATGCCAAGCGTAGCCCCTTTCGTTGTTGCATGAAGTCTTGTATAAACATCCGGAAAGCGGATCACCCCAATGGAGCCTGATAACAGAAAAAAGGAGCCCGATAACAGCAAAATCGCAATAATGATGTTTGAAATAATTTCAGTCCAAGTTTCTATCAATAATAACACCCTTTTCCAGATATTTCGCGACAGCCAGTGTCCCGATGAATAAAAGGATGCCGATTAATAAAATGACATCGTTTAATTTTGTCGTTGGAATCAGGATTGCCATTAACGCAGCAATCCCCATCATATTCATGCCCATGGAATCAAGAGCAACTGCGCGATCAGCATTTGTAGGGCCGCTTACAATCCGGAATAGCAACAAAATAAACGAAACAGAAATGGCAGCCAGACAAATGACGGTCGCTATTTCAACAATGATATGGGTCAGGGATAAAAAATTGTTCATCGTGTTACCTCCATTATTGCCTTTTCAAATGTACTCTTGATGGAATGTATTTCTTCGTTGATGTCGTCAATATTCATCGCATGAATATATAAGTGTGTATTATCATGCGCTACTGCAACTGAAAGCGTTCCAGGGGTAAGGGAAACCAGATTGGCCAGAAGTGTAATTTCCCAGTTACTTTTTAATTCGATCGGCAAAGCAAAAATACCTGGTTCGAATTCAGGTTTGCGTGCATACACAAGTTTGACAATGTCGTAGTTGGATAAAACTAATTCCTTTATGAACAGCAGAATCAGCCTGCAGATTTTAAAAACACGTTTCAAGTAAAAGGTATCCGGAATAAAACGGTTCAATAGCAGCAATAACAGGATTCCAAGTAAGTACCCGGTAATAAAGCTGGGTACGGTGTAACTTTCACTAAGGAGCATCCACATTACCGCTATGATCAGATTAATAACAATTTGGAATGTCATAAAGCATTACCCCTCTAATACAGCATTAATATAGTTCGCCGGATCAAGCAAATACCTCGAAATCGATTCGACTGACGGATAAATAAATTCCGCTCCGATACCTAAGAAAACGGATAGCGCCAATAACGCAACAACCGGTGCCGTTCGTCCTTTGACGGGTTTTGGTTCAAAAGTGTCGTCTTTCTCTCCCCAGAATCCTCGGATAAAGATTTTCATAATGGAATAAAGTATCAAAAGACTTGACAGCAAGGCGATGATCACAACCGCTACTTTCTCATCTGCCAGAGACCCTTTCAGCAAGAGCAGCTTTCCGATAAAACCGCTGAAAGGGGGGATTCCCGCAAGAACAAATCCGGAAACAAACAACAGCCACCCCAGGAATGGATAGTAGTGAATCAGCCCGCTGAACTTCCGTAAATCAGACGTGCCGGCAGCATAAGCAATTGTCCCGACAAGGAGGAAAAGACTTGCCTTAATGATCATATCATGGATGAGATAATAGATCGCTCCGCTAACAGCTTCCTGGTTGAATACACCAATGCCCCACAGGATAAATCCAATCGCAGGAATGATATTGTACGCAATGATTAATTTTATATTATTGGTCGATAGTGCTCCGATTACCCCAAAAATCATCGATAAACCGGCTATCCATATAAATACTTCATGTGTCAGGTCGATTCTATGTATAAAGATTAACGAAAAGACCCGGATGATGGAATAGATTCCAACCTTTGTTAGCAGGGCTCCAAATAATGCTGAAATGACTGGGTTTGGAACAGCGTATGATTTTGGCATCCAGTAATATAATGGGAACAGTGCTGCTTTTACAGCAAATACAAAGAAAAGAAGGATGCCGATTGCCGTTAGGATCCCCTGCTGATCGACTTCCTGTACACGCTGCGCAATCTGAGCCATATTCACTGTACCGACAGTGCCATATAAAAAACCAACGGCTGTTACGAACAGCATGGACGAGAATAAATTAATGAATACATATTTAACGGATTCCCGAAGCTGCACTTTATCCCCGCCCAGCACAATCAATGCATAGGAAGCCATTAACAGTACTTCAAAAAAAACAAACAGGTTGAAAATATCGCCGGTCAGAAATGCCCCTGAAACACCCGTAATCAGGAAGAAAAAGAAGGTATAAAAGTAATAGCGTTCTTTCCTGTCCGGCAGGGAATAGGGCGCATAAAATGCACAAGCCGCTGCCATAATGTTTGTGGTAAGGACCAGTAGAACAGAGAGCTGATCGGCAACGATAATGATGCCATATGGCGCTGCCCAGTCACCGGTCTCAAGTATAATAGAACCATGATTGAATACATGCCACGCTGAAAAGCCAGCTACGGCCAGATTTCCGATGATAAAAACTTTCGTAAGTGTGCGGACAAGCGCTAATTTTTTTGGGAAAAAAGCAAGAATGATCCCCGCTATCAGTGGAATGATGATTGGTAAAACTGCCAGATTACTCATTTTCGTTACCCCTTAATTGTTCCATATTATCCGTATTGTTTTCATTTGAGGTGCGGTATGCCAGAACCAAAAGCAGACTGGTGATTCCAAAACTGATGACAATTGAAGTTAAAATCAGAGCCTGTGGCAATGGGTCGGTGTATTCACTGATACCTTCTGTCAAAATGGGCGGATTGCCTCTTTTTAACTCTCCCATCGTCAATAGGAACAAGTGGGCGCCATGGGAGAGCAGAACAGAGCCGATGATTAGTCTAAGCAACTGTTTTTGCAGCAAGTTATAAATAGCTGTTGCAAATAGAACTCCTGCAAGAATTAGAATAATAATTTCCATTTATTTTCCCCCTTTATCTGTTTTAAATTTAATAAGGGTGTAAATGGCAAGCGCCGCAATACCCAGAACGGTGATTTCAAATAATGTATCAAGCCCGCGCATGTCGACTAGGATGACGTTGACAATATTGCTTCCGCCACCGATCGGTTTCGACGTTTCGATGAAGTAATCGGAAATGGTCTCGAACCAACTACTGCTGTGTGCCGAAATCCCTACAAGCGTCATCAACGCTCCAAATCCAACTGATATGATGAGATTCGTTGTCCTGGTACTGAGTGGTGCATGAAGCCTTTTTAGATCTGGCAGATGGTAGAAGCAGAGCAGGAACAAAGCTACCGAAACTGTTTCGACTACTAATTGTGTTAATGCCAAATCGGGCGCCCGGTAAATAAGAAACAGCAGGGAAACACCATAACCAGCTACCCCGACAATTAAAATGACCGCCAAATTCTTTTTTGCAAAGATGGTTCCAATTGCTGAGGCTATAATGATCAATACCACAGTCAGCTCAATAAAGGTGATAGGCGCCAGATTGCCGAAATCAATCGTAAAGCCGTCTGTTGCCAGCATAAAGCCGACAGTGACAACTAGAATGGTACTTAAAATAATCGCCATATAGTTTCTTAATGAGCCGCTCATATAGAATGTCGTAATCGTTCTTGAATAAGCATTCAATTTTCCCATAATGGTATCGTAGACTTTATTGACGCTTAATTTACCAGGGAAGACTTGATAAATCCCGTTCCATTTTCTTCTCGTGGTTACAAGAAGCGCACCAAGCCCCACAACAACAAGCGACATTTGGAATGCCGGAGAATCCCATCCATGCCAGAAATGAACATCTTTTGTGATTGGCTCCCCATATACCGCTTCGGCTGCATGGGCAATAAATGTTCCATTGACAGCACTCGGGAACAAACCGATCAAAATAACTCCGAGCACAAGAATTCCTGGTGAAACGAGCATGCCGATCGGTGCTTCATGCGGCTTTTTAACGAGTTTATCAAGCTGTGTTTTTCCACCGAATGTGCCAAACAGAAAATAAAGTGCATAAACGAATGTGAAGATGCTGCCGAACACTGCCAGGTACGGGATAACATCAATAAGGAATCCGGCGATCCCGCTCGCTCCGCCCTCCAAATCCAACGTTGATTCAAAAAACAATTCTTTACTGTAAAAACCGTTTAAGAAGGGCAGTGGAATACCAGCCATGGAAAATGTTCCGAACAGGGCGAGTGTCGCGGTGATCGGCATAAAGGTTAACAGTCCGCCAAGCTTGCGGATGTCACGGGTGCCTGTTTCATGGTCAACGGTGCCGGCAACCATGAACAGACTGCCTTTAAAGGTGGCATGGTTCAGGATATGGAAGACAGCAGCGAAAACGGCAGCTTTTGTACCAAAGCCAAGCATTGCCATAATCATACCTAATTGACTGATGGTAGAGAAGGCCAAAATGGCTTTCAAATCAGTCTGGTGAACGGCCATATAAGATGCCCAGCAAAGCGTCACAATCCCAGCGATACTTACGATAATAAAAAACCATTCATAAGAACCGAAAATCATGGAAAACCGTGCCACTAAATAGAGGCCTGCCTTGACCATTGTCGCTGAATGGAGGTAAGCACTGACAGGTGTCGGCGCCTCCATGGCATCAGGCAGCCAGATATGGAATGGGAATTGGGCCGATTTCGTAAAAGCTCCCAGCAAAATAAACCCGAGAGCAAGTGGCATATATGGATTATCCAGAATGACATCAGCATTTGCAATCATCGTCTGGATGCTTGTTGTGCCAGAGATAACTGATAACAGGGCAAATCCACCAAACATGCTCAGTCCGCCGAATATGGTAATGATCATCGACTTTAGTGCACCATAACGTGATTTTTCTTTAAAATGCCAGTAGCCAATCAGTAAAAATGATGAAATGGATGTTAGTTCCCAAAAGGTATAAAGCACAAAAACATTATCTGATAAAACAACCCCAAGCATGGCTGACATGAACATCAGCAAATAGACATAAAAATGGCCAAGCGGTTCACTGCGGTCAAGATAATAGACCGAATACAATACCACGAGCGCTCCAATGCCGCTAATTAGTAAGACAAATAATAGACTTAGTCCGTCCAAATAAAAATCGAAATTTATTCCAAGCGATGGTATCCAGCTATATGTATGCCGTATCGGCTCAAATCCTGAACCGATGAATTGGATAAAATAAAAAAATATCGCCAGCGGTATAAAGAATATAACAGTACCTGTATGTATTTTATGTTTAAATTTACTTATGAATGGAACAAAACAAGCAAGCAGAAGTGGAATGAGTACTGTGAATATCATCTGAATTGAAATCCTCCTCTAAATGGTTACAGGCAAGCTTCGTGCAGCTTAGGGGAAGTGACCGGCGGCATGTCTGTTCAGTAGTTTATGTATAAATTGTCATCTTATCATGAATAGCTTATCATAATCTGACCGCCATAGAAAACGAGAACCCCTTGACAATTTAGTGTCAGAGGGGTTGACATGTGTTTTACTCAGATATACGATTTCATTTTGTCTGTTAAATTCCGTCTGTAAATTTCTTTTTCAATTAAATATATAAAGTCGGGGCTTAATTTTAATTCATTCGCTTTGTAATAGGATTCCAGCAACAGTTCATCAGATAAATACTCCATGAATATAGCCCTCCTAACTTTTGAAACACTCAGGTTGTCTATCGAGTTGATAGTTAATAATTTATCACGAAATAGATGTCAGAACAAGCTGATTATTATCTACAGACGCTTGTAGATAACTTGTGCACAAATAATGAATAAGAGCGAAAAATGTTGATATTACAGTGTGGATTTTGTGAATAAAGTTATCCACATATCGAATAATGAAAGAAATTGTCGAACGTTTCCTGGCATATTTGCTTTTATTTCTTATGGGATATTTCTTTCATATGATGGAAAGGTGGTATAGGATTGCGTTATAATGAATATCTGTTACATGGTGTTTCAGGGACAGGATTGGGTGAACGTTTTACATAAGAAAAAATACAATTGCAGTAGTAGAGGTGTCACGGTTGTTGAAACTCTTTTTACCAAATGAACATGTGAAGAGTATTTTTGATATTAAACCCGAATCATTGCAAAAAAAAGGAATTAAAGGGATTATTACGGATCTGGATAATACACTTGTAGCTTGGGATGTTGCGGATGCCACACCAGAAATTATCGAGTGGTTTAAACAGATGAAGGCCCATAATATAAAAATAACCATTATATCCAATAATAAACGGGAACGGGTGAAGATCTTTTCCGAACCGCTTGATACGCCGTTTGTGTTCAGTGCCAGAAAACCTTTGAGCCGGGCGTTCAAAAGCGCTGCCAAGGAAATGCAAATAAATAAAGATGACATTGTTGTGATCGGTGACCAGATTTTGACGGATGTGCTTGGGGGCAATTCGGCGGGTTTTCGTACCATATTGGTTGTGCCCATCGTTCAAACGGATGGAAAAGTTACCCGGTTTAACCGGAGAATCGAACGGCGGATTTTAAGTTACATGCGTAATAAGGGAAAGATAAGCTGGGAGGAATAAAAATGGAAGATGTAAAATGCCAGGGCTGCGGCGCATTTATTCAAACGTCTGATCCGGATAAGGCTGGTTACACACCCGAATCAACACTCGACAGAGACACCATCCTGTGTAAACGGTGCTTTCGGTTAAAGCATTATAATGACATTCAGGATGTGTCCATAACTGATGATGATTTCCTCACGATGGTTAGTCAAATCCGGAATAAAAAAGGTCTTGTCGTCCATCTGGTTGACATTTTTAATGTAGACGGGACAATGATCAAAGGTCTTCCACGGATTGTAGGCAATAAATCAGTTATTTTAGCAGCGAACAAAATGGACTTATTGCCGAAATCGACAAACCGCAATAAACTGATCAAATGGCTTCGGACAGCAGCCAAAGAGGCGGGGGTTTCTGTGGAAGGTGTTTATCTGATTTCGTCGGTAAAAGGTCATGGCTTGACTGATTTGACAGAAGCCATTGAGACGAAACGTAACCAGCAGGATGTTTATATCGTCGGAACCGCAAATGTCGGTAAATCTACATTCATTAATAAGCTGATCCAACAAACAACCGGGACAACGGAGGTGATAACAACCTCGTATTTTCCGGGGACAACATTAGGGTTTATCGAAGTACCATTGGATGAGCATACGGCATTAATTGATACACCGGGAATTGTTAATAACCAGCAGATAACACACGATATCTCTGACAACGATCTAAAAATCATTACACCAAAGAAGGAAGTCAAGCCGCGGGTGTATCAGTTGAATAATCAGCAGGCGCTTTACTTTGGGGGACTCGCGCGTCTGGATTTCGTGAAAGGGGATAGGCAATCATTTATATGTTATTTTTCAAATCAATTGACCATTCACCGAACGAAACTAAAAAATGCTGACAATTTACTTAGAGAGCACAGGGGCGGGCTTTTATCACCTCCCGACGATGAAACCCTTAACATGATACCAGATTTGACTGCACAGACGTTTCGGATTGAGCGTGGAAAAACGGATATCGTGTTCCCTGGATTGGGCTGGGTCACGATCCCCGATGGTGATATGACGGTTGCAGCATACAGTCCAAAAAACGTCAAGGTTTCATTAAGACAATCATTTATATAGTTCGTGTTCAAAGAGGAGGATAAAAAGGACCGTCATTGGCTAAGCTCGCGACGACAATCGCAACGCCGATATTAGCACGACAATCGCGTCAAAGTTCGAGGCAGCGGAGAAACAAGCAACGATGAAATTCGACGTGTCATTTTTAGCGGACTTTTTGAACAACCTTATATAGGAGGATTTCTATGAATTACCGATTAGGTCTTATCGGCTTTCCCATCCAACAATCACTGTCACCTTGGATTCATCAGCAGTTTCTTAAACAGGCTGGTCTGGAAGGGGACTATTGCCTTTTTGAAATAGCCCCGGACAGGCCGTTTGAAAAAGAAATCAGCAGGGTAAAAAACGAGCAGCTCGATGGATTTAATGTGACAGTCCCATATAAAAAGCGGATAATCGATTGCCTTGATGATTTGGATGAGGATGCGCGGGCTATCGGGGCGGTTAATACGGCTGTGCAGAGAAACGGGAAGTGGATCGGCTGTAATACAGATTGGATTGGCTATACAACTGGTTTAAAGCATCATTATCCGTCCATTTTTCAAAATACAACGTCCAGCATATTATTAATCGGTGCCGGTGGTGCTGCCCGCGGCATATTTTATGGTTTGATGAAAGAGGGCTTTACCCGGATTGATATTGCCAATCGGACACAATCAAGTGCCGAAGCCATTGCGGCGTTAGCCCGAACCAATACCCATACATCTGTCATAACACTGCAGGAAGCCGAAAACAGACTGGCACAATACGACTTGATTGTCCAGACGACAAACATCGGGATGAAACCGAATGTTACGGACACGATTATCTCATTGGAACAGCTGCATGAAGACAGTATCGTCAGTGATATCGTATACCAGCCACTTAACACTGAGTTTCTGCATCAGGCAAGTCAAAAGGGTGCTTCGATACACTATGGTCATACAATGCTTCTGTATCAGGCACGAACTGCATTTGAACTTTGGACGTCTAAACAAGTACCGGTTGATGATATGGACGAGCAACTAAAACGTAAATTGGAAGGGAGTTAAACCATGCTGACAGGAAAACAAAAACGGTTTTTGCGGTCCGAAGCGCATCATTTAAAGCCGATTTTTCAGGTAGGTAAAACAGGGGTCAATGATAATATGGTCAAACAAATCGGAGAGGCGCTGGAAAAACGTGAATTGATAAAAGTGAGTATTCTGCAGAACAGTCCCGAGGAAAAAAATACTGCAGCTGAAAAACTAGGTTTAGAAGCTGGGGCGGAAATTGTTCAGATTATCGGTAACAATATCGTCCTTTATAAAGCTTCACAAGAAAACAAACAGATTCATCTTCCATAACAAGCGTGTTTGAAAAAAGCATAAAGGGGCGGGAGGGCATCGTGAACGGTTTTAACAGAGGGCACCAAATGCGGTATGCCCTTTTTCGCCGGACTTTTTGGCAACTCATAAAGGAGCTTGATACATGCGACATATCGGAATATTAGGCGGCACTTTTGATCCGCCGCATATTGGACATTTAATCATAGCTGAAGGTGTGCGCGGGGCGCTGGACCTCGATGAAGTCTGGTTTATGCCTTCATATGAGCCACCGCATAAACACAAGGCTTTCGTCGATTCATCTGACCGTGTCGAAATGGTGGAAAGAGCAATTGCGGGGAACTCTTATTTCAGCATTCATACCATTGAGGTTAATCGTTTAGGGAAGTCCTACACATTTGATACAATGAAGCTGCTGCATGATGAGAACCCGGATGCTCACTTTTATTTTATTATTGGGGCAGATATGGTCGAGTATTTGCCACATTGGAAGGATATAGATGAACTGGTTAAACTGGTGACATTTGTTGGCGTTAATCGAAAAGGGTATGAGCTTCAAACAGACTATCCAGTCATGGAAGTGGAGGTTCCGTTGATTGAACTTTCGTCCACAGAAATAAGACAGCGCACGTCCGACCATCAACCGGTGAAATATATGGTGCCATCTGGTGTGGAGACTTATATAAAGGAGAATCATTTATATGAAGAAGGATGAAGCAATCGATGTTGTCAGGCCACACCTGAAACAGGAAAGATTCGATCACACATTACGGGTGGCTGACACGGCTGTAGCATTAGCGGAAAAATACAAGGAGTCGGCTGATCAAATGGAACTGGCTGCGATATTGCATGATTACGCTAAGTATTTTCCGTTAGAGGACATGAGACAGATCATTAAAGAAAGTGACTTACCGCAGGACTTACTTTTATATCACCATGAATTATGGCATGGCCCCGTTGCGTCAGTGATTATAGCAAGCGAACATGGGATAACGGACGTTAATGTGAAGAATGCTATTCGGTACCATACGACCGGAAGAGCGGGCATGAATCAGTTTGAGACAATCTTGTTTATTGCCGATTATATTGAACCTGGACGATCTTTTCCAGGTGTAAAGGATGTAAGGGAAACAGCAAAGACAGACTTGAATAGTGCTGCGCAGATGGCGTTAAGCAATACGATTCAGTTCCTTGCCGGCAAACAGGGGACTATTTACCCTGATACGTTTTTTGCGTACAATGATCTAACAATGCGTTTGAATGGAGGTCATGGAATTCATGGATAATAAGGAAGTCATTGAAGTGGTTGCAAAAGCTTGTGACGATAAACAAGCTGAAGATATTGTTGCTCTGAATATGCAGGATGTTTCGTTAATGGCCGATTATTTTCTGATTTGTCACGGCAGCAACGAACGTCAGGTACAGGCAATTGCCAGAGCGATTAAAGAATCGATGGATGAAACGGATATCCATGTCAAACGAATGGAAGGCTTTGAACAGGCACGCTGGATTTTGGTTGATTTGAATGACATTGTCTGTCATATTTTTCATAAAGATGAACGAAATTATTACAATCTGGAACGGTTATGGGGCGATGCATCAAGAGTTGATCTGCATATTGCCGGTAACAGGTCATGACGATGGCTTATCATCAAATGGCCTACTACTACGATCTGCTGATGGAGGATGCACCATACGATAAATGGGCGTTATTTACGGAACAAATGATTCAGCAAACCGGAACGACAATTGCATCAATTATAGATCTTGGCTGCGGTACCGGGCAGATTACGGCGCGGCTGGCTCGGGCTGGCTATCGGATGATTGGTGTGGATGATTCCAGTGACATGTTGAGTATGGCAGAACAGCGAGCAAGTGCAGAAAACACCCCCGTTCAATGGGTGCAGCAGGATTTGCGCACATTGACAGGTATTAAAAATCAGGATATGGCAATCAGCTATTGTGATGTGTTGAATTACATAACAGAACCGGAAACGCTCCGTACGGTGTTCGCAAATGTTGCCAGTGCATTAAAGCCAGGTGGTCTGTTTATTTTTGATGTCCACTCGCTTTACCATGTTGAAAATAATCTGACGGGTCAGACATTTGCTGAAGTCGGTGATCCTGTTTCTTACGTCTGGTTTTGTTTGGAGGGGGAAACCTCGGGAGATATGCACCATGATCTAACATTTTTCGTCAAGAATGATGATCACTATTCCCGCTTTGATGAATGGCATCATCAGCGGACATTTTCTGTTGATTTTTACAAACGATTATTGCATGATGCTGGATTTGACATGAAAGATGTATCAGGTGACTTTTCACTGGGAGAACGTCCTATAGATGAACAGGCAGAACGGATTTTTATAACGGCTGTTAAACGATCGGACTAATTTCTTCCGATCGTTTTAATTTTTTAGGAGGATTTTGAATACATTTGTCGAATAGTAATAATAGACTCTCTCGATTTTTGCTTTTACCTCCCATTTTCTCCAAAAGGATGTGGCCTCAAATTGTTTGAACCCTTCAAAAAATATGTTTTCCCGATTGGAATTGTTGTTGTGGTTGGTGCTTTTTTATTGCTGAATCATGATGGTGATAATGCCCACCCATCAAATCCTGTGCCTGAAGAATCTTCAGTGCCAGCCAGTGAAGCTGAAGCGGAGCAATCTGCTGCAGATGCAGAAGTGATGGTGGATGTGAAAGGAGAAATAACACAGCCGGGTGTATATGAAATTGCATCCGGATCACGTGTGAATGATGTCATTGAAATGGCCGGCGGATTCACAAAGGATGCCGACCAATCAATGGTTAATCTGGCACAGAAAGTACAGGACGAAATGGTGATTAAGATCCCAAAATCCGGTGAGCAGGGATCGGCTTCTACTCCTGGAGGCAGTAGCCATGACAAGATACGGATTAACGACGCAACACAGGAGGAAATTGAAAGTCTTAATGGGATTGGTCCGTCCAAAGCAGCTGCTATCATTCAATACCGTGATGAAAATGGCATTTTTAAAACCGCAGAAGATTTGCTGGGGGTATCAGGTATTGGTGAAAAGACGCTTGAATCCCTTGAAGATGAAATACAAGTCCCCTAGCATTTGTTGACGAAATTTGCAGGCTGAATGTAAACTAAAAAATAGATTGATAAAGGTGGTTATACAATATGGAACGAATCTCATGGAATCAGTATTTTATGGCGCAAAGCCGTTTGCTGGCGCTTCGCAGCACGTGTACAAGGCTGATGGTGGGGGCGACTATCGTCCGTGACAAACGGATCATTGCAGGCGGGTATAACGGCAGTGTTTCCGGTGGTGTCCACTGTATCGATGAGGGATGCTATGTGATTGACGGGCATTGTGTCCGGACGGTCCATGCGGAAGCTAACGCCCTGTTACAGTGTGCTAAGTTCGGCGTTCCGACTGAAGGGGCTGAAATTTATGTGACCCATTTTCCTTGCCTGCAATGCTGCAAGCAAATTATCCAAGCAGGCATCAAAACACTTTACTATGCTGAGGATTATAAAAACCATCCATATGCGGTTGAGCTGTTTGCGGAGGCGGGGATTGAAACCAAACAAGTGGCACTAACCGAGTTGGCTGTTGATGATCACTACCGGGAAAAAGAGAAATATATCCGCGAACTCCTGGAAGAATTGAAATCACAGACAAATGATCCAAAAAAATATTATGCCTTAAAAGCAGATGCGGAATCACTGTTTGAACTTTAAGGTGCAAATATGAAGGGTTATTGGCATGTCCCCGCGTTAGGGATTGCTGTCAGTTTTTTGGCGGTTATATTTGAAAACATTTGGTTTCTGGCGGTGTTCTTCCTCTGGCTATTGTACTTGTATTATGATCAAAGGTTAGGGAAGATAGCCATTCTCATTTCCTTGACCTGCTCCATATTCGCTTACACCTATATCCCCGAACTGGAAGTACCCCAGGAAGACGAGGCGTTCACATCACACCAATCAACGTTTACAGGTCAAATCACAAGCCCGATATCCGAATCAGAAGCAAGGATTGGTTTTGAATTGAAAGATGAAGAATCTGATCGTAAATGGCTTATTGTCTATTTTAAGGATGATCAGGACGGGGATCATGATTTAAAACATGGTGCTTCATGCACGATTTATGGTCAGCCGGAATTGCCAGAAGAAGGTCGGAACCCGGGACAGTTCGATTATCAGAAATATTTGCTCGGTCAAGGCATCACTTACCAGATCACAGTTGATTCATTGGAAAGCCTTGACTGCAGTGGCTCATCGTTTTTGAATAACATTTATCAGCTCCGTAGCAGGTTGATCCAATTTGTGCAAGATGAGATTAGTCCCGAAACAGCTGCCTGGTTGAATGCGCTTGTACTCGGGGATGACGCACAAATTGATGAGGAAACAACTGAATTGTTTCAGCGGTGGAACCTGTCTCATATATTGGCTATCTCCGGATTGCATGTCGGCCTGCTTGTCGGATTGTTCTACTTTCTGCTTGTTAAAATGAATATACTCACCAAAGAAAAAGCTCAATGGGTAATGATCTTCTTTCTGCCGTTTTACGCACTGATTGCCGGTGGAGAGCCGTCTGTCTTAAGAGCGAGCGCTATGGTTCTTTTGTTCATGCTGGCAAACAAAATGAATTGGAAATTTAGTGTGACAGACGTACTCAGCATCGTGTTTATAATGCTGACACTGCTGGATCCTTATATGTTGTATCATATCGGGTTCCAACTATCGTTTAGCGTAACACTGGGGCTGCTTCTGTCCAAAAACTGGCTGTCGCAAACATCCATCTCTTTTTTCTCCATTCTTAAGATCAGTTTCGTTTCACAAATGATCATTTTACCGCTTCAAGTGGAATACTTTTATACATTTCAACCACTCTCCATTTTATTAAACCTGATCATTGTTCCTTATTTCACCATGTTTGTTATACCATTAATGTTCTTCATGTTGTTACTTGCCCCGATGGCAGGTTTTCTGATTTCATATATTGACCGGTTATTTGTTCATATTCATGAGGTTTTTATGGTATTCATCCAATTCATTGATCAGACCCTGTATTATCCACTGGTGATTGGGTCGTTTCCGTTAGCAGCTGCCATCGTGTATTATGTGCTGTTTTTAATCTTGATGGAAAAGTTGGAACGTAAACAACAGAAACAGGCTTTTAAGCTCGGATGTTATTTGACAGCATTGCTGATCATTATCGTTATTAAACCTTATTTTTCACCGACAGGACATGTAACAATGCTTGATATCGGTCAGGGTGATGCGATTGTTATTGAGCTGCCATACCGGAAAGGTGTCATCTTCATTGATGCTGGAGCAAAAGTAGCGTTCGACAGTGACGAGCCAAGTGATAATATTTTTAAACAGGTCATCCAGCCCTATTTATATTCGAGAGGGATCAGCAAGGTTGATACAACTTTTATTTCGCATGCAGACACAGATCACATGGGGAGCCTGCAATATATGGCAGAAAGCGGGATGGTTGACAATGTCGTTGTCAGTCAGTACTACGCATTTTCTGAAAATGTGACTGAAGTGTTAGCGGACATTGGAACAGAAGTTATCCGGGCTTCTCAAGAAGAGGCAGTAACAATTGGGGGACAGACATTCTATGTATTGGGACCGATACGTGATAAACAGTCCGCCAATGAGAATTCGCTCGTTTTATATACAGCAATAGGGGGGAAATCCTGGCTGTTTACCGGAGATATTGACAGTGACACGGAACGGGAGTTATTAAACAGATATCCTGAATTGCATGCGGATGTATTGAAGGTCGCGCATCATGGAAGCAAAACATCCACCGACCCCGTGTTTCTGCAAAAGCTCCAGCCGATATATGGCCTCATTTCGGTAGGCGAGAATAATACGTACGGGCACCCTCATGCGAGTGTGATGAATGCACTGAAGGAAGCAAATATCAGCATCATCAGAACGGATCAGAACGGGGCCATTCAATATCATTTCAGCGAATCGGAAGGAACATTTTCAACGTTCCTCCCATAAGCTGTATTGACATATGAAAAAGAGACTGCTTCGCCCGTGGGCGCAGTCTCTTTTAAAGTATAAGTATGTGGCGTTCACAATCAGGAAGCAACAACATTGACAACAGTACCAATGGCAAAAATCAGTACAAAGAAAATAAACGAAAAAGCAAATCCCTTAATGGAATCAACAACATCGTTATTTTTTGACTGTACGTCCTGTTCAAATTCGTTCACGTTTACCCCTCCTATACAGTTCCAAGTATAAAATAAATACATAAAAAAATCCACTTTTGACTTCAAACGTTTTAAATGAAGGACCACCATTTTTAGAAAGAGTTAACAGCTATACTTTTGGCTATAGAGGTTACGCTATAATTACAAAACATCGTTTAAAATTTAGTTCCTAGGGCTGGGTTTTAAACGTTTATATAAATTCGGAGGGAAATGAAGCTACCCATTTCCCTCTACTTCATATAAAATAACTTGCGAATCCGCTGATTACGTTTTACGCTTAACTATATCGTATAATTGGAGTGAATCGTATGACGTATGCGGAGGTATTGAAGCAGGTAAAACAAAAACAGATTGCACCAGTATATTTATTATATGGAACGGAATCCTATTTTATTCAGAATATCATAAAACATGTGGAAGAAGCGGTATTGGAGGGTGAGACAGATGAAAATTTGTCTGTCTACGATCTGGCCATGACACCTGTACAGGAAGTAATCACAGATGCAGAGACATATCCCTTTTTTGGCGGAAAAAAACTGATTTACGCCAATAACCCCTCGTTTTTAAAGGCAAAACCAGATAAATTGTCGTTTGAGCATGATCTGGAGACGGTCATACAGTATTTGAAACAGCCTGTTGATTATACAGTTATTGTGTTTACAGCGCCATATGAAAAAATTGATGAGCGTAAAAAAATAAGCAAAATTTTAAAGCAGCATAGCGTGGTCGCTGAATGCAATCCGATTAAGGGCTATGAACTGAAGAATTGGATCACAAACCTTGCCGGAAGCATGCAGATAACAATTGAGGACGATGTTTATGATATGCTTGAATCGGAACTGTCGACCAATTTGCACCAGGTAAAAAATGAGTTGACAAAACTGGCCTTGTATGTCGGCAAAAACGGTGTTGTCACGAAAGAAATTGCGGAAAGTCTGGTTTCCCACACCGAAACCAATTCATCGTTACGTTTAGTTGATGCCGTGATTGACCATGATCTGCACAAAGCCATTTCGATTTATAAGGATCTTGAAAAAATGAAAGAAGAGCCAATTGGACTGATTGCCTTGCTTGCGTTTCAGTTTCGTACGATTTTGCGTGTAAAGCTGCTGAATCAAAAAGGATACAGTCAATCCCGGATGCAAAAACAAATCGGAGCCCATCCATATGTCATTAAGATGGCAAGCCAAAGGGAAAGACAATTCCCGACCGGTCGACTGGAAACCATCATTGACAAATTAACCCGGACAGATACAGCTATAAAGCAGGGAAAAATGGAGAAAGAACTGGCTTTTGAACTGTTATTGCATGAGCTAACCAAATAGCATTCATATACAAAAAACGACCCTTATACAGGATCGTTTTTTTCTTAGGCACTCAGTTCATTTATCTTTTTCGTTAAACGTGATTTCTGGCGGTTGCCATTGTTTTTATGGACGCCGCCTTTCTGAACAGCTTTATCGATCTTTTTGAATGTGGTTGGCAGAGCCGATTTTGCTTGCTCCACATCGTTTGCTTCAATCAGTTTTTCTATATGTTTGACTTGGGTGCGCATATCTGACTTGAAGTTCGTATTTTGTGCGCGTTTTTTTCTGTTGACATCAACACGTTTAATAGCTGATTTAATATTTGCCATTATGTCACCTCCCGGACAGTACGATTTATTTAGGTAGACTGCTTTTTTTATCACGTACAGCAGAAATAATTTTACCAGATGAACGGCATCTTTTCAATAACTTTGGTCCTCCTGGTAGTGGTGTTCAAAAAGGAGGATATAAAAGACCGTCATCATCGGCTAAACCCGCGACGACAATCGCAACGCCGATATTAACACGTCCTGTGTGTCGAAGTTCGAGGCGGCGTAGTTTTGGCGGGCAGAATGTATGCATTGAGATACATGAGTAGCGCAAAACAAGCCAACGAGCTTCTCACGCATCGTGGTGACTCCTGCGTTGGTGATTGACGTGGGCGCTTTTAGCAGAAGATCTCCTGCCGATATGTCATTTTCACCGGACTTTTTGAACATCCTCTGGTATGATTTGAGCGATAATCGTGTAGCCTACAATTAAAACCCGTAAGTCAGGAGGATGCGCTTTGGAAGATAAGAATCAGCATTACGAAGTCCGGACAGATCTGGCAGTCGAAGCCAAAGATATGTATGTTGAAAAAGAAGAAGAGCAAAAACAGGATGTTAAAGGTGTGACCATTAAAGAAAAAAAAGAAGGTGACATTGCAGTAACCTATGTTGATATTAATGCTGAAGGAGAAAAGCGGCTTGGTAAAAAGAAGGGTTCCTATATCACGATTTACGCTGACGGAGTCAAAAAACAGGATACCGGGAAACAGGAGAATGCTGCTAAGATCTTTGGAAAGGAACTTGAACAATTACTCGAGAAAAATAACGTTCCTTCAGATGGCACCGGATTAATCGTCGGACTCGGCAATTGGAATGTGACGCCAGATGCACTGGGACCAATGTCCGTTGAGAAAGTGCTTGTGACAAGCCATCTATTCCAAATGGAGCATGAATCCGTCTCAGAAGGATATCGTCCGGTGGCGGCAGTCACGCCGGGTGTCATGGGTGTGACCGGTATGGAAACGAGCAATATTATCTTTGGGATAGTCGAAAAGTTCAACCCTGATTTCGTGATTGCCATTGATGCACTTGCATCCAGATCGGTCGAGCGTGTCAATGAAACCATCCAGATATCCGATGCAGGGATCCATCCCGGTTCGGGTGTGGGAAACAAACGGAAAGAATTGAGCGAGGAAACAATCGGGGTGCCCGTATTCGCCGTCGGATGTCCCACCGTTGTGGATGCTGTAACGATTACAAGCGATACGATCGATTTTATGCTGAAACATTTCGGCAGAGAGTTGCGTGAAAAGGATAAACCGTCCAAATCATTGACACCTGCCGGGTTATCTTTTGGCGATAAGGAATTTTCGGAAGAGGACTTGCCAGACGAAGAAAAGCGCAAAACGTTTCTTGGAATCGTCGGAACATTATCAGAAGAAGAAAAGAAATCATTAATCCAGGAAGTTTTGACACCGATCGGTCATAATTTAATGGTTACCCCAAAAGAAGTCGATGGATTCATGAAAGATATGGCAACCGTGATAGCAAACGGATTAAATGCGGCTTTGCATGAAAAAGTAACAGTGGAAAATTTTGCATCCTACACGCGCTAACCTAAAGCGCTATGAACTCTACCATATTTCAATTATTTAAAAGAACTGGTTCTAGCAACTGAAGCTATTTCATAGATTCTAATATCCGGAAATACTTCAGAGGAGTGGAACCATGTATCTTAAAGGTCATCGCAGCCCAAAAACCAGGAAGCTACTACGTCATTTTTACAAAAAGAGTGGTATTTATATCATTTGTGTAGCTGTTTTATTCATATTAGCCGGATTCCTGGCGACGGTCTCTCCGGCCTACCGGTTTTCCTCCAATACGCTTACCAACTGGACAAGTGATTTAAATAGTTCAACTTTTCTATATCTGATGGGAATGGAAAATCGGGCTTTCCTGGGAGCCTATCCAAATAACCAGGAATGGCCGGAAATATCCAATTTTTTGTTTGAAATGACGACCAATATCAGGCCAAGTGATACCAGAAGTTTATTGGGACAAGAACTGCCGGGCTTTTTAACGTTTCAAAATGAAATCATTATAGCCGGTGAAGGGACTGATTACACAAACTTGCCTGTTGAATCTGCCCCTCCGCTTGAAGCTGTTTTAAAAGATAGAGAAGCAATTGTTGATAAGCCCGAACCAGAGGGGGAACCAGAAAAAGAACAGCAGGAAGAGGATAAACAGAATACGGGCAATCGCGATGTTGTCTATATTTATAATACCCATAGCCGTGAATCATTTTTGCCGCATTTGCCCGATACGAATGATCCGGATGAAGCCCAGCATAGTGACGTTAATATTACGAAAGTCAGTGACAGATTTGCAAAAGCGCTTGAGGCAGATGGTATCGGGGCACAGGTTGACGATACGGACATCATGGATATTTTAAATGAAAAGGGTTGGGAATATTACCAATCCTACAAAGCCTCCAGAGAAGTGGTACAGGAAGCATTTGCCGGTAATAACGATTTTCAATATTCATTTGATTTGCATCGTGATGCAAGTCCGAAAAATAAAACCACAAAGGAAATTGATGGGAAAAATTATGCCCGGATTATGTTCGTTGTTGGTGCCAAATATGAAGGATATGAAAAAAACCTTGAAATTGCCAATGAACTTCATAAGCTTGTTGAAGAGCGTTACCCGGGTCTTAGCAGGGGAGTCATTACCAAAAAAGGTGCAGGAAGCAATGGCGTTTATAATCAGGATTTATCGCCGAATGCCATGTTAATCGAATTTGGCGGCGTCGGTAATAACCTGGATGAATTATATCGATCTGCGGATGCGGTTGCAGAAGTGTTTAGTGATTATTACTGGGATGCCGAGAAAGTAAATACGAGCCAATAGGAGGAGAAACAATGCGCTCACTTATAATATTATTGTCGTTAACTGTGTTTTTTTTGACAGGTTTAATCGTCGGAATGGATCGCAGCAGCCAGGAGAATACTGGTGATCAGAGAGTCGATGAGATGGCTATGCAGGAAGAACAGGAAATTGTCAGAGAGATAAATTCAGGTGAAGAGAACCCGGCTGATAAAGAGGTTGTTATGAGCCCGGAAGCACCTGAGCACTTCACGTATAAGGCGGCATCATTTTTGGAATCCAGTGTTAAACGATTTTACGAACTTATTGTTGGCGCCCTCTATCAGCTTACTCAAGCTTTTTTCTGACTGCTGCAGCCAGCGATTGACACCGTCAATTCCGTCTTGATTCTTGAATGTATGCAGTGCAATTGCTATAATCAATCCTAGTTATTGAATGTCTCGATTCTGCCTTTTAATTGAAAGACACGGCAGGAGACGACGTAGGAGTGGACTGCATTTATGATCAAACAAGAGAATGTACGCAATTTTTCCATCATTGCTCATATCGATCACGGGAAATCAACGCTCGCAGACCGTATTCTTGAAAAAACAAAAGCTTTGACACAGCGTGAAATGAAAGAGCAATTCCTTGATGCGATGGATTTGGAGCGTGAGCGCGGAATAACCATCAAACTGAATGCTGTACAGTTGAATTATGAAAGTAAGAATGAGGAAGAGTATTTATTTCATTTAATCGATACACCAGGTCATGTCGACTTTACATATGAGGTATCCAGAAGTCTTGCGGCATGTGAGGGCGCCGTTTTAGTAGTGGATGCTGCCCAGGGCATCGAGGCGCAAACACTGGCTAACGTCTATCTCGCTCTGGATAATGATCTCGAAATCATTCCGGTTATCAATAAAATTGACCTGCCGAATGCCGATCCGGACAGGGTTGCTCAGGAGCTGGAAGATGTCATCGGAATCGATAAGGAGGAAGTTATCCTGGCTTCAGCAAAAGATGACATCGGTGTTGACGAGATCATGGAACGTGTTGTATCGGATATACCAGCACCCTCCGGTGAACCTGATGAACCGTTGAAAGCACTTATTTTTGATTCATTATATGATCCCTATCGTGGGGTCATTACTTACATTTGTATTAAAGCGGGTTCTGTCAAAGTCGGGGATAAAATTACATTAATGGCGAATGGGAAAAAATTTGAGGTTAATGATATCGGGGTTTTCAGACCCAACCCCATTCCTAAAGATGAACTGACTGTTGGCGATGTTGGTTTTTTGACTGCCTCGATTAAAAATGTAGGGGACACAAGAGTCGGGGATACCATCACACTGACCAATAACCCGGCAGAGACACCTTTACCAGGGTACAAACGGCTGAATCCGATGGTGTTTTGCGGGCTGTTTCCGGTTGATGCCAGTCAATATAACGATCTCCGTGAAGCACTTGAACGCCTGGAACTTAATGATTCTTCTCTGCAATATGAAGCCGAAAGTTCACAAGCATTGGGATTTGGTTTTCGGTGTGGATTTTTGGGATTATTGCACATGGAAATTATCCAGGAACGTATCGAGCGGGAATTTAATATTAATTTAATCACAACGGCACCATCCGTCATTTATGAAGTCGAGAAGACAGACGGAGACGTCGTGGAAGTGGATAATCCTTCCACCATGCCAGATACACAGCTTGTCAACGAAGTTCGGGAACCTTTTGTTGAAGCAACCATTATGGTGCCGAATGATTATGTTGGACCAGTGATGGAAATCGCCCAGAAAAAACGCGGTCAGTTTACTGATATGAAATATCTTGATGAAGTCCGGGTTAATATCGTCTATCATATTCCACTGTCTGAAATTGTTTATAGTTTCTTTGATCAGCTGAAGTCACAAACGAAAGGGTATGCCTCGTTTGACTATGATTTAATCGGCTACAGACCGTCCAATCTCGTGAAAATGGACATCTTGCTGAACGGTGACACGATTGATGCACTGTCATTTATTGTCCACCGCGATTTTGCCTATGAGCGTGGGAAACATATTGTCGATAAGCTTAAGGATCTTATTCCAAGACAGCAATTTGAAGTACCGGTTCAGGCGGCTATTGGGAATAAAATTATTGCCCGTTCGACAATCAAGGCTATGAAAAAGAATGTTTTATCCAAATGTTACGGTGGCGATATTTCCCGTAAACGGAAGCTGCTGGAGAAACAAAAAGAAGGCAAAAAACGCATGAAAATGGTCGGCTCTGTCGAGGTGCCCCAGGAAGCGTTTATGGCTGTACTCGAAATGAATGATGATTAACTAATTTAACGGAACAGGGAAAATCTTTGCTGTCCGGCAGGGGTTATCCCTTTTCTGCGTGTAGGAGAGAAACATATGAAAGCACAGTCTGTATATATCCATATCCCATTTTGTCAGCAAATCTGTCATTATTGCGATTTCACGAAGTTTTTTTATAATGAAAAATTGGCAACCGAATACATTGAAGCACTTGCAAATGAAATTAATACACAAATTGACGGTAAAAAGAATCGGGTCAACACAATCTTTATCGGTGGAGGGACTCCAACAGCATTGAATTTGGGGCAGTTGCGTTCGCTTATGCAATTGATTGACGCTAAATTTGATATAGCCGGTGCTTCCGAATTTAGTATTGAAGCAAATCCCGGTGACTTTGATGAAGAGAAAGCAAAATTACTCAAACATTTTGGTGTGAGCCGTGTCTCGCTGGGTGTGCAGGTGTTCGATGATGCCATGCTTGAAGAACTCGGCCGTTTGCATCAAATAAAGGATGTTTATAAGACAATTGAGTTGTTGCAACAAAATGGCTTGGAAAACATTAGCATTGATTTGATTTACGCATTGCCAAATCAGACAGTTGAGCATTTCAGGAGTACATTGGATGAAGCTCTTTCATTTAATCTGCCGCATTATTCTGCGTATGCTTTGCAGATTGAGCCAAAAACGGTTTTTTACCAGCGTTACAATAAAGGCAAATTGCATCGTCCACCACAGGAAGATGAAGTTCGTATGTATGACATCTTGAAGGAATCGATGAGAAACAATAGCCTGCAGCAGTATGAAATCAGCAATTTTGCAAAACCGGGTTATGAAAGCCAGCATAATCTTGTTTATTGGAAGAATGAGCACTATTATGGCTTTGGTGCAGGAGCTCATGGTTACTTGCCAGGTAAACGAACGGGGAATTTGCGGCCATTGCCGGCATATGTCAAACAGGCACTGGAAAACGGAAATCCCGTGTTAAACACAGAGGAAATTGGGATGAAAGAAATGATTGAAGAGGAAATGTTTCTTGGCTTACGGAAAATGGAAGGGGTCAGCAAACACCAGTTTCTTGAAAAATTTGGTTTTTCGTATGAACGGTTATATCAAGACGTGATTTCCTATTTATCAGATAAGGGCTGGCTTATGACAGATGGTGACCAGTTGCGGCTGACAGATCAGGGTGTTCTTTTTGGAAATGATGTATTTGAGCAGTTTTTACTGGAAGATGGTGACCTGAGTGTTGTTCGTTGACAAAAAAAATAGGATTTGATAATTTATATTTAGCATTAGCACTCGGCAGGGCAGAGTGCTAACAGAGGTGATCATCATGTTAACCGAACGACAATTGCTGATTCTGCAAGTCATCATTGATGATTTCATCGAAACGGCACAACCGGTGGGTTCCCGTTCGATTGCTAAGAAAAATAACGTCAGGTATAGTTCGGCTACCATACGAAATGAAATGGCTGACCTGGAAGATATGGGTTACCTTGAGAAAACACACTCTTCCTCTGGCCGAATACCTTCAGAGAGAGGGTACCGGTATTATGTCGATCATTTAGTTTCACCCAGGGAAACAGCAGGTAATATCCATATTATCCGTAACATCATGCAGGATGGTCTGTTTGAGTTTGAACAAATCGTCCAAAGCTCCGCCGAAATACTATCCCGGATCACAAACTATACATCCATTATACTGGGTCCGGAAGTTTTCGAGACGAAGTTAAAGCAGCTGCAAATTGTGTCCTTGTCTGAGAATACGGCCGTGGCTATACTGGTTACCAACACTGGCCACGTGGAACATCGGTCGTTTTCCGTTCCCGAAGCGATTCGTGCATCAGACCTTGAGAAAATGGTTAACATCTTAAATGACCGGTTACGAGGTGTACCGATATTTAAGTTACATGAAATGCTCAATACGGAGATTATCAATCTGATGACGAAATATGTGACAGATTTTGATACGACCTATGATTATCTGAAAGCTGTGTTTTTCAGTGAAAACCCTGTTAAGTTATATTTCGGGGGCAAATCAAATCTGTTAATGCAGCCCGAGTTCAATGACATTGATAAAGTCCGGTCGTTTTATTCCATGATTGAAAAAGAAGATGAAATCGCCAATTTACTGAAAGGCGCAGCTGACGGTATTAAAGTTTCAATTGGCCATGAGAATGAAGTTGATGCTATCAAAGAATGCAGTCTGATCACAGCCACTTATGAAATGAATGAAGAGCAGATGGGTACGATTGCATTACTTGGACCGACCAGGATGGAATATAAAAAGGTGATTGCGCTGCTTGACACCCTGTCGACTGAAATGTCAGATGTTTTATATATGTGGTATAAAAATAATGAATAAGGCAAGTCTCTTCAGGGTATATCGGAATGGTGGAGCTGATCCTATTAATCGTTTTGCTGACCGATAGGAGAGTTTAAATTCTTCTATCTGAACAAGTGTAACAAAGACTTGGGAAAGCCATGGTTTTGGATATTTATTTGTTTACTTTGGCGTGTAACTTCCGGTGAACGCTCAATTCTGCTTGGGCTTGGAGGATGCAGGTCACAGGGCGATGCCACAACTCGTGGTGTTCTTAGCCTTTGGCCGGCTTGTTCAATGAGAGGGAAATACCCCCGTTGAATGAAGTTTCACTTTATCCCGCATGTAACGAACAGTAATTCGCCAAAGAACGGCGGCTGACTGTCCGTAAACGCCCGATTCGGATCAACTAACATTCAAAATGGGAAAAAAACACCCCATTGAATGAAGTTTCGCTTTATCTCAGGCATTAATCATGTTATATTCTATCGTGGCAATTTCATATGAGGAGGTGGCAGGAATGGCAGAACAAAACCAAGAAAAAGCGAACCAATACGATTCAAAAGATGAAGAACGGAACGAACAGGAAGAAGTTATCACTGAAGTCATCGATGCAGATGATCAGAACGAACCAGAACAAGCTGATTCAACTGCTGAAACAGACCCGCTTCAAGCCGAACTGAGTGAGCTGAAAGAAGAAAACGATAATTTGAACCAGCGCTTGTTGCGTGTTCAGGCAGAATTTGATAATTTCAAAAAACGTTCCCAAAAAGAAAAGGAAGCGGATCGTAAGTACAAAGCAGAAAATCTGGTTACAGAATTATTGCCTGCAATTGATAACTTTGAACGGGCAATGCAAGTTGAAGTTACCGACGAAACAAAAGGCTTTGTTGATGGTGTATCAATGGTTTACAACCAAATTAAGGATGCGCTGAAATCGCAGGGTGTGGAAGAAATAGAATCTGTCGGCAAACCATTTGATCCGAATATTCACCATGCCGTCATGCAAGAGGAAGATGAGAACGCTGAACCCGACACAGTGATAGAAGAATTACAAAAAGGTTATATGCTTAAGGACCGCATTTTACGACCGGCAATGGTTAAGGTTAATAAGTAATTGTAAGAGCAGTGAAGGAGGAATTGATTATGGGAAAAATAATCGGAATTGACTTAGGTACGACAAATTCAGCTGTGGCAGTGATGGAAGGCAGCGAATCCGTCATTATACCAAATCCTGAAGGGAACCGAACAACACCATCAGTTGTTGCTTTTAAAAATGGTGAACGGCAGGTTGGTGAGGTGGCAAAGCGTCAGGCCATTACCAATCCTGATACGATCCAATCAATTAAACGCCATATGGGTACTGACTATAAAGTTACAATTGATGAGAAAGAATATACACCTCAGGAAGTCTCAGCCATCATCCTGCAACATTTAAAGTCATATGCTGAAGAATACCTTGGAGACACTGTGGATAAAGCGGTTATTACAGTTCCGGCATACTTCAATGATGCAGAACGTCAAGCGACCAAAGATGCCGGAAAGATCGCCGGTATGGAAGTTGAACGTATCATCAACGAGCCAACAGCAGCATCATTGGCCTATGGGATTGACAAAGAAGACCAGGATCAGACAATTCTTGTATATGACTTGGGCGGCGGTACGTTTGACGTATCAATCCTTGATATTGGTGACGGCACATTTGAAGTTGTTTCGACTGCCGGTGACAACCGCCTCGGCGGGGACGATTTTGATGAGGTCATCATGGATTACATGGTTCAGGAATTCAGAAAAGAACATGGTATCGATCTTTCACAGGATAAAATGGCAAAACAGCGTTTGAAAGATGCAGCTGAAAAAGCCAAAAAAGAACTGTCAGGTGTAACGCAAACGCAAATTTCACTGCCTTTTATTACGGCTGGCGAGAGTGGGCCACTGCATTTGGAAATGAACATGACACGGGCTAAATTTGATGAACTTTCAACAGAACTGGTTGAACGCACCATGCAGCCAACCCGTAAAGCATTAAAAGATGCCGGACTTTCAGCAAAAGACATTCATAAAGTTATCCTGGTTGGTGGTTCAACACGGATTCCTTCTGTCCAGGAAGCAATCAAACGCGAAACAGGCAAAGACCCTTCAAAAGGCGTTAACCCTGACGAAGTCGTGGCTTTGGGTGCAGCTATCCAAGGTGGGGTATTGCAAGGCGATGTCAAAGATGTTGTATTGCTTGACGTAACACCACTGTCATTGGGTATCGAAACAATGGGAAGTGTCTCAACAAAATTAATTGAACGGAATACAACAATCCCGACAAGTGAATCACAAGTGTTTTCAACTGCAGCAGATAACCAAACAGCGGTGGATATCCATGTCCTGCAAGGTGAACGGGAGATGGCTGCAGACAACAAAACGCTGGGACGTTTCCAGTTGACCGACATACCGCCTGCACCACGCGGTGTTCCACAAATCGAAGTAACATTTGATATTGATGCGAACGGTATTGTGAATGTCAGCGCAAAAGATAAAGGAACGAATAAAGAACAATCCATTACCATCAAATCTTCTTCAGGTTTATCAGATGATGAAGTGGATCAAATGGTTAAAGAAGCCGAAGAAAACGCAGAAGAAGATAAAAAACGTCGTGAGGAAGCGGATCTGCGCAATGAAGCTGATCAACTAGTCTTTACGACAGACAAAACCATTAAAGACCTCGGTGACAATGTAACGGATGAAGAAAAACAAAAAGCAGAAGAAGCAAAAGAAGAACTGCAAAAAGCGATTGAATCTGATGATCTTGAACAAATCAGGGAAAAGAAAGATGCACTGCAGGAACAAGTGCAGCAGCTTTCGGTTAAAATGTATGAACAAATGGCACAAGAACAGCAGGACAATCAAGAACAACAAGGTGAAGACCAAGGTTCTTCTGATGAAGACGTCGTGGATGCTGACTACAAAGAAGTGGACGACGAAGAAGACAAAAAATAACGATCAATATCAAATAGGCAAAGGAAGTTTGACTAAGAGTGCCACGTCATATGGCAATGTCGAACTGAACTACATCCTGTAGGCCGAAGTCAAAGTCAGGACTCTCTTGACTTTGACTTTTTTCACTCACTCAGGAATTTGCCATAAGAATGGAAATGATGATATGATAAACTGTATGCAATAGTGTCGGGAGAGTGATTCACAAGTGAGTAAGCGTGACTATTACGAAGTGCTCGGCGTCGATAAGGACGCTTCTAAAGATGAGATAAAGAAAGCTTATCGTAAACTGGCAAGAAAGTATCATCCGGATGTCAGTGATGAGGAAAATGCAGCTGATAAATTTAAGGAAGCAAAAGAAGCTTATGAAGTCTTGAGTAACGATCAAAAGAAAGCTCAATATGATCAGTTTGGTCATGCAGGTGCACAAGGTCAAGGCGGTTTCGGAGGTGCACAGGACTTTGGTGACTTCGGTGGTTTTGGCGATATATTTGATATGTTCTTTGGCGGCGGCCGCCGGCGTGATCCCAATGCTCCGCAACAAGGCGCTGATTTACAATACACCATGACCCTGGGATTTGAAGAAGCGATTTTTGGAAAAGAAGCGGATATCAACATACCAAAAGAAGAGGAATGTGATACATGTAACGGATCAGGTGCAAAACCTGGCACTAAAGCCGAAACATGTTCACACTGTCAAGGGTCAGGTCAATTAAATACGGAACAAAATACGCCGTTCGGCCGTGTGGTGAACCGGCGTGTATGCCATCACTGCAATGGTACCGGTAAGATCATTCCGGAAAAGTGCAGTACGTGTGGCGGTTCAGGCAAAGTTAAAAAGCATAAAAATATTCACATTTCCATCCCTAAAGGTATTGACGAAGGGCAACAAATCAGAGTTGCGGGTAAAGGTGAACCTGGTGTGAACGGAGGCCCTCCAGGCGATTTATTTGTTGTTATTCAAGTACGTTCCCATGAGTTTTTTGAACGGGAAGGGGATCATATTTACTGTGAATTACCGATCACATTTGCTCAGGCCGCTCTTGGTGATGAAGTTGAGGTACCAACAGTGCACGGGAAAGTAATGCTGACAATACCTGCGAGTACTCAAACCGGAAAAGTTTTCCGCTTAAAAGGAAAGGGCGCCCCAAATGTTCGCGGTTATGGTCATGGGGATCAACATGTCCAAGTGAGGGTTGTGACACCAAGCAAGCTTACCGAACATCAGAAAGAATTACTACGGGAATTCAATGAGATTGGTGGAAATGAAACAACGGATGAACAAGATTCATTGTTCCAACGGTTTAAAAATGCTTTTAAAAGTTAAATATGGTGCTGTGCTCCGAGCACCATTTACATAGGTCATTTCTATAATATTTTCAGAAGACGGGTGGATGATTGTGAATTGGTCTGAAATACGTATTCATACAACAAATGAAGCTGTCGAACCTATTTCCAATATTATGCATGAATCAGGCGCCAGTGGTGTCGTAATTGAGGACCCGGTTGATTTGATCAAAGAACGGGATTCCTTCTTTGGAGAAGTTTATGAATTAAATCCGGATGAATACCCCAAAGAGGGCGTGTATCTTAAGGCCTATTTGCCTGTTAACAGCTCTCTGGATGAAACAGTGGATGAAATCAGGCAGGCAGTCAATCGTCTGCGGTTGTATGATATTGACTTGGGCAGGAATGAGATAACCTTAAACGAAATAGACGAAGAAGACTGGTCAACAGCTTGGAAAAAGTACTATAAACCTGTTAAAGTTTCAGAAAAGATTACAATTATTCCAACCTGGGAAGAATATGAGCGAGCAGCAACTGATGAAGTGGTAATTGAACTAGACCCCGGGATGGCATTTGGAACGGGCACACATCCAACTACAATGCTGAGTATCCAGGCTATCGAGCAATACATAACCAAAAATGATTTTGCCATCGATGTAGGGTCCGGTTCCGGTGTGCTGAGTATTGCTTGCGTTTTACTTGGGGCTAAAGAAGTTCATGCTTTTGATCTGGATGACGTTGCCGTTAAAAGCACACAAATGAATACCAGGTTAAACCAAATAGCAGACAACGTGATTCCGAAACAGAACAATTTGCTTGATCGTGTGGATATGCAGGCAGATATCATTGTATCGAATATTTTGGCTGAAATTATTGTCACTTTCATTGCCGATGCATGGAAAAATCTGAAACCGGATGGTATTTTCATTACGTCCGGTATTATTCAGGCTAAAAAACAAATGGTAAACGATGAGCTGGAACAAGCGGGTTTTCGGATCGTCGCCATCAATGAATTGGAAGACTGGGTATCGATTGTTGCCCAGAAGACTCAGGAGAAAAGTGGTGCATGATTTGCAGCGTTACTTTGTACCAGCGGAAAACTGGATAGATAGCCAGGTTATCATTACAGGGGATGATGTGCACCATATCAGCCGTGTTATAAGATCTCGTCCAGGAAATAAAATAATTTGTAATCATCCGAATGGAGACGCTGCGATCTGTCGGATTACGGACATCGGAAAGGATCAAATTCATACAGTTATCAGCGAGTGGCTTGAGGAATCATCCGAACTGCCGCTTGATGTAACCATCGCACAGGGGCTGCCTAAGAGTGACAAGCTGGAATGGGTGCTTCAAAAAGGAACCGAGCTTGGCGCCGCTGCGTTTATCCCGGTCCAGGCAGACCGATCAGTGGTGGTCTGGGATCACCAAAAGTCGGAAAAGAAGATGAACCGTTATAGGAAAATTATTAAAGAGGCAAGTGAGCAGAGTCACCGCAATAAGATTCCATCCATTAAACCGGTAACACCGCTGACTGAATTAGTGAAACAAAGTACTGACTATAACGTAAAATTATTCGCGTATGAGGAAGAGGCAAAAACTGAAGTGTTTCAGTCATTCGGCATGGCTGTCAGCAAAATGGGCCCGGGTGACCGGGTGTTCATTGTGATTGGACCAGAAGGCGGCTTTTCCAAGCAGGAAGCTGCAGTGCTCAAACAGCATGACTTTACCCCAGTCCGGTTAGGGCCGCGTATTTTGCGTACCGAAACAGCAGCCCTTTATGCATTGGCAAGTATTTCGTATCATTTTGAAGAATTGAGGTGTACATAATGTCAACAGTAGCTTTTCATACCTTGGGATGTAAAGTGAATCACTATGAAACGGAAGGCATCTGGAACATGTTTAAGGACAATGGATATGAGCGTGTTGACTTTGACCGTCAGTCTGATATATATGTTATTAATACCTGTACTGTAACCAATACAGGTGACAAGAAGAGCAGACAGGTTATCAGAAGAGCAGTCCGCAAGAATCCGGATGCCGTTATCTGTGTGACAGGTTGCTATGCACAGACATCCCCGGGAGAGATCATGGAGATTCCTGGTGTCGATGTGATTGTCGGAACACAAAACAGAAAAAAGATGATTGACTACATTGAGGAACACCAGAAGACACGGAAACCGGTCAATGGTGTCACTAACATCATGAAAAATCGTGTCTTTGAAGAAATGGACGTGCCTGAATTTACGGATCGTACACGCGCATCTTTGAAGATTCAGGAAGGGTGTAATAACTTCTGTACATTTTGTATCATTCCATGGTCGAGAGGTCTACTTCGGTCAAGAGAACCTGAGAATGTCATCAATCAGGCGCAAAATCTCGTGGACGCAGGGTATAAGGAAATCGTCCTGACCGGGATTCATACGGCAGGTTATGGAGAAGACTTGAATGATTATAATTTTGCTAAATTGCTGCAAGATTTGGAAGTAAGGGTGGACGGTCTGAAGCGAATTCGTATTTCATCAATTGAAGCCAGTCAAATCACCGATGAAGTTATCGATGTACTGGATAAATCCGAGAAAATCGTCCGTCATTTACACATTCCCCTCCAGGCTGGATCAGACTCGGTGCTGCACCGTATGCGCCGAAAATATTCAACGGCGTATTATAAGCAGAAAGTTGATAAGATCCGTCAGGCACTCCCCGGACTTGCGATTACATCAGACGTTATTGTTGGCTTCCCGGGTGAAACAGAAGAGGAATTCATGGAAACATATCAGTTTATTAAAGATGTTGGCTATTCAGAGCTTCATGTTTTTCCATTTTCCAGACGGACAGGAACGCCGGCTGCGCACATGACAGATCAGGTTGATGCTGAAGTCAAAAACGAGCGTGTCAACAAAATGATTGAACTGTCAGATCAACTCGCGAAAGAGTATGCATCCGGTTATGAAGATGAAGTACTCGAAGTTATACCGGAAGAGCATGTGCATGAAACTGAGGAAAATATACTGGAAGGGTACACTGATAATTATTTGAAAGTGCGGTTTAACGGAACAAAAGACTTAATTGGAAAAATTGTGCGCGTAAAAATCACCCGGTCGGGCTACCCTTATAATCAAGGTAAATTTGTAAGAATTATGGACGATACTGCAAGTGGAAGGATTGAAGTGACTTCTTAATTCCCGGAGCTTACCGGGGATTTTCTCTCCGCATCCAATGCTAAGATGAGTAAGGGATGCGAACAACCAAAGCTGGGAGGAAGAAAGATATGCGTATTAATCTTGCAGACTACATTGATCATACACAATTGAAACCTGATACAACGAAAGAAAAAATTACTCAGATTGTTAATGAAGCAAGGGAACATGGTTTTGCTTCTGTTTGTGTCAATCCGTACTGGGTACCATATTGTTATGACAATTTGAAAGACACTGATGTGAAAGTGTGTACTGTCATCGGATTTCCATTGGGTGCCACATCAACAGAAGCCAAAGTGTTCGAGACGAAGCAAGCCATTCAGGATGGCGCGACAGAGGTCGACATGGTGATTAATGTCGGTGAACTGAAGTCAAAGAATGATGAAGCAGTACAGCGGGATATTGAAGCCGTTGTGGAAGCAGCAAAAAGCAATGCTTTAACCAAAGTGATTATTGAGACCGCCTTGCTGACAACTGATGAAAAAGTACGGGCATGCAAGATAGCTAAAACAGCTGGAGCTGACTTTGTCAAAACGTCTACAGGCTTTTCCGGTGGTGGCGCCACTGTAGAAGATATTAAGTTAATGCGTGAGACAGTTGGCAGCGACTTGGGAGTCAAAGCCTCCGGCGGCGTCCGTGATCCTGAATCAACAAAATCCATGATTGACGCTGGTGCAACACGGATTGGTGCAAGTGCTGGTGTTGATATTATAGCAGGGGAAACAGGCAGCTCAGACTATTAATGGATGACCAAATTAGGTTATTTAGTAATATTTAAGTTGACCTGGACTGCCCTGGTATATTATAATTAGCAAAGACATGTGGTATGTTATACATGTTTTTGCTATTATTTTTTGTTTTGTGCTTCGGAGGGAGGGAAATTAGCATGTCAAATACAACTCGCGTTCGTAAAAACGAGTCTCTTGAAGATGCTCTTCGTCGCTTTAAACGCAACGTATCCAAAAGCGGTACATTGAAGGAATATCGTAAGCGGGAACATTATGAAAAACCTAGCGTACGACGCAAGAGAAAGTCTGAAGCTGCCAGAAAACGCAAATAGTAAAGAAGGTGCGGGGTCCATGACATTAGTTGAACAACTGAACCAGGACATGAAGCAAGCTATGAAAAGTAAGGAAAAGGATAAGCTTGCGGTCATACGCATGCTAAAAGCTTCATTGCAAAATGAATCAATTAAACTTGGTAATAAAAATCTTTCAGAGGACGAGGAGTTATCAGTACTCTCAAGAGAGCTGAAGCAAAGGAAGGATTCCCTCCAGGAATTTAAATCGGCTGGACGCGATGACCTTGTTGACAAACTTGAAATGGAAATAGACGTTGTTCAGGTATATATGCCCCAGCAGCTTACAGAAGAAGAGCTGGAGAAGATAGTCAAGGACACAATCAAGGAAGTTAATGCATCTTCCAAGCAGGACATGGGCAACGTCATGAGCACGCTCATGCCTAAAGTCAAAGGACAGGCAGACGGTGCACAGGTCAATAAGCTTGTTCAAAAACATTTAAATTGATTTTTCAAAGGTCTTGCCACATGGGGCAAGACCTTTTACCATGTTGGGATAACGTGACAGCCATCAACTTTTAACAGAGAATTACCAACCTCGATGTGATTATGTTACGATAAGGTAAATAAAGTGAAACTTCACTTAGCGGGGGACCCTTCCACCCCCGCACTGAAATAAAGGAACAAAGGCTAAGTTCGCAACGTCAATCGCAACTTCTTTGTGACCTGCATCTTCCAGGCCTGAATAACATCGGTCATTTATGGGCAGTTTCCCCCCATTTATCTTTTTGGTTTTCACCTCTAATTTTGTAATGGGGTCTTACGGCTCGTTAAGGCGGGATAAATTGAAACCATTTACACATATGTAACGTAGGAATGATTGTCAGGACCAATAGAGAGGGGGGATAGATTGTATGACAGATGCAGGCTGCTCAAAGTGTTGACATTGGTACTTATTGTAATAGGTTCCTTATTTAGCATGGTATCTTCTTCCCACGCTGAAGAACACGGCGGCGGGAAACGTGTTTATGTTATTCCGGTTGAGGACGAAGTGGAAAAAGGACTCGAAGCTTTCCTGACCCGGACCACGAAAGAGGCAGAACAGGAAGGTGCCGACCATATTATTTTTGAAATTGATACCCCGGGCGGCGCTGTTGATGCTGCTGAACAAATTGGTGAATTACTGCAAAATATGGAATTTGAAACGACAGCATATATTGTTAACCGGGCTTTATCTGCGGGGTCCTATATTGCACTAAATATGGATAATATTTACATGAAACCGCATGCGACGATGGGAGCAAGCGGCGTTATTACCCAGGACGGTACAGCTGCAGACAAAAAAGCCCAATCAGCATGGCTGTCAGCAATGAAAAGCGCTGCAGAATCAAAGGGAAGAGATTCGCTGTATGCCGCAGCAATGACAGATCCAAGTATTGACTTGCCGGAATATGCTGCTGAAGAAGGCAAGTACCTGACATTAGGCCCCGGTTCAGCCGAGGAAGTCGGGTATTCAAATGGTACAGCTGAAACCCGTGAAGAGGTTCTGGGAGATTTGGGACTTCAAGAGGCAACCATTGTTGAAAAAGAAATGACGATTTCTGAGCGAATTGCCCGGCTCATCACCAATCCTGTTGTGGTTCCCATTTTGCTGTCGATTGCCAGTCTTGGTTTGGTTATTGAATTATTTTCTCCCGGATTTGGACTTCCAGGTATCATGGGGGTACTGGCATTAATTCTGTTCTTTTACGGACACTTGGTTGCGGGTCTGGCAGGGATGGAAGCCATCATATTATTAATCCTGGGTGTTGGTTTAGTCATCGCGGAGTTATTCTTGCCGGGTGGTATTGCAGGTTTAATAGGTGTTGGAGCAATTATCGCATCTCTCATCATGTCCGGTCAGGATATTGGACATATGGCAATGAGCATTGGTATTGCGTTTATTGTCACCATTATTGCTTCAATCATCTTATTTAAAACGATGGGAGGGGATAAAGGATTCTTCCGTCGTATGGTATTGACGAGTCAGACGTCGACAAATTTGGGTTATGTTTCCTCTGAAAACCGTTTGGAATTAATCGGATTGGAGGGTAGAACGGTGACCCCCCTGCGTCCATCAGGCAGTGCATTGGTTGGAGATGAAAGATTGGATGTTGTAACAGAGGGAGGGTTTATTGATAAAAATAAACTGATTAAAGTCATTAAAGTAGAAGGCGTTCGTATCGTTGTAAGGGAAGTATAAACAAGAGATAAATAGGAGGAATATCTATGGGTCTTGAACAATTGATGCCGATTATTATCATCGCAATCATTATTATTGTTCTGGCAATATTACTAACGTTTATTCCAGTGATGTTGTGGATCAGCGCTCTGGCAGCGGGTGTAAAAGTTGGTATTTTCACACTTGTTGGTATGCGTTTGCGACGGGTTGTACCAGCAAGGGTTATTAATCCGCTGATTAAAGCACATAAGGCAGGGTTGAACGTAACAACGAATCAACTGGAAAGCCATTATCTTGCAGGGGGGAATGTTGACAGAGTCGTCAATGCCCTGATTGCCGCTCACAGAGCTAATATTGAACTATCATTTGAACGGACCGCGGCCATCGATTTGGCCGGACGGGATGTCCTGGAAGCTGTGGGAATGAGTGTCAATCCAAAAGTGATTGAGACACCGTTTATTGCAGGTATTGCGATGGATGGTATTGAAGTAAAGGCGAAAGCACGTATCACGGTTCGGGCCAATATAGACCGGCTCGTCGGCGGCGCTGGGGAAGAAACAGTTATTGCCCGCGTCGGTGAAGGGGTTGTCAGTACCATCGGGAGTTCGGAGGCACATACAGCTGTTTTGGAGAATCCTGACTCTATTTCTCACAATGTATTAGGCAGAGGTCTGGACTCTGGGACAGCATTTGAAATTCTGTCGATCGATATTGCCGATGTGGATATCGGGAAAAACATCGGAGCTATTCTGCAGACCGATCAGGCTGAGGCGGATAAAAATATCGCTCAAGCCAAAGCGGAAGAAAGACGCGCCATGGCTGTTGCCCAAGAGCAGGAAATGGTTGCCCGCGTTGAAGAAATGCGTGCAAAAGTTGTTGAGGCTGAAGCTGATGTGCCGCGCGCACTCGCAGAAGCATTACGTTCTGGTAATATGGGTGTCATGGATTATATGAACTACAAGAACATTGATGCTGATACTGACATGCGTGATACAATCGGAAAACTGACACAGGATAATGAAGAAAATGACGATAATAACAATAACCAGTAAAGTGTCGGCTAATGACCAAGGAGGTTTACGATGGAATTCATTTTAGTCATTCTTGGTATCGTTGCAGCGCTTTCAGGCCTTTTCAAAGATAACAGTGATTCAGATTCACCTATTCCGAAACGCCGCAACAATCCGCCAAGGCCAACACCAACTCCTTCTGGCGGTGGAGGAAGCAGCAGCAGCACATGGGAACGACAGAATGAATCTGGTTCCCAGCCGTCTGCTTCCTCCATAGAAGAGCAGGAGTACGAACAGCGCAAACAACTGGCTGAACGGATGAACACCATGCCATATCAATCTCAGGAACCAGAACTTGAACATGATGCAACCATCCGGTATGACCCCCGTAAATCGGAGAACGGTCTAGCTGTTGAACAAGAAAAATTAAAAAGAAGCATGAAGAGGAGTTTAACGCGCTCCGGTGTCATCAATGGTGTGATGATGTCTGAGGTTTTGGGGCAGCCTAGAGCTGTTAAACCATATCGCAGTATTATCGCCCAACGAAAAAACAGAAATTGAATGTACTTGAACCAATATCAGGCAGACTGGAAAACTGCCCGATATTGGTTCTTTTTTTGTTCTTATCCTTCTACTAATTTCATAAACATATTGTGAGAGGGGGCCTCATCAGTGAAGAAATGGCAACAGCAGATTAGGCCATGGTTATCAAAATATTTTTCACTTCCTTCTGATGTCATGATGGAGCTGCCCAGGATTACGATGATTGGACAGCTTCATGTCTATATTGAGAATCATCAGGGTTTAGTCGTTTATTCTGACACAGAATTGAGACTTAAATCCAACAAAGGTTATATTCAAATAACCGGATCCGCATTTGTATTAAAAATGATGCTACCTGAAGAAATATTACTTGAAGGCACGATAGAGGAAGTGAAATTTATCCCGGTGTAACCGGAAATAACACCCCCGCCTCAAATACTTGAGTCAGTGTCGATGACGATTTGACGAAATCAATTGCCAGTGATGTCCGATTCTGTTCGGGCCTGCCCGATGCAGGTCCCGGGAGGTGTTGGCGACTGACGTGGAGCTTTTAGTCTTTGTTCTTTAATAGCAGTAAAGATTCACCATATACCTGAGTAAACCAATTTGAGGAGGAGGAAATGAAACATATACAAGGTTCTTCAATGATGGGTTTTATAACTATCCTAGTAAGAGGGAAGGATCCGGAATTATTCTTTCAGAAATGTATTGAGCGGGATATCCTCGTTTGGAATGTGAAGAAAAAATCAGATACGGCCTGTGCCGGAAATATTAAATTAAGAGATCTTTCCCAGTTAAAGCAGGTAAAACGCGGGACGCATTATAAGTTAACGTTTACAAATAAGCGCGGTTTTCCATTCTTATTAAAAAGTTTCACCCGAAAAAAAGAACTGGTTATTGGTCTTTTATTAAGTATACTGCTTGTTTTTTTCCTGTCCAATATTATTTGGGAGGTCAGAATCACCAACGTCCCGAGGGATATTGAAGAGAAAATTAGTGATCAACTTACAGAATATGGTATCCATCAAGGCACTTGGACGTTCACTTTAGATTCTCCAAGTAATATTCAGCAGCGTTTAATCAATGATATACCTGAATTGCTGTGGGTGGGCGTTCAACAAAATGGGACAAGCTATATTCTGGAAGGGGTCGAGAAGACAATCGTTGAAGAAGAAGAAGTTGAAGGTCCGCGAAATCTTGTGGCTTCCAAAAAGGGTGTCATTGAAAACATGTACGTTTCCAAGGGGCAGCCCAGAGTACAAGTGAATGATTATGTCGAGCCGGGGGACTTGCTTGTTTCGGGAGATATCCAATTTGCAGACGAAAATGAGGAGGATGATGAAAAAAAGGACAAGAACTATGAGCCAATTGCTGCAGAGGGGGAAGTTATTGCTAAAACGTGGTATGAAACAGAGGTGACGGTGCCCCTGAAAGCAAATCATGAGCGTTTGACTGGCAATAAAGAAACGAAATACCATTTAAAAATCGGTGGTGTTGAATTCCCTGTGTGGGGATTTGGCGAACCAGAGTATCATAAGATTCACCGTGAACGTTATGAGAAAGATCTTTATTTGTTCAAATGGAACTTGCCGATATCTTTAATGGAAACAACTTTAAGCGAAAAGACCTATCACAAAGCTGAGCGGAGCAAATCAGAAGCGATTGATATTGGGATCAGGCAGGCTAAAAATGAACTGCAATTAAGACTGGGACCTGAAGCAGACATTGTTTCAGAAAATATTTTGCAAGAAATCACCGAGAATGGTAAAGTTAAATTAATCTTATATATAGCTGTCGAAGAAGATATTGTTAAACAAGAACCAATCGACCAAGGAGATTGATTATGCCAAATAACTTGAGAACAATCGAGTTACAGCTAGTGAACCCAAATGAAGCGTTGGCTTTGTTTGGAATAAATGATAAATACTTAAAACAAATTGAAGAATTGCTGGAAGTTTCAATCGTTACCAGAGGCGAACAGGTAAGTGTTTCGGGTAGTAATGAAAACATCGAGTTGGCTGAGGAAATTCTGCTGACTTTATTGTCGGTTGTCAGGAAAGGGCTGGATATTACTGAACGGGATGTTGTCTATGCTGTTGACCTGGCAAAAAAAGGAAAGATTAACCAATTCGAAACCCTTTTTGAAGATGAAATAACCAAAAATGCAAATGGAAAATCAATCCGTGTCCAGACATTGGGACAGAAACGCTACATTGATGCCATCAAGTCGGACGATCTTGTCTTCGGGATTGGTCCGGCCGGTACCGGCAAAACATATCTTGCCGTTGTTATGGCTGTAAATGCCTTGAAAAATGGGGAAGTGAAACGGATTATTTTAACACGGCCTGCAGTCGAAGCCGGAGAGAGTTTAGGTTTTCTGCCGGGTGACTTGAAGGAAAAAGTGGATCCATATTTACGGCCTTTATATGACGCATTACATGATGTGTTTGGCAGTGAGCATACGTTAAGGTTGATCGAACGGGATACGATTGAAATCGCACCATTGGCGTATATGCGCGGCAGGACGCTTGATGATGCATTTGTTATATTGGACGAGGCTCAGAATACTACTCCTGAACAAATGAAAATGTTTTTGACACGGCTTGGATTTGGATCAAAAATGGTTATTAATGGTGACATCACCCAGATTGATCTGCCTAATGGGGCTCAATCGGGTTTGCAGGTCGCCAGCCGGCTTTTAGCGTCAGTGGAGGGCATCTCATTTGTCCATTTTAACGCAACAGATGTCGTACGCCACCCGTTAGTGCAAAAAATCATTGATGCCTATGAAAAAGCAAAGTAACGGATAGGAAAGAGTAAGACCCCAGAGTTAGTGGGTCTTATTTCTATATTAATTCACGGTTGCGGGAGGGATCATGATGAAATGGCTGCATAACATGAATCTGTTTATCAAGAGGATTTGGTCTGGATGGGTTGTGATTTTAACGGTCCTTTTGATAGGTATTTTCTTTTTTCTTGTTACCGTCCCGAACGTTTTAACCGAAACATATGATATAGAACGGTTTACAAGTGCCGAAGAGACAATCCGTTCACCCGTAACAATTGAAAATAAACAGGAAACCGAGCGGAAAACACGGAAAACGGTCCAATCTGTAGAGGACCGGTTCAATATCTCCAGTGAAATAACGGAAGAACGAGAAGCATACATTCAAGAAGTGTTTGATGCGATTGCAACGTTGAATAAAGCTGAAAAAGAGCGTAATATACCGAAATCAGCAGATAAAAATACAAATGACGTCACAGGGTCTCAAGGGTCCGAGGATAAGTTAGATAGGTTGAAAGAGGTGTTATCGCCGGAAATAACTGAATCAATCAATAATGGTCTGCTTTATGAACTGCTAAACGCAGAACCTGAGGAACTTGAGGATGGCAGAAAACTGTTAAGCCGTTCTGTGAATGACGTGATGGAAAATGGCATAAGGGCTGAAAATATTCAACGCGCACAAACTGAAGTCGAGGAAAGCATTCAATTTTCAGATTTGAGTCCTGAAATGAAAACAACATTGACCGGTTTAGCTGAATTTGTTGTTACCGAAAATTCTTTTTTTGATGCTGAACGAACAGCTGAAGCCCGTAAAGAAGCAGCCGGCAATGTGGATCCTGTCGTTATCCGGGCTGGTGAAGTTATTGTCAGGGAAGGGCAGACTATTACCAATGAAATTTATGAGGAGCTTGATCTCGTCGGTATTTTGGATGACGAGCTGAATATATTTCCTGTTTTTGGATTAGTGTTGTTGATTATTCTCATGATGATTGTTCTGACTTATGAGCTGAAAATGTTAGCGAAAAATGCGGAATTGGATAAAAAGCAACTTGCTGCTATATTTTTTATCAGTATCATTGTTCTGGCACTCATGAAAATCGTCAGCTTGTATACAACCTCTGTCAATCAATTGTTTTTTGCCGTACCTGCAGCTGCAGGGGTTTTATTGGTAAAGCAATTACTGGATGAAAGACTTGCAATTGTTCTGTCCATTTTATATGCGATTCTTGGAAGTATTATGTTTAATGGGCATATCCCCGGTTCACTTAATGTGGAAGCAGGTATTTATTTCTTATTCTCACAGATGGCCGGCATCATTTTTCTCAGGAATGTCAAGGATCGTTTGGCTGTGTTAAAAGCGGGTGTCGGGATGACTGCTATTAATATGATGGTGATACTTTTATTTTTATTCTTATCTATTGAAAAGTATGCGTTACCTGACTTTTTTCTGCTGTCAGGTTACGGTGTCATTGCCGCGTTTTCGTCGGTTGTCCTGACACTTGGTTTGCTGCCGTTCTTTGAGACTGGGCTGGGGATATTGTCTGATTATAAGTTACTGTCACTTGCAAAGCCTAATCAGCCACTGCTCCGGAAGATATTGACTGAAGCCCCTGGAACTTATCATCATTCGGTGATGGTGGCGAATTTGGCTGAGACAGCATGTGAATCTATCGGAGCAAACGGCCTCCTGGCACGGGTCGGCGCATATTATCATGATATCGGTAAGACCGTCATGCCCCATTACTTTATTGAAAATCAAATGTCTATTAAAAATCCGCATGATGTGTTGGATCCGAAACAGAGCGCAGACATTATCATCAACCATCCATACGATGGGGCTGCAATTCTTAAAGATCATAAGCTGCCGACAGAGATTGTTGATATTGCGATGCAGCATCACGGCACAACGCTGTTAAAATATTTTTATTACAAAGAACTGGAAAAAAACAAACATGAAAAGGAAGAAGCTTTTCGGTATCCTGGGCCAAAACCGCAAACAAAGGAAGCAGCAGTTATTTGTATTTGTGATGCTGTAGAGGCAGCTGTAAGGTCGTTAAAAGAACCGACAGAGGAGAAAATTGACGAAATTGTTGCATCGATTGTAAACGACCGTTTGATGGATGAACAGTTGAACGAATGTCCGCTTACTTTGAAAGAATTGGCTCGAGTGCATCAGACCATTCGTGAGACATTACAGGGAATTTTTCATTCGAGAATTCAATATCCTATGAAGGAGGCAAAATAATGCATATCGATTTTCACGATCAGACAAAATCCGTACCCGCCGATTACATTGATTTGTTGCAGCGTTTGCTCGTATTTGCAGCAGAAAAAGAAGCAGTTGCCAGCCAGGCTGAAGTCTCGGTTTCGTTTGTAAGTAATCCGGAAATGAAGGAAATCAATCGAAACTATCGTCAGCAGGATAGACCGACAGATGTCATTTCGTTTGCGATGCAGGAGAAAATAAGTGATGAAGTGGATATTATCGGTGAAGACCCTCCACTTGTTCTGGGGGACATAGTCATCTCGGTCGATAAAGCAAGCGAGCAAGCAGAAGAATACGGTCATTCGCTGGAAAGAGAACTGGGTTTTCTAACCGTGCATGGCTTCCTGCATCTGCTTGGATATGATCATATGAACAAAGAAGACGAGACACAGATGTTCGGGAAACAAAATGAAATATTGAGTGAATTTGGCGTTGAGCGATAAACAATGGCAATCGATAGTTGGTTTTTCCCATGCCTGGAACGGTATTAAAGCAGCTACCCGAACGGAGGGGAATTTCAGGATTCACCTCATAACAGCTTTTGCCGTCATTTCGGCCGGTATTTTCTTTCGTTTGACAGTTATCAAATGGTTGATGATTATCGTCGCAATTGGTTTCGTGTTAGCCGTTGAATTGCTGAATACAGCGATTGAAAAAATGCTGGATTATTTAAAACCGGATATACATCCGCATGCGAAAGTGATCAAGGATCTGGCGGCAGGTGCGGTCTTAGTATCTGCAATGACTGCTGCTGTTGTGGGGCTGCTCGTTTTTCTTCCCGAAATTTATGAACTCGTGTAAGCCCCCTTAAAGGATCGTCTGTTATAACCTTCCATAGCTGAAGGTTTTTTTACTTGTCGTTTTTTGTTGTAATAACAGTTCTTTTCAAAGGTTTTGTCCAAATGAATGAAACGTACTTGATTTTATAGTATGATAAAAAATATCAATAGAAAATATATTCCAATGATGACCCGGAGGCTACAACATGGCAGACAATTTTAAATCAGGGTTTATTGCCATCATCGGCAGACCAAACGTAGGAAAATCAACTTTCATGAATCAGATGATCGGGCAAAAAATTGCGATCATGAGTAATAAAGCGCAGACAACACGAAACCGCATCCAGGGAGTGCTCACGACGGATGATGCGCAAATGGTATTCATCGATACACCTGGAATTCATAAACCAAAGCATCGTTTAGGAGATTTCATGGTGAAGGTAGCTGAAGACACTTTAAATGAAGTGGATGCCGTACTGTTTATGATTAATGCCCAGGAAGGTTATGGCAAAGGCGACCAATATATATTGGACCGGCTGCAGCAGGTTAGGCGACCGGTTTTTCTGGTCATCAATAAAATTGACCTCGTGCACCCCGACGAGTTATTGCCTCTAATTGACCATTACAAGGATAAATATGATTTTGAAGCGATTATCCCTGTTTCCGCACTAAAGGGGGATAATCTGGTCCATCTGCTTGGTGAATTGAAAAATTATATCCCGGAAGGACCGCAATATTATCCTGAAGACCATGTGACCGACCATCCGGAGCGATTCATTATCAGTGAACTTATACGGGAAAAGGTGCTGGAATTTACGCGGGAAGAAGTTCCACACTCCATAGCAGTCGTGCTTGAAAATATGGAAGAAAGACCGTCATATGCAGTTTTTATCCAGGCAACGGTTGTGACCGAACGCAAAACACAAAAAGGAATTGTGATCGGTAAACAGGGTTCAATGCTGAAAAATATCGGCAAAAACGCTCGCAGAGATATTGAAACACTGCTCGGTTCAAAAGTATATCTTGAACTTTGGGTGAAGGTCCGAAAAGATTGGCGGAACAAACCGTCCCAGCTTCATGAACTCGGTTTCCGGAGTGACGAATATTAAACATGGTAAATTTTAAAACTCATTGATTCAGCGCCTATGGAAAATCTAATAGTGAACACATTATGGAAAGGCGGGGTTTCTTGTGATCGACTTTACCTGGAAATTATTTAGTCAAACAGGAAACATTGAAACTTATTTGTTACTGAAAGAGCTGGAAAAAAATGAAACGGTTGTACAGACTGAGGATCACCAGAAGGGACAGAAGACGTCCCTGAATACAAAATCCTAGTTTCATCATCTGGACTGTTAAGAAGGTGATACGGTTTGCTCGAAAAAATGCAGGGTATTGTTATGAAAACACAGGATTATGGTGAAACACACAAAATTGTTACGATATTCACTGATAAAGCAGGAAAAATTTCTGCTATAGCCAGAGGCGCAAAAAAACAAAAAAGCAGAATGGCTGCAGTTACGCAGCCATTCATTTATGCTGACTTTTTCATCTATCTCAATTCCGGATTGAGTACAGTGCAGCAAGGTGATGTTGTCAATTCACTGCGGCACATTCGGGAGGATATTATTAAAACAGCATATGCATCCTATATTGTTGAGCTGACGGATAAGTTAACGGATTCCCATTCAGCCGATCCGTTCATTTTCGATCAGTTGTTTCAGACATTGAATTGGATTGCCGAACATGACGATGCCAGCGTCCCAATCATGATGTATGAACTGAAACTTTTTAAGAAAGGCGGCTTTGCACCTACCGTTGATCAATGTGTCAACTGCGGCAAACAAGATGGTCCTTTCGCTTTTTCAATAGCTGAAGGTGGTTTGCTTTGTACAAGGTGTAACCAGATTGACCCAAATTCAATTGCACTTCCGAATAACCTGGCACGTTTATTTCATATATTTTCTGAAGTTGAATTGGAACGGGTTGGAACCATTTCAGTAAAACCAGGGAATAAAAAGTTGCTTCGTGATATCATGGATGCCTATTATGATCAGTATGGCGGCTACTACCTCAAATCAAAACGATTTTTGAAGCAATTGGATAAGCTGAAATAGATCCGGTCCTTGACAATAAGGCGGCCATGTCGTAGTATTTTGGTACATAACGTTAACAAATCAAAATTGCGCTGATAGAGAAAAGTACTTATTGACTTCTGTTTCCTGAGCGAATCCGGGGTGGTGGGAGCCGGATAACGGGACATAAGGAACGGCGCTCTGGAGCAATGACAATAAAGTGGCTCTTTGAGAAAAGGGCAAGTAGGGTGGAACCGCGGATTAACCCCCGTCCCTATGTCGGCTTGTCTGACATAGGGACGGGGATTTTAATTTCCACGCTGGCTTCCGGCATCTGTCTTCTAATGAATAAGGCTATGCCGAGTTTTTCGAACGAATATGGAGGGTGTAATCATGACAATTCAGGAAATGATTTTAACATTGCAAAAACATTGGTCAGATCAAAATTGTATTTTAATGCAAGCCTACGATGTGGAAAAGGGGGCTGGTACCATGTCACCAATGACGCTGCTCCGAAGTCTTGGTCCTGAGCCGTGGAACGTGGCCTATGTTGAACCGTCACGGCGCCCCGCAGATGGAAGATATGGACAGAACCCAAATCGCCTGTACCAGCATCATCAGTTTCAAGTCATTATGAAGCCCTCACCGGACAACATACAGGAATTATATCTTGATTCATTAAAAGCGCTGGGCATCAATCCGCTTGAGCATGATATCCGGTTTGTAGAAGATAATTGGGAAAACCCGACTCTCGGTGCTGCCGGATTGGGATGGGAAGTCTGGCTTGATGGTATGGAAATTACTCAATTCACTTATTTTCAGCAAATCGGTGGCCTTGAAGCCAATCCTGTTTCAGTTGAGCTAACCTATGGCATTGAACGTCTGGCCTCTTATATTCAGGACAGGGAAAACGTTTTTGACCTGGAATGGACCAACGGAGTAAGTGTCAACGATGTCTTTTTCCAGCCGGAATATGAACATTCCAAATATACGTTTGAAGAATCTGATACAGATATGCTCTTTCAGTTGTTCACAATGTATGAGAATGAGGCAAGGACCACAATGGAAAAAGGATTGGTATTCCCGGCATATGATTATGTATTAAAATGCTCCCACACGTTTAATTTGCTTGATGCAAAGGGTGTCATTTCAGTTACTGAACGAACAGGGTATATCGCCAGAATTCGCAATCTGGCCAGAGGTATTTCCAAAGCATATGTGGAAGAGCGGGAACGGTTAGGTTTTCCAATGCTGAAAAAGGAGGCAGAATAATGGCGAAGGATATACTAGTAGAAATAGGACTTGAAGAACTTCCGGCACGATTTGTGGACGATGCGGAATATCAGCTGCTGACGAAAACGGAAAACTGGCTTAACGATTCTCGCATCTCCTATACGTCTATCGTTTCTTTTTCAACACCGCGCAGACTGGCTGTTTTGGTTAAAGATGCTGCTGAAGAACAGACATCACTGGAGGAAGAAATGAAAGGACCGGCATTAAAGATCGCTCAGGACGAGGCTTCTAACTGGACGAAAGCAGCAATCGGTTTTACAAAAGGCCACGGAAAAACGGTTGATGATATTTATACAAAAGACGTAAAGGGTACCGCCTATATTTTTGTCAAAAAACAAATTACCGGTAAGCCAACGCACGAGTTACTGCCACAACTTAGTGAGATTATAACGTCAATTCAATTTCCAAAAAACATGCGCTGGGCAGAACAGCCATTGCGCTACGGCCGTCCTATTCGCTGGATTGTTGCGTTATTCGGTACGGAGGTCATTCCATTTGAAGTTGCTGGCGTCCAAACCGGCAACCTTACTTATGGCCATCGATTCTTAGGTGAAATGGTAACATTATCGGTACCGGCTAATTATGAAAGGACGCTTGCGGATCAGTATACAATCGTTAATCCGGCAAAGCGCAGGCAAATGATTGCCGACGAACTAACAAAAACTGAAACGGATCAAGGCTTTCAAATTCCTGAAGACGACGAACTGCTTGGTGAAGTGTGTAACCTGGTGGAATACCCGACTGTATTCGTAGGATCGTTTGATCAGTCCTATCTGGCCCTTCCTCCCGAGGTGCTAATAACGTCAATGAAGGAACATCAGCGCTATTTCCCTGTTAAATCGAACAATGGAGAGTTGCTGCCATACTTTGCCGGTGTCCGGAATGGCGATGAAAATGGGCTCGATACGGTTGTGAGGGGAAATGAAAAAGTATTGCGGGCACGATTATCGGATGCGCAATTCTTTTTTGAAGAAGACCAAAAACAGTCGATTGATTATTATTTGGAAAAACTGAAACGGATCGTGTTCCAGGAGAAACTGGGGACCATCAGTGATAAGGTCAGGCGGATTACAGCAATTACTAATCAACTATCACAATGGCTTGATCTTGATGAACAGACGTGTTCAAATGCAGCGAGAGCAGCGGAAATATGTAAGTTTGATCTGCCGACAAGTATGGTTAACGAATTTACCAACCTGCAAGGAATCATTGGTGAAACTTATGCTCTGAATGCTGGTGAGACACAAGCAGCTGCCAGGGCAGTGGCCGAACACTATTTACCTGTTCAGGCAGAGGGAACACTCCCAGACAGCATTGAAGGTGCAATTGTCAGTGTTGCAGATAAACTCGATACGATTGTCGGGTGTATTTCAGCAGGATTGGTTCCAAGCGGTTCCCAGGACCCATATGGGTTGAGAAGACAGGCAACAGGCGTTTTGAAAATACTTAAAACATACAACTGGCATATAACCGTTGAATCCTTACTGGAATTGGCTGAACAGCAGTATGAAAATGCTGAGTCTGAATTAATGGATCAAGATAAATCCAGATCCGAAACTGAGCAATTTTTTAGACACCGTATGACGTATCTTTTAAAAGAATCAGCGATTGAGCAGGATGTTATTCAAGCTGTTTTATATAACGGGATTGGAGTCATTCCGTATATGGTTGCAAAGGCTGAAAACTTATCACATGAACGGAATAATCCTGACTTCAAACCGGTCCAGGAGGCACTTGTTCGCGTGTTGAACCTCGCTCGCAAAACAGATTTAACTGAAGTTAGCCAGTCAGCTTTTGAGACGGATTCCGAGCAACAACTGTATGAAGCTTATTGGTCAGTAACGGATGGCTATAAAAAAGCAACCATTCAACAGGAGGCAGCTGAGGCATTGCGCCAGTTAGGAAAGCTGTCACAGCCGATCCATGACTTTTTTGATCATAATATGGTGATGTCCGATGATGAAGTGATCCGCAATAATCGGCTGGCGCTGATCAATCAGATTGCATATTTAATATATGATTACGCGGATCTGTCGGCGATTGAATGGAAACAGCATTTTTGAGAGCGACCGCAGTTCCTTTTTCACTGTAAATCGTGTATAATATTGAGAAACAGTATGACACATTTGAGCAAGCAGGTGGTGAAAAAGTGGAGTTATCGAATAGACAGGAACAGATTATCGGCATCGTGAAAGAAAATGGACCGATAACCGGTGAACATATAGCTGACAAGTTGAGTTTAACACGCGCAACATTACGTCCGGATTTAGCCATATTGACCATGGCAGGATTTCTTGATGCCAGACCACGGGTGGGTTATTTTTATACTGGCAAGACAGGTACAGAACTGCTAACTGAAAAGATAAAGCAGTTTAAAGTGTATGAATACCAGTCTGTTCCAATTGTCGTAAAAGAAGAGGCATCTGTATATGATGCTATTTCAACGATGTTTCTTGAAGATGTGGGGACCTTGTTTGTCGTTGATGAGCATTCATGTTTAACAGGTGTTTTATCACGAAAAGATTTATTGCGGGCAAGTATCGGGAATCAGGACTTAGATGCAATTCCGGTACATATTATCATGACAAGAATGCCTAACATCACGGTCTGTTACCGGAACGAGATGCTGATTGACGCAGCTAAAAAACTGATTGACAAACAAATTGATGGTCTGCCGGTTCTGAAAGATTCAGAGAAAGGACTGGAGATTGTCGGACGTATTACAAAAACAACCATCACCAAAGTATTTGTTGAACTGATTATGGATGAGCACGAGCATTTATAAGGGAGGCGCATATCCATGCAAGATAAACCACTTGTTTACGTTCTCTCCGATTCGGTGGGTGAAACGGCGGAATTAGTTATCAAAGCGGGATTAAGTCAATTCAATAATGGCGAATATCAAATACAGCGGATTCCGTATGTAGAAGATACTAAGACGATTGATGAGGCATTACAACAGGTGAGAGAAAAACAGGGGATTGTCGGTTTTACTTTAGTAGACCCCGGGCTGCGTTCCTATTTAAATAAACAAGCCTATGACATGAACATCGAGGCAATCGATATAATGGGGCCTATGATGGATGCGATGAAACGCTCTTTTGAAAGTGACCCCCGTTTAGAGCCTGGACTGGTCCATCAATTGGATGAAGACTATTTTAAGCGTGTGGAAGCAATTGAATTTGCCGTCAAATATGATGATGGCAGAGACCCGCGCGGAATCGCACGTGCTGACATCATCCTGATTGGCGTTTCCCGGACATCCAAGACACCATTATCGCAATATTTGGCCCATAAGCGGTTGAAGGTTGCCAATGTTCCAATTGTGCCGGAAGTTGAACCGCCTGAAGAACTTTTTGACATGAACCCCGACAAGTGTATTGGTTTGCGAATAAGTCCAGCGAAATTAAATGACATTCGAAAAGAACGGCTCAAGGCACTCGGGCTGGGCGACCAGGCAACTTATGCAAATATGGAACGGATTAACCAGGAATTGCAATATTTTGATGAAGTTGTCGGAAAAATTGGATGCCAAGTTGTCGACGTATCCCATAAGGCAGTCGAAGAAACCGCCAATACAATCATGCGCAAGATCAAAGGCTAAAGAATCAGCTATGCTGTCAGCGCTTTTGTCACCCGCTTCGTGAAGGGATAGATGAATGGAATCATGTGGATAAGACATCATGATAGTGAAATGAAAACATTCTGCGCGACAGCGGGGTGTTTTTCTGATTTTAAGTGATTTACCTATACAGCCCTAAAGAATGATGGATATCAGTTTTGAGTACGGTCTTACCAGCCAAAGAAGAGGCATAAAAAAGAATTGAATTTTATGATGGCGTTTTGAGCAATTTTGTATTATAATTAATTTTTGTGTCAAAATATACGAACCATCGATGGGTACGAGCAAAGTATATTCTGAAAAATAAAATATCGCGATTTAAGAAGGAATAATGAATCATGGTGTAGAATACAAGTATGTAAGAATCTATGAGCAAAGTACGTTTATACAAGCCCTTCAAGAGGTACAATAATACGGTGACCTGAAATTCTTCCAGTGTTAGTCCGAAAAAGACAACATGATTTTGGACATGCCATGCAGACTTTGCAGGAATGGAAGAAATTTTTTACGACATGGACAAAAAGTTTGTCGAATGATGAAGGATTTTCTTTATGACTATCGAATAAAAAGGCATGGTGGTAAATATGCCTGAACAGGTATCTGAAGATGTTATTGAGGAAGTGCGCAAGACGAATGATATAGTCGATGTCATTGGCGAATATATACAACTGAAAAAACAAGGACGGAATTATTTTGGTCTTTGTCCATTCCATGGTGAGAAAACACCATCGTTTTCCGTAGCTCAGGAAAAACAAATTTTTCATTGTTTTGGGTGCGGAAAAGGCGGAAACGTTTTGACATTCATCATGGAAATGGAACAGTATTCATTTTATGAAGCCTTAAGATTTCTTGCCGACAGAAGTGGTGTGCATTTGCCTGAGCTCGCTCAGCAGCAGACATCGTCCATTTCATTGGAAAATCAGAATTTGCTCGATGCTTCCGGGTGGGTCACCAAGCTTTACCATCATCTGCTCAGGTATACAAAAGACGGAAAAGAAGGTTATCAATACTTTCACGACCGCGGTATAACAGATGACACAATCGATGTGTTCCAACTGGGTTTTGCCCCGAATGTAAAAGACTTTACGGCAGAGTTTCTGCAAAAAAAAGGGTTTCATCAGCAGATACTTGTTAAGGCCGGGCTATTGTCATTAAACGAGGATAATACGATAACAGACAGGTTCCGTGGCAGGGTGATGTTTCCAATCCGCAATCACCTTGGAAAAACGATTGCCTTCGGGGGCAGAACCATTTCAGATCAGGAGCCTAAGTATTTAAACAGTCCTGAAAGTGATTTGTTTCAGAAAGGGAGAATTCTTTACAATTTTGATTTGGCTAAAAAACACATCCGTAAACAAAGTGAGGCCGTTTTATTTGAAGGCTATATGGATGTCATATCCGCTTATCAAGCCGGTGTGAAGAATGCTGTTGCCACGCTTGGGACATCGTTGACGGAATCGCAGGCAAGGCTGTTAAGACGGTATGTCGATACAGTCATTATCTGTTATGATGCTGATAAACCAGGAACTGACGCTGCGTATAAAGCAGCCGGGATGCTGCAAAAGGCAGGCTGTGAGGTCAAAATAGGCAATATGCGTGAGGATATGGATCCCGATGACTTTATAAAAGAATTCGGGGCTGAAGCCTTTCAACATCAGGTTATCAAATCGAGTCTGACCTTCACAAGTTTTTACATGAGGTATTTGAAAAAAAACTATAATCTTAGTCTTGAAGGAGATCGCATACACTATATAGAAAAATTATTGGAACATCTCGCAACGATTGAAAGCTCTGTCGAACGGGAATATTATTTAAAAGAGGTTAGTGATTCATATAATGTATCAATGGATTCATTAATACAGGAAATTCAGGCTAACCGTGAAAAGATGGCACTTGTTGAGGATAAGAAAAATAAGAACAGATATACTAATAAAACATCTGTTCATCATCATATAAAAAAACTACTGCCGGCGTTTCATAACGCAGAACGTCAGCTTCTTGCATATATGTTGCAAGATGCGGCTATTACTGATAGTGTGCAGGAGGAAATAGGTGTGTCCTTTAATATTGAAGAGCATAAAGTTGTTGCGACGCATTTATATGCCTTTTATGAAGAACATCAACAAGCTGATGTCAGTATGTTCGTAGAGATGCTGACAGATGACAGACTGAAACAATTGGTCACAGACATTGCGATGATTCCTGTGCATGACCATATACAAAGAGAGGAAATGAATGATTTAATACGCGTGATTCGCGCTGAAAACAGTAATAAGAAGGACATTCAGTCATTAAAAGAGGAACAAAAACTGGCTGAGCAGCAAAACGACCCGATCAAGGCAGCCGAAATAGCCATGCAAATCATTGAGCTTCAAAAGCAATGGAAAAGTATAAACTGACTGTAGTTGGAAGGAGGGGGACTCATGGCCGAAAATAAGCCTTCACAAACAAAAGAAAATAACAGTGAACTGACACTCGAACAGGCAAAAGACCAGCTGCTTGAAATAGGTAAGAAGCGCGGGACACTGGCTTATGAAGAAATTGCTGACCGTCTGTCGGCGTTTTCAATGGAATCCGAACAGATGGATGAGTTTTATGAGTACCTGACAGAGCAAGGTGTGGAAGTCATCGGGGATTCCGAGGAAGATCCCAAGATGCAGGAGATTGCAAAAGAAGAGGAATTCGATCTGAATGACCTTAGTGTGCCGCTTGGTATCAAGATAAATGATCCTGTCCGCATGTATTTAAAGGAAATTGGCAGGGTGGATTTGTTATCAGCCGCTGAGGAAATTGAACTGGCCACACGGATTGAGAATGGTGATGAAGAAGCGAAAAAACGACTTTCAGAGGCGAATCTGCGTCTGGTTGTCAGTATTGCCAAGCGTTATGTCGGTCGGGGAATGTTGTTTCTTGATTTGATTCAGGAAGGGAACATGGGCTTAATTAAAGCTGTCGAAAAATTTGACTACCGGAAAGGCTTTAAATTTAGTACGTATGCTACATGGTGGATACGTCAGGCCATCACACGGGCAATAGCAGATCAGGCTCGAACGATCAGGATACCGGTTCATATGGTTGAAACGATCAACAAGCTTATTCGTGTCCAGCGGCAATTGCTGCAGGATTTGGGCAGAGAGCCAACCCCTGAAGAAATCGGAAAAGAAATGGAACTTTCACCTGACAAAGTCCGTGAAATTTTAAAAATAGCTCAAGAACCCGTTTCGCTGGAAACACCGATCGGTGAAGAAGATGATTCACACTTGGGTGATTTCATCGAAGACCAAGAGGCTGTGTCGCCTTCTGACCATGCTTCGTACGAATTGCTTAAAGAGCAACTGGAAGACGTTTTGGATACCCTTACCGACCGCGAAGAAAATGTGTTGCGTCTGCGCTTTGGTCTTGATGACGGCAGGACAAGAACGTTGGAGGAAGTCGGGAAAGTATTCGGCGTTACCAGGGAAAGGATCCGCCAGATTGAAGCAAAAGCGTTGCGGAAACTGAGACACCCCAGCCGAAGCAAACGACTGAAAGATTTTTTGGAATAACGTATTTCAGTCATTGAACACAATTTTTTGGTGTGCAATGACTGCTGTACATAGTTTAGTGCAAGGCCGTATCAATTGTGAGTATGCACATTTTAAAATCGGAAGATGAAACAGTGAACCATAAATCGAGTCGAGAGCATCAAAGGCCTTATTATGCATTGTTCTATAAAATGTCACATCTTTTTCCTTTAATCTAAACTGTTTTTCGAGTAAACTGTATACAGGTATGCTATTAACTTCAGTGAAGGAATATACATAAGGAGGAACTACGATGGGTAAAAATGCGGTCATACCTTACGCTTTAATTGCTGGTATAGGGATACTATTAGTAATTGTTGTATCATTTGTTGGTTTAAATCAGCAGAAAGCTATTCAAGAAGAAGAAAACGGCGGGGAGCAAAGTGAACAGCAGGAAGGTGACTCCGGCGGCGGGGAATCTGGAGGTGAATCCGACGGCGGAGAAACGGCCGCAAACGGTGAAGAGGTCTTCCAGAATAACTGTGCGCAATGTCATGGGCAAGACTTGTCGGGCGGTGCCGGGCCAGCTCTGGACGCTGTCGGAGGCAAGTATTCAAAAGACGAAATTAAGCAAATTATAGCAGATGGGTTTCCTGATGCCGGAATGCCTCCCGGACTGATCCAGGGCGAAGATGCGGATGCTGTAGCGCAATGGCTTTCTGAGCAGAAGTAACAAAGATATGAACAACGATAACGCTAAAGAGTAAGCTTACTGGACAGACAGCAGGCTTACTCTTTTATACTATTTTCAAGAAACACAGGAACATATAAGGGGATTGACATGAGCAACCATTTAAGACTTTCCAAACGTCTGGAAAAAGTAGCATCATTTATAACACAAGGTGTTCAATTTGCGGATATCGGTTCAGACCATGCGCATCTTCCTTGTTATGTGTGCCTGCACGATGAAGATGCATACGCGATAGCCGGTGAAGTGAACGAAGGACCTTTCCGAAGTGCACGGGAAAACATCAGCCGTCATGGTTTATCTGATCGGGTAGATGTGCGGCTCGGAGATGGGTTGCAGGTTTTGCAGAATGGAGAAGTTGCATTAATTGTCATAGCAGGAATGGGAGGCTCCCTGATCAAAACCATTTTAGATGAGGGGAAAGACCGCCTTAGCAATGTTGAAAAGATCATTGCACAGCCTAATATTGGTGAACACAATGTACGTCGTTGGCTCTATAGCCATGGCTATGAGGTTACGAACGAGGTGATGGTTGCAGAGAACGGGCATATTTATGAAATAATTGTGGGGGACAAAAGAGCTGATGGACAGAAGCTGACTGAAAAGCAGCTACTGTTTGGCCCACATTTACTGAATCAAAAGCCGAAACTTTTTTACCAAAAATGGACACATGAATATGATAACCGAAAGCGGACAGTGGAACAGATGAAGAATGCTAAATCACCGGATGATAAAAAAATAGCCGCATTTACTGAAGAGTTAACGTGGATAGGGGAGGTTTTAGGCAATGACAACGATTGTTCGTAACGCGGATATCTTTAAGGCAATGGAAACATGGGCACCTAAACATTTGGCTTATGACTGGGATCATATCGGCTTGCAAATTGGTTCATTTCATCAGCCTGTCAAAAAGGTTATGGTGACACTGGATGTACTGGAATCAACCGCCGACGAAGCGATTGAAAAAAACGTGGATCTAATTATTGCGCACCACCCATTACTATTTAAATCGATGCAGCACGTCAATGTAGATACAGCAAAAGGACGCACGATCCGAAAACTCCTGCAGCATGATATTACGGTGTATGCGGCTCATACAAACCTGGATGCTGCAAATGGGGGTGTGAACGATATGCTTTGCGATAGGCTGGGTATTGGAGATCGGAAAATATTGGATGTCAGTCATACGGAAAAATTGGTTAAACTGGCTGTGTTTGTGCCAGTAACACACGCTGAACAAGTGCGGAATGCCATAAGTGAAAAAGGCGCGGGGCATATCGGGGATTATAGTCACTGCACTTTCCAGACAACCGGACAGGGGACCTTTAAGCCATTGGATGGGACGGACCCCTATATTGGCACTCATGGAAAATTAGCATTTGTTGATGAGGTTAAAATCGAAACTATTTTGCCAGCGTCAAAACTTCCCCCGGTATTGGAAGCCATGATCACCGCCCATCCATACGAAGAAGCAGCTTATGATATTTATCCGGTTGAAAACAGCGGTACAGTGTATGGTGTAGGACGGATAGGCAAGCTGGATCAAAAGCTGACACTTGAAGCATTGTGTGAACATGTTAAAACAGCACTGAATGTCCCACATGTTCGGGTTACCGGAGAATTGGCTAAAGAAGTCCAAAAAGTTGCTGTATTAGGCGGCAGTGGTGAAAAGTATATTCATAAGGCCAAACAAATGGGTGCTGATGTCTATATTACCGGTGATATGACATTCCACGCAGCTCAGGATGCAGAAGCCATGGGGTTGTCCGTGATTGACCCCGGCCACCATATTGAAACAATAATGAAAGGATACACCAAGGCGTATCTGGAAGATTGTTTTACATCTGATGCATTTGAAATCATAGTATCCAATACCAATACGGAACCATTTCAATTTATTTGATGCATAACGTGTTAAATGCGTTTATAATAAAGTAATATGGTATTCAGCGGGGTGGTTTTGTCGCTGAATGTAAGTAGAATTGATTCGGGCAAGCTGCCGTCATTCGGTGGGTTACTGTCCGTTTGAATACAGCAGTATGAGACAAAAACTAATTTTTGCACCAATTAAAGGAGTCCAGCAATATGGATAATCAATTCAGCGCGTTTCCGTTTCAGCCCGTTATGACGAATGTCATTGATCGATTAAATTTTCATGAACCAACAGCTATACAGAAGCAAGTAATACCGGCTGTATTAAAAGGAACTAGTGTTATTGGGCAATCGCACACAGGCTCCGGTAAAACACACGCATATTTATTGCCTTTATTGAACCGTATTGATGCCAATAAGCGTGAAGTTCAATGCGTGATAACCGCACCGACTCGGGAGCTGGCAACGCAAATCCATGAAAAAGTCCGTCATATGATTGATTATGCCGGCATGAATGGCACTTGGCATGCTAAATTGCTTGTTGGTGGGACAGATAAGCAAAAAATGATCGAGAAATTGAAGACGCCGCCACATATTATTGTTGGTACACCTGGACGGGTCCTTGATTTGGTAAAGGAAGAAGCTGTTTCAATTTATGCCGCATCTGCTTTTGTGATTGATGAGGCTGACCTGATGCTCGAATTGGGATTTATCCATGACGTTGATCAATTGCTTGTCCGATCAAAAAGAGATATTCAAATCCTTGCCTTCTCGGCTACAATTCCGCAGCAGCTGGAGCATTTTTACCGGAAATATCTTAAAAACCCACTGCATGTTAAAATTGATGATAAGTTGTCTCCGGAAACGCTCGAGCATCGTTTGATTCCGCTCAAACACCGGAAGGCATCCGATATTATTGTAGATATCTCGAAAATAATACAGCCTTATTTAGCTATCATTTTTGCAAACGGAAAAGAGACCGCTGATGCATTAGCTCTTACACTGCAGCAAAAAGGACTTGATGTGGGAATTATTCATGGCGGTCTGGCTCCAAGGGAGAGAAAAAGGACGCTCAAGGAGATTCAAAACCTCCGCTATCAGTATATTGTTGCCACCGATCTCGCTTCACGAGGAATCGATATTAAAGGGGTCAGCCATGTCATCAATGCCCAATTGCCGAAAGAGGAAGATTTCTATGTACACCGTGCCGGCAGAACAGCACGGGCCGGACTGGAAGGGACCGTTATCAGTTTATACGGCGAACACGATACTCCGCTGATTGAAAAATTGCAGCAAAAAGGTCTGACATTTACATTCTGGGACGTAAAAAACGGCGAATGGAAAGAAACCAAATCATGGAATGCGCGCAATCAGCGCAGAAAAACCACCAGTAATGCTGATTCTGAAGCATGGAAAAAAGTTAAAAAAACAAAGAAAGTAAAACCGGGATATAAGAAAAAGATGAAGAAACAGCAGGAAAAAAACAAGAAACAAATGATACAAAAACCAAATAAAAAACGAAAATAATGTTGGGGTGAGGATATGTTAAAAATCGGATCACATGTATCGATGAGCGGGAAAAAGATGTTACAGGGATCAAGTGAGCAAGCAGCTTCATATGATGCCAACGTCTTTATGATTTATACAGGCGCACCACAGAACACGAGACGGAAGGCAATCGAGGAATTAAATATTGAAGCCGGCAGGGAACATATGAAGGAACATGGTATCATGGATATCGTAGTCCACGCGCCGTACATTATCAATATTGGCAACACGACGAAGCCTGAAACGTTTAATTTGGGGGTCAACTTTTTACGGAATGAGATTGAGCGAACCGCGGCAATTGGAGCGAAACAAATTGTTCTCCATCCGGGTTCACATGTCGGTGCTGGTGCGGATAAAGGAATTGAGCAGATTATTGAGGGATTGGACGAAGTGCTCGATAAAGAACAGGATGTCCAGATCGCACTTGAAACGATGGCCGGAAAAGGATCGGAAATCGGGCGGACGTTTGATGAACTCGCCAGGATTTTTGACGGGGTAACCCATAATGAAAAGCTGTCTGTCTGTCTGGATACCTGCCATATTCATGACGGTGGTTACGATGTTGTCAATGACTTTGACGGTGTATTGAATCAATTTGATAAAATTATCGGAATGGACCGCTTGAAAGTTGTCCATGTCAATGACAGCAAAAATGAACAAGGCGCTCATAAAGACCGTCATGAAAATATTGGCTTTGGCCACATCGGATTTGATCCGCTTCACTATGTAATCAAGCATCCTCAATTGGAGGCATTGCCAAAAATTCTGGAAACACCTTTCGTTGGTGAGGATAAGAAAAACAAAAAGCCACCATACAAATTTGAAATTGACATGATTAAAAACGGTGAATTTGAAGCAGACTTGAAAGAAAAAATCATGAATCAGTAACGAATCAAGGAATAACGGTTTGCGCGTTATTCCTTTTTACTTCGTCAGGCTTTATTACTGACTGTTGTTCAGACACGTGTGCAGAACCGCGTCTGGTGCTTCAATCAATGCATATCCGCCGTCAAATACAATTACTTAAAATACCCCTCCAGTCCGTACGATTTAATGATTTCCTGGAATAAGGTTTGAGCCTTGTTGGATGTTTCCTGGTCAGTTATCCGTGCAAGGTCTTTAAACATTTTGTCACGATAGGCTGGATCAAATGGTTCGATTGGGTTTTGTCGTAAATATGCTGTGATTTCATTTGCCTGTTTTTTGGTGATGGAAAAATGATATTGGTGTGCATAATGAAGCAATTCATCGGGAGAGAGCTTTCTTAGTTTTTTGGTGACCAGTTGTTTAATGAATGTGGACATAAGTCTGCTCCTTAAATAAGATTATGGTGTTTCAGTATATGCCCGGATGCCGAAAAAATTATCTTGTACCTGAAAAAGCCATTCCATTAACTACCAGCTGTATAATTGTCATCCATCCATAAACTATAGACGCACCTCATTTTAAGAAAGAGAGGGTCTTGCTGATGGATGAAAATGATCGCCGTCTGGATAGTTCGGAGAATGGCCCAAAGCTGGAGGAACAACCGGACACTGATGATATGGTTGCGACCAACTTTGATGGAGACCAGTCACGCGTGGAAGACATCCAAAGTCGACGGGACGAGGAATTAGCCTCAGAAATGACTGCGGATGATATTGACGAGCCAGTTCATTCAGGTGAAGAAGATGGCGCACAGGCAACCAGTGCTTTTGGGTGGATTGCCGTGGCGTTATCCATTATCTCGTATTTTGCGATGCCGATTATTCTTGGTGGTGCAGGGATAGTAATGGGATTTGTATCAAGAAACCGTGGTGCAGAAACGCTTGGTAACACGGCTATTATTGCAGGTGCCATTTCCATTCTCATCACATTGTTTGTGCTTCCGTTTGTATAGCGAAAAAGGGCTGAATTATTCAGCCCTTTTTACGTAGCAAAACCCGCCACTGCAAATTCTTGCTTAAGCTTTCCGGGGGTGAACAAGGTGCCCCACGCTTTTCTTAGTTATATAAAGGAAAATAATAATAGGTCCCTGATTTGATATGCAATGGTTCCACATGAGGATTCAATGCTTTGAAATCCGTTTGAATTTGTGAAATATCCAATGGCCTGTTAGACTGATCATTTAATTTTTCTACAATGGATAAGACAGTATCGCCCTCATTTACCTTTACTTTAATGGCCGTTAATGTTTCCTGCTCCAGCGTACGGTTGTCCTGCTTTTGTGGGTTTGGATTGGAATTCAATGGTGTCCCTGCGGTTAAATCCTGATAGATGCTGACTAAAAATAGAACTGCAAAAATATATATAAGCAATTTTTTTATTGAATTCATACTTTTTTGCCCCCTTAAATGAAACCAAAACCGTAAAAAATCCGTATAATAAGGGTAAGGGAATGGGGGGAATGATCATGGCTATTTTTTCGATGGACTGGATCGGCTTTATTTTGACAGGTTTTGCAACATTATTTCTAATCGGTGAACTGCTTGTAAATATGCGTGGATTTTTTGGACTGCTTGGTTTGGGATTCATTACGGTCTATTTTACAGTTTACCTTGAAACCGGCTCTTTTATCATTATGCTTATTATTTATTTAGCTGGAATATTACTGATTATGGTTGATGGCAAATTAGTTAATGACGGAACGCTTGCGACTATTGGCCTTGCCTGTATGCTGCTGGCAGTTGCATTGGCCGCACCGAATTTATTTGCCGGCATGTATGCGGTCATTGGTGTGCTGATTGGCGGATTTTCATCACCGCTCTTTTTAAAAGTATTTAAGCGAAGGGATATGTGGTCCAAAATAACCCTGAAAGACCAGCTGACAAAAGAAAAAGGCTATAATTCCATGAATCAGAGTTATGAAAAATTACTTGAAGAACAAGGGGTTACGTTAAGTGATTTGCGCCCCGTCGGAACAGTTCGAATCAATAATAAGAATTACAGCGCCATTTCAAATGCGGAATGGATTTCTAAAGGGAGTGACGTTAAAGTTATTCACGTTGACGGAACAAAAATTTTGGTTGAAAAAACCGCTGAGGACCAGAGTGAAACCCATGAATCGGAATGATTCATGGGTGTTTTACAGAATGAAATTCAATGGGAAGGGCATTTATTAAAATAAGAGCAATAATGGAATGTAAATTTTATGTTAAGTTTTTGATGATATCCTTTACAAACCATTCATCGTGTATTAATAATGGAAAAGGTATGCGACAAATTTCAGCATGGTTCGAAGGGTGGAATTATTTTTGGATATCGATGTGCAGACACTGATATTTGAATTTATCGGCGGTTTGGGAATTTTCCTTTTAGGCATCAAATACATGGGGGATGGATTGCAGAAATCCGCCGGCGACAGGCTCCGGGATATACTTGACAAAACGACAAGCAATCCTTTTCTGGGTGTATTGGCCGGTATAGTTGTCACGATCCTGATTCAAAGCAGTTCTGGCACAACTGTATTAACAGTCGGTTTGGTTAACGCAGGCTTTATGACACTCAGACAGGCGATTGGTGTTATTATGGGTGCCAATGTCGGTACAACGGTAACGGCATTTATAATCGGTATTGATCTGGGAGAGTATGCATTACCGATAATAGCTGTCGGCTGTTTTCTGTTGTTTTTCTTTAAAAATCAGACCGTTCATAATATCGGACAGGCCGTTTTCGGCTTTGGTGCATTATTTTTTGGTTTGGAATTAATGAGCAGTGGCATGTCACCATTGCGTGAAGTTCAGGCATTTCAGGATCTTACCTTGAGTATGAGCGAACATTCCTTTTTAGGGGTTGTGATTGGTACCCTGTTTACGTTTGTTGTACAGAGTTCAAGTGCTACAATCGGTATTCTCCAGGGGCTGTTTTCTGAAGGCGCGATTGAACTGAAGGCAGCATTGCCTGTTTTATTCGGTGATAATATTGGTACAACCATCACAGCCGTCCTTGCGTCAATCGGCGCAACAGTAGCTGCCAAGCGTGCTGCCTATGTCCATGTTATTTTTAACCTTGCAGGAGCCTTTATTGCATTACTGCTCCTTGGATTGTTCACCCAATATGTTACGTATCTGCAATCTGTATTTGAGCTAAATCATGAAATGACCATTGCATTTGCACATGGAAGTTTTAATCTGGCAAATCTTATTCTGCAATTCCCATTTATTGGTGCTCTTGCATGGGTTGTAACGAAATTCATCCCGGGCGATGACACGGTTATCGAATATAAGCCAAAACACTTGGATCCAATTTTTATTCAGCAATCATCCACATTAGCATTGGATCAGGCAAAAGCGGAAATTATTCGTATGGGTGAATATGCTTATAAGGGACTTGAGGAAACCAATTTATATTTAACAACACAAAGTCAAAAACATTCAGATATGTCGATGCAAATTGAGGGCGCCTTAAACAATTTGGACCGTAAAATCACGGATTATTTAGTTGAGCTGTCCGGTGAATCGATGACTGAAATGGAGGGCGCCAAACACACAGTATTAATGGATTCTGTCCGCGATGTTGAACGGATAGGTGATCATTTCGAAAATATTATTGAATTAATTGATTATAAAATATCCAATAAAGTCCATTTGACAGAACAAGCTCAGGAAGATTTGAATAATATGTTTGATTTGACGATTCTGACCGTCAAACAATCCGTTAAGGCACTTGATGGTATGGATCGTGAAGAAGCACTGGCTGTCTTGCAAAAAGAGGATCAGATTGACAGGCTGGAACGCAACTACCGCAAAAAGCATATTATTCGCATGAATGAGGGACTTTGCACCGGGTCAGCAGGAATCGTGTTTGTAGATATTATCAGTAATCTTGAACGGATAGGTGATCACGCTGTTAACATTGCTGAAGCTGTACTAGGTGAATAAACCGGACATTTACGGGCAGTTCTCCCCGACTTTTTGGGATGACTGTCCGTTTTATTCCGAAGTGGAGCAAAACGTTGCTTTGTTTCGCCATTACCGATTGATTCGTTATATTTTTTTATGATTAATTGCTGGGTTTTTATTGAACACATCGTTTGAACATGCTATAGTACTTATTGTCGCTTGTATTTTTCATTACATCTGGAACATAAATTTATGAGGATAGGTTATTGACAGATTCTGTCGGACGTGGTAAATTATATTTCGTCGCTGATTAAAGTATACAGGTCTGCAGGACACGACAAGCACAATGATTCAGATTAACATACCTTGGTAGTCACTTAAGACTATTCCACAGTAGCTCAGTGGTAGAGCAATCGGCTGTTAACCGATCCGTCGCAGGTTCGAGTCCTGCCTGTGGAGCCATATGGCGGCGTAGCTCAGCTGGCGAGAGCGTACGGTTCATACCCGTGAGGTCGTGGGTTCGATCCCCTCCGCCGCTACCATAATTTCTAGTTCGACGGCGGTCGTGGCGAAGTGGTTAACGCACCGGATTGTGGCTCCGGCACTCGTGGGTTCGATCCCCACCGGTCGCCCCTCAATACTTTAATGAACTTTTTGAACCACCTCTCAAAATAGTATACGGACCCTTAGCTCAGCTGGTCAGAGCTATCGGCTCATAACCGATCGGTCGCAGGTTCGAATCCTGCAGGGTCCACCATTAAACATTCGGAGGTATACCCAAGTCCGGCTGAAGGGATCGGTCTTGAAAACCGACAGGCGGGTCAAACCGCGCGGGGGTTCGAATCCCTCTACCTCCTCCATACATATTTAATCGAAATGACATGCAACACGACGAGCACAAAACATCCATGAATAAGCTTCGAAACAAGCATAAAGAGCGATGTTTGAAAAAAGTATTAAACTCCATACGGCTCGGTAGCTCAGTCGGTAGAGCAAGCCATAGCATCACCGAAATAGCATCCAAGTGCAGGCTTGCGAGGAGTGCTGCTTCACCGAAATGACATGCAACACGACGAGCACAAAACATCCATGAATAAGCTTCGAAACAAGCATAAAGAGCGATGGTTGAATAAAGTATTAAACCTCCATACGGCTCGGTAGCTCAGTCGGTAGAGCAACGGACTGAAAATCCGTGTGTCGGCGGTTCGATTCCGTCCCGAGCCATTTTTTAAAACAAGTAAAAACGCTTGTTTTTTTATTGTCCAGGAAATTATAGTTTGAAAAAGCTGTGGATAATCCAGTTTGTACGTCGCTAAACAGATGCCCTATGCTTATGTTTGTTTAGTCACGTTTATACCTGGGAATATACAAAGTGGATTAGGATTTTTTAATGCGCACGTTGTAAAGTGCATTTAATTTGCATGTACAGGGTCGCTCTGATACCCTTGTCGTGAAGGGTGAAAATTCAATCCTTTTCAAACTATTTAAGGGAGGATATAAAAATGGCAAAATTTGAACTACCAGAACTACCATATGCTTACGATGCTTTAGAACCAACTATTGACAAAGAAACCATGAATATTCACCATACAAAGCATCACAATACTTATGTAACAAAATTGAACGCTGCGCTTGAAGGTAAGGCGGATCTTCAGGACAAGTCACTTGAGGACTTAGTAGGCAATCTTGATGCCCTACCTGAAGACATTCGTACAGCTGTCCGCAATAACGGCGGTGGACATGCCAACCATAGTCTGTTCTGGAAAGTGATGTCACCGAATGGTGGCGGCGAACCATCAGGTGAATTAGCTGATAAAATCAACAACAAATTCGGTAGCTTTGATAAATTTAAAGAAGAATTTGAAAATGCTGCCAAAGGACGCTTTGGATCTGGCTGGGCATGGTTGGTCGTCAACAATGGTGATGTGGAAATTACCGATACACCAAACCAGGATACCCCATTAATGGACGGTAAAACACCTATTTTAGGTCTTGATGTTTGGGAGCATGCTTACTATCTGAAGTATCAAAACAAACGTCCTGACTATGTTGCTGCATTCTGGAATGTCGTCAATTGGGACGAAGTAGAAAAGAATTACAACGATGCAAAATAAACTGATCTAAGAAAGGCACGGGATTCAGCTCCTGTGTCTTTTTTTCTTTGTTATTTCGGAACTTTCCACACGTGACTTAATCAGTTTTTTCCGTTTCGATGCAGGTTGCCGGGCAGTACTTTTAACTGCATATCTGACCTTAAATTGTTCACACTATGAATGAACAAAAAGGAGTAATGGATATGCATAAAAGCTTAGAATACATAGCAGGAAAAATTGATATAAGCCGAGATCTCATTTTACTGCTGGTTATTGGCGGATTATATTCCCTCAGTATATTCCTTTCCAATACGTTTGTGAACATCTACTTATGGAAGCAGGCTGGCGATTATACAACCATTGCCTTTTATAATCTGGGGATTTACTTGTTTCAGCCGATTACGTTTATACTGGCGGGCAAAATAGCTAAAAAAGTTGATCGGGTTATCGTACTTCGTTTAGGGGTAATATTTTTATCTCTATTTTTTTTAAGTGTATTGCTGATTGCCGAACAGGCCGCCACGTATAACTTCTTGCTGGGCAGCGTGCTGGGGATCGGCTTTGGTTTTTACTGGCTGGCATTCAATGTGCTCACATTCGAGATAACGGAACCGGAATCAAGGGATTTTTTTAATGGATTTCTCGGGGTGCTGCAATCATTTGCAGGGATGGTTGGACCATTGCTGGCGGGTACGATTATCGCAAGCATGCAGGAAAATGTCGGCTATAGTGTTATTTTTACGATATCGTTCATCTTGTTCATTGGCGCTGTTGTCTGCAGCTTTTTCCTGAAGCGCAGACAGGCTGAAGGGCTGTTTCATTTCAAACGTGTATTAATGGAACGCGGCCACAACAAAAATTGGAGGCGCGTCTTAAACGCGCATGTTTCACAAGGATTCCGGGAAGGCATTTTTTTATTTGTGATCACGATCTGGGTATTCATAACAACTCAAAGTGAATTTGCCTTGGGGATGTTTAACCTGGTTTTGTCAGGCTTATCATTTGTTTTGTATGTTATCGTGACAAAATGGGTTAAACCATCGTTAAGAAAAAAAGCAATCCTTATTGGTGCGTTAATCCTGTATTTTTCCGTTTACATTATTCTGTTTAATATCAGTTATACTCTGCTAATCATTTACGCCGTCCTTATCGGGATCGCCTATCCAGTCATTAATGTTCCATATGCTTCGTTGACATTTGATGTCATAGGAAAGGCATGGAAGGCGAAGGAACTCCGTGTTGAATATATTGTGGTCAGGGAATTGTTTGTTAATATCGGCAGGGTTCTGTCCATCATTATTTTTGTAGTAGCGATCACATTATTCCCAGCAGAAAAAATTATCCCATATCTGCTCGCCGTTTTTGGTCTCGGGCATCTGTTTATTTATTTCTTTGTAAAGGATATTTATCTAGGGAGTACAGGTAAAAAGGATGTCATCACAAAAGAGCCGGTAACGGATGAAAAAAATCGATAAATCCTCTTAGAATTTAGCCCTGTGAATGATATAATGTAAAGTACAATTGTTTATGCTTAGGGTGAGGAGAATGGTTTCGAAAAAAAAGAGACAGAAAAAATCACAGCTTCCTTTTCGGTTAAATATACTCTTTTTGATTGTTTTTTTATTGTTTTCGGCATTAGTCCTGCAATTGGGTGTGGTTCAGATTTTGAATGGAGAAGCATTCCAGGCCGAAATTGACCGGACCACGAACGATTACTCAGAAACGCCCGTCCCCCGCGGAAAAATGTTTGACCGCAACGGCGAGCTGATTGTCGGAAACGATGCCGGGTATTCGATCACATATACACCGGAAAAGGGGATACAAGCGGGAGAGAGGCTGGACGTTGCTGAGAGGCTGGCGGAATATGTCGATATGGATTCGGAGGAACATTTGGATGGCATTACGGAACGGAACAGACAGGAATATTGGTATCTGAATAATACCGACGAAGCTGAAAATTTGCTGTCCGATCAAGAGAAGGAAGATATGGATAATGGCGAGCAATATAATGAAATTCTTGACCGCATAGATGAGGACAAGATTGATGACTACTCGAAACAGGAACTTGAAGTTATGGCCATTAAGAAAGAAATGGATAAAGCCATGACACTGACGCCGCAAGTGATTAAAAATGAGGATGTGACACCCGAAGAATTTGCTCGTGTATCGGCACATTTAGGTGAATTGCCTGGTGTTAATGCAACAACCGATTGGAACCGCGAATATCCTTACGATGAAACATTCCGTGACTTTGCGGGTTCTATTACATCCGAGTCACAGGGCATCCCGGCGGACCAGGAAGACTATTATTTGACCAGAGGGTATAGCCGGAATGACCGGGTCGGCAACAGCGGGCTGGAAGAGCAATACGAAGGTGTTCTAAGGGGACGCAAGGAAAAGATTCAATACACGACCGATAAAAACGGTGCCATTGTGGATTCGGATATCGTCGTCGAAGGTCAGCGCGGGAAAGACCTTGTCCTGACGGTTGATATGGAATTGCAGAAAAAAGTCGATGAAGTTATCCATGACGAAATGCAATCAGCCATTCAAAACCAGCCACATGAGAACAGGAATTTGGAAAATGCCATGGCTGTTGTGATGGATCCAACTACAGGTGAAATTCTGGCTGCCAGCGGACAGCGGTATGATCATGAAAAAGGCGAATTTACCAAGACGGGTACCTCAACAATTTATAATGCCAATGCGCCTGGATCATCCGTTAAAGGTGCCACGATGCTGGCAGGCTATCAGTCAGGCGTGATCGAATTCGGACAGCAGTTTTATGATACACCTATTAAAATCAAAGATACGCCGGAAAAAAGCTCTTGGAAAAATCTTCAGTGGGTAAATGATCTTGAAGCATTGGAACAATCGTCCAACGTGTATATGTTTTATATCGCCATGCGAATGGCAGGCGAGTATAACTATGAGCCCAATAAATCAATTAATATTGATTATGCTGCATTCGACGAAATTCGCAATTATTTCGGCCAGTTTGGATTGGGTGTTTCAACTGGTGTGGATTTTCCATATGAATCAACGGGATATAAGGGATCGAATCCGGATGCTGGTAATCTTCTTGACCTGGCAATTGGCCAGTATGACACGTACACAACGCTGCAACTGGCACAATACGTATCAACGATTGCCAATGACGGCTACCGTGTGCGTCCGCATTTCATGAAAGAAATCCGCAATCCGGTTCCGCACGAAGAAGGGTTGGGTCCGGTCTATAAATCGCATAATACAGAAGTTATGAACCGGATTCAAATGAGTGACAGTGAAATTGATCGTGTGCAGGAAGGTTTCCACAGGGTATTTCAGGCCCCGGAAGGCACGGCCTCAAGTCATTTTGGCGATAAGCCATATGACGCTGCCGGAAAGACCGGGACAGCTGAATATGATGTTTATGAAGACGGTCAATTAAAGGCCTCAACGGAAAATCTGGCTCATATCGGATATGCGCCTTATGATGATCCGGAAGTCGCTTATGCACTGATTGTTCCTCACGTTGGGAAAGGTGATAACTCTGAGATTAACCACGAAATCGGAAAAGGGATTTTAGATGCTTACTTTGAATTAGAAAATGAAGATGAAGGGGAAGAAGATTAATCCTGGACGAATCAGCAGCCCGAACTCTTAACAATGGGTTTGGGCTTTTTATTTACAGACTAAACCTTCCACCGCCTTTTCGACTCCTTCTATAACTACAATCGAATCCAGTCGCTGAAAAGGGGCATGTCATTTTTTGGAAAATTGACGCCCCTTTTTGCTTTCTCAATTCGATTATAGGGGTAGAAGAACTTTACGTTATTTTTACAGTCAATTAATAGAAGGTTAATACTCATTCGTTATGATAGGAATTGCAGGAGGGGAGACGCGATCTGTTCCTGACAAACTATTATAACAGGGGGAAATCAAATGAGGTCAAAATCATTATTCACAGCACTTGCCATGTCATTCTTCATCGTATTACTGGCAGCGTGTGGCAATGCAGAGGGAAGCAGTAGTGAGGAAGATAGTAAAAATGGTGAAGAAAGCAAGGACTCGGGAAGTGAAACGACAGAAGTACTGGTTGATGGATCATCTACCGTTTTTCCAATCATGGAAGGAATCGCTGAAGAATTTCAAAAAGCAAACCCTGACGCTCGTGTAAACATCGGTGTTTCCGGAAGCGGCGGCGGTTTCGAAAAATTTTCCGCTGGTGAGACGCATCTGTCCAACGCTTCCCGTCCAATTAAAGATGAAGAAGTTCAAGCCCTTGAAGAAGCGGGAATTGAATATACTGAATTTGAAATAGCCCTTGACGGCTTATCAGTTGTCGTCAATAAAGAAAATGACTGGGTCGATCAGTTGACAGTAGATGAATTGAATAAAATGTGGTCTGCTGACAGCAATGTGGAAACATGGGCTGATGTTAGAGAAGGCTGGCCTGAAGAAAAAATTGAATTCTATAGCCCAGGGGCAGATTCCGGTACATTCGACTATTTTAGTGAAGTTGCTTTAGGTGAAGAAGGTCAAATTCGTCAGGACGCTTCCTTATCTGAAGATGACAATGTTCTTGTACAAGGTGTTACAGGCTCACCGAATGCTATCAGTTATTTTGGATATGCATACTATGCTGAAAATAAAGACGATCTGAAAGTTGTCCCGATTGTCAATGACAGTGGTGAAGCAGTCAAACCAAGTCAGGAAACAATCCAATCAGGTGATTACAATCCTTTCTCAAGACCATTGTTTGTTTATGTGAAACATGAAGCCATGCAAGATGAATCAGTTTATAATTTTGCGAAATACGCGCTGGAGAACGCAGGGAAAATGGCAGAAGCCGTTGGTTATGTCGCTAAACCTGACAGCGCATATGACGAAGCACTAAAGAAACTGGATGAAGTGGCAGACAAATGATCTTTAGGTTTAAGTGGAATACAAAAATTGAGAGGAAAGCGTGTTACAATATCTTTCTTCTCAGTTCAGTTTAAACGGCATATATAAAGGCAGTAATCCGTCAAAATACAGCGGATGAATGTCCTTGAATGCCTGATAAGTTTCACTCTTCCCCGCATGTAAAGGACAGTAACCCGCCAAAATCCGGCAGCTAACTGTCCCTAAATGCCCGATAAGTTTCACTTTATATAAAAGAGGGATGTCTAATATGGCCGTTAACGTGAAGGCAATGATGAACGAAAAAAAATCGAAACGGTCCGTGCTCACAATTACCGAAAAAGCAGCACCCATATTTTTTATGGCATGTGCCGTTGTATCGATACTCACAACGATAGGGATTGTCCTCACACTGCTGATAGAGACGCTATCATTTTTTAGTCGGGTCTCGTTTATAGATTTTGTAACGGGTACAACATGGTGGCCATTTGGAGAGAATGCAAGCTATGGCATTTTGCCGTTGATTTCAGGAACGCTGCTGATCACTGTGGTTGCTATGATTGTGGCGATCCCGATTGGACTTGCATCAGCTATTTATCTGAGTGAATTCGCCTCAGAAAAAGTGCGTAAAATTGTCAAGCCAATCCTCGAAGTGTTGGCAGGCATTCCGACAATTGTATATGGCTTCTTTGCACTCACGTTTGTGACCCCGCTCTTTCAGCTATTCATTTCGGGTTTACCAATTTTTAACGCACTGAGTCCAGGGATCATAGTAGGTGTCATGATTATTCCGATGATTGCTTCGCTTTCTGAAGAAGCCATGAGTTCTGTTCCCAACTCCATGAGGGAAGGTGCTTTGGCGACAGGGTCAACCAGACTTGAAGTAGCCTTAAAAATTGTTGTACCTGCAGCACTGTCAGGCATTATTGCGTCATTTGTGCTGGGTGTATCACGGGCTATCGGTGAAACCATGATTGTTTCGGTTGCAGCAGGGTCAACGCCTAAGTTGACTGCTGATGTAACGGAATCGATACAGACAATGACCGGGTATATCGTTCAAGTGACCCTTGGTGACGCATCCTATGGTTCGACCACTTATTACAGCATCTATGCCGTCGGGATGACCTTATTTATATTCACATTGCTGATGAATCTCCTGTCGCAATATATCTCCCGTAGATTTAAGGAGGATTATTGAAATGAACCTGATTGATAAACAGTTCGTTCAACGTAAAATGAATAGTCGGATTATCAAAAGTCAGGTCATGCGGCAGCTGTTCTTTTTGGCAACAGCATTTGGAATCGTTGTGCTGGCAGTCTTGCTCTACAAGATTTTCTCAGAAGGTATCCCTTATTTAGACTGGAATTTCCTGAGTAGTTTTGCGTCGCGTTTTCCTGAAGAAGCCGGTATAAAGGCGGCTATTGCCGGATCACTTTGGTTGATGGCTGTCACTGCTCCGATATCGTTAATATTAGGAGTAGGAACGGCTATTTATCTTGAAGAATATGCAAGAGAAAATAAATTCACACGCTTTATTCGTATGAATATATCAAATCTTGCAGGAGTACCATCCGTTGTCTTTGGGCTCCTGGGATTGACAGTTTTTGTGCGACTGATGGAAATGGGCCGGAGTGTCATAGCCGGCGGGTTGACCATGAGCTTACTGATACTGCCGATTATTGTTGTAGCAGCCCAGGAAGCGATAAGATCGATTCCCAAAAATCAATATGAAGCATCTTATGCAATGGGTGCGACAAAATGGCAGACAATCCGCCGAGTTGTCCTGCCGGCGGCGATTCCAGGCATATTGACCGGTGGTATACTGGCACTGTCCAGGGCAATCGGTGAAACAGCCCCGTTATTGATGATTGGCGCCTTATCATTTGTTGCTTACCTGCCGGAAAATATCTGGTCCAGTTTCACAGTATTACCGATTCAGATATTCAATTGGACCGGCAGACCTCAGGAAGAATTCCATCTGGTCGCTTCAGCGGGTATTATTGTACTGCTGGTGGCGCTATTGCTGATGAATTCGATTGCTGTATTGATACGAAATAAATTTTCGAAACGTTATTAATGGGAGGTTTATAGTATGGCAACTGCAACAAAGACTCAACAAGCACCCATTCTCAACACAAATGAACCTGATAAAGAGGAGACCAAAACGATTTATTCCATTGAGGATTTCAATCTTTGGTATGGAAACGATCAAGCGCTTTATGAGGTACAAATGGATATCCCTGAAAATAGGGTAACGGCGATTATTGGCCCGTCAGGCTGTGGAAAATCGACATTTATCAAATCACTGAACCGCATGGTAGAGTTGGTGCCCTCCGTTAAAATGAGCGGAAAGATTCAATATAAGGAAAAAGACATTTTTGATCCTAAATACAAAGTGGAAGATTTGAGGACTGACGTTGGAATGGTTTTTCAGAATCCCAATCCCTTCCCGAAATCAATTTATGAAAATGTTGTATATGGTCCCAAAACACATGGGATCAAAAAGAAATCCATCCTTAATGAAATTGTTGAAAAAAGTCTTCGCGGTGCAGCATTATGGGATGAGGTGAAAGATCGCCTGAATGAGAATGCGTTTGGTTTATCGGGCGGACAACAACAAAGGCTTTGTATTGCCAGATGTTTGGCAATTGAACCCGATGTGATTCTGATGGATGAACCGACATCTGCTCTGGATCCTATTTCGACTAGTAAGATTGAGGAACTTGTCCAGACTTTGAAAAAAGATTACAGTATTGCGATTGTGACACATAACATGCAGCAAGCTGCTCGAATTTCGGATAAGACAGCTTTTTTTCTGAACGGTGAAGTGATTGAATACAATAACACCGACAATCTTTTTTCGAACCCTGATGATAGGCGTACAGAAGACTATATTACCGGCCGGTTCGGCTGACCTTATAAAGGAGGATACTGATGGCGGGAAGAGAGCAATTTGAGACAGACTTGACTCACATGAAAGAAGCTATCATCGCACTGTCGAAATCGGCAGAGGATGCCTTGTACAAAGCAATTGATGCATTGTTTAATCAAGATTTGGACTTGGCGAATAACGTTATAAGTCATGACAATCTTATCGATGAGCAGGAGCACACGATTAATGACCAGACGATATTGCTGATGGCCAAACAGCAGCCTGTTGCAACAGATCTGCGCAGGCTTGTCATATCGCTGCAAATCACAGCGGATATCGAACGTATGGCTGATAACGCCAAAAACATTGCAAAATCAACACTTCATCTGGGTGAGGATCATCGGCTGATCATTCACCCGCGGATCAAGGAAATGCGGGATATGGCCATGAATATGAATCAAACAGCAATAAAGGCGTTCCAATATGAGGATATTTCCATTGCCGGTAAATTATCAGATATGGATAATGAAGTCGATCGATTATATGAAACAATCATTCATGATATTTTAAATGAAACGGCCACCAATCCTGAAAAAATCCAGTACGTCATGCAAATGGCATTCAGCGCTCGCTACATTGAACGATTCGCCGATCATATTACCAACATTGGTGAGAGTATCTTATACCTCGTAAAGGGTAAATCGTATAAATTAAATTAATCCGTAAAAAACGAATGATCATTCGTTTTTTTAGTTTAAAGTTGGAATGGTATTAACCATCGGCCTGGAAAAATACGTCGCTAATTGAAACATCTATCACTATAAAATAAAAATCCGAACAGATTCTAAATTTCTCAAAGGAATTTCAATCATCGTTCGGATTTTTATGTTGATGCTATACTCTTGTCTTAGTCCCTTAGTTTGTAAGGGTTTCGGCAATTTCGTTATGGTCCATGTCACTTGATAATTCAAATTCGCCCAGCTGGACCAATTCACTGTAGCCTTCATCTTCTAAATATGTTGTGAACGCATCCGCATCGTCGATAATATCATTTTCTTCCAATGTTTGACTGATTTCAGATGGCGCGACTCCTGATTCCACCGTAAGTTTGTATGTGGTGGCTTTATCTTCATCTGCTTCTGAACTGTTTTCCTGTTCATTCGTGTTTCCACTATCTTCATCTGTCTCCGTTTCATCTGATGCAGTTTGCTGCTGTTCTTCATTATCTCCGTTGTCACTGTCGGTATTTTCTCCTGTATTTCCCTCCGACTCTACGGAAACAGAAATATATTCCGACTCTGTTAACACATGGTAACCTTCTGACTCAACAATTTCGATCAAATCCTCTGTTGGTATATCGTCAGCCTCCGTTTGGGAATCACCGGCAACATAAAATACACCAAGCAGGATGATGCCTGCAGCTAGCAGGCCAAATGCAAATGAACGAATGATTTGTTTCATAATGCTCCCCTATCTTTCTGTATAATGATCGGTAGTATGTAATGTGTCTTTGGAAAAATCGTCAGTCAACAGTTCTTCTTCCAAAACTTTTATTTTTTTCTTCATTTGATAATTTTCCTGCATAGTTGAAATCGAAAGTTGTTCCAGTTCACTTTCCAGGTCATCAAATTTATCATTCATAAAAAACGATAAAATTAGTAGCACAACAGCAAGTACGATAACGGTCACGATCGCATACAACATGTTTTTCCCCTCCATTCATGTATCACTACAGTTATAACATACATTGTCAAAAAGAGAAATGATCAAAATTTTACAGATTACCAACTTGAATATTTTCCGAACATCTGCTATTATAATTAAGGTCTGAAAAGTGATAATAACAATCTTTGAAAAACAGCCAATCATTGTTTGGAGGGATAGAAATGCGCGTGAATATTACGTTGGCCTGTACTGAATCAGGTGACCGCAACTATATTACAACAAAAAATAAGCGGACAAACCCGGAACGTTTGGAACTTATGAAATATTGTCCACGATTGAAAAAGCATACATTGCATCGTGAGACGAAATAATAAACGGAATTGGGAAAGCTCTTGCCGGCAATGGCAGGAGCTTTTCTTTCATTCAACGATTGGTTATAATGCAGTCAGGGGTTGATGAATTGGATAAAACAGAACTGCGGCGTCAAATGATTCAACAATTACAAACGTTATCAGCTGTAGAGAGAAAAAACATAGAAGAGGCGATGGCAGACAATCTGATGACATCTGACGTATGGAAACAGTCTTCAGTCATTGGTATCACCATTTCGCATGGTTTTGAATGGAACACAAAACCGCTTATCGAGACAGCCTGGCAGAATGGAAAGATCGTTTGTGTCCCTAAATGTCTCCCTGAAGAACGCAAACTGGACTTTTATCGCATCAATCATTATGACCAATTGGAAGTGGTCTATTATCGTTTACAGGAGCCCAAACCCCGTGAAACGGAACAAGTAATTAAAAATAAAATCGATCTGCTTATCGTGCCCGGCTTGCTGTTTGATAGAAAAGGCTATCGCATCGGATTTGGCGGTGGCTATTATGACCGTTTCCTGACAGATTATCCGAATGAAAAACTGTCATTGGCAGCGAATATGCAAATCGTTGACGAACTTCCGGCTGAATCATTCGACATTCCGGTGGATGACATTATTTCAGAAACAGGTTTTCTGCGCTAGCATGAGTTTACGAAATAAAGAAAGCAATAAGCTATAATTCCTGTTATATCAAGAGTTATGGCATTCCAAAGTGTATTACCCCTCAAGTTGGTACTTTTCCAACTCCAGGGTTTCCATCATTTT
>NZ_SRHY01000040.1 GCF_004565465.1 Lentibacillus salicampi
AGAGCTGCCAAACGCTATGGCCATTATACCATGGCCATAGCGTTTGGCAGCTCTTTTGTATAATTTCCTATGACAGGTTCTCTGGCTAAATTTAAATGGTTGCGGACAAAAACTGCGGCCGCAAACAGTATAATTATCCAATTATTATTAAGTGTTGCGTAAAGAGAATATCCTGTTATTCCTATACATAATAAACAAAGGATGAAAGAAAAAAAATTGAAATTAAAGTTCAAAAGACAACATCCTAACATCTTCAATTTAAACCTTTTTATGTTAATTAATTATATAATTTCATTAGCAATTAGCATACAATGCGCAATGAAAAAAGGATAATTTATCATATAATCACTTAAGTGATTATATGATAAATATATCCTAATCCAATTATTATTTTATTAACGTGCGTATGTCTCTCCGTCACTAAACCCAGCTTTGATTGCATTTCTGTCTCCGGCATCCTCCGGCGTACCTAGATGTCCACCTGCATACTCGCCTCCCCAAAGGAGTATTTGTTCTGGGAACAAGAATTCACCAGTATAACCATAGTTATAGTTTCCGATATACTCTGAAGTCATAGTTTGTGTTCCAGTATATGTTTGTGCAGACCATGTTTTATTGTAAGGGGCAAAGCCTGATACACTCTTATAATCCCATGGACCACCAGCTTCTACTTCCCCTTTCCACCAGAATGCAGTACCACTTAAAGCTATATTCAAGGCATTTCCTGTTGTTAAATTTGCGTAGTACAGATCCCAGTAATAATCTTCTACTTCTTGTCTGTTACTTTCTACTAAACTAGTTAAATTTATATAAGTTGATAGACTACCTATCTCACCATTACTAGTCTCCGATTGACTAGAAATTTCTGCCTCCCCGCTATTTAGTATGGGGGCAGAAGGTAGTTTAGGAGGTTTTATACGGAGAGGCGGGCATGATAGCATGGGATGCGTGAGCCAATATCCTTTGATACTGGCGTCTTGGCTCGTGAATCATGCCCGCAGAGGCTCCGTGTCAAACCGACTACGATTCTATCTTTTGGTTATGCTCCCAACATCAAATAGCGAGGAGCCAAATTTCTTTAATCGTTTCTCCAGATTCCATTTGGACTTTATAATTCTTATCAATATGAGCATAACCTTCACTTACTACCTTATTAGCAGATTCTAAACTTTTTACATAATGATGGTAAACCTCATCTATTGCATTTAATTCTGCTTTGTTTGCCTCTAATGTACTTAAGTCAAATTGACCGTTTTCTGTTATTTTTATAATATTCATCTCTACAGCTTTGCTATGTAATTCTTCAATTGATGTAGGATCACTTACCTCCGAAGCAGAGATATTTACTGTAGTTCCAAGCAAGATTCCACCTGTGATTATCATAGTAATAAGGATTTTGTTTAAATTAAATTGTGTATTTAATTTAATTTTCATAACAATTCCTCCAAGATTAATATTACTTCCCGATCGGTAAGTTTATAACTAGTATAATCACACACACTAACATATTTACCGGTTATCCTAAAGGGGGGGGGATGTTTTCATAGTTAAAAAAAAGCATCCTTTTAACACAGGAATTCATGATCTAAAGGACTTCAAGATGTTCTGGAAAAACGGCTTAAAGGCGGCTTAATATTACCTTTTTTCATCCGAACAAAGTATTTTCAGGAATTTTAAGGTCATCAAACAACATTTTACCGGAAAAATAGGCTCTTATAATTTTTATGTTGATTTACGGAATTCCCCGTTTTGGAGCAAACCAGTAGTATGCTCTTTATTTTTAATATAAAAAATGTATGATGACCAAAACAGCTGCAATAATTCCAAATTAGAAACGAATAAAGTGCTATTTAATTCCTTCAATAGATTAAAAAGACTCTCAAAGTCTATTGTATATTCTTCGCCTATGTTGCGTATTGCATCTCTAATTGAATTGACCTGACTGTCACTCATCATAATTCACTCTTCGTATAATAAGTTTTAAGTTCACAGTTGATGCCAATTTCCACTTTGTTTCGTTCCTGACAAATGAATCTATGATTTTGGATCCCGAGCTTGCCGGAACACAATGTCGGATTTGGATGCTTTGGGATATTCCTAAATAATGACCTTAGGATCGCTGGGTACAATGCTAATCCCCCTTGTAGCCCGTCTAATTAATAAATCTGCATCCACAGATTCTTGTTTGAACGTCTAACCCGTAGGCCGTTCCTCCGAATCTCCATGCTGGATACGAACAGTTCCAGGCAGCTAATGGTCCGTACGAGTATTCATATGCTAGGCTGACTGATCGGCAAGCCATTTGGTTGCATCCCAAAGCATCCGATCCAACCCGATCCAAAAGAAAGAGAAGAAACTGATATGCCCTTATTTAGTCGGTAATGACGCAAGCTCAGCACCAGATATAATCAATCCACGACCACTAAGAACGGACATGCCGAATCCAATCCAAAAAACAATTTTAAGATGATTGTCGGTGTCAACATTTTTCAAAACTTAAAATCGCTCAATTGTTTACCCGCCATTCATTGTTATCCATATTATAATCTAAATTCCGACATTTTAATTAAACCTTCAACATTTTAAAAAAAATCACTCAAAAATACCGTCAATGATCGCTGAATAATAACAACCCCCAAGGGGGGGGATTTACTGGCTTTAAAACATTCTGCCGCTGAGCACTTGAGCCGGAGATGACTCATGTGGCTAACGAATATTCACAGCTGAATGTTATCATTTTTTATTGAAAAAGAGCCCGCCGCAGCGAGCTCTCTGATTTCTGCATTTCCAATTAACCGATCGAACCTTCCATTTCCATCTTAATCAGACGGTTCATTTCAACGGCATATTCCATTGGCAGTTCTTTCGTGAACGGCTCGATGAAGCCCATGACAATCATTTCGGTGGCTTCTTCTTCACCAAGTCCCCTGCTCATCAGGTAGAAGAGCTGCTCCTCGGAAACTTTGGAAACCTTGGCTTCGTGTTCCAATGAAATATTGTCATTGTTGATTTCGTTATATGGAATCGTATCAGATGTGGATTCGTTATCCATGATTAACGTATCACATTCAATGTTCGAACGGGCGCCGGTAGCTTTTTTCCCGAAATCAACCATTCCGCGGTAGGTTACTTTGCCGCCCTGTTTGGAAATCGACTTGGACACAATGGTCGACGACGTATTCGGTGCCAGGTGATGCATTTTGGCACCTGCATCCTGATGCTGGCCTTTACCGGCAATGGCAATCGATAATGTGTTGCCGCGTGCGCCCTGGCCTCTTAACAGGATGGATGGATATTTCATGGTTAATTTAGAACCGATGTTGCCGTCAATCCATTCCATTGTGGCATTTTCATAAGCTGTCGCCCGTTTGGTAACCAGGTTATACACGTTATTGGCCCAGTTTTGGATTGTCGTATAGCGGCAGTACGCGTCTTTGTGAACAAAGATTTCAACAACCGCACTGTGTAGTGAATTCGTTGTATAGACCGGTGCTGTACAGCCTTCCACATAGTGTACAGACGATCCTTCATCCGCAATGATCAGCGTCCGCTCGAATTGACCCATATTTTCCGAATTAATCCGGAAGTATGCCTGCAATGGTGTTTTTGCTTCCACACCTTTTGGAACATAGATGAATGAACCACCGGACCAAACAGCCGAGTTCAATGCGGCAAATTTATTATCCGATGGCGGAATCACTTTGCCGAAATATTTTCTGAACAGGTCTTCATTTTCCTTAAGTGCTGTGTCTGTATCCTTGAAAATAATGCCCAATTCTTCAAGATCTTCTTTCAGGCTATGGTAAACAACCTCTGATTCATACTGTGCGGATACACCGGCAAGGTATTTTTGCTCAGCTTCCGGGATACCCAGTTTATCAAATGTCTGTTTAATTTCTGCGGGCACTTCATCCCATGTTTTCCCTTGAAATTCTGATGGTTTAACATAATAGACAATCTCGTCAAAATCAAGTTCAGACAGGTCGCCGCCCCACTGTGGCATTGGTTTTTTATAAAATTGCTCCAACGCTTTCAGGCGATAATCAAGCATCCACTGTGGTTCTTCCTTCATTTTTGAAATTTCTTCAACTACGCCACGTGTCAACCCTTTTCCGGAACGAAATACTGAAACGTCCTTATCATGAAAGCCATATTTGTACTCGCCCAATTCTGGCATTTCTTTTGCCATGAATATACCTCCTTTAAAGTGTTCTTTCTATCATTCACGTTTACCCCAAAATGACTGTCTGCTATTCTTGAACACCTTTTTCCATTGCCTTCCAGGCCAGAGTTGCACATTTGATTCGCGCCGGGAATTGGGAAACACCCTGTAATGATGCGACTTCTTCCATATCGAGTTTCTCTGTATCCACGTCCTCTCCAAGCATCATGTTAGAGAAAGCTTTCGACATGTTTAAGGCGTCATCAAGCTTTTTCCCTTTGATGGCCTGGGTCATCATCGATGCGGATGACATGCTGATGGAACAGCCTTCCCCGTTGAATTTGGCATCCTGAACAACACCGTCTTCCACCTGCAATTGCAGCTGTATCCGGTCACCACATGTCGGATTGTTCATATCCACGGTCAGCGCATCTCCATCGACCGTTCCCTTGTTTCTCGGATTTTTATAGTGATCCATGATGACCTGTCTGTACAGTGTATCAAGGTTGTTAAAAGACATCGCCAAAATACTCCTTCGTTTTCAAAAGTCCATCAAACAGGCGATCAACATCCTCTTCCGTGTTATATAAATAGAAACTTGCCCGGGCCGTTGCACTGACTTCCAGCCATTTCATCAACGGCTGTGCACAGTGATGACCGGCGCGAACAGCAATACCTTCCGCATCAAGTACCGTCGCAGCATCATGCGGATGGACATCGCCCAGATTAAAGGTCACCAGAGCTGCACGCTTTTCCGGACCGTAAATGCTGATACCGTCTATGGTGCGTAATTTTTCCATTGTGTAGTCGGCTAGTTTCTGTTCATGCGCCGTAATATTATCCATGCCCACGTCATTCAAAAAATCAATTGCCGCACCAAGTCCGATAGCCCCAGCGATAATGGGCGTCCCACCTTCAAATTTCCACGGGAGTTCTTTCCATGTTGCATCATAAAGGTTGACAAAGTCAATCATCTCGCCGCCAAATTCCACCGGTTCCATTTCTTCCAGCAATTTTCGCTTGCCGTAAAGAACGCCAACGCCGGTGGGACCACACATTTTATGACCGGAAAAGGCATAAAAGTCACAGTCCATATCCTGAACATCCACGTTCATGTGTGGTGCACCCTGTGCGCCGTCAACAACGATCACCGCGCCGTTTTGATGGGCAATTTCAGCTATTTCCTTAACAGGATTAATCGTCCCGAGAACGTTCGATACGTGTGTAATCGCGACAATTTTCGTCTTTCCGGTTACCGTTTCACGCATGTCTTCCAATGAAACCGTTCCATCCTGCTGCATGGGCACATATTTCAAGGTTGCCCCTGTCACTTTGGCCACCTGCTGCCAGGGGATCAGGTTACTGTGATGTTCCATCGGCGTGATGACAATTTCATCCCCCGCGTTCAGGTTGGCACGCGCGAAACTTGAGGCAACGGTATTGATTGATGTGGTCGTGCCGCGTGTAAAAATCACTTCAGCCGTACTTTTCGCATTGATAAATCTCCGCACCGTTTCACGGGCGCCTTCATACTTCTCGGTTGCCCTTGTTCCCAATGTATGAACACCACGATGCACGTTAGAGTTATCTTCTCTGTAATACGCATCGACAGCATCAATGACAGGGAGTGGCTTCTGGGATGTAGCGGATGAATCGAGATATACCAGGGGATGCCCATTCACTTCCTGATTTAAAATCGGAAACTGTTCCCGAATGGCATTTGCATCCATTAGTATACCTTCCTTTCAATAACCTGCCTCAACTGTGTTTTGACAGATTCAATCGGCAGTTGACCGACTACAGGCTCAAGGAACCCGTGTATAACGAGACGTTCCGCTTCATGACGGCTAATACCGCGGCTCATCAGATAATACAGCTGAACTGGGTCAACACGGCCGACTGATGCGGCGTGTCCTGCTTCAACGTCATCCTCATCAATCAACAGAATCGGATTGGCATCGCCGCGTGCGTCTTTACTTAACATCAATACGCGTGATTCCTGCTCCGCATTTGATTTTGATGCGCCGTGCTCAATTTTGCCGACGCCATTGAAGATCGACCGTGCTTTACCTTTCATGACACCATGCTGCAGGATATGCCCTTCTGTGAATTTGCCGAAGTGAACGATTTGCGATGTGAAGTTCTGCGACTGATTGCCACGGCCGACTGTAACCGTTTTGGCATTGGACCATGAGTTTTCACCAATCAGATGCGTCACATTTTCAGAGACTGTATTCCCCTCATTCATTTGGCCGAGCGCCCACTCAATGCGTGCATCACGATAGGTGACACCCCGACGGTTGATATAAGTCGTTGTTCCTTCTGCAAAGTTATCAACCCCGCCAAAGGAAATATGCGCATTGTTATTGGCAATGACTTCAGTCACGATATTGGCTACGGTTTCCTGCTCACGGTTCTGGGAGAAATAATTCTCCACATATGTCAATGAGCTGTTATCATCTGCCACGACCAGCACATGGTTGAACATCGCAGCTTCCGGATCTTCCTGCCAGAAAATGACTTGCAGCGGTTCTTCCAGTTGAACATTTTTCGGAACATAGACGAACGCCCCGCCGTTCATCAGCGCTGCATGCAGCGCGGTAAGCCGGTGTTCATCGACTGAAACGGCATCTTTCATGTAATAACGCTTGACGAGATCTTCATGCTCGTTAAGTGCTGTAAAGATATCCGTGAAAATGACCCCTTTATCAGCAAGCTCCTGGCTTAACGATGCATAGGCAACCGTATGATTGCGTTGTATTAAAAGGTTTTGCTGTGTCTTCTCCTGATCAAGGAAATCCTGTATATCTTCAGGCAGCTTATCCAGTGATGCAATTTTTTCGCCTTTCGCTGCATCAAGTTTGAACCTGTTGAAATTCCACTTGGTAATGTTCGTCTTGTCAGGTTGTGGCATTTCCAGCGAATCAGCCTGATCTATAGCTTGAAGGCGTAAATCCCGCATCCAGTCCGGTTCATTATTATCTTGAGAAAACCGGGTGATATAATCCTGATCGTATGGCAGCTTTGTTTCGACAGTCATGTTACCCCTCCTCGCTTTTAGACTTCCTGCTCGACATTTTCGTCTTCAATACCAAGTTCCTGCTTGATCCAGTCATAACCTTCAGCTTCAAGGCGCTGGGCCAGTTCAGGTCCGCCTGATTTCACAACCCGGCCCTGCATCATAACGTGTACTTTATCCGGTGTAATGTAGTTCAACAACCGCTGATAGTGTGTAATGATCAGGCAGCCAAATTGATCGTCACGCAGTTTGTTGATTCCTTTTGAGACAACTTTCAATGCGTCAATATCCAGTCCGGAGTCAATCTCATCCAGAATGGCAATTTCCGGTTTCAACAGCATAAGCTGGAGAATCTCATTACGCTTTTTCTCACCGCCTGAGAAACCTTCGTTCAAATAGCGCTGGGCCATGTTTTTATCAATTTCCAAATAATCCAGAACCTCATCCATTTCTTTGATGAATTTCATCAGTGGAATTTCATCGCCTTCTTCACGGCGTGCGTTGATGGATGAACGCAGAAAATCGGATGTTGTGACTCCGCTGATTTCACTCGGATATTGCATGCCGAGGAAAAGACCGGCTTTTGCACGTTCATCAACATCCATTTCCAGAACTTCTTTCCCGTCCAGGAGAACACTGCCTTCTGTGATTTCATAATGCGGGTGACCCATGATCGCAGAAGCAAGTGTTGATTTACCCGTTCCGTTCGGCCCCATGACCGCATGAAATTCGCCACCCTTTATCGTAAGGTTGACACCTTTTAATATTTCGTTTCCCTCAATTTCAACATGAAGATTTTTAATCTCAAGTGTTGAGCCTGCCATATCGATACCTCCAATTACTGTTATTATGCTATTTTTGGAAATGGATATGTAGTCATCCATTCTCAATCTATTCTCATTACAATCTTAAATCATTTCGAAAGTAATATCAACTCCGGAAGGCTATGTGTTTTGGATAACTGTCCGACCATCACCGGCTGACAATATCTATTATAATACATGTCCCATTACGTGTTAAATAAGTTGTACCAAGCAAAAGCGCAGGGTGCCCGTTTAGCGACGTACAAACTGCGCCTGTGCATCACAGGTGGGTCGGCGTTGCCGCGCATCGGGCGGGGTTAGCCGATCCTCCCCACTAGCCGCAATGAGATAAAAGAAACGCGGTGAGCTGGGTGAGGCGATGTTGACTTATCGTAGTGGAGGAGTGTGAAGTTTGCTAGTCACTGGGCGCTGGAGCTGGACGTGGCTTATAAGCCGCCAGCTACCCACAGTACTTTCAATCTATAATTTCCTGGACTATAAGAAAAGCGCAAGCGCCTTGTTCACCCCCGAAAAGCTTAAGCAAGAATTTGCAGTGGCGGGTTTGGCCACGTAAAATTATTGCTTAAGACCTCGAGGGGGTAGGCGCTGGCCGGCTAAGTTCGGCACGTCCTGTGCCAACGCCGGCACTAGTACCTCCTGTACGTCGAAGCTGGACATGGCTATTGCTGACAAAGAGCTTAATATAGCCAAAAATTTTATACTTTCTTATCTTTGAACAAAATGCCCGGTTTATATTAACCGGGCACCCGAGCTCCTTATATGGTTGCTTTCTTTTCGTACCACGCATGGTTTTCTCGCAGCAATTCTGATGCTTGTTCCAGCTGGTTTCTGACGCTTTCTTTGCCAGTTCCGCCGTTTGCTTTACGGGCGTTGACGACTGCTTCGGGACTTAGTGCTTCGAAAATGTCTGCTTCGATCAAACTGGCAAATGACTTGAATTCATTCAGGGATAGATCCAATAAATATTTCCCCTGATGAATACAGTGCAGCACGATATTGCCGACCGCCTCATGGGATTCCCTGAATGTCATTCCTTTGCCGGTCAGATAATCTGCGAGGTCAGTTGCATTGGAGTAATCCTGTCTGACCGCCGCATACATCGACTCTTTTTTCACGTGCATCGTTTCAATCATTGGTGCAAACAAAGCCAGAGCACCGCGCAGCGTTTCGGCTGTGTCAAACATGCCTTCTTTGTCTTCCTGCATATCTTTGTTATACGCAAGGGGGAGCCCCTTTAACGTTGTCAACATGCCGGTCAGGTGGCCATAAACACGACCAGTCTTCCCGCGCACAAGCTCAGGCACATCCGGATTTTTCTTCTGTGGCATCATGCTGCTTCCTGTACAAAAGGCGTCATCAAGCTCGATAAAGTTAAACTCGGCACTTGACCACTGCACCATTTCCTCACACAATCGTGAGAGGTGCATGGAAATGATTGATGCGTCTGCCAAAAATTCAACCACAAAATCACGGTCACTGACAGCATCCAGACTGTTTTCACAAACGCCATCAAAGTCGAGTTCACGCGCAACATATTCCCGGTCAATCGGGAAGGTCGTTCCTGCCAGGGCGCCGGCACCAAGCGGCATTTTATTGATCCGTTTCAGGCTATCGTCCAGCCGCTCCACATCACGCTGAAACATGAACAGATATGCCAGCATGTGATGGGCAAACAGAACTGGCTGTGCCCGTTGCAGGTGTGTGTATCCTGGCAGAATCGTGTCCACATTAGCTGTCGCTTGCTTATACAGTGATTCCTGAACATCCGTCAGCAATTGCACCAGCTCCAGAACAACTTCCCGTAAATACAGGCGCATATCGAGTGCCACCTGGTCGTTCCGGCTTCTTCCTGTATGAAGCTTGCCGCCGACAGGACCGATTTCATCAATCAGCAGCTTCTCCACATTCATATGAATATCTTCATGTTCTTCGATTAATTCCGCTTCACCATGTTCAATTTTATTGGCAACAGATTGCAGTCCATCCACGATCATATCAGCGTCATTTTCCGTTACGATGCCGCATTTTTTAAGCATCCTGACATGTGCCAGACTCCCTTTGATATCGTGATGCGCCAGCTTTTTGTCAAAATGAATGGATGCCGTATACTCATCCACTAACTGGTTGGCAGGTTTGGTGAATCGTCCGCCCCATAGTTTCATTGGTTCAGTGGTTCCTTTTCTTCGACATTTGCTTTGATATCTTCCAGCGTTTTCCCGTTTTGTTGGGATAGATTGATGGAAGAATGCACTTTCGTCGGGAGCCCCCATAGTTTAATAAACCCATTGGCCGCCTCATGATCGAATGCATCATCAGCGTTATAGGTTGCCAGATTAAAGTCGTAAAGGGACTGTTTTGATTCGCGACCAAGTGTATGCGCGTGCCCTTTATACAGTTTCATTTTGACTGTACCAGATACATATTGCTGGGTTTCTTTTACGAATGCTTTGAGGGCATCTGTTAATGGTGAATACCACAGACCATCATAGACTGTCTGCGCAAATTTTTGCTCGACACCCGGTTTAAAACGGGACGTCTCGCGGGTCAGGGTCAGTGACTCAAGCTCCTGATGGGCCGCGAGTAAAACGGACGCTGCCGGTGCTTCATAAATTTCTCTTGATTTAATGCCAACCAGACGATTTTCGACATGGTCGATCCGGCCGACACCATGCTTCCCTGCAATCTCATTCAGCGACATAATCAACTGAGACAGTTCAAGCTTTTGGCCGTTTAGGGAAACCGGCTTGCCCTGCTCAAACGCAATTTCAACTACATCAGGTTCATCAGGTGCCTCAATGGGATCATTTGTCAGATCATAGGCGTCTTTTGGTGGTTCTGCCCATGGATCTTCCAAAACGCCGCATTCGTTGCTCCGACCCCATAAGTTTTCATCAATACTGTACGGGCTATCCACCCCAACCGGAACCGGAATGTTGTGCTCTTGTGCAAACGCAATCTCTTCTTCTCTCGACATCGACCATTCTCTTACTGGAGCGACAACATCGAGGTTCGGATTCAGTCCGGCGAACGCAACATCAAACCGCACCTGGTCATTTCCTTTCCCGGTACATCCGTGCGCAACAGCTGTGGCGCCTTCTTTTTCCGCTATGTCAACAAGCAGCTTGGCGATCAATGGTCTTGAAAGGGCTGAAATGAGCGGGTATTTGCCCTCATATAATAAATTGGCCTGTAATGCCGGTAGAACATAATCGCTCGCAAACAATGATTTGGCATCGATGACATATGACTTCACAGCACCAACATCAAGCGCCTTCTGTTGAACAAATTCAAGATCTTTTCCTTCCCCGACGTCAATGGCTGCTGCGATAACGTCATAGCCATATTGGTCCTGCAACCATTTAACTGCAACAGACGTGTCAAGCCCTCCGGAATACGCCAACACGATTTTTTCTTTAGCCATTCGGATCCTCTCCTCGTATAGTATATTGAACGAAATCAACCCATTAATGCTGTCATAAGTGCTTTCTGGGCGTGCAATCTGTTCTCGGCCTGCTGAAAGACAACCGATTGTGTCCCGTCAATCACCTGTGCTGTAACTTCTTCACCACGGTGTGCTGGCAGACAATGCATAAAGATCGCATCGTCGGCGGCAAGCGTGCATAGTTCCGTGTTCACCTGAAAGCCGGAAAATGCTTTTTCCCGGTTAGTCTGTTCCTCTTCCTGCCCCATGCTTGCCCATACATCGGTATAAATGACATCAGCCTGGCGGACAGCGGCCTCCGGATCTGATGTGACGTCAACAGTGCTTCCGGAATGTTCAGCGATTGTCAAGGTATCCTGCACAACCGACGTGTCCGGCAGATAATCTTCAGGGGCGGCAATGCTGATAGACATCCCCATCATAGCGGCACCGATCATAAGCGAATGTGCCATATTGTTGCCATCACCGATATAGGCAAGGTTCAAACCGTTCAGCCCGCCTTTTATTTCCTTGATTGTCTGCAGATCAGCAAGCACCTGACACGGGTGATAACGATCTGTTAGTCCATTGATGACCGGAATCGTGGCGTTCTCCGCAAATTCCTCAAGGGCATCTTGAGAAAATGTCCGGATCAACATGCCATCAACGTAACCTGAGAGAACTTTTGCCGTATCTGCCAATGTTTCGCCTCTCCCCAGCTGCAGCGTATCCGAATTCAGAAAAATCCCTGCACCGCCCAGTTGGAAGATGCCTGCTTCAAAGGACACGCGCGTCCTTGTCGATGGCTTTTCAAACAGCATACCAAGCGTTTTTCCCTTCAATGGTTCGTCATGAATCCCGACTTTGTGCTCGTGTTTCAATTGGTCAGCCAGCTTCAGCAACCAAGCCAATTCGTTGTTGCTAAAATCAGCAAGTTTTAAACAGTCACGGCCTTTCAACTGATTACTGGCATGAGTAGGTACAGTCTCTGCTTTCATTTACATCGCACGCTCCTTCCGCCGATTCAGTCCTTGACTTTCATGCAAATAGTCGTTTACCGGAACAGGGGCCTCCTGCGACTGGCTCGCCGCGTACAAATAGGCAAGTAATGTTTCTGCCGATGTTAGGCATGTGGTATTAACGGCCAATGCTGCCTTCCTGAGCCGGGTGTGGTCATCCTCCATAAACGATTTCTGTGTGTCACAAACAAGCGTAAAACCATTTTCCGAACAAATCGTACAAGCTTCCGTAACACCCACCACTCGGTCAGCTTGAATGCCCTTCTTGCTGAGAGCAACGGCAGTTTCCGGGTCGGCAGCCAGTTCAGCTGGGCAATCAGCAAGCAGTGAATACAGTTGCTCTGGTACATTATCTGTTGAACTAAATGATACATATACCGGCTTTTGTGTTGCTATATCCGGCAGACTGCCTTCCGTCCAGCCGCACGCTTTTGCCAGCGCCTTCCCGACCGTTGAGCCTAACCCGATCGCTTCACCTGTCGATTGCATTTCCGGCCCCAAATAGGGATCAGCCCCGGACAATTTAGCAGTGGAAAAGACTGGTATCTTTACAGCATAGAAAGGGAGATCAGCATGTAGACCAAGCTTCCAGGACTGTTCTGCGAGCGGCTTGCCTGTTTGTACTTGTGCCGCCAGATCAATCAGCGGAACACCTGTTACTTTGCTAGCCATGGGTGCTGTTCTTGATGCACGCGGATTAACTTCCAGGACATACAATTCTTGTTTGTCCTCACTGACCACGAATTGTATATTGGCCATCCCCTGCAAGTGCAATTCCGCTGAGATCGCTTTTGTATACGATTCAATCAGTTGCTTTTGCGATTCTGAGAGATCCGGTGCCGGAAAGACGGCGATGCTGTCACCGGAGTGGGTTCCTGCTCGTTCAACATGCTGGAACACACCGGGTATCAGCACATCTTCCCCATCACAGACAACATCAATTTCAAACTCATGACCCGGAATAAAGCGGTCGATTAACAGTGGGAAAATGGCTGATTCCGATGCTTTCTCTGCCAATCCGTTCAAATATGTCATTAGTTCAGACGCATTGTGCAAAATGACCATGCCGCTTCCGCCGATCACGTAAGATGGGCGCACCAGAACCGGATAACCAATTTCATCTGCTGTCGTGACAGCCTCTTCAGACCCTTTCACCGTTTTGCCCGGTATATGGGGGATATCAAGCTTCTGCAGCAGCTGATAGAACTTCTCGCGGTCTTCTGCAGCATTGATGGCCTGTAATGACGTGCCATAAATCGGAATGCCGGCTTGAGCCAGTTCTTCCACAAGGTTGATGGCTGTCTGTCCACCGAATTGTATCATTACACCATCAGCTTGTTCGTTCTGGACAATGGCTAATACGTCTTCAGCTGTCAGTGGTTCAAAGTAAAGGTGATCGGCCGTGCTATAGTCTGTGCTGACCGTTTCCGGGTTATTGTTGATCACAATGGCATTGATCCCCTGATCCTGTAGTGACTTCGCTGCATGAACTGAGCAGTAGTCAAATTCAATTCCTTGACCAACCCTGATTGGACCTGCTCCCAGCACAACGACCTTTTGACCTTTCAATGGGATTGCTTCATTCGTGCCTCCCCATGTACTGTAAAAATAGCCCGTACCAGCCGACATTTCTGCTGCGCCTGTATCGACCTTCTGATATGCAGGAGACATGTTCAGGGAAAGTTCCTGGACAGCACGTGGATCCATGTCGAGAAGAAAGGACAGTACCTGATCTGAAAATCCCATCATTTTAGCTGTTTTCCATTCATTCCGGGTGACAGCTTCCCGGCCTTTTTTCGTCAGCTGATGCTCCATCTCGATGACCGAGGCTATCCCGTTTAGGAAATAGCGGGTGATACCTGTCAGCTCGTGGACATGATCGATCGAAAACCCGCGTCTGATTGCTTCTGCTGTCGCAAACAGACGTTCATCCGTCGTATTCTCCAGCGCACTTTCAATGGCATCCGCCGTCCAATCAGACAAAAACGGAAAATGACTGATTCCGGTATCAAGCGACCGGACCGCTTTATTTAAAGCAGCCGGGAAATTGTCTGACAGTGCCATCACTTCTCCTGTTGCCTTCATTTGAGTCCCAAGAGTTCTGTCAGCTGATCCGAATTTTTCAAAAGGCCAGCGTGGTATTTTAACTGCAACATAATCGAGTTCCGGTTCAAAACCCGCATAGCTATGGCCGGTCATCGGATTCTGCAATTCATTGAGATGCCAGCCCATGGCAATCTTGGTCGCCACTCTGGCAATCGGATAACCGGTCGCTTTTGATGCGAGCGCGCTTGAGCGGCTGACCCGTGGGTTGACTTCAATAATCACATATTCACCACTTTCCGGATTCACTCCGAATTGAATGTTGCATCCACCAACAACGCCAAGTGCCCGAATCACTTTGAAGGAGACACTACGGAGTATTTGCTGCTGATCGCCGCTCAACGTCTTAGAAGGTGCAACAACAACACTGTCGCCTGTATGAACGCCCGCTGGATCAATGTTCTCCATATCACAGACAATCACACAGTCGTCATCGGCATCCCGGATCACTTCATATTCGATTTCTTTCCAGCCTTTTATACTTTGTTCAACAAGCACCTGTCCAACCGGGCTGACATCCAGCCCGTGCTGTACAACTTTCAGAAGTTCTTCTTTGGTTTCGGCAATCCCCCCGCCGGCTCCGCCTAGTGTATAGGCTGGTCTGACAATAATCGGGAAACCAGCCGTCTGTGAAAAGCGGACCGCATCGCTTGCTGTATGAACCGATAAGCTTTCCGGAACGGGTTCGCCAATATGTTTCATCGTCGATTTGAAAATATCGCGGTCTTCACCTTTTTGGATAGCATCTAACGAGGTACCAAGGAGTTCCACTTTATAGCGCTCCAATACACCTGCTTCATGCAATGTTACTGCCAAATTCAAACCTGTCTGTCCGCCTAGTGTCGGCAATATCCCATCCGGCTGCTCTTTCTGAATAATGGAAGTGAGCGAGTCCGTCGTTAAAGGCTCCAGATAGACATGATCAGCCATTGCTTGGTCTGTCATAATGGTAGCCGGATTATTATTGACAAGTATCACGCGGGCGCCCTCTTCTTTCAGCGCCAGGCAAGCCTGTGTTCCGGAATAATCGAATTCAGCTGCCTGCCCAATGATGATGGGGCCCGATCCAATTACAAGTACTTTCCGGATATGCTGTAATGTCGCCATACTGTATCACCCCTTCTGCTGATTCTTTCGCTCTTCTGCTGATTCTCGCGCTCTTCTGCTGATTCTTTCGCTCTTCTGCCGATTCTCGCACTCTTCTGCTGATTCTTTCGCCCATTTTTTAATACTTATAAAATGTTATGTATTATTATGCAACAGAATTTATATTAATGCAATACATGTTGTGAATTTTTTTCAAAAAAATACGTGCAGATCGTTGTACCGATCTGCACGCGTATCATTTACTTCTTCATTTCCGTCACTTTATTCTCCATTCGGCCGATGTTGTCAATTTCAACCGTTACAATGTCGTCATCTTCCACAAACTGCGGCGGATTCATGCCCATGCCGACTCCATTGGGCGTGCCTGTCATGATCAGGTCACCGGGTTTTAATGTCATTAGAGAAGAAATGAATTCAATCAGAAACGGAATATCAAAGATGAGTTGTTCTGTCGTTGCGGATTGCCGCAGTTCCCCGTTGACGTATGAGCGGACAGCTAAATTGCCCGCGTCATGCACTTCATCAGAAGTCACCACCCACGGGCCTACAGGTGTCGACCGATCTAACGTCTTCCCCTGCAGCCATTGCGGTGTGCGCTTCTGCAGATCACGGGCCGACATATCATTGCCGATGGTATAACCGGCAATATAATCGAGTGCCTCGTCGCGATTGACATGTGTTGCCTCTTTTCCGATGACTGCTGTCAGCTCAGCCTCATAGTCAAGTTTCTGGACAAATGCCGGTTTTTCAATCAGCTCCTCAGGACCGATCAACGCATTGGCAAATTTGGCAAACAAGACCGGATAATCCGGAACACTGCTATCCATTTCGGCTGCATGTGCCGCATAATTTTTGCCGACACAAATGACCTTTCCAGGAGACGGAACAGGAGTGGAAAGATCAACATCAGCGCGGTTGAAGCTGATATCTTTCACATGATTCGCCTCTGCATATTTCTTTACGTCTTTCACCTGTTCGATAACGTGATGACCATTTAAAAAAAATGTCGCCGGATCCGCCGGGACAAGCCTATCCGCAGCATTTGCCAGCTCATCGTTCAACTCAGATCGCTGCAATCTTTTCCAGGCTTCCTGCAGGTCAACGATATTTTCATCATGCATAAAGCCCATCCTTGCTGGTCCAGGATAGCCTTTTATTTGGTAACTTAATAATTTCAAAATAAGCGCCTCCTTGATGTTTTCGGTTATATAGATATTCGACTTCAACCATAATAATCCCTGTTCTAATGGCAACTTTTTTAAAAAGATTTCCGAAAACCCAGTAAAAATGAAACGTTGTCAAGGGGCCAAGCTTCCAAAAACCGTCCACTGATCTAACTTCCATCCATAAACGTAAAAAATCCGACAACCCTATCAGGGAATGCCGGATTTTCAATTATCGTGTATACATATGACTGTCAATTTCAGCTGACATCTGTTTACATTTTTCATATTCATCCTGCCGTCTTTTTTCCACGGCTATGCGTTTATCCAGTTTCCTTTCATACTCCTCATAGCCAATCTTGTTCGATTGTTGCATGGCTTTCTCCATTTCCGGAGTGTAATGCATCTTTATTCCACTATAAATAGTGAATCATCCTTTCGTTTGATTACGGTAGCAAGCATACCACATACACAATACCCGCTACAATCCGGATATAAACCATTGAAGACGACAGGATCGGTAAATCGAATGACAGAAACCATTCAGCTAAATTTCATGTAAACATAGCGCAAATTACTGCTAAATGCTGTGGATTCCCCACAATTCGCTTTACGATTGTTCGCCATCCACTGGCACAACTGCACCGTCAAACTCTTCCAGAATAAAGTCCTGGATTTCTTCAGAGTGCAGGACTTCCACCAATGTATTGACGGCTTCATTATCCTTGTTTTCTTTCTTCACGGCCACCACATTCACATACGGGGATTCCTCACCTTCGAGAATGAGTGCATCCTCCATTGGATCCAAGTCCGCACCAATCGCGTAATTCGTGTTAATCGCGACCAGTGTATTCTCCTCTGTTTCATACAAATTAGGAAGTGTCGCTGCATCATAATCATAAGAGAATTTCAGGTTTTTTGGGTTTTCTACAATATCATCGGTTGTGGCATCGACGGTTTCAACATCATCAGACAGCTTAATCAGGCCTTCTTTTTCAAGCAATCCCAGTACACGCCCATGGTCAGCAACAGAACGGCTCATTAGTACTTCGGCACCCTCTGAAATTTCGTCAATACTGTTGTAATCTTTGGAATAAATCCCCATCGGTTCAATATGAATACCGCCAAGATGGGTAAAATCATAGCCAATGTCCGCAATCTGCCCTTCCAGATAAGGGATATGCTGGAAATAGTTGGCGTCAATTTCACCATTTGAAAGATCCTCATTCGGCAGAACATAATCCTGATATTCTTCAATGGTTAACGTAATGCCTTTTTCCTCAAGAAGTGGTTTCGCTTCTTCCAAAATAATAGCATGTGGTGTGCTGCTGGCCCCAACCTTTATTTCCGTGCTGTCACTGTCACCCGATCCGCCACATGCTGCCAATAGAATAACTAAAAATAATGAAACCAATGCCAGAATTTTTTTCATGTTTGCCTCTCTCCTTCAATTTATCTTTTATCAATTTTATTAGAACTATAATCACCAATGAATTGGAATAAAAATACGATCAGTACGATCAGTATTGTACATATAAACACGACATCAAATTCACGCCGCTGAAACCCGAAAAAGTAAGCATAATTTCCCAGTCCCCCGGCACCGATCACGCCGGCCATCGCCGTATAGCCAATCAGGTTAATCGCTGTGACGGTAATGCCTGAAACAAGCGCCGGCATGGATTCGGGAAGCAAAACCTTGAAAATGATGGTCCGCGTTTTCGCCCCCATTGCCTTTGCAGCTTCAACGACACCTTTATCGACTTCTTTCAGGGCAATCTCAACAAGCCGCCCGTAAAATGGCGCCGAGCCGATGATTAATGCAGGAAGTGCTGCGTTCGGCCCACGGATCGTCCCCATTAAAAAGTCGGTAAACGGGAACAAGAGCAGAATTAAAATAATAAATGGGATCGCCCGGAACACGTTGACAATAGTGGCAACGACTATATTCAGAAATTTGTTCTGCCAAATGCCGTCTTTCATTGTCAGATAAAGCAGAAGCCCTAACAAAATACCAAAAATAAACGTTCCAATTAATGCCAAAATCGTCATATAGAATGTTTCATATGTGGCGATCCACAAATCCTGCATCTCAATGTTTGGGAATAGGCTATTCCACATCCTGAACCACCTCCACTTCCACGGAGGTTTCGTCCGTTATATAATTTATTGCCCGGGCAATTTCATCCGTCTCTCCGTCCATTTGAACGAATAATGTACCATATGCGCCTTGCTGCATTTGCGTAATTTTCCCTTGTAAAATGTTAATATCGATGCGAAATGATCTGGCTATCTGCGTGATAAGCGCCTGATTTGCGGTGTCGCCAACAAAATGCAGTCGGATGATTTTGCCGCTGTCATACGTATTGATGAGTTTTTCAACACCGTCATGATCATCGTCAGTTCCCATGACCTGCTCCACAAACTTCTTGGTGACATGCTGTTCCGGTCGTAAAAACACATCAAGCACATCACCTTGTTCGACGATTTTTCCCTCGTCCATCACAGCCACTTGGTTGCAGATTTTACGGATTACATGCATTTCGTGGGTAATGAGGATAATCGTCAATCCCAGTTTCGCATTAATATCCACGAGTAAATCCAGAATCGCATTCGTGGTTTCCGGGTCAAGCGCTGACGTTGCCTCGTCACACAGCAGGACTTTCGGTCTGTTCGCAAGCGCCCGGGCGATGCCAACCCGCTGTTTTTGTCCACCACTCAGTTGCGACGGATACGCGTCTTCCCGTCCAGCTAAACCGACAAGTTCGATTAATTCCTGAACGCGGTCTTCCCGTGCACGTTTCGGCATCCCGGCAATTTCCAATGGAAACGCAATATTGTCTTTCACTGTCCGTGACCACAGCAGATTAAAATGCTGAAAAATCATGCCGATTTCCTGACGAGTGACCCGCAGCTGATTCGTACTTAACGCGGTTAACTCCTGGTCATCGATGACAATTTTTCCGGCAGAAGGTTCCTCCAGTCTGTTCAAAAGTCGCACAAATGTACTCTTGCCGGCGCCGCTGTAGCCGATTACCCCGAATATCTCACCTTCCGCAATATCAAGGGTCAAGTCATCGACAGCAGTTATCCGGTTGTTCGTTGTTGTAAAGATTTTCTTTAAACCCTCTATCGATATCAAGGTCATCCTCCTTCATGGCTATTATGTCCTGTTTTCAAAAGTAGTATTGCTCGTTTTAAAGGAAAAAAGAGCACTTTTAGAAAAACTCGGCATTCGCCTCGTCTTATATCGAGTGCCGAAGTTTTTCTTATAAGGTCAACCATAATTTATACCTTCTGACGTTGCAAAAAGAAAAACGCCTTCCTGCAGAGAGAACAGAAAGACGTATATTGACATCATCTTCACGTTCCCCTATCTGCCAAAGCTTTCGCCTCGCAGGAATTGGCACCTTTCAAACATGAATCATTTGAGGTTGCCGCGGTTTCATAAGGCCAGCCCCTCCACCGCTCTGGATAAGAGAATATCCGTATTCAATTTGAAAGTAGTTCACAATTTTAAAGTCACATTTTGAAAATCAATAATAAAATTATAGTACGCTTCGTCCCGTTTGTCAATATACAATTAACTTTTGGCAAACAGCTCTGGCTTATACGTCATTAAATAACTGTATATGTTGGCAATCGACTTGAATGCATATACTTTATCCTGCACGTCACCGTCTTCTACGATCAGCAGACAGGGCACACTTTCAATCTTGTATTCCTGCATAAAATCAGAGTGAAGTGACGCATTCATCTCATAAAAAATATCCTGCTGATGGACCGATTCAATTTTATCAAGCATGGACCGCGCCAATGCACACGTGCCGCAAAATGGTGTATAAATATATAATAAATAGCGATTCTGTTCCAATACATCATCCGTTATTTGCTGCAAAACCATCACCCTAAACCAGAAAAATCGGATTAACCTCGATTTGCTTCCCCGCAAGATTGGCAGCCAATATATTTTCAGGTGTTGCCGCCACCTCGCGATAGTCGCTGCTCACATAAATCTGCTCGGCATGCGGGAGTTCACGTGACAACTGATGACGCAGCCTGATACCGGAACTGTCTTCATCAACCAAAATATAAACATCCCGGTTATCCAGATCATAGTCTTCGAGAAGCTCATCAAACTTTTCCACGCCAAGCGTCCCATTTGTACAAACAATCTCAGCATCTTCGGCAATCACTTTGCTAATTTGCTTTTTATCGGTCAATCCTTCCACAATGATAACTTTTTCTGTGTCGTGTGTCATCCATATTGCACTCCTTAAGAAGCAGTATGGTGATGATAGGAGGAAATGCTATCCCTATTAAAAAGCCGACTTCCTCCATTTGGAGTCGTCAGCTTTTCCATCAACATCAGTCTTTTTTAACAGCTTCTTCATACTGTTCAGCAGATAACAATTGATCAACATCGGATGGATTGGACGGTTCCACGACGACCATCCACGCCTTGTCATATGGTGATTCATTGACAAATTCCGGACTGTCTTCAAGCTCTTCGTTAACTTCGAGGACTTTTCCGCTGAGCGGTGCATACAATTCGGAAACGGTCTTAACGGATTCGACACTGCCAAATGGCTCATCTGCTCCGATTTCATCTCCAACTTCAGGCATCTCGACAAACACAATATCACCAAGCTCATCCTGTGCAAAATCGGTGATCCCAATCCGAACGTTCCCGTCTTCTTTCTTCACCCATTCATGCTCTTTCGTATAAAATAAATCCTTTGGCAAGTTCACTTACAATCCCTCCATTAATCCATCACTTGATACCTAAACTATACTAGGCGATAGTGTAATTTTCTAGTATTTTATCTTATTATGACAGCCAGGTTTTGTTGAATGTATCTTCTTTAAAACCGACCGTCACATTTTGGCCATCTGTTACAATCGGCCGTTTGATCAACATGCCATCTGACGCCAGCAATTCTGCCATCTCATCGGTGCTCATATCATGAAGTTTGTCTTTGATGTTTTGTTCACGGTATTTTTTCCCGCTTGTGTTAAAAAATTTCTTCGGCGGCAGATCGCTTTTGGAAATGAAATCAAGCAACTGCTCTTTCGTTGGCGGTGCTTCGACAAGATGGACGCTTGTATAATCGATTTCATGCTCATCAAGCCACTTTTTTGCTTTTTGACATGTGCCACATTTCGGATACCAGTAAAATGTTAGTGCCATGCTATTCACTCCCTGCTTATGATTATCATGTTCATTATAGCAAATTTAGTGGAGGCGGGCGAGTCATGATTCGTGGACTGAACTGTGAGTTTTGGATTTTTTCGTTGTTTACCGCTCCGATTGTGACCATTTGGGCCCAAAAATGGTGAACTTGGGCTGATTTTGTGACAGCTTGGGCCAATTCTGTGTCCATTCGGGCCGATTTTGTGACCACTTGGGCCGAACTGGTTGTGGAGATCCTCTCACCATCAAAGGTTTGATCAAAAAACACCCCGGGACCGCTGCTTCGGCCCGGGGCATTCCTCAGTTCTGCAATCAAACAACATATTTTTCTTCTTCAATAATTTTCGCTGCAATCGAGCGTTTTTTGGCGATCACATTAATGGGGGTGTGACGTGTCAGTTTTCGCAATGATGACAGCATCATTCTTAGTGTATCCCCTTCTTCAACGGCAATGAGCGATTCTTTTGCATCTGCTTCAATGCGATTGAAGGCTTCCTGCACATAGACTTGTGTGTACAGAAGTTTCTGCTTGTGCTTGTCTTCGCCGTCTTTGTTGATTGCTTTCTCTGTACGCAAGATGGCAGATTCCATGTTGTACACTTCATTTACCATGTCAGCCAGATTCACTAAAATCTCCTGCTCATCTGCCAGCTTCTGCTGATACTTCTGAGCGGCCAGCCCCGCACCAAGCAGGATCATTTTCTTGGCATTTTTCAGCAAATATTTTTCCTGCTCCAGCGTAGCCTCGCCAACTTCTTCCGGCATCATCATCATAAGTTCTTCCTGCAGCTTTTGTGCTGCTTGGAGAAGCGGGAGTTCACCTTTCATCGCTTTTTTTATTAATGTTCCAGGTACAATCAGGCGGTTGATTTCGTTGGTTCCTTCAAAAATCCGGTTGATTCGGGAATCACGGTACATCCTTGCCACTTCGTAATCTTCCATGAAACCGTACCCGCCATGAAGTTGAAGAGCTTCATCCACAACGTAATCCATACATTCTGTGGCTGAAAATTTATTCAGTGAACATTCAATCTGATACTCGGCAATCGCTTTGGCGACTTCCCTGCCATCTTTCAGCTGCTCATCCGACAAGGCGCCCATACGCTGTTCAAATAAACCGACTGTACGATAGACAGCACTTTCATTAGCATATGTTTTTGCAGCCATGGTTGCCAGTTTTTCCTGCGTCAGTGAAAAACTGGAGATAGACGTATTGAATTGCTTACGCTCGTTAACATATTTTGTCGCGACTTCGATACCCACTTTAGATCCGCCGACACCGCCCATCGCAAGTTTGTAACGGCCGACATTCAAAATGTTAAAGGCAATCTTGTGCCCTTTGCCTTTTTCACCAAGTAGATTCTCAACGGGTACCTCAACATCTTCCAGAATTAATGTCCGCGTTGAGGAACTTTTGATCCCCATTTTCTTTTCTTCAGGTCCAGTCGATACACCCGGGAATTCGCGTTCAACGATGAATGCTGTAAATTGATCACCGTCAACCTGCGCGTAAACAATAAATACATCCGCAAACGCTGAATTGGTAATCCATTGTTTTTCACCGTTCAAAATATAATGTGTGCCGGCTTCGTTTAATTTTGCGGTCGTTTTCCCACTCATGGCGTCAGATCCCGCACTTGGTTCGGTCAGTGCATAGGCCGCAATCATCTCACCAGTCGCTAATTTCGGCAAATAGGTGCTCTTTTGTTTTTCATTGCCAAAAAATACGATGGGCAATGTCCCAATACCGACATGACCGCCGTGTGTGATCGAAAAGCCGCCGCCTCGGGCGAATTTTTCTGTGATGATGGCTGAACTGATTTTATCCAGATTCAGCCCACCATATTCTTCTGGAATGTCTGCGCCAAGCAGTCCAAGTTCACCAGCTTTTTTGATTAAGTCAATGGAATACTCAAATTCATGGTTCTCCATATGATCAATCTTGGGGACTACTTCACCTTCAACGAAATCATCGGTTGTTTTGCCAATCATTTTATGTTCTTCCGTAAAATCTTCGGGCGTAATGACATCATTGGCTTGCAGATCTTCTGTTAAAAACCCGCCGCCTTTAAACAATTTTTCTTTTGTTTCACTCATGTCAATCATCGTTCCTTTCCATTGTGGAATTTTTTCATTGTATCCAATTGCCTGTGGTGACTTTTATAACAAAAGGATTTTTTTGTTTCACTAGAATTATCTGAACTTTACGCAGTAGAGATAAACTGCGGTGTAAGTGCTTCGTTGATTTCCGCTACGGAAAGCCGCTTTCCGCGGGCAACGCTTCAGCCTCCTCGGAAGAAAACCACTTCCTGCGGGGTCTTCAGCTGTTGCTTTTCCCGCAGGAGTCGGCTTTCCTCCACTCCAATCAACCAGCTACAGAGTGGACACTGTTGTTTGCCAAAAGCACATCACCCAGCGGAGGAAATACGCTGAGACTCCTGCGGGAGGAGAGGCATAGATGAGACCCCGCAGTGCGCCAGCACGAGGAGGCTCATCAGCCGCCCGCGGAAAGCGAAGCGTATTTTCCGTAGCGTCAGTCTAACCACCATCACAGTCTACGTCGCAGTTTATGATTTTCACACCAAAAACAACCTTTTAGAAAACAGCCTGCGTAAAATCTCTGAAGTCCCGCATGCCGACATTCACCCCTTCAACAGAGTGAAATCAAATTTCAGCAAAATTCATAGCTTACAATAACTCGAAGACGCCGGCTGCTCCCATGCCGCCGCCGATACACATGGTGACGACACCGTATTGTACCTTACGACGTTTCATTTCATGAATCAGACTCAGTGTCAGCTTTGTCCCAGTCATGCCGAGCGGATGGCCGAGTGCGATGGCTCCTCCGTTCACGTTGACAATCTCCGGGTCCAGCTCCAATGCCTGAATGACACGGACAGATTGTGACGCGAAGGCTTCGTTGAGCTCAAACAGGCCAACGTCGGATAACTCCAGTCCGGCCATTTTCACCGCTTTCGGTACCGCCTCAACGGGGCCGACTCCCATAATTTCAGGTTCCACACCTGCTACGGCAAATGAATGGAATTTGGCCATTGGTTTTAGACCTTCAGAATCAGCTTTAGCGCGATCCATGACCAATACGGAACCGGCTGCATCACTCATTTGTGACGAGTTTCCCGCCGTGACAGTTCCATTTGCTGCGAATGCCGGTTTTAAATTTGCCAAAATTTCCTTCGTCGTTCCGGCGCGTACACCTTCATCCATTTCAAACATAAAGGATTTTTCTTCCACTTTATTTTTTTCGCCAATGACGCGCTCCGTTACTTCGACCGGGACAATTTCGTCCTTAAAATGACCTGCTTCCAGAGCTTTTGCAGCACGCTGATGGCTCCGGACAGCAAACTCATCCTGGTCATCGCGGGAAATGCCGAAGCGGCTGGCCACTTCTTCAGCGGTATGGCCCATTTGCATATAATATCCCGGTGCGTCCTGCACGAGTTTGGTATTTGGCTTGATTACGTGGCCCCCCATTGGAATCAGACTCATGGATTCCGCACCACCTGCGATGATTGTATCACTGGCACCGAGCATGATGCGTTCCGCTGCATAGGCGATGCTCTGCAGTCCGGATGAGCAGTAGCGGTTAATCGTAATACCGGGAACCTCTTTCGGGAGACCGGCAAGACCGGCGATATTGCGCGCCATGTTCATGCCCTGCTCGGCTTCCGGCATCGCACAGCCAATAATGACGTCATCAATGTTGCCGTTATAATTCCCGGCACGTTTCAATGTTTCTTTGATCGTTAATGCTGCCAAGTCATCAGGCCGTGTATTAGCCAGTGACCCTTTATTTGCTTTTCCCACAGGGGTTCTTGCACCTGCAACAATGACTGCTTCCTTCACGTTTTCTCCCCCTCTTCAAATTAATTACGTAATGGTTTTCCTTTTAAGAGCATGTGCTGCATCCGCTGCTGTGTCAGCGGTTCACCGATCAAACTCAGGAATGCTTCACGCTCCAAGTCAAGCATCGTCTGTTCATCAATTAATGTTCCTTCTTTGATCCGTCCGCCTGACAAAACATAGGCAAGTTTTTCAGCTATTTTCAAATCATGGTCTGATGCATAGCCGCTGTATTGCATTGATTTCGCCCCAAGCAGCATCGCTCCATAGCCTGCATCCCCAACGACAGGGACCTTCTCGCGTTTCGGTGGCTGATATCCTGCTTTAGCGAGTGCCAACACATTTTCTTTTGCATCGTGCAATAAATGATCGGGGTTCACACTGATGGCGTCACCGTTGTTCAAAAATCCATTTTCGCGTGCCTCTTCCGCTGATGTGGACACTTTAGCTGTCGCCACTTTTTCAAACACATCGTTCGCCACTTTGGTCAAATCAAAGTCGACGCCTTTAGGCAAATGGCGGAGTTCTTTCAAATAAAGCTCTTTCGTTCCACCACCGCCTGGAATCAGACCGACACCGAATTCAACCAGCCCCATATATGTTTCGACTGATGCCTGGACGGATGCTGCCGGGAGAGATACCTCAGCACCACCGCCGATTGTCATATTAAATGGAGCAGTGACTACCGGCTTTTCGGAATATTTAATGGCCATTGCCATGTTCTGGAACTGACGGACAACCATATCCAGTTCAAAGAAATCGTCATCCTGTGCTGCCATCAGCATCATCCCCAGATGGGCACCGACACAAAAATTTTTGCCTTGGTTGCCGATCACCAGCCCTTCATAGTTTTGATTCACTTCTTCAAGCGAATCATTGACCATTTTGATAATATCGAGACCGATCGCATTGCCTTGTGAATGGAACTCAAGCCCAGCAACACCGTCGCCCAAATCTATCAAACTGGCACCCGTATTCTGTTTAATAACTCCTTTCTCATTTTTTAATCGTTTTAGGTTAATGTCTTTCGGGTTAAAATGCTGTTGTTTGTATTCACCATTGTCGTAATAGTAAACAGTACCGTTCTCAGTTTGATAGAAGGACTCGTTTCCATCCTCGAGCATTTTCAGCACCCAATCCGGTACGGTTGAACCTTCTTCCTGTATGCGCTCGACCGACTTGCGGACACCGATGGCATCCCACGTTTCAAATGGGCCGATTTCCCAGCCGAATCCCCATTTCATCGCCTCGTCAATCGATACAATATCATCGGCAATTTCACCTGTTAGTTCTGCCGAGTAAATCAGGACCGGCTTTAAAACGGACCAGACTAAATCACCGGCCTTGTCATCTTTAGCTGATACAAGCGCTTTCAATTTACGGCGTGGACCTTTCTCCTGTTTCGCCATCTCTGTGGCATTCGTTTTCAATTTTCTTCGGTCTTCATATTCAAGTGTTTCGGGATTCAATTCATAAATCGTGCTGCCGTCGCTTCCTTTTTTCTTCAGGAAAAATCCCTGACCGCTTTTGGCACCCAGCCAGCCATTTTCCTGCATTTTCAGCATGAAATCCGGAACCTTGAACACATCTTTTTCATCGCCTTCAACCTGTTCCCGAACATTGTTGGCGACATGGATGAACGTATCCAGCCCGACAACGTCAAGTGTCCGGAATGTGGCGCTTTTCGGACGGCCGATCATGGGCCCAGTGACGGAATCCACTTCCCCAATTGTGTAGCCGCCTTTTACCATTTCCTGTGCGGTGACAAGCAGACCATATGTCCCGATCCGGTTGGCAATAAAGTTTGGTGTATCTTTCGCCTCAACGACACCTTTACCCAGTATATCTTCGCTGAATGCTTTCATGAAGGCCAGTACTTCTGGGTCAGTCGCTTTTGTCGGAATGACTTCCAGCAGCTTCAGATAGCGCGGCGGATTAAAAAAGTGTGTGCCCATAAAGTGTTTGCGAAAGTCATCCGAGTGCCCTTCTGCCATTGCTTCAACTGATATCCCCGATGTGTTGGACGTGACGATGGTCCCTTCTTTACGATGGTTGTCAACGTTTTTAAAAACCTTCTGCTTGATTTCTAGATTTTCTGTAACAACTTCAATAATCCAATCAACGTCAGCTAATTTTTCCATATCATCATCCATGTTGCCGGTTTCGATCAAATCAAGACTTTTCTTTGACGTGATTGGCGACGGTTTTTGCTTTAATAAAGCCTTTTTGCTCTCAGTAGCCACACGATCTCGCACAGCACGATCCTCAAGCGTAAAGCCTTTCCTCTCCTCACGTTTGGTCAATTCACGTGGTACAATATCGAGCATCATTGTCGGAATACCTGCGTTTGCCAAGTGTGCAGCAATCCCGGATCCCATCACGCCGGAACCTAATACCGCAGCCCGCTTGATCGTTCGCTTCATATTGTCTCCCCCAATCTTCTTTTGAATGAATACTCATTCATTATTGCTGGAAAATAAAAGATAGTCCCCTATCCATCTATCAGTATAAATTATATTCTGACAGTTAGCAATAAAAATGGGTATATTTTTAAACGAAAAACTTTTATCAACCGGCGAACTGCGTTAAAATAATTGCGGTAGCATCGAATAGACGGATCCCAACTTATAGCTCATTCGGAAAGAAAGGATTTACACCATATGAATAAAAAACTTATCACAGAATACACTCAAGTCATCATCGGTGCTACACTGGTCGCGCTATCCTATAATTTGTTTCTTTTGCCGTCCAAACTGGCAGCAGGCGGCATATCCGGGGTCAGTACCATTCTTTACGAAATGTATGCATTAAGCCCGGCATTTACACAATTCATTATTAATCTTCCTATTTTTGTGATCGGCTGGATTGCTCTCGGAAAAGATTTCAGCTGGAAAACACTGCTTGGTACATTCTGGGTGCCGTTTATGATCTATTTGACAGCTGACTTTCCTTATACGGTATCAAATCCTGTGCTTGGTGCCATTTATGGTGGTATCATTCTTGGGGTTGGTCTTGGAACGGTTTATAAGGGACGCGGATCCACCGGCGGCACTGCAGCGATCGCTCAGGTTGTTAAAAAATTCACCGGGTTTTCGAGTGGTTATTCCCAGCTGATTGTCGATGGCATCGTTGTGATTTCATCCATTTTTGTGTTCAGTCTGGAGCTGACGCTGTTTGCACTCATGTGTATTTATATAACGAGCAAAACAATTGATGTCGTTCAGCTGCAGACATCGGCATCCAAACTGATTATGATTATTACCGAAAACGAGGAGAACATCCATCGCGTGATCAATGACCAGATTGACCGTGGATTGACAAAAGTCCGAACCGTTGGCGGCTATTCAAACCAGGACAAGACCATGATTCTCTGTGTTGCTGACCAGCAGGAGGCGGTTAAGCTTAAAAGTATTCTGCAGGATGAAGAACCAGCATCTTTTGTCGTGTTTATTAACGCCTCCGAGGTGCTTGGCCGCGGGTTTTCCCTGGACAAGTATTATGGTCAGAAGTTTTGATTGATTGTTATTCGGAAGAAATCGGCTTGACGCCGATTTCTCCGCTGTTCTGCCGATTCTTCCGCTCTTCTGCCGATTCTTCCGCTCTTCTGCTGATTCTTCCGCTCTTCTGCTGATTCTTCCGCTCTTCTGCCGATTTCTCCGCTCTTCTGCCGATTTCTCCGCTCTTCTGCTGATTCTTCCGCTCTTCTGCCGATTTCTCCGCTCTTCTGCCGATTTCTCCGCTCTTCTGCCGATTCCTTCGCTCTTCCGCCGATTTCTCCGCTCTATGATGAGCAATTGCATAAGTTTTTTCCAAATCGTAATGATTACTATTTACAAATCGTAATCATTACGGTATTATGATGATTATCCACTTGAAAAGACCTGCGGTAAGATGTCAAGTGAAAAATAAATAAATATTTAGTTATCAAGGTGCGATTTGCTTAAAAAAGGCAATAGGAAACTAGACCAGTAAATAAATGGTAATTACTGGAAGACAATTAAA
>NZ_SRHY01000041.1 GCF_004565465.1 Lentibacillus salicampi
AAATTAACTATACCAAATGTTGAGGTGTTTTTTCATGTTTAAACGTAATGTCAAACTCCTATTTTAAATTCTACAAGCACTTGCATGTTTTAAGCTAACTACGATTTTGTTGGTGCGAAAGTTGAGTAAATAATAATCTCACTTGAAATTATAATTTATCTTGCTTGTTATATTTTTCTTTTGCATCTTTAAGGATTTTATAATTTAGTTGATGTTGTTTTTCGTTATTATTAAGGTAAATTTCTATAGCATAATCAATATCTAACAAATATCCAAGAACGTTACCAAAAGTTGCTTCAAAATCACTGACACTTGCATAAGCTGAAAAATTAAAAGCGTGTTTAACCGTTCCTGGGAATAAGAAGATGTTATAAATTTTCTTATATTGATGCTTTAATGAGAGTCTATAAAAGAGTTGTTTTACAATGTCTCCCCATCCAGGTAAATTGTGTTTATTTTGATTTAAGGTATAGTATTTTGCGTCATAAATAATAAGTTCATCTTTATTCATCTGTACTAAGATATCTGGTATTTGAGAAGTTTCCTTTTTATCCTCAAGATAAATCCAATAGGGTTTAGGTACCATTTTTTGTAACATTGGCATATTCCCCATTACTTTAGCGCAAATTGTCTCCCAAACCCTATCAAAGTATTTGGTAACAAAAATATTATAGTTATTGTTTTCTTCATTCAAACGATTATCGATGTAACTGAGCAAAAACTTTATTATCCGAATATCCCTGTCCATATATGTTTCATTTAGAGCGCGAAGTAAATTGTACCTCATAAACGAGTGTGTAAATGTTTTACTGTAATCTTTGTATTTAAAATTGAATAACCAACCATAGGTATCTGAGATGTTCCATAATATGAAAGAATGTATAAGAGAAATTGTTTCGTTACTTACAATGTTATTTTTAGTTGTTACAAAGTCTAAATAAACCAACTCAGATTTTTTTATATAAGGCGTTTTTGTTTTAAATGTTTTCGGCCAATTAATATTTCCGCGTCCGTTATTTTCAAAAGTTCTTTTTTGCAAAGTGATTAGTCCATTTTGTCTAAAATCATCAATTAATTTTTTAGAAACATCAAATGTAGTCGTGGTTTGTGTATCTCCTAACCAGTAGCTTTCATCTTTCTCTAATATTTTGGTTGATTTGTACTTAAACAGAACATTATATATTTTTTTAGCTAATGTAACCTTTGTATTAATATTATCGGGAATTCTGTATCCTTTTGGTAGAACTACAAAGAAATTTTGATTAGCGTGAATAATACCTGTAACATTAAAGCGAACATAGCTTTGTTCTGTTTTCTGACATAGTCCTTTTTCAAAAAAAACATTAGGAATAGATGCTTCTTTAAATTTTGCTGGTTCATGATCTATAAAAAAATATATATTATTCATTTGAACCATCTTCTTCAGTTTCTTTCAGTAGTCTGTTTTCAAATAAAATACCCTCTAAATCTTTGTTGAAGATTGATTGGTTACCTTTGATAAAGGCATTTGAAACTTCCCCAAATGTATTAAACTGATTGGCGAACAGGGCATATCTTTCATGTCGTACAACATCGTCCCATAAATAAATTAGCAATTTAAAGGCTATCTTTCTATTATTTTTAAGATCAGTTTTTTTTAAAAAGTATGGACCAATTAATTTGTCCTCATTTATACCAATTTTGGACGAGAGAAAATCGTTAATACAAGTTGCAAAATTTTGCCACGTGACCTGATAACCAGCGTAATTTAATACTTCATCTGCATGACTAACCCCTTCAAAAGATATGGGTTTATATTCGAATTCCCACCGTCTTTTGAAAGCAGAATCCATAACAAAAACTCCTTGATCAGCATTGTTCATTGTTGCATATATATTAAAATTAGCAGGTATTTTTACCTTATTTAAATTCAATTTTGTATCTTTATTTAAATAATTCAATATATCTTCATTTTCTATGCTATAAGTGCTTTCACCATACTCGTTTCGATCAAGTAATTGGAATATATCCCCGAAGACAGCAGCAGTGTTTGCTCTGTTTATTTCTTCAATAACTAATGTGAACTGTTTATAGTCAAAAAGGTAGGCGTCCTTAAGAATTTTTAAAAATGGTCCTTCTTTAAATTCATATGTTAGTTCACCATTAACTTTTCCGGGTTTTATACCTCCAATGAAGTCAAAATAAGTGAATTCAGGATGGAATGTAATTCGTTCATGACTTGTGCCTAAGCTATAACTTTTTCCTACACCAGGTGCACCATAGACAATTTTATTGACTCCTCTTTCTTCATAAGGTACATCTCTAACGTTAGGAACTTTATCTACTTCAGTTTGGAGGTCATTACCTGAGTCCAGGCCTTCAACTAAATTAACCTTAAGGCTATGTAATGATACGAGGTTATTGATATAGAAATTCATAAATTCTTTTTGGAATGCGCAGGCTATATTTCCACTACTATCAATTGTTTGGACAAATCCATCTCTCATAGCCTTGGCAATAGCCTTGGTATTAATAAAGCAAGATTTTGACTTACCATGATTTCGATTTGTTTCAGTTTCCCAAGCAGCATAAACTGTTGGACAGCCTTCTCTATTATATTCGCCCAATAACAGTCCTTTTTTGTTTGGATTATTATTGTCAACATTGAATCCATCTTGGTTTACATCTGTTGCAATTTGAATACGCTGTTCATGTTCTCTCTCCCTTCCTCCATTGGATATTTTCCATATATATACATAAAGTTCTATTTCTTTTTCGTGTGCATTGATGATAAAATTAAATGGCTTCGAATTTGTTTTCTCTGAAGTTATTGTCCAGCCATTATAAGTGAGTGCTTCTTTTAACTTTGATATGGTTTCAGACTTTTTGAGACCATGTGGTTGTATTCCATATTCAATAGAACCATCAGGATTTGCTTGATAATAAGTCTCATACATGCAAAATAACCCCCTAAATAGCATACTCTTTTTTAATTATACGATATAATATAATCAGATAAAACTACAGTATTTATTTCGTTAAGAATTCATTATACTTGATAGGGAGCTAATGTTTGGTATACTTATATAGTAGGAATATCAATTAATTATACATGATAAAGGAGATATATATGAAAACTATAAGTCTTTTTTCAGGAGCTGGTGGTTTTGACATAGCAAGTTTTATGGCTGATATTCCGGTGGCTTTTAGTATTGATATAGAAGAAGATTGTGTGGAAACATTAAAATTAAATAAAGATTTCAAAGAAACAAATCTAATATGCGGGAATTTAGCTGATTATACAAGTGATAATATTAAAAAAATGTCTGGAATAGAAGATGATGAGAGTTTTATTATTATTGGCGGTGCCCCATGTCAGCCGTTCTCAAAGAATGGTTATTGGGTAACAAACAATATCCGTAAAGGTATTAATGATCCGCGCGCAAAACTAGTAAATGAATTTCTAAGAGTTGTAACAGAATTATCTCCTGATGGTTTTATTTTTGAGAATGTAGAAAGTCTTCTTCACCCAACTAATAAATCAATTGTTGATGGCTTTATTAATATTATTGAAGAAGAAGGCTATAACTATAAAGTAATTAAAGGAAATGCTTTAAATTATGGAGTAGCACAAAAGCGTAAACGGCTTTTTATAATTGGAACAAAAGGCTCTTTTATTTCAGATGAACCAGAAAAAACACATGGAGACCCTAATAACTTGCTAGATTCATATTTAAAACCTTATGTTACAGCTGGTGAAGTCATCAGTGAATTTGATACGGAAGAACTTTTTGAAGAAGAAGAGGTGATTTCCGGGAAATATCAAGATGAATTAAAAGAGGTTCCACCGGGTATGAATTATAAAGCCCTTACTGAATGGGCTGGTCACCCAAATCCAAAGTTTGTGGCCGATAAACGATTTTGGAATTTCTTGTTAAAATTACATCCTGAAAAACCTTCATGGACAATAACCGCGCAGCCGGGTCCATGGGTCGGTCCATTCCATTGGAAGTCAAGAAGACTCAGGGTTCCTGAAATAGCCGCCTTACAATCTTTTCCTAAAAATTATAGATTTTACGGATCAAGACGTTCCATTCAAAAACAAATTGGAAATGCTGTCCCTCCATTAATGGGTAAAGCAATGATTCAATTTTTGAAGGAAAGCATTGAAGCCAATTTTGCGGGTAATCAATTGGTGAACCAAAGTTGATAGTAAGGGTGGTATAAAAATTGAACGTTTTAAGCATTTACTCAGGCGGAGGAGGAATAGATCTCGGATTTAAAAAAGCAGGTTTTGAGATCTTATATTCAACAGATTATGAAGAAGCCTCTTGTGAAACTTTAAAATTAAATAATGTTGGTAATATAGTTGAATGTAACGATATAAGAAATATAGACTTTTTAGCACTCCTCAACAAGATTGGTGAAAATGAGATTGATTGTTTAGTGGGGGGGCCACCGTGTCCGGCTTACTCTAAGTCTAGGTTTTATCGTAAAGATAAGAAACGAGCATTAGAGGATGAGAATTCTTTTACATTATTTGAATATTTTAGAGCAGTCAAAGAAGTTAATCCAAAAATATTCTTTTTTGAGAATGTTCACGGCTTTATTTATAAGCCGCATAGACCAGCTTTTGATTATTTAGAAAAAAAATCCGAAGAATTAGGATATCATATAACCTATGATACATTTAATACAGCTGAATATGGTGTCCCACAGACCAGGAAACGATTTATTTGTGTTGGTGTTAGAAAGGATATTGGTGAAGCATTTCAATTTCCTTCACCGACACATTATATCCCGGATAAATTTAATCCAATTAAAGATAAAAATAAGAAGCATTGGATTACTTGTGAAGAGGCAATAGGGGATTTAGATTATGATTTACCTGAGGATGAATATATGCAAGCGGGATCAAAGCATAAAGATTTGTTAAAAGAAATTCCTCCTGGTGATAACTATTTATATTTCACTTCTAAACGTGGTTACCCTAACCCGAAATTTAAATGGCGATCTCGTTATTGGTCGTTTTTACTTAAATTATCACCAGACCGTCCATCTTGGACAATACAAGCAAGTTTCTCAAATAACATGGGCCCTTTTCATTGGAAGAATCGATTTCTAAGAATAAATGAGATTAAAAGAATTCAAACGTTTGATGATGACTATAATTTTAGCGGAGATTTCAAGGAGCAATGGAGACAAATAGGTAACGCGGTTCCTCCAGTATTTGTTGAAGCAATAGCCACCGCTATTAAGAATCAATACTTTAAGGATTCTATATAAAAAAATAAAAATGTTCAATTAGAAATGGGTATATAAAAATAGTGGCTGATTGAAAAGTTAACGCGCGTACGGTCGCCATTTTATTGTACAATCAGTAGAATTAGACTCTGACGACCCGGCTTTTTTGGGTGAGAACCAGGTTTTTCTTTGGGAAGGAGACAACTCAGTCTTATGCTTCAAGGGTTGGAAATGGGTTTTTCACTGGACTTCAATAGAATACGAAAAGAGAACGGGTTTTAGTGCACCTTCTGTGGAATAGACATTTTCAAATCCAGGTGCGCGATTTTGTTTGTATATATGTTACTTAAGTTTTTGTGACTAAAAAGTGCATGTTCATGAGGTTTGTAAATAACATAGATAGGTTAACATTGATTATTATTGGTATAATTAATATTTGCAAGATATCCATGTCTTATTAGAATTGTGTGTGAAAAGCAAATTTAATGAGTTGCATTTTTAGTGGAGCATTACAGTTCCTGTAATTAATGGTTCTTTTATAACGAATTAACCTACTTTGCCACAACTACCTGGATTAGTCCGATTTCTGAACTTTTCTAACAACTGACTTTTTAAATCTTTAATTAATTAAAGGAATTTTGATCCTTTTTGTCGAATTAATTACTAAAATACAAAACAGAGGGTTGTTGTGCATTATGGTTAAGCTTATTACAGTTGAAAGAGCCAAGAAAGAAGTCCAGAGGTTGCAACATTTCATAGATCTTGCTGAGTCCTACGAGTCAGATACTCTTAATAAGTGGACTATTAAAGAGTATGCTTATACCAATAGCATTAAAAAGGTAGTAGAAAAAGCTAACACAGAAAGTCTTACTGTTAAAGGAGAGCCACTCAGTAGAGAATATGCTGTAGCAGTCATAAACGGCAAAGCAAATGACGAACTCCATAGGATACTCAGGAGAGGTTATAGATTAAAAATTAAACCAAACAAGAGAAAATACTGAGTAAGATAACTCAAGCGTATTAATATTAATCTATTACAAGAGAGGTTATACAATGTTGAAACAATTGCTATAGATGTTTCTGATGCCGTATTCGAGAATGAAATGCCAGCATTTATGTATAACAAAAGAAGGCCCTAAGAACACTGAATAAAGACTTCAGATAATTCCACTCTTGCCATGTTTTTGAGCCATCGTTGCCATAGAGTGAACCAGTATGCCTAGTTACTGATATAGCAATAATTCCAACACCCTTGACCCTGTTTGTGTCTATGGTATTGTTCTGGTGATGGGCGGGAAAAATTCAGCCTCTAAGGCTCCCATCCGCTCATCCAGCGTACCGTGGACAATCTCTTCTAAGTTCTACTGGCGGAGCCCCAGCCCCTTTAGTGAATACTAAGAAGCGGTACGGCGGTCAAGGGCAAGAAGCTAAAGCTGTGCTTGAATTAGAGTTAAATTATAGTGAGTGGTCGCCTTTGTCATTACTGGCTCATTTTCTTATCGGGGGTGGCTCAGAAAAATGGCAAGGACGGCTCAATTCGATGCCAATATTCATTTGAGAACTTCTTTTGTATATAGCTTAGAATTTTCATTTTTTCACTTGAATTTCTCCCTTTACGATTTTAGGTGAGTATTTTGATGAGATTTCATATTTAATTGTATCTGGAGCAAAATTAAAAACTAATAATGAAGGGAAGAAAACGCTTGTGTTCTGTTTAATATACGGCTGTTTATAACATATAACATCATAACCATCTTCGCGGAAATGCTCATAATAATATATATCTGCGAGGGAATCCAAAAATTGTTTTTTATTATTCGCTATTAGTTCTTCATGTGATTGCCCATAAATTAAACCATAATTTAATCTGTTCTCGAACTCTGGAGTGCTAACCGGGTAATCCTCATATTCTTTGACTGATACCGATTTTTTAGGCTTGTATATTGCATCAAGCATTTGCTCAGAGGACTTTAGTATATCGTTTCCAGGTAAAGGAAGGTCTTCTCTGCCGCATAGTTTCCCTTCTCTTACAAACAGTTTAACATCCACATCCTCATCATAATGTGTACCTGAATTGGAGAGACATAAATTTAAATAATCCTTTTCTTCTAATTCTGTAAAGTATGCCACCCACTGATCATACTCAACTATTTCTTGGTATATTTCTTCAATTAGGTTATGTTTATTTTTCTCTTCGTCCGAACCTACGAAAGAATATGAAGGTTTAGTTCCAAATGGTCCACCGCCCAAAAGGCTTTTTTGCTTACACAAGCTTCCTAAGTTGAAAAAATTAGATTCATCTATTTCTAAGCTGTTCTCAAGGTAAGCGTAAGATAAAACACACGTTTTAATCCTTCGCCGTCGATGCGATAATCTTCTTAGACATTGATTTGGGAGGTTATGCGATGACGCTAAAAGACAAGAGAATAGCATGGAAGTCACGGTATGATGCCTGGAAAGAAAGTGACCAAGGTGTAGCTGAGTGGTGTCGTGACCACGACATAAAACCCCATCAAATGTATTATTGGATTCAACAATTCCAGGGGATTCAGGATGCTCAGAAAGAAGAACCAGGCGGAACCCAGTGGCTCACGGTCCAAATGGACAATGACTTTGTTTCTTCTGAGGGTCAGGTCCCCATCTACATACATTTTGATGCCATTTCTGTTGAAGTTCGGCCGGGTGCTAATGCTGGTCTACTGTCCGACGTTGTACACATTTTACGAAACCAATGCTGACAAATGTCCAGTTCGACAAGGTATATCTGGCACGCGGCAGTACCGACTTGCGTAAATCCATTGACGGCTTGGCCGTCATTGTAAAGGAATGTTTTGAGCTTGATCCCTTTTCTCCTAGCCTATTTGTTTTCTGTAATCGAAAACGTGACAAACTGAAAATCCTTCAGTGGGAACACAATGGTTTTTGGCTTCACTACCGCCGACTCGAAAGAGGCACCTTTCACTGGCCATCCGAAAAAGAAACAGCTCCAATGGGTGTTAGCCAGCGCCAGCTACGTTGGCTGCTTGATGGTCTGCCAATTAATCAGAAACAGGCACACCGAGAAGTAACAGCTCGCACCATTCTATAAAAAAGTGAAATATACAAATAAAAGAATTCGACTAGGCAAGTCGGATTCTTTTTCGTATACTGGGTGTATGAAAAATACAGCGCCTACATCAAAGCCTACAATTGAATATTACCAAGCGCAGAATGAAAAGCTTGAAATGGAGAAGGAAGCCCTGGAAGCCAAACTAAAATGGTATGAGGAACAATTCCGTCTTAGCCAGCAACACAGATTTGGATCTTCCAGTGAACAAGTTAATTCTGATCAACTTTCACTTTTCAATGAGGCCGAAGATACCACGAATTCGACGATTGAGGAACCTGATGTCGAAACGATTACCTATAAACGCAAAAAACAAAGTGGCCAACGTGAACAAAAGCTTGAGAACCTTCCGAAGGAAACGATTGACTATCGTTTATCCGATGAGGAACAGATCTGTTCCTGTTGCGGTGGCACACTACATGATATGAGCACAGAAGTCCGCAAGGAATTAAAAGTCATTCCAGCACAGGTCAAAGTCATGGAACACGTCCAACATGTCTATAGCTGCCGCCATTGCGAACGTCATGAAATTGAGACGCCCATTGTGACAGCAAACATGCCAAAACCTGTTTTCCCAGGCAGCTTGGCATCGCCATCGGCGATGGCCTACACTATGACCCAGAAGTATGTGGAAAGCATGCCTTTATATCGCCAGGAGAAACATCTGGAACGCTTTGGTGTATCGATCCCGCGCCAGACATTAGCGAACTGGATTGTCTATGGTGCGAATACCTGGCTACAGCTCATATACGATGAGATGTATGCCCACCTCCTGGAGCACGATATTCTGCATGCGGATGAAACAACCTTACAGGTTCTTTCAGAACCGGATCGCCCGGCCAAATCGAAGTCCTATATGTGGCTGTACAGAACGGGACGGGATGATACACCGATCGTGCTTTATGACTACCGGCAAACCCGGGCCGGTAAGCATCCGCAACGGTTCCTGACCGGCTTTCAGGGCTATTTACACGTGGATGGCTACTCGGGTTATAACGGTCTTGGCAACGTGACATTGATCGGATGCTGGGCCCATGCCCGTCGGAAATTTTCGGAAGCTTTAACAGCGCTGCCGGAATCCGCCAGCACATCGGCCGTGAAAGCCAAGGAAGGCCTGGCTTTCTGTAATCGTTTATTTGATATAGAACGTGATCTAAAGGACGTCAGTCCTGAAGAACGCTATGAAGCCCGTCTGGAACGCAGTCAGCCTGTTCTAGATGCTTTTTCGGCATGGCTTCGCGAGCAAACGCCGCGCGTCCTGCCCAAAAGTGCGCTGGGACAAGCTATCAAATACTGTCGTAACCAATGGGAGCGCCTCGAGAGGTTTTTACTGGACGGGCGCCTGGAGATCGACAATAATCGAGCCGAGCGTTCGATCAAGCCTTTTGTGTTGGGGCGAAAAAACTGGCTGTTTAGCAACACGGCTAAAGGAGCAGCAGCAAGTGCCATTACTTATAGTGTGATAGAAACGGCAAAGGAAAATGGGTTGAACCCTTTTAACTACCTTAGAGTTCTATTTGAGAAGCTCCCCAATATGGATACAGCAGATGAAGCAAAAATGGCATCTCTCATGCCTTGGTCCCCGACACTTCCAGAAGAATGCCAGATCCCCAATCAATCTAAATAAAGCATACATTAAATCCCCATCTGATTACAGGTGGGGATTATCTTACGCTTACTTCTCAAGTGCAAATTTATTTATTGATTTTTTTTCAAAATCTCCAATATATACCTCTTCTGTTTCAAAAAGTGAAGGAGAAACTTTTGCTTGTTTTAGTTGCTTACTTAATTTACTTGATATTCCTTGGTCAATTATTGAACTTTTTTTTAAGGGGTACTCATTTTCTTCAATTGTCTCATCCTGATAAGAAACTTTGGGAAAGTTTAGGTGTTCTACTTCTTTAATTTTTTTCATAATATTATTTTTCATATTATGCACAAAACCGGTATTAAGAAAGTCAGCCTGTAAAGCGTAGGGTTGCTCTGTTATCTTGCCTTTCTTAACACCATTGATAGAGAGACTGCTTTGAGTGTTAGAGTCTTTATCTTCACCGTTGTTAAAAATATCAACAAAGTGAAGAGACAGATGATTAAGAAATATTTTTTTAAATTGATCTAGGTCTGAATACGTAGCATAGATACTTTTATCGCCATATTTTTTCCTAAAGGTTTGAACTTTTTCATATTGGCTATTGTTAATTGAAGATGGATTAATTTGTCGATCACTAAAATAAAGAAAAACTTGTTTATTGCTATTTATAAGTTCTTCTATCTCTTCCTCAGTACCTGAACCATATTTATCTGTTGGAGTTCCAAATCTTGTCCAAAAAACTGCCACTGCTGCGTCACAATCTCGTACAAACTGATTATTTAATAATTCTTGAGGTTTACCACCTGACTGAGGATATGAATCTTTTGACCAATGTTTTGTAGTTATTGATGCATTATTAGCTGCCCCATACATTCTATTAAAATCTTCAACTGTTTCTTTTATAATATCCAATTCATCACTAACATCTGAGGGACAAGATATTAACAATTCATATTGCGTTACGTTCCTTGCCATAAAATCGCCCTTTCTTTTTTATACTTTAAATAGTGCGTATTTTCATTTTAACTTATTTTTTTTAATGCGACTAATCTCTTACGCGTTAATATTACTATTCCATAATATAAGAGTTTGAGAAAGCAACTTCAAAACCTAATCGAAAGAGTGAAGAAACGGGAATATCCGTTGAGACGATTATTGATGATGCAGCTTATTCAGAGAAGGTTAATATCATATATGCTATAAAAAACGAACTGGACCTGGTTGCAAAGTTAAACCCAAATGTATCACACTGTAGTCGTGATAAAGATGATGCGTTTGAATTCAATGAAGATGTGAGGATGTATTCTTGTCCTGCAGGGCATATGGCTATAAGAAAAGCGCGTATTGAAAAAAGTGACAGAACAAAAATCAAAAACAAACGTACTATTTTGAGGTAGAGAAATGTTAACGTTGCCCTCTGCAAGAAGGATGCTATAAACTTGGTGCTAAATCAGAAACCTATTGGTAAGGTATTAAGTCGGAAGAGCATCAGAAACAAAAGGAATTTTAGGAGAGTTGTAAGCGTCAAGTAAAAATGAACACTTTTTGCTAATTAATTCTGAACACTTTCTGCCTGAAAAATAGACGATCTATATTTCATTCTGTGGCTGTCTTCCTGACTAAATTGAATTACTTCCACACGGTGGAGAATACGATCTAAAATCGCTGCTGTTATGCCAGGGTCTCCTAATAATTGCCCCCACTATTGTCTAGTTTTGTGTTGACAATCCAAACAGCTTCACTTCTCAGGAAGCCAAGATTTATGTGACATTTTTAAATGTCACATAAAAGTAACGAGGAAAAATAAAATCACGAAACAAAACGAATCTATGTTCTGTTTTATGGAGGTTTATTTATACCTGAAGTACTTAATAAATTCGGGTGAAATATCCAGAAAACAAGTCAAGTACGGGCGGCATTATGTAAATAACCATATATAATAAGGAGATAAATTAATGTGGGAAAGAATCGTTTCAAGTATTGTTACTGGGCTTATAGTAGGTCTAGTTATATGGTTTTTTCAGTTAAAAAAAGAAAAAAGGGATTTAAAAAATGATTACGAAAGAGAACTTTCTATATTAAAAGAAAGATTATGCTACATAAATTATGATCAAAATACCCTGTCATTAGATAGTATTCAACAATCGATACCCCAATACATCGAAGAGCTTATCGGAGTATTACAGAACTATCCTCTTGATTTAATTGATAAATACGTAGAACATAATCGCGAGTTAGCAACCTTGTTATTAGAACACAAAATAAATATTTAGAAGTTATAAATAATGCAAAAAGATTAGATATAAAAAAAAATCAATGCATCAGACAATACAATGCAGGAAGAGATGCCATTGCTGCTAACGATTATAAATATAGAATTTACTTTATTGGAAAAGTCTACGAAGCTAATGACGATGAAATTGAACCATGGTTTGATGTGGGAAATATCAGAGAAGATATGAAAAAATTATTTGATGAATTTAATAAAGAGCATAATGATTTAATAAAAAATTATTCAAAAAGTATTGAAAAACTTTATGGAATAATCAAAGAAATAGAAAAATCAGTTTCCAGCTAAAATAATTTAGGGTGATGAATAAATAAAGTTGGTTGTTTAGATAGGAATTTTGCGCATTTTGTCGAAGGCATGATTTTATCTAACTTTTAAATCACAGCCTAATGAAAGAAAAAATGTATGTTTAATTTTATTATTAACTATCTCCAAAACCTGTGGATAAGTATATGTAATATACGGGTAATACACAAAAATAGCTTTAACCCCTTATTTTTCAATGAATAACAGTTCTCAAAACGTTAATAGAAACATTGATATATCAACGTTGGCGACTAATTTGTGGTGCAAATTGGTGCAAATCAACGTTAATATTATAAAGTGTTCAAAAGGTTTAAAGCATCAGCATCTTGCTGGTGCTTTTTTTCTGGCATTAATTCCAAATAATAATTTTGTGTCGTATGAATATCAACATGTCCTAGACGCTTAGAATCGATTTGTCCGTGTTATCATGTTTGAGCAGGTGTGCCTCCCAGGCATTATTTATGCCACACCTGCGATAGTTCCACAACACGGACAAAAGTTAAGTCAATGGTGGCGGGCTACAGGATTTGCACTATCTTAGGCAAGGCGGAGTGCCCCTTTTACAGCGTGGTAAAGCGGTTGGCATTGCCTGGTAAATTGTTTGTCAAACACTGGTACAAAAGATGGCATAGGTGGTAAAAAGTATTGGCAGTAATCAATTCTATCTATATGTCCTAAAAAACCATATTTAAGGGTATTTTTATTCAATGTAGGAGTGTTTTAGCTAAATCAAAAAGACCGAAAGTTGACACTAATGCCTGACCGAAATGGATTGAATTGATCAAAGCCGCTAAAGAGTTGGGCCTTACCATTGATGAGGTGCGACAATTTTTAATGAATGCCGGCGAGACATAATGCCGCGTGCGAGCGGGGACGCGGGACTCGTTTGGGTGTTTCTCTGGTATTTCGGGAGAATAGCAATCTGTTGTCAAAAAAAAAAACGATCCGCAACGGGATAAACCCATTACCGATCGTCATAGCACTACTCTGTGTCAACTTCACTGCCGCAGTCCGAACAGCGATAGATTTGGTCTTCCTGATCATACACCGCAGCAATTTCCCAGCTGCAATTGGCACAGCCTACATCTTCTATGATTCCGCGACAACTTCAAACTATACGGACAATATAATGATCGCGCCCTATTCACTATCAACAATAGCGTTAAGTTTTTCAAGACATTCAACAACAACTTCTTCGGGTGCAGACTCAACAAAACGATAACCCCTTGCTCCCAGATCCAAAGACCTTAGTTGATCGGTCTTGATTTTCCCCGTGGTTTTCATCCCTTCAGGAAGGTCCACGTTGAAAACCCAATCGCTTGATGTGTTGGAGATGGAGCAGCCGATGACGAGCGTTGAAACATTGTTATAATGTTTATTCGATAAAATAATAAATGGCCGATGCCCTGCCTGTTCATGCCCTTTAGTCGGATTCACATTGACCATAATGATATCTCCTTGTTTTAACATCTAAAGTTCCTCATCTCCAACCGGATCAAATTCGTCAAATTCAGGCTGCACTTGATTTTTTGCAATAGCGGCCAGTTCCCTGATGTCATATTTCTTTCGTTCTTCGTCCACTGGCTCAACGATCAATTTACGATGTTGGTAATCGACAGTGACGTCCAACACGGTGTTTGTATCGATTCCCAAACCCTCTTTCCATGCAGAACGAAATGTTAAAGCGTCGCTATTTCCATGTTTTTTTAAGGTAGTTCGCACAGTTTTTTCCCCTCCTTGAGATTTTTTATCTTTTGAGTTCATTATACCATCACCTTTTCATTTTGTATATACGTTTGTTAACACTTTAATATAACTTTTGTATATACGTTATGAAAAGTGTTTCCAAAAGGTGATGCGACTATACAAAAAACCGCACCGTTCATTTCGGTACGTTTTTACTGACATGAAAGTTGGAATTAAGAAAGGCCACATGCGTTATGTTTAACGACTGGACAGTCAAAAGTTTTAAACATTAAGACACCATCCGATCATCATCGGAATCAAGCATTTCTTGCGGGTTTTTCCGTTTGTTTTGAATTATTTGGGTTACGGTCAAACGCGGGTTGCGAGCAAACATGAGAAAAATAAACCGGCGTAAATAAGCCATGACTGTAGCCTCCGAGACAATACACTTGGATGGCGTTCGCAAATAACTGATTCCAGTGGTTCAACTGTTTTAAGGCGGGAACGGATAGGAAATAACGATCAAGAAGCAGGAGAGCATCCTCCTTCAATCCTTTTGTCGCTTTAAAGCCTTGATCAATTACTTGAATAACATGGGATCCACATCGATCGGATGAATGGCTCCAGTCAAAAATGGCTTTGACGCCGCTGTCGGCGGAATCATTGGGGGGGTGTAGGATTTTTGACAAAAAAAACACCGTATGCGTTACTTATTTTACTTACAGGATTAATCTTACAGTTGTTTGTAAACGGTGCAGGTAGCTGGGGTGATATTGTTGGTATTACACAGAATATTACTTTCTGTTTAATGATAGTAAGTATTGTTGTCTATTTAACGGTCTCAAGAGGAAAAAAAGCGCAATAGTAGAAAATCAATATCCCTACCGTTCTTTTGTATGTCCAATAATAAGGTCTTACGGGATGCTTTTGATTGAACCTTTTTCATTGATTAAAAAACCTGTGGATAAGCATGTGGTGGAGGCAGCGTGTATTAAGGGGGGGACTGGTATCAAGCGGCAGCATATTGTGAAAACGGAGACCCAGAAGGCTACATCCTTTATAATGTGAAAGAAGGCAGACTCTCTGTTCACGAACTTGGCTTTACCACGCTTCGTGCAAAGCAATTACTCCTGCAATTTATCGCCAATCATGATTCAATGGCGGAAACAGTCGATATGACTGTACCCGAAAATGACAATCTTCCGCTCTTTGTCGATGAACCGCGATTTGAACAGGAAATCAATCCCTATTTTATGGCACGGATTGTCAATGTCCCGGCATTTTTAAAAGCATACCCGTTTGCGGATGAAATGGCTGAATCAGTGACATTACACGTTGAGGATGCATTTTTGCCGGAAAACAGCGGCACTTATCAGCTATCACAAATCGGGTCTGATACAAAGGTGACATCTATGCAACCAACCGTCGAGCAAACGAGTAGCATTGATTGCAGCATCCAGCAGCTTACGACCATGCTGATGGGTTATAAACGTCCGGCTGAGTTGTATGCCGCCGGTCTTATTCGGGGAGAGTCAGAGCAGATTGAACGGCTGGAAAGAGTCATCCCACGGCGGCAAACATTTTCCCCTGACTTTTTTTAAATTTCTGGGAGATAGGACCTATTATGACAAAAAATATGGAAATGAGTGTCATATTTTTATAGATTACGTTAAAATGGATAGAAGAAATGAATATTTACTAAAGGATGTCGGCCATGCTCTTTCGTGTCAATCTGATGAAATTCTTCTTTCCCATCGATGATCATTTATTCCGGCTCAAAAAAGCAGAAGCCCTGAAAAATTTGTGGAAAATCTGCGGCCTACTGATTTTTTGCAGTGTGGTTATATATGCTTGGACGGCACTTCTCGGTATCGGATCCGGTACTATTTCTGCCGAGGCGATATCGCTGACACCATTCCAGTATGAGGCGGCCAAAGTCTGGTTTGTGCTTGGTCGGATGGCGTTTGCTGTTCTGTTTGCCTTATTGGTTTTATTTATCCCTTCATTGGTTTTTTATGCATTTACGGATATTCCTTATAAGAAACTTATCGTTTTGCAGGAAGTTGTCCTGTTTGTCATGCTGATTGAACGGGTTTTATGGATACCGCTTGCCGTCTATGGCGGAATGGACTGGTTTGTGTCACCATGGTCGTTTGGCATAATAGCTTCCTATTTAACGGAAGTGTCATGGGCCTTGTTCTTTTTCGGGGCCATATCACTCTTTCAGCTATGGATCATCTGGTTTCAGGTGAAATGTTTAAGCTATCTGTCAGCGGTCAGGAAACGCTGGATTTGGCTGAGTGTGATTGGATTACATATATTCTACTGGGTGCTTGTTGCCGTATTAACCTTTCTGGATAGTCATTTGATAAGCGGGTGGTTTGCATGAGTCGCAGGAGAAAAATGATTTTCATGGCTGTCGTTTTGTTTATTGCTATTAATAGTCTCCTTGTTTATATGGATGATGAAGATCGCGTCCCGAGGGTATCCTATATTGAAGATTGGTCAGAAACAGTCGAAAGGGATATGTATGAATCCATCGATACGGCGGGGGTTTTGGCAACTGCTGAGGAAAAACATGTCTACTTTGATCAGAATAAGGGAAGTTTTCAGGAATTTCACGTTGAAGAAGGTGCGAGCGTGAACACGGGTGATCAATTGTTCACCTACCAGGTTCATGACTACTACGAAACAATGGCTGATCTGGAAGGTGAGCAGCAACAACTGACCAGTGATATTCAAACAATTGAAGCAGCACTTGCATCCATTTCTTCTTATCAGGTTCCGGAGACGGATATGACAACTGAACTTGAAGGTGAGAACGGCACCCTTGATATGACAAGTAAGTCAGTCGATGCCAACTATATGAAAGAACAATATATGACCGAAAAAGAGACAGAACTCGCGCAGAAGGAAGCCAAACTGCAGCGTGTTCAGTCTCAAATATCCGATTTGGAAACGACCGGTGAAACGGTCACCGTGGAAAGCCCGTACCAGGGGGAAGTGACCGCTGTGTCGGATTCGCTTGATAACCCAGTTGTGACGATCCGGGATTCAAAGCTGCAGGTAGAAGGTGAATTAACGGAATCAGAGCGGATGGATGTCAGACCGGATATGCCTGTTAAGGTGGATATCAAGGAAAATCAAACCGTCCTGGAGGGCACCTTGAGCGACATAAGTGATTCACCTGGAACAGCCAGTCTTCACGGCACGAGTCTGTACCCATTTGCCGCAGAGTTTGAAGAGGAAACGGAAGCCTCAGAAGCAGAACAGTCCGGACGCACGGAAGGTCCTGCCGAAGAAGAGGGCTCTGATGAACAGACAGAAGAGGGCCTTACAATCACGCCCGACGAATCATCTGAAACAGAGGAATCGGAGTCGGAGCCGTCACAGCAGGATGAGACCACCGCTGAATCCGAAAAGGCAGACGCGGCATTACTGCCTGGCTACCATGCTGATTTGACAATCATCACCAATGAATCCCCTAAGGCAGCGGTCGTCAACGAAGATAATCTGTTCAACAACCATTTATGGAAAATGACAAGTGAAGGTTTGCTTCTTAAGCAGCCTGTTGAGGCAGGCATTCACATGGATGATTTAGTTGAGATCACTGAGGGTGCGAATCCTGGTGAGTGGGTGGCCCATTCGGATGAAGATCAATTTCGTGACGGTGCTGCGTTTATGACACCACTCGAACTGAGTGACATAGAATGGAAAGATCCGGGGAAATATGATAATGTAAACTGGAATCGATATTTTATAATAGGATTATTGTCCAGGTAAACAGGGAAAACATGAACGATGGATGCAATAAAGGCTGTTTTCCAAAAACTTCTGCTGTTGAACAAGACGGAAAAGCGGTTAAGAAGCACTGAGCATCCCGAATACACGTAGACTCCTGCGGGAACAGTGACCAAAGTGAGACCCCGCAGTGAGGTACGAACGAGGAGGCTCACGGGTCGCCCGCGGAAAGCGGAGTGTATTCGGGATGCGGGTGAAATAATAGAAGCCAATATAAAGAGCTTCAGCCAAAAATGACTCCCGTAGAAGGAGGGCAATGTTATGGATTTTGTCTATATAGGTGTTTTCATCTTTGCTTTGGCATTTGCACTTGTCGTCATCTATGCTTCGCTGGCATTGAAGCGTGCAGCTAACACAATGGAAAGTCTTAGTGAAACGCTGGATGAAGTGGAGAAAAAAATGCATACTATCACGCCGGAGCTGCGCACAACGGTCAAGGAGACAGGTAAAACAGTCGACGATCTGCAGGACAAGATCAATGCGGTGGACAACCTGTTTGTGACACTTGAAAATTTAGGCGCCTCCGTTAACAAGGGAAGCCAATATTTGAACGAGCAAACAGAGAACGCGTCAACCTACACATCTCCTAAGAACAGGTTCAGGGCTATGGAAACACTCAAATGGGCTGACGTTGTGTACAAACTGTATAAAAAAGTGAAGTGACATATGAACACCTGAAGGTAGCAAAAATGGTGAATACTATCGCATGAATACGATGAGGAGGGATAGGATGAGTTTGACTGGAATTGGTGTTGTATTGATAGGAATCGCATTTATGGTTATGGCTATTTATATGGCTTGGACATTAAATAATCTGGCTAACGTGCTCCGCGGAATTGAAAAGACGGTCGAAGAGATGCCGCAGCAGCTGGATGATATTTTTCGAGAAACAGGTGAAATGCTGAATCATACAAACGTGACGATTTCAGAAGTGAATGACAAGCTGCATACATTAAGTCCGTTGTTTTATATGGTCCATGATGTCGGTGAAATGTCCAGAAAACTGACGACCCCACTGGCTAGGTTCAGTATGAAAAAACGTGGTAAAAAAGAAAAGAGTGAAGAATAAATCCCCTTGCGTCAGGGGATTTATTTTTTGCTATGATTTTTTTGCTGATAGATTCCGTACCCCAATGCCATAGCACCATAAATCCCCTCGAGGTGATAGCGCTCCATCATGGGGTTGTTGGTCTTTCGCTTCATGTTCTCGTTGATCGTTCCCATCACACTGAAAAGCTGTTGCAGTGACGTGCCGATATTGCCAATAATCCGGAAAATCGGGGTCAGTTTACTAAGTTGTTCGTTCAGCTGCTTGATAGCGCTATTTGCTGAACTTAAGGTTCCTTTTAAGTCTGCTGTAACTTCAGCCACCTGATTCGGGAGATCATTCGTGGTATTTTGTAGTCCCGCAAGTATTACCGTCAGGTTTCTGAGCGGTTTGATCAGCAAAAAAACCCCTCCGAGCAATGCAAGGCCGATAATAATTACGCCGAGTCCTGCCCAATCCATAGTACATTCTCCTTCCGATTTTTAATATCTTTCATATACCTTCTTTCATCTTATCATAAACGGTAAACCTGTCCCATACAATAGAAAAAGCATCGTAATAAGGGGCGAGGGGTATGCAACGGTTTATAAAGTTTTTCATGTGGGGAGCGGGTTTTATTGTTTTAGCCTTGCTTGTGCAATTCCCGATTCAAAAGGCTGACTCGACATGGCAAACATGGTCATTGCCGCTGTCAGGGAAAACGATTGTCATCGATCCCGGACATGGTGGGCCTGATGGCGGGGCTGTCGGAAAGGACGAGACATTGGAAAAAGATATTGCTCTGGAAGTTGCCAGAAAGGCGCGTGACTTTCTGCAGCAGTCAGGTGCACTTGTTTATCTAACCCGCGAAGATGATACGGATCTGGCAGCAGAGGATACGAAGGGGCTGTCACGAAGGAAAGCGGAGGACATTCGTGAACGCTTAAAGTTTATTCATGATCAAGAGGCTGATTTCTTTATTACCCTCCACTTAAACGCGTTGTCATCTGAACAATGGCACGGGGCTCAAACGTTTTACCATCCAAAGGAGGATAAGAGTAAGCATCTGGCGACCATGATTCAGGAAGAAGTCATTCGAAATCTGGACAATACAACACGTAAGCCGCTCGCACTCAACAATGTCTATTTGCTGAAACATGCAGAAGTTCCTGGTGCACTTGTTGAAATCGGATTTCTATCAAATGCGCATGAACGGGAGCATCTGAAAAAGGATTCGTACCAGCGAAAAATGGCCGGCAGCATCTATGAAGGAATCCTTCGTTATGTGACCGAAGAGCCTGAAGAAGCGGAATAACTATCCCTTTCCATGATTCAAATCACTTAGCATTCAGGTGATTTGTGTTATACTGGCGTTGTATATCATGATTGAAAGGGATGGTGACCAGCCGTGTTATCAAAAGAGGAAGTAACAGAACTGCTGAAACCTGTTAATGATCCATTTTTACATAAAACGCTGGAAGAAACAGACGGTATTAAGAGTATTTCAATCAAAGAAGAAAAGAAACATGTCAGTGTTAAAGTCGCGATTGCCAAAACCAATACGGCAGAACAAATGGATCTGCAGCAGGAAATCGTTGCTATTTTGAAGAAGAATGGTGCTTCAACGGTCGGAATTCGTTTTGAACAATTGCCTGATGAGATCATTCAGAAGTATCAGCCGGCTGCTGAGGCAGAACAGGAAAAATCACTGCTGGGCGTCAGCAAACAGCCGAACTTCATTGCTGTTGCCAGCGGAAAAGGTGGTGTTGGCAAGTCAACGGTAACCGTTAACCTGGCCATGTCGCTGATGCGTTTAGGCAAAAAAGTCGGCATTATTGACGCAGACATATACGGATTCAGTGTTCCGGATATGATGGGTATTGAGAACAGACCGCAAGTCCGCGGTGAAAAAATCATCCCAGTCGAACGTTTCGGTGTACAAGTCATCTCGATGGGCTTCTTTGTCGAGGACAACTCACCGATCATCTGGAGAGGACCAATGCTCGGCAAAATGCTGAACAGTTTTTTCAAGGAAGTGGAATGGGGCGACTTGGACTATTTGCTGCTTGACTTGCCACCAGGAACAGGAGATATTGCCATGGATGTCCATGAGTTGATCCCATCGGCCAAAGAAGTGATTGTGACGACGCCGCATCCATCGGCCGCATTCGTTGCCGCACGCGCCGGACAAATGGCCGTTAAAACGGAACATGAAATTCTCGGTGTAATAGAAAATATGGCATATTTTGAAAGCAAAAAAACCGGCGAAAAAGAGTTTGTGTTCGGCAAAGGCGGCGGTCAGAAGCTTGCTGATGTATTGCAGACAAAAGTTCTGGGAGAGCTGCCTTTACAGCAGCCTTATGAAGAGGAGGATGAATTCGCACCTTCCGTATACCAGGAAGATCATCCGCTCGGAAAAGAGTACCATAAAATGGCAGCGAAGATTGTTGCGAAAGTGGAAGAGTAAAGGCGGGATGGCACGATCAACCAGTGCTGTTGCCTGTCGCAAACTTTGATATAAAAGGCGTAAATGGCTATCAGATTATAAGTTAATTTGGTAGTCATTTTTCATTAATTATAGGAGGGAGCGTTTCCTCCTTGGTACTATTTAAGGAGTGATAAATTGAGAAGAGATGACGAAACACCTGAGGAAAAAAGGGAAAGGATAAGGCAAGAGGAGTTGAAGAATAACCCCGGTGGTAATTTTAAAGATTCCTTGAATAGAGGGAGTACCGGGAATATTGCTGATTTAGTAGGTGGATTGAGTTGGAAAGGCACTGGAATACTTATTCTTGTATTAATAGTAGGGTTTATAATATATGCTGCTTTCTTCCGTTAAATAAAAATGAACACTTTTGACGGGGGATACTCAATGCAAAGAATAGCCCGATTTCCGCCATTCTTTACAAATATCTTTTCAACGGTTATAGTAAAGGTACCTAATAATTCTAGGTAGGTGAAAGACATGTTCAATCGGGAGCTTATCAAAGGGAGCACATCCCTTCTGATTCTGCAATTGCTTAATGAACGGGATATGTATGGATATGAACTCGTGAAAGAGATGGATCAGCGCAGTGACCATAACTTCCAAATTAAAGAAGGAACCTTATATCCGGCACTTCACAAACTGGAAAAGCAGGAATATATTGCATGTTACTGGCAGAATCGGGAAAAGGGACCTGCCAGGAAATACTACCACATTACGGAGCAAGGCAAGGAAATTCTCGAGGAGCGGACCAGTGAATGGCATCGTTATGTGCAGGTCATGAACAACCTGATTCGGAGAAATGAGTCATGACCGATCAGGTCGAAAAGTTCCTTTCGAAGCTTGAGACATTGCTTGGAAATCATCCGGAAAAAAATAAAATCATGGAGGATTACCGGCTGCATGTTGAGGAGCTGCTGTACGAGGAATTGATTGACCCGGAAGAAATATATGATGAACTCACACAGCGGATGGGCTCACCGCGGGAAATAGCCCGGCAATGGCGCCAGGAGACAGTTACTCCGGCCAGGATGCAATTGCTGTTTGTTCTGTTGAATATTGGTATGTTTGTCGGAGGAATCGCACTTACGATCATCTATAACTACTTTGATTGGGGATGGGCAGAGGCGCTGTGGACCAGAATTACAGCCGTGCCATTTATTATTATGGCTGGCTATATTATGTTCTGGGGACTACTTGGTTATGAGATTGGAAAGGAATTTGGTGCTGGCGGACGAAAGCTATTGCGGCGAACGTTCTTCATTTCGATCTTACCGAATTTAGTGTTTATGTACTTGGTTTTATTTAAAATAGTACCTTATGAATGGTTTGATCCATTGCTCAGTTTCCCGTTTATTATCCTTTGTATTGTTTTTACCGGATTCCTCTATCCTGTCTGTCTGGCAGGTTTTCGCTGGGGGAAAAGAGCATCTGTATAATGGGCTGATTATCCGGCAGGAGTCGGTCCTGTTTAGTAGATATTTTTTTGGATATCTACATAGAATTTCTTTGTATATAGAAAAACACAGTAAGGGGTGGTTGGTAGATGAAAACCGTTATTAAGAAGAATGAATGGCTGTTTATGCTCAGTTGTCTTGGGCTTGGCATACTTGCAGAAATCAGCTTTTTTCACGCCCGGATTGGCGTTTCGTATCTGGTATTTCTCACCGGGTTCTATTTGGTTGTGTTTGTGCGGTTTAGACTCGGATTCAATCATAGACGGATTGGCCTCTTGATAATGGGATGTATTTGGCTCTTGGCAGCGAGTTATTTATTGTATGACAATGCATTTTTTTACCTGTTGAATATCGTGGTGATCCCGTTTCTTGTGCTGTTCCATGTGGTCTTGATAACAAGTCCCGGTAATCTGAAATGGGGCAAACCTGCATTTTTGGTACGGATGGTGGCTAAAATCGGGTGGGGTGCAGCCTACAGTATCCAATTTTGCAACAGATTATTTAATCAGGTGTTCCAAAATACGGATGAATCCACATCACAGACAGTCAAACGGGTGATGCTTGGTATCTTGATTGGTGTCCCTCTTCTAGGGGTGATTACAGCTCTTTTAATGTCGGCGGACGCTGTCTTTAAGGATATAGTGCTTCGTCTGCCACAGTTTATGGTTAATCTTGACTTCGAAGGGATTTTCCGGATAGTGGCTGTATTAATTTTCACGTTTCTCTTTTTTGGAATTCTGCAGGTACTTCGGGTTACCGGACGGACCACCATTCAGGGGAAGTTGGAAAAATATAAACATGCCATCAGCTGGAATGGGATAACGGCAATGACAATTCTGGTGTTGCTTAATGCGGTTTATATCCTTTTTACAGTCATTCAGTTTACCTACTTTTTCGGTGAAGGGCTTCAGGAAGGATTGACTTACGCGGAATATGCAAGACGAGGTTTTTTTGAATTGATAATGGTCACGCTGATCAACTGGACGATCCTGATTTTCTGTCTGAAGCTTGTGCGTGAACAGGGGGTAAGAATAGACCTGGCGCTTAAACTGATGTACTCGCTGCTGATTGTCGTTAGTGGCGTTATGCTCGTATCAGCCTATCAGCGCTTAAGTATATATGAAGCTGCATATGGATTTACCATGGACCGGATTTTGGCGCACGCATTCATGATTTTTTTGATTGTTATTTTTGCCTATACATTGATTCGTGTCTGGCTTGAGCGGCTGGCTCTTTTGCATTTCTATCTGATTGCGGGTTTGGTGTTCTATACAGCTCTGAATGTGGTGCATATTGAACAGATCATCGTGGATGAGAATATGAAGCGGTTTGAGGAAATCGGCAAAATTGATGTTCAGTATCTCAATTCGCTTTCATATACAGGTGTTGAAGGATTAATAGAATTGTACAACGTGGATCCGGATTATCCGGAGCTTGAACATATGCTGTATTTAAGCCAGCAGAAGATGAAAAATAATCCACTGGATGACTGGCAATCGTTTAATTTTACCAAGCGGGAGGTACGCGAGCGGTTGACCAGTCTGGAACTGGACAAATACGAAGGGGCGTGAGGTCGAATGTATCAAGGAAGTCCTGATCATGTCGCCATTATTATGGATGGGAATGGCAGATGGGGTAAAAAAAGACGTCTGAGCCGAAGTGAAGGTCATTATGCGGGGGCAAAGCGAATGGAAGACATTATTGATGCCAGTATTGCATGCGGCGTCAAAGTCCTGACACTTTATGCCTTTTCCTCGGAAAACTGGTCCAGACCGTCTGGTGAGGTGAATTATCTGATGGATTTGCCAGTAAGATTTTTTAATAAAAAACTCCCTGAATTTTTGAAGAGAAATATTCAAATCAGGATTTCCGGAAACACATCTCCGCTCCCTGATAAAACCCGGGAAGTACTGAAAAAAGCGGTCGTCCGTACAGAAAATAACACCGGCATTATCGTCAATTTTGCTTTCAATTATGGTGGTAGGAGTGATATTGTTCAAGCCGCTAAAACGTTGATTGAGGAAGTTAGGAATGGAAAAATCAGCGAGGATGATATAACTGAGGAAAAAATGCAGCAATTATTGTACACGGGGGACCTGCCCTCACCTAACATGATTATCCGAACGGGTGGCGAGAAGCGGATAAGTAATTTCCTGCTTTGGCAGTCCGCTGAATCAGATTTGTATTTCTCGGATATGTATTTTCCCGATTTCACAGGGGAAATGTTTGCTGAAGCGATTGGTCAGCAGCCAGTCAATAGTTATTTGAGTGGATGAGTTATAAGAGTTCCCGAAAACATAGCGTGAGCAAACTACAGTACTCCCAAACGAATTCGGTTCGCTTTAGAAAGCTTTTTAAAGGATAAGAAACCATCATGGCTCGCTGGGTTCCTAACCTAAGGAGAGTATATCTTTAAAGTATAAAATTTTTGGCTATATTAAGTTCTTTGGCAACAACAATCAATCGATTTGAAGAATGGTAACCCTGACTTTATTCGATTTACCCAATTTTCACAGTCTGGAGATCCAATCATTACCGAGTTTCAATTTAACGGCGAGCTTATATACTATCGTTGGGATAGTACAAGAGATGAAAGCGGGGAACATATAGGAGAGAATAAGGATACAGGCGGACGATTTAGCATACAAGAAGATTACTGTAACGAGCTTGTAAATGACCCCAAAATGCCGTATATCACAAACTGTTACAAGTATGAAAGTCATGAGTTTTAATATAGTCTACTCATAAAGTATATGCTTGAGGACGCCATTTTGAATCTGCTTAAGTTGGTATAGTGTTGGCGTTCCTGAATACAAGAATACGTCTGCAATATCCCTTTATTACAATGAATAATGACTGCGGAATCAACCTGTGACCTGATAGTCATCGTTTGTGAATAGCAGTGAGGGGTAAAAAAACACCCCCACTGAATGAATGTTTACACCGCTGGAAAAAGGTCATCACGGTCCGCCGCCTCCGCCCGAACCGCCCGAATTGTCGCCATTGCCCTGGTTGACTCCCTGTTGAGGTTTTTGGTTCTGCTGGTTCCCCTGTTCTTCAGCGGCTTTAAGCAGTACCTGGCTCATTTTTTCCTGGAACAGTGGTGTGTCAAGTGTTTTCTGAATGGATTCCTCCAAATGCTTGTTAAATTCCTGGCTTTTCATGACGTTGGTCATGTGTTCAGTCATCTGTGGATCTTTCATCAAGTCGATCATCTGCTGCTGATATTCGGAGTCCTTCATTAGATCCTTCATGAGCTTTTTCTGCTCGTCAGCCATGGACTTTGCAAATGTTTTAACGAATGATGGATCTTCAAATAATTGCTTCCACATGTCTGTCGATTTATCAGAAGTCAGGACTTTCTCCACCGACTGTTGGACGGCATCGGAGTCCATAATCAGCTCCTGCTTCATTTTTTTGTCAGTCATGATTTCCTGAAGTGCTTTCTTTCCGTCATCAGTTTGTAATATGTCAACAACCATTTTTTTTGTGGTGTCATAATTGGCTTCTTCGCTGGTAGCACCTTGCCCGGCACACCCAGAAATGAATAGAGCGGACAGCAGGGAAAGGGAAATTAAAGTGATCCGAAGCATGTTCACATCCTCCTTCCTCTCATGGTTACTATGTGCCATCAAGCGAAAAAATATGTATATTAGGAGGTAAAAAGGATTTGTTCATGCTAAAATAAACGGAGGACAGTGAACACAGGTTTAGGAGGAAAGTGATTTGAATAGTCGAAAGTGGGTCGGTTTATTTTTAAAAACGTTACTGATTGGCGGGGTTACAGGACTCGTGACCAGTTTCTTTGTCAAACCCGCATATTATACAAATAATTTAAATCCCTTTAATGGGTTTGAACTGTTTGGGATTATCCTCTTTTTTATCGGTTTGGGCCTCGTATTCAGTGTGGTCAGTCAAACCGGGTTTTTTGCCTACTTATTTATTAACCGGTTTGGCCTCAGTTTGTTCCGGACGTTTTGGCCGACCGTTCAAGTGCTGCTGATTGTCTTTGTTGTGTTTGATTTGATCTATTTTCCATATAGTGCTTCGGACGGTGGTACTTCGGTGTTTTGGTTTGTTTTGATGGCAGCGGCAATTCTTGGATACGGCTGGATTGTATCGGAAATTAAAGCGCGTGAAACGAACCGGCGGGCATTTATTCCGGCCTTGTTTTTGATGGTTGTCATAACGGCAGTTGAGTGGGTGCCGGGGCTGCGCACGAGCGGCACGGATTACGCATGGCTTATGATCATACCTCTCCTGGCATGCAATACGTATCAGTTACTGATATTACACCGTTTAACAGGAAGTGGAAAGTCGGACAGCAACACAACAAGTTCTGCGAAAACAGGAGCCAAAAAGGAATGAATGTCAGGCCTCAATGTGGCCGAAGCACATTGAGGCTTGTGGCCTCAGATGCTAACGCTGTTGTTTTCAGTCGGCAAGTTTTGACTCGGCATGGGCCTGGTTCATTAGTTCAGATATGGTGACAAATTGAAACTCTTTATTTTTCAGCCCGGGAAGTATCGTCTGTAAGGCTTGAGCAGTCTGCTTAACAGAGTCCGATGCATGCATTAAAATAATATCCCCATTCGTTGTTTTCTCCATTACCATATTCGTGATTTTTTGTGTACCTGGATTCTCCCAATCATTTGGATTGATATTCCAATGGGTGACTGTAAAGCCCTGATCCTCAGCCAATTCAATAATTTCCTTGTTGAAGTGTCCACTCGGCGGCCGCAAAAGCTCGATATCCTCGTAACCCATTTTATCGAAGACATCCTTTGCCTCCAATAAATCGTTCCGCACCTCATCCAGCTCCTGATCCAGGTAACTTTCATAGCGATAGCCAAGCATGCCAAGTTCATGCTCCTGTTCTGTTATTTTTTCCAAAATCTTCGGGTGGCGTTCAGCCCATTCCCCGCTCACAAAAAAAGTGGCTTGTACCTGATGCTGCTCAAGCTTTTCCAAAATGTCATGAACCTTTTCCTCTCCCCAACTGATATTAAAGGTTAAGGCAATATCTGATTCATCCGCATTGCCCTTTGTGAGCGCTGATGGTTCACTGGCGGATAAGATTGAAAATGTTCCATCACGTTCAAACCAAAGGAATATGGCAGCAAATAACGCCAGTAATATAACGACTGCATAGCGTTTCCACTTTTTAAATCCCATCACATAAAAATGATTCATCCTATCATTCCCCTCAACCATTCCTTAATGTATTCTATGAGTAAAAATACGTAATATGAACAAGCTTTATAGGAGGTTGTTCAAAAACCCTGAAAAATTACATAATGAACTGATTTGCTGCATAAAAGCCACAGCAGCCTGTGGAGGCACTACCGGAAAAGTGGTACAATTACACAGGTTGCCGTCCCTCTTCGTTATAAGAAATGATGAAACTTTGAAAAAGAGGGATATAACTATGTCGATTCGGGGAATAGTAATGTCTGTAAATATCTATCCAAGAACAGCAACAAGTTCACAATTGGAAGGTCAGGTGGCACTATGCTGGGATTTTTGATTAATAATGAAGAGCAAAAGGAAATGGAATATTTAATAAAGCGGGAGCTGGAAGAATTATTAATGGATATGGAAGATCATCGGATCGACGAAATGGTTAAAACCTCTATGAGGGCGCGATACCAAACCATATTTAATTTATACCGTCGCATCGCGAGCAAAGAAGAGTGTATAAAATACATGCCTAAACGGATCGGAAATCAGAGAATGTAGTGTAGGCTGTTAAAGCCCCAAAAGGGCCATTCTACAATCATGATTATACCCATGTATTGTAACGATGCGCCATGCTGCGGCACCATAATCTGATCGATAGCGCTGCGATTGTCCACCCCTCGGTCCGATTAGCTATAGGATAAAGTGCCCTTTGTGTGCTGACTTTAAAAGTCCTGCTGAAAATTTTTTTGATTTTCCTATTGAACGAAGCATCTGATTATGCTATATTATTTTTTGTCGTCAACAAAAACTTTACTTTTCTACAGTATTTTCGAAAGAGAGATTAATTAAGAAAGGTCATTGACATTTTGTTGCTACCATGTTAAATTGTAATTCGTCGTTAAAAACGGCGAGGGAAATTGATCTTTGAAAACTGAACAAAACAACCAGTATGACAAACAGATGTCAGAGGTAAGAGGTCGGAGTCAAAATTTGATTTTGATGGAAGACCAATGAAACCCTGAATCAATTTTAGCTAAGCCATGAAAGAGATTGATCGGTGTCAATCTCCTGAATCACAAGTCAAAAAGGAGAGTAAAAAGGACCGGGCAGTTTGAGGCGGCGCAGCTTTGAGTATCGGAGTGTATGCCTTTAATACACAAGAAACGGAAAAGCAAGCCAACGATGAAATGCGATGTGTCATTTTTATCGAACTTTTTGACCTCCATACTTTATTGGAGAGTTTGATCTTGGCTCAGGACGAACGCTGGCGGCGTGCCTAATACATGCAAGTCGAGCGCGGGAAGCAGACAAACGCCCTTCGGGGCGTGCGCCTGTGGAACGAGCGGCGGACGGGTGAGT
>NZ_SRHY01000042.1 GCF_004565465.1 Lentibacillus salicampi
TCAATTTTGGCTTGTTTTTTGTGGTAAATTAACAATACCTTATATTTGAGTGTGCTGCCACTTTAATTTACTGAGATATTTGAGAGGGATGGTTTTAAGCCATCGCGATAGCGATTTTGTTCAATAAAGACAAAAGCACATTACGGGTTTCGCCAAATTCCACGTACAAAATTTACAGTGCACTATTTGCATCGGAGTCCGAAGTCATCACACGAAATGACAACTCCATGAAGTGGAATGGGAACTCGTATCCTTATCAAAGCTGGAACCAGAATCAAAATTTATTTACTGCAATGGAAAATTCCGTAACCTGGTACTTCCAGCAACTGGACAAAAAGGTACAAATGAAGAACATTGAATCTTACCTTGATAAAATACAGTACGGCAATCAGAATCTGTCGGGTGGAATCGAAGACTATTGGCTCGAATCTTCCTTAAAAATTTCACCGATTGAGCAGGTGCGGACACTCAAAGACTTTTATACAAACCAATTTGGATTTGATGGTAAGAACATTCAATTCATAAAAGATGCCATCAAACTGGAGACGAAAGACAGTGCAACACTCTATGGCAAAACCGGCACAGGAACGGTCAACGGGAAAAATGTGAATGGCTGGTTCATTGGATATGTAGAAACGGAAAACAATACGTATTTTTTTGCAACTAATATCGAAAGCGACCGTCATGCCAGTGGTAGTATAGCTGCTGAAATTACGAAATCCATTTTGTACGATAAAGGCATCTATTAACAGGTAAAGGCAGGGAATAACGTGACGAATAAAATACCCACTATATCAGAGTCGGAATGGGAAGTCTTAAAAGTGCTCTGGGAAAAAGCGCCGCAAACAGCAAATGATATCATTTCATCCTTGCAGGCACAAACGAATTGGAAGCCGAAAACCGTACGTACACTGTTGGATCGGCTCACTAAAAAAGAAGTCGTCGGCGTCCATAAAAATCAGAGAGTTTATACATTCTACCCGTTTTATTCCCAAGACGAATGCCAACGTGCCAAAACAGACTCCTTTGTAAAACGATTCTATGACGGCACCTTGAAATCGATGCTCGTTCAATTCATTCAGGATGAAGACCTGTCTGAAGAGGATATTAAAGAACTAAGATCCATATTGGATAAGAAGCAGGATAAAAAATAAGGCTGCCCCCTCTTTAAAAATTGAAAGCATCCTTTGACTACACCTATTGGATTAGTCCAAAGAGTTTCAATTTGACCCTTATATATGACACGGGCGCCAATCTTTTATTCAAGAATGGCGTCCGTTAGTGGCACAATGATGAATCAATTAGATTTATCATCCTTGATGTATCTATTCAGTTCATGTAATTGCCATTTCCGTTCTTCTGTTACCTTGGTCATGTCTTTGTTAAAAGCGAGATTAATTGTCTTAACTGCATAATCCGTTGCCATCATCGCATGACCTCTCATATGGACAACACCAACGGCTTGTCCAATAGACCTCGCAGCTGATTTTGCCGTTTTGCTTTTACATTCCCTTGCTACTTCATGTACTTTAAACCCTGCCTGTCTAACTTGATGGACAGTTGCTTCTCCTTTTTGCCATAGTTCGTTAACCTTGAATCCGTTTGCTATATTTTCATTGTCTGGAAATTCTTTTTCGAGGTATGGGACTACATGCTTCGCGACACTAATTGCCCACTTAGCCAAATCAATCTGCCCAAGAAGGTCAGTATTTTTCTCAATTTCTTGTCTCAATTCCGTGTCATCAACGATTTTAATTTTAGGTTTACCTGCCATAAAACGCCCCCCCCCTATACCTGGCTATTTATTCCGCGAAAGAGCCCGATTGCTTAAAATATCATTTTTGCTCTTTACCAAAAATTAATGCCACTCCTAAAAGAAATACAATGCCTATCAGAATATAGACAAAAAAAGGCGTAGTGTACGTTGGGTTTCTGGCGATGGAAAATACTGCTTCAGCAACTCTTGAAAGGATAATCACCATCGCTAGTGTTAATAAAGATAATCCGGATAGTAGTATGCCAATGTTCTTCACTTTTAAATTCCTTTCTTTCGTAATTCCTTGTTCAACAAAATAGGCCACTTATGAAATATGAACGCATTTATTCCGGATTTGCGCCCGTTTGCTTAACAAAAATGCCAGATTACTTACTTGTATAATCAATCTTTTTATTCCTGACAATGCCCCAGATCACTAATCCAATGAGAAAAATAAATAGCAATGTAAATATAATGCCGTGACCCATTTCTTGATTAGAATAACTTCGATAAGCATAGAAAACCATTGCTACTGAATTTATAAATAATCCTACAAGTATCAATGGGTGGATTTTAACTTTAGGCAACCAAACTTCCCCCTTTCTCCCGCATAATGGCCCTACAATGGCAAATTGAACGCTGTTTTTTATTCCGCAACTGCGCCCTTTAGCTGAAGAATACTTTTATCTTAATACCATTCATTGTAAATTTCTTTAAGAAAACCTTCCGTAATGGTTATTGTTGTTGTTTAACATAAAAGTCAGTCATATAACAATAAAGTTGGTAGCCTTAAAATATTACTGAAATTGATTACCTATCTTCCGCAACGGGCGACGCGACAAGTTCTGCTATAAACACTTTGAGGCACGAAATGCTGGGAACTTTCAAATGAATTCCAACTTTACAACGGAGGGTGAAAATGACGGAACCACGTTTCCCGAATTCATCTCGTCAACAATCCTGAGTGCATCTATTTTTGAGGTATGAAGCCAGTTGATTCGGCAGAACGAAGGCTTGAAGCCTCTCTTCGAGAGAAGGTATGTCGACGGATATCTTGAACGGCTGAAGAACTGGATGGGGCATCTACCAGAATAACAGTAAAATATACAGTTTGTGAGTATAATGGCGTTATGAAAGGTTTTTAAAAAGAAGGTATGTCGACGGATATCTTGAACGGCTGAAGAACTGGATGGGGCATCTACCAGAATAACAGTAAAATATACAGTTTGTGAGTATAATGGCGTTATGAAAGGTTTTTAAAAAGTCCGTAACCATTATTATTGGAATCAATCTTATGAAAAGCCACCTTTTTGTAGGTGGCAAAGGCTTTAAATCTGTTAATCAACACCAGGGAACCATCCAGGGGTGTGGATAATCGCTTTCCAAAGAGGATTCGGTACGACCAGCCGATCTTGACCATTTGTATCTAAAATCGTCTCAATATCGGAAGCCTTTCCTTGTTCGATTTTGCCTACCCAGTCGGGATCTATAATAAGTTCGCGTCCTAAAGCTAGCAAAGGTACATCGCTTTGGATTGCGGATCGGGCATCCTCGGCTGAGTAGATGGAGCCTACTCCGACAACAGGGACTTTGTTCCCTACACGATCTTGGATGATGTCTAAGCGTGAACGTGTATCTTCCAAGCCTCGTCTAGGACGGGACCAAAAATTCATTAGTGAAACATGAATGTAATCCAGTTCCTGATCGGCTAAAACATCGACGAATTCCAACGTGTCCGCCATTGTAATACCTGGAGTTTGGGGTTCTTCAGGAGAAAGCCGGTGCCCCACGATGAATGGATCTTTTGCGTGGTCACCCACGGTTTTCTGGATCTCATTGATGACAGCCAGTGGAAAGTTCATTCGTTTTTTCAGGCTTCCACCCCAGTGGTCGTCACGATGATTTGAATGAGGAGAAAAGAACTGATGGATCAGGTATCCATTCGCTCCATGGATTTCAACCCCGTCGAATCCGGCTTGAATGGCTCGACGGGCGCCCTCCCCATACGCATGAATGATTTCCTTAATTTCGCCATCCTCTAATGCACGGGGAACCGGTTCGTTCTCTCCTGCCGGAACTGCACTAGCACTGACAATGTCCCCATTTGGGACTAAATCCGGTGGACACAACCGTCCGCCATGATAAATTTGCAAGACCGCTTTGGCGCCTTGATCTTGAATCGTTGTCGCCAACCTTCTTAATCCCGGGATCATATCATCATTGTGCACGCCAATTTCGCCGGAGAAGCCTTTGCCGCCTGCTGTCACATTGGCACAGGCTGTGACGACCATGCTGACCCCTTTTGAACGACGTTTATAATATTTCACTTCATCATCAGAAACCGTTCCGTCCGAATTTGAGGACCAGTTGGTCATGGGGGCCATGACCACACGATTCTTCAATCGGGTACCATTCGGAAAAGAAAAGGATTCAAATAATGGCTGGTATTTTTCATTCAACGTTTTTGCCTCCCCTTTATAACTTCAACCTTAAAAAAGATTATTTTACAAAAATTTCCTATAATAAAAACAACCTATCGCATATCATATAAATACTTTCATTACTCGCAAATTCCTTAGATATTCCTTAGTGCCTCTTCAATCGGAACATCGCCTGAGAGAATTTCAAACACCCGATGGGATGTATTTTCTGTATCTAGTGAAGTGACAGCAACCTGCGCTACATCAGCACGCGGAATGCCATTGGAACGGTCTTCGATATGTTCCGCCGCGGTAATGGTCCCATTGGCAGGTTCGTTTAATAACCTTCCGGGACGGAGAATGGTATAATTCAAATGGCCGGATTGCAGGTTTTTGTCCGCATCGCCTTTTGCTTTGAAATAATATTTCATGGACTCCGGACCATTATCAGGGGTATCAGCATTCATTGAACTGACCATGATAAAACGCTTTACATGATTATTTTCTGCCTCGTTCACCGCCTTCATAGCACCTTGGCGATCCACCAATTCCGTTTTTTCAGGACCGGTATGGCCACCGGAACCAGCGGTAAAAATCACCGCATCGCAACCGTCAAAAGCATAAGAAAAATCCTGTTCTAAATCGGCAACAACAACCTCCGCCCCTAAATGTTCTAGTTCATTCGCCTGATTTTCGTTGCGAATCATCGCCTTTGCTTGATGTTCGCTCTTGTCCAGGACAGATAAAATATGTTGTCCAATTTGTCCATATGCACCGATCACTAATACTTTCATATCAACAGCTCCTCATCTACTAATTTCACAGCTTTAACTGATGGTTATTTTTCATCCCCAATATTTAAATTTATCTTCTCTAGTAGGATTAAACAATCGAATCAATTCCATTAAGCAGTCTCTTATACGCTATCAATACCGAATTCATCAAGTATGGATTCGATATTGAACTTTTATTCTATTTTACCACGCTAGCCCTTAATCAAAATAAGACCATAATCGCGTCTTTCGTGTTGGACAGATACCCATTGTACTGTTGTGAATTCGTCAAGAATCCAGTCCCTATTAAATCGACCAAGACCTGATTCTTTTTCCCCGCCAAACGGGACGTGGGACTCGTCATTAACGGTGATCATTGACATGAACCATACCGATATGAAGTCTTCTAGCGATGTTTACCCTATGTTCTAAGGAATCAGAATGGAAGGCTCCGCCTAAGCCATACGGTGAATCGTTGGCGATGTCACTCCTTTGCCATGAAAAAAATCGTTAGTAAAATCTGTGCACTTTCCTTACCTTACCCCACTCGGAGGACAATTTTTCCTTTGGCATGATGTGTTTCACTTAATCGGTGGGCTTCTTGAATCTCCTCAAGTTTCATAACTGTCCCTACATTTGCGCGAATCTTTCCTTGTTCAATCATTTCCCCGATCTTGGCAAGCTGTTCACCATCAGGTTCAAGGAAAACATAGCCCGCTTTCACCTTTTTCGTTTGGGATAATTCCTGATCAGGCTGATCAGCAATAGAAACCAGAACACCTTCTTCTTTTAAAACATCATAACTTTGCGTCTGGATGTCACCGCCAAGCGTATCAAACACAATGTCCATATCGGCAAGAACATGTGTGAAATCTTCGTTGCGGTAATCAATAACTTTGTCTGCCCCCAGCGATTTAACAAATTCAACATTTTTCGTGCTGCATGTCGTTGCCACCCAGGCACCCAAGGATTTTGCTAGTTGAATGGCAAAACTTCCAACTCCTCCTGATCCAGCGTGAATTAACACTTTGTCACCTTGTTTGATGTCAGCAAAGTCATCAAGACATTGCCACGATGTTAATCCAACAAGCGGAATTGATGCAGCTTCTTCAAAAGATTGATTTTCCGGTTTTTTTGCAACAAGGTTTTCATCAACAGCTACATATTCCGCATAAGTTCCATTACGGGTTATATCCGGCCGGGTAAATACCTTGTCTCCGACCCTGAATTTCGTCACTTTTTTTCCTATCTCTTTTATTGTTCCTGCGGCATCCAAACCGAGAGTAAGCGGAAAGTTATAATCCAGCATTCCTTTCAGATACCCCTCACGTATTTTCCAATCAACGGGGTTTACGGACGTAGCTGCTATCTCAATCAAGACGTCATTGTCTTTCAATTTTGGTTCGTCTACCTCCGTATACTTTAACTCATCGATGCTGCCGTAATTTTCAATAATAACTGCTTTCAATTTGGGTCCTCCTTCATCATGTATTTCCTTATTTCTAATTCGTTATTCCTCATCGACTTTTATAAGTTGCTTGCCAAGATTTTCACCTTTAAACAACCCAAGAAAAGCTTCTGGTACGTTCTCAAATCCTTCCACAATATTTTCTTCATATTTCAGTTTCCCCTCGGCTAACCAGCTTGAAAGATCCCGGATACCTTCACTGAAACGGTCAGCATAGTCACCAATGATAAAGCCTTTGATCAATCCACGGCTCTTAATGAGTTTTGTCTGAATTCTTGGACCTAAATCACCGTCCGTCCGGTTATAAGACGAAATTGCACCGCAAAGAGGGATGCGTGCAAATTCATTTAATAGATTTATCGCTGCGTCAGAAATTGGTCCGCCGACATTGTCAAAATATATATCTATTCCATTTGGGCAGGCTTTCTCAAGCGCCTTTTCCATATTTGGAGAGGTTTTATAGTTAATCGTTTCGTCAAAGCCAAGTTCCTGCTTTAAGTAGGTTGTCTTTTCATCGGAACCAGCAATTCCGACAACTCGAGCTCCTTTAATTTTGGCAATCTGTCCAACGATCATACCAACCGCTCCTGCTGCACCGGATACAACAACTGTTTCCCCTTCTTTTGGCTGACCAATATCAAGCAGACCAAAATAAGCAGTCAAGCCAGTTAAGCCAAGGACATTCAGGTATGCGGTCAGAGGAGCGATTGTTTCATCAATTTTACGTACCTTAGATTCTTGAATAACGTTATATCGCTGCCATCCGAGCGTCCCGACTACTTTATCACCGACGCTTAACTGATCTGAATCAGACAAAACGACCTCTCCAATAATTCCGCCACAGATCATCTCATTTAATTCGAAAGGTTTCACATACGATTTTGCATCATCCATCCTGCCTCTCATATACGGATCAACAGATAAATAGATTGTTTTAACAAGAACCTCTCCTTCTTCCGGTTGTGGTACAGGACTGTCTTTAAATGTAAAATTCTCTTTTGTTGGCAGCCCTTTTGGGCGCTTTGCCAATAGAATCTGACTATTTTTCAATTTTTCTTTTAATGTCATTATCTTTCCACCCCTTTAGCCTTCAAGTCGACTGCAATATTATCCCTGGTTGCTTTGGAGTATGGACAGATTTGATGGGCGGATTCAACAAGTTGTTCAGCTACTTCTTGTTCAATCCCGGAATTGTAACATCCAATGCAACAGTAAGAGCAAAACCTCCATCGGTATCTTTTCCTATTGATACTTGCGCTTTCACCTCTGTTTCGTCAATTTTAATTCGTTGCTTTCTGGCAGCCAGATTCAACGCACTGTCAAAGCAGGCCGCATACCCAGCGGAAAATAATTGTTCCGGATTGGTCCCTTCTCCCCCTGCACCGCCAAGTGATTTAGGCATTACTAATGGCATATCAATTATCTTATCATCTGAAATCACACGTCCATTACGTCCACCTCTGACAGTGGATGAAGCAGTATATAAAGCATTCAAGTTTATTACCCCAATTTAATTTTGTGCAATTTAATTGCGCGATACTTATTAAACCATAAAAAGTTCTTCTCGTCAAAAAACCAGTTTGACATTTTATGAACTTCCATATAGTTTAAAATAGAGAAGGACTGAAAGGATGATAATTAATGGAGAAAGATGAAGCAATAAAATTAAACAACCAACTGTGTTTTTCTATCTATTCATTATCAAGGGAAATAAATAAATTGTATCGTCCGTTTTTGGAAGAACTCAATTTAACGTATACACAGTATCTTGTCATGCTTGTTTTGTGGGAAAAAGAATCCTGTACAATGAAGGAGTTGGGAGACAGTCTTTTTCTCGATTCCGGAACACTTTCCCCAGTGCTCAAGCGCCTTACAGAAAGAGCGTTAACATACCGAAAACGAGATCCCGATGATGAAAGACGTGTATTAATTTCCTTAACTGAAGAAGGAAAACAATTAAAGGAAACGGCAGCGGAGATTCCCGGTAGGCTTATTAAAAAGAGTGGTCTCACTGAAGAGGAATTTTCGAGAACCCTTTTCGACTTCACAAATTTATTACAGCATATTCAGCAAGCGAATACAGAGTAAATCATGTGCCTCAGCAAAAAGGAAAGAAAAGGTAACAGGCCCCTCTTTCCTTTTTACAGTTTAAATGCCTTTCTCTTACTAGAATATTCTTGTATCCGGGATGGCTGATGCTCCTGAAAAAAATCCAAAATCAACCATAAAAAAGGTGACAACCTCACCTCCATAAATTAAACTACATTTTTCTTCCTCAGCTGTGCCTTTGTAACTCCTTTTTACAAATCTCCCCCATCTCCCTCGATCCCTTATCCCACTTGACCTCAACCCTTGTTTCATCCATAGAAATCCCGTCTTTCATCCCTTACATGAAGGAGATTTAACTCTTATTTTTACTATTTATTTTAAGAAATTTAATACAAATAACCAGGCAGTTTAGTCAAAAAAATAATAGTTTGTCGCTCTTGGTTTCTTCTTTTCAACAGTCGAATATTGGGATGAACACTACAATGATTGGTCAAAGGATAGAATTGACCACGTCAAGACATTCGTTCAATTACGCAAAGGTTTTCAAAAAACGTGGGTTCGTAAATTGTGACACGTGATTCGCAAAATGAATAAATTCCCCCACAATGCAAATAATAAACCTATCCCTAACAAAAGAGGTGAGTCACCCATGGAACGTTTAATGTTAAAAGGCCTGTTGGCCGCGTGTGTCGGAATTTTACCCTTCATATTCAAAAAGGGACCTTTACCAATTTTAATCATTGCCTTCCTTTTTAAGGCCTTTGTAGCAAGCTTAGTCGATACTTACGTGGTGGAATCCAAACGAATTAGGTATCCCGTTCGCTTTCTGTCCAAACACTTCAAACTGAACATCCTCTATGATTATTTGATGTACCCGATCATTGGCGTCATCTATACCCGAATGACTTACACTTCCAACCCGGTGATGATCTTGTTAAAGACACTCGTCTTCAGCATCCCGATGACAATCGGACAATGGTTTTTGGAAAAAACAACAAAACTGTTCAAATATCATCATTGGAACCTTGGTCATTCATTCGCCACCCTCACAGGCACACTCTTGTTTGAGAGAAGTTTTATCGGACTTGTTAAAAAGGTGACCAAAGGTGGTCAAAGGGATACAGATTCTTGAGGTTTCGTCTCCTTGACTGACCGCGACTATTAGTTTGAGGATACTCCGTAAAAGAAATCAATAAAGTAGAACGGTCCTCTTTATTACAACTATGATTAAGGAAAATCACACAACCCTCCGTAAAAGAAGATTGTATGGTGTGTTTTTTATCACGAAGCAAGATACTGTATCGCCTGGCTACTGACAATTAACCATGTGACCAAAATACCATTGGCAAAAGACCCAACAAAGATTAAGCGTTTTTCTCAACGCCTTGAAAAAGGGGATTAAGAAGGTAAATGGTCTGTATCAAAATGTCTTGAGGATTTTCGCCATTTTTCAAAACACCTTTTGAAAGACTCTTTTGGAACCCAACCCATACAAGGGGTACAGCCTTATTCTGCCATTTCGGAGGACTTGCAAAAACATCCTTATTGAATATTTGTTTCATCTTAAGTTTCCACGGTAATATCGAAGAAGCTATGTACCAAACAGAATATGGATGGTTGATGTTTTATCCTTGTTTATACTTTTTTGCAATATGGGATGCTTTCAAAGATGCTGGTGGAGGAAAAGAACCTTATTCTTTTTTGCCATTTGTTTTTTCGGCCTATTTTGTGACTGTAGGTACGATCTATTCACCAAAACTAATGCTATTTGGGGTATTGTTGGGGCCCATCTGGCTTTCAATGCTAAGCGTACTCCCGGGTTTATTTGTGGGATTTTTGTTAAAAAGGATACTTACAAAAAGGCTGCCCCCATGATCAGCCTTTTCCTTAGTCAAATGTATTTCTAATCAACATAACCGCATACTTTTGAAAGCAATACACTATAAATATGTGATAAAAAAGTATCTTCCCCCTTATTCAACAAAATGGCCCTATTGTTGAACTAGCTCAACTTACTTTTCATACATTTATATTAACATAAAATGATCGTTTTCATAACATTTCCAATATAAATTTATCGATGATATAACGAATATGGCGTAATTAGCATTAAGGATAACATATGAATTAGCATCTGTTTTAACGCGTCGCCAATTAACAGCGGTACACAGATTTATGCACTGTTGTTAATTACATCGCTATTTCATATGCTAATTTTAGTGTTAAAGTTGCAAAACGCTGGTATATCAATAAAAAATGGGTATACAAATCATATGCGATTTGCATCCCTAAATAGAGCATTATTCGTCATTTTCTCCCCCATAACTGAACCCGTTAAACCAATAAGGGAGTTTTTTTATAACTTTTTAGTATTTTGTACTCCAAAATCGAACCCGTTACTCGTTTGTGAGCTGGTGTTTTTTGCGAACTATAATTTTATTTTATTTCAACAACCGCAATCCATTTAAGATAACAAGGATGGTGCTGCCTTCATGTCCAATCACACCTAAGGGCAAATCAAGCACTTGCAAAAAGTTGGATGCAATTAGCAAAACGATTACTCCAAGTGAAAATATAACATTCTGTCCAACCACTTTATTCATGCGCGATGATAAATGAATGGCGTTGGTAATCTTCGGCAAATCATTTTTCATTAATACGACATCAGCGGTTTCCAATGCGACATCCGTTCCTTTGCCCATTGCTATTCCAAGATTGGCGCTTGCCAATGCAGGGGCATCGTTAATGCCATCACCAACCATTGCCACATTTTTGTAGGCTGTTCGGAGTTGTTTGACCTGGGTTACTTTTTCTTCCGGCAGGCATTCCGCAATGTAATGATCAATTCCGGCTTCCTGGGCAATTGCTTTTGCGGTGGTTTCATTATCCCCAGTCAGCATGATGGTGTAGACGCCTTGTTTTTTTAACGCTTTGATGGCTTGCTTGGTATCGTTTCTGATGGTATCTTTCAGTGCATAGAGTGCAATAACGTTATCATTATGTTTTACGAATACGACTGTTTTCCCTTCTTTGGCCAGACGTTCGGCAATTCCATTGTGAAAACAGGATGCTTCCGACTCACCCACAAATGCGGCTTTCCCGATTTTCCATTGTTCCTGATCGACATATGCAGTTACACCATTGCCGCTTACAGTTGTTACCTGTTCAACAGTTCGCTTGGGGCCATTGGAGTGAGCTTCACTGTATGCTGTTATCGCTTGTGCAAGCGGATGTGTTGATTCACGTTCAATCGCTCCCGCAATAGCTAGTACGGTTTCCTTATCTGCATTAGTATCCACAAAGGCTTCGGTGACTTCCGGGGTGCCATTGGTTAATGTACCTGTTTTATCAAACGCAATTGCCTTCACGTGGCTCAGGTTTTCAACATGGACACCACCTTTAAACAGGACACCATTCTTAGCACTGCTGGAGATAGCCGATAATGTTGCCGGCATAATCGATGCAACGAGTGCGCAAGGTGAAGCAACAACAAGCAGAATCATTGCCCGGTAGATACTTTCGGATAAGGACCATCCGAAAAGAAAATACGGTAAAAACATCATGACGGCGACCGTGGCAAGAACAACTTTCACATAGGTTCCTTCAAAATGTTCGATAAACAATTGGGACGGGGACTTTTCCTCTTGTGCTGATTGTACCATTTGAATGATTTTCTGGAATAGTGTCTCATTTGCAGGCTTTGTGATTTTTACCGAAATGGAACCATCTAATGCAACAGTCCCAGCAAAAACATCATGGCTGTTTAACTTAGTGACCGGCACGGATTCCCCTGTAATCGCACTCTCGTCAATTGCTGTCGTCCCTTTGATAATCACGCCATCAGCGGGGACACGCTCACCTGCCCGCACAAGAATAATGTCCTCCAGCTGCAACTCGGAAACAGGGACAACTTTTTCGTGCCCGTTTGATATGCGTAATGCCCGCTCAGGCTGCAGATCCATGAGTGATGAAATTTCTTTATTACTCTTTTGCATCGTATAGGTTTCAAGCGCACCGGACAGTGCAAAGATAAAGATTAGAATGGCACCCTCTGTCCAGTAACCGATGGAAGCAGAGCCAATTGCAGCGAAAACCATCAGCATTTCCACATTCAGTTCCTTGTTTGCGATGGTTTCCTGAATTCCTTCTTTTGCTTTGGCATAACCACCGATAACAAAAGCAGTCAGGTACAGAATTACCGTTAAAGCAGGTGGGATACTGTTACTTATAGCCCAGGTAACGAGGATAAGCAGGCCGCTGAATAATGCCGCTATTAACTCCGCATGTTCGCTAATCTTCTTATACACATTGTGAATAACCGTTGGATGAAACATTTGAGATGTTGGTGATGCTAATGGCTTGGATTTGGACGTCATTTTGTTTGTCCTCCCAATTTATAATTATTATAAATAAATATTTATTATTATATTACCATTAGATTAAATAAAGTCAAGCGGTATTTGGCCTATTTTAAAAAAATCTTTGAAGAGGCGAACATGGCAGGAGCGGGAAAATATCGGGCAGAGCGCAGAATGCTCGGGGTATTTTACTGCTTAGGTTGAAAATGTGACAACATCAGCGAGGAAATTGTGAACATCACCCGATTTTGTGACAACATCAGCGAACACCCCCAAACGTACTGAGCAATTAAGGAAGACGAAAAGACCCGAAAAAATATCAGCAGGAGCGCGGAATAATCGCTAGAAGGAACGAAACACCAGCAGCGACGCGAGCTGCCATAAATGTATGGACACATCAGCCCAGAGCTGATGTGTCCATGTTTACGCCGACATTCTTTTTGAAATATGTTGCGGCCAGTATAATAACAAGCATAAAGACGATCACATAAAAGAATGAAACTCCAGGGAAATATTCGATGAACAATCCGCCGATGTATGGCCCAAGAATACTGCCGGTACTGAAGGCGATTCCTGTCATTAGATTTCCGGCTGGTAACAATGATGCAGGCAAAATATCTGCCAAAAACGAAATACTTAATGAAAATAATGAACCGACGAGCATGCCCGCCAATGCGAAAGTAATAAATAACGCTACAGCGGATGTTTCCAGCAAAGCTGAAATCAGAAAGCAGACGGCTCCGGCAGATATAACCATAAGTAATATATTCCTTCTCCCGTAGCGGTCGCTCATTATGCCCAATGGGATTTGCGTTATCAGACTCCCGGCGGCAAAGCAGGGTATAATGAGCGACAGCATGCCAACTTCATGTCCAATCCGCAATCCGTAGACAGGAAATATTCCGTGTAAGGTTGCTTCCAAAAATCCATACCCAAATGCAGGAAGAAGTGCGACCCACGCTATTTTTCCGGTTTGTATAAATCGTCCAATTGAACTGGAGTTAGCGCCGGTGCCAACGTCATTTGCTTCAGGCATTTGATTTCGAACAAAGAACATGAATGACCAAACAATGATACTAAGCAGTGCCGATATCAGAAAAGGTAATGCTTCATGAACGGATAGAAAGCGTGTCATTAATGGTCCCAGTGTGAATCCAAGTCCAAAGAACAAACCATAGAATGCAATATTTTTTCCGCGTGAATCTTTTGGACTTGTCGTGGTAATCCATGTTTGTGTTCCAAAATGCAGCATGTTATCACCAATGCCAACTGTTACCCGTAACATAAACCAAAACCATAATGACTGCCAAAATGGGAATAAAAACATGGAAACAAATACAAGCATTCCGCCAACGACGATAATCGGCTTGAAACCGAATTTACGCATTGGTTTTTCCATAAAAGGAGACGCTATCAGTACACCGATGTATAAGCCGGTTGCATGTATGCCATTCACAGATGAGGGGACGCCTTTTTGTTCCAGAATAATAGCTAATAAAGGAAGCAGCATCCCTTGTGAGAAACCTGATATGGAAACGAGTGAAATTAATATCCAAAACCTTGTCTTTATTGATGCCAATTTACTTCCTCCCGCTAACCAAAGTCGTTTTTTAATGTAATTGTTTTCGTGGAAAAGGTCAAACCGGAGCAATTTGTTGTATCAAATAATGTTAGAAGATGTACAATGAAGGTTAAACTGTAAATAAAGATTTTTTTCCAAGGAGTGAGCTGATGATGAATTTTTATTTGAGAGAAGAAGGAATGCAGATTGACTTTGACTATGGACAATTGGATATTTCAAGCGATGAAGCACATGGCTTTCGTCCATATCAATTGATGGTTGCCTCGATTGCAGGCTGCAGCGGATCTGTTTTTCGTAAAATAATTAACAAACAGCGGATGGACTATGACGATTTGACGATAACTGCTGAAGTTGAACGAAATCCAGAAGAAGCAGATAAAATCGAACAAATAGATCTTTATTATTACGTTAAGGGGCGTCAGTTAAACCCTGACAGGCTCCATAAAAACCTGGAATTATCGCGAAAAAACTGTTCCATGGTCCGTTCTGTTGAGGACAGTATTACAATTAATGAGCATTTGGAGGTTATCGAGCTGAGCCGCTGAAATAATAAATAGGTATAATATTCATGTGTCCGAAAAAACTAACAAATAACCAATAAGCAACAAGGAAGGATGGGACACATGAAAAAAGAAAAGTTCCTTATAGCGTTAATTGTGTTTGTTCTCGTTTGGTTATTTCCCTTTGCCGGTTTTAGCGCAGAGAAGGAAAAGGACAAAGATGAGCAAAAGAAAGAGTTTGAAGTGCCAAGCCATGTATTGAATATATCAAAGGAAAATACGTACCCGAACTCAACCGAAGACCAGGAAATAGTAAAACCAAGTGAATTAACGAGTGAGCTGATTGATGGGTTGGAGGACATAACAATTGAAAATCCTGATTTAATTAAAATGTTTAACGAAACATCAATTAATCCATCACCACTTGCGTTTGGCTATCGCGGCATGATTTATCTTGGGCGGTGGGCACTTAATTACAAGTCAGATGAAACAAACATAAACTGGGAGTACCAAAAAATAAATACAAACGAATCAAATAACATCGACGGTGATACAGATCAAAAAATGCAGTACAACCAGCAGGAAAAGAAAGAAATTAAGGGAGCATTAACAAACAGAATTACCAGTCCGGCTGACATTAAAAAAATGATGTTACTGGAGGCAAAAGAGCAAACGAACTTACCGCTTTCCTATAACACAACGATTGGGAAAGGTACCAAAAAGGAGAATTCCTATAATGTACCGGCAAAAAAATACGGTCATTTGCAGGCATACGCTCCAGCAGTTAATGAGAAAGGACAGGTAACATTCGGACAGGTATACGTTAAATTGAAAGGCTCCAAAAAATCAATCGTCATAAAAAATGTTACTAAACAAGGAATTGGCGCATGGATACCAATACAGGATCATGTTTCATTCTCCTTTCAATTAAGATAAGTCCTGAAATGATTCAGGGCTTTTCTTATGGTATCTATAAAGTAGCTGATGAAGAACTTTAATTTTAGGGGTTGATTTCGTCGCTTTAATGCTTTATCATAATAAAGTATTAAAGATATGGAGAGGGGAAACGCGAATATGGAATGGGTTGTAGTTGTATCCGTTCTGGTTATGACGATTTTAAGTCTACTGCGGGTTAACGTTATTATTGCAATCATTGCAGCAGCAATTGTTGCCGGATTAATGTCTGGACTCTCCGTTGTTGATTCGATAGAAATGCTTGTAAGTGGAATGGGGGGCCAGGCCAGTACTGCATTAAGTTACATTTTACTTGGAGCATTTGCGGTAGCAATCAGTTATACCGGTATTACGGCAATTCTGGTGAACTATCTTATTAAAGTCTTAACAGGAAAGAAAACGATAATGCTGCTGGTTCTTGCTGGTGTCGCATCATTATCACAAAATCTGGTACCAGTTCATATTGCATTTATACCAATTTTAATTCCACCATTATTAAAGCTGTTTGATGATATGAAAGTTGACCGTCGTGGCGTGGCGGCAGCATTGACATTTGGGTTAAAGGCTCCATATGTCATGATTCCGGCAGGGTTTGGCCTTCTTTTTCATGAAACGATTATCAAAGGGATGGGGCAAAATGGAGTTGAAATATCACTAACCGAAACGACATTATCCATGTTAATTCCCGGATCCGGCATGATTGTTGGCTTGTTGATAGCGATATTCATTACCTATCGAAAAGACCGTGAATCCATTCCGGGTGCAGGCGGCGGGGAGGTAAACTTTACCGCCCCTGTACAAGGCGACGTTACATTCAATAAAAAACACGCGTTGACACTTGTTGCGATTACAGCAGCATTGCTGGTGCAGATTTTCACAGGAAATCTGATTGCTGGAGCATTAACCGGGCTAATTCTGATGTTCCTGCTTCTGGTTGTTCCTTTTAAAAATGGCGACAAAGTGATGGCCGACGGAATTTCGATGATGGGGACAATTGCTTTTGTGATGCTAGTGGCTTCTGGATTTGGAAACATACTAACGGAAACCGGTGCTGTGGATGCACTGGTTGAAGTGTCGTCAGGTTATCTTACTGACAATCAGCCATTAATTGCACTTATTTTGTTATTGGTAGGTTTAGTAGTAACAATCGGTATCGGTTCATCTTTTGGAACAATTCCTATTATTGCCGCGCTTTATGTACCAATCTGTATTACAGCTGGTTTTTCTCCGATGGCAACAGCTGCACTGATTGGAACGGCGGGAGCATTGGGTGATGCGGGTTCACCGGCATCAGACAGTACACTTGGGCCAACATCCGGCTTGAACGCGGATGGGAAGCACCACCATATCTGGGATACATGCGTACCAACGTTTATGCACTATAATATCCCATTATTCATTTTCGGCTGGGTCGCAGCTATCGTGCTATAATGGAGGATTATTTGTACGGCTTGTCGGTTGTAATAACATAGTGGATGTAATTGCGAACTAAAAAATAAGCTAGATTCGTAATTAGTAAGAATATCTGATTGTGCCGATGACAGAATGAAAAGCTTAGGGTATTCCAATAACGGGTTCAAGTAATGGGGGAGAAAATGACAAATAACATCCTAAATGGAGATACAAATCACATGTGATTTGTATCTCCATTTTTTATTGATACCAGCGTTTTGTAACTTTAACACTAAAATCAGCATATGAAATAGCGATGTAATTAACAACAGTGCATAAATTTATGTGCCGCTGTTAATTGGTGTGCTAAAACAGATGCTAATTCATATGTTATTCTTAATGCTAATTACGCCATATTCGTTATGTCATCGATAAATTTATATTGGAAATGTTATGAAAACAATCATTTCATGTTAATATAAATGTATGAAAAGTAAGTTGAGCTAGTTCAACAAACGGGCCATTTAGTTGAGTTATTTATTATCTCTGTCCATAGTGTCATTCTTATATTTGTTCTGTTTGTTCTTTCCAGAATTAGCACCGAATACACCACCAATTAAGGCAATAGCTATGGCTACCCAAGTCCAAAAACCCATATAATCCCCCCTCATATATATTGCATTTACTGTGAAAACCAATTTATTTATTAAAGATTACTGCCCCGTTATTTTAGTGTAAAGTTTCACAATCCCAAGATGTTTCCTCGACAACCTGGCTCCTTATATACGATTTTGGCGCCATTCCTTGTTAGGGAAAAGCGCCCGTTTGGGGAAGATTACCTCTCACGTTTTCTTTTAAAAAAATTTGACGTAATCAGCATTATTATACCAATAACAATTAAGGGGATTGATAATGATGCTAATAAATCTGGGGTGCCTGAAATCCCTGCTATCGTCTCATTAAATGCAATTCCAAAGGCAAAAACCCATATTCCTATGAATGCAATCACTTTTCCAGTTCGGTTAAACCTCCTTGAAAGCATCTATACACCCCTTTCTTATTCCAGATAGGCGCCCTATTGCTTAACAAATTCATAAGTCATTTTTAACTTGCTTTAACACCTTTTTTAGCTATTATAAATGAAATGATTGCAAAAATAATTAAAAAGAAAGCCAGAATTCCGTAGGCTCCACCTTCGAATCCTCTAATATTTACAAAACCAATGTAAAACAGAATAAGTGCAGCTATAACTGTTAAGACTCCCGGTATTATTTGTACAAGTAAAGAAAAGTTCAGTCTCTTGAACCACCACGTAATCAATAATGTAACAACCCCTGGTATAAGAGACATTAACAAAGGTCCTGAAAGCATCAGTAACCCTCCCTCTCTTCAAAAATACTTATTCCGCGAAAGCACCCGATTGCTTAACTATTTTGGTTTGAAAAACAACTATATAAACCAAACAAAAAGAATAGTGATTACTATGCTTTGCGAAAGATAAATTATAAAACCGCCAGTTTTCGTGCTTCTTGCTCTATTGGGAAAATAAGTGTTCAAGATAAAACTAATAATCCCTAAGATTGCAAAGGTAATTATGAAAGTAAAAATCGTTTGCAATACCATTTTATATCTCCCCAGGTTATTATTTATTACCACTTATTTTAACATAAATATCCATATATCTTTGAGATAGATCTTAACAAAATGGCCTTATGTATGAGTGCGGGCGCCAAGTTTTTATTCCAGATAGGCGCCCGTTTGCGGCATAATCAATTACGAGGAAAAACTACTGTTATTAGTCTTAATGTAACATGGCTTTATTTCCATATCCTTTCCACTTTCTCTAATTTATTTTGTTCAAATGTCATTTTATATATGTCGGGCTTCGATGTAGTATTCCAAAAATCAAACCCATATTTATCATCATAGTAGTTCATTATGATTGTCATTATATTACCATGTGTACCGATGACTATATTTTTCCCTTGCTGTTGATTTAAGAGTTTTTCTATGATGGGTATAGACCTTTGTTGTGCTTTCCAAGTAGATTCGCCACCTTCTAAAGCGAAATCCTTATCAACAAATGATTTACGGATAGCCTCGAACAAGTCATCCCACGGAGCCTTATAATCCAGTCCCTTTATTGGACGCTCAACGAGTCCCTCGTACTCTACGATATCTAAGAACTTTTGATCAGCTATGTATTGAATTGTTTGTTTAGCCCTCGTGTATGGACTAGATGCAATATAATGGATGTCAAGATCAGTGAAGAATTTGGCAAGTTGCTTCGCTGCAAGAAAACCTTCTTCCGAGAGTCCCCGAGTTCTTTCTTGACCAAATTCAAAGGGGGATTCTGCATGCCTTACCATGTAAATTATGGTCTTCATATTCTTGCCCTCCTCAGATATTTTTACAGTTCTATTATTTATAAATGATAATAGAAATTCTGTCCTGTTGGTTCAATAAACCTTGCTCAATATAATGCAAGGAAGGACGCATTATTGTTCCCGATAAGCACCCGTATGTGGAATCCACTTTATGGTAAAGTTACCCTTTTATTTTCTTGGACCGCCACTTCTGATTATGCTTATTATGTAACACAACTTAACAAGCTATCAAAGGAATTGATCTCGGCATATGGTCTTATTTCGGTATCGTTTTTGTTCGTATGTGGATTGAACCATATGCCCTTCATATTTGCGTTTTGATAACCACCAATATCTTTTTCTATGTCATCTCCAACAAATAATGCGGTTTCCGGCTGCACATTAAGCTTATTTAATGCAAATTCAAATATGCGTTCGTCTGGTTTCCTAAATCCCACTTCTTCAGAAATAACTATCGTATCAAAACAGTTATTTATCTTAGTGTTCATTATTTTAGCCTTTTGTCTCTTTGTTGAGCCGTTCGTTATAATGGCAACTTTAACATACATCTTTAAAGTATTTACGATATTTATGGTATTTTGGTTTACAGAAAAACAATTGGGGAATTTATCATTCCAAAAATCCTGAATATAATTGCGTGGCAATCTATAATTTGGTGGAAATTCATCAAAAAATGATTCTAAAACTTTTATTTTATCACCATCACCATAGCTTCTTTTGTTATAATGCTTGAATCTTTGCAGCATTTGGTTTTCCATTGAACGATTAACATCCTTAAAACACTTTTCTAAAATAATTGAAAACATTTTATCAACTGCCTTATCCCTGCTAAGCAAGGTATCATCTAAATCAAATAGCATTGCTCTGTAATCACTCAATTGACTTCACAGCCCTTCCCACATTATATAAATAAGTGCTAGTTCGAGCTTTCAAACTTTTGGTTTACGCGCCCGTCAAAAGTAGAATATTCCACAATTCTGATCATTATAGTGGTGTAGGAGAATTAATTTGTTCATCAAGATTTAACTCTACAAGTTGACCTGCATAAACCAAACCAGACCCGAAACCGTGCATAAGAACTCTCTCTCCATTCTTAACCTTTCCCTCACGGATTCCAAAATCAAGGGCTAAAGGAATAGTTGCGGCCGAAGTATTTCCAAATTTGACCAGGCTATATAGTGTTTTCTTCATAGGGTATTCTAATTTTTCGCAAATCGGCTCTATCATCCTTAAGTTAGCACTATGGGGGATAAACCAATCAACTTCATCTAAACCAATTTGCGCATTTCCTAAAATCCGTTTAATGCTATCAGGGATATTTCTTACAACCCATCGAAAAACTTCTCTACCACTTTGAACAAGATATTGAGTATCGATTAACTCAATTCCATTGACCTTTTTTGAAAGTCCAGGACGGTATACGTGTTGCGCTCCTTTTCCATCACTTCCTAAATCAAATCCAATGAAATCTTTTGATTGCTCGTCTTTTTCAACCAACACTGCACCAGCCCCATCACCAAATAAGATACATGTACTTCTATCTGTATAATCGGTGATTTTTGATAGTGTATCCGCACCAATAACAAGTATCTTTTTGTGGAGTCCGGATGCAATATAGGTATGTGCTGTATGTAATGCATAAACAAAACCTGCACAAGCTGCACTTAAATCTACAGCCCCTGTTTGGGATATATTTAATCGATCTTGAATGATACTTGATACAGATGGAAATGGAAAATCTGGTGTACTTGTTGCCACCAAAATCATATCTACATCTTCAACATTTTTATTATATCTTTGCATTAAATCTCTTACCGCAGATACACATAAATCGCTTGTAAATTCATCGGGACGGCTAATTCTACGTTCATGAATTCCTGTTCTTTGGGTAATCCACTCATTATTTGTTTCAACCATTTGCTCAAGCTCAAAATTTGTCAATTTCTTTTCTGGTACATAAGTTCCAATAGCTGTTATTCTTGCCCCTTTCATACAATCCACCTCACATTTATTAGAAGTTAATCTTATTACCTGGTACTAATTATAGCATATATAACTCATTATTTTCATAATACGTTATTCAATTAAATGGGCCCATTTCCGCAAGATAGGACGCCGATTCTTATTCCAGATAGGCGCCCGTTGATTGAACAAGTTGATACTTATTTTTCAGGTATAGTGTAAGCAATATAAGCACCACTGTTCACTTCAATTTTCATAAATTCTATTCTTTAGCTCTTTAAGTTTTGGAGGCGTTTACTTCCACTTAAATTTTAACACGGAAACAAAAAAGCAAATAGATATGAATGGCTCTAAAACATGGCAATACCCTATTTGCATGACGAAATAATCACTGTGTTAGCATTTCCAAAAAGATATCTTAATTATATGGGATAACATACTAGATATATACTCCGTTCAAACGCCCTTGCCAAATTATCATGCGGATAGCTAAAATTGTACGAAAACGAGATCATCCAAACCAAGCTCTGTATCATAGAAACCAGCGTCTTTCCGCATTTGCAATAAAACATTGAAATATGCATTTTTTAATTTTTGCTGATGAGGATTGTTCTCCGCAGGGACTCTCATATTCATAAGAATAAACGTATTAAGAGACCTAATTAAATCATCTGAGGCCCAAAGCCAAGCTGCTGCATAGGAATCAAGGAAATCCTGTTGACGCTTCTGGCCCGTCTCTTGATCAGGAAATTGGCCCTGTATAAAAATTCTCATTGCACCACTTAAACGTTCATAAACGTCCCTTTTGCGAACTAATGCCTCCGATTCGTCTATTAGATCTGTTCGTAGCAGTTCAAGCTCTTCATTTGTCTGGAGACGGATACTTTCCACCTTCTCCGTGATTGCACCAATATCTTCTCGTGTTGCTAGATTCTTTCCTTTCTCTTTGAGATAGGCTGGACCTCCAAAATATACGATTACACCTATCAGCCACACTGATCCTAAAACCACCCACTCCACAATAAATATACCTCCCTCCTTATTTTTCTTTAATTCCTATAACAGGATAGATAACACATAACGACTTATTAACTAAAAATATTCAATAAATTATTGTTTGAATATTTGCCCCTCTTGTTTCATGAATATCCATTTCAAGAAATCAGAAGACAAGTATCATTTACACCAAATCGAACATCGCACCCCGTTATAGGATACTAGGCATATTACAAACATAACTCTCTTTTTAACAAACTGTCCCTTTTTCGCAAGACAGGGCGCTACCCTTATGCCTGATAAGCGCCCTATTATTGAACAATTTCTCTAATATTTGCTGGTATAAAGAATTGATAACCTAATTAAAATTTGTCCCTAAATATTACCACTCAACTTTTTTTCTTGCGATTTTAGCAGTGTCGTATCTATTCCAGGTTGTGTGATGGGCTAAATTGCAGCCCAATACACTCTTCAAGCCTAATTCATTAATTGCATTGTCCTCCTCTTTTGTTATCACGCATCCAATGAGATGTTTATTCAAAAAATCAAATAATTGTTTATCATCACTGTTATTGCCTAGTATTTTAAATGTTTCGTTTCTGATAACATCTCGGGGTACTACATGATCATGAATTAATCCTTTTGTTTTATTTTCCTTCCTTGTTGTATATTGTTCGTAAGCTTTTTCAGACCACCATTTACACCCTTTATACTTCCCATCAAATTCAGTCCAAGCCCACATATAATGATCAAGCAATATATGTATATTGGCTAAAGGTAATTCAGATAAGACGTAGAGTTGATAAGTTTTCGACAATGATTCGACCATGTCTGCTTTGGTTATATACTTCCTATTATTCTTAGATATCCTCCCCACAGCTTTGTCTCCTTTAAAATATTATTTCGTTAAATAACCCTATTCAGAAAATCATACTTATTTGGTTAGCGCGCCCGTTTCTGGAAGATTCATTTGTCTATTCCTTATAATTTCTTTTTAAAAGGCCCATAAAAACAACATCATGCCAAGCTCCATCCCGATAAAGTTGTTCCTTTAATTTTCCTTCTTCATAAAAGCCAAGTTTTTGATACAATTTTATCGCCCGTTCATTGAATGAAAACACCCGTAAATACACTTTATGCAAATTTAATTCATTGAAAGCAAAATCCAATAAAAGCGAAAAAGCCTCTCGTCCAAACCCCTTACTCCAGTAATCTTTATCTCCGATATCAATTATACATTCAGCGTTACGGTTTCCGTAATCTATGTTAATAAGTGATGTGATGCCAATTGGCTTATCAGTTCTAACTTCTTCAATCATGTAGCCCTTTGAATTACGGGATTCAGTTATACCCTTGACGAAGTTTTCAGTGTCGGCATATGTAAAAACATCTAATGATGGATTGGTAAATTGCATAACCTCTATGTCATTTCTCCACTTATGGTAAATAGAAACATCCTCATCCTCACTGGACATTTTCCTTAATCGAATTCTTTCCCCACTAAAAAACATTAAAACGCCCCTCTTTTATTTTGTTATTTAACAAAAACCCTTCTGATAAGAATTCTAAACGATTCTTTATTGCTTCACAATATGCCCCACAACGGCAGGTGGGCACCTTCCTTTATTCCGGAAGTGCGCCCGATCGTATTATATGGTCAGTCAGTCATTATACTGGCTGACCTATTTTAATAGGTTTTATGCTTGAGGAAGTCGGGGTAGGACGTGTGCGCCCGTGGGACACCGATCCCGTCCGTAATACTGTCCACCCCTTCCTTGTAGAAACATGTTTGAGGCTGGTTGGGACACGATCCCGCATAACAAGCGAAGCTATGACACTACAAGGGCTTGTAAGGGGAGCACCGGCGAATCTACTTAAGGAGTTGTGATCAGTTATGAATCCTGTTATCGGCCTGGATGTCGCCAAAGGAGAAAGCCAGGTCCAAGCCTTTTTACAAAGGAAAAAAACGTATAAGCAAAGCTTTAAATTTGCGCACCATCTACAAGGACTTCACACGTTTTATCAGTTTTATCAGGAAGTGGAACAGGTTGCCGGTCAGCCTCCGGCCGTCATTTTCGAATCCACCGGGCACTATCATGAACCTGTGCTTCAATTTCTGGAGGATCAGGCTATCACGTATTATGTCATCAATCCGGTCGTTTCTTATGAGGCCAAAAAAACGGGTCTGCGTAAGGTGAAAACAGACAAAGTCGATGCGTATCATCTAGGTGAGTTGTACTATAAAGAAGATCTGGAAGCCTTTCAGAAGAAAACCGAGCAATACCTGGATCTGCGTCAATTAACCAGACAGCACAGTGCTTTAACGGATAGCTATGTTGAAATAAAATTGCAGTTCCAAGCTGCAGTCGATCATATTTTTCCGGAATATCATAATGTCTTCAGTGATCTTTGTGGCAAGTTATCGTTGAACACCTTACTGCATTATCCGACTGCTTCGGCTATTCAAAAAGTCTCTCAACAAACATTAGCCGACGATATGTGTCAATTCGGGGCTAGACGTTCCGACGCATGGTTTTTGGATAAAGCAGCCCAATTAAAGGCTGCGGCAGACCGTAATCCCTTTCAGCATCCTGTCTGTCATGGTCATATTGTCAGCTTACAGATGTATATTCAGATGCTTTTTCAATATCAAGAGCACCTATCCCAATTAAAACGAGAAATAGATGCCCTTGCTCGGTCTTTTGAAGACCATGGATTGATCCAGTCGATTCCCGGGATTGGAGATAAGCTTGCAGCCACAATCATCTCCGAAATCGGGGGCATCAATCAGTTCGAACGCCCGAAACAACTGGCTGCTTATGCAGGACTCGATCCAAGTGTTTTTGAGTCAGGCAAGTATAAAGCTTCCATCAACCGTATCACCAAAAGAGGATCATCACGATTGCGTCAGGCCCTTTACACAGCTGTGCAATGCGGTCTTGCCAAAAACCGAAACAAGAAACTGATAGCCTTTTACAATCGCAAAAGAAACGAGGGCAAGCCACACAGGGTCGCTGTGATTGCCTGTGCCAATAAACTCGTTCACTGGATTCACGCCATGTTCAAGCGTCAGGAAGTCTTTGTAGACCAATCCTAAGAAACTATTAAAGTTCACAATACTCTGAAACCTTACTGGTTCAGCAGTAAGGCTATTTGGTATGTTCAATTTTTAGTGTAACATGTTTTTTCAAACTTTTTCAGACTTAAGTATTGACAACTATTGGCTGGTTATGGGATAAATAAATGTGAGTTTAAAAATATTTTCCTGGAGGTTTTAAACATGGCGTTAGATAGAGTTGCAGTAATTACTGGTTCCGCACAAGGTTTAGGTAAAGGTATTGCAGAAAAATTAGGCGGACAGGGATACAAAGTTGTATTAAGTGATATTAATGAAGAAGTCTTAAAGGAAACGTTAGAAGAATTTAAAGGAAAAAATTTTGAAGTGAGTGCTTTAGTTGCGGATGTAACGAAGCAAGAAGACCATGATTCCCTAGTAAAACATGCGGTGGAGGAATTTGGTAAATTAGATGTATACATCAACAACGCGGGTGTCGAAGGTGAAGTTGAACAAATTGAAAAAATCGATCCTAAAAACATTGATTTTGTATTAGATGTAAATGTTAAAGGGGTATTATATGGTATTCAAGCCGCAGCAAAGCAGCTAAAAGATCAAGGTCACGGTGGTACAATCATCAATGCCTCAAGTATTGCAGGTCATGAAGGCTTTGACTTCTTAACTACGTATAGTGCTTCTAAATTTGCGGTTCGCGGATTAACACAAGTTGCTTCTAAAGAGTTAGCAAAAGATAACATTACAGTTAATGCGTATTGTCCTGGAATTGCAGGGACAGGCATGTGGGACCGTTTAGATGAAAAATTTATGGATGTATTAGGTACTAAAAGAGGTGAAGCATTAGAACAATACGCTTCTTCAATTTCATTAGGTCGCGTACAAAAGCCATCAGATGTTGCAAACTTAGTTTCATTCTTGGCTTCTGAAGATGCAGATTACATTACTGGACAGGCGATCTTAACTGATGGCGGTATAGTCTATAGATAATCAAAAATAATATCACTATATATTTACGAGACCCCCAATTTGAGCATACTTTGATTGGAGGTCTTTATTTATATATGACCCACTATCCAGAATAACTTTAGAAGTTTCAAAAATTGAAGCTAATAATGAATTAAAAAGAGAAAATTTATCAAAAAACAATATGACTCCCATTACGATCATAATTCCTCCACCAATTTTCAATAAGGGACCACTTTATTTTTTAACCTCATTAGTTTAGTAATAAAAACGCCATTAGGAAAAATGGATTATAGATAATTGTGTTTTTTAATCAACAATCCGGCCCTAGAAATGAATACGTTATTCCGCGAATGCGCCCTATTCTTGAAGATCACTATTTTACTGAATCCACGATATTTTTTGCATCTACCAAAGATAAGCCATATCTCTTTCTTAATGCTTTAATCGTCTGCATCTTTGTCATGGATTTCAACATTTTATTGGCTTCCATCTTCAAGCCATCATATTCGGAAGCCTTGGTGTGCGGATCATTATATTTTTCCTTTAAACTATCGTCTATTTTATTGATTACGCTGCTAAATGCAATTACAGCAGGGAATAATGAGAGAATTACAGCAAGCCATTCACTCATAGTTTTAAGGATCCCTTGAAGATGAAAAACATCATGAATCAGATAATTAGCAAGTTGGATAAGTCCGAATGCAATGGCAACGGATATGATAAACGAAGACACAAGTATTATGGTTTGAGATACCGACAGCGACTTCAGTTTTTTAATCTTGCCATCACCAATCGAAAAACAAAGATAAGTTGCAGGTAATAATAATAACTGCCAATCCGTATATCCGAACCTAATCCATAAAGCAACCATACCCAAAAGTAAAATCCAACCACTTACGTTTAAAAATTTTTTACCCATTTCAACAACATTCCTCATTTTGATTAATATTCAACAAAATGGCTCAATAGTGCGATTTTAGATGCTTTCACTTATTCCTTTCTTGCGCCCGATTGAGGAAGAACTTAATCCTAATTACAGATGAGTAATTACGTTACTCCAACTCAAAACAAAACCTTAATCGTGATTCACAATCTTTTCAAAGCACCCATAATGTAATGTTTTTTTGACCTTTAGTAAAAATTATATTACACTATTTTTGGAGTGATAAGAATGATTCGTAAAGGAACCTTAACAAACCGTTTAAATGTACTTCGTGCTGAAAAACGTTGGTCTCAAAAGAAAGTTGCATCGCTGTTGGGAATCAGTCGACAAACGGTTATTTCAATTGAAGCCAATAAGTATAGCCCATCTTTAATGCTTGCCTTTAAGATTGCTTATTTATTTGACAAAGATATTAATGACGTTTTCCAGTACCATACAGGAGAGGAGGGCTTAGATGATTAAATGGTTGGCCGTTGTTACATTAGTATGGATTCTGTATCAATATGAAAAACGCTTTATGTTACAGGAAGGTCACGATGAAAGGGGAAAGATGATTCTTTACAAATCCCGTTCAAGAACTTTTACGTATGTTTTGATTGGATGGACAGTTGTTCATTTCATCAATAGTTTCTACCATTTGACCTATGCTCAATTTAAAGACGCTATAGCTATCATCATAGCAGGAGTCCTGTTCATTCAATTCATTTATTTATTTATCTATCGCCGTAAATACTAACCAACCATTGCAGGTGCACAAATTACTCGATATTCGCACCATAACAAAAAAAGGGCAACATTATAAACAGCTGTCCTTGACATAGTTAAAGTTTAACATACTTTATTCCACAACCTAGCCTTAGAAAGCAATAGTGGGCGCATTTCTTATTCCGCGAAAGCGCCCGTTAATTGAACAACGATTGTATTTCAAAATGCTCTATTAGTGATTTCTTTCTACCTTCGTTGTGCCAATTATGGTATTCATTAAAGATAAGTTTGATATCGTTATTAGCCTTTTCTTCAAC
>NZ_SRHY01000043.1 GCF_004565465.1 Lentibacillus salicampi
ATTGTCGCTCGAGTCGAGCGCTTCCTCGCTCGAGTTAACGCGGTCCCCGCTCGAGTTGAGGCGATCCCCGCTCGAGTTGGCGCAGCCCTCGCTCGAGTCGAGCGCTTCCTCGCTCGAGTTAACGCGGCCCCCGCTCGAGTTGGCGCAGCCCTCGCTCGAGTCGAGCGCTTCCTCGCTCGAGTTAACGCGGTCCCCGCTCGAGTTGAGCGCTTCCCTGCTCGAGTTGAGGCGGTCCCTCGCTCGAGTTCAAGCCATTCCTGCTCGAGCTGCCAGCCTCCTCGCTCGAGTTCCTAGCTTCCATTCTACCTTAAAGGAAGATTTTCGGCCACAGCCGAAAATCGACATGCTTGATGAATCAATGTCCCTTTGCTCGAATGGGCAGCCTGCTCGCACAAGCTAAAGGCAGCCAAGATTGCTTTCTTCTTCCGCCTTTATTGCTCTGTCCGCTCGTTCATGCTCCGCTGCAGAAACAGGATTTCATCGGCAAGGTTCCACAGGCGTTTTGCAATCAGTTGATCAATGATTTCTTCGCTTTCCAAATCGAAGCAGTCGTTCTGGACAAATACATTCCCTGTTGGCACCAGTCCTTTAAAATAAGAAAGAACGGGTTTCAACTGGTATTCCGTGACAAGAAAATGTTTCTCCGATAAACCTGTCGCGACAATGCCAGTCACCTTATTTTTGAAAGAGTACTCCGGAAAATGGTCGAGTAGATTTTTCAATACGCCGGAAATCGAAGCTTGATAGATCGGTGTGCCAAACACCAAACAATCCGCTGACATGATTTTGTCTGCCACTGGCCAGGTGTCATCGTCAAAATATGCCAGCGGGGAACCGTCAGCGAATGATAGGTCATAATCCCTTAAATCAATGAGTTCGGTTTTTACTGATGAATCAATCATCTTGGCGGCTGCCAGCACATCATAAACTGCCTTAGATGTCTTATTTCCAGCCAAAGTTCCTGATACGCCAACTAACTTCAATACGACGCCTCCTTGCAGTTCCAATATATTTTCGTGCGTATTTTCAATATTTTCCAATTATGAGCCATATATCCATCTCTATTCCATCACACAAAGAAATACAGAGGACACGTTAATGCCCTTCCGTCAGTCGATACAGCTCTTCACGTCTGGCAATTTAAATACAGTAGCTGCCGGCGCTACAATAACCCTGCCATTTTTAGCCCATGCCAAATTCCATCATCATGCACGTCACGCGTCACACTACCAGCCGCTTTTTTCACGATATTAGAAGCATTCCCCATCGCGATGCTGTTTTGCACGGATTTCAGCATCGGTATATCGTTCAATCCGTCGCCAAATGCATAGACATCCGCAGCCGGGATGTGCAGTTGCCGGGTCAGCTCACTGATGCCTGCTGCTTTTGACCCGCCAGCCGGCATGACGTCAACGGAATACGGGTGCCAGCGGACAAAATCAAGTTGATCAAACGTTTGATCATATTCCGCCTCGCCTTCTCCCGTGCAGAACAAGAGCGTTTGATATACTTCGCCATTCCGGTAAAATTCCGGATCATACGTGACTCCCCGATCAAGTTTCAGCGAATCAATTGCCGTCTTGACATGCGAGTGGTTCCAGGTGTTGGTATACCAGTCCTTGTGATTCAAATGAACGAGTGGATGCTGACGTTCCGCTGCATATTTTTCCAGCGCCGCAAGAGCATCAGGCTTGAGCGGATTTTTATAAATCGTTTCATGGTTATACACGACATACTGCCCATTGATGCTGACATACGTGCCAATATTCAACTCGTCCAGTAACGGTTCAAATGCAAACGGCGCGCGGCCTGTCGCAATCGCCACAAAATGACCGGCCGCCTGCAGTTCCGCGATTGCCTCTCCAGTCGATTCCGGGAGCTGTTTTTCATCGTCAAGCAAGGTTCCATCTATATCAAAGAAGATGAGTTTTTGTGTCATATGTTTTCCTCGTTTCATTTCATTTTTTTATTTTATCGGATTACGTTGGGACAGAGGGTCAGACCCTTTGTCCCCCTACCTCGAAGAAACAACTTTAAATGAGTACTTATGCGGATGGAAATAAATTTTCGAGTACTCAAAAACAGTTCCGTCACTGAACGTCGAGAACGCCTGCATAAATAATAACGGATCACCTGTATTAATATTAAAATGATGCAGCATTTCGTTACTTGGCATCTTCGGTATAAGCTCGCCGTAACGTCTATCAATGTTATAACCTTTGCTGCTGATATATTCATATTTTGACCGCTCCATCACATCAATCGAAAGATCCGGAAAAAGTTCGACAGGCAAGTAGGATTCTTCCAAAATGAGTGGTTCAAAATCAGCTAGCCTCAGACGCTTTACATAATACACTTTCTTTTCTGCTCCTATTTTCAATTGATCCCGTGCATCTTCAGGTGGGGTCATAAGCTGAAATTCAAGTATTTCATTCGAAGGGTTGTTGTCCAGACTGCTCATTTCCTCTGTAAACCCCTGCAGCTTAAGTATATCATGTTCTATCTTTTCATGACTGATATAGGTTCCGCTTCCCTGAATCCGATACAAAATCCCCTCTTCCACAAGCTGTTTGATAGCTTCCCTTATCGTTACCCTGCTGACACCATATGTTTCGGCCAATTTTATTTCTGAAGGGATAGCGTCCCCATCGGATAATCTTGCATTCGCTATATCATCTTTTATATTGTTTGCAATTTGTTTATACAATGGCAGTGACCCATTCCACATTTCCGCATTCAACCTCTCCATTTTCTATACACAGTGTATCATTTTTCGAGGGGCTTTGATACCAATTAAATAATTCGTATTATATTTGTATTGATTTTTATATTAAATTGATATAAAGTTGTATTAACGACGAGTTGGAAGGGGTTACACAAAATGAAAGAAAAAAATCTGGTTATTGTCGGCGGCGGCAGCACCTATACACTCGGGATCATTATGAGTCTGATTGAAGAGAAGAAAAACTTCCCTCTAAAAAAGATTACTTTATATGATATCGATGAACAACGGCAGGAAAAAATAGCGAAAGCAACAGAAATTTTACTGAAAGAGCATTATCCTGAACTGAAAGATTTCAACTATACAACAGACAAAGCGACTGCATTCAGCAACATCGATGCAGCATTTGTCCAGATCAGAACCGGCGGACTGTACATGCGGGAACTTGACGAACAGATACCGCTTAAACATGGCGCAATTGGCCAGGAGACGTGTGGAGCCGGCGGGATGGCATACGGGCTGCGCTCAATTACAGACATGATTGAATTAGTCAACGATATCCGGAACTATTCAAATGATGCCTGGATCCTAAACTACACGAATCCTGCAGCCATCGTGGGTTTGGCACTCCAAAAGGAATTCCCTGACGACAAGCGAATCCTGAATATTTGTGATATGCCAATCGCAATCATGAAGAGTTATGCTGATTTACTGGAGAAAGATGTTTGGGAACTTATACCGGAATATTTCGGTCTGAATCATTTCGGCTGGTTCAGCAAAATTCTTGATCAACAAGGCAATGACCTGACCAATGAAATCAAGAACAACATTATTAACGGCGACTTTCTCCCGGCGGACAAGGAAATCGCCAATGATGAATCATGGATACAAACTTTCAGGAAAGCCAGGCAAATGCTGATCGACTTTCCGGAATTTTTACCAAATACGTATCTGCAGTATTACCTGTACCCGGAAGAGCTCGCTAAAAAAGAAACCCCTGACAATACACGGGCAAGACAAGTGATAAATGGCAGGGAAAAGCGTGTACACGAACTTTGCGACCATATTATTTTCCAACAGACAACAAACGATATAAACGTTGAAGCTGACATTCATGGCGTTTACATGATAAGGGCCGCCGCTTCACTCGTATTCAACTTAAAAGAAACGTATGTTGTGATGACGGAAAACAACGGAATTATTTCCAATCTGCCTGCCGATGCGTTAGTCGAGGTACCGGCAATTTTGACCAACGACGGGCCAAAAGCATTTTCAGTCGGGGAAATCCCGGCATTTTACAAGGGGTTAATCGAAAATCAATATGCCTATGAAAAATTAGTTGTCGAAGCGTATTACGAGAAGAGCTATAACAAACTGCTACAGGCACTCACTTTAAACAGGACGATTGTTCATGCACCTCAGGCAAAAGCAATCCTTGATGATTTGATTGAAGCAAATAAAGACTACTGGCCTGAATTAAACTAAATTTTTCGTAAAGAAGGAGAAGATCATGCTAAAACTTATCATTAATGCAGATGACTTCGGTTATTCCAGATCGGTTAACTATGGAATCATCGACGCACACACGGAGGGAGTACTCACTTCCACGACATGTTTAACCAACATGCCTGGTGCAGAACACGCCTATAAACTTGGCAGACAACACAATAGTCTGGGAATTGGTGTGCATCTTACATTAACGTGTGGCAGGCCGTTGCTTGACAGCCACCAGACCCTCGTCGATGCAGATGGAAATTTTAAAAAGCTGCACCATTATCAGGGGAAATTTCATATTGACCAGGATGAATTATACCGGGAGTGGAAAGCCCAAATTGAGGCTTTCCTCGATTCCGGGCTGACACCAACGCATTTGGACAGTCATCATCACATCAATAATCGGGAGCAAATGTTGCCTGTTTTTATAAAGCTGGCAAACGAATATGATCTGCCTGTAAGGAATAATTTCGATCAGGAATTGACCGGGGACAAGCTGGTTACAACTGATCAATTCGAATATAATCCGGAAATTATGTTAGCGGATACACAGACGATTCTGGATCATTACAACGACGCTGAAACGGTCGAAATCATGTGCCACCCGGCATATCTGGATAAATTCATCATGGAAAATTCCTCTTACGCTACACCGCGGTTGGAGGAACTGGCAGCCATTACACATCCGGAAACGACGGCAAAACTGGGGGATAAGGAACATTTTCAATTAATAACCTACACCGACTTAAGGAGAGGTGAATAATCAATGAGGCGTTTTATGCAAAACTTGGGGAAATCAATGCTCATTCCGATTGTGGCACTGCCCGCTGCTGGAATTCTGTTCCGGATTAGCGCAGAAGATCTGCTTGACTGGCAATTAGTCCAGGCTGCTGGCGCTGTTTTCAACAATATGGACATTCTAATTGCCATTGGTATCGCTATGGGTCTGGCTAAAACCAAAGATAGAGGTATTCCTGCTTTAACGGGATTTTTGGCAATCGCCATCCTGAACGAAGGATTGTCCATTATGAATCCGGATCTGGACATGAGTGTATTCGGAGGTGTGTTATCCGGACTAATCGCTGCATTTATTTATAACCGTTTTAAAGATACGCGATTACCAAACATTTTCTCCTTTTTTGGAGACGAAAAATTTCCGATTACCATGATCATCGTCACCATGATCCCTGTCACAGGCATTTCGGTTTTATTATGGCCATATGCCCAATCAGCTATTGACTCTCTCGCACAAGGGTTAGTCGGATTAGGCGCAGGGGGGATTTTCATTTTCGGCTTTTTGAACCGCTTCCTGCTGCCATTTGGATTGCACCACGTCTTGAACACGTATATTTATTTCGGTCTTGGAAGTTATGAAACTGCAAGCGGAGAAGTCGTAACAGGTGAAATCACCCGTTTCCTTAACGGAGACCCGACTGCAGGTTACTTTTTGGGCGGCTTTTTCATCGTCATGATTTTTGGTATTCCAGCCATTGCACTGGCAATGACACGAGCTGCGCATAAGAAAAAGAAAGAGGAAACAAAAGCTCTGATGAGTTCAGGAAGTTTAACGTCCGTCGTGGCAGGTCTCACCGAACCAATCGAGTTTACGTTCCTGTTTACATCACCATTACTGTATTTTATCCATTCAGTCTATGCAGGATTGGCCGGGGCCACACTTTATTTGCTGGATATCCGGCATGGCTTCTCCTGGGGCGGAAGTGCGATCGACTACGCATTAAATCTCGGACTCGCTGATAGCGGATTAATGATCATCCCAGTCGGCCTCGCATTCGGGGTACTATACTACTTTACATTCTACACCCTGATTGTGAAGAGAAATATTAAAGTTGTCGGAAGAGAAGATGATAAAGAATTCAGTGAAGAACGGGAAGAACATGAAAAAGACCTTGAACTGAGCCACGGTAAGTTTGAATATATGGCCAAAAAAGTTTTACAGAATGTCGGTGGTAAAGAAAATCTGGTAGACTATGAAAATTGCATGACCCGCCTGCGCTTGGTCGTTAAAGATGCATCTGTAGTGGATGAGGAAAAAATCAAACAAACCGGCGCACACGGCATTGTCAAAATTGATAATGAGCACGTGCAAATCGTTATCGGGCCTGAAGTCAGCAATGTTTATCAGGAATTTAGGAAACAGGTTGAGGAATAACTGGGTCCCGGGAAATGAGAAAGCCGCAAAAATAAAGCGGCTTTCTTTTATTTTTCATTCAAACTTTTGTGTTTTTCTTCCTGGTCTCATCATAGATTAGTTTCAACGTCGGTGAATAAGTGGGACACGGGGTCAGACCCCGTGTCCCAAACCGCCTTGCCCCCTATTTCAAATCCTTCACCGGGTTCACCAGTGGTTCAAACCCGTCAATATGACAGGCCACCACGTCCCCGTCACGAATAACGGCGGCTCCGGGTGTGCCGGTTGAAATAATATCCCCGGGCAGCAGTGTCATCACGTTGGAATGAAATGACACAAGATCCCATGGCCTGAACGTCATGTTGGAGACGACATTTTTGCGGTGCAGCTCATGATTGATCATCGTTGAAACCTGTAATTGATGCACATCATCAATCTCATCAGGCGTCACCAAATAAGGACCGAAACTGAAAAATGTATCAAAGCTTTTTGCCCGTGTTAAATAGCGCGGATTCTTTTGCAAAATATCTTCAGCTGTCATATCTATAACGGTCGTATAGCCGGCAATGACGTTTTCCGCTTCCCGCTCGGAGACATCCTTGCACGTCTTGCCGATAATGATCCCAAGTTCCGCTTCGGCAGTCGTCCGTTCGGATTGAAGCGGAATTTGAATGGTATCATTTGGTCCGATAATCGATGTATCGGGTTTCATAAAGCTGGCCGGCTCCGTATTCGGGGCCGTTTCACTCAAGTCGGACGCATGTTCCACATAATTTAATCCGATCCCCCAAATTTTCCGCGGATGGCGGTAGAGCGGGGCGAATTCAGCATCTTTAAGCGGCGGGATACGAAGTTTTGCCTTCCCCGGCTCCCCCAGTTCATCCAGCCACAAATCGAGTTTTTCCATTTGACCCGACTCCAGCAACGTCATCACGTCAGTCGGCCATTGTTTGAGATAGGCATCATTCAAATCCTGAATGAGAAAAATGCCATTTTCCATGGCGACAGCCGCCTGTTCTTTTCCTCTATTTATAATCGTCATTAACCGCATTGTTTCTCCCCCTTCCCGGGATATGGACCCCGGTTCCTTCTGCCTTCTGGGACAGGGGGTCAGACCCTTTGTCCCAGTATGCTATCAGTCCAAGATCTGGAGGGACAGGCTCTCTATTTCAGTTTGTGGCGACACGAGGTCAGACCCCGCCCCTCAATTTTCCAATCTGCTCCAATGCTGTATTGCCACCCGAAAGCACACAGCACACGTTTTTCCCTTGGAGGCTAGCCTTGTTTGTCATCGCTGCCGCAACAGTAACGGCAGCGGACGGCTCAATCAGCTGCTTCATCCGCTCCAATACAAATCGGAGCGCGTCTCTGATTTCATCATCACTCACAAGCACGATATCATCCACATATTTTTGAATGACCGGAAACGTCAAATCGCCCGGCTGTGATGCTCTGAGCCCATCGGCAATGGTATCGGCGCGTTCAATAGCGGTTATTTCGCCGCGTTTATTTGAAAGATATGTATCGTTGCCCTGTTCGGGTTCGACGCCAATCACCTTGACACCGGGCTTCGATTCTTTCACAGCCGTCGCAATGCCGGAAATGAGACCGCCCCCTCCAACAGGCACATAAATGGCGTCGACATCGGGTATTTGGTCAAGAATTTCAAGCCCCACAGTACCCTGTCCGGCCATCACGAGCGGATCATCATAGGGCGGGATGAACTCCGCTTTCCCGCCTGACGTCAGTTCCTCAGCCTTCTGCAGCCGCTCCGTCGATGTCGTCCCACACGGAATAATATCCGCACCGTAACCACGGATCGCTGCCACTTTACTTGAGACAGCATTTTCCGGCACAACAATCGTCGCCTGCAGCCCGAGCTTTCCCGCAATATAGGCTACTGCCTGGCCATGATTGCCCGAAGATGCCGTTACAACATGCCTGGTGCCCGCTTCAGCAACGGCTTTCACCATGTTTGTGGCACCGCGGATTTTGAAGGCTCCGATTGGCTGCAAATGCTCGGCTTTCAGAGAAATGTGATTGCCGCTTATTGATGAAAGTGTCCGGGATGTCAGGATGGGTGTTTTACGGATCACGTCGGCGATGCTTTTATGCGCATTTTCGATATCGTTTATGGAGATCATTTCCTGACCTGCCTTTCCTTAGGATTACTTGAGAGGAAACAGCACCTCATCGCGTTAACGTGACATGGAACAGATCCTCTAACGATACACATTGCCGCTCTCTACTATATACCATTTCTCTTGGTATAAGCCAATTGCAAAGTTGATATCCCAGCCTTCGTTGCACAGATCTGATATTTGTTTGGATACTTGAACCGGCCCAATCGTCTTCCCGCCGTCAAATGCATCCTTTACCCACAGCTGGCCCGGCTTGATATCCACAACGGTGAAGTAGCCTTCCAATTTATCTTCAAACGGTGTATCCATTGTCATTCTTGAATAATCGAAAATCAGGTCTGCCAGTTTTTCGACATCGGGAAGGTCATTCGCTTCACCGAAGTATTCCTGTGCATCAACATAGTCATCCTGATCGAAGTACTTGTTTTCAAACAGCCACTTGTTCAATTTCTTCATGACGCGTACAGCCACTTTCATAAATGACTCACTGCTTGCGACCTTACGAATCATGAAATAGTCCAAAAACTCCTCAAAATCACTTTCGTCCAGGTAATCCGGACCGAACATCCGTGTATAACAATCCTCGTCTTCATCAAATTCTGCTTCCCATCGTTTTCGGTCATCTTCATGCAAGGAATTCGGCGCATACATATTGAGATAATCCCGAAACAAATCAATGACACTTTCATAATCGCGGTATGTTTTGTCTTTCAGCCGGTTATGTTGCTCCTGCAGAAATTCTTCTAAAATCTTATCAATTGATTTCATACAAATCCCCTGCCCCTATCAAAATTTGTTCAATCAATCCAGCCAAATATCTTCATATCGCTTTTCCCGGCACGATGGACATCGTTTCGGATCGACAAAGCCTTTTTGCTTAAAAAATTGCTGCTCGCCTACTGTAAAAAGAAAGCGTTCACCACACTCCCAGCATTTTAACCAGACATCCCGGGGTTCGAAGCCTTTTAACGCTTCCTGGATGGACACGTCCCGTTCACGGGCAGCCTCCAGATCAGCAGGTTCATCTGACTCGAGTTTCTTGATTGTCTTCTGAATCGCAGCCCTTACCTTTCTGTAATCAATTTTTTCCCATTCGTTTAAATATGGAATATACTTTTGGTTGCTGGTTTCTTTAATTTTATCGAGAAATAATAAGATCATGCCGCGATTGCGGTCTTTTAAATAATGCATGTCCGGACTTGTCTTCCCAGCTGCCAGCAAGTCGTCCCATTCCTGCAAAAGTTCGTCAGCACGCTGATCACGCTCAATTTCCCATCCCCGTTCCGTGAAAATGATCATCGGCAATTTTCCGCTGTATTGAATATCCAGAAAATCGTAATCGATCATCCAGTCAATTTTGCTTAAAACGTCATCAAGTTTAATGCCCTTAAAATACCCATGGACCGGACAATGATCAAGCTCCAGCTCAAGCACCTTTTTCTCACGCGAGCCCTTCAAAATTTTAGCAAGCAGCGTCCGGCCGCCCTCTGCAATAATCTCATCTGCCGCCCGTAAAATCGCCCGAATATCGGCTTCCGGCAACCGCTTTGTTTGCTGTGTCATGTGAAAAACACCTCCTTTTCCCTAATGTCGTTTAAAACAGCTTTATTGCTTGTTTGTTTTCAAGTTCTTATTGTCGAGGACGCTGCCAAACTTTTTTTCATACAAATCCCGAATCCTGTATTTCACGGGCGCTTTCCATTGCTGCTTGGGGGAAGGGATATTTTTAATCAGGCTTTTCGGTCTCATGCCAAGCTCTTTGGCCATTTGGATATCCGCCTGATTTAAGCGGCAGCGTTTCTTAGCTTCCGCCCAGTCGTTCTTTTTGGTTTTTGCCATATGGTTCGATCCTTTCTTTTGATACAGGCAGGATGGTTACTGTTTATTAATCTGATCCCATTCGGTTTTCTTATAGTGAATCGATTTAAGCCTGTCATTAATAAAATCCGGGTCGTACTCCCGAAACAGCTGTTCTTTGGCCCATGCTGTCATGTCCTCATGTTCAGGGTGATTGACGTCATGATAGATTTTCAAAAACATATCATACCCAGGCAACCCGCCCACATCTTCCGGCGGTGCTGTTTCGGCACCTTCAATGAGCACAGGATAGCCGTAATGGTAATCTTCTACAGTCTTCTCCAGCGTAATAAGAAAATGCCAACCATCACCATAATCATAGATATAGCTGAGCTGCCTATATGTTTCCAAATACGTATCAATTTTTAGTCCGGTTGGTTTGCGAATGACAGTCTCTAAATCTTGCAAACGGGCCTCCGCCATTTCTTTAAATTTCTCCGGGACATCCAGTATCCTGGCCTCCATTTCTTTCCGGTTCTTCTTAAAGTGCTGGTGCTCCTGATAGGCCTCTTCATCATTGGTTACCCTGATATGGTCATCGGGCAAATCAAATTCGAACAGGTGATATGACCCGGGATACCCGCCCTGAAAATTCGTTATGTTCTGTATCACATCGTGCAGTCTGTTAAAAGTAGCTCCGGCCGGCATCACAACTCGCCGCCAAATCAGCGGGTCCGAACCGGCTGCTCGATTTTAATTTGATAAGCTTTCATTTAATCAGCTCCGTTTAAATCTATTAATTGTCTACTTGAATTTTAGCAGGAAATCCTGCGTGAGAACAGCTTGCATCCACATTATTTTTTCAATCGTTTGAAACATGGCCAGCCTGCAATGGGTTATATTTGTGTATGCATCATGTCTTTTTACCATCATCATATACCAAAATAGGCAAACATCATACGCCATATTTTAGCAAAATTCGAATCGGTAAGGATTGAAGGAACACAAGTAACCTTTACGGACATGGTGGAAGAACAAAACAATCAGAACCAGCGCTGGGTGTATTAAAGAAATTGCCCGGCAGCTGCCAGTTTATCATGGAAGCGACACAGTTGGAATATTAGCAACAATGCCTTAAATTGTTTGTAAAGAAAGATTTACTGTTCGCGGAAAAGGAGAAAAAACTAATGTATCGATATGATGACCACATGCGGATATTGCGGGAGTAGCGGTGAGATGGATTAGCTGCCCCTGTGGATGGCGGACATGTACTGAGGTCATCGGATGAGTATTTACGAAATTCAAAGAATAAGCGGAGGAATCATGATGGGAGAAGCCGCGCGTGGAAGCAGCTTCTGTTAAAGTGGGTATTTCAGCGGAGGCAGAAAATTTTCGTTATTGGTTCTGGCTGAGAGTTGGCTCGCACATGTGGACAGGCTGCTCTTGCACAAGTCGAGGGGGCTGTCGCACGTTTGAGTGGTACTGTCGCACGAGTTGGACTACCTCCCGCACGAGTTGAGGGGGCTGTCGCACGAGTTGGACTCTTTCCTGCACGAGTTACCGCGGCTGTCGCACGAGTTGGACTCTTTCCTGCACGAGTTACCGCGGTTGTCGCACGAGTTGGACTCTTTCCTGCACGAGTTACCGCGGTTGTCGCACGAGTTGGACTCTTTCCTGCACGAGTTACCGCGGTTGTCGCACGAGTTGGACTCTTTCCTGCACGAGTTGATGCTGCGCTTGCATGAATAAAAGCTACTACCGCGCGTGTTGCATGAGTTCCCCCCCCTCTTGCATGTATGCCCTCTCAAGAGAGCTTTTTCCATCTTTACCTCTTGCTATGTCTTGTCACAAAAAGCTTTCCCGGGAGCAATAAGCAGATTCAGATATACTGCCAGGCCTTCCGGGTCCAATTAAGGTTTTTTCTTGAATCAACCCTGATCTTTTCAGGCTGTCATATGAAGCTTTAAAAAGCATGGCTGTTTCAAAGCATGCCATGCTTCCTTTAGATTTCCGGTTTTCCCCATCGCTCACTAATGTTTTTCTTCAGAATCACGCTTCGTTTCATCGCTGTCTGTTATCAGGTCACTGGCTGATTTCTTGAATTCCCGCAATGTCTGCCCTGTTGCCTTGCCTATTTCAGGTAATTTTTTTGGACCGAATATAATCAGAGCCAGCGTCACGATTAAAATCAGCCCTGGTATACCAATATTCGTTATTCCCATTAGGTCACCTCATCTGCACATTTGATATTTTCTGATTTCCTATGCTTCCTGTTTTCCCTTTACAAGCTGACCGCCGTTTTTGAGATATTTTTCTATGCCTTCAGCTGCCCGGTATGCGAGCGACCCGATCGTGACCGTCGGGTGGTGCCCCGGGAAGTGCGGAAATGCCGATCCGCCGACCACAAAGAGGTTGTCCACATCCCACATTTGCAGATAATTGTTGACGGCGGACGTTTCCGGATCATCTCCCATAATGACACCGCCTGCATAATGGCCACCCTGGTATATATGGTCAAACTCTTCCGGGATTTCATCCTTATCAATAATGTCTGCACCCATTTTCTCCATAATTTCAGTGCACTTATCGATACCGAACTTGGCGATATTCCGATCCTGGTCAGTATATTTATTGGTTACACGGAGCAACGGATCACCGAAATCATCCTTGTAGGTCGGATCCAAATCCATATAATTATGCCACCATGACATGATCGCCGATGTATACCAGGTAGTCAGGTTCCGGTATGCATAAAAGTTGGCGTTTTTCTTGAATTCAGATCCCCAGTTAGGGCTGTCTTTTGGAACACGGTTGCTGGTGATGGCCCCTTCTCCATACTGTCTGAGCTCGATGGCACCACCATTAATGAAATCGACATCCGAATGGTCAAAATTATCAGCGGCAAAATCGCTCATGGTTCCGCCGAGTGCGCCCGCGCCCCCGTAGAGATTGAATTTCTTATCTTTGAAAAAGCCTCTGGCTCCCAGAAAGGTAATATTCATCTGCCCATTGAAATTTTTGCCGATAACCCCTGTTCGGGACTCCGGGTTATACGGTTTGCCTATCTCCGACAACATTAACAGACGATTATTGGTGAAAGTGAATGCGGCCAAAACTACGACATCTGCCGGCTGTTCAAATTCCTGACCGGTTTCTGTATCGACATACATCACACCTTTTGCTTTATTGCCGCCATCATAAAGCACGCGGCGAACATAGGCTTGCGTCCGCAGTTCGAAATTATCGTGTTTTTGAGCGGTCGGGATGACGGTCATCAGCGGATCCGATTTAGCACCGAAATCACAGCCATAATAATGGCAAAAAGCGCAATACATACAAGCGTTCAGCGTTTCGCCATCAGGATTTTCGTATTGCTGTGAGACATTGGCGGATGCGACCTGATAGGGATGGTAGCCTAATTCCTTCGCGGCATCCTTGAACAGACGGACAGGCCGTGATTCTTTCAGCGGTGGATTGGGGTAATCATTCGAGCGCTCCGGTCCCAATGGATCCGCTTCTCCTGAAATACCGGCCGTCTTTTCAAAGCGATCATAGTATTTCTCCATTTCATCATACGTAATTCCCCAGTCCTGAATCGTCATGCCGGCCGGTATTTTGTCCTTTCCGTAACGGTCCACCGTCTTGCTGTAAATTTCAAAATCATATGGTGTATAGCGGTAAACGGCTCCTGCCCAGTGGACGCCGCCCCCGCCGGTATCGGTTCCAGCCATCATTTCATCCCGGGTTCTGACCGGTAATGCTTGTTCATCCATGGTGTTGCGGGACGTAATGGTTTCATGTGACAAATCCTGCATCATTTGATAGCGATTCATAAAGCGCAGTTCATCTTTAACACCTGTATAATCCTCTATATTTTTTTTGTCCCCTCTTTCCAGTGCCACCACCTTTTTGCCGGCTTTGGCCAGTTCAGCAGATATGACACCACCTGCCCAGCCTGTTCCAACGACAACGACATCCACTTTATCCAGTTTTTTCGCCATGTCTGGTACCTCCTATCATGATTGATAATCCCGCAAGCTTTTAGGTTCCATTTTGACAAATTCATCACTTGTCACTTGCTTCGTATAACTCATGCGCGGCCCTGGATATTCTTTCATTTTCCAGCCCATCATATTTCGATTGCCGCCATATACCGGATCAGAAAAAGCCCCTTCCAGCGTCATTTGCCGCAGCAAGTTGAAAAATGTGATGCCCGCCACTCCTTTCATATTAATTTCGCCATTGTCAAACGCCTGCAGCACTTCATCCTGCTGGTCAGCTTCAAGATCAGTAAATTTGTTATCGAATTTTTTCTGACTGACTTCATTCATTCGTCTAAGCCCCTGAATGTAAATGTCACCCCTGTTCAGTCTTGTTTGATATCTCGGGGTGCGTGACGGCGCTTGCGTACTTGTATTGGGACCGGATTTGTTTTGCTGGGTATCCTTATGCTGATATTCTTGCGTTTGTCTATTTTGATAAAAGGGATCTTTCATGTAAGCTTTCGCATTTGTTCCCCAAGACCCGCTCAATTGCTTATCGATGAAAAATGGAACCCCCAACTCAATCGCACCCGGACCTTCATCATCTTTGGGCAGAATACGCTCCGTTGCGGCCGCCAATGTTTCAAAGTCTTCTTTACGGCTGAAAAATGTTCGCGCTTCCTGTAAACTTTGGGTAGTTTCCTTATTCTTGGTCTGTGTATCAGAATCGTCCTGAAATTGGCTTGTTAAAAGACCGCCAAATAATGACCCGCCAACAACACCGCCGGCGACCATACCTGTATTCTTAATAAATCTGCGCCGGCTTTCATCGGTTTTTTCTTTATTTTCATCTGCCATACTGGTCTGCCTCCTAACTATCCTGCAGAATAATTCCATTATGGTCTTTATCTTTTCCAGATTTTCCAAAAGAATACAAGGAGAAATAAAGTGAAACTTCAATCAGTGGGGATTTTCTTTATCCCCACTGATGAAAAGGAACAAAGGCTAAGTTCGTCACGTCCTGTGACAACGCCTTTGTGACCCGCATCGTGCGGGCCCGAACAGAATCGGACATTTACTGGCAGTTGGACCCCGCTCATCCGATAATGTTTAACTCATCGTCTTGAAGTGGGGGTCCAACTGCCAGTTATATGCGGGAGAAAAAGAAGACGAATACCTGCTCAAACTTATGCACTCGCCTTCACGATATTTTATTTACATTCATAACGTTCCTGCAGAACAACACTTCCTGCTTTAATTTGTTCTGTTGTTTTGGATTTAGTTCAATCCAAAACCATTACAAAGCCGATTTTTTTTGTTGTGAAGAACTGGAAAAAGAACGTCCGCGATATGACGATATGCTAATTGATGTCAGAGGGGACAATCCCCATTGGGGAAAGCGAATCTTATTTTTTTAAAATGCCTGCAACCGAATGGCCAGCCGCATCACTGACAAACTGGAATCTGCTGAGCAACTTGCTGCACAAGGGCTGGAGCAATGTCAGACAGAATCGGAGAAACAAGTATGAATCTATACGTTTTCAACCCTTTTACAACTGCGATTAAGGCTGCAGACACAGTTGGCATTTCAATAAACACTTCCCGGAATGCCTTATATGCTTTGGCAAGGAAAGATTTGCTGTTCCGCGGATAAGGATATAAAACGAAATTAAAAGTATTGGAATTATGATCTTGTGCGGATATTGCGGGACAAATGGTGAGGTACATAGGCTGCTTCTTTGGATGGCAGGCTGTTGCCGATGTTATTGGGCAAGTATTTACGAAATTCAAAGAGCAAGTTGGGGAGGCATGATGGGAGAAGCCGCGCGGGGAAGCAGCTTCTGTTATAGTGGAGAATTTTCGGCCCGGCCGAAAGTTTTCTTTATTGGTTACGGCTAAGGTTGGCTCGTACATAGAGCAGGCTGCTCTTGCACGGGTTAAGGCTATTCTCGCACGTTTGAATGGTACCATCGCACGAGTTTGACTGGCTCCCGCACGAGTTTGGATACTTCCTGTACAAGTTGGGGCTGTTCTCACACGAGTTTGAGGCATTCCTGCACGAGTTGGAGGCGTTCCCGTACAGGTTAGAACTGCCCTCGCACGAGTTTCTTTCTCGACGTTTGCCTTCCCCACAATCCCCTCGCACACGCATAACCGCACAAACTCGCCTTCCCAGCTCTACCCCTTTTCATGTCTTGTCACAAAAAGCATTCCCGGAAGCAATAACAGCGCAACTACTAACAATACAATCGTCATCGTCCCCATATTGCTGTCACTCATCCCGGTTGCAAAGGCAACGCCATAGATACTGGACGCGAGGATGTTTCCAATAAACCGTGACGTCATGAGAAGTCCCGACGCAACGCCGCTCTCAGCCTTATCGATAAACGTATACAATAAATTCTGCAAACCGATATTGTGGATACCATTGCTGATACCGAAGACAGCCAGCACGACCGCAACCCAATATAATGGTGAAGCATGATCAACGGTTAATAATAAGAAAATACCAACTAAAACGACCAGAATACTTGTGACTAAAGGAATACGAAATCCTGCTCGTTCCATCCACCTCGTGGCAACGGAGGTCGTAACATCGCAAAAATCGATAATGAAAGCATGATAATGCCTGCCATCCTGGAGCTTGTACCCAGCACACTTTGTAAATAAGTGGGCAAGTTCAGTAGAATAGCAAAAAAGATGAGCGTTGCCATAATATAATGTACATAAATCAGAGCGATGTTTAAATTTTTCCGGAAGAAGTTGACATTGATGAATGGCGTATCTCTTCTTTTTTCAAAAGCATAAAACATCACCGTCAGGAGAGTGGCAAGCAGCAATGTGCCAACCTGGAATCCATTTTCCAGCGACAGCAAAAATACCATCCAGCTGGTGATGAATAAACTAAATAAAATGATGCCAATTCCATCCCATTTGTATGTTGTTGCCTTCGTTTTCTCGTCTTTCGGTATATAGAGGATTGCTAAAACAGCACCGACCGCGAGTATTGGTAAATTCACATAAAAAATGACCGGCCATCCGCCAAATTGGATCAGCAATCCGCTGATGGTTGGTCCAAATGCTGCCGATGTTGTCGCGAAAACCGATAACGTCCCGATGACCCGGTTTTGCCTGTTCTGGATAGTATTTCGGACGATTCCAATCCCGGCCGGATAAAGGGCTGACGTTCCAACCGCCTGAACCCCTCGCATCGCAAGCAGTACAGGCATATTCGGTGATAAAGGGGCCAAAATGGAGGATACAACGACCAGGGCCAATCCAATTAAATAGATGTTTTTCCGGCCATACGCATCACTTAGTTTGCCAATTAACGGTGTAAAAACTGCGCTGATGATAAAATAGGAAGCGATCAGCCACGAAATATCCGTTGCATCCAGCTGAAAGTCTTTCGTAATCGATGGTAATGCCACCGTGATCATCGTCGTATTCAACGGATTTAATATAACACCCAATGCAACAGTTAATATAATAAATTTTTCATGTCTGGTATTTTTCTCTGCCAATCTGTTTTCCTCCAAAGTAATTCCTGCAGTCACCTCATATTCCATTATTTTAACACAGCGAAAAAAGAAGTAACCCTGTATAATCCTTGGATTACTTCTTTGGGTATGAAATTCGGTTCGGCTGGGGATGAATTTTAACGTTTTATTGTTTATTTGGCGACTTATCTCTCGTCGATTTTAGAATGGCTCGCCCTGATCGACCCTGCTCTCACTCGTTTCAGCGCTACTTACCCGATCTGATATGTTAAAGTTACAGCATCGATTTTATAGTATCCATCTCCTCTTCTTTGAGCCCTGTCACTTCAATAATATCCTCAGCTGCATATCCTTTTCGCAGAATCACCAAAGCTATTTCTTCTGATTTTTCCTTTTTTTCTTCTGCACTCTCTTTTTGTATTAAATGGTGAAGCTTATTCGGCGGCCGTCGAATGTCCTTTTCCCAGTAATCCTGCCATTTTCAATCCATGCCAGATTCCATCATCATTTACATCTTTGGTTACACTACTGGCCGCCTTTTTTACGACATCTGATGCATTTCCCATTGCGAAACTGTTTTGGATGGACCGTAACATTTCAATATCGTTTAACCCGTCACCAAATGCATAGATATCGTTAGCTGGAATCTGTAATTGTCGTATCAATCGAGAGATGCCTTCAGCTTTGGAGCCTCCGGACGGTGTGACATCAACAGAATAATTATGCCAACGTACAAAATTAAGCTGATCAAACGTTCTGTTATATTCCGCTTCACCATCAGCGCAGAATAATAGCGTTTGGTAAACTTCCCCATCACGGTAGAATTCTGGATCATAAGTGACATCCCGTCCAATCTTCAGTGAATCAATTGCCTCTTTAATAAAGGGATGATGTTTCGTGTTGCTGTACCAGTCATTATTATTAAGGTGAACCAGTGGATGATTACGTTCCGCTGAATACTTCTCCAACCCCTCCAGGATAGTTGGAGTAATCGGGTTTTTATAAATCACTTCGTTATCGTGCACGACATACTGCCCGTTGGTACTGACATAGGAGTTAATATTCAATTCTTTCTGTATTGACTTAAACGCAAATGGCGCACGTCCTGTCGCAATAGCTACTAGATGGCCCGCTGTTTGCAATTCATTAATCGCCTGTCTGGTTGATCCCGGGAGCTGCTTCTCATCATTTAATAATGTACCGTCTATATCAAAGAAGATTAATTTTTGTACCATTTCGCATCCTCACTTTTAACTACACTTTAAACTTATATTTTAGTAAAGCCTTTTGATGTTAATCATATAAAGATGATTTCCAGGCTCTGCTGAAAATCATCAAGTTAGTCATGATCGTTCAAAAACGTTCAAATGGAGATAAACGATGCAATAATCTCTCCAAGTAAGCTCATTTTAACTTAGTCAATCTTATATAAATACTTAATTGAGCTACTTGAAGGATCTTTCATTCTATCAAATGGTTTTTCTTTATCTTCCAGTTCAAAAATTTCATCGATTAATGGTTTCACATCAATAATACCGTCTTTGATATATTGCAGTCCGGCTTTCCATTCATACCCCGGAAACGGCGTTGAGTATGACATCCATGAACCGGCAATCTCCAGTTCTTTTCGCAGTATCTGTTCAAATACTTCCGGCGGGAACTCGACGGTACTTGTCGCCGTTCCGATATAAACGACTTTTCCGGTATGATCTGCCACTTCAATACATTGCCTTTGTGTCTGAGCAACGCCTGCTGTTTCAAAGACAATCGCCGGCTTATTATGGTTTGCAAAGTACTCATGCAGATCTGTCTGCTGCGAATTGACAGTCTCTGTTGCGCCAAGCTCACGGGCAACGTTCAATTTTTCCGAATTGATATCAATGACCGTGATATCGCCTGCCCCTCTTGCTTTTAAGGCGAGCAGCGTCATCATGCCGATTGTTCCGGCGCCAAAAATAACGGCTTCACTTCCGGCTGCAAAGTTGATTCGCTCAATCCCATGCATGGCGACTGTCAATGGTTCGATTAGCGCAGCCTCTTCTAAACTCACTTCTTCAGGGACGTGGATTAAATTTCGTTCATCGACTGCAACATACTCAGCCATGGCTCCTTTTTCTCGTGAACCGATAAAACTGTATTTTTCACAATGCGACGGCTTGCCCCGCAGACAATTCTCACACTGATCACATGGAACTAAGGGTGCCACTGCGACACGGTTTCCGGCAGAAAAAAATGTGACCTTGTCTCCAACTTCTTCAATCACGCCTGAAAACTCATGTCCTAATATCATCGGGAAAAAATGAACTTTACCTTTGAAATAGCGATCTAAATCAGAGCCGCATACCCCGCAATACGATACGTTAACCAATACCTGGTTCTCTGAAATCGTCGGTTTCTCTATATCACGGACTTCAAAGTGCTGCTTATCTTCTAATACAAGTGCTTTCATTCTGATTCAACTCCTGTTGTCTTTTCTTCGTCGTACATTTTGCCGCGTTTAAATTTAAGGTAAGTGAAGATAACGGAAAATACATATAATCCACCGATAATAATAAGTGGTATGATATTTTGCGGCTGTAATAACTCTGTAAGAATGAACGTTATTGGGCTTCCACCCTGGTCTAATGAAGCGACTTGTCCGCCATCAATTGTTCCTGCATTTTCTGCAAGTTTTGTATGAAAGCCGATCGTCATATTCGCTATCCAGATGGTAATCACCATAATGAACGTACCGGAAATCAATGTTCTGAATAAGTTGGCATGGTGAATTCCCACGGCCATCGATATAAAGAATCCAATCGTGGCTAAGTCGCCAAATGGAAGGATTTCATTGCCCGGAAAAATAACGGCAATCAGGATGGTTAACGGTACAAATATTAAACTGGCTGCAACAACTTGTGAATTCCCCAGAAGCAATGCGGGATCGAGTCCAATGTAATACTCTTTACCCTGAAAACGTTTGTCCAGAATGCCGCGCGCTGCGTCTGCAATCGGGACAAGCCCTTCCATGATAAATTTAACAACTGTCGGCATTAAGACCATGACGGCGCCCATTTGAATCGCTAACGGTAAAATATCTGATAATGGATAACCGGCAAGAAAACCGATGACCAATCCAAGGAATGCACCAATCACAACCGGCTCGCCTACCACACCAAATCGCTCTTCAATTTTTTCCGAATTGAAGTTTAACTTCTTGATTTTAGGTATTCTGTCCAAAATCGAATCGATAACAACCGCGAATGGTGCTGACCATGTCCCTGATCCGTGGGGAATGGCGATGCCTTCCAGTCCGAAATGTTTTTGCGTAACAGGTGCAAACCAGTCACCTAATTTATAGACAAAAGCCGAATGGATAATAACGCCTACAATACCCAGCCAGAAACTTCCAGTCGCGATATGAACAATCGCCCCGGTAAACGTCATGTGCCAAATATTCCAAATGTCCACATTCACGACGCGTGTCATTTTTAAAACTAACATGGCAATGTTAACGAGAACGGCTACCGGGATAGCAATTGTTCCGATTGATGAGGCCCATGCCATTGGCGAGGCTCCCGGCCACCCGATATCAACAACGGAAAGCCCTAAATCGAAACGCTCGGCCATATCCTGGGCAGCCGGCCCCAGATTGTCCGTCAGAAGACCGATAACAAGGTTAACACCAACAAAACCGACACCGACCATAATTCCTGCACGTAATGATTTACCAATACCTTGACGCAATAGTAAACCTAAAACCAGAATGACAAGCGGCAACATTACAGTCGGTCCTAAATCAAGAATATATTCAATAACTGCCATGGTTGACTCCCCCTATTTGATGTCAATTCTAGGATCTTAAATTATCCAGCACTTCCTGATTTGTTTTATCGATTCCCACGCCAGAGATATAGGCTATACCATGAATAACCGGTACACCGTAATCACGATCTACTTTTGCAGTCGTAACGATTAAATCAGCACTATCTGCTTTAGACGCCAGTTCACTCACCCTGCATTGCTGAACGTCTGCCTCTATATTATTTTCTTTCAATAAGCCTTTAATTTTCCCTGCTGCTACTGTTGACGTTGCAACTGCTCCACCACAAGCGACCAATACTTTTTTCATTGCTTGCTCCTCCCTCTATAAATAACTATTTTAGATTATCCAGAATTTCTTGATTTGTTTTGTCAATTCCCATACCGGAAATATAGGCGATACCATGAATTACCGGTACACCGTAATCACGTTCTACTTTTGCGGTCGTCACGATTAAATCCGCGCTATCTGCTTTAGACGCCAGTTCACTCACCCTGCATTGCTGAACGTCTGCCTCTATATTATTTTCTTTCAATAAGCCTTTAATTTTTCCTGCTGCTACTGTTGACGTTGCAACTGCTCCACCACAAGCGACCAATACTTTTTTCATTATGCTTCCTCCTCTAATTGTGTAAGTTTACTTTCAAATAGTTCATATGCTTTTTCTTTGTCTGCGACAGTGACCATTTCACGAACAAACGATTCATCTTGAATGACTTGTATAATGTTTTGCAATGCCTTTAAGTGGTCATCGCCATCTGTCAAAGCAAATAAAATAACCAGTTGCACATCGACTGAATTTGACCCACCCATTTCTTCAAACGCCACCGGTTCATCAAGCGTCATTATGGCAATCTTGTCCTCTTTCACATAACTTGAATCGGTATGAGGGATTGCGACACCAACCGGTTTAACGCTGAGTCCTGTAGCAAATTCTTTTTCTCTTGTCTTTAATCCATCAATGTAATTTTCATTCGCATATCCTTTTTCAATCATTAAGGAACCTAAACTTTCCAATACCTCATGTTTACTGGAAGCGTTTGAATTTACAATAATTAACTCTTTATCTAAAAAACTATTCTTCAAAGTCTTCTGCCTCCTCTACTTTTACTGTTATGACTTCCCCTACTCCTTCTCCAATTTCCTCCAATAGATGCTTATCTGCTTTACAATCAGTGATCAAAATATCAATATCTGATAGAGAAGCCACTTTATTCATGGCTACAGTATCAAACTTTGCATAATCCGCCATCATGACTTTTTTTTGAGAGTGATTAATCATTAATTTTGATATTTCTGACTCACCCTGATGAAAATTTGTGAAACCAACTTTGGCATCTACGCCTCCCGTGCCAAAAAATCCTTTATCAACATATATATCCTGGATAATCCGCTGTGCAATCGGTCCAAATAACGACTTCTCATTTTTACGTATGAAACCGCCAATTAGAATAATATCAAACTTCGTATAGTCATTTAATTCTGTCGCCAATGGCATTGATGCTGTTATGATCGTTAAGTTTTTCTTATTCATAATCTCTTTTATAAAGTAAGAAACAGTAGTTCCATAATCAACATAGATGGTATCACCATCTCTCACGAACTCTGATGCCTTTTTTGCGATCTCGCGTTTTTCAGACTCATTTATGTTTTTACGGCTTTCATAATTTGTCTCGTGATTAGCCTTATTTAAAATAGCACCTCCATGAACTTTCCGAACTTCACCCTTTTCTTCCATATCGTACAAATCTTTTCTTATTGTCTCTCTTGTCACGCCAAAGTGGCTTGAAAGCTCCAATATCTTAACTGACCTGTACTCATGTAGTAGTTTTAAAATTTCACTTTGTCGCTCATAGGGAACCAGAATCATCACCCGCCTTTTAATGTAATCGCTTCATTTTTAATGATATACACAAAACCAAAAAAATGCAAGGTTTTTATTTGCATTTTTAATTAAATGCAAAGTAAATGTTTGCATTTAACTTTAAATTAGACTAATATATACATGTGAACAAGTATATAAATGTCCTTTAATATTGGAGTGATGCCCCATGATTCATGTGGTTTGTCCGAACCCGGCTCTCGACAGATCGATTTTTTTGGATGAATTTACTCAAGATAGTGTTAACAGAGCCAAAAAGTCAATAGATGTTCTTGGTGGAAAAGGGTTTAACGTTATCCGTTCTTTCTTAGTGCAAAATAAACCTTTTTTTCAAATAAGTACTTTCTTAGGAGGTTATACAGGAAGTCAGCTTCAAAAAATGATTACCGATGCCAAAATTGATAGTACAGTTACCGAGATTAAAGAAACGACAAGAATATGTTCAATAATAGTTGATGAAAGCTCGGGCCAAGTCCACGTTATAAACGAAAAAGGCCCGCATATAGATGAGGACGAAGAGAAGCATTTTGTTGAGAAATTAATAAGCAAAGTTAAACCAAATGATTTTGCTATATTCTCTGGCTCCTTACCAAGTAATGTTGATAAGAGTTTTTATTACTATTTAATTCATGAATTAGAGAAAAAGGGAGCTAAATGTCTCTTAGATAGCAGCGGTGATTACCTTAAAGAAGGAATTAAAGCTGAACCGTGGCTCGTAAAAATAAATAAATTCGAGTTTTTTGATTTATTTGGATCTGCAAAGTCTGAACACAATCTTGAATCACTAATAGAGCAATTAAATAATGTCACGTTATCTTCAAACTTTATTATCACACTTGGTGATAAGGGAAGTGTCGCCAAAATAAATAAAAAACTATACAGAGTAGAGATACCAACTATCAAGGCTAAAAATCCAACGGCTTCAGGTGATATCTTTCTTGGTGCTTTCACAAAGGAGTTGGAAAAGAATACTGATCCAATGGAGGCTCTTAAAACTGCTAGCGCTTATTCGATGGCCAATTGTCTCTACTGGTATCCGCATATAGAAGAGTCGGATATTGTTACTTATAAAGATAAAGTAGAAGTTATTGAATTAGGAGGGTAATTTATATGCAGTTAACTGACGGTAAATTAAAAGGATTAAAATTGATTTCGGATCAAAATAACCTGGTATTTGCTACAGCCATGGACCAACGGGGTTCTTTAGGCAAAATGATTCAATCATTGAACAACAGCATTACCTACGAAGATGGTGTCAGCCAATTTAAAGAAGGTGTCAGTGAAGTGCTTGGAAACCAGTCATCTTCCCTTTTGCTTGATCCTGAATACGGCTGGAACGCTGCAAGCAAATTAAATGATGATATCGGTTTAATCATGGCCTATGAAAAAACTGGTTACGCCACTGCTGAAAAAGGACGCCTACCGAACTTAGTTGACAATTATGCCGTACAGGACTTAATTAAAAATGGTGTGAGTGCCCTAAAACTTCTTATATATTATGACCACAACGAAGAAGAACAATATAATACCATCAAAAAAGCTTTTATCAAGCGTGTTGGTGATGAATGCAAACAAAACGATCTCCTGTTCATATTGGAGCCTGTTTCTTACAGTGCGGAGGGCTTAGGTTCCAAAAGTGCTGAATTCGCCAAGAAGAAACCGGAGATTGTGGAGTATTTCATGAAAGAATTTTCCAAAGAGGAATACGGCATTGACCTGCTGAAAGTGGAAGTACCGGTATCCATTTACAATATTGAAGGCTATGAGCAGTATGACAATTATGAACCTGTATTCAACAAAAAAGAAGCAGCAGATTTTTATCGTTCGTGCTCCGAAAAAAGCCGCCTGCCATTTATTTATTTGAGTGGTGGTGTCACAAATGACCAATTTGTCGATACGCTCCATTTCGCCAAAGATGCCGGCGCCAAATTCAGCGGCTGTCTTTGCGGACGGGCCATCTGGAAAGACGGCGTTCAGCCGTTTGCAGAAGAAGGAAAAGAGTCGCAGTATCGGTGGCTTGAAACAACTGGGCTGGAGAACTTAAATAAAGTGAAAAAGGCTGTTAAAGAAACAGCAACACCATGGTCAGGGTTTGTGGAATAGAATAGGAATTTTAAAAAAACCAAGTTCAGATTGCGTGAACTTGGTTTTTGTTTATCTACTTATATTTCTTTGTATTCGCGTGATATTTATTCTTTACTGAGAAGATTTATCTTCAATCCCAGGAAAAACACAAATTATATGAATGTTATTACTCATTAACTTTGCCTCCGCCTTTCAATACATGCTATATTTATGATAATAAAAACTAATATGCAGACAAGGGAGATCCCGGATGAATTCCCGACAGAAACAAATCATACGTATACTAAAAGATGCGAAAGATCCTGTCACAAGTTCACTGCTATCGGCGGATTTGCAAGTAAGTTCAAAAACGATAAGGAATGAAATTCAAAAGTTAAACCAAATACTACAAAAACATAACATGAGCATTGACTCCTTTCGGGGTAAGGGTTATAAACTGGAAGCCGCAGATGAGGTAGCATTTAATGAGTTTCTTCAGGAAATGGAAAAAATAAAAGAAATAATTCCTGTCGAGCCGAGTGATCGTGTGACCTTTCTAATCGAGAGGCTGTTGCTGCACTCCAGTTACGAAAAAATGGAAGAGCTTGCAGAAGAACTTTACATTAGCCGTTCCACACTACAAAGTGATTTGAAAAAAGTCCGTGAAATCCTTCATGAATATGACTTGTCGCTTGATCACAAGCCAAACTACGGAATCAAAGTTAATGGCAGTGAAACGAATATAAGGTTTTGTATATCGGAATACATATTTAATCAACCATCATCCGTTATGGAAGATAATCCGAACTGGGTGGAAATATTGCCCCAAAAAGAACAAAAAGTAATCAGAAACAGTATTTTAACTCAGTTGCGGAAGCACAGGATTATTATTTCTGATGTCAGCCTGCAAAATTTAATGACACATCTCGCTATTGCCTACAAGCGGATCCGAGAAGATAACCATGTGGAAATTATCCATAGTGACCTATATGAGATAAAGGGTCAAAAGGAATTCACTGTAGCCGAGCAAATTATACGGGATATTGAGAACGTATTAAAGGTGAGTTTCCCCAAAGATGAAGTGGCCTATCTTGCCATTCACTTGCAGGGGACCAAGTTAATGGGCTCGGACAAAGATACAGAAAAGATAAAATCGGTAATTGATAAGGAAATTCGCGTCCTCGCAACGGAGATGGTGGAAAGGATTGACGAGAAGTATCATTTTAATCTTTCCGATGATAAGGAATTGCTGATGAATCTGGCACTGCATTTAAAGCCGGCAGTTAACCGGTATATATATCAAATGAATATACGAAATCCGATGCTGGAGGAAATTAAAGCTAAGTACCCAACTTCCTTTGAAGCGGCTTTAATAGGGTCTGAGGTACTCGATGAAAAGGCTGGTATTCATGTAGATGAGCATGAGATTGGGTATTTGGCGCTTCACATTGAAGTGGCCCAGGAGCGGATGAAGAAATTAGCTTCGAGAAGAAAAAGTTGTCTGATTGTCTGTGCAACAGGATTAGGAAGTGCACAGCTACTATTGTATAAACTAAAGGACAAGTTTGGTGAGATGCTAAATGTTAAAGGTACAACGGAATTATATAATTTACATTATCAGTCACTTAACGATATCGACTTCATTGTCAGTACAATTCCAATAGATGACGATACGGGAATTCCCGTTGTCCATGTAAGCACGATACTTGGAGAAAGTGATGTAAATCGAATTGAAAAGGTTATGACCAACGAGAGGGCCGTTATCCATCAATATATGAGGGAACACCTCACTTTTTTAAATTGTGAATTTGAAACCCCTGAAGAAGTGATTCGGTTTTTGGGGAATCAGCTAGGAGCCTTGGACAGAAGTATTTCAAAAAATCCCGCTTCATTTCACTACAACCTATTTTTATGTAAAAAAATGGAAATGATTTAAAAAAGGGTATGCCAAATAAGCTTCACGTTTATGTCATT